>NZ_KB890433.1 GCF_000373105.1 Neolewinella persica DSM 23188 | reverse complement strand
GTCAGTTCTGCGGGGCATTCGAGGGTTGGGGGAATTTCATCGACTATCGTAACGTCGTAAGTACACTCGCCACGGTTACCGCTCATGTCGGTCGCAACGACCGTCCGCTGGACGGTGGTGCCAACGAAGGAACAATCAAAGGTGCGACCGTTAATGGGACCACCCACGGTGAAGGGACCGGAAGGGTCCATGTCACAGTTGTCGTCGATACTGACCACGGCATCGTCGTTTTCGATCATGGCGGTGCCGTCGGCACCGATGGCTACCGTGATGGCTTCGCAGACAATGACGGGGCGGATGGTATCGAGGACCGTAACGGAATATTCACACATACCTTCGTTACCCGCCAAATCGGTGAGGCTGAAGGACAACATTGTTTCTCCAAGCGGGAATTCTTCCCCACTCGCAGGGCCACTCATTTGAATGGCATCATCCATTACTTTACCGTATTCAAGAATACCCGCAAAAAAGGACGGCCCGTTCTGGGAAGTACTGGTAAAGTCCTCATCATCTTCGTCCATATCAAATTCGCGGCCGTTGAGGAGTTGGAAACCAACTCCTTGCAGTGTATCGGAATCAAAATCGAACGTCGTGAAGTCGTTAGCACTGATCGAGTTTGCGATGTAGATAGCCAGGGTATCACCAGGATTTACCACAAGGCTCGGTAATTCGATCACCAGGCTGTCGGTATCTGTGTCATTTACACTAGGAAATACTTCAGTGGATACCAAAGTCCAGGCGCTCTCATCACTATAAAATCCGACGCTAGTTCCAGCTTTGACGTACACATTAGCCCGAAAAGCTGTGGGGTCCAAACCTGTACCCTGAGGGCTAAGGTCATCAGGGTCGCTCTCATCTACATCAGTAAGAACGGTAAGGCGATTAAATTGAAGCGCCTCTCCGTCTGCAGGGACAACAATGTCGAAAGCGAAGGCTTCGTCATCGGTATCATCCGGACTGTCAGACATCAGGCTCATCGTTTCCAGCGCACAGTTGTCTGTTCCGACCGGAGCGTCGAATTCAAATACAGCAAAACATTCAGCTTCAGTTGCGTAAAGAATCGTATCCATTGGACAATCGACGACTGGCGGAGTAGTATCCATTACTGTAACGATGGAGATACAACTGTCTAAGTTACCAGCATCGTCGCGGGCGATACCAAATACTTCGGTCATTCCATCCTGATCATCGGCGCAGCCGAATACGGTACGGCTTAGGTAGACGGAATCCAGCCCCAAACTGGCGGTAGCCGTTACAAATTGGGAGATGTCGGTAACAGTGTAAATACCGTTTGCGTCAAGTTGTACACTAACGTCGGAGCAAACTGCTTGTGGGCCCTGTTTACAAAAGGTAAAGTCATCAATTAACTGAGCGGAGGAACCGATATCCAATATTTCGATGCGGCCAATGTCCTCCATGGTGGTAATGCCGACAAATTGGCCAGCGCCAGGTACAATAACCTGAGAAGTGAGCAACATGTTACCAGCATTATATACATTGACCTCGAGCCCAGACGGAGAGCCAAAAAAATCATAAAGCGTGAAACTAATTGCATCTATGCCTGGATCGAAAACGATCTGCATAGACGAAGCGAACAGGTCAGGTCCGAAAGCGTCGCTGGATCCGGGTCCTGTAAGACCATCACCAGTCTGGACAAATACACCTCCACCGATGGTTTCGAAAGAAACACCCGAAGGCAAAACGCCTGGAGCGAAACAAGGGTTAGGGGTGGCACTGTTCACCGGGTTATCGCAACCTCTGACAGTTCCGGCTGCAACACCTTCGAAGTCAATGAGATTATCGGCACATTCCGCTATTGCGGGGAACATGGATGGATCTGAGGTAATAACGGTCATCATTTTATTCAGCGTATTACCAGTCACCGGAGCCTGCAGGCTAAAGCCAGCAACCTGTTGGGTAAAATTCTGAATGTCAATGGAGGAGGAAGCCGGAGAGGTTCCAGAGTTGAAGTTACCCGTAGGGAACATTTCCTGGAAACTTATGGGCTGAGCCGCCAGGCTCGTAAGCCCGCAAGCAAATAGTAGGCACAGGCCGAACCGGCCCGCTAGGGGTAAAATTTTCATCATAACGTCGTCTTACTTCTGAGATTAAAAACGTAAACTGGTCACACCCATAAATAATTGGGCGTCTAAACAGACACAAAGTACAACACAATTAGTATTTTAACACAGCAAAAGCGTACATAAACCACAAAACAAAGAATATACCCGTCTCCCGATAAATTATTCCCCTGAAATATCCTTACTTCGATACCAATCCTGAATCTTCTTGGCCGTACTCAGATTGGTCACCTCCGCTATTTCGGAAGCCAAAGCCTGCCTGACTTTTTTGGGGCTGCCGAAGTGCGCCATCAACTGCTGAACGGTCTTATCCCCAATGCCGGGGATCTCGTGTAGCTCCGTACCAACCATGGCATTGCTGCGGCGGTTGCGGTGGTGGCGCAACGCGAAGCGGTGCGATTCGTCCCGGCATTGCTGGATAAGCCGCAGCGACTCGGATTTCTTGTTGATGTGCAGCGGGACAGAGTCTTCCGGAAAATAGATTTCCTCCAGGCGCTTGGCAATACCTACCACTACCATTTTACCCCGTAACCCAAGCTCGTCTATGGATTCCATCGCGTGGCTGAGTTGCCCTTTACCACCGTCAATAATGACCAACTGCGGGAGTGGCTCGTTTTCATCCCGTAAACGCCGGTAACGCCGGAAGACCACCTCTTTCATACTGGCAAAGTCATCCGGACCAACCACCGTTTTGATGTTGAAGTGACGGTAATCCTTTTTACTGGGTTTAGCATTTTTGAAGACCACGCAACTCGCCGTCGGGTTAGTGCCCTGGATATTCGAGTTGTCGAAGCATTCGATGTGCATCGGCAACCGGTCCATCTGCAGGTCCGATTGCAAGGTTTTAAGAATTCGTTCCGCCGGCGTCTCCTTATTGGCGTTGTTCATGCGCTGCTTCTTGCGTTGCAACAGCATATACTTTGCGTTCTTGATGCTGAGGTCCAGTAGTTTACGTTTATCCCCAATCTTCGGCACCACCACCTCCGCTTCTACGCCGGGCAGTTCGATGTACTCATCAAGGATAATTTCCGTAGAAATAGAATTAAACCGATCCCTGATTTCAGGAATGGTATAAGTCAGCAGGCTTTCCGCATCGTCGTCGAGGTTCATCGTGATCTCCTGGGTCGTGGTATGAATGATGGCACCGTTGACAATCTTGATGTAGTTGAGGTAGGCTTCTTTCTCATCAATCGCCAGGCCAAAAACGTCCACGTCCCGCACCGTTGTCGATACAATCTGTGACTTACTTTGGTAATTTTTGAAGGACTTAAGCTTGTCCTTTATTTGCTGCGCCAGCTCAAATTCCATTGACTCGGCCAGTCGGGCCATTTCTCCTTCGAAATGGCGGCGCACCTCGGCGAAATTCCCCTTCAGGATGTTCTTTATTTGTTCGATTTTCTCATTGTATTCCTCCTCCGTCTCTTCCCCTACGCAGGGGCCCTTGCAATTTTTTATGTGGTACTCCAGGCAGACCTTAAATTTCCCGGCCAGGATATCAGTTTCGTTAAGATTCAGCGTGCAGGTGCGTAGCTGAAAGAGCTGCCGGATGAGGGCAAGAATGTCTTTCATTTGCCCGTGTTTGGTATACGGGCCAAAATAGAGACTGCCATCACGTACTACGTTTCGTGTGGTAAATACCCGGGGGAAGCGTTCCTTTTTGATGCAGATGTAAGCGTAACTTTTATCATCCTTCAGCAAAATATTGTACCTCGGCTGCAGGGTCTTGATCAGGGCATTCTCCAGCAGGAGGGCGTCCGCTTCTGTTTCAACAATGGTAAATTCGATCCTGGCTGCTTTGCGAACCATGATTCGGGTACGGTGCAGCCGGTCTTTACGCTCTCCGAAGTAGCTGGCCACCCGGTTCCTTAATATTTTAGCTTTACCTACGTATAGTATGCTATCGTCGGGACCGATGAAACGGTATACCCCCGGCTCTTTGGGTACGGTGCTGGCAATGGCTTGGAAGTCTTCAGTAGTCATCGTTGCAAGTAACAACTTATCTAACAAATCGTTGGGTGCTTTCTGCTTTTTTCCGGGCGGGGACGCAGGTGCAGCGTAAGGGGTGAAAGAAGCAAAGAAGTCTGTTTTCGGGTTGTCAAGTTGTCCGTGTTGTCGGGTTGCCCGGAAAAGGGCACTCCGCGCCCGAGCGACAGCGGCGGTCTCCGGCTTTGCGGTGGAAGTACTTGTCGGCTGCCCCAATACTTCAGGTAACTGGTGTAAGCAACATTTTCGAATCACATCCTGCAACGTGTAACAAAAGCTGTAATCCCGCCATAAAAAGAAAAACCACCCATCATGAAGCTACGTTACCTATTTCTCCTGCCTGCCTTCTTACTGACCACCGTACTTACTGCCGGCTCCGTGGCCGTATGCGCTTCAAATGTCAATGTGGCGCTGCCTGCCGATGCATGTACAATCACGCTGACGCCTGCAATGATCGATGCGGGTTCGTACGACACTAACGGTTTTAGCTTCAGTCTTTCCCTAAATGGACACAGGAACCTAGGGCCGGGCTACCATAATGTAGTCCTCACTGCTTCCGGAAGATCCGGTTATAATAGTTGCTGGTCACGTGTCCTGGTGGAAGACAAGGTAGTTCCCTCGGTCCATTGTACCGACCAAACGCATTACCTGGTTGCTCCTGATCAGAACGTAACTTACAATATTGAGGACATGGTAAGCATTACGGACAATTGCGTGACCATTGATGACATCAACATCACGGTACCCGATAACAATTCTTTTGGTAGTTATCCCTTCTCCGCTTCGGCAACCGATGGCGGCGGCAACGTCGGCTTATGTTACGGCACCGTTACGACTATTGATGCAGAACCACAAAACTACTGTTCCTCCAGCCGTAACGCTCACTACGAACACATCAGTAATATTCAACTCGGCTCCATCAATCATTCTTCGGGTGCAGATGGTGGGTATAACTGGAATTATCCAACGGGAAGCAATACCTTGTACCATGGCTCCAATTACAACCTGAGCTATGCCCCGGGCTTTTCCTTCTCCTTCACCTACCAGGAGTACTGGAGCGTGTACATCGATAAAAACGGCGACGGCGACTTTACGGACAGCGGTGAATTACTCCACCAGTGGCATGGCTACGGCGGCAACAGCTTCAACTTTACTTCTCCGGGCACCTACTGGGGCTGGTCGCGCATACGGGTAGTGATGCGCTACGGCGGCTACGCTACTTCGCCCTGTGGTGGTGGAGGCTACGGCGAAACGGAAGACATCAGCGTCTACCTGCGTCCTTATTTCTGGTTCCCATGGCCAGGCTTTAAGCAAGGAGAACTGCTGACCGAAGGGAACAACATAATTGGTCAGGAATTGGAACTGGGTTCTGCGCGGCCGGTAGAAGAGATAATTCCCGGAGAGGCAGCACAACGCCGCCAGCTAATCGCGTCTGCGGCAACAACAAACTCAAGCACAGCGATTACCGGTGCGCCCATCAAAATATTTCCAAATCCTGCAAAAGCCGGACAAGCCATAAACATTACCGGGCAAGATGAGGATCATGAGCTGTTGCTTCGGAATATGTCGGGGCAACTAGTCAAAACCTTCCAACGCGGAACGACACGGGCTTACCTGCCTGGTAATTTGCCGACCGGAATCTACCTGCTTAGTGGCATTGGTGCTGGAAGTGGTGCGTCCTGGACCCGGCGGGTGGTTGTTAAGTAGTTGGGAGTGTCGGGTTATCTAGTTGTCCAGTTGTCGGGTTATCCAGTACACTACAACGTAAGTTTCCTTTCCAAAAACACAGCACTCCTTTACGTTCAGGGCGAGTAGGCTATGCCCCGAGAAATCTCGGGGCATAGCCCTAAGGTATCCAGTTGTCGGGATTGTCGGGATTAAAGGTGCTTTGCGCCTGAGCAGTAACGCGACGCCACCCGGCCCAAGGCCGGCGTTACGGGTGGTACTCAGAAAGCACTTCGTACAGAAGACACGAAATGCTACCTTTGCCGCGCCAACCGGACAACCCGACAACCAGACAACTGGATAACCCGATATGACCAACCCCGAAATTGCCCGCCACTTCAACACGCTCGCCAAACTGATGGAGTTGCATAAGGACAACCCCTTCAAAATCCGGTCCTACTCTTCAGCTTACAATAAGCTGCGCAAGATGGACGAGCCACTGGTGGGTAAAACCGAGGAGGAACTACAGCAGATTGAGGGCGTTGGAAAGGCCATTGCCGCTAAGATTCATGAATTGGCGACCACCGGTGTGATGGAAACCTTAGAAAAGTGGAAAGCACAGACGCCGGAAGGCATTCAGGAAATGCTGACGATCCGTGGCTTCGGGCCAAAAAAAGTAAAAGCCGTTTGGGATGGTTTGGGCGTAACCACCGTTGGTCAGCTCCTCTACGCCATTAATGAAAACAGGTTAATAGAACTGAAGGGCTTCGGGGCAAAAACCCAGGAGACCCTGCGGGAGAAGTTAGAATTCCACCAGCGAAGCCAGGGCCAATTCCATTTCCGGACGTTGGACCGGGTGGCGACACCACTGATCGAGCAATTGCAGCGACAGTTTCCGGAAGAACGCTTTGCCCGCACGGGCGCGCTACGGCGCGCCTGCCCTACCCTGGCCCACCTTGCCTTAATCACCACCCTTGCACCTGCGACCGCGCCTGAAATAGCCGGCCTTGAAAACATTGCTACGCAGGAAGACCTGACCAGAGCAACCATTGATGGCTTTCCCGTTGTCCTGCATCATTGCCAAAAGGCCAATTTCGGCAGTAAGCAATTCCGTCATACCGGAGCTCCTGAGTTTCTGAATGCCTTTGTTGCCGAATTTCCTGGCCAGGACTTTCAGGACCTCGCTACGGAAGCAGACCTATTTGAAAAAGCCGGCATCCCTCCTATCCCACCGGAGCTGCGGGAAGACGACCGCTGGATCACTCCCGCCCGGAACGGCAAACTGCCCCTGCTGCTGGAGACAACCGATATAAAAGGTGTTGTGCACAGCCATTCTACCTACTCTGATGGCATCCATACGTTACGGCAAATGGCGGAAGCTGCCCGGGATAAGGGCTTCGGCTATCTGGTGATCTCCGATCATTCCAAAACCGCCGTTTATGCTGATGGGCTTTCTATCGACCGCGTTAGGGAACAGTGGGCCGAAATTGATCTGCTCAATGAGGAACTCGCCCCATTCCGGATTTTTAAAAGTATCGAATCAGATATCCTGACCGATGGATCGCTTGATTACCCGGAAGAAATACTGGAAGGTTTTGATTTTGTCATTGCCAGTATTCACTCCGGACTTAATATGGACGAAGAAACCGCTACTGCGCGTTTACTCAAGGCAATTGCCAATCCGCACACCACCATTCTCGGACATCCTACCGGCCGACTGTTGTTGAGTCGGTCCGGCTATCCGATTGACCATCAGCGCATCATCGATGCCTGCGCCGAACACCAGGTCGTAATCGAGCTTAACGCCAACCCTTACCGGCTGGATATGGATTGGCGCTGGATACCCTACGCGGTAAAACGTGGGGTCCTCATCAGCATAAATCCGGACGCTCACTCAATGGGTGGTATAGATGATATCAGGTATGGCGTACTTTCGGCCCGCAAAGGAGGTCTGACGGCAGCCGGATGCTGGAATGCGAGGGACATTACTCCTTAATGGTTGGTTCGACGACCAAAAAAAGCCAGAACATTATTATTTTTGCAAAAAATCATTCATGAAAACCCGCTTCCCCATTACGCAGCAAGAGCAAATGTCGGCCAGCCGACATTTACCTACAACTGTAATCTTGTTAAGGCAGCGGACTGCGTCAGCTTCCCGTTTGGCTCTTAGCGCGAGTGCGTCGAACATATTTGTTTAGCCAACCGTTAGCATGCAAACTATTCTAAAAATCCATTTTTAAACTGAACCTCCAGAAATGTGTTAGCGACTTCGTCCAACACTAATTTTTATTTTTTTTATAACCTAAACTATGCATAGAATGAGACTATTATTATGGGTCCTTATCCTGGGTGGCTTTGCCACTCTGCAGGCCCAAACCATTACCGGTACGGTGACGGATCAAAGCGGTGAAACGCTGATTGGTGCGTCAATCCTTGCTAAGGGGACCTCCTCGGGAACTGTCACCGACATTGACGGTAAATTCACCCTCAGCCTTCCGGCTAATGCGGAATTCCTGGTGGTTACCTACACGGGTTTCACCACGCTTGACGTTCCAGTAGTAGCTGGCAAGACGGTTTACAGCATCACCATGTCAGAGGCCTCTACCATACTCGAACAAGTGGTAGTGACCGGATACGGTACGCAGACTCGTCGGCGGTTAACGACTTCTATTGCTTCGGTTGGTACCGAAGCTTTCAAAGACGTTCCGGTTACAAACTTTGAAAACGCGCTTCAGGGCCGTCTTCCAGGTGTAACCATTAACTCTAACTCCGGTACGCTTGGTGCTCAGACCTCTATCCGTGTGCGTGGTGTTGGTTCCATCAACAGTGATAACCAGCCGCTTTTCGTAGTGGACGGTGTGATCATGGAGGCAAACATTGAAGGCGCAGCGCTGGGTGGTCCTGGTACTAACCCGCTGGTGAACATTAACCCTGCTGACATCCAAAGCATTGACGTACTTAAGGATGCTGCTTCGGCAGCTATCTACGGTTCACGTGGTTCCAACGGTGTGGTAATCATTACCACTAAAACAGGTAGTTTTAACCAAAAGGCCAAAGTATCCGTCAACACTTACTTTGGTTTAACTAACCCCACTAACCAGTACGACTTGCTTTCTGGCCCTCAGTATGCTGAGTACTGGAACCGTGCCTTCCTGGCTCGTGGTGGCGATCCCGCCTCTGCTCAGATTTACGCTGACCCAGCTGCGGAGCCGGACGCGAAATGGCTTGATCTCGTTACTCGCGAAGGCCAATTGCATGAAACCAGTGCCAACGTATCTGGTGGTACTAACACCATCTCTTACTTTATCGGCGGTACTTACCGCGATGAAGATGGGTGGGTAGAAAGCACCAACCAGAAGCGTTACAGCCTGCGGATGAACGTAGAGGCCAAATTGGGCGACAAGTGGCGCGCTGGTTTGAACCTTAACCCTACCCGTACGGTAAACAACCGCCAGAATGAGGACAACAACGTAGCGTCTCCCCAGACTTACGCAGCCTTGGCCTTCCCTAACCTGGACCCATTTGATGAAAACGGTAACACCCGCGGTGGCATCATCCGGACGAGCACTGGCCGCGCCCAGTTTGCCGGTACGCCATTGATCAACATCGAGGGACAGAACATCAGCCTGACAACCAACCAGGTTTTGGCAAAGACCTTCGTTGAGTTCCAGCCAATTACCGGCCTGAAACTCCGCAGTGAATTCGGTAGCCAGTTCCTGAGTCTGACGGACCAGCAAAAGTCCAGCTCCCTGACAACTGATGGTTTCGGCTCCGGCGGTACCGGTAGCGCCAACAGCCAGGAAGTACTCAACTACACCTGGGACAATACGGCTTCTTACCTGTTTGACTTCGGTCGTTCTTCCCTTGACGTACTCGGTGGCTTTTCCGTTCAGAACAACTTCCAGCAAACCCTCAACGTCAATGGTAACACCTTTGCCGATGATCGTCTGCTTACGTTAAACTCTGCTGCTGAAATCACCGGTGGTGGTGGTTTCAACACCGGCTACCGCTTCGTAGGTTACCTGGCACGTGCCATTTACTCCTTCGACGACAAGTTCTTCTTCAACGCCAGTGCGCGTTACGATGGTAGCTCACGCTTCGGTAGGGAAAACATCTACGGATTGTTCCCGGCCGTTTCTGCTGCTTACGATATTGCTCGTGATCTGGACACCCCCTTCAGCCAGCTGAAGATTCGTGCCAGCTACGGCCTTACTGGCAACGCCGGTATTGGCAACTTCGCTCCTGCAGGTCTGGTAGGCTTCGGCAACGATTACGACGGTACGCCCGGTTTCCTGCTCACGCAGCTGGAAAACACGGAACTGACCTGGGAAAATGCCCGCACTTTTGACGTAGCACTTGACTTTACGCTTGCCAGTGGTTTCCTCGACGGTACCGTAGGTTTCTATAACAAGACAAGCTCTGACCTGTTGCTTGCAGTCCCTCAGCCGCAAACTAACGGTATCAGCTCTTTGACCCTGAATGCTGGAGAGATCCAGAACACCGGTGTTGAATTCTCCCTGAATTTCAACCTGATCAACAAGCCTGATTTCCAGTGGACTTTCAACGTTAACGGTGCAACGCTGTCTAACGAAGTGAAGGAACTTGTGGATAACAACGGTGACGGTGACCCTGATGACATTACTTCTGGCCGCTCAATCGTCCGGGTAGGAGAGCCCATCGCATCTTTCTACATCATCCCTTACGCTGGCGTAGACCCCGCAAATGGAGATGCTTTGTTCACAGATGAAAATGGAGAAAATACTCCAACATACCCAGGCGGAGACGCTCGGATCATTGCTGGCAACCCGCTGCCTGACTTCTCTGGTGGTTTTGGTAGCAGCCTGAAGTACAAGAAAATCGATTTCAGCTTCTTCTTCCAAGTCGCCCTTGGTCATCAACTCTACCTCAACGAAGGTCGTTTTGTGGAGAACAATCTCGGTGCTACCTGGAACCAGCGGACGACTCAGCTCGCTGCCTGGACTCCGGACAATACCATCACCAACGTACCGGAAGCCCGTCAGGGTGTTCAGAACGGTGGCCAGCACTCTACCCGTTACCTTTCTGATGCCGACTACATGCGCCTGCGTAGTGTTCAGCTCGGATACACGTTTGACGGACTGGGCAAAGACGGAGGCTCTGCCCGCGTTTACCTCAGTGGTGCGAACCTCCTGACGTTTACTGACTTTGCCGGCCTCGACCCCGAAGCCAGTGGCCAGGACGTCAACGGCTATGTACAGGGTGATATTTTCTTCAGCCGTCCGCAGACCAAAGCGGTGACTTTCGGCCTTAACCTTAACTTCTAATTCAAAACTACCTTGCAATTATGCAAAGCTTGAAAATAACCGTACTGGCTGCGTTCGTCCTTTTTCTGGGCGCTTCCTGTACAGACTTTCTTACTGAGCTGGTACCAGCTCAGTCACTTCCCTCCAGCGCCGCCTTTTCGGACGCCGCCGGACTACAAACAGCAATGATTGGCGCCTATGATGCCCTGCAAAGTTCCGACCTCGGAGCTACAGGCTTCGCCATCAACGCCAATGTTCTTTCTGATAACGCCGAGTGGCGGGGGTCCTTCCCCAGCTACATCGACATGTTCAACCGTCAGCTCGATGCTGCCAATGGTGAAGTTGGCGGTATGTGGGCACAGGGTTACCTGGCCCTCAACCACGCCAACCTGGTCATTCAGGGTGTTGACATCGTTGAAGACGCTGCGCTGACGCAAGCGCTCAAAGACCAACTTCGTGGTGAAGCACTTTTCCTTCGTGGAATGATTCATTTCGAAATGGTTCGCTACTTTGGTAAGCCATGGGGCCCTAACAGCTCCAGTGACCTGGGTATTCCGGTTGTTACTTCTGCCGTTGACGAATCTACTGACATTACCTTCCCAGTACGTAATACCGTTGCGGATGCTTACACACAAGCGATTGCTGACCTTACTGCTGCCGCTTCTTTGCTTGATGCCACTGGCCAACGTGGCCGTGCAAACGCTACTGCAGCTACTGCCTACCTGGCAGAGATTGCCTTCCAGCAACGTAACTACCCACTGGCAGCAACACTTGCTGGTCAGGTGATTGATGCTGGCTACGCGCTGACGCCAAACCCCGAAGATCCCTTCGTCTCTGAAGGTAGCTCTGAGGAAATTTTTGCCGTCATTAGTACGACGCAGGATAATCCCGGCGTGAACGGTTCCCTGGCTACTTTCCACCACATCAACGGACGTGGCGGTGACGTAGTCATTAACACGGACCTGAAGGATAATGGCTACGGCGCCATCATCCCTGCTTCCCAGCAGGCTGAAGCTCCCGCAGGCAGCACCTTGGTTGATCTGCGTGTTAAGAACCTGACGTCTGCAGACCTCTTCAACATTGAGAAGTACGAAGACTTCACCAACAATGCGGATGACCTTATCCTGAACCGGTTGGCTACTTTCTACCTGATGCGGGCGGAAGCGCTTGCACGTCAGAATGGAGTGACTCAGGCAAGCCTGGATTTGCTCAACGCAATCCGTACCCGGGCAATTCGCCTGGTGGATGCTGATGGTGTTGAAAGTGATGCAAGCGCTATCGTAAGCTACGAAATCGGTGATTTCGCTAACGCTGATGCACTTATCGAAGCCATTATTCTTGAGCGTCGTGTAGAGCTTGCCTTTGAAGGTAACCGTCTTCACGATCTTCGTCGCCTGATGCGTGACGTACGTGGTGTTGCTTTCGATGCTGACGTACTGATCTTCCCAATTCCACAGCGGGAAATTGATGCTAACTCTATGCTTGTGCAGAATCCTGGATACTAATCCAGCCTTCTTCCTGAGCTAGTAATTTAGCGATTGAGCCCCCTTTCACGTTTGTGGAAGGGGGCTTTCTGTTTCTGGGGTCGCTGCGCTCCCGTTGCAGGAGTCGCTGCGCTCTCTGTTGCAGGGGGTGCAGGAGTTGCTGCGCTTCCTGTTGCAGGGGTTGCAGTAGTTGCAGGGGTTGCAGGGGTTGGAGACCATAATTCTTAAGGATATCTGCAACGTGAGCATAAGGGAATCTTAGCAAAAATAATCGGGGCGCGGACGCAGGATGCAAGGCAAGGGACTTAAGGAGCAGTGTTAAAATCTGGCTGGCACGCATCCATTTTGTGGGTTCGAATCATTATATTACCAAACCAGTCCCTTCTTACCACATGTTCCGTTCTTTGTTTTTGCTTGTCTTACTGTTACCCGGGCTAAGCGCTGCGGCTCAGGTAGTGGGGTACGTAGACAGCGTAGAGGTGCACCGGACGGATACGATTTACTTCGACTTTGGCAGTTCGGAACTCACCAAAGAAGCACGCCGAGCCGTGAAAAATCTGGTCGCTGACCGGCCCGGCGAGTTGGAGCTGTATCTGGAAGGCCATACGGATGCGGTAGGTTCTGACGCTGCCAACGACAGGCTGGCCCGCCGACGTTCTGAAACGGTCCTCAATGCTGCCCTGTCTTCCGGCTGGCCCGAGGCAGCCATTGAGATACGCCATTTTGGAGAACAACGACTGGAGGTTAATACAAACCAGCGCGAGTGGCGCAACCGACGCGTCTTACTCCGGTCTGGCCTGCCCAAGCGGTACGCCCGCTTCCGCGGGCGCATTACGGACCCGGAGGGCCGCCCGCTGGGTGGCGTGGCCATCGCCCGGAGCCGCTACCTTAAAGACTCCGTGAAAACCAACGAAAACGGCTTCTATGAGCTCATGCTACCGCTAGACATTGGGGTTAGGCTCGACATTTATGCCAAAGACCATTTTTTCGATAGTGAGATTATCGTTCTTTCAGAAAGCAAACCATCCTCTTCGCCATTGGTCAGCAAACTGAGGCCAGCGACCGTAGGAAGTAAGATGGCAGTAGATGATCTCTATTTTGTCGGTAATGAAACCAACCTGCTCAAAGAATCTTTCCCTGCCCTACCCCGCCTGCTCCTCTTTATGCGCAGCAGCCCTGATCTGCAAATCGAAATTGCCGGACACGTTAACCGGCCCGGTGGCCCGGAAGGCCCCGGCAGCTGGTCCTTTAACCTTGCCCACAACCGAGCCAAGACCATCTATGAATTTCTCGTAGAATTTGGCATAGACCCTGGCAGGATGACCTATAAGGGCTATTCCAATTGGGAAATGATTAACCCTAATGCCAGAACAGAAATGGAAATGCGGGAAAATCGACGAGTAGAGATTCGGGTTACTGGTGTGGAGATTGAGCATTAGGTCGCTGTGCGCCTTTTTGCAGGGTCGCTGCGCTCCGGTTGCAGAACGCCTGCGGTGCGTTGCAGTTAACGCTTACTAATGCTCCTTCAAAAGCATCCGTTCTCGCAACAAGCGCGCCCGGTAGGCTACACCCGCCATCCAGAAGCCGAACAAAGTCCAGCCGATGATGATGGGGTAAAAGACCATGCGCATGGTATTGTCGAGGTCTTCGCCGCCGAAGGCGGGGTTACCGGCTGCGCCGGGGTGCAGCGAGTTACCGGAAAGCCTTGGCAGGATGTAGATGAGTGGAATCAGGCAGACGAAGGCAAAGATGTTGTAGGCTGCGCCCAGGCGGGCGCGCTGTTCCGGATCGGGAAAACTTGCGCGAAGGACGAAGTAGCCGGCGTAGATCAACAGGGCGATCAGGGTGGTGAATTGCTTGATGTCCCAACTCCAAAAGCTGCCCCAGGTATATTTGGCCCAAACGGCACCGGTGGCCAGGCCAAGTACGCCGAAGAGCATACCGACGCTGGTGAAAGAAACGGACCAATAATCGGCCTTGTCCCGCAGAGAAACGACATCGGGAAGCTCATCGCTCACTTTGCCCGAACGGCGCAAGTATTTGATGGCGTAGACGGCGGCAGCAATGAAGACAAACATCATGGCGAACCACAGGCTGACGTGGAAATAGATGTTGCGGATGGTTTCGGCAAGGTGCCCCCGGTACGGAAAGGTGGTTCGTGGGGTCGCCGACAGGTCACCTTTTTTCAAGGCCGTTACCCGCCAGGGGGCTTCGGCGGCTTCCACGGTGGCGGCGGGTAATTCCTGGCGGACAGTGAGGCCGATGGGGTCAACGAAGGCGCCATCGGCGGGGCTGTTGATGATGATGGGAAAAGTTTGCTTGTCCAGCGTTGGGTCGGCCAGGTGAGGCGGAAGATCGAAAGTCAGGGTTGCCCGGCGATCATCCCACACCTCTACTTTGCTGGCAACGATGCTAAGTTCGTCCCCTGCTCTTAACCATCCCTTGACGGCACCTGCGTCCGCGCCAAAAGAAGTGTTATAACCCACTACCTCCAGCGTTACCGTTTGCCCCAGCTCGGCAATGCGGGGAGAAACGCTGACCAGGTTCGGCTTGAGCGGTACCAGCAGACCGGCGACCAGTCCGTACATGACGAGCAGGGCGCCCAAAATCTTCCACCAGTTTTTCCGCATCATTTTTTCCATGGGGTAAAGGTAATCCGTGGCGGGATGGATGGGCAAAAGTTGCTGTAAGTCATTGGTGTAAAATGATTTGGGGATGACGAAGGGGGCTCGTTGCAGTATTCGCTGGCGCTCCTGTTGCAGTAATTCGCTGGCGCTCCTGTTGCAGTAGTTCGCTGGCGCTCCTGTTGCAGTAATTCGCTGGCGCTCCTGTTGCNCTGGCGCTCCTGTTGCAGTAATTCGCTGGCGCTCCTGTTGCAGTAATTCGCTGGCGCTCCTGTTGCAGTAATTCGCTGGCGCTCCTGTTGCAGTAGTTGCAGGTGTTACAGCGTTGCAATACTTACGACTACTGCAGCACCGGCGTAATCTCCGCCCTAAGCTGTTGCAGGTGAGCGCGTTGTACCGCTGACCGGTAGAATAAATTCATCGTTTCAAAGGGAATGATGTGGCCGTTGGGTTGCACCATATGGACACAGCTTTTCTTCACCGACCGTACGTCGAAATCGTAGGCATCCATGAAGTTCATGATGATGATCCGAAAGAGGTTGCCGTAACCAAGACTTGCTGATTTTACCGGTGGCAAACAGCACATCAGTTCATGGAACCCTTCCTGGGCAACGTCAACACTACATCCGGTACTGAACAAGCCTAATAGTTGTTGGTGTACGGCATCCTGCTGCTCGTACACGATCGTGTTGGCCGTAGTGTTGTCCAGCAATGCGGATGGGTCGATGTAGCGGGTGAGGGGGAATACTTCGCCTTCGAGTTTCAGTAAATAGCCCATAGTCAGGGCATCCGGGTTACAGGGCACGGGAATCAGGTCATTACCGTTCAGGATGGGAGTTTGGTCCAGGATTCGCTGGCGTACTTCGGTGGGCGTTAGCCGGTCGGTGGCGGGGTCGAAATTTTCTAATCGACCGGCCACCTGTGTAGGTTGAAAAGTTACGCCACGGATGCAGTCCTGTTTGAGCGCGTACTCAATAATTTCTCCCATTTCATCCTCATTCTGGCCACGTTGCAGCGTACAGACCAGGGTGGTTGAGAGTCCCACCCGGTTTAGGTTAGCAAGGGCTTTTTCCCGCACCTTAGTCAGGTCTTTTCCCCGCATGCAACTCAGGACGGAAGGGCGAAAACTATCGAACTGCAAATAAACCTCAAAATCAGGCTGGTAAGCGGCCAGCCGTTCGGCGAAGCCGGGGTCATTGGCAATTCGCAAGCCATTCGTATTCAACATCAGGTGTTTAATTGGCCGGGCTTTGGCCATGTCCATAATTTCCCAGAAGTGCGGGTGAATGGTGGGCTCTCCTCCGGAGAGCTGAACGACATCCGGCTCCCCTTCACTTCTCACGATAGCATCCAGCATTCGTTCTACTTCTTCCAGCGTCCGGTGGTCTCCGTGGTCGGGTGCGCTTTCAGCGTAGCAAGTTGGGCAGCTCAGGTTACACCGGTCCGTTATTTCCAGGACCGTAAGGCAACTGTGCTGTTCGTGATCGGCACAAAGTCCACAGTCGAAGGGGCAGCCCCAGGTAACCGGGGTATGGAAACTGTTGGGATACTCTGAGGCCTTATTGTAGTTTCGGATGCGTTTGTAATACTCGATATCCGTAGCAATCAGAACACGCTGTAAACCGTGCGTTGGGCAGCGTTTTCGCATCCAGACTTTACCGTCCTCAAAAACAATCTTGGCTTCCACCCTTGCCAGGCATTGCGGGCATAAGCTTAGGGTAAAATCGTAGTAAGTGTAGCGTCCTTGGGGCATAATAAAGGGGTAAGGGGATAAGTAAATAAGGGGGTAAAAAGGTAAGGGAACAAGAGAGGGAAGAAACCCCGGCTTAAAGTTTTCAGCAGCTGAAACTTGAAGCTACAGATGGGAAGAAAGGTAGGAAAAAACGGGGAGGTTATTAGCTGACGCTTTAACTAATCAGGCGAGGCCGCAGGTGCAGGGTAGAGGGTAAGGGAGCAGTGGCCTCAG
This sequence comes from Neolewinella persica DSM 23188, assembly GCF_000373105.1. Taxonomy (GTDB): domain Bacteria; phylum Bacteroidota; class Bacteroidia; order Chitinophagales; family Saprospiraceae; genus Neolewinella; species Neolewinella persica. Next base: position 87,882 of record NZ_KB890433.1, on the reverse strand, counting down.
CCGGAAGCTCGAAGGTTCCTTCAGGACACTTCGAGGTCCGGGGTGGATGCCCATTCATCAATAAGGTACCAAACCAGCCCTGACAGGCAAGCCCATTGTATCATGCCCAGTCCCCCTACGAGGGTACGGGGTTGCAGGAAGCCAATCAGGAAACGGTAACTCAGGTAACCGCTCAGGAAGAGCATGAAAAGGCGGCCGGAGCGTAGTTGTCGGTGTACGGCCAACCAACGAAGCACTAACCAGAATATGCCGAGAAAGATAATTTCGTAAAGTGCGGTAGCGTGTCTGTGGAGACCATCTCCGAGATCAATACCCAGCCAGGATGCTGTGGGCAACCCGAAAGTTGGTTCGTCCACCCCCATCGCCAGGCACCCCACCCTGCCGATGATCATGGCCAGTAATAGCGGATAAACGTACACGTCACCGGATCGTGATTTTATGCCCAGGATATATTTGGTCGATTCCACCGCCCATAAACCGCCCAGCAGTCCGCCAACAATGGTCTTCGCCTGGAGGTAATACAGCCAGCCGGCGGCTCCGCCGCCGCCCCAAAACAAGGATGGTGACTCCAACCCACCCAACAGCCTGGAGCCAGCAAAAGCGCCAAAAGTAGCGGCGATGAGGAGGCTCATCCGGTGGGCATCTGAAATGGGGTCTTCGATATTAGCCCGCAACCTTTGGTAATACCCCAGCGCGATGACGATTCCAAGGGTTTCCAGGACGGTATGAATCAGCGGTGCGGCGGGTAAAGGAAACATAATGCGAGGTATCTGGTCCGAAGCTACGGTTTGGGGGAGAAAAACACCCCTACGAACATTTGTCCCTCCGCTTTTAGCCCTAAATTCAGCTAAGAAGTGTTAAATTTTGTCCTATCCCCAACGAAACAGTCTTCTTTACGGTCTTTTAAGTGACCCTTAACTGACGGGCAAGTGGCATTGCCATGACAATACCTTACTTTTATACTAAAATTAGCCCTGATGAAAAGACTTATCCCCCTATTTGCATTGGCATTGGTTTCTCTGACTTTTTCTGGTTGTCTTGAAGACAATATTACTACTGGCAGCCAGGAGATTGACGGCCTTAGTAACCCTGAAGAGCTCACGTTTAACAGTGAAGAAGCAGCCACCCTGAGCCAAACGCTTGACATCCCCACCAATATTACCATCGCCTCGATCAACGTACCTCAGCACCTGAGTCAGCAATCCGGTCTGGGTCAGGTAACCCAAACTTCGTCCGAAGCGCGTAAAGCTCTCCTCGGCCGGGTACTTTTCTACGACACCCAACTTTCCGTTACGGGTGAAACCAGCTGTGCTTCCTGCCACTTACAGTCCGCCGCTTTCTCTGACAACCTTGCCTTTAGTAAGGGTATTAACGGTGCCGTCACCAAACGAAATTCTATCGCTCTGGGTTCCGTCCCCACTTTCGCACCTGCGATCAGTGGCTACGGTAGTTCCGGAGACGAGGAAGCCCGAGCCGTTGAAGGCGATGTGCGGTTCTTCTGGGATGAACGTGCGGGGACCATTAAAGAACAAAGTGAGGCGACCATCCAGGACGAAATTGAAATGGGTACTGACCTTCACCTGCTTTCTTCACAATTGAAGGAACAGGAGCTTTACAAAATCCTGACCTTTAAAGCCTTTGGTACTACTGACCTGACGCCGGACCGGATCACCCTTGCCCTGGAGAAGTTCACCAGTTCCATCACCTCCATGAGCACACGCTTTGACGAAATGACGGATCTTCGGATGAGAGGAAATCGGCTCGACGACCGCTTCACCGCCAGCGAAATTGAGGGAATGCAACTCTTCAATTCCAACTGTGCGACCTGCCACGGAGTATCTATGGCACAGCCTTCAGTAAACATCGCCAGCAATGGCCTTGACGCATTATACTCGGACAAAGGCGTCGGTCAGCAATCCGGCAACGCATCCCACGATGGGGTATTTAAAGTCCCCTTCCTGCGTAATGTAGCACTTACCGGTCCCTATATGCACGACGGTCGTTTCGAAACACTGCGAGAAGTTATCGATCACTACAGTGAAGGGATTGCCGACCATCCCAATTTGCACCCCTTCCTCAGAGCGTCTAATAATACGCCCCGGCGTTTAAATTTCTCTGAAAGCCAGAAGCAGGCCCTCATTGATTTCCTTCATACCACAACCGATGAAACGGTACTGGTGGAAGAGCGCTTCTCTGATCCATTCCGTCGCTAGCAGAGCGGTATCCAGATAAACAGGAGTCATCCCGAGCACGAAGTACAGCGCAGCTAATTTTAACCCTTCCCCGATTACTTCTGTCACTAAAATGAAGCATTATCCATCGATAATTGCAAATTTGGTATTCGTTGACCGCTTAACCTCCCTGCCGGGGGCCTACTTTTCATGGGAAAAAGTAGCAAAAACCTTTAGCTGTGTCCCCGGCTGATCACAAATACCGGGCCTTATGGCTGAAAATGCAAAAACTCGCCCGCCGACTTTGCACTTGGCGATTCAGCCTCTCGGAAAAGCAGAAACTTGGGGAAGGCTCATACAGTTTGCATTTTTTAATCGCCATCAGGTCCACTATTTGTGACCGGGGCCAAGGCCGGATTACCGGCAATGTTCAAAACCTTGGCTTTCACGCAAAGCCACCAAAACTAATTGGTTAAGTTAAATCCGCAGGACAAGAATAAAACTTCGTTTTCCAAGCATGAAAAACAAAGCCTCGTCCTTTCCACAGTCTTGATCATCAGGCGACTGGTCAGTAAGCTTTGTTTGCAATTCCAAATTTGAGCTTCTGGGATAGTGCCTTGCTGGTGGTAGGGACGACTCCTATTTTTACCAATCACGTAAAAAGGATAATAAACGTACCAACCTTCTTCCGAAGGTTGGTACTTTAAATATGAGAGACACTTTAAACAACACTAAAGTATATAGGCACTATGTACGCATAAATATGATTTTCAGTTCTTAATATTGTACTTTATTCATGATTAATCTCCGACGCATGACAACCAACAGGATTAACCTTTGGTCCTCTCCACGCAACATCAGCACAGCAATAATGTACAGTTTTGCCCAGCGTGAGGATACTGCGGTAGTAGATGAGCCCTTGTATGCGCATTACCTGACTCACCAGACCACCGCTGCGGAGCACCCTGGTAAAGCGGATGTTCTGACCAGCCAGGAAAATGATGGCAATCTCGTCACTGAAGAAATGCTGCACCGTGATTATGCGGCCGAGACAGTTGTCTTCAAGCAAATGACCCATCACCTGATTGAAATAGATCAGGCCTTCCTGAAAGGGATGAAAAATGTATTGCTCATCAGGAGCCCCAGGGCCATCCTCAATTCATTTAGCAAAGTAGTAGAAGAGGTCACCGCCGAAGACATTGGCCTACCCCAGCAGCACCAGTTGTTCCGCCGGCTAAAACAGGGGCAAAAGTTAACTGCTGTGGTTGATGCCCGCTTATTATTAATGAACCCTGAGCGAGTACTGCAACAGTTGTGCGACCGACTGGGGCTGACTTTCACCAAAGCAATGCTGAGCTGGCCGGCCGGTCCCCGGCCCGAAGACGGGACGTGGGCAGCACACTGGTATACCAACGTACACAAAAGTACCGGTTTCCAACCCTGGCAGGAAAGTACCATCAACCTGCCGCCACATCTCGAGACGATAGCGGAAACCTGTCAACCGCTTTACGAAGAGATGTTAGCTGAAGCATTACGGTAATTGCACCGGCATTGCTGATTAAAAAACCTTTCTTTGCACCTGCGGCCGTGCCTGATTAGTCATACCGCCAGGTAGTCAAATAGTCGCAGCACATAATTGTCCAAAAGACCAAAAAAAACCAACCTTGCTACAGGAATTCAACCCCGCCAATAAAGACCTTAAAGTTTACATCGATGGTGAAATGCTTCATCGGGATGCGGCAAAAATCAGTGTTTTTGACAGTGCCGTGCAGGGAGGAGATGCGGTATGGGAAGGCATACGGGTGTATAACGGCCGGGTATTTTCGCTCGACCAACACCTCGACCGACTTTTCGACTCTGCACACGCCATGTTATTCAAAGGAATTCCCTCCCGTGAAGAAGTGCGAACGGCAATTTTCAAAACGCTGCGCGCGAATAATATGCGTGATGGCGTCCATATTCGGTTGACCCTTACCCGCGGCATAAAGATCACTTCAGGCATGGACCCGAGGTTAAACCAAGCGGGCTGTAGCCTGATCGTGCTCGCCGAATATAAGCCTCCTGTGTACCCCCCCTCCATAAAACTGGCCACCAGTTCCGTGCGCAGAAATAGCCCGATGAGTATCGATAGTAAGATCCATCATAACAACCTGATCAACAACATCCTGGCCAAAATAGAGGCCAATAATGCAGGGGCCCATGCCGGGCTAATGCTCGACAAGGACGGGTTCGTTTCCGAAGCAAACGGCGTAAATGTTTTCACTATCCGGCGAGGAACCGTCTACACACCCCATGCTGATTATTGTCTGCCAGGAATCACCCGGGCGACCGTCCTTCAGATTTGCGCAGACAACAACATCCCCGCCAGGGAGAAACGACTCTCCCTTACCGAGTTTTATACCGCTGATGAAGTATTTACTACGGGAACAATGGGAGAATTGACCCGCGTGGACAGTATTGATGACCGGAAGATCATCAATAAGCATGGAACCTCAGTACTCGATCGACTTAATGGGTTGTTTGCGGAGCTTACCAGAACTCAGGGGGTGGAGTTTTAGGATTCAGTTTTTAAGGGGCAGGATTCAGGGGGCAGGGACCAGAGTTCGCCGCTGGTCCGCTTGTTTTTTTTGGATTGGCAAGGTCCAGCCGTTCTGACGGCGTCAGAACGAAAAGATATTAAGACGGAGGTTCGCCTACGGAGCTGAGGGAGCCACCAACAGCTTAAATCAGGACAAGAACTTACTTTATTCACTGGCCACTGTGCTGCCTGGAACTGATACCTGAATCCTGACTTTTGAAAGCTGAGCCCTGACTCTGGTTATTGAATCCTACCTATTGCCCCAGTAATAACTGTAGCCCACGTAAGGGATGGGCAGTGGGCCAAAGTCGTTAAAGCCATTGTAAACTGTGATCAGCCCAAATTGCCAACGGTGGCTCCTCGCGCCCAACGCGGCGTTGATCGAGGGTAGGATAGTCACGTCACGCGGGGTGCCATTCCGACTCCGCCCAAGCACCATAAGTGATTCTGCGTACAGGTGCCATTTTCTACTTACCTGACCGCCGAGGGCCACCCGATGCCCCCAGGCAGTACCTTCGAAGTCGTCCGTGTTGTACAAGATACCAGTCCCGTAGTTAAAGAATCGTTTGTCAGAACCAACCGTAACCATAGCGTGAGCATCACCCAGTACCAGTGGACCGTCATTGAACCCCTGAGAGAGTGGTGGAAACAGGGTTTGGTTACTAAGCCCAACGTGAACATCAGGTAATATGGTATAGCGTAGTCTGGCGGTGGTAAGAATACCAAGAGGGCCAGCCATACCTACCCCCAATTGCAAGTGCTTATTAATGTTCCATTCCGGAACGATGTAGATCAGGTTAATCACCCTCAGTTGGGACTTCGTCTGATAGGGTAAGGCCGTTCGCTCGTAAGTTAGATCAGTCAGTGGGATAGCGGCCTGAAACCGGCCGTTTATTGTCTTTGCCGTATTACCCGTAAAAATGCCCAAAAACCTAAGTTGATCCAGGGGAATAACGGAGACCTCCGTGGAGCTGCGTAACTGAAAATAGATGCTATCGCCTTCAATATCCAAGGCAATGCCCAGTAACTTGGTATAGTCAAGCAATATCAGCTGGTGTAACTGCCGGGTGTCTCCCAACTTTACTTTATAATGAATTCTTGACTGGTAGGATTGGGCTGCAAGGCTTAAACTTAGAGCGAGGGCAAGAAGAACACATCCGAGGCGCATAGGCTGAGATAAGGTAAAAAGGGGGGAAGGGTAAAAGGGAAATTTAGCGTAAGATAGCCAGACGATGGAAAGTGGAACAAAGGAATTGGCCCAAAACGACATCGTTATAATTGTTTAGGACGGTAAACAGCCGTCTTTCGTTGGTCATACAGCTGTTCTTTTTAAAATATTACTTGTCTGCTACGATCAGTCTGCTCAGCAACCTGGCAGGCGGTATATTCGCCATTACATTTATAGCTAAGCAAGATGTCCAAACCTACCGTACAGGACCCCTCCCCACAGATCAATGTGATCACTCATCGCCCCAGCCGACTCTTCATCCTCCTCGCAGGTTTTTTTGTCGCCAATGCCCTGGTAGCAGAGCTCATTGGGGTGAAAATCTTCGCGCTGGAAGATACGCTGGGCATGGCCTCCTGGAACTTCAACCTCTTTGGAGAGATCGGTGCCTTGCAGTTTTCTGCCGGCGTACTGCTCTGGCCGATCGTCTTCATCATGACCGACCTGCTCAATGAATACTACGGCCGTCGGGGTGTAAAGGTGCTGAGCTTTCTTACCGCAGGGCTGATCATCTATGCTTTTGCAATGATTTACGCGGCGATCCAACTCGCCCCTGCCGATTGGTGGGTCACACAATCGGAGCGACTAGGTGTACCTGATAGCCAGGCAGCCTTTCTGGTCACCTTCGGGCAAGGCTTGTTCATCATCGTCGGCTCCCTGACGGCATTCCTGGTGGCTCAGCTGACGGACGTATTTGTTTTTCAGCGCATCAAACGGTCTACCGGAGAGAAGAAATTATGGTTACGAGCTACCGGCTCGACGCTGGTAAGCCAACTGGTGGACAGTTTCGTGGTTTTATTCGTAGCCTTTAAGCTCGGACCTGAACTTTTTGGCGGGCTGAACGAGCCCTGGCCCTGGTCCCGTATTCTGGCCGTTGCGACGGTACAATACATCTTCAAATTTACGGTGGCAATAGTCATGACGCCGGTCATTTACTGGGCACACGATTTGATTGATCGGTATTTGGGTGAGGAAACTGCGGATGCGATGAAGGCGGCTGCGGCTGACAACGAGAAGAAGTAACCATTAAGGGCATGAAGAACACTAAGTTTTACATTAAGAAGTGCTTAAATAATGGATAAGGTGATCTATTCCCGTTCTCTATGACTGCTTGACTAATAAGGCGGGGCCGCAGGTGCAATAAACGGGACTAAACAGCAAGGTAATGAACCTTGTTCTTCTCCCTTCCAAATGCTCCCAAACCTTAATGTCTTACTTAATGGTAAAAAATCACAGGTACACATCCAGAATAGTCAGCGTACCAAATACCAGGCTGGCGATGCCGTTGGTGGTGAAGAAGGCAAGGTTGATCTTGCTCAGGTCTCCTGGTTTAACGAGGGAATGCTGGTAGATCAGGCAGGCGAGAAATACGCCACCCGCCAGCCAGCTCAACCAGGCGAACTCGGGATAAGTATTCATCTGGTACCACAAGGCGAAAGCCAGGGTACTGGCACACAAAATATGTAAGGTCCGCCCCAGCCGCAGCGCATTTTTGGTTCCAAGTCTTACGGGGATGGAATAAAGTTGTTCCTGGCGGTCGAAGCTTTCATCCTGCAGGGCATAAATGATGTCAAAACCAGCTACCCAAAGTAGTACCACAATGCCATAGAGCACCGGCAACAATGCCCACTCGGCGGTAACTGCCAGATAGGCCCCGATCGGAGCAAGCGCTAATCCGAGTCCTAAAATGAAGTGGCAGAGGTAAGTAAACCGTTTGGTATAGCTGTACCCCAGAATAACCAGCAACGCGATCGGAGAAAGCACCAGGCACAGGGTATTCAACATGCCCGCGCACAAAATAAACAAGGTCGAGTTGAGCAGGATAAAGCCTAAGGCTGACTTGCTGGAAATTACCCCTGCGGGGATCTCCCGTACTGCTGTTCGGGGGTTCTTACCATCAATATCCCGGTCTTGCCAACGATTGAAGGCCATAGCAGCAGAGCGGGCAAAGATCATGCACAGCACCACGAGTGCCAGTTTTTGCCAGGGCAGCACACCATGATCAAGCACCGCCAGGAAAAAGCCCAGCAAGGCAAAAGGCAAGGCGAAGATCGTGTGAGAGAACTTGACCAGGGAAAGAAAATCGTTGACGCGGTGCAGAACGGCCATGTAGTTGTGAAAGGTGGTTTAAGAGGTAGACAGTCGGGAGGGGGAAAGGTTGCAGGGGCGCTGCGGGCTGGTTGCAGGGCGCTGCGCGCTGGTTGCAAGGGTTGCAGGGGCGCTGCGCGCTGGTTGCAGGGGTTGCAGGGCGCTGCGCGCTGGTTGCAGGGTCGCTTCGCTCCGGTTACAGGGGTTGCAGGTCGCTGCGCTCCTGTTACAGGGCTGCAACAACTGCAACATGAGCGAAGCGAACAACTGTAACGTGAGCGAAGCGAACAACTGCAACATGAGCGAAGCGAATCTTTTGCAACGTGAGCGAAGCGAACAACCGCAACATGAGCGAAGCGAATCTTTTGCAACGTGAGCGAAGCGAACAACCGCAACATGAGCGAAGCGAACACAAAAAACGCCCCACTCAAACCAATGAGCGGGGCGTCCGTGTGCAACTTGCAACTTGCAACTTGCCAATTACTGAGTTACAGCGTTAGGGTCGGGGTTCACCGTACCGGTAAGGTAGATGAAGCTCTGTGCAGGGTTGGTGTTAGCCGTGATCGTTACCTTCTGGTTACGGGCACCTTTCTTGTTCTTAGAGTTGAACTGAACGGTGATTTCGCCATCTTCGCCTGGAGCGATTGGAGCAGTTGGCTTAGAAGGAACGGTACAACCGCAAGAACCCTTAGCGTCAGAAATGATGAGGGGCTCAGAACCAGTGTTAGTGAAAGAGAAAGTGTGGCTTACGATCTCGCCTTCGGTAACAGTACCGAAGTCAAAAGTGCCGTTGTCGTTGAAGGCAACGGTGGTGATCGGTCCGGAAGGAACGGCAACACTTGGTTGGTTTGGAGTTGCAGGAGCAGCAGGAGGAGTTACCGTTTCAACGGTCTGACGCGCAGCGTCACGAACAGCGTCGTTACCACCAGACTGGCAGCTAGAAACAGTAAAGGCCAGTGCGAGCACGGCAGCGAAAGAGAGGAGTTGCTTAAACATAATGGATAAATTTGATCCGGTTATTAAAATTTGACCGCGAAAATACGGGTTTTTTCGTTGTCCGTACAAAGATCATACAAGCAACGCGGGATTCCGGCCAATGGATATTGAATTGTTGTTAACGGATTGTCAATGGTCGCAGGTTACAGGTTGCAGGTTACAGGTTACAGGTTGCAGGTTACAGGTTGCAAGGGGCTTGCCTGTATTTCTGAACCCTGATCACTGAATCCTAAAGCCTAAACACTGATCCCTGAATTCTGAATACTGCTTTCTCATCCTTCCTCTGCACCTGCGACCGCGCCCAAACCTGAATAATTAACTACTCCTAAAGATGAACCATCCTGGTCCTTTCACGCTTAAGCAAGCACGAAAGTTGATGTTCTCGACACCAGCTAATTAACCAATTCGGGATCTCGACAACCCGACAACTCGACAACCCGACAACTTGACTACATCCAACTACGACGTTATCATCATCGGCTCCGGCGCAGGCGGCGGTACTATGGCCTACACGCTGGCCGACACCGGTAAGAAAATACTGATCCTTGAACAAGGCAGCTTCCTCCCCCGCGAAAAACGAAACTGGGATCCGCACTTCATCTTCGGAAAAGACGGCTACAAAGCACCGGTGGAATGGGAGGGCCCCGACGGACAAACGGTGAAGCCCATTGTTTATCACCGTGTAGGGGGCAACACCAAAATGTACGGAGCACTTCTGCACCGTCAACGGCCGGAGGATTTTACTGAGCAGCAACATAAGGGCGGTATTTCTCCCGGCTGGTGCATCGGGTACGACGAGTTCGAGCCTTATTATATGATGGCAGAGCACGTGATGAAAATTCATGGCAACCGGGGAGAAGATCCGACAGAAGGCCCCGCAAGTGGCCCATTCCCTTTCCCCGCCTTCCCACATGAAGGGCGGATTGCGGAGGTCGCCGCAGACCTCGGTAAGCTGGGCCTTAATATTCATCACTCTAATCTGGCCCTCAACCGCGACATTAACGAACCCTGGAAGCGGCCCTGCATCGCCTGTAATACCTGCGACCCCTTCCCGTGCATGCTCCACGCGAAATCAGACGCAGAAACCGCCCTGATCCGCCCCGCCCTGAAGCACAAAAACGTGACGCTGTGGACCAACTCCCGCGTTGATCGGCTGGTGGAAGAAAATGGAAAAATCACCAGAATTGAATTGGAGCGTGACGGAGAAAAGATGGAGTTGAGCGCCGACATCATCGTCGTTTCCTGCGGGGCCATTAACTCAGCAGCGCTGCTGCTAAAATCCAAAGTAGCGAACTCCTCCGACCAGGTCGGCCGTAATTTCACCAAGCATAACCAGAGCGGTATTTCTGCCATTAACCCGGATAAGGACAACGACGTCGTCTTCCAGAAGACCCTCGGTTGCCACGATTTCTACCACGGCAGCCCCGAACACCCCTACCCACTCGGTACTATTCAGCTGACCGGCAAGGCGCACTACACCCGCATCCTGGGCGACTATGGCCACCTCGGCCTGACGGAAGAAGAAGCCAGACGAATGCAGCGCCTGGCCGTCGACTTTTGGTTCACCTCAGAAGACCTCCCCGACCGCCACAACCGAATCGAATGGACAGGTAAAGGCATCAAGTTCAACTACCGGCCAAACAACCGGGAGAGCCACTTCGAGTTCCTGGATTACTTCCAGCAGAACTATTTGGAGAAAGCAGGATTCAGTGAGTTTTACCGATCCACCAAGGAACTCGAGTTCACCTGGCACCAGGCCGGGACGGCGCAGTTCGGAACGAACCCGAAAACCAGCGTCCTCGACCCCAATTGTAAGGCCTGGGACCTGGACAATCTTTACGTTGTCGACGCCAGCTTCCAACCTTCGCAGGGTGCGACGAACCCTACACTGACGATCATCGCTAACGCCATCCGGGTAGCGGAACACATTCGGAAGGAATGGTTCAATGCTGGTGGGGTGACAACCGATGATTATCCTTTGTCCGATGGATATATGGCGGATAATGCGGGGGCTTCGGCGCGGGTTCCTGACTATGATCGGGGAGATGAGGATAGTTGGGGGGCGTAATGTGCCTACTGTGCTTCATAAGAATAACCTGGCTATTAGGTAAACTTGAAGGAAAGGACAGGTATTTCAGTTGGTTCTTATCGCTTTTGGCCTGGCCAGTTGGCATCTGGTGGATACAACCGGTCCTGCGAGAAGCCTGGAACAGGGAGGTCAAGAAGGAGGAGTTGGATCACTTCTTAGAGTGATGCTACCACATCTTCCCCTCCTGTATCGGCAGCAGCCTAGAATCCGCCAACGCAGCCGTCCGATGACCAATACCCTTAAGGTATCCTTCATTTTGAGCGAAGGCCATGAAGCTGTCCTTACTCTGCTGTTTTACTAACATTACGGCGTCCCATTTTTCGTCCGTCGGACCAATGAGAAAACTACCTCCCTTGCCCATGAAAAGCACCTCCCCTCCGGAAGCCTGCAGGAAGGGCTGCGTGTGTTTCATGTAATGCTCGTAAGCCTTTGCTCCGGAGATGGGTTCAGCCGGGGCCAGTTCCGGACTGGCACTGTAATCGGCTACCTCCCTGAATCGGAGCAGGTTGAGCATCACGATGGGGCCGGACATATCGTTCAGGTAGAAATCGCGGCCGGATTCCTGGGTGGGGTCGAGGTAAGTTTTTGACACGGGCATTGGTTTTGGTGGCTAAAGGTAGCATTTTGGCCTACCTAAATCCTAGTCCTGATACGATCTGGCACCTACCTGATATTACTCGATTAAGGTCGGGGCAGTGAGAGGCCTTCCATTAAATTACTGGCTGCTCTTTTATCTCACACCGCCTCTCTGTGCTCCCTCTGCGCCTCCCTCTGCGCCATCCTCTGTGAGAAAATCGGTTGCGTAGCAGCGCCCATTCCCAGCATAAGTGGGGGTAACCGGTAATTCCTTTACTGTCTGAATACTCCTAACGATTACGCCTACAATCCAGATTTTCTCAGTGCACAATTTAGTGCGCTTAATGCCTAAGTGGTTATTCTTCTCCAACGAGACTCTACCAGACGTTCACTATCTTCGCGCCGCAACCCAAAAAATTGAAAACAACTATGTCAAAGAAATCCTTCCGCGCCGGCGTCCTTCACGGAGATGAGGTTAGTGAACTGTTCCGCTACGCCAACGAAAACAAATTCGCTATCCCGGCGGTCAACGTAACTAGCAGCAGCACGGTAAATGCCGTACTGGAAACAGCCAAGGCCCTCAACAGCCCCGTCATCGTTCAGTTCTCTAATGGCGGCGCTCAGTTTTTCGCCGGCAAAGGCTTAGGTAACGAAGACCAGAAAGGAGCCATCATGGGTGGCCTTTCCGGTGCTATGCACGTACACACTATGGCCGAGGCTTACGGTGTTCCCGTAATCCTGCACACCGACCACTGTGCTAAAAGTCTACTTCCCTGGATCGACGGTCTGCTCGACGCAGGTGAGAAATTCTACGAAAAGCGTGGTTTCCCGCTGTACTCCAGCCACATGCTTGACCTCAGCGAAGAGCCTTTGGAAGAAAACCTGGAAATCTGTGCCAAGTACTTCAAGCGAATGGCCAAGATCGGAATGACGATCGAGATCGAACTTGGTGTGACTGGCGGCGAAGAAGATGGTGTGGACAATACCGGCGTAGACTCCAGTAAGCTGTACACCCAGCCCGAGGAAGTTTTTGAAAGCTACCAGGCCCTGAACAAAATCAGCCCCCGCTTCACCATCGCTGCTGCCTTCGGTAACGTGCACGGTGTGTACAAGCCAGGTAACGTTGAACTGACGCCCAAGATCCTGAAGAACAGCCAGGAGTACCTCAAGGAGAAACTCTCCATTGAGACCGATAATCCCATCAACTTCGTCTTCCACGGCGGTTCTGGTTCCAGCCAGGCAGAAATCCGGGAAGCCATCGACTACGGTGCGATCAAGATGAACATTGATACCGATCTTCAGTGGGCTTACTGGGATGGTGTCCGTGCCTTCGAAGCTGAGAAGAAGGAGTACCTGCAAGGTCAAATTGGTAACCCCGATGGTCCGGATTCTCCAAACAAAAAGCACTACGACCCCCGCAATTGGGTCCGCAAAGCTGAAGTATCCTTCAGCACTCGCCTGAAGCAGGCGTTTGAGGACTTGAACTGTGTGGACGTACTTGCTTAGTAAGCGTTGCAGGAGTCGCTACGCTCAGGTTGCAGGGGTCGCTTCGCTCAGGTTGCAGGGGGCGCTTCGCTCAGGTTGCAGGGTCGCTTCGCTCAGGTTGCAGAAGTTGCAAGACATCGTGCCTCCTGCAACCTGAGCGTAGCGACCTGCAACCCTTGCAACCTGAGCGTAGCGAACCCTGCAACCCCTGCAACCTGTACGCAGCGACCTGCAACCCCTGCATCCTGAGCGCAGCGACCTGCACCCCCTGCAACCTGAGCGCAGCGACCTGCAACCCCTGCAACCTGAGCGCAGCGAACCCTGCAACCCCTGCAACCTGAGCGTAGCGAACCCTGCAACCTGAGCATAGCGAACCCAGTAACCCCTGAACAATGCGTCTACCCGCCGAATGGGAACCCCAACGCCTGGTCATCTTTACCTTTCCCCGCACCGCTGGAGACTGGGGAGAGAACCTTCATGCTGCTTCGGCTGCAATGATTGCTGCGGCCAATGCTGTCAACGAAGTAACCCCAGTACTGCTGATCGTAAGTGATCGGGAACATTTCGACAACTATGCTGAAGTTTACCAGGGAAAAAAAATCAGCCTGCCAACTGATGATTGCTGGATACGGGACTACGGCCCGATCACGGTAATCGATAAAGACGGTAAGCACATCATGCTGGATTTTACCTTCAATGGCTGGGGTGGAAAATTTGAAGCGACGGCGGACAATGAGATCCCCAAGCAGTTACAAAAGACCCTCTTCCCCAACCATGGCTACCAGCGGGTAGATTTAGTACTGGAGGGAGGCTCCATTGAATCAGACGGCTTCGGCACCATGCTCACAACGACGACCTGTTTGCTGAGTGAAGGGCGCAACGACTGGCGGAACCCGGAGGCTGCCTCACAGATTTTGCGTAAATATTTTGGCAAAAAAACTGATGTCTTCTGGCTCACAGACGGAGAACTTGTCGGGGACGATACTGACGCACACGTAGACACGCTGGCGCGTTTGCTCGACGAGCGGACCATCGCTTATGTTTCCTGTGATGATCCGACAGACGAACACTTTGAATCCTTGCAGGAAATGCGCAAAGATCTGCGTTTCATCTACACGCGCCACCATAAGCCATTCAAACTAATTGCATTGCCACTGCCGCCGGCCATATTTGCCGCCGACGGTCACCGCCTACCTGCAACCTACGCCAATTTCCTGATCAGCAACGGCACCCTGTTTCTTCCCACCTATTTTTCATCGGCCCCCGCTGGCTCTCCGGGCAGACTTGCCGACGCCAATGCGATCAGCATCATGGAATCCTACGGTAAGTATAAGGTCGTTCCGGTTGATTGCCGGCCGTTCATTGAGCAGCATGGATCGCTGCATTGCCTTACAATGCAAATACCCGCTTAGGGCTGGGTCACCAGCACTTGAGTTGATGAGTTAATCCGTAAGCTTGTCAATTCAGCATGAGAACTGAGCAACCAATCTATCTCATTTGGAAGCATTAGTATCGGGTAACACAGATCAAGAAATTTATTATACTTTTAGGTGGTTCGATTTTCGAATCATTTGCCTCATTTTGCAGTAAGTCAAATCACTAACACGATAAAATAACGCTCCCATTTCAACCTTAACTAACCGCAGATCTTTCCTTCGGACCCTACCTGCCGCTGTTGCAGCCGCGCCGTTGTTAACCGCCTGCACAGAAACAACCACACCAACCGTCGTTCCTATCCGCCCCGTAGTCATTTCTACCTGGCAGCACGGCATGATGGCCAACGCAAAAGCGTGGGAGATTTTGTCAGCAGGAGGTACAGCGCTAGACGCCGCGGAGCAAGGCGTGATGGTTACAGAGGCTGATCCGGAAGTCCATACCGTAGGCATTGGCTCCTACCCGGACCGGGACGGGATAATCACCCTCGACGCCTGCATCATGAACTCCGCAGGAGACTGCGGCAGTGTCGCGGCAGTACAGGACATTCTCCACCCCATCAGCCTGGCACGCATGGTGATGGAAAAAACACCGCACGTTATGATCGTCGGGCAGGGAGCTAAGGATTTCGCCCTCAGCCAGGGTATGAAAGAAACTGACCTGATGACCGACTTCAGCCGCAAAGCGCTGGAAAACTGGAAGACAAGAAACCCGGATTACCGCCCGCCCATCAATGTAGAAAACCATGACACCATCGGATTGCTGACGCTTGATAAAAACGGAGACCTGGCCGGTGCATGTACCACCAGCGGTGCGTCATTTAAGTACCACGGCCGGGTGGGAGACTCTCCGCTGATTGGCGCAGGTCTGTACGTCGACAATGAAATTGGCGGCGCCACTGCGACCGGATGGGGCGAGGCAGTGATTCGTGCCTGTGGTTGCTTTTTAGTCGTTGAATTTATGCGTCAAGGGTATTCACCTACAGACGCCTGCCGGTTAGCGGTAGAGCGGGTGATCAGTAAAAACCCCGACTGGAAGGAGATCCAGGTCGGTTTCATTGCCCTGAACAAGGCCGGTCAAACCGGCAGCTACTGTATTCAGTCGGGATTCGATTACGCCTTACAAACCGAAGCTGTCGCTAACGAAATGTTGGTACCGGAGTTTAAGATTGAAGCACCAAAGCAGTAAGATCGAGTTGTCCGGGTGTCGGGTTGTCACCTCATCGCCCGACCACTTGATAACGAGACAACCCGACACCCGGACAACTCAACAACTCGACAACTTGACAACTTGACAAAATGACTTCTGCTAATCCAAAATTTGAAGTTTGCCTCCAATCCGTTGACGGGGCAGTTGCCGCCGAACGGGGTGGTGCCGACCGGGTGGAACTGTGTGCGGCGCTGGTAGAAGGGGGCATTACCCCAAGCCTGGGCACCGTGAAGGCTTGCCGGGATGCCGTTGATATCGACATAATGGTCATGATAAGGCCCAGGGGCGGAGACTTTGATTATACTGATCGGGAGCTGGACGTGATGGTGCAAGATATTCGAAATTTGCACGGCATCGGCGTTACTGGCGTGGTGTTCGGAATGTTGAAACAGGATGGTACGGTGGCGCGGACGCAGGTGCAAAGACTGGTGGAAGAAGCAGGGAAAGAACTCTCCGTTTGCTTCCACCGGGCGTTTGATGTTTGTCTTGATCCCTTTACCGCACTGGAAACCCTCATTGAACTGGGTGTGGACCGGATACTGACCTCTGGACAAGCCGCGACGGTGCCACAAGGAACCAAACAACTCAGGCGACTGGTGGAACAGGCGGCAGGCCGAATCGGCATCCTTCCCGGTTGTGGTATTTTTCCGGAAAATGTGGCGGAGGTCATTGCTCAAACTGGCGTGACGGAGTTTCACGCTACTGCCTTCGGGACCCTAACCAGCCGAATGCAGCACCAAAACCCGGCAGTTTATATGGGGATTCCCGGCTTGCCAGAATATGAACGTCAGGTAACCAGTGAAGCCGAAGTGCGCCGTTTCGTAATGGCCGCAAGACAGGCTTAACCAGTAATTTTACGTGTAGGTACATTTTTTTTGCTGATCGTAAAACCAGCGAAGACGTTTCACCGTAGGTGAGTCGGAGACACAACACCACGAGGCTGCCCTTTAGTCTTACAGCACTATGTCCCCGATAAAAATTACAAGTTTACAAACCTGAAAACCTGCCCAGTAGTCTGTCAGGTAAGAATTATATACACTTTGAACAATACTTTTTTGCCTTCTGCTTTTGCTAGCAGAAGGCTTTTTTGGGGCCTGACTACTCGAATACCGGGCGCATAAACAGGCGTTCATAGCTTACAATACAGCGGGTTCTTACGGCGTAATCGTAAGCAGCGAGGCATGCTTCATCCTGCATACTGTCCGTCCGATAGCGCTCATAAGCCGCTAAAGACGCAAAGCTAAAAAGGCAGGATGCCACGTTATTGGCCCCTTCGTATGGAAGGAAATAGCCATGATGAGTGCCACCAAATTTATTAACCAAGGGAATCCACAACTTAGCGTAGTGTTCGAACTCGGTCAGTTGATAAGGATCGATAATGTAGCGTACGTAGCAGGTGACCATACTTAGTTTATTTTTAAGGTTAGGAGATCCGACAAATTACGCTGAACATATTTCGTAGCGATAAAATACCTCCCTTAGCTAAGGACAATTGCATACTCAACCCTTCATATTAATTTTCAAGAGCCCTCCCCATTGGGGCTGGAAAGAGGGGGAGCCAAACTTCAGATTCCCCTGGTCGCCAGTCTCCCATTCTGCTCTCCTAGTACTTGCACTGCACCTGCGGCCGCGCCTAATTTTCTGACTTTACGGAAGCCACGGTAGCGGAATTATAAATTCCTTGCATTTTCCTTTAACCATGTCAATTGCACACGGTAACTTTAGAGCCTAAATTCTACGTCCCACAGCCACTAATTGCACAAAGTCTTATGACCAATTCCTCCATCAGATTTACATATCTGCTCCTACTGCTTTTACTTCCAGTCCAGACCATCCTTCAGGCACAGGTCAATTCCACCATTCTTTATGAGGATGCTGACGGTTGCCTGCGGTATGTTTCGGACGACAACAGCAATCATATTGCTAATTTCAGTTATGCTGGTTACCGCAATGGAGGCGTTGCTATTCCGGAAATTGCTGCTGCGCTTACCATCGATCCGGTAGCCGGTGATAATACCGCACATATACAAGCTGCCATCAACCAGGTAGAAGCCCTTACGCCTTCGGCAGACGGTATCCGGGGGGCAGTCGTCCTTGGTGCCGGCACCTACCCGGTAAGTGGTGTCCTGCGCATTGAAGCCTCCGGGGTGGTGCTTCGTGGCGTAGGAAATGGGGAAGACCCCGCTACCAACACCATCATTCGGGGAACGGGCAACACCCCCGAACAACGGGACCTCATCAGGGTGGGCAAAAGCAGTTCGCCCGATTGGAACGGGGAAGTTCCTGGCACCCGTGAACAAGTAACCAGTGAATTCCTTCCCGCAGGTTCCCGCTCCCTGGAGGTTGCCGCAGCAGAGCTGTACAATGTAGGAGACAATGTTATTGTTTACCACCCTAGCACCAATGATTGGCTGAGAACCGTAGAGTTCGGTTCCACCGGTGGTGATTCACGCTGGGCACCGGGTGAAATCGATATTTACTACAACAGGTACATCACGGATGTCAACATCCCGGAGCAAAAAATCACTTTGGATGCCCCGATCTACGATCACTTCCGGCGCTCGCTGGCGCAGGCCGAAATTTATGTCCTCAACGAGCCCAATACGCTCCGTGAAGTTGGGGTAGAAAGCTTACGAATTGTCATTGAAACCAGCGGAGTAGAAGATGAAAATCATGCCTGGACGGGGATTCTCCTGGCAGGCGTCGAAGACGCATGGGTACGGGGCGTAACAGCACTCCACTTTGGCTATGCCCTGGTAGATATGACGGCCGCCAGCCGGGTTACGGTTACGGGCTGTAATGCCCTCGAGCCTCACTCTATGGTTACTGGTTCACGCCGGTATAATTTTAATGTAAGCCGGTTCACCAGCAATATTCTGTTTACCGGCTGTACGGCCAGTAACGGCCGACACTCCTTTGTATCCAATGGGACAAGCAGTGCCGCTGGCATCGTTTTTCATAACAGTATTACAACTGGGGACCTGAACAGCTCGGAGGGCCACCGGCGCTGGAGTCAGGGCCTTCTGTTTGACCAGCTCACCTTCCAGGATCCTCAAACAAGTCGTTTAATGGGCCTGTATAATCGGGGAGACTTTGGGACGGGCCACGGTTGGTCTTTGACCAATAGTGTCGCCTGGAATGTACGGATGCCTAACGACAGGACGCTCTCCGTACAACGACCTCCCGGACGGCAGAATTTCGCCATTGGTTGCTTCGGCAATGTGACGGGAACAGGTCCTTTCCCAAAACCAGCCGGATACATTGAGTTGACCGGTCAGGACCTCGCGATTCCATCGCTCTACGACGCCCAACTGGCCGAGCGACTGACCAAGGGGATTGGCCCGGATGCGCCCGTATTGACCGCTGCAAGCCGGCGCGCCGGTGGAGTAGATTTGGCCTGGACGGACATTGCCAGCAGGGAAACCGGCTATGCCGTAGCTGCCTACCAGGAAGGAGAAAACGAGTTTACAATTGTAGCCAACCTACCCGCCAATACGTCGGAATACTACCATGAAAATGTGGAAGCCATTGGGAATACCCTGAGGTACAGGGTCTTTGCCCTTGGGGCTTCTTGTCCCTCTCCTTTCTCTAATCAGCTGACAGTGGACTTTGTCGATAACGTCCGAGAAGCCAGACAAGAGGACCTCATCGTGCTGCCTAACCCCGTTGGGGATCTACTCACCATCCAATCCGAACAGCGGATCAGCAGAGTCCAGGTCTATAATGTAGAAGGCAGATTAGTGACTGATACCATTAACAGCCTCCGGATAAATAGCGCTGATTGGTCTCCAGGCCTATACCTATTGCGAATAGAAACCAATAATGGAGAAATCCTTTCTTCTCGAGTGATCAAGCAATAGCACGACCATTATTTTTCCTGTCTGGCTAGACATTACAAGCCCTTCAAGCTCCTGTAAACACTAAAAAAACAAGTTGATATGTCAACAAAAAAACACCTATCTGCCCTTTTCATACTTTTACTACCAGCGATTATTGTCCCACCGCTTTCAGGGCAAGTAGCTCCTTCCTACTTTGAGTATTTCGTGGGTGACACCGTTCCTGGCAACATTAGCCAGACCAATGCAGCAGGAAGTCGGCTCACCTTTCTACAGGACACCGAATGTGAGTCTTTGAACATCTCCGTAACCGATCCGACGGGGGATCCCTTGCCTCCCTTCAATGCCATCCAGTTCAATCCTTTCGACGTAAATGGCGTAGAGATCACTGACCTGACCGGTAACCTCAACCTTACCATGCGGGTCCGATCCGTAGAGGGTATCAACATAAGCGTGCTTTTCCGCTCCGGAGGCGGGACAATTGCAGAACGTACCTTGCGCAAGGATATTGACGTTCCTGGAGGACTGACGGAATGGACCGAATTTATGCTGACCTGGGAAGCCGGAGACCTGGATGGTTTCGTGCCCGCGGATTTCGTGGACATGTGGGTCTATCTGGACCGAGGGGTAGAAAATTTTGCGGGTAACTTCCTCGACATCGACCACATCGTAGTCGGGGCAACACCAGACGCTGCACTGAATTCAGACTGCAGCCAGGAGGAGGTACCAGCTAATTTCATCGAACAGTTTACGGCTACTTCCTCAACAAACATACTTGGAGGAGCAGAAATTAGGAAGCTGACCCTGGGCGTCACTGATTGTGAGGAATTGAGCGTCTCGGTAACGGATACAATGGGTGCTCCTTACCAGGCTTTCCGGCCGATCGTGATTGATCCGGTCAATGCTAACGGGGTTTCCATTACGAATATTGAAGGTATTGTGACGGTCTTCCTTCGGGCGCGTGCAGCGGAAGTTGTGCCGATTTCCGTTTTGCTCCGGTCTGGAGATGGATCCGTCAACTTCAGAACTGCGACCCAGACGCAGTACGTTCAGGGTGACCTTAATGGATGGAGTAACCTGATTTACGTTTTCACCGGAGACGCCCTGGCGGGCTTTGACCCAACGAACCTGATAGACCTCTGGATTTACCTAGACCGGGACAATAACAACTTCCCTGGGAATGAGCTTTACATTGATTACATCGCTCTAGGTGAACTACCCGATACGATGGCGAACTCTCCTTGTGGGTTGCCAGACATTTTCACAACCGGAATCCGGGCGGCAGTCTGGGGGAAGGAATTGCTCCTCTACCCCAACCCCACCACGAACGAGGTGTGGTTAGAGCTTCCTATCAATAGCATTCCGGGTGGTTTGGTCCGTACTCGGATGTTCAATTCGCTCGGGCAGGAAGTCCAGTTGCAAAGTGCGGAAATCCGTAGTAAACGAACACGTATTTCGCTGCATGATCAGCCTTCTGGTACTTACTATCTGCTGCTGACTGATCGGGATGGCACCCAGCTAAGCCGAAGCATCATCAAACACTAATGGTCTATTTTGTACATTTTGGGTGCTCTCACTTCCTTTTGGTCGTGGGGCCTTTTTTGCGGGGTCGCAGGTGCAGGGGAAGGTTCTGTGCGAGAGGTTCGTTTGATCCTGCGGGTCGGCGAGTCAGTCATCGGAACCCCAGGCTTAGCTTTGGGGCTATCTGAAACAGTCTACGTAACTTCCCCCCATGAGATACCTGCTGTTTGCCCTCCCCCTGCTCCTTACCACTTGCACGGAACCTGCGTCCGCGCCTGAGAATGAAACAAGCGCTACCAATCCTTCCGCCATGACCTACCCTACTCCTGAACTGACGTTGGCGCAAGCTGATCGGCTGGCAGATTTACCACTGGCCTGTATTCAGCATGAGTACCCAAATAAGTTAGGTCAGACGATCGGCAGTAAGGAAGATTTGGGAGAACCCAGTACGTTACATCCGGCATTTTATGGGTGTTTCGACTGGCACAGCGCCGTCCATGGTCATTGGTCTTTAGTTGCCCTACTGCGTAAATTCCCCAACCTAAAGCGCGCAGAGCAGGCCCGAAAAATGCTGCAAACCAACCTCTCAGCAGACAATATCAACGCAGAGGTTGCCTACTTCAACGGCACCCACAATAAGAGCTACGAACGTACCTACGGCTGGGCATGGATATTGAAACTCGACGAGGAATTACTGCGTTGGGAAGACCCGATCGCAAAGGAATTACGCGCAAACCTCCGCCCACTTTCTGAGCTGATCGTTGCCCGCTACCTCGACTTTTTACCCCGGCTAAATTATGCGATTCGCACCGGGGAACATCCCAATACCGCCTTTGGACTCACCTTCGCCTACGACTACGCCGAGGCCACTGATGATGCTACATTCCTAGCGGAGATCGACCGTACTGCGCGTCGGTTTTACCTTAACGATCAGGACTGCCCAATTTCCTGGGAGCCCGGTGGCTACGATTTCCTCAGTCCCTGCCTGGAGGAAATCGACATCATGCGCCGAATTCTTCCAGCTAATGACTTTCATCCCTGGCTAACCGATTTCCTACCCGCGATTACCAAGTCGGATTACACGCTGCCCGTTGGTGAAGTATCTGACCGATCCGACGGCAAACTCGTTCACCTCGACGGACTCAACTTTAGTCGCGCCTGGGTCCTGTACGGATTAGCCCAACAGTACCCTTCCCAATACGGCCACCTAAAGAACCTCGCCAACCAACATACCAACTACTCCTTACCAAACCTGGTTGGTGACAGCTATGAAGGCGGGCATTGGCTGGGGTCCTTTGCCATTTACGCTTTGAGTGAATTGGAGAATTAGGAAATCGTGAAATTAGGAAAACCCCCACACTACTGGACATTTTTGGCTCCCTCTCCGTTGAGCCTTAGGCGATACGCACCGTAGAGGGCGGAGTGGTGAGGTTGCAAACCAAAAATGTCCAGTAGTGTGCTGAAACCTGTCGGCTAGCTTAAAGTTCTAACCGACAAACCCTAATCCCTTAATGCTTGCTACAACAACCTCTTGCTTAGTGTAGTACCAAGTACCTCATTGCCTTAGTGGTTCCTTACAGCCTCTTCCTCAAAAAACATAGCCAAGTCTGCCAATTTGTCACCCCGAGCATCGTACCTTTGCCGTTTCAACGGGCTACCCTATGTACAATGACAATCCTACCCTAAAGGACCTTAATGCCAAGACTATTGATGAGTCGGCCCAAGGCCAGGTTTTTGGTACTGAATTCACGCCGAAACAACCGGGTGAAAAACGGTATTACATCGAGAGCTACGGTTGCCAGATGAACTTCAGTGACTCTGAAATCGTGGCATCCATTCTCGGAGAAGCTGGTTATGGTCCTACCCGTGAAATGGAGACTGCTGATCTGATTCTGATCAATACCTGCTCCATCCGTGAAAAAGCGGAGGATACCGTACGTAAGCGACTCAGGGTTTTCGACAAGGTTAAACAACGCCATCCCGGTACCATGGTCGGTGTGCTTGGCTGTATGGCCGAGCGATTGAAGGCTAAATTCCTCGATGAGGAAAAACTGGTAGACATTGTAGTTGGCCCGGATGCTTACCGGGACCTGCCCGGGCTCGTTGCCGGTGCAGAAGAAGGAGAGAAAGGCGTCAATGTCTTTCTCAGCCGGGAAGAAACTTACGCTGACATCAGCCCTGTCCGCCTGCAATCCAA
This sequence comes from Neolewinella persica DSM 23188, assembly GCF_000373105.1. Classification (GTDB taxonomy): domain Bacteria; phylum Bacteroidota; class Bacteroidia; order Chitinophagales; family Saprospiraceae; genus Neolewinella; species Neolewinella persica. The sequence goes on along the minus strand of NZ_KB890433.1, from coordinate 64,477 downwards.
CGGCGTTACCGCCTTTATCAGCATTATGCGGGGTTGTGATAACATGTGCTCGTTCTGTGTGGTACCCTACACCCGTGGGCGGGAGCGTAGCCGCTCTGCCTTCAGCATCATCGCGGAAGCTACTGATCTGTTCGACAAAGGTTTCCGGGAAGTAACCCTGCTTGGTCAAAACGTGGACAGCTACAAATGGGAAAACCCCGAAAGCGGTGCAGTTGTCAACTTCGCAGAATTACTGACCATGACCGCTGGTGTCGATCCTAAGTTGCGCATCCGTTTCAGCACCAGCCACCCCAAAGACATCACCGACGACGTCCTCTACGCTATGCGTGACAACGAGAACGTCTGTAAATACATCCACCTTCCCGTACAGTCGGGCAACACCCGCATTCTGGATCTGATGAACCGTACCTATACCAGGGAATGGTACAAAGAGAAAGTAGACCGCATCTATGAGATCATGCCGGACTGTGCCATTAGCTCCGACATCATAACCGGCTTCTGCACGGAGACGGAAGAGGATCATGCGGAAACCTTAAGCATGGTTAACTATGCCCGGTACAGTATGAGCTATATGTTCTTCTACAGCGAGCGACCAGGTACACCCGCAGCACGTAAACTGGAAGATGACGTTCCACTGGAAGTAAAAAAACGCCGCCTCACGGAAATCATCGAACTGCAGACCGATATCAGCCGGGAGTTGAATGCAGGCGAAGTCGGTAAGACCTTTAAAGTCTTGATTGAAGGTGATTCCAAGAAGTCTGACCAGGACTGGAAAGGGCGAACTACTCAAAACCGGATGGTCGTTTTCCCTAAGCGGGAAGGTGAAAAGCCAGGGGATTATGTTACGGTGAAAATCATAGACTCTACGAGTGCCACCTTATTTGGAGAAAGATAAGAAGAGGCGAGAGGAGAAGAGTCTTTGATTGATCGCTTTACCTCACGATTTTCGTTCTACCAGTTATCCACCCCAAAAGTAATGGCAAGAAGACATAATTTTAAAAACTTGAAAGTCTGGTCCAAGGGCATGGACGATGCAGTTGCCACCATTAACGAAGTGCAAAAAATGCTAATGGCTTTTCAGGATCAATTACGTAGAAGAAAAAGTAACCCACCAACATAATAATCGGGTCTTGACTCTTGTCTCTTCTCTAACCTCTTGTCTCAAACTCTATGGCTAATATTGACTCCATAAAACGCCGATACGGTATCGTAGGTCGCTCTCCAGCCCTGGAGAATGCACTTAACACAGCTTTACGGGTTGCCCCCTCGGATCTATCCGTACTCATTACCGGAGAATCCGGCGTGGGCAAAGAGGTCATCAGTCGGATTATCCACGACAACAGTGCCCGGAAGCACCAGGGCTTTATTGCCATTAACTGCGGTGCGTTGCCAGAGGGCACCATTAATTCTGAACTGTTTGGCCACGTCAAAGGTGCCTACACCAGCTCTGACGGTGCCAGAAAGGGGTATTTTGAAACCCTGGACGGTGGGACCATCTTCCTGGATGAAATCGGAGAAATGCCCCTTCAGACCCAAACTTTTCTCTTACGGGTACTGGAGAACGGAGATTTCATTCGGATGGGCTCAAATAAGGTCCAGAAAACAGATGTACGCGTCGTTGCAGCGACCAATCGCAAGCTGATGGAGCGGGTACGCGACGGGAAATTTCGGGAGGACCTGTATTTCCGGTTAAGTACGGTGCCGATAGAGATGCCGAGTTTAAGGGAACGGTCTGAGGACATTTACCTCCTATTCCGCTATTTTGCCAACAACTTTGCGGAGAAGCAAAGTATCGAGCCAATCCAGCTTGATGAAGAAGCCCGATGGCTCTTGGAGAATTACGCCTGGCCAGGTAATATCCGTGAACTGAAAAATGCTGCTGAGCGCCTGAGCATACTCTCTGAAAAGCGGGACCTGACAGCCGTTGACCTGGCAGAGTTGATGCCACAGTTGATGAAACGAAACCTTCCGGCCATTCGTCAGCAAGACCTCGGGGAAGGATCCGGCAACAGCTTTCAAGAGCGGGAAATTTTATACAAAGTCCTCTTCGACATGAAGGAGGACATGACACAACTCAAGAACCTGATTGCGGACCTGATCAGAAGTAACGATCTCAGGGTCCGGGATGTAGCGAGGGTACAGTCGTTGTCCTTGCCAGGCAATTACCCTGCAGCGGCAGAAGAGATCAACCGGTTTGCAGCAGATGCCGGCAATATTGCGACCGAAGCTTATGACTTGCGCGACCTGGACATTACTTCCACCTCAGCTTCTTCAGGGGGCGGGTACGCAGGTGCAGGAGGCAGACCAGTGAGCAATGGAGGTCAGCAGGTCTATCACCCGTCAACTGGTAACGTGGACCCCATCATCGTGGATTCCCGTATGCAACGTTCCTACGATGAAAGTGAAGTAGTGGACGAAGACCTCAGCCTCGCCAACGCTGAAAAAGAGCTCATCCGTAAAGCCCTGCGTAAGCACAAAGGGCGCCGGAAAGAAGCCGCTGCCGAGCTTGGCATCAGTGAGCGGACTTTGTACCGGAAGATTAAAGAATATGACGTGATGGAGTAGTTGCCTTTTGAAATCCTACCTTGCGACCTAACCATTACCATTTTCACCTTGCGCCTCCTCACTTACCTCGTTCCATTACTACTGCTGACCAGCTGCCAAAAATATACCATAGATAAGCTCCCGGAAGAGCGTCTCCACTTCGGAAATGCCGGCGGCATCACCGGAGAAATTAGGGAATACATCCTGTTAATGAAAAACGGCCGCATCCTTTTCGACAACCAGGCGACGGGAGAATTAGAAACAATTGGCAAAATGAAAAAGGAAGGGTTGGCGGCTCTGAAAGCGGAGTTGGCCAGCGTTGATTTTGCTGGCCCAAAAAATAAGCCTGGCAACATGAATACCCTGTTGACCCTCCATTCTGGTGGCAACATTCAGCGGTTACAGTGGTCTGGTCCGAAAAATGCCCCAAGCGAAGCTGCAGGACATTGCTTTCAGGAGCTGATGGGTACCGTAAGGGCCATGCGCGAAGCGGGAACGAGTAAGGCAAAAACACCCAAATAGGAAAGGGACAACTCCGGTCTGCCAGAATTGTCCCCAACACTTAGTTCAAAACCTTAATAGAAATCTGACCAATGTAATTGGTAGTTGCAATTAATAGACTCTGTTTCAGGCATTCGTCACCTACCGTGCTATTTTTTATTTTTTTGAACGGGAGGTTCAGCAGAAGACTCATTCATGAAGTCAATAAAACCGGAAGGAAGCGTTACATCTTCTCCATGGTTGAGCGTTAAATCGTCATTGTCTTCCACTTCTTCGAGTGCTTCTAAAATGCCTTCACCAAGTTCGTCCGGCAGATCAAGCGCAGCCTTTCGCTGGCTGGCAAGACGTTGAAATTTATATTCTAATAGAGAAATCAACTCTTTCCGATCATTCATAACTGATGGTTTTGTACAGCTCAGCAAGGCGCTGTCGTCCACGTTTGAGTCGCATTTTAACCGCGCTTTCCCCGATCCCAAGAATGGTAGCGATTTGGCGAACCTGCATCCCATCTTGATAACGCATCATCAGGATAACTTCCTCTTCCGGCTTCAACTTTTTTAATAATCGGTCCAATTGAGAGATCTGTAACTCCCGAACCAGTTTTTCATGTAGTAAGATATCACCATCATCTTCCTGGTTATTCGTTTCATCGATTGCTTCAAAACGTAATCGCTTAGCACTCCTCAAGTAGGAGATGCAGTGGTTATAGGTAATGGCGTTGATCCAAAAGGAAAAGTCCGATGTTGCCCTATACTTGCTCAGGTTCGAGAAAACCTTGACGAAAACATCGTGTGCAAGGTCCTGTGCTAAATTCTTGTCTTTGACGACACCCAGGCATCTGTAAAAAACCTTGGTGGCATAACGCTCGTATAATTCGCTGAATAAGTGCCCCTTACCTCCCTGTATACTAGCCACTAATTCTTCATCCGACAGGCCACTATTGATCTCCTTTGATGATCTTCCATTTTCTGAAAACATGCCTTACGTTGCTAAGAGATTAATAAAGAATAAACCTGTTTGATTGGACAAAGATATGGTCATTTCTTTGAGGCGGTAGGGCAACATGCCGTACCTTTCGTGCTTTAGGGCTTATTTAGGATTCCATTCCCGACCTGTAACCCTCAGTTGCCTATCTGCTCTGCATCCGGTAAAAGTGAACTAATAACCCGTTGTAGGTCCTTTAACTGACTATAGATCAGACTTTAAAATTGTCCACTCCAGGTCAGGGGTCATTTTTCCAAATAAGTTCGTACAAGCGTTAAGTCATCTACATGTTACGATTCTCCTTTTTAATTGCCACCTTATTTGCTTCTTTCAGTTTATCTGCACAGCAGCCCTTCAAACAAGTCCTGCAGAAGCCGGCAATACCTGCTGAGGTCGACCCGGATGCGCTGGACTTCAGCCTTCGACGTACGCCGGCCATTGCTCCTGCCACCCATCTTTCGCACCTGCGGCCGCGCCTGAATCCCGCAAACATCCGCCCGATTAACAGAACAGGTACACCGGGAGTTAAGATTAGTACGGACCCGGATAATGGCCAGGTTTATGCACTCCGCGGTCGCCCAACGAACCTCCCAGATGCCCGACCCGACAAGGAAGACGCCCAGGCCTATCTGGCCGCTGTCAGTGCAGATCTGGGTATTGAAGATCCGTACCTGGAGCTAAAAATTACCGACGAAATCGTTGATGCACAAGGTTATAAGCACCTCAGGATAGCGCAAGTTTATGCCGGCATTCCAGTGCTGCCAGCTGATGCCCGTCTACATAGTCATGGCGGGGGTTTTGACCTTTATACCGGACGCCTCCAGCCAACGCCCCAACTTACCAATACAGTACCGGACCTTAGCGAAGTAGCGGCGCGGGCGCAGGTGCAAAACAGGTTTTTGGAGCAGTGGACCGACCTGAGCCCTAAGCAACTGGACTGGATTTCTGGTCCCCAACTATCCCTGGAACTGGTCATCTTCTACCCTACCGGATCGGAAGCCAAACTTGCGTGGCAAGCTCATGTACGCCCCAATTTACTGGAACATACCAGTCTTTACCTCGACGCGCACACCGGCGAAGTACTTGCCGAATACACCCATACCTGCGGATTTGCAGATGGCCACCATCGTGCTGCAACAACTGCCACACTTGCCCCCCCTGCAACAACTGCAACCCCTGCAACGCTAATAATGGATGGTCCCGCTACCGTGGTAGTACAAGACCTTTACGACCGGAACATCACCCTCAACACCTTTTCGCTTCAGGACACTTTTTATCTTCTTGATGGAACAAAGCCAATGTTCAGTACTGCCGGCGGCCGACTCAATGGTTTCATCCTTACCTACGATGGTGGTGGCTCTACTCCACTGCGCGAAGACTTTGAGCCAGGTCTGCGGTTTTCCCTCAATAATACTGGCTGGAGTAAGACCGAAGCCAGCGTTCACGCCAACGCAGGTAGTGCCTATCAGTACTTTCTGGACAAGCACCAACGCAATTCTATCGACGGATCAGGAGGCAACGTCCTTTCATTCATGAACATCAATGAAACGGATGGTACCCAAATGGATAATGCCTTCTGGAATGGTCGTGCACTCTTTTATGGTAATGGCGTCGATGCCTTCCAACGGCTCCCTCGTGGTCTGGACGTTGCCGGCCATGAAATGTCTCACGGGGTGATACAAAACTCTGCTGACCTGATTTACGAAGAGCAGCCCGGAGCCATGAACGAATCATTTGCCGACATCTTCGGCTACCTCATCGAAGGAGAAACGGGCGATTACCGTGTCGGTGAAGACGTCGTAACCTCCGCTTTCCCGAGCGGTGCGTTGCGTGATATGCGCAACCCGAACAATGGCGCTAACCGTTTCGGTCAAAGAGGCTGGCAGCCCGCGCACATGGATGAATACGTCACCTTGCCCAACACCGAAGAAGGTGACCGGGGAGGTGTACACGTAAACAGTGGCATTCCTAACCGGGCGTTCTATCTTTTCAGTAGTGACCCCGCCGTTGGCGATGATATCGCCGGAAGGGTGTACTACAAAGCACTTACCGAGGGCCTCACCCGTTCCAGCCGGTTTGCAGATCTACGCCTTGCGGTGGTGGAGGCAGCCGGGATGTTCGGAGCTAACGTAGTAGCTGCGGCAGAGAACGCCTTTGCTGGCGTAGGCATTGGCGGAGAGGCCGGAGATTATACCGTAGACCTGGATGATAATGAAGGAGATCGTTTTTTACTCCTGGCGAATACCGGAGCGAGTGCCTTATTTCTCGCTCAGGAAGACGGAACCCTGATTGAGAACCCGTTGGTTACAGTAGGCTTGGGCAGTAAGCCGAGCATAACCGACGATGGCAGCACCGCTGTGTTTGTCGATGACCAGGGGCGGTTGCGCGCCTTCTATTTCGGCACCAATGAGTTAGACTTCATCGAAGGAGACCCACAAACCATTTGGCGTAACATCGCCATTAGTAAAGACGGAGACCGGATTGCCGTAACTACTACGGACAATGATAATCGTATCCTCATCTTCGACTTCGTTACGCAGCAAGGTGAGTTCCTTAATCTTTCCAACCCAACCTCCGCCAGCGGCATCTCTACCGGAGATGTGCAGTACGCCGATGCATTGGAATGGGAACCCGGTGGTCAGTTCCTGATGTACGATGCCCTCAGCCGGCTCGACGATGGCCTTGAGTTCTGGGACATCGGGTTTCTACGCGCCTGGGATGCAAGTCAGGCCCGTTTCGGCGACGGAGCAATTTTCAAACTATCCACCGACCTGCCCGAAGGCAGCAGCACGGGCAACCCTACTTTCTCCAAAAACTCCCCTTACATCATTGCTTACGAGGAAGTAGACTTTGACGCCGGCACCTTCAGCATCATCGGTGCCAATATTGAAACTGGCGCCAGTAGCACCATTTTCCGGAACAGAAAAGTCAACTACCCAAATTATGGCCTTTCCGATGATCGCCTGGTCTTTGACGCCCAAACCGATGCAGATGTCGATATCCTGGCAATCATTCCGTTGGCTGCAGACAAAATATCCGCCAGCGGAAATGCCGCCGGCCTCATTGAAGGTGGACACTGGGGGTATTTCTTCGCCAACGGCGAACGCGATCTGAACACCGGCCTTGAAAGTCCGGTAGCGGAAGATGACCAACTGCTGGTCTACCCTACCCTCACCGCTGACATGGTTACTGTAGAGACTGGCACCACCCGGATCAACGGCCCCATTCAGGTACTCGACATGGCGGGACGTCAGGTAGCCGCCTCCAGCAACCTTGCCGGAACGCAAACCATATCCCTAGGCCATTTGGCGCAGGGGAGTTACTTCATTGCGGTGCCTTTGGCTAAGGGGACGGTGATTCGGAGGGTGGTGGTTCGGTAGGTGCTCGGTACGCCTTAGCTCGGCCCCTCTCCCCTCACAGAGGAAAAGTCCCAGCTCACTGTGCTCCTACACATTTTACTACTTGAGCATGTACAATATTCGTTCCAACGCTACTTTCTTAGTGTAGAACTTAGTGTCTCTTAATGCCTTAGTGGTTATTCTTTCTCCCCTAAGCCTCCAAAGAAATCTTCCCCCCCTCAATCTTAAGCTTCAGCTTATCGAAATTCTTCAGCCAGGAGACGAAATCCGGGCCGAGGAGGTCCTTACGCCAGCCGCTGCCCAGAATAGATTCGCGGGTCGAAGGGTCCTGCTTCATTCGCTTAATGGCGTTGCGGGGCATCACCAGGGCGTGGCTGATCTCCGACTCATTAGCGCGGTACTTCATGATCAGGTACAGCAGCTCAATGAGCATATCGTCCTCCTCTTCTTCCTGGGAACCGCGCTGAATGCTGTTGGCAATAGTCGTCTCTTCTTCGGTCGGTTGTTCGTTGTACATCTCAACGAACATTTTTCCGTAGCGCTTGATGGTGCTTTGGGGCAAACGACGGTTCTCGAGCATCGAATCGAGCCCTCCTTTTACGCCTCGTACCAGCTGGGAGATCAGTTTGCTCTGCAGGATCATCTCCTTGCTGTAGTTCTTCTGTTCGGCAGTATCGCGCCGCCATTCGTACAAACGAATGAGGAAAATCCGCTCGCGTAAACGGCTGGAGCGGGCGATGTTGCTGTTGAGGAATTCGTGGTTGGGATCCCGGTAATAGTAATCGGGTGAGGCCATTTGGTTGCACTCTTCGGTGGCCCAGGTCAGGCGGCCGTTGGCTTCCAGTTTAGCGGTGATCTTTTCGTAGAGCTCTTTGAGGTAGATCACGTCATTCAAGGCGTATTTGATCTGCTTGGGGCTCATCGGGCGCTGAGACCAGTCGGTCACTGCGGAGCCTTTCCCAAGCATGTCTCCGGTTTCGGCATCAACCAGTTTAGCGAAGCTCATTGGGTAGCGATGCCCGACAAAGCCGGCGGCAACCTGGGTATCGAATACATTTTTGGGGACAAAGTCTGCAAATTGCTTGTTAAGCAACCGGTAGTCATTGTCTCCGGCATGGGTAATTTTAACGATGTTGGGATCCTCCAGAATATCGAGAAAAGGATCCAGGTTTTCAACGGCGATGGGGTCCAGGAGGTAGTAACCGTGCTCACAACTGATCTGGATCAGACAAAGTAGCGTATGGTAGCGCTTTTCGCCGATGAATTCCGTGTCGAAACCCATCCATTTGATGTCTTTACATTCTTCAGCAAATTGTTCCAGTCCCTCAAAAGTGGTAATAAAAGTGTAATCCGGAATACCTTGGCTCATAGGTTCGCTTATTTGAGGGCGAAGGTACCTAAATTGTCGGGTACTACAAGTGTATTAGTTTAGATGTTCCGGAGCCATCGTTAACCCGCCATGATGTACAGGTCAAAGATGGAGCTGTACTGTTGCTTACGATGATGCAATCCAAGTGTTTGCGGGGTATTGAAGGTCAGAATACAATTCCTCCAACCTGATTTGGCCATTGCTTTTCTTTATCAGGTTAAAGAAAACAGGAAATAATCGGGCGGGGCCGCAGGTGCAGAGAACCGTAACTGCCCCCCTTGCTCAAAGTCCTTTCCCTGCACCTGCGGCCCCGCCAAATCAAACTTACCCCTAACCGGAGAACACACCGCCAAAACAGTTGTTAAACATTGGGGCCATCGTTAAGGCTTTATTAAAATTAATGGCATACAGGCTTCGTTTATATCCAGTCGTGTGCATTGTTATACTATTCTACATCTCCGGAGCATATTGCATAAGTCTCCAAACCAACCAACTATGAAATTTATCAAACGCTTCCTTACTGTCATCGTCGTATTACTGATACTTTGTGTTGGATTTTTATTGGCAGCGCCGATATTGTTCAAGGACCAAATTGTGGCCAACGTCAAATCGAGCGCGAACGGTGTAGTAGAAGCTAAAATTGATTTTCGCGACATCAATCTAAGCTTTCTTAAAAGCTTTCCGGATGTTTCCCTAACCATCGACGACCTGGAAGTTATCGGTATCGACACTTTTGCCGGCATGCCTCTCCTGACGGCAAAAAAAGCAAGAGTCGACGTAGGTTTCTGGTCCGTGGTAGGCGGAGACGGTAACTACAATATTGATGAAGTCGTACTCGACGAACCATTTATCAACCTTAAGGTGCTAACGCCTGAATTGGCCAACTACCTCATTGTTCCCGAATCTGAATCAGATGCACCAGCACCAGAATCCACCTCGGGCACCGCACAGATAAACCTGTCCCGCTACGAAGTCAACAACGGTCATTTTATTTATGATGACAAAACAACCGAAACTTACCTGGAAATAACCGGTCTGAACACTACCGGAGATGGAGATTTCACCAGTACCGTCTTTGACCTCGACACGCACTCTGATGCTGAAACGCTTACCCTGAAACAGTCCGGTGTCACTTACCTCAATAAAGTAAAGACCAAGGCTGACGCACTGGTCAACATTGACCTGAACCAGAACATTTATACCTTTAAGGACAACGAGATAACACTCAATGCCCTAAGTCTCGTTTTTGGTGGCAACATTGACCTTGAAGATAATGACGACATCATTTTCGACCTGGAATACAGCGCCCCGGTCAACGATTTCCGCCAGCTTTGGAGCCTGATTCCTTCCGCCTACACGCAGGGCTACGAGCAGGTGCAGACAAAAGGCAATTTTACGCTGAACGGCACAGTGGATGGCCCGTACAACGGAGAAAAAGAAGTTTACCCTGCTTTTACTGTCAATACCAACATCACCAGCGGCAGCGTCCAGTATCCCGGACGCCCGGTTGGCATTACCGGTATAGACGCGAAACTCTCCATTAACAGCCCAAGCGCCGACCTCAATAAAATGGTCATCGATATTCCACGCTTCGATTTCGACCTGGGGGGAGACCCTTTCCGGGGCAGGTTTAAACTATCCACTCCGCTCAGTGACCCACAGGTTGATGCCCGGATAGACGGTAAACTCGATCTGGCCAAGTGGAGCCAGGCGATCCCATTAGAAGGTGTTCGTGAGCTGGCTGGCGTCATTGTTGCCGACATCACGATGGAACGCGTCCGTCAGAGTCTCCTTGATGCCGGGCGATATGGCGACCTCAACCTCAGCGGTATTGCCTCCATCACCGATTTTGTTTACGCTGCAGATGGTTTACCTCCCGTACGCATTAACAATGCTGCTGCGGACTTCAACCCACAGGCCGTTTCCATCAATACTTTTAATGGTACCCTTGGGCGTAGTGACCTGACGGCCACCGGCAAGATCAATAATCCACTGGCTTACTTCACTTCGGATCAGACAATGCAGGGAGACTTCCTCATCCGCTCAAATTACTTCGACGCCGATGAGTGGATGCCTGCCGAAGACGCAACAGCTACGGGATTAAGTCCTGCAGAACTCCAAAACAGTACTTCAGAAACAGCCACCACCTCAGAAATTTTCGACCGCTTCGATTTCAACGTAGACGCAGAGATCAAAAGCCTGAACTACGCTGGCTACCGACCAACCAACCTGAAGGCTGTTGGTAACGTAAAACCGAATCGGATGGAAATTGCCACGGCCAATGGCACCCTTGGCCAAAGCACCTTTTCCGGGTCAGGAACGGTAACAGATTTATTCGATTATACCTTCGGCGAAGGCGTGCTGGGTGGCAACCTGTCGGTCCGTTCCGCCTTTATCGACCTGGCGGATTTCATGAGCGACGAAGCAGCGGAGGCAACCGCTGCCGCCACTTCCCCGGAAGAGGCCATGGCGGCTGTCCCCATTCCCGACAATATTAACCTCAATGTGAACCTGAACGCCGACCGAATCAAATACGACAACATCGACCTCAATCAGGTGTTGGGTAAACTCGTTATGCAAGGCGGGCAGGCGGTCATCGAAGACGGCAGCGCCGCCCTGCTGGGCGGCCGGATGAACTTTGCCGGTGCCTACGATACCTCGGAGCCCGGCGACCCTGGGTTCCGCTTCCACTACGACCTGGAATCCCTGGATTTCAAATCCGCCTTCAGTGTCCTTAACAGCTTTGCGGCACTGGCTCCCGTAGGTAAATTTCTACAGGGGCAATTCAGTACCGACCTCGTGGTAGAAGGAAAACTGGGACCAGATCTTTTCCCAAAACTGAACACCCTGGACGCCAAGGGACTCTTCAAAACTGCCGAAGCAAGACTTGCGGGCTTCAAGCCGGTAATGAAGATTGGCCAGGCGCTCAATATCGAGGAGCTCAAGGAAAACACCACGTTCAAGAATCTTACCACCATCTTCCAGATTCAGGATGGTAAGGTCAACATCGAACCGTTTAATTTTAACCTGGTCGGCATTCCGATGCGGCTTCAGGGCCAGCATGGCCTTGACCTGGACATGGATTACACCATCCGGGCCGCCATCCCCCGGGAAAAGATCAAGGGCAACATCGTCACCGGCACCGCCCTGAGTGCATTGGATCAGTTGGCCGGCCAGGCCAGTAAACTCGGCCTGAACATCTCTCCCGGAGATACCCTGAACGTAAACATCAACCTACTGGGCAGCATCAGCGACCCGCAGGTTAAATTTAACCTGTTGGGTAGTAAGGATGGAGGACCCACCTCCATTCAGGATGCCGTAGTTGGTGCAGTTACCGATCGGGTTAAGGAAGAAGCTGATATCCGCCGCCAACAGGCGGAGCAGGAAGTTCAGACCCGGGTAGACGCTGTTCGGAACGACGCGCAGCGTCGTATTGACAGCTTAAAGAATGTAACCACCGACCGGGCCCGATTGGCGCAAGACAGCATCCGTCGGGCACTCGACGCAGAAACCGCCCGGTTGAAAGCCGAAGCGGCGAAAGAACTGCGTAACCGACTTAAACTGGATTCTCTACGGGCCGACTCTCTGCTGAGAAATATCCCTGGCGCGAACAAGGTCAAGGAAGAGCTGGAGAAATTTAATCCGTTTAAGAAGAAAAAGCCTGGCGGAGGGAAGTAGGGCTTAGGGGTTAATGGCAGACTTTCGAGGTCTAAAATAACCACTAAGACACTAAGGGCAATAAGAAGCTACACTAAGGGAAGAAATGTTAGAATAACCATTAAGGGCATTCAGGCAATTAAATTTCATCCTAAGGTTAAGGAGGCCAAAGAGTCCCATATTCCCTTTGCCTTCGCCCAGCTCCTCTACTCTTTCTCTCCGCGAGAAAACACCGAACAATTCTCGCGCGAAGGAAAGGAGAAGAGGAAAAACGCGGAGTAATTTTCATAGCCGTCAGACAAACTTTTCTCCGGCTTCGCCAGGCCAAAAGGATTTGTCGGACGGCGGAATACGTTTACTGAAAGTGCTCATTTTGTGCTACTGCAGCCACCATAGCTGTGCAGACTTTCTTTATCTCCGCATCCGTCATCACGTACGGAGGCATCACGTAAACGCGGGTTCCGAATGGTCGGACCCAAACGCCTTGAGCAACGAAAAAAGCCTGTATTTTAGCCACATTTACCGGTTGGCGGGTCTCGATTACGCCGATTCCTCCCAAAACCCGCACGTCCTTTACGGTCGGAATTTGGGCGGCGGCGCGCAGGTGCAGGGAAAGGTTTTCGGAGAGCCGTCCGATGGTGGCTTTCCATGCAGATTGCAGCAATAAATCAATACTGGCCACTGCCACCGCGCAGGCTAATGGATTGCCCATAAACGTAGGCCCGTGCATCAGCACGGAGACCTCGCTGCGGCCAATGGTATCGGCCACCTCGTCGGTACAAAGCGTAGCTGCGAGGGTCAGGTATCCTCCGGTTAGTGCTTTACCAATACAGAGGATATCGGGCGTAAAGCCCGCATGTTCGGCGGCAAACATGGTCCCCGTTCGGCCGAAGCCGGTGGCGATCTCGTCATAGATCAGCAAGAGGCTGTGCCGTTGGCATAGTTCAGCGACCACGTTGAGGTAGCCCGGGTTATAGAAGTACATGCCCCCCGCTCCCTGAACTACGGGCTCACAGATAAATGCTGCAGCTTCATGTGCGTGTGCGGCAAAGAAGGCAGCCAGTTCCGCCACGTAGCCGGAGTCCACTTCCGCCACAAAACCCGGAGGAGGTTTACGGATAAAGTGATGCCGGGGCAAGAACCCGCCAAATAGCGAATGCATGCCCGTCTCCGGATCACATACCGACATTGGCGCCGTAGTATCGCCGTGGTAGCCTCCCCGAAAAGTAAGGAATTTACCTCTCCCCCGCTCTCCCCTGGCGTACTGATACTGTACGGCCATCTTCATGGCTACTTCCACGCTTACGGAACCGCTGTCGGCCAGAAAGACCCGGTTAAGTCCTGCTGGCGTGAGATCCACCAATCGTTTCCCAAGTTCAACAGCTGGCTCGTGGGTAAACCCTCCGAACATGACGTGGCTCATTTGTTTGAGCTGTGCCTGGGCGGCTGCGTTCAGCTCAGGAACATTGTAACCATGAATAGCTGCCCACCAGGAGGCCATTCCATCGATCAGCGTTCGTCCGTCGGCCAGGGTAATGGTACAGCCTGAAGCAGATGCAACGGGGTATACCGGCAACGGATTGACCAGGGAAGTATAGGGGTGCCACAGGTGTTGGCGGTCAAAGGCTAGTTGAGCTGAGGTAATGGCTTAAGGGATTGGTTGGGGCAAAGATGGTGAATAACCACTAAGACACTAAGGGCATTAAGCATCTACATTAAGTAGAATGGGGTGAATAACCATTAAGGCATTAAAAAGTTAGATTAAGAGATTATTCAGATAGGGACAAAACCGGTAATTTGCCGCTATGAAGTATCCCTTATTTCTATTCCTCTTAATAACGCTCCTACAAACACCGGTGCAAGCCCAGACCGGAGACAACTGGACCTACCATGAATGCGAAGCCGGCGATAAAGATTACAACGATGGCCATCCATTAGCGCAGCAACGCAAGGCATCGGGTTACCAATTTGGCTTCACCATTAAGCCTGAAGATTGGTATGATCCCAAAGTTCTGGGACGCGAAGCGAATGACTGGTTGAAGGCAGCCGGTGTCAGCTACTTTGCCTGGTTCCGCGCCTCTACCTGGCCTAAAAATCACCTTTCTGCGCTGGTCGGTTTTCGGATGAAATCCGATCAACGGTTCGAAGTTTGTGCTTACGTAAACGACCTTTCAGGAGGACATCGTTTTGATGGGGTCGTAAATGCAGCCGTTGGTGACACAGTGCTGGTCAACTACCACCTGGAAGCAACCACCGCCCACTACACCTTACTTCACAATGGTAAAACCACCGAGGTCTCTTTCACCGATTTTGAAAGTGCCAACCGTCAATTATCCGTCGGACCGTGGCACGGAGGAAGTTCGCCGGCGCCGGTGCGGACGGGGGTTTGGGGAGTTTTTAGGATTCAGTAATCAGGTTGCAAGCAGGGCAACCGCAAGAAGCCCTGGAAGTGGTTTCGACAGGCTCAACCAACAATCCAATCTTTGGTAATAACCGTCAATAATTCGCCTGAGGCGAATTATTGACGGTCGAACGACCTGTTCTATCGGTCGCTGAGCTTGTCGAAGCGAGCTTATGGTTGCCCTACAGGTTACAGGGTTCCCGCCTATTATTTGAACTTGCAACCTGCAACTTGCAACCTGTAACCTGCAACCTGTAACCTGTAACCTGCAACCTGCAACCTAAATCACCCTTGAACTATAAGCCAGCCGTTCCTGCAGCTGCGGCTTCAACACATCGGCGGCATCAAGAATAAGCGCTTCATCGGAAGGAAAGCCAACGGGGCGCGTACCGAGGTTCCTGCGGGTGTTGGAGCTGAGGGCCCGGCGATCACCAAGGAAGGTACTGGCGTAGTTTTCGAAGCGGGCTTCGGCGGTCAGTCGCTCTTCGTCCACTACCCGGCGTTCCCGGTTATCGTAAAGCACGAGGCTACCGGAGACGACGGCCGTTTTGGTTTGCAGGATTTCGATCACGTTGGCCCGGACCAGGATCTGGCGTGGACGGGTTATATCGTTACCCAGCGTGTCCTTAGCTACGTTGCCGTTGATATCGAGGACATACTCCGTACCGTCCGTGATTTCTTTTTCGTCGATGTAATTACGCTGGCTGATGCGTTCGGGGCTGACGTCGATGGCATCGATGAGGATCCGGGCGTTGTAATCGTAGGTCTTACCGGGAACGGGCGTGAAGTCATAGAAGCGCCAGTTGTCGTCGAGGTTACGCACACCCGGGCGAAGGAGCTCTCTTTCAAAACCAGCGGGGAGGAAACCGCCGCTACGGTTGACCATCTCCACGGCCACATACACCTTGCCAAGTTCACGGGCTTCGGCCATCAGGCTGTTTGCATCACGGTAATTCGCGCGGTAATTACCCACCCGATCAAAGGCGGCGAAGGCACTTCGGCCAGCGGATCTTTCTCCCTGGCGCGCTAGCGCCAGCAGATTAACACCCTCCTGATAGATTTGGGCGGCGGCGTTCTCGCCAGCGTCGGCGATCAGTCCATCTACGCGGGCAAAACGAAACTCGGCCTGGTAACCGCGTTTATCGACCAAAGGAAGCAAAGGACTAAGTGCATCCTGACGACGCTGAATCTTTTTGTAAATGGACTGAATACTGGCCCAGTCAGGATTACCGCTATTGGCTTTACGGCGGGCACGGTCCATATCGGCCTCCGTTATTCTATTGAAGGCCGTCTCCAGCGCAAGGACAAATTTGGGGTTTTTCTTTTGCTTGCCCGTAAGGCGCTTTTGGGCCAGGCGGATCGTTTCTTCGTAGTTCCCACTTTCTACCAGCGTTTCTACGGAGGTACAGGAAGTGAGTACCATAAAGAACATGGCAATAACGAAAAAAGCGGGGGTGTGGGTCAGACGTTTCATAATACAATGCTTTACGTTCCGGAGGCAAAATGACCTCCTTTTGTATACTGTAAAACACGGCATTTACCCCTTGTGGGTTGCTTATGGCGGGGTTAAGGGGAATTAAGGTTTGTTAAGGAAATATGTACACTAAGCGGTTATTAAAAACGCTTTAAATTCAAAAAAATCAGGGCGCGGCCGCAGGTGCAAAAGGAGGTTTTGGAGGCAGCGCCCCGACTTTAGCCGAGCGCTCACCTTGCTTCCGTTGTTCCTTTCTTTGCACCTGCGGCCGCGCCCTGAAGATCAAGAAGGCTTCAGATGACCTTCCATCCCGAAAAAAGTCTCTTAACGAATTACTAAATTCTGCTGAAACGCTTCACCGTCGAAGCGGACAACCACCCGGTAAACACCCGCCGGAAGCTCCGGTAAAATGTAATCGTACTGGTGCCGACCGGCTTCATCCAGGCGCACGTGTTCAAAGACCCTGCGGCCATCGGTAGCAAAAATCTGCACATTGACCGGGCCATTCTCCTGCAATTCAGGAATGGTGATACTAAGATCACGCTGTGTAGGATTCGGGGTGATGGTTGGCGCAGCAGCCGATCCGGAGCGGAAAATCACGCTACGTACAGGAAACAGTTCCTCCGCACCGTCGAGGTCGCGCTGCCGCAAGCGGTAGTAGGAACGACCACCCAACGGTTCGACGTCGGTATACGTGTAATCAGTAGCCTCAGAAGTCGTACCGGCAGCTATAACAGTCGCTAAAGTGGAAAAATCAACACCGTTGCTACTGCGTTCGATGACGTAATCTGCGGCACCTACTTCGGCACCCGTTTGCCAGGAAAGCACGACCACTTTATCTTGCACTTCGGCCGTCCACGCAGTAAGTTCTACTGGCATGGAGCGCAAGGTGGTTACCCGATAGAAAGTTCCGCCGTAGCTAAAGACATACAATTCTCCGTTATCATCTTCTCCGAAGGTTGATGGACTAAAAGCAGGGGAAGATCCATCGACAAGTAGGGTGCCACCACCCGGAGGATATAGAAAAAAGTTAGAGGAGGCAAAGTCGGCACAGATGTAATAACCGACCAAATCGTCGGCACTACCGCGGTACAGGAAGCCGCCGGTGATCGAGAAACCGCCTATGGAACTGCTACGCGGATAATCAAAAACCGGTTCATCGTAGGTAGTGCCTTCAACACAGTTTGGAGAGCTGGTGCCAGGGCTGCCAGAAGTTCCGGCGGGATAGTCCAGTAGCCCTTCGCGGCAATCCCAGCCAAAATTCATGCCTCCGGCACTGCCAGCGGCTTCGAAGTTCACCTCTTCGCGCTGTCCCTGACCAACGTCAGCAATCCAAAGGTCTCCCGTTTGCCGGTCAAATGAAATACGCCAGGGGTTACGGAGACCAAGTGCCCAGATTTCGTCCCGGACACCAGCGTTTCCCACAAAGGGATTATCGGCAGGAATGCCGTAGTTAGTGCCGCCGATTACGGGGTTGTCTACATCAATTCGCAGCATTTTACCAAGAAGTGCCATGGGGTCCTGCCCCGTCTGATCCGGGTCTCCGCCGCCGCCGCCGTCTCCGGTTGGAATATAGAGATAACCATCTGGCCCGAAGGCGAGGTCACCGGCATTGTGGTTTGAGGCAACCTGGTTGATGGAGAGTACCACCTCTTCTGTATTGGGGTCTACGGTATTTGCCCCGATTGCTGCGGTGAAACGGGCAATCACCGTCGTACCGTTCACCAGGCCGTTACGGGCGATCGTAGTGTAGTTGACGTAGAAATGGCCGTTGGTGGCAAATTCTGGGTGAAAAGCCAATCCTAGTAAACCTCGCTCTCCTCCAAACCGTACTCGATCGGTGATGTCGAGAAAGTCGGTGGCCAACGTAGTATTGGTACTCTGGTCGTAGATTTTAATGGTGCCATCCTGTTCAACAATGAAGAGGCGTTCGCTGCCGTCTCCGGCACCAGTGATGTCTACGGGGCTGGAGAACCCGGAGACTGGCTCCACGAAGCGGAGATCTGGTTGAGCGTCGATGCCGTGCAAGGCAAAGAACAGGACAAGAAGAGTAGTTAGTGTGCGCATAGTCAGTAGGTTGGTTATTGGTTTAAATAGTACGTAGGGCTTAAATGTTCAGGTTTTAAAAATAACAAAGTTTTGGGCTTCCCGATCCCATTGATGTTTATGGTCCGAGATCTCTCGGGGCATAGTTCTAAGTGATAGAAGGTGGTTCCAACAATTTTCATTTCCCAATACCCCAATCACCATAAAACTGGGCCAGCTCCCGTGCAGCAGGCTTCCCGCCAATACAGAATTCTTTTCCCTGGTGCCGGCCGCCTTCGCGGCCAAGGTAACTCGGCCATTTCCACAAGAACATCCCCTTCAGTTCAGGCGTTTCGCCGCCAGCGGTGAGCATGGCGCGGTAGCAACGGGCCTGGGTTTCTGCATCTTCAGCGCGGTCACCGCCATCAGCGTGTGGGTTTTTCCAGGCATTGGTGACGGAGCGATAACCTACTTCGGTTAACCAGAGTGGACGGTCGGTCTTCCTGCTTACTTCGGCGGCAAGTTTCATCCAGCGACGGGCGCCGGTGAGGAGTTCTTCGTCAGTTGGCGTATCACTTTCGCTGATTGGGTAATAAGAGTTGAGGCCGATGGCATCCAGGTCTTCCCAGAAGGTAAAGCCTTCGAATTCTTCGCCCCAGTTAGCGGCGTAGGTCAATTGCCCACCGTATACTTTGCGGACTTTGCGAATGATCTCCCGCCAGCGGTCCGGGTGTTTCAGGGTAGTTTTTACCAGTTCTGTACCGAGGCAAAGACCGCCAATTTTCTCCTGCTCGGCGAGTAGGGCGTAGTGCATAATCCAGTAGGTGTAGCTGTCGAAGAAGGTATCCCATTCTTCATCGGTGGCGAAGTCGACGTCGCCTGGCCAGTGTCCACCGCCGATCCAGATTTGTGGTTTCAGCAAGACGAACCAACCGCGCTTTTGGGCCTCGCGCGCAGAACAGATGGTCGCCCAATCATTTTCGCCGCCAGCATCCGAAGGGATGAAAAGGGAGGTCGGCTTTTTCGGATCCCGCATGAAAGTGTAGGGTACAATGGCCAGCGCATTGACGTTGAGCTCGCCCAAACTATCGAGCGAAGGCTTAATTTTCTCCCCGCCATAACCGTTGTGGACGCGGTAGCCTTCATGAGCGAAAGTCATCCCACCGAGGTTAACGGCCGGTATTTCCCGATGGCTGATTTTTGGTGGATCGTAATCGGCAACATTGTAAACTCCGAATTCCCGGTCAGGAACTTCTGCTTTCCGTAAATTGGTAATAATTGAATTTACCTTGGCGGGGTTATTTGCGTCCACCCCTCTGGCCCATACCCTGGCCACGCTTTCATTTATGAAATCGGATGGACGTTCCCGATCTAAATCGGAAGTACCCTTCAGCAAGCCAGACTCCCATACGCGGAGTGCATTATCCATGGCCCGGTCGAATGGGTCCTTTGATTCAGAGATGGAATGTGCCTGCAGAATTGCCGTAAGGTATTTCAGGTTGTGCCCGGGAAACTCCCCTCCAATATAGTGTTCTAAAAACGGCTGCCAGGTGGTGAAGGACGCCAGAATCTCCGCTTCGTCGAGAAAGCATGGTACGATATGCAGCACTTCATCGGCGGCATCGTACTGTACGGGGTTCATGTTGCCCTTCCGAAGACCGATGCGCTCCAGGGTTGGGTACAGCCTAACTTCGGGGTACCAATCTGTAGTGACACCGGTCAGAGAATCGAACAGTTGCCTGACGCCGGCAACGCCGGCGACAGAATAGGCCAATTCCTCGTTTCTTACGGCGCCGTCGTAGGCGAAAATCTTCAGGCCTCCCTGGTCGTATATGGGTACGTCGGGCGACTCCAGCGTGACCTCCTCGGTAGCGTCGAACGCCCAACTGGTATCGGCAAAATTTCCGTAGACCCTATCACCGTTGGCACGGTGGAGTTCATAGGCCCAATTAGGCCGGAACATCCGGTTCCATTCACCATCAAACTCCCGGCGAAAGGTTTCCACCAGCTTATCAGGGTTATCGGACAGAAAAAAGCCCGTGACGGTGGTTTCCTTACTCCAGGGGTTTCGGTAATATGGGAGGAACATCACGTCGTCGTAACCCAAATTGAGCCGCTGGTCGAATTGCCAACCGTCTCCGGTCCGGGTAAACGGTAAGCCGGAAGTTGCGGCTGGCAGGCGATCTCCGAAAATGGTGATCGGTCCGGTACCAAGCGTATCTGCATTCAGGTCATGACAACTCAGAACTTCAATGCGCTTTTCGAAGGGCTGAGTATTGGCCACCTCGTGCAGTAATTTAATCAGGGCTTCCCCTTTTGTTTCATCATCAAGACAATAGACGAACCGCCAAACGGAAGCCCGCATGGCCTGGCGTTGTACCTGCCTTCGACTTGGCTCCGGTGTTTCCGCAGCATGACCGTTCATTGCCATTGAACAGGACCATGCACCTGCGGCCGCGCCTGCTAATACCAGCAGTAGCAATAGGCATCTGAATAGCTTCATTAAGGGGTATTTACTGCAAAATAGGGTAGTTTAGTTCATAGTTCAGTAGCTTACTATGAACTACTGAACTATAAACTAATAAACTACCGACTTAATAAGGTCCGGATAGTCCGTGATGATGCCATCCACCCCCAAATCGAGCATGGCTTGCATGCGCTCCACGGTATTAACCGTCCAGGGAACAACCTGCATGTCCAACGCCCGTGCCTCAGCCATTATTTTGGCGTCGGTATGGATTTCGTAGGGGCTGTAGATGGGTGGAACAAAGCCGATGGCGTCCATTTTGGCCTTTAGGTCACCAGGGAACTCATCGAGGTAAGCCAGCTGAATATCCGGTGCTTTATCCCGGATAACCACCAGGGTTGGTGGGTCGAAACACTGCAGCGTAACGAGTTCCGGTTTACCCCAGGCGGAGAGATCCCTCAGGACCAATTCGACAAAGGTTTCCCGGTCCGGCACAAATGCAGGCTCCAGCTTTTCCTCGTATTTGAGTTCGATGTTGTAGCGGGGCGACGGGCGATTATTCTGTACGCAATAGCGATCTACCGCAGCAAAAACGGCCAGTAAAGTTGGCTTTTCTGCCGGGCGTTTGGCCTGTTGCGGGAAGCGGGGGTGCGGCCGCTGGCCGCAGTCGTAGGTCGCAATCTCAGCAGCCGTGAGGGAGCGCAGGCTGATGCGATTTTCTTCGCCTTCGGCCAGTTCCTCCCCTTCCTTTGTCTGGCAAATTTCCGGAGACATCCAGGGCTCGTGGCTAACGATCACCCGGTCGTCAGCAGAGATAACTACGTCGAGCTCCAGGGTTCGAACCCCGGGGTAGGACAAGGCCCTTAAGAAAGCAGGAATGGTGTTCTCGGGCATCAGGCCGCGGCAGCCGCGGTGGCCCTGCCAGTCTATTTGTTTGGTGGGTTCCGTCATAGTCGTGGCAGGCGCAGTTTGGGCTGGTTCAGCAGCGTTACATGCGAGGACGCAAGTACAAACTACGAACAACAGCGGGAAACGATGGAATGGCATGGGGTAAAGGTAGTCAGGATTCAGGATTCAGGGCTCGGCATGCAGGACTCAGTATTCAGAACTCAGGGTTCAGGAGCATGTCTTGAGATTCAAATCTCAGTTGGTGTCCTGCGTACTGTACCCTGAAAACTGATAGATGGATCCTGTACCCTTAGACCTGAATCCTGTCCCCTACTTTCCACTCCGCAACCACCGGATCGCCGCCGCCAAAGCAGCGTCCTCTCCCTCCTTAGGTTCCACCACTTCATCCGGTGTAATTCTGCCGCCGTAAGGATTTTTGTCCCGGTCACCGTAAACCGAAACGGTAAGGAGGACCATCGCGCCATCCGGGAGGTAAAAATTGGCATTGGTGGTTGAATAGCCACCAGTTGGTTGACCGAAACTGCGGGTATTGGGCCGGCCGCGGAAAGCCAGGGTAGTAACTTCTCCGGAGCTCATAGTTTGGGCGTCGGTCAATACGGCTATCCTGGCTGTTTTTTGTTTAATTTGATAGGGTTTACCGGTTACTTTTACTCTTGGCGCATCACCATGAAAACTACTACCCTTTTCATAGGCCCACTGTACGGCGTTTGATCCGTCAGGTTCCATAAAGTAACCACAAATTCCGTTGCCCAATATCGGCCCGACACCTGCAAGCATTGGCCAGCAATTTCCGCCGGTATTACCGCGCAAGTCAACGATCCAACCCGTGGTTTTCCGGCTGTCCAGGCTGGCAATAAGTGCTTGCAGCGTGTCGGCATAATAGACCAGAGTGGGTTGGTGACCACTGCCTAAATGAGGTACGGTTACATAGCTGATTCGTTCGTCGATCTTACGACCAACCGGGTAATCAACCAGCTGCGGCTCCTCGGTTTCAGTACCAGCCCCCGACCAGGCAGCGGCTGCCTGCGGCTTTTGGAGGAAGGAGTGTTTATTGACGCGCTGCAGCAGGTAGAAAAGCGCATCATGCACTTCACCGGTTTCTTGCGCACCAGCGGTAAGCCGGTCAGCGTCCATCCGGAGCGCCTCCCAATGTATCCGTTCACGGTATAAGGCGTTGCTGCTGACGATCTGGAAAAAAGTATCGAGATACTGGACGACTTCCTCCTTAGTTTCCACATTATTCAGGGGCAACTCCTCCCACTTCAGCTCTTTGAACCAGGCCTCCCCCTGCCCATCCATGTAATATCCTAAACGGACGGAATCCATCTGGCTGTCGACAATAAAAGTCAGGGAAACTTCTGTCCAATCCTCTGTACCGGATACACTGACGGAGGAAGAACTACCGATTTTAAGATCCTGTGCTTTACCGTAAGCATATAAACTCGCCCCATTGCCTGAAGCGTCTTTTGTTTTCACCAGGGCCGTAGCGCGGTAGCGCCGCAGGACATTTGAAGAAAAGGCTACTGTTTGATAGATCGCCCCACTATTATAGGCAGAATAAGGTCCGGTAAAGTACATGGCATTGGCTCCGGAGGGGAGCTTAACCGGTCCGGAAGAGGTAGGAATACGCATCATTTTCCAGCTCTTCATGGCAACCCCGTCTGGTTCAGGGTTAAGTTCCGCCCAGGACTGAGCGAATAAATAATTATTGAGAAAAAGCTGGATGAGTAAATAAATAAATATCGTGTTATTTGCTTTCATGGGCCTAAGATGCCGGGAGATTTTGCGTAAAACCTGGATTTTTCGTGAGTGCGGGTTTTGGGGGCGCGAACGCGGGTGCAAGGGGAGGATCCAGGAAGCAGGGTAAAGGTTTCAGTGGTCAGGTTTCAGTTTTTAGCCGTCAGTGTTCAGGATTCAGGGATTAGTTGGGTGGAGTTTGTGATTTGGCCTTTAGCTTTGGGGTAAGAGCAGAGCATTCTGGGCTGCTCCGCAGCTAACTGTTCTCACTGAGGTTAGCACGAAGGGAGGCACTGAGGAAGCACAGAGTTGCCGCTGTTGGAATGATTACTAATTAATGATCGCTGAATCCTGACAGCTGTATCCTAAACCCTAATCACTGCGTACTAAATGCTGAACACTAAATCCTCCCTCTATTGGTGGTGTCAATTCCTCGGCTGGGGGTCATTGATTCCGTATTGGCTGCACTTTGAGCAGCCGGTTAATGGTTCTTACCTGATACCGGTATTGTTCCTTATCGGGCAAGTGATTTCACAAATCATCGTTACTGATGGTTATCGCCGACTTGCCCATCGGTTCGGTTGGGTTCGGTTGTCTGCCAAGCAGCTGGTCCCCGTAGTTCTGGTAGCCTGGTTCCTGCTGGTCGGTCAATATCAACTTATGGGATACTTCGTTTTTCACCTACGGTATGATGGGGTTTACAACTGGGACATCTTCTTCGGTGCGATGGCCGGCGGATTACGGTACCATGCCATCTGGTTACTTGGCTTTCATGGGTATCATTTTGCCCGCCAGTCGGCCCGGGCCGAGGCCGCCGCTGCGCGCGGCGCTAAGTTGGCCGTCGAGGCCCAGTTGGCCAAGTTGAACGCAGAGCTGAATCCGCATTTCCTATTCAATGCCCTCAACGGTATTAAGGCATTGACCCGGGAGGATACCGCCCGTTCCCGTCAGGCCATTGATCGGCTGGCGGAGTTACTTCGATATTCCCTCCGGCAAAGTGAGCGGGAGGTGGTCCCCCTTTGCGAGGAAATACATATCACCCAGGAATACGTTGCGTTGGAACAGATGCGGCTGGAAGAACGGTTACAGGTCAACTGGTACATTGAGCCGGGAACTGAAGCTTGCCGGCTCCCACCATTGAGCCTACATACTTTAGTAGAGAATGGCATTAAGCACGGCATCAACCAGTTAGAAGCCGGCGGAGCTATATCCGTCCGCATCAATTCGAACAACGACTATTGGGTCCTCACCGTAACTAACGATGGAGACTATCGCCCCACCACTGCCTCTGGGTCCGGACTTAAGCACCTGCGTCAGCGCCTCCTCTTACAATATGAAGCGAACGATCTGCTTCATCTTACAGCCTCTACCAACGGCCGTCATCAAACTACTGCCACCCTAAAAATCCCGATCGCCCAATGACAGACCTAAGTTGCGTTATCGTCGATGATGAACGGCTGGCGCGGGTAGAGCTAACCTCCCTGCTTACGGAGATCGGCGGTTGCCGCATTATAGGTGAGAGCGGCACCGCAAGGGCCGCCATCCCGCTAATCGATTCCCTGCGCCCCGACCTCCTGTTTCTCGATATCAATATGCCCGGCACTAACGGATTTGAGTTGCTTTCCCAGCTCAATTACTGCCCGCTGGTCGTTTTCGTCACCGCCTACGACCAATACGCCATCAAGGCCTTTGAAGTGCATGCCCTGGATTATCTGATGAAACCCGTTCGCTCACAGCGGCTGGCGGCTACGCTAACTTTGGTCCGCGAACGATTATCCGTGCGTGCTACCCCACTCCACCAGCTCTTTTTACCAGACAAGGACGGTGGCGGCAAATTCCTATCACTAGAAAACGTGCACCTAATCCGTACTTATGATCATTACCTGAGGTTGTATCACTCCGCCGGAAGTGATATGATTCACCAAAGCCTGTCCGCCTTTGCAAAGAAGCTGGACACCACCTTCTTCCAGATCAATCGATCGGAGATTGTTCGCCTGGAGGCCGTTCAAAACATCGGTAAATTGAGCCGGGGCCGGTATGCGCTGACGCTACCAGGTGGGGAGGTGGTTACTGTTTCGGAAAGCAGGGGAAGGGTCTGGCGGAAGATGTTTGATTAAGTCGTAGCAAGCACTTGCGCTCCCCCACCCATTACCTTTTTTCTCCGCGCTTCTCCGCCTCTCCCTCTACTCCGCGCGAAAACTTACCCTTCATTCTCGCGCGGAGAAGCGGAGAGGCGGAGGAGCGCGGAGTTACCGTCGGTGACAAGGTTGGTAAGTCAGTTTCTACTTCTTACAGACCAATACATACACTCCATGTAGGGTGGTTAAAATTTGAATTTCAGCCCGCCCTAAGTCGCCTCTCCCCTAACCCCTCTCCCCCGGAGAGGGGAACTAAGCTACGCTGCGGCTACCGCCTTACTGGATCTGATCAATTGGCTTAAACTGTAGTTATTACTTGAGTTTGAGGCCCTGTAATATCTTCCATTTTACCTAAAAAACCTATGCTTGGGTCATCCCTCTCCGGGGGAGAGGCGACTTTAAGAGTACAGAGACAAGATTTTAATTACCCTACACCCAATAATTTACCGCTGGTTTGTAAAACAATGTAAATGTCTGTCTACCCCACCTACTTTTAGTCCGCGCTCGGGATTACAGTACCTAGTTTAGCGCTTCATCTTCCCAATTCAGTAACATGCTCCTACATATCAAGCACTTCTTCATTCTGTTATTAATCTTCGGAATTACCGGCTGTACCGCGCAGGTTGAAAAGGAGGCCCCAAATAAGAAAACAGAAGATCCAAAAGCCACCGTCCCCTGGCGGGCCTTAAAAAACCAGCACGATCACGATCCGTATTTCACGGAGAATACTGACTTAATAACAAAGACTGCGCCTGCAACAATTACCCGAAATGTTTTGCAAACGAAGGACGGAAAAGTATGGCTGGCGACCTGGAATGGAATTGTCTGCTATGACGGGACAGCCTTTACCAACTACACGAATAAAGCGGGGTTGCGGCGTCACCGTGTATTCACCCTGTTGGAAGATAAGCGTGATGATCTTTGGTTCGGCACCATTGGTGCCGGCGTTTATCGCTACAACGGATCAGACTTCACCAACTTCACGACCGACAATGGCCTGGCGAGTAATATGGTGGAATGCATAATGGAGGACAAGGCTGGTAATCTTTGGTTTGGCACGCACGGTGGAGTGAGCCGCTACGATGGGACCATGTTCCAAAACTTCACCAGTGCTGACGGACTGCCGGACAACGAAATACATTCCATTGCACAGGACCAATCCGGAAAAATATGGGTCGCCTCCACTGGTGGGCTAAGTTACCTTGATGGTCAGTCATTCCTCCCCCTCAGGAAGGCCGATGGACAACCATTCAGTAACGTCCGGAACATCCTGCCGCTTAAGTCCGGTGAACTCTGGTTCGGCGGTAGCGACGGCCTGATCCGCTACGACGGCAGCACCTTCACTACCCTACTGGAAGACTTCGTCGGCTACCTTTACGAAGACCGCGCCGGAGACATCTGGGTCAGCGTAATTATGGCTCCAGGGAGTGAAAAAACCGGGCTTTATCGATTTGCGGCCAATTCTGCCCCCCTACCGTTTACCAAGGATAATTTCACCCAGATTCTTCAGGTAAACTCCATGGTTTTTGGAATTACGGAAGACACAGCGGGGAATATCTGGTTTGGAACCGTAGAAGGCGTGTGTCAGTATGACGGGGAGGGGTTTGAGTGGTTTCGGGAGGGCTGATATGGGATAAGCGATATGGGATATTTGACAGGTTATTTACCCGTAGTCCCTAAGGGCGAGGTCTTCCAGCGAGTGAAGGTGGCTTTCGGGCCTTCATTGTGGCCGGTTATCTTTACATCTTCGCCCGCCAAAACCTGGATAAATTCAGGGCGTCCAGGGAGTAGCCAGACTAATAGCCTATTTCATTTGAATCCTCTGCCCAGATGGCGTGACTGGACCATGAGGGAACACTGAAGTTTACTACATTGTGAATAATCTCAGCAGAAACTAAAAAACCGATGACGATTTACGATAAATACATTCTTCCAAAAGTAGTTGACTATGCTTGTAAGCAAAGTCCTAATATGCAACAACGAATGAAAGTAATTACATTAGCTACCGGGAATGTTTTAGAAATTGGAATTGGTTCAGGACTAAACCTGCCTCTCTATAACAATGAAAATGTAAAGCACCTAACCGCCATCGATCCATCAATAGAAATGTGGGACAAAAACGTAATCGACACGAATAACCTATCATTTGATTTTGACTTCGTAAAGGCATATGCCGAAAACATTCCCGAGGAAGACAACAGCTTTGATTCAGTTGTTATTACCTATGCACTTTGTACCATCCCTGATACGAGTAAGGCCCTTGAAGAAGTACGAAGAGTTTTAAAAACTAAAGGGAAATTGATATTTTGTGAACACGGAAAGGCACCTGACAAGGCCGTTCAAAAATGGCAGAATGTGATTAATCCACTTTGGAAACGCCTTGGGGGCGGTTGTAACCTGAATAAAGATATTCAGTTGATCATTGAAGAGAATGGGTTCAAAATGGATAACCTTGAAAAAAGGTACATACCAGGTTGGAAACCTGCAAGTTTCAATTACTGGGGTGTAGCTAAACCCAATTAAAGCATATTAGGGTGTCTTAGACATAATCCTCTCCAACTTCCCACTTATCCTGAAGCCGCTCCAGTTCTTTAAGTTCCAACCTATCTAATTCCGACAAATCCTGTAGTGGTGGGAGCTGGACCTTCTGCCGTCGGCGAAGATTATTCATTTCCTTTTCGATTTCTTCTTCCTCCCAATTATCGGAAGGCCCGTCCGCCGTTGGCAGTCCATAAGCTGAAACATAGAGCACCCCCAGGACCATGAAGAGCACGGGGATCGGTAACCTTAACCAAAAGCTTACACTGGTAAGGTAAAGACTCAGCATAAGCAGTACCACTGCGGCGACAGAAAAGATAATTACGCACTGAAAAAAGGCCAATTTGGCGTATACTTTTTTCTTGGCTTGTTGGCGTAGTTCCGCTTCCATGGTTGGTGCTTAATTGGTGGTTGGGGTTAAACTCAATGTATCGCACCGTCGCCGAATTGGCAAGATCAATCGACGGATTGGTAGAGATTTTGGATTGAGGAGGCCAAAACAGTTCTGGTCGAAAGCAGCGAGTTAAGCCGGGACCATCAGCGACTATCCGGCTGGAAGATGGGTAGAGTACTTGACTGCTTGTCCAGGCGGCATAGACTACTTTATATTAGCAACCTTTTCTTTTTGCCCCGCCGGTCTTGGGGAGGGCGGCTTGTTGGGAAGTGGGAGTATATTGTGGGGGTATACACATTGCGCTGATAGGATTGTTTACGTAATACGTATATAAGCTTGGTTAGTAGGCAACAAAAACAGGCCGGCTTATATTTTCGCTCATGATTCATAATTAATTTAAAATCAGCACTCTAGTTTTTTAGAGTTACACTAACTTTTTGAGAACTTTGAACTAGCTTTTAAATATTAAAAATGGTCTTGTCTAAAATATTATGTTTGCTTACAGTTTCTATGTCGATGACAAATACCACTCAATGTACAAATATTGATGTTGGACGAGTATATTACTTGGAACTTGAGTATGAAGGTGATAAATATTACTCTCTATACGGAAATTATGCGATGATAGATGAATCTTTGTGTATTCACTTTAGTGAAAATAGGGAGTCTCTAAGTTTGAATAGTTCTGAAATTATGGATCTCATAGCTAAAGAAAAATTGCCAATCTACAGTAAAATAACTTCGATTCATTTTGAAAATGAAGCAAAAAGACTACCAACTCTTCTATTTCGCTTGGACAACCGAAACATAGTCTCACCTAGCTATTTTGATTTAAACAAGCTAGAATTTACTAAGTTAATCGGTGAAGGTTCTCCTGGTGAAGTTTTCTCTGAGGAATTGTTAAGTGAAAATTACGACTGGTATAATAAAATTAAGATAGAGTTACTATTTTCAGTATACGATGGTGGGATTTGCGACTATAATTTTTACGGCAACGATCAATTTTACGATAAAGAGGAATTACAATTATGGGCAGGACAACTTGAAAAAATACTGAATAAAAATGACGATAACAGCTATGATGAATTTAAGGCTTTGACGAGAGAATTGTACGAATCTAGATTATTTTATGTAGGTTGGTGTCAATCATAGTTGAAACGACTGTAAATTTTCAGATTACTAATTTTGAAGTTTCGTATTAATCGTATTACCGTTATTATTCTCAAAGTATCTACTCTTTTTATTTTGGTTATAAATGTATCTGGCATCTACGGACAATATCTCTGTATCAGGAATTCAACTTTTGTTGCACCTAGTTCTGGACTATTAATCACCGCTAATCCAACCATAAACTCTGAGGTAAAAGGTAGATTTTTTTTAGCCGGTACGCGGGTGCCGGCGGAGGCTTTGAGTTGAAAGTCGGTGTTTTCTTGGTGACCGAGCTCCAGTGTCAGGCGCATGAACTACTTTAGAATTCGGATGTGCTTGCTGATGCTGGCCGGCGCCCAACCGGACCCCATCATATACTGCTTAAAGTCAGTGTTATAGTTCAGTTGCAAGTCGTCGAAGGAAATATCTTCCTTCTGGGTAATGGCGGCGTAGCCGCGCAGACGCTTTAAGTGGGACTTATACTGTTTAACGGTGTTCTTCGCGATACAGGGTGGAAGTGGTCTCGGATGGAATCGAACCATCATCGCAGGCTTCGGAAACCTGTATACTATCCGTTGTACTACGAGACCGGATTTATGTCGCTAACGCTGAACCAGATGGATAGGTTGCATCAGAAGCGGGGCAAAAGTAGCCTAAGGTTCTGACGTGTGCAAGTGGTTCAGGTTGCAAGTTTCAAGTTGTAGGTTACAAGTTGTTGCAGGTGACAGGTTCCACCACCAAAAACGGGGCCTATCCTGCAACCTGCAACTTGATACTTGCAACTTGATACCTGCAACTTGATACCTGCAACTTGATACCTGCCTAATTCTCATACGGCCTAGACCCCGAACTCCGAATATTCACCAGTTTCTTCAACAGGTCAAACCAGAACGGTGCGCCCATACTTATGGCCAGGGCGGTAAGGATAAAGCCCAGCAACTTGGACATCAGGTCATAGGCTTCCATGTCCCGCATAGACACCCCTTCCCAGCCAAGGCCAAGAGGACGCTTAATTTCAGCGATCTCATTGTTGAGCAGCCCCTTTAAGTCCTCCAGCGAAGTGCGGAAGTCCTGATCCGATGCGTCTTCTCCCGAATAGAGGTAAGTGGCCGGTACGGGCTCCGCAGGCTGATAACCGCCGCCCGGTGCCGGGGCGGCATCGGTGGTTGGCGCAGCCGACATATTCGCCGTATCCACCGGTGCCGGTCCGCCGCCCGAAGGGACGGCCACGGGCGGTGTTTGCACCTGCGGCCCCGCCTGATTCTTAATCGGACCTGCCTGGTCCCGCGCTTGCACGTACCGTTCAGCAGCGTCCGCCAGTTGCTCAAGTGTCTCAGGATCATTGCTCAGCCGGTCGTAGAGCGCCACCACGTCGGCGTTAAACAATACGGCAATGCCAAGCCCCATGAGCAATAATATTTTCTGGGTGTAACGTTTGTACCAGCCAGCCGCACGGTCCATCACGTTGTTGTACCAGTTCTGGACTTCCAACCGGAATAAATCCCGCTGCCCCCCACTTTCACGCAGTAACTGAGACAACACATTTTTCAAATCCTCGTCCGGAAGTGTTTTGATCTTCTCCTCCAGGTTGTCGATCGGTTCCCCCTTCAGAATCACATCGAGAAGGATGCTCTGAAAGGTCTCCGCACTCATGTAACTCGGAGCCGAGAAGCCTTTCTGCTCCCGTCCGTACTGTTGCGTCAGGTGACGGTACATGCTATTTTGCTGAAAAGCATCGACCAGCACCTCGTTCTTATCCGAACTGGCCAACATGTTCCGCAATGCCTTCACCAGGTTACGGCCACGCAGGCTAAACACCGAAGACAACAACTCCATCATCGTGGTCGCCAACAAACTAAGCAGCAACAACACGAAAATGATACCGATTACGATCGTCAAAATTTGCATGTGGGCAAGATAGTTTATTTCGGGGAGTTCGCTGCGCTCACGTTGCAGGGTCGCTTCGCTCACGTTGCAGGGTCGCTTCGCTCCGGTTGCAAGGGTTGCAGGTGTTACAGGTTGTAAATTACAAAGCGAGCTGCCTGGTGCGGTAGCTGCAACGCGCCGCAGGCGCACTGCAACAAGGAGCGCAAGCGACTGCCTGCAACAAGATGCGAAGCGTCCTTATTTAATCTTAAACGCCTTCTTAACCTTATCCACGTAGTCAAGTTTCTCCCAGGTAAACGTTTCCACGTTCATCGTTTTGGTTTTACCCGAACCGTCGGTAAAGGTCAGCTTCTTCTTTTCAGAAGGACGTCCCATGTGGCCATAAGCTGCCGTTTCCGAGTAGATCGGCTTACGGAGTTTCAGGCGGGTTTCAATGGCGTAAGGGCGCATATCGAAGATCTGCATCACCTTCTTGGCAATCTGTGCATCGGTCATTTTCACCTTGGCGGAGCCGTTGGTATTGACGTAAATATTGGTTGGCTTCGCTACGCCAATGGCGTAACTTACCTGAACCAGGATCTCGCCGGCTACACCAGCTGCAACTAGGTTCTTAGCAATATGGCGGGTGGCGTAGGCAGCACTCCGATCCACTTTACTGGGGTCTTTACCCGAAAAAGCACCACCACCGTGGGCGCCTTTACCACCGTAGGTGTCTACGATGATCTTACGACCGGTCAGCCCAGTATCGCCGTGCGGTCCGCCAATCACGAACTTGCCGGTTGGGTTTACGTGGTAGGTGATGTCTTTGGTAAAAAGCTTCTGGAGATTCTTCTTCAGGCTTTTCTTCACTTTGGGGATCACCAGTCCGATCACTTCTTCTTTGATCTTGGCCAGCATTTTCTTGTCGCTGTCAAAGTCATCGTGCTGCGTGGAAACCACGATCGAGTCAATCCGAATGGGTTGGTGGTTATCATCGTATTCTATGGTTACCTGGCTCTTTGAGTCCGGGCGCAGGTACTTCATCTGCTTACCGGCCTTGCGGACTGCAGCGAGTTCCTGCAGGATACGGTGGCTCAAATCGAGGGCTAAGGGCATGTAATTGTCCGTCTCATCGGTGGCATAGCCGAACATCATGCCCTGGTCTCCGGCACCCTGATCTTCTTTCTTTACCCGCTCAACGCCCTGGTTAATATCGGGGCTTTGCTCGTGAATGGCAGATAACACACCGCAGCTGTTGGCTTCGAACATGTACTCCGACTTGGTGTACCCAATCCGCTCGATCACGTCTCGTGCCAATTGCTGGACATCGAGGTAGGTTTTCGATTTAACTTCTCCGGCGAGGATGACCTGTCCGGTCGTCACCATGGTTTCGCAAGCTACTTTGGAAGAAGGGTCAAAAGCCAGGAAATGATCAACAAGATTATCGCTGATTTGATCGGCAACTTTATCTGGGTGGCCTTCGGAAACTGACTCCGAAGTAAAGAGATATGGCATATAGTTTTCTTTTGGAGACGCGAAGGTAGGGAAAACCGCAAGTAGTCTTTCAGTCAAATGATCAAATAGTCTCTTTAGCACTTATTTTGAGTAGGCGCGGTCGCAGGTGCAAAGGGAAGGAGGTAAAGAGCAGCGTCCGAAACTGCCGTTCAAATGCCCTATCTTTGCGGGTCCCAAAAACGTTTTCACGGCACTTATGGCTTCTCCTCCGCAGCCCTTTCTGATTTCTGGCGTTCTTCAGCATTACGACTGGGGAGGGTACGATTATATCGCCAGTTTGTTGGGCAGGCAAAATCCTGACCGCAAGCCCACTGCGGAATTGTGGCTGGGCGCTCATCCCAAGGGAGCCGCTCAAATCATAGACTCCCCACTAAACCTGGCAGAAGCCATCGCCGCCGACCCCGAAGGGATGCTCGGTGAAGACGTAGCCAAACGGTTCAACAACCAGCTTCCGTTTCTTTTTAAGGTGCTTGATGTACGGGAAATGTTATCCATTCAGGTTCATCCCACCAAAGCCGCCGCAGAAACGGGGTTTGCCCGGGAGGAAGCTGCTGGAATTGACCGCATGGCCCCTAACCGCAATTACCGGGACGACAATCACAAGCCCGAACTGGGCGTTGCCCTGACCGATTTCTACCTTCTCCATGGGTTTAAATCTAAAAAAGACATACAACGTCTGCTGCGCGTCATTCCCGGCTGGGATGTCCTGATTCCTATCCTCAGAAAGCAAGGCGTTGCCGGTCTTTACGAACACGTTATGTCCGCCGATCAGCAAACTGTTAACGAGTTGGCGCAGGGGGCGGTCGACAGCCTGGGCCCTAAATCCGAAGACGGTAAAGAAGGCTTGGCATACTGGACGCATCGTGCGATTGAGAAGTACAGCAAAGGCAAATACCACGACCGGGGAATTTTCAGCATTTGGTGGATGAACATCGTACACCTCCATCCCGGAGAAGCCATTTTCCAGGATGCCGGCATCCCTCATGCTTACCTGGAAGGTGTTTGCCTCGAAGTGATGGCCAACAGCGACAATGTCCTTAGAGGCGGCCTGACACCCAAGTATATTGATGTGGAAGAGCTGCTGGCCCACACCGTTACCCGTCCGGTGAAACCCGCTCTTTTACTCCCGAACATTAGCACCGACAACTGGGAGCGATACCCCACCCCATCTCCGGATTTCGCCCTTTACCGGGCAGCCTTACGCATCGGTGAAGACCTTGAAATTGACACCACTGAAGGAGGGCCGCTGATCCTGTTCTTGCTTGAGGGGAAATTGGTCAGCCCTTCCATCACCTTGACGAAACGCAGGCGGGCGGCATTTATACCGGCCGGACAAATAATAAATTTCCTTGCTTACGAAAAAGGGACCGTTGTTTACCGTGCAGGTATCGGCGTTCGCGATGCCTCCACATTAACCGGATCCGTAGGCGGACACCATATTTCTGACCGATGATATAATATTTTTTTTGTAGCCTCCATTATGAACCTAGCGCCTTCGGGCGTAGTTCCCATATTCTCACCAGCATAATCTCAGGGTGTTTACCTTTGTCTTAACCTCAACACCATGGCCAAAACAACTCCCAACATCTGGACCCCTCTGCTTTTTGCTGCGACCCTGGCCATCGGCCTGTTCATCGGCTTCCGCCTGCAAAGCAATGCCCCGCTCATCATGAGCGGCACCGAATCGACGTCCGGCGGCCGGGTGGAAGAGTTATTGCGCTTCATTGAGGCCCGCTACGTCGACGATGCCGACAGCGAAAACTTGCACGAAGTAGCCATCCGTGCCGTCCTCAACGAACTTGACCCCCACAGCAGTTATATCCCTGCGGATGAACTGCTGGCTCTGACCGAGTCAATGGAAGGTAACTTCGAAGGCATCGGTATCGAATTTTTGGTTGTTGACGACACCATTACCGTCGTCTCCGCCTTATCAGGAGGCCCAAGTGCGAATGCTGGTGTGCAGCCCGGCGACCAGGTCATCATGGTCGAGGACAGTGTCGTTACCGGCGTTGAAAAATTCGGAATTGACCCCGCCAGCCTGATGCGCGGTGCCAGCGATTCGGATGTAAACATCACTGTGCGTCGGCCCGGTGAAAAAGAAACCATTGGCTTCACCATCACGCGGGCACCGATCCCGGTTTTCAGCGTAGACGCCGCTTATAACCTGAATGAAAACACCTCCTACGTAAAGATCAATCGCTTCAGTGCCACCACTTATGATGAGTTCGTAAAGGCACTGGAGGTCAATATGGAGAAAGGTGGTACCAGAAACCTGGTGATTGACCTGCGGGACAACCCCGGAGGCTACCTCCAGCAAGCCACCAAAATTCTCAGTCAGCTTTTCCCGCAAAAAGGACAGTTGCTGGTCTATACCGAAGGTCGGAATTCCCGCCGCGTCGAGTATAAAACCAACGGCCGGGCCTTTTACAACATCCAAAACGTTGCCGTATTGATCGACGAAGGTTCCGCCAGTGCCAGTGAAATCGTAGCGGGAGCGGTACAGGATCGTGACCGGGGCATTGTTGTTGGTCGTCGCAGCTTTGGTAAGGGGCTCGTTCAGGAACAATATCCACTCAGCGATGGCTCCGCCCTTCGCCTGACGGTGGCCAGGTACTACACCCCTTCAGGTCGGAGTATCCAGCGCTCTTACGAGGATGGCGAAGATGCCTACCGTAATGACCTTGGCCGGCGGTACAACAGTGGAGAACTGACCGGCGGCACCGAGGCGGTTCAGGACAGCGCCAACGTTTATTACACCAACAGCGGTCACGCCGTTTTTGGCGGAGGCGGCATTACCCCCGATTATTTCGTTCCGATTGATACGTCCCTGAACAACCAGACTTTCCTCCGGCTGCGGCAACAAATCCCGGCCTACCTGTTCACTTACATCCGGCAACATCCCGAAGTGAAGAATTACCAGACGATCAAGGATTACCTTACAAACTTCGAGGTTAACCTCGACGATATCTTACCAGAGTTGACTCGTCGGACGTTGGAAGTCTACGAAGATGGTCTCGGCCAACTTCCTGCCCGGCTACGCCCGGAGTTGGCCCTGTTCTTCCGCGCGCGCTTAGCGCGCCAGTTGTTCGACAACTCTGCCTTTTTTCAGGTGATTAATGAAGAGGATCCCATCGTACTCGAAGTACTTCGTCTGATGCAGGCGGCGGATCCGATGGCGGCTGCAAGAAAATAGACTGGCGCTTCGCGCCTTCGGTAGATGAAACCTCACTGCGCTCCTTTTCTCGGTAGTCGGGCTTCGCCCTTAGTGGGTAGGTTACAGCATACGCCAACTCTCTCCGCTCGTTTCTGATTGACCAAAGGGGTTTACGAGCACAGCGAGCACCCAAATGCGGTACCACTATTCACTCCATGTACTACCCACTACTCCTAATCTTTACAAGCGTAGCGAGCGCCTCCCTGCGGTGGTAATACCCACTAAATACTGCATACTATTTACTATCAACTATTATTCCGCAGCAAGAATAGTCTTAGTAATCCATTCATTAGGCTCCATATCAATGGTCAGGTTGATGCGTTCCTGATCACTGCCATTCACGATACGATGCGGATCAGTCAGCCGGAGGTACCAGCATTCTCCGGGCTGCATGGGCACCAATTCATTATTCAGGTAGAACGCCACCTTGTCGTTGGTCACGATGGGAACCGTAAGCCGGATCACTGATTTGTGCACCTCGAGGCCCAGCGTAGGATCCGTATGTTCTTTAACGACCGCCCCCGGAGCTAAGCGAAGCAGCCGCACCAGGGTAACACGGGTTTTGGCCTTAAAGACATCGACTACACTGCTGAGGTAAGGAGATTTTTTCAGCGAGGAAGTATCCAGCCATTCGGTCCAGGTGCCGTCGGCATAATCTTCCGCCGGCGGCGGAAAAGGAATGGAGGGATCAATCTCATGCGCGGGGGAGCGCAGCGGCATTACGTCGTAATAAAGAAAATTGTGGGGCCGAAGCACTTCGATCTCGGCCTGCATTTTGGCAACGTCAAAGTTGAAAGGCAATTGAATTCTATCGTTGCGGGTAGCGGTGGTTGGCGACATGGGTAAATAATCGGTGGAAGAATTAGGTCCGAAAGTTAGGGAATCATCGGCGAATTTTTATCCGCTGCGCTCGAGGAACAGGGGATACAGGGTCGCTACGCTCCGGTTGCAGGGGGTGCGTGGCTGGCTGATAAAATCGCCTTGTTTCACGAACGAAGTGAGCGCTGCCCCATGCGGTAGCTGCAAGGCGCCGCAGGCGCTCTGCAACGGGAGCAAAGCGACCTCTGCAACGGCGCGAAGCGACAATCAGTCCAGTCCCTTCACGGCCTGAATCTTAATCCGGGGCACCGCCAGGCGAGTGCTCAATGGCCGTCGGCAAAGGCTGTAACCGTCTTTGACGGGCAGGCAAACCTCCACCCTTACTGGTAAAGTTTGCATGTTACGATCATCGACCAGGTTCAGTGGCCAGGTTCTTTCGGTTTCCAGCACCACCGTCATGGATGCGCGGAATGCGTCAAAAGTAGCATTAACCAACGTCAGGTCCATGGGAGATTCAGGATATCCGGCCGTAATTTCCGTTACCTCGAATTTCCCGTTCGGATCCAGCGGATTCTCCCGATCATTTACATTAAGCGTCAGGTACCAGCGGAAAGCGTACTGCCCGTTGTTCTTACGCTGTAATTCGAACCGGGCCCCGGCAATATCTACCAGCGGATGGGTAGAAGTTGGTATCCTGTTACTTACCGGGATGCGCAGATCGGGTAAGTTAGCCCTCGCAGGAAGCACCAATTCGTAGTATAAAGGCACTTCTGCGATCGCGCCGGGATGTTCTGGAAGAAAGAGTTCGGGGGAAGTATTCCCATCTATGGAAAAGGAAAGGCCGGCGGGTCCGGAAGCCGTTACCTGTAAGGAAGGTGTTCCCCGATAAGCGCCGCCTCTGACGTTATCGATTCGCCAACCGGCGCCAGCCATGCCGGCTGGCAACCCTGCAACGTTTACCGAATGCCGGTGAGCTCCGCCTTCACGCAGCGGTGCTCGTTTCCCCTCCGCAGCTATCACGGGCGTATAGCGAAAATAAGCCTCGATGTCTGCCGGAGTAGGCAGCGATGCGAATAAGCCGTTACGCTGGTAAGGGCCGGCAAAATCGGTGTAAACGATCGTCTCCCAGTCTGTACCTGAAAAATTATTGTCGTTTGTCCTTTGACGATTTAAGCCAGCATTAAGTTTGCCGGCCAGGGGAACGGCCACGTTCACGCCCAGGGTCTGTTCCGCCCGGGTAACCTCCGTAGCGTCGGTGAGGTGCTTAACCATTACACCTTCAAATTGGGTCAGGTAGTATGCCCGCCCGATATAATCCGGGTGGTCCTGGTAAAACCGCCAAAGGGTGGCCATCAACTCTGTAGTACGGGCGTCGTTGGCGGCAAGGATTTCTCCCAACGGACTGACGAAGCTTCCGGCAAGGGCCATCACCGTACTGTTGCGACGGGCATCCGTGTCCAGGGCCGCCGAAAAGGCAACGTAGGGCGGTTTCAAACCGGCATCGAGGGACGCCTTAAGGTAACCGCTACAGTTTTTAGTCAACAAAAAGGCATCGAATCCCGGTCTGGGAGCCGGCATCAATTCAATCCCGTCTGCTTTATTGAATAACAGCTGATCGGCACGGTAGTGAATGACATCAAGTGGAAAAGTAGTTTCTTCGTCGGTAAATATGTAACTAAGCAGGTTCCCTCCGTTGATGTCGGCACGCTCCACGCGGGTACGCAGGTCCCGCTTACCCAGAAAACGATCAATGGTGGGTGGTGTATAATCTCTTTTACCGCTTGGCTTGGTAAAGCCACAAAAGTCATAGTGCCGCTGAAAAACGTTTTGCAGGGCATTGCCCAGCGTTGTCCTGCCATAAGCACGTTCTGGTGGCCACACGGGCTCATCAGAACGCTTGTTGCGACGTTGCGCATCAAGCGAGGAGGTAAGCATCAATAAAATAAGCAGAAAAAAGAAGGTGGGTTGAAACGGTTTCATATGGGGCTGAGATAACATAACTAAAGAAATCTAATGTTTAGCCAGCCCGGTCTATTGTTTCACCAAGACAGTTTTTGAATACCTGCCCACGCTTTACCATTATCTTAACACCTTACGATGCGTACCGAGGGCTATTTGCAGCACAGTTGGTGCTTAGCGGCAACTCTGATAAAGACCCTATGATGGCGCAAAGTAGCCAAGTGAACCACCTACCCAGGTTTTTCCCTTGTTATAGCGCACACCAATCATTTCACCTTTGGAGAGCCTTACGAGGTTGTTCAACAAAATTGGTTTTTCAGCATCATCGGGCCAGACATACATCATCCTCACCTCGGTTCGGGCGGGACCATCGAGGGTCTCGATTAGATCTGCGTACCTGACTTTCTTTTGTAGAATAAAGTGCTCGGGCTGTTCGATGGCGGCGATTTTCTCCGCCGTCGGGTGAAGGTCTACCCCCTCACCGGCAAAGCTGTACAGGGGTTTCAGCACGTAGGATTCCAGGTCTTCGGGCAATTCCGTCACCTCGTGCAGGAACCGGGTATCTGGTACGTATGGGCTGTCGATAAACGGAAGGGTAAACTTACTCAGCAAAAAGAACCAGTTGGGATGGCCGGCCCACTCTACCTCCGCCTGCTCAATCATGTTGAAGGTACGTTTGAGGTCAGGGCGGGATTTCAACTCATCAAAAATGACCCGATTGTAGATCCGGTGCACCGGGGTGCGTTTGCCATTCAGGTCGTAGAAGAGTTTCCCGTCTTCCAGCTCAACGTCGCTGATACAGACTTCAGCAATACCAAGTTCGGCGCAGCAAACGATGAAGTCAACGCGGGTAGTCTGCCCCGTTGGGTCTACTTCCAGCAAAATGACGTTCTCCGGAGCATGGTCGCCCAGGATGCAACGCCCCAGCAGGTCGAGGTATTCTTCCTCTGACTTGCCGCCGAAGCGACAGGAATAATCTTCAGGAATGGGGTAAAACTTCCGGTAGCTTTTGTCGAGCAGGTACTGGAAGAAATACAGAGACGGGAAGCCCTGAGCTTCGATTAACTGAGGAACAACCTCTCCGTTCTCATCCTCACACATGCCAAAATCGAACTGCATAAAAAGCGGTCGGTCATTTTGTCCCGGCACGTTTTCTCCGGGAGGAATGGCTGCTTTAGACCGTTCTGCGAAATCAGGCTGCAGCACAACCTTCAGCACATCGTCGCAGGCAGCATGGAGCCGATCGCTCACCTTTTTGGGAATAAAAATGGGCGTTTCAGCTACGTGAAATTTAGGGTCATGCTGGTACTGGTCTTTCATCCAGGCACGCATGTCCTGATAATTGGCTTCGGTAAAGGTATCGTTGAAGCGGCGGCGAATTTCTTTTATCATAGTGGGTAATCTGTTCACAAAACCCACACAAGATTGGTTTGTTTGGCCAGAGTTAGTAAAATACGGTGACGGCAGGTTTTTTGAGTTTAAATCTTCAGATTCTGGGAATAAAAGCACCTAAATAGCTTTTGGGGGCGCGGCCGCAGGTGCAAAGAAAGGTTAAGGCTCATCCGGACTTTTACAGGTAATACAGGGTACTTCCCAATGAAAACGAGCACAAGAACGGAGCAACCTATCTCCTACGAGGTATCCCATCTCCATCCATATCCTGCTGAAAGACCTGCTCCAACAAGGCGAATAAGCGGGGGTGATTGTCAGCAAAGGCTTCCGGGCGGTTGAAGAAATATTCGGCGATAACGGCAAAAAACTCAGCCTTGTTGGTCGTGGCATAGTCATCGATGTCCGATTCCCCGCGTTCAATGGCTTCCATTTCCGATCGGACCATCTCGAGCCATGGGACGACGTAGGCGTTCTTCATGAAGTACGCCGGGATACCATTCGTATCCCCATCGGCCTTGTCCAGCAAATGGACGAATTCATGGATGCCCGTGTTTCCGCGGCCAGCTTGCAGAAATCCCTGCCGGAGGGAAGGTTTGGACAAAAGCAGCTTTCCGTTCATAAAGCCTCCACCGACCATACCAGCCACCCTGCGATCAGCGCCCTCCGTGGCAAAGTCTCCCTGCCTGAAGTGTGTTTTGTAGAGCAATACCTCATTCAGTTTCGGGTATTGGTTCCACTGCGGGAACCCGAAAGTGGGAATGACGCCGCTGGCGGCCACAAAGACCCTATCTACCTCATTAACTTCAGTTTCTATACCGGTGATCTTTACCCGCTGCAATAACAATTGCATTCGCCCTTCGAACCTTTGACGTTCGGCGGGCTCAAGTGCCTGGTAGAAGGCAACGTTCTCCAGGAGAATATTTCTCCACTCCTGCTTAAATTCTGGCAGCGGCGGCAGAGCGCGTGGCTTAAAAATGAAGTACAGGAGGATGCCCAGAACAGCAATGACTACTAGCGCGGAGATCAGGAAGGTTGAGGACATGAAAAAAATTGAGCTTGGTGGAGGACAAGGTAGGTGTAAAGGAAGGAATGATGTTTTTTGGGGTTTCCGGAACCTGACGAAGCAGCGTTTTTGTCTCCGATACCTGTCGGGCTGACGATTAGCAAGAGTTATAACCAAACCATAAAAATTTGGGGTGCCGTTAACTTACGACTGGTAGCGTTTGCGGGTGCTCAGCACCATGTGATCCCCCCAAACCACTTCGTAATGAATGGATAGAATGTAAGCCGGCACACCGTGCGCTGCTTTTCAACCTTCCCTGCACCTGCGACCGCGCCTGACCTTGATGCTCCGGGTTCACAACCACCACTTACCACAATAACCCCATCAAAAAAATGGTTACTTTTGCGCTCCCAATCGGGAAGTACTGGCGGGTTATCCAGCCGTTGCTTCAACTGACTGAACCGATGAACTGAATGAATAATATGAATAGTTTTAAGCACCTCTTGTTCCTCGTCCTTATAATGGCTGCCGCTGGGCTTTCAGCGCAAAAGGACAGTGATGTTCTCTTTACTGTGGCGGACAAACCAGTGACGGTGGGAGAGTTTAAATATATTTTCGGCAAAACTAACGGTGACGAATCCGGCTACAACGAAGAAAGCGTTCGCGAATACCTGGAGCTTTACGAAAGATTTAAGCTCAAGGTAGCCCGGGCAAAAGCCATGGGCCTCGACACCATTACTGCCTTGCAAAACGAGCTGGAAGGCTACCGCCGGCAGTTGGCCGACAACTACCTGATTGATCGGCAGGTAACTGATCGCTTAGTGGAAGAACTTTACCAGCGCACACAAAAGGATATCGAGTTTTCGCACATCCTTCTTAAGTTTAGGGGCAACCCCTCCCCGGCCGACACCGCGGCACTGTTCAACGAGGCTAAAGCCATCAAAGCTCGTCTCACTGCCAGCAACTTCGCCGACGAGGCAAAAAAGAACAGCCAGGACAACTTCAGCGCACCCAAAGGTGGTAAGATCGGTTACATCACCGCCCCTTTCCCCAAAGGAATGCATCGGCTGGAAACTGCCCTGTACCGGGCAAAAGTGAATGAAGTAGTTGGTCCGGTACAAACAGAACTCGGTTACCACCTGGCCATTAAATCGGCCGAGCGCCCAGCGCGCGGCGAAGTAGAGATCGCCCACATTTTGATCCGTAAACCAGAGGGAACAAAGACCGGTTCGATG
Source organism: Neolewinella persica DSM 23188 (assembly GCF_000373105.1). GTDB lineage: Bacteria > Bacteroidota > Bacteroidia > Chitinophagales > Saprospiraceae > Neolewinella > Neolewinella persica. Next base: position 21,828 of record NZ_KB890433.1, on the reverse strand, counting down.
CCAATCCCGGCCCAACTCCAAAGCGCACAAAAAATGCTGAACAATGGCGATGACTTCGCCAAGGTAGCCGCCAGAATCAGCGAGGACGGAAAAACCAAAGACAATGCTGGTTACCTCGGCTTTATTGGAATCAACCGGTACGAACCAGCCTTTGAGAACGCTGCCTTTGGCCTTACTAAAGACGGGCAGGTAAGCGAGATCATCGAATCCAGTGTGGGTTTTCACCTTATCCGGCGTATTTCCGCCAAAGGAATACAACCGCTGGACGATATACGCCCTCTTTTGGAAACGAAAGTTAAGGCCGATGGCCGCTTCGAAGACGCAAAAAAGCAGATGCTCAAAGACATCAGAGTCAAGGCGAACGTACAAGAAAACAAAGCGGTCTTTGGCCGTTATGCCGCTGAGTTGGTAGATTCCACCTTTCTTTCCTTCCGTTGGAAGCCGGCCAAAACCGGCGTCACTACGCCTTTATTGGCCGTTGGTGACGACTATAAGGTAGGCCTGGACCAGTTCCAGGAATACTTACGCAAAAACAGTCGCCAACGGGTAAGTATGGGGCGAAACAGTAATGCATCTACCGTTGCCAGTAATTTATACGACACCTGGATCGACGAACAGTTGATGGCTTATGCGGAAAGCCGCCTGGAAGTCGACTTCCCGGAGTTTGCTGCCTTGATGCGGGAGTACCGGGAAGGAATCCTGTTGTTCGAAGCTACTAAAATTGAAGTTTGGGACAAGGCCAGTGAAGACACCACCGGCTTGAAGCAATTCTTCGCTATGCACCGCGATGACTACAAGTGGGAGGAACGGGCCACCGTTACCCGCTACGTGGTAAGGGCCAATTCCGGCGCCGACATCAACGAAGTTTACGCCTACGCGGCGGACCATGATATGGACGCTACGCTGGACAAATTCGGTCGGGCCAACATAGACGCCTCCTCCGATGAGTTCGAACTCAACCGGTTGAGTGAAATCGGCAACCTGACGCCTAAAGCGGGCAGCCGCACTCCGGTGTCCAATGATATGCGTAAGGGAGTAGCCACTTTCTCTAAAGTGGAAGCACTCCTTCCCGCCCGTCAAAAGGAATTGCGGGAAGCCCGGGGTTACGTAATTGCAGACTACCAGGACCAACTCGAACGCGAGTGGGTCGAAGAACTGCGCAAGCAGTTTCCAGTAAAAATCAACAAGAAAGTACTCGCTAAATTGATTAAATCTTGATGAATTTGTTCCGGGTAGCAACGGCTGCCCTGCTACTGCTGACTTTTGCTCGTTGCAGCGAGCCGGATACCAACGCCGATGATCCGATCCTCGCCAGGGTACACCAAAAGGTACTCCGCCTTTCGGAGCTTGACGGCATGTTTCCGCCTGACGCAACGGCTGAAGACAGCTCGCTGATCAAAGGAGCCTTCGTGCGCCGCTGGAGCCGGGAAACCGTCTTGGAGTGGGAAGCGGAACGTAATCTTCCGTCGGACATGAACATCGACCGACTGGTAAGAGACTACCGGGCCAGCCTGGTCAGTAGTCATTACGAGGAAGTATTGGTGAGCCTGCGACTCGACAGCACGATCACCCAGGCGGAACTGGAAGCTTACTACGAAGAGAGTAAGGGACAGTACCTGTTGGAAAGGCCGATTGTCCGTTGTTTATTCATCCGGGTACCCTACCCTACGCAGGACGAAGAACAGCTGCAGCAACTATGGAATAATGGTAAGATCACCGATTCCATGGCATTGGAAAACTACTGCGAGCGCTTTGCGGAGGTCTCGCTACTGGATCCAACACCATGGTACAGTCTCGATGATATTGCCAAGCAGCTACCGGAAGGAACCCTGACGGCGGCTAACGTGAATTCCAAGCGGGAGTTCAGCCAGCAAGATGGTAGTTTTCGCTACTATTTCCGCTTGTTGGAGCTAAAGCCGAGACTGGAGATTGCTCCACTCAGCTACGTGGAAGACCAGGCCCGAAAAGTCATCCTCCACAGCCGCAAACGGCAGGTTATCGAAGAAGCTCGTGAAGAGATTTTCGAACGGGAACTGCGCCGAAATAATATTGAAACGTTTTAGACTGATACTACATCCGACCCACGGATACCATAACTTTACCGTATGAAAACGATTATAACCCACCTCTCTTTACTACTGCTACTGACCATTTCTGTCGGCCTCAGTGCTCAATCTACCGTGATTGATCAGGTTATTGCCCGTGTGGGTGGTGAGTATATTCTACTGTCTGACCTGGAAGAACAGTTTGCCCTGGCTGCCAGCCAGAGTAACGAAGAGCTGCCTGCGGATGCCCGCTGCCAGATGCTGGACCAATTACTGGTGGGTAAGCTCCTCCTCAACCAGTCGAAGCTCGACAGTATCGAAGTTACCGACGCTGAGGTTGAATCTCAGCTGACTGCCCGGATTGACCGCATTCTTAGCTACATGCAGGGAAGTATCGAACAGTTTGAAGACTACTACGGACAAAGCATTACGGCCACTAAAGAGCAGTTCCGGGAAGACCTGCGGGAGCAGATCGCTACGGACAGGATCCGTGGTACGGTGGTGCGTGGTGTTAAAGTTACCCCGGCGGAAGTCAAAGAATTCTTTGCGAATATTCCGGCAGACAGCCTTCCTTACTTCAATGCGGAGGTGGAAGTTGGTGAGATTGTAGCCCAGCCGGTTGCCAATGAGGCAACGCGCCTGGCTACGGTGGCTAAACTAACGGAGATACGTGAGGACATCGAGGCGGGCAAAATCACTTTTGAGGAAGCGGCGATGAAATACAGTGTCGATGGCTCCGGCCAGGGCGGTGGAGACCTTGGCTGGACCAAGCGTGGAAAGTTCGTGCCAGAATTTGAAGCTGCAGCCTATAACCTGGAGCCGGACCAAATGAGCAAAATTGTGCGTTCTGAGTTCGGTTACCACCTCATCAAACTGAAAGAACGCCGTGGTAACACCATCCGGGTATCTCACATTCTGTTGACGCCAAAGATCACGGAAGAAGACATTGAGAAATCCCGTATGTTTCTGGACAGTATCGGCAACCTGGTACAGGTTGACAGCTTCAGCTTCAGCTATGCGGTGAAGCGTTTTGGATTTGACAAAGCCCAGAGCTACAACAATGACGGCCGGATGACCAACCCTGTTTCGGGCAACACTTTCTTCGAAATCGGCGACCTGGACCCGGACGTTTACTTCACCATTGATGAAATGGAAATTGGCGCCGTCAGTGAAGTGATGGATTACAAAGGCCCGCGGGGAGAAGACATGCTCCGCATCGTTCAGTTGCAATCGCGCAGCAGCCCACACAAGGCTTCCCTGACGCAGGACTATGCCAAAATTCAGGACGCTACCAAGAATGCCAAGCAGCAACAATTCCTCAGCGATTGGATAGAGAAGACCATTGGTTCTACTTTTGTGATGGTAGACGACCGATACCAGCCCTGCCCCTCAGTGCAGAACTGGCTCAAGGACAGCCGTAAGATCGTTACGGGCAAGAAAATGGTTAAGAAGTAAGGAGCGAAAGGGGAAGTAGCCAATAAAAAGCTTTTCCCGCCACTACGCAATCTCGCTATAGTACCTGGTTCCTGAGCGTCCAGTATAAGGCGCGAACGCAGGATGCAATGAGCGTTGAACAAGCAGGGGAAGACAATCGTTTTCCACTTAAACCTACCTTGTAATGCCCGATCTTCCGCCACCACTACAAACGCTCCTGAATAACCCTCAAGCTCATCTTGAGGGTACTGACGTAAGGATCGACCTATCGTTGGGCCGGACATTGCTCAATGAGGTACTAGCCGCCCGGCCGGCCGATACGCCGGTGGAAGAATTATTCCTTGATCCGGAAAACGATAATACGGTTAACCTCCACCTTGAGGTTAAGGCGCCGGTTATTGGTCTGGTAAAACGGAGGATTACCTTCCGGCCCGGAGGGCCGGTGGTCTTCCCCAGCCAACCGTGGTTACATCTCGAAATTACCGATGGCTTTCGGTTTATGGACAAGCCCATCATAAAACTGATGCAGGGCCAGATTGCGGAAAAATTGCCCCGTGGTATCGAGCTCACTTCAGATCATCTGCGGCTCCACGTCCCTGCCCTGCTTACTGCTGCCGGCTACCAGAAGCTGGTTCCGATGATTAAACATTTACAGTTGCACAGTGAAGCGAACTGCCTGGTGATCGAGCTACACCTGGTAGCTTAGTGTTTTAGCTCCGTCTGATTCTCCCTCCTCTCCACGTCAACCAAACTAAAAATAAATTATCATGCACCCAGTACAAAAACACCTCTTCGACACTAATTTCCAAGACCTGGAGGGTACCAGGATAGAGGGTACCATTGCCTTAAGCGATGAACTGATTAACCTGGGCATCATGGATTTCCTCAGCGGTCTGAAAAGCACGCCAACTCCCCCTGCTTCCAAAAAGAATTCCACTGCACCTGCGGCTGCGCCTGACCCCAAGGCCTTGTTGGCCAAACTAGATATAGAGGTATTGCAGGTTAGTGCCAAGGAGGGAAAGATTCTTTTGAATATTAAGGCGGGGATTTGAGGTATGAGTGTACTTATACGCAAATAAAACACCTTTACCTTTAACTACTCTGATCCACCTCCCAGGCGCTCTTCAAAAGTTCCACAACCCTTTTCACGTCGATTTCTTCTGCCGTAAGAAAAACGTGCGATCCAATATTCTTCCGGGATCCAAAGTCCAGGAACCCTGAATGATTGAGTTTCTTGGCCTGGTTGAACCCTAATGTCACCCCTTTCCCCTGTCGCTTACCGCCCCAGGTGATACTTGCTGGCCACACGTAGCAAATTGCCTTAGTACCAAAGTAGAAGGGAGCACCGTAAGATTTTTTCTCCCTGATGTCCGGCAGTGTTTCGAAAATGAGTGCCCGTAATACCGAAGCAACCAGTCTTTCTTCTTCCGGAAGTCGCTCATACAATTCATCAAGATTGTCCGGCGTGTTTGCTTTCATAAATGGAGGAAATAAACTGCGAAAGCGGCTATCCAGAATACAATTCCGAATAGCCGCTTCCGACTGGCGTGCACGCCTCCTGACGCACACTTATATTATTAATCGATTAAAGTACTAGCGTTCGCCGTACTTATCCAGGCGGTAAGCAGCCTTCAGTTTCTCCTTGCGGCGCAGAACGCTTGGCTTGGTGAATTCCCGACGGTTCCGCAGTTCACGAATGACGCGGGTGTTGATGCTTTTACGCTTGTACCGCTTTAGTGCGCGGTCGATGTTTTCTCCTTCACGGACGTTGATGATCAGCATTTAGATGGATCTATTTTTGAAATGGAGTGCAAAGATAAGATTTTCGACTGATAATACAAACAGCTACGGAGAAAAATAACTACTTCTGGAAATTTGCTATGCGCGCCCGAAATTCTCTCATTAGTTCCTCTTCCACCTTTACCTGAATGTAGCCTTCAGTGCCTTATCTTGCTTGTCTCCCCTTAGTGTAGCCCTCAGTGTTCTTAATGTCTTAGTGGTTAAGTGGTTAACACCCCTACGGCTCTTACTGACTGAATGCCTTCAATGGCTACTCTTTCCTTTNCTANCTTCCCCTTAGTGTAGCCCTCAGTGTTCTTAATGTCTTAGTGGTTANNTGNTNAACACCCCTACGGCTCTTACTGACTGAATGCCTTCAATGGCTACTCTTTCCTTTACTACCTTCCCCTTAGTGTAGCCCTCAGTGTTCTTAATGTCTTAGTGGTTACCCCCCCCCTAAGCTTTAGCCAAAGTAATACCGAAAGTACTCCCCAATCCCGGTGAGGATCGGACATTAATGGTCTGCTGATGCGCTTCAAGAATATGTTTGACAATCGCAAGCCCCAGACCGGAGCCTCCTTTCTGCCTGCTGCGGCTTTTGTCTACCCGATAAAATCGGTCAAAGACGTGCGGCAAGTGTTTTTCCGGGATACCGATTCCGTTATCCGCAACCTCACAAAGGATGTAGGCATCCATGTCATAGAATCCAATTTTGGTGGAACCGTTGGGGTTCCCATATTTCAGGGAATTGGTTACAAGGTTAACTAATACCTGACGGATACTTTCCCGGTCAGCCTCCACCAGGAACCCGGTATCGGCACCGGGTTTAAAGCCGAGTTCGATTTTCATTTCTTTGCTCTTAAGGTCAACCTCATCGAGCACTTCCAAGGCAAGATCTTTGATGTCGAACACCTCTGTATCCAGAATCAGTTCTCCGCTTTCCAGCCGGCTGATCGCCCCCAGGTCCTCAACGATCGTTTGTAGGCGGTCAACGTTCTTAGCGGCTTTCTTGAGGAAGCTCATCGCTATTTTCTCGTCGTAGTAACCGCCTTCCAAAAGGGTATGTAAGTAGCCTTGTATGTTGAATATCGGGGTCTTTAGTTCGTGGCTGATGTCACCAACATAACGACGTCGGTATTCCGCGAATCGTTCGTACTGCTGTATTTTAATCTGTTGATTCTCCGCCCATTCTTCCACTTCCTGCTCCACATCATCAATGATCGGCTGATCCAGATCAACCCCTTCTTTTTTAATATCGGTGCTGATTTTTTGGCTGTGGATCGTTTTGTAGATCAGTTTGATCTTTCGGTAAATGTAGCGGTCCAGGTAAGTAAGGACCACCAGGTAGGAGAACCCCGTGGCGCCAACTGTCATAACGCCAATTGCGAACCAGGAGACGGCTGAAAAAAGGACAACCTTAAGTAAGAGACTAAGGCCGAGAATGGCTCCACCAATAGTAAGGGAGGCAAGCAGCGCAATCTCTCTGGGGGTACTGTTTTTAAGCACTAAAAAACGTATTTATAACCAATGCCCTTGATGGTCTTAATGTAATGATCACCTAGTTTTTCCCTTAATTTCCGGATGTGGACATCGATCGTTCTGTTGCCGACAATAACGTCCGCCCCCCAAACACGGTTGAATATTTCGTCACGGCTGAAGACTTTCCCGGGCTTCGAGGCCAGGAGGGTCAGCAAATCGAATTCTTTTTTAGCAAGCTCTATGCGTTCCTCTCCCCGGCGAACGATTACCTGCTCCAGATCAATTTCGATGTCTCCAAGCTTGATCACTTTAGGGGCAACCTCCTCTTCCCGAATATTCCGTCGGAGCAAAGCCTTGACCCGACTAAGAAAGACCCGGGGGCGGATAGGTTTGGTAATATAATCGTCACCACCAGTGTCTAAAGCGGCGATCTGGCTGTAGTCTTCCTCCCTTGCGGTGAGAAAAGTGATGATGGTTTTGTCGAATTCTTTGCGCGCGCGCAATTGACGGCAGACTTCCACCCCATCCATTATGGGCATCATAATATCAAGGATGATCAGGTCGGGTTCGAACTCGGCAGCTCTTTTGAGGCCAGCTTCACCGTTCCCGGCAGTTGCGACTTCATAACCTTCTTTGCGAAGGTTATACTCGAGAATTTCGAGGATATCGGGTTCGTCGTCAACCAGCAGTATCTTGGCCGGGTTCATATGCAGAGCTCTTAAATGATTCAGCTGCAAAATTAGGCCTTTTAATCTGGGTTACGATTAACTTACGGTTAAGCCAATGTAAATCTATCCTATGAAAACCATTTATTTTGTCAGACACGCAAAATCCAGCTGGGACGATATCTCGTTGGATGACCACGACCGACCGCTCAATGCACGGGGCAAACGAGATGCTCCGGTTATGGCTGATCGCCTGGCTGAGCTGCAGGTGATCGCCGACGGACTTATTTCATCAACAGCCAAAAGAGCTAAGGACACTTCCGAGGCCTTTCGCCTTGCCCTGAACATCTCCGCGGCCAATTGCCAGTATGACCGAAGCCTTTACCATGCCTGGCCAGCGAGTATTGAAAAGCGGGTGCGAGACGTTTCTGACGATTGGTCAACAGTGCTGTTCTTCGGGCACAACCCAGGCTACACAGACCTGGCCAATCGGCTCCAACACAACGCTTACATCGGTAATGTGCCTACCTGTGGCATTATTATGGTCGAAGCCGATATCGATAATTGGGAGGATTTCTCCTTCGCCGAAGCCCGCAGGGCGGGCTACTTTTACCCCAAACAGCAAGTATGACGCGTTTTATTGTCCTATGCCTGGTATTCCTAATGACTGGATGCACCAGCCCGAATGTAGGCCCGCCACCAGTTGATTTGGATAAACTAGCTCCCGTGATGGCGGAACTTCAGATCGCCGAAGCACTGGCCACAGAGGTGCCGGTACTCATCCGTGACTCCATTAAGCAGGTGTATTTTAACCGCGTTTTGGAAGATTATGACATGAATGAGGCCTCCTTCGACAGCCTGACCTGGTTGGTCCGGCAAGAGCCAATCTGGATAGACTCCCTGTACACCAAGATTGGCGTACTGTTGGCAAAATTAGAAGTTGATCGGGCCCAATAGCCGTTGTCCTGATCACCAACCAAATGGCCTTCTACCAGTATTTAAATCTGCCAGTTACCATTAAACGCTGAGTACCAGACCCTGAACCTCCCAGTCCTCAAAATTAATTCCCTCATGCCCCTCTCCCACCTAAATGCAGCCGGCCTCCCCGAAATGGTCGACGTAGGCGACAAAGCCATTACCACTAGAATTGCGGTGGCGGAAGCTACCGTAGTCTTGGGCAAAACCATCATGGCGGAGCTGGAAGGTAACGGTTTCAACACCAGGAAAGGGTCGGTTATCCAAACGGCGGTCATCGCCGGTACGATGGCGGTGAAGCAAACCTGGTCGGTCATCCCACTGTGCCATGCGTTGGATATTTCATCGGTAAAATTCACCGTCGATCCGGTGGATGTACAGTCAATGAAGATCAGGTGCACGGTAAAAACTGCTGGCCGGACCGGCGTAGAAATGGAAGCGCTCCATGGTGCCTCCATCGCCGCGCTCACTATTTACGACATGTGCAAGGCTATGAGCCATGACATCCGAATCGAGGGCTTGCAGCTGGTTAGTAAGACAGGCGGGAAAACTGATTATGAGAAAGCCAAATAGCCGGTGTTGGGGGCACCTCACTATGGTATACCTGCAGAACAAAGCGCAGCCAAATTAACTTCTGGTCGCAAAGCTCGTGGAGGTTACTTCCTTTACCCCATAATTCGGCACTTTGATTCCCTGACTATTTGACTAACTGCCTCCCTCCCCATGAATCGTTACCTACGCCAAACCATTCTTCCCGAAATCGGTCAAACCGGTCAGCAAAAGCTGATGGATGCCCATGTACTTATCCTTGGTTGTGGAGGCTTGGGCGGTCCGGTGGCCGCGTATTTAGCTGGCGCCGGGATCGGCAACCTGACGCTGGTCGACGGAGATCAGCCCGAAGAGACCAACCTCCACCGTCAGGTATTCTTTCAAACCGGTGCTACGGGAAATAAGGCGGCGTTATTGGCCAAACATTGCCTTAAACTCAACCCCGGCACCCGCGTCCGCGCCCACGAAACCTACCTGGAAGCAAATAACGCCCGGCAACTGATCGAAAATGCGGACCTCGTAGTAGAATGCACCGATCATGCCCCGACAAAGCACCTCGTATCTGACGCCTGTCACCTGCTCAGCAAGCCGCTGGTCTATGCCGCTGTCCATAAATACGAAGGCTACGTCGCCTTGTTCCCCAACGAAAGCAAGGACGACCTTCACCTGAGAGACCTCTTTCCCCTACCCGACCCCAACATTCCCGATTGTGCGACCGTCGGAGTTCTCCCCACAGCCGTTGGCATTATTGCCTTACTCCAGGCCAATGCCGCCCTATGCTATTTATTAGGCATTGGGGCCCCGCCCATTCGCAAACTCCTGACCTACAACGCTCTTGATAATAGTCAGCATCGTTTGGCACTAAGAAAAAGCTATACTATGCCCATCATTCCACCCTGGCAGTCCTCCCGTCCAAGCCGTGAAGAACTGGAAACAGATGCCACACTGGAAGATTTCCCAAACTACGATTTGGTCTTCAGCATGCTCGATGAGCAGCGGGAACCCGAACTCCCCCACGGCGTAATCCGCCTGACTAAGCGCAACCCCTTCGGCCAGTGCCTGGAACGAATGACACCTGGCGGTAACTACCTGATTTACTGTAATTCTGGTAAACTCAGCCTGATGCTGGCCTCCCAGATCAGGAAGCATGACCCGGAGATTCGGGCGGTTAGTTTGCGGACGGGGAAGCCTTGAGGATATAGTGTTCAGGATTCAGTTATCAGTGTTCAGAGTTTAGGGTTCAGTGTGCTGATACCTGATAACGGTCCCCTAAGGCCGTGCCCCCACCCAGTAGCTTCCGTCTTCCAGAAATTCTTTTTTCCAGATCGGCACGTGCTTTTTCAATTCGTCGATCACTTGCTCACAACCAGCGAAGGCTGCTGCCCGATGGTGACTACTTACGGCAATAATTACGGCAATGTCACCGATAGCAAGTTCCCCGGTCCGGTGATGTAAAGACACAGCATGTAGACCGTGTTGGGACTTCGCTTCGTCCGCAATCCGCTTCATTTCCTTTTCCGCCATCGGCGCATAGCTCTCGAAGTTCAGGTGCGTTACCGACTTCCCCTTATTGTGGTTCCTGATCGTCCCGACGAAGAGGCAAATACCCCCGCACGTAGGATCCTGTACGCTGGCGTAGCAAGCATCAATTGAGAGGGGATGGGGAGAAAGTTGGATCTCGGACATTAGTGTTTAGTTTTCAGGATTCAGGATTCAATACTCAGGGTTCAGTTTTCGGGGTTAATTACTTAGGATTCACAGCCACAATGCTGATCGTTGAATCCTGAGCTCAAACTACTGAACGCTGACTACTAAGTCCTACCCTCCGCTCACCGGCGGAATAATTGCGAGCGTATCACCAGGCTCAAGCGTCTCTTCATCATCGGCGTAAGCTTCGTTTCGGGCGATCGCAAAGCTGACCAGTTCGCCGAAGGCCGGGTATTGGGCCAGCAGTTCGGTCCTTAAGTCAAGCACTTTGGGGCGGGGCCGCAGGTGCAGGGTGATGGTAGCGGAGCCGGTGATGTCCCGGGCAATGCCGAAGCAGAGAATGGAATGGGATTGCTTCATATGAGCAGTAAACTTAATTTGGATGGGTGTGGTTGCGTCGTCAATAGTGAATGCGAGAATAATAGGGGGAGAGAGTGGCTCCCGCTGTTACCTCTCCTTACGCTGCGCTTAATCGCCAGGGTGACCAAGCGCAGCCTCATGAACGATCTTTGCGGCAGCTATTCTCTTATTCCACATTCCTTCATCCCCCCCTTCTCTAATTCTCTAACCACGGCCCCGCCAATTGCCAATGAAGCAGTGGCTGCAGGGCTGGGAGCGTTACCGACATTTACCAGCCCGTCTTCGGTATAAAACAGAAAGTCGTCGATCATTTCCCCTTTGGGGCCAACGGCCATGGCACGGACCCCGGCTCCGCCGGGCCTCAGATCATCCAGGGTCAGTGTAGGCATAAGCGGTAGTAAGCTTTTGAGGAAAGCTTGTTTACTGAAGCTTCGCCGCAGTTCCGTTGCCCCCTTACGCCAATACTGGCGCGCCATGGCCCGGAATCCGGAATAGCGAACCGTTGCCGCCAACTCCCGAAGGTTTACGGTCCGGTTGTCGTAGCCTTCACGGGCAAAGGCCAGTACTGCATTCGGACCAGCCTCTACCCTTCCATCGATCGTCGGCGTGAGATGTACCCCCAGGAATGGAAATGCAGGATCAGGAACGGGATAAATAAGGTGTTGCACCTTAGCCGCCGCCTCGGAGGTAAGCTCGTAGTATTCTCCCCGAAAGGGAAGAATTTGTACTGGTGGCTTCCTGCCGTTCATCGTGGTCAGCAGGTCCGATTGAAGCCCTCCACAGTTTATGAGGTAACGAGTCCGGATCTCTCCTTTAGAGGTTTGCACCTCAAAAGATTCCCCCTCTCTTTGGTAGCCCAGGACCTCCGTATTAAGTTGCAAAACACCGCCCGACCTGGTAAATACCTCAGCGTAAGCACGGGTTACTGCTTTATAGTCTACGATTCCAGCCTGAGGTACCCACAGGGCGGCAATACCACCGGTGTGCGGGCTTTGCGCCCTCATTTCAGTACCGGTCATCCATTGAAGGCCGGCCAGGCCATTGGCGATGCCACGCTCATGGATTTTCTTTAATCCGGGCAGTTCCTGCTCGTTGGTGGCCACAATGAATTTACCGGTAAGGCGAAAGGGGACATTTTCTGCTTCGCAGAAATCAAGGAGCAAATCGTAGCCTTCCCGGCACAGCCGGGCCCTGGTTCCCCCGGGCGGGTAGTAGACCCCCGAGTGAATTACCCCGCTGTTGTGTCCGGTTTGGTGAGCAGCTACCCGGTCGGCTTTGTCGACCACCAAAATGGACCAATCTGGCTGCCGCTCCTGCAAGCGAATAGCGGTGGCCAGGCCTACGGCACCTGCGCCGGTGATTAGGGCGTCGTACATAATTCTAGTCTTGTAGTCTGGTGGTCTTGTAAAGCTACCGTATGAGGAAGTTCGCTCCGTTCGTCAGTATTGACTCGTAAGAAACAACAGGTGTCTGAATAGAAAACATTTGGCATGGAATTATCCGTTATTAAACGCATATAAACGTAAGTATACGTTTAAAATACGAATGATCACCTAGCGATTGCCAATATTGGGGGCATGTTACCCTGAAATACCAAACTCCCATCAGGCTCCAAATTTAGGACCTGGACTGCTTACCAAAAAGCGTGTCGCCTTGCCTCCTCGATTTTTATTCTGACTAAGGGGTTTCCACAAGAAGAAAAATATAGCCTCACAGATCAAATACGACGATCATCAAGAGCAGTGGGTGCCAACCTGGCGGAAAGCTTTGCCAAAAGAAGGTACCCAAAACATTTCATCTCTAAACTTACGGATGCCAGTGGAGAAAATTACGAGACCCAAACCTGGTTAGACGCCGCTTACGACGCCGAATATTTAACAAAGGAACATTACCATCAGTACTTGCAAGCTTCCGAAGAAGTAGGTAAGTTATTATCCTATATGCAAAAGCATCCCGAAAAATATTGAAAAAATCCTCCTGCTGCTCCCCCCTTTGCGGTAGCCCTATAAGACCACAAGACTACCAGACTACAAGACTATTCCCTAACTTCGGCCCAATGTCAACCACCACCGAAGAAAATTACCTAAAAACGCTTTTGGCCCTTTCAGCTGACACCGAAGGAAAAGTATCGGTATCTGACCTGGCTAAAGCATTAGCGATCAGTACACCCTCAGCAAATAGCATGGTGAAAAAGTTGGCGGAACGTGGACTCGTATCCTATCAAAAGTACAAGCCACTGCAGCTGACCAAATCAGGTCGAAAGGCCGCCGCCCTCGTTGTCCGGAAACACCGCCTGACGGAGATGTTCCTCGTTGAGCAGATGGGTTTCGGCTGGGAAGAAGTCCACGCCATCGCCGAACAAATCGAGCACGTTGACAGCCCCGCTTTTTTTACCCGGATGGACGAACTTATGGGACACCCCAATGTAGACCCCCACGGCTCTCCCATTCCAGATGCCGAAGGCAACATAACGTCAAAAAACCGTCGACGCCTGAGTGAATGTGGTGCAGGAGAGACGGTAGCTATTATTGGTCTAGACCACAACTCTAATGAGTTTTTACATTTTCTGAACGACCGTGACCTGAGCCTGGGAACTACCCTCAGGATCCATCACAGAGAAGCCTTCGATGGCTCTCTAACCCTATCCTACCCCGGCCATGATCGGGTGACCTTTAGTAAGGTAGTGGCGGAGAGATTATTAGTAGGTTAGCTGGACTATTGGTGCTGTTGGTCAATTATTATTAATCTTTTGGTTTGGCAATAGTCCAATAACGCCAATTGCACCAACCCTAAGCTTCCTCCATTTTATTCCTATTTCTCCACCAAAGAAACGCAATCGTACCAATAAGCAGGTAAGGCATTCCAAGCATGTACATAATGCCGTTGTTGAGGCCCCGGCCCTCGGTTCCTCCATTGGCAAGATTAGACTCCGCAGTTGCCCGGCACATCGGACATTGCGCCAGTAATTCCTCTCCGCCACCCAAAAGGACGACCAGTGCAAAGGCACATACAATAAGGATCAGCTTTTTCATAAGGAAGGAATTTAAGAAGGGGAATAATTATTCAAAGTACCAATGGGCCAACAATGCCAATAGCATAATAGACCAATTACGGATAGTAACTCCGCAACATCAAATATACGACCGGCCCTGTGATAGCTACGTACAACCACAACGGCCAAACAATCCGGGCCATCTTACGGTGCAGCTCATATTTACCAACTAATGCCCGTACTGTCGTTAACAAGATAAAGGGTAAAAGGATGCCGGCTAACGCGATGTGTGACAGTAATATTGCCAGATAAACCGATCTGACACCTGAAACAATGGATGCTTCAGATGCCGACAAGATACCGTCATGGTCCAGGTCTCCATATTGGACCTCCGGAGTTGTAAAATGATAAACCACGTAGCATAAAAGAAAGAGAACCGATAAGCCAAGCGCTACACCATTCGCCTTTCGGTGAGCAACTACGTTCTTCGTTTTGATGTAGAACAAAGAAAATATCAAGGCTACCGCCGTCAGTGAATTCAGCACCGCATTTACGGCGGGTAAAAAGCCAACATCCCAACCCTCAGGCACGGGTAGTTTATATTGCCGCATTACACCGACTAAAAGCAAAACAACAAGGGTAACGCCCCAGACCAGTATCTTAAGTGTACGTTCCTTTTCGGGGTAGGTTTCCAGTTGTGGGTAAATATTCTTTTCCATATCAGTGCTTACAATTCGTTATCACGCTTTAGTACCAGCCCCGGTCGCTCAGGAAGCGGGATGATCAGGGATATGAGATTAACCAGACCAATGGTTTGGTTTCTCTCCGCCAGGTTATAATGCTTAACGATGGTTAAAGAGCTGTCTACCAACGCCACGATGGGGTCTTCTCCGGGGAGACTGGTCGGCAGCTTAAAGTCGCGCGCGGATTGTTTGAATTGTCCCGCGTCGGCCGCCAGAAAGGTGAGCATCTCCGCCTTTGGCAAGTGGTATTTCTCGGTAAAATCGGTCGCTGCTGCTACCGGGTTCTCCGCATTTACAATGGTCGTAAAGTACAGATTTGGGCTGTTCTCAAACTGCTGGTACAGACTGTCCATCATTTCTCCGTACTGCCGCGCAGCGGCAGGCTTGGTCGGGTCAAACCAGCCAACAACCGTCATGGCACCACGAGAAGACTTGGGGAGTTTCCCCTGCACCACCGTCAGGCTACTCAAGTCAGGCATTTCACCAAAATCCCCCTGCGTATTAATCGCTTCCTTACGGTAAGTATAACCGGTAGAAAGATAGTAATAAGAGACCGCCGGCAACCCGATTAACAGGAAAATTACCACCAGGGTGTTGAAAATACTTTTAGCGTTGGCCATAGTCAGTTACGTGATTACGCAAAGGTAACCACGTAATCGACGCTTTGATCACAGAAAGGACGCATTATGACTTTTAGGTGGGATTTCTCCCTCCTGAGGTCCGGAGGACCGTCTCTCGTAGCAAAGCAGTCCACGGCTCCGTATTCGTTAGATCGCTCACTAGTATCAAACCAACTTCAGCACCAGCTTACCCTTCTTTTCTCCGGTGAATAAGCGCGTAAAGGTCTCATAGAAATTCTCGATTCCTTCGTAAATATCCTCTCGGCTCTTAAGTTTTCCCGCTGCCATCCACTGTCCCATTTGGAGCGCAGCTTCACCGTATTTCGGCGCGTAATCAAACACCACCATTCCTTGCATCGTGGCTCGGTTCACCAGCAAGGAAAGGTAGTTCTTAGGCCCCTGAACATTCTCTCTATTGTTATACTGACTGATGGCGCCACAGATGACAATGCGCGCATTCATCTTCAGGCGGGCCAGGCAGTGGTCCAGTATTTCGCCACCTACGTTGTCGAAATAAACGTCCATCCCTTTGGGACAGTGCGTCTTCAGCCCTGCGGCAACACTTTCGTTTTTGTAGTCGATGCAGGCATCAAAGCCCAATTCTTCCACCACATACTTACACTTATCCGGTCCGCCGGCAATACCAACAACGTGGCAGCCTTTGATTTTCGCTATCTGACCAACGATACTGCCAACGGCACCAGCCGCACCAGACACGACTACGACGTCGCCTTCCTTAATCTTACCTACTTCCAGGATGCCGAAATAAGCGGTCATGCCCGGCATCCCAAGCGTACCGATATAAGTAGGCATCGGTGCTAATCGGGTATCGACCTGGTAGTAGTTCGTCCCGTCAGTAATGGAGTATTCCTGAACGCCGCCCCAACCGGACAGCACATCACCTACCTTAAAGGTTGGGTGGTTATTTGCTTTGATTACCTCGCCAACCGTACCGGCACGCATCACCTCTCCCAGTTGAACGGGCGGGATGTAGGAACGGGCGTCGTTCATCCAGCCACGCATCGCCGGATCCAGCGAAACGTATTGGTTGCGGATTAATACTTCTCCATCCTTCAATTCGGGTACTTCCGTTTCCGTTAGGGTCCAGGTGTCCTTTGTCGGCATTCCGACGGGGCGATGGGCAAGAATTTGTTGGCGATTGGTCATGGCTAAATTTATTTTGGCCCAAGATAATCTTTTGGGCGCGGACGCGGGTGCAGTGGGAGGATCTTAAAGCAGCTTACGTTCGGGAGGCGCCAACCAACTGATCGGTCGGGGCGATGTAGCCCGGTTACAGAGTGCCCATGTGGATACCCCGGAATTGGAAGAAGTCCTCAACTTTATCGTTAACCATCATCGTTACGTAGAGCCCTACCTGCTGCCGGAATACAATACGGATGAGGAAATGGCCAAGTCCGACTCCACCTCCTACCCATTAGCTTAGAAATTTAAGGGGTTGACGAACTCTTTATTATCTTTATACTGAATTTTTTACGCCGTCCGACCACGGCCCTTTTCTGATAATCTCTTGAGTAAGCAAAATATGAGACGACCTTTACCCCCCATGGGCTCACAGCCTATGCTAGTTTCCGTTTTCCCAAAGTTGACGAAACGTAGCGCCAATTCAAAGCGTTTTTTCTATTTGTTATTAACTGCGGTAGTTCTTTCCTCAACAGCTATCCATGCTCAGGTTTCAGACTTGGGCAACCCCAGGAGTTGGGCGGTAGCCGATAAGGACTTGGCCGCATCTTCCGTTATGGAGATGCCTGCCTTTAATTTAACCGCCGTTCAGGCAGAAGATCAGATCAATGATGGCCTTAAAGACCGCCCATGGCGATTTGGCTATGAACACAAGGTCAATATTGATGTACTGGAAGCGGCGGATGTCCACACCATTCCTGGCGTGGGTACTATTTACCGCCTTGGCATTTCCTCGGCCGGTGCAGCAACCATCAACGTGGTTTTTTCCGATTTCCGACTTCCGGTAGGGGCTAGCCTCCATTTGTATGCTGCGGATCGCAATCATGTTGTGGGTGCCTATACCTTTGCCAATAACCATGTCTCGGGGCAACTAGGAACGGATTTAGTCACTGGTGACGACATTATTGTGGAGTATTTTGCTCCAGCAGGAGCCGGCGATTATACTGACTTGACCATTAGCCATGTCGTGCATGGTTACCGAAGTCCCTTCGTCCATGCGCAGAATACAATGAAAGCCCTCAATGATTCCGGTGACTGTAACGAGGATGTCAATTGCCCGTCAGGAAATGGCTGGGACGATCAAATTCGATCTGTCGGCTTGTTGTTTACCGGTGGAGGCACCTGTTCCGGGGCCATGATCAACAATACAAGTAACGACCGGACGCCTTATTTTCTAACCGCTCGTCACTGTGGCTCGAGCTATGGTAGCTGGGTTGTTCGCTTCAATTGGGAAAGTACGGTACCCGTTTGTTCTTCAACGGCGAATAGCGTAGACCCTGGCCCCCCCTATGATCAAACCGTTAACGGGGCCACATTGAACGCGACGAATTCCGGTTCCGATGTAACCCTGGTTACCCTGGACAACCTTTCTTCGACCCTAATGGCTCAATGGAATATATATCTGGCCGGCTGGGATCGTTCAGATGTAGCGCCGACCAGTTCTACGGGGATTCACCACCCCAGGGGTGATGTGAAAAAGATTTGTCATGATGATGACGCGGCTACCCAAAACACCATCAATTTTAACGGCAATGGTGCGGCCATGATGTGGCGCATAGCTGACTGGGATGAAGGGGTGACCGAGCCCGGCTCCTCCGGTTCTCCCTTATTTGACCAGAACAAGCGGATCATTGGTCAGTTGTGTTGCGGTGCGGCGGCCTGTTCCGGAACAGACGATAATGATACCTATGATCACTACGGACGCTTCGGCATCTCTTGGAATGGCCCCGCTGCATCCGCTCGTTTAAGCGATTGGCTGGACCCGGGCGCTACCGGAGTAAGTGTTCTCGATGGTATCCAGGGAGCATCGAACGACCTGCTCGCGGGTGCAATCCCGATTGACTGTGGCCAAACGATTGACGGCTCCACTGTTGGCGCAACGGTTGATAGTGATGTTAGCACAAATTGTGGAACAAGTATCACGGCACCAGGAGTATGGTACTCCTTCGTCGGCGGTGGTGGCAATGTGACCCTGTCTACTTGTAATCAGGCAGCCTATGATTCCAAGATTTCGGTATTCGTCGACGATTGTGTCGATGGCATCACTTGTGTGGGCGGTAATGATGATGGCCCAGGCTGCGTTGGGTTTACTTCTGAAATAACTGTCGGAACCGAAACCGGGCGGACCTATTATGTATTGGTCCATGGTTTTGGCGGTGCGAGTGGGGCCTTCTCGTTAACCATCAGTGGAAGCTGTGGTACGTTGGGAGAATGTAATCAACCCCCCGTAGCCGTCTGCCAACCCGTTACCGTAAACGCCGACGCTAACTGCATGGCCACAGTCGCCGCCGAAGCATTCGATGGCGGTTCCACAGATCCCGATATGGATATGCTAAGCTTCAGCGTTGATCCGACGGGGCCATTCCCACTTGGCACAACGGACGTAACGCTTACCGTTAGTGACGGCGCTGAGATGAGCCAGTGTACTACTACCGTTACAGTGACCCAAGTCCCGTTTTCATGCCCAGAAGATTTCGAAGTATTCCTGGATGAAAACGGGAACGCAGCAATTATCCCGTCCGAGTTACTTGTATCCGAAGTTGCTGTACGTGATAGCATCGGTTTTACCGGTGAACTGGCACGATACACTATCCCGGAAGGTGTTGATCAGGTGATTATTACCGCTGCTGGAGGAAATGGAGGCATGGCAGCTGATACCAATTTTGGCACCATTTTCGTTGGCGGACTGGGGGCTATAATACGTGACACTTTTTCGATCACTACCGAACGGAATTTACAGTTGGTAGTAGGCGGAGCGGGTAGCACCAATACCAGTAGAGCTGAGGCTGCAGGTGGCGGTGGAGGTACTTTTGTCGTTTTTGGGACCAGTGGATTTGGAGAATTTGTACCCGCGAACGCTATTATTATTGCCGGTGGTGGCGGCGGCGGTGAAGCCAATTCCGTAGCTCAGGGTAACGGAGAAAACAGTTCCATAGTAGAAGCAACCGCCGATGGTGGCGGAGGATCTGGCAGTGCTAACGGTGGTAGTGGTGGCGCTAGCTTAATGAACAATGGCAGCGGAACCTTGGGCGGCTCTTCTATTCTTTCCGGCGGCCAGGGTGGCGGCGGTTTAGCAAGGGGCGGCTTCGGCGGCGGCGGCGGTGCCCGTGGTGCCAGTGGCGGCGGTGGCGGTGCTAGTGGCGGCAATGCTCCGACCGGTGCCGGCACATCTTTTTCTGGTGGGCTAGACTTTGAGATACTCGGGCTTAATGCTGGCAATGGTTACGTCATCATCGAATATGTAGTCCTGCGTACTTTTGAAGACAACGTTGTTCTCAACCCTACCTCCTTCACTTGTGCCGACCTTGATCAAAATACGGTCACGGCCACCCGAGGCATCGGAGACTGTTTGGTAACGTGTGACTTTACCGTAACGGTCCGCGATACCTTCGTCCCCACCATCGTCTGTACTATCGATACCACAGTCTACCTGGATGGCACCGGCACCGTTGAACTCGACGCCGCCGGCCTGCTAATCTCAGCTACGGACAACTGCGCGGTCATCGATACGACTGATGCCGGTGTGCTAACCTTCGGTTGTGATGCAGTAGCAACTTCTCCTAACCTGCTGGAGAATGCGGTAACCATTACCGATCCAAGTAATAATTCCGTCAGTTGCAACGTGAACGTCACGGTGCTCGATACGATCCCGCCGGTGATCCTATGTGAAGACGTTACGACATACCTAGACAGCATGGGAAGAGTCGATATACCAAGTGGAATAGTTATCCTGACGGATAACTGTGGTCTAGGTGGCACCGGCAGCGGTGGCGGTTGTGGCCGCAATTGTACTGCAGGTGTCCGAACGATAGAAGTAGCTACTAATGATTTGAGCGGTAACACTAACAGTTGCAGTTATCAACTAATCGTCATCGACACAATTGCACCAATCATCGTTTGCGAAGCCATTACGGTGGCGCTGGATAGTATGGGCATGGCAATAATTGCTGACGACGATGCGCTGATCAGCATTTCCGATAATATTGATACTGATCTCTCAGGTCCTTTCACCGTTGGAGGGGTCAACTCCCGGAGATTTGATTGTTCCTCCCTGGGATCGACCTTCCAGCGGACTATGTTCGCTACGGACCTGAGTGATAATCGGGGCGAGTGTACCTACGACGTTTCCGTCATTGATACCATCGCGCCGGTGGTCGTGGCCAACGACACCACGCTCTACCTCGATGCAAACGGTATGGCCTTTCTGGAAATCGAAGACTACGCATATGCGGTAAGCGATAATTGCAGCGCTACGGTTACGGACATCTTCCGTTTCGGCGCTTCAGGACCCACTATGAATACACTGGGCGGGGACGCAGGTGCAGGGAATGGACAAGAGGCAAAGTCCCGCGATCAGGTCTTGTCTTTCACCTGTGACGACGTTGGCAACGTCAACCTCCGCGTACGCATCGTGTCTACCGATCCTTCCGGGAACGAAACCAGCGACACCATTATCGTTACGGTGCTGGACACCATAGCCCCTGATGTTGTCTGCCTGGACATTGAAGTATTCCTCGACGAAAACGGCTTCGGCGGCTACGCAGAATTAGAACTTTTTACCGCCACGGACAACTGTTCCGTTGACTTAGCACCCTTCGACCAGGCCTTCCCGGTTGACTGTGACGACATCGGTGTCATCAACGTTCCGATTACGGTCTTTGACGTCAACGGCAACAATGACACCACTTGTATGGCCACGGTTACCGTTGCCGATACTACCCGCCCTGTCTTGGCCTGCCCCGCTGAGGTAATCGTTTACCTCGACGACAATGGCGTAGCCAATGTCACCGATACCGTCGGCCTCTTGATTACCCTGTCCGATAACTGTACGGACTCCGCCGCCATAGTCCTCACCCTCGACGCC
Organism: Neolewinella persica DSM 23188; assembly: GCF_000373105.1. Lineage (GTDB taxonomy): Bacteria > Bacteroidota > Bacteroidia > Chitinophagales > Saprospiraceae > Neolewinella > Neolewinella persica. Next base: position 416 of record NZ_KB890433.1, on the reverse strand, counting down.
CCAATGCTGGGTTGTGACGGCGTAACAGGAGCCGCTACTTTGACGGCAACTGACGCGAATGGCAATGACGCTACCTGCATGGTCACCTTGATACCGCGAGACACTACCCCGCCAAACGCAGTTTGTCTGGACATCACCGTTCAGCTCGATGCTGCCGGTAATGGTTCGATCGCTTCTGCTGATAACACCACCTCGCAGATTGATGGTGGCTCCACCGACAACTGTGATCCCCTGACTTTTGCAGAAAGCATGACCGAGTTCACCTGCGCCAACGTTGGCCCGAACACGGTTACCCTCACCGTAACNGATCCCTCCGGTAACATGTCCACCTGTGACGCTGTGGTTACCGTTGAGGACAATGTTCCTCCCGTGATCACGGTTACCCCCCAAACGGTGGTACTGAGCGACGACGCCGG
>NZ_KB890432.1:26772-111069 GCF_000373105.1 Neolewinella persica DSM 23188 | reverse complement strand
CTGACGGGTGTAACGATCTACTTGACGAAGGAGAAATGGACCTGCTTTTCGCTTTATTGGAGTAGTTGCTTTATCTTGCAGTAACTTTAAAAACATAGGCCTTTTGAGTTTTTCTTGAAGTGTGAGAACTCCTCGAAAATACACAAAAGGCCTAATTTTTTGTCATCGCCAAAATTCGGGATGACTCATGTTTGTTTCTAGCCAGGACCTACTGCTTTCTAAAGAAAGGCTAAGGCGTGAAACGAATTCCATATACATCGGTAAAGCGTCCTATTATTCCCCAGCCAAAGAAATCGCTGGCGACCGCGATCATAAGCTCTGTTTTTCCCTTTTGGAACGGTAGTTGGATTCGGCTATTCTCGAGACTAAGGCGACCACTGGGCTGTTTTTGAATCGGATAGCCGTAAGTATTTTGCCCTGTGTATGCCGGATATCCATTAACGAATACCCATACATCGTCACTAAAACCCAGGTCAATCTGCTTGAGCTGATCGATGTCGGAATAAACGGTCGCCTTCAGCCAAATGACCTTACGGTTTCCCTCAATGAAAGGACTTGAGTCGTGGCGGATAAGGTTAACCATGCCGAATCGTTCGGTTGCTGTTGCTGTCCAGCTGGCTGTTGAGTCGGGGATATCCTCGGAGGTGACCGTTTGCCCTTTAGGCAAAAGGACTGCCGGGCTTCGCTGCCAGTTGCGTAGGTACCGAAGGTCGTTTTCAGTAACGTCGGCACCTTTCTTACTGGGAAGCCCCTCTGTTTTACCCGGGTAAATAGTTAAGTTAGCGTATATACCATTACCGCCCAGGGACAGACCTCCGGCAGCGTCTCTTCCAAGTAGTTCCGGAATCCAGAGTACCTCGTCTTCGTTAAGGTATACTTTCATTTGCTGTTTAGAAACCACCAGCTTAAGGTGATTCCATCCTTCTTGTTTGATCGCAGCTCCGGCTTGATAGGGGAAGAGAACATCCCAAAGGTTGGTGGCCCTGAGATGGGGAGCGTACTGAATACCGCCTTCCTGGACTTTTCCCTCGGGATCAAAGTTTCGCAGGTACACGAATTCGCTGTAATCCGTTACCTGGGGCTCATTATCTTTTGCTGTGCGACGGAAGTTAATGCCGCAGAATCCGAGATCTGTAGCTTGGTAATCCAACTCAATGATGCCGGTACTGAAATTAAGGTTTTTAGCTACGGCCTCGTCAGGGCCGGTAATTTTCATGGCTGGCACTCCCTGATGGGTAAGGAAGGTAGTGGAGGAATCAACAACACTCCAATTGGCAGGCTGGAAAGGGAAGGTATCCTTTTGCGCCGTCAGGGTAATTGAAATGAAAAAGCTGATAACCAGTAAGATAAGTATTCGCATATGAAATGGTATTTTTGTCAAAGTTCCATGGCTATCGGCGCTACCCAAAATCTTACGCCGGTCAGATTAATTCATTTTTGTTCATTTAGCTAAATGTCTGATAATCATATAAATAGCGGGGTTCGGGATCAGGAGGCATTAAACGAATTGCGTAGTGCGATAGAAGATAAATTGGGCTGGGGACAAGGGGCAGAGTGGGGGGGAGCCGATTTTGAACGCTTGAGTGACATGGTTTCCGACGAGACGGGCAAACGATTAAGTGTAAGCACGCTTAAAAGACTGTGGGGGAGAACCTCTGCTAACGTTCGGGCAAGCAGAACGACACTGGATATCCTTTCCACGTTTGTGGGAAAGGAATCGTGGCGAGCGATTACAGCAAAAGCGTTACCAATTACTGCAAGAGGAACTAAGTCGAGTAGACGGACCCACTGGTTTGTTTTAGGCTCAATTCTTACAGCGCTTCTATTAATGGTTTTTGTCCTGGTTAGCTTCCTCTATCCAGCAAAAAGCTCCGACCGTAGTTTGCTGATCGATATAAGTCGTGTTTCTTTCTCAGTTGAAAAGGTGACCACTGGTATTCCCAATACGGTAATCTTTCGTTACGACTTGGATGGACAGCCGGTCGACAGCCTGGAATTGCAACAAAGCTGGGATGCAAGACGAAGAGAAGTCCTGGATACTGGGCAGAGCCTGGTGACCTCCACATACCATAGCCCTGGATATTATCTTGCTAAGTTAATTGCCGACGGTGTAGTACTGGACAGCCAACACGTCTATCTCCCCAGTAATGGCGTAGAAGTCGTAGAGATAAGAGAAGAAAGAGAAGAGGTGCTATACCGGCCGACAATACCACTGACGTGGCAGCAAGGAGTTCTGAGCTATGATCCCGAAATAAAGGAGCGTAATAAAGCAGATAACCACTTGGGCTATCAACTCTCCAATTTACTGCCAACGCCGGACATCAGCGAGGATACTTTTACACTAGCGATGGAGCTGCGCCTAACTCAAGGAACTGGTGATAACCACTGTAATCCGGTGTTGATCTTCGTTACCGGAGCAGAGGACGTTTACTTTTTTGGCTTGGGGCATCCCGGTTGTGCCGGAGAATTTCAATGCTTCTTTGGTGGCGAATCTATTTCGGGGAAGGACCACGATTTATCGAGCCTGGGCTTCTTGCCAGGAGTATGGGTTAGGATCACGGTCATTAAATCCGGTAAGGAGCTACGCTTAAAGGTTAACGACAATGTATTGACCATCAGCACGCAAGCTCCCGGTATTGGGCGGATCGGTGGGGTTTCTTTGCAGTCTCAAAATTTGATCGAATTACGTGGGCTCTCCTTATTGGATTCCACCAAGCATCTGGATTTATTGGGCGAAGAATTTCGTTGAAGGAAATTCCTTTGTCAAGCAACCTTTAATTTCCTCTGCCCGGAGAGCCTCCCAGCAATCCAAACCGTAGATTTGTCCGTACCTTGCCCCAAAGCAGATTTTTCCGCCATCTATGGTATATCCCTTACTCACCGAAGCCCGGGCCACCGGCAAAAAACTACTGGCCGTGCTCATTGACCCGGACAAAGCCCGGCGGGATAACCTGCGGCAGCTGGCCGACTATGCAAATGCCGGTAACGTCGATGTTTTCCTTTGGGGAGGAAGCCTGGTTAATGCCCCGCAAGCTGAGTACTACCTCAAGCTGCTCAAGTCCTCCCTCAACGGAACACCGATCATTCTCTTTCCGGGTTCCGTGTACCAGTTGGACGCTCAGGCAGATGCTTTGTTCTTATTGTCCCTTATCTCTGGCCGTAACCCCGATTTACTGATTGGCCGCCACGTACAGGTTGCCAGCAGGATCAAGCAAATGAAACTGGAGGCCATACCCACCGGCTACATCCTGATCGATGGTGGTAAACCAACGTCGGTTTCCTATATGAGTAATACTACGCCTATCCCCGCCGACAAACCACCCATTGCGGCAGCCACCGCCCTTGCCGGTGAACAGTTGGGGATGAAGGTGATCTACATGGATGCCGGTAGTGGTGCTCAACATCCGATCGCCGGAAAAGTAATCAAAGCTGTTCGTAATGAAGTAGGCTTACCCATTGTTGTGGGGGGAGGTATTCGCACCCCAGCTCGTGCCGCGCTGGCGCTGGAGGCTGGGGCAGATATGATTGTAGTTGGTAACGGCCTTGAGAAAGACAGCAATTGGTTGCCAGAATTGGCCGCAGCGGTGCGTGCTGCCTCCACTAGTGATCCTGAACTGAAGACAGCGGGGGCTGGAGTGCATGACAAGTAGGTCATCAACAAGGTTGCGGACTTTCGGGGTTTGTTTTTAGTAGCCTGGAAGGCTGGCACTTTTCCTGACATAAATCTTAAAAAACGGAAATGTAACCCAGGTGGACTTTAGGCCCTCCGAGGTCAACCTGAATACCATTCCGCCGGCCCAATGCAAGACTTAGCCCAAAAACACCAGCTCGGGTATCGAAGGTTACGCCGGCACCAAAGCCAACTGGGTAGTCTATTGGAATGTCTGGTCGGGTTTTGTTCCGGAGGTTTACCCGTCCGGCGTCAACAAAGCCGTAGAGGTAAGCATTCCCGCCGAGGAGCAGACGCATTTCGGCGGTAAGCACCACGTAGTCCCGGGCAAAGATCGACTGTTCGTCAAACCCTCGAAGCAACTTGGCTCCACCAAGCCGATATTGCTCGTTGGGTAAAACAACGTTGCTGCCAAAAATGCCAGCACCTTTAAGGCCCAGGTAAATAACGGTTCCGGTAAGTGGGTCCAGGTAAGCATCAAAGCTGGCAGCCAGTTGCACCTGCCCTGAGTTTGCGGCAAGGCTATCGGTGTCCAAAACGTCGGGCAGCCGGCGGAAGCCGGCTGCGGCGCTGAGGTCAAAGGCATAGCCCCGTCGTGGGCTGAAGCGCCGGTCGGTCCGGCTGCGCCGGGCCTGTAATCCGAAGAAGGATCGGATGACGCCCAGGGTGTCGGGTAATTCGTTGGTGGGGCGGTTTGGCCCAACATCCTGGCCAGGTACGATTGAACGCCGGTTTTCCCAGAAAACCGAAAACCGGTCATTGCCCTCGCGCAGGTAGGTGGCGGCCAGCCGCCAATTGAGGTTAAGGAAGGAGGAGTCCCGGCGATAGAGGTCTAGTTTTCCTTCAAAACCAAAAGGCAGACCGAAGAGAAATGGGTAGTCAACGGCAAGCTCGAGTTCCTGAGTTTGCGGGCGTAGCTGCTCAAAGCGAAGCGCTACGCGCTCTCCCTGGCCGAAGCCATTGTACAGTTCTCCATTCAGGTCACCGGTGATCAGCAGTTTCCCCGTCTGATTACTATTGGGGAGCACACCGATGACGAAGTCAAAGCGGCTAGCGGGTTTACGCTCCAACGGCAGGTCGAAGAAGGCCAGACTGTCCTGAAAACTGATGCGGGGAGTACCCTTAAGATTGAGGTACGGGAGCTGTCGCAGCCGGTTCCCCAGTTGGCGGATGCGGCGCTCCCGGTAAGGTTCTCCTGGCTGAAGGCCAAGGTAGCGTTCCAGGAATACCGTACGTATACGGGCGCCTTCGGGTGCCCTAACTTCCCCAACGCGAATTAGCGGGCCGGTCGCCAGGTCAATCTGTGCGTTTAGCTGGCCGGGAGCGACCCAGTTTACGTCGGTCAGCCTGATGGCGGCGAAGGGGTAACCGGCATCGGCGGCGCGAACGAGGGTACTGTCTCGTGTCGCCGTCCATTCTTGCGGCCGGAGAGGACGGCCGTTGGTAAAACGCTGCGGTCGGAAACCTGCTTTGCGTAACCAGGTACGGACGTTCTCGTCTGCCGGAGGCTCTAGTCCGGCCCAGCTGTACGGCGGTCCGAGGTGGAGAATGGCCTGGAGGTCATTTCCCTCCCGGTAGAGGCTATCCACCGAAGCCTCCCAATAGGCCTTAGCCTGCTGTTGGGCGACCCATTCCTCAAGAAAGACCACTGCGGCCAGGCTGTCGGGAAACTGCTCTGGGGTATCCGTCCACTCAAAGTCGGTAGAACGAACCAGGAGGCGGAGCGGACTTTGCCCCGAAACCATTCCCTGCACCTGCGTCAGCGCCCAAAAGAGTAAAAGGATACGGATCATTGTTGGGGAAAGAACGGTAGGGGTGGGGGAGAGGTTGTGCCGGCAAAGCCCTCAGATGTACTTCCGTAGAAGTACGGGCTGGGTTGTACGGTATGAGGAGACATGTCTTAAATATGTAGAAGTACGACAAAGATTGTGATGCCGCGATAATTTCCTTGCTCGGTCTTGTCGTAAATATGTAGAAGTACGACAATCTTTATCTCCCCAACTCCTCCCGCTTTTAAAGACCAAGCGAATGTACTTCCGTAGAAGTACGGGCTGGGTTCTCCTGACAGCTGAAAAACACCGCCCAAGCAAACGTACTTCCGTAGAAGTACGGGGAGCCCGGAAATACAGATTCTACCCCCGCCTTAAAGACCGGGCAAAGTTACTAAGCACCACCATCGCCGTCAGCAACATCGCGATCCGGGAGACGATGTCCCCAAACCTGACGTAGGGCGTTCGTGCATCGTTCAGTTGCAGCGTTCCCCGCAGGAAACCCGCCTGATTGTACCTGGTACGACTGATGATCTTTCCCCGCTGGTCGATGAAGGCACAGGCGCCGACATTGGCCGAACGGACGACCGCCCGACGGGTCTCGATGGCCCGCAAGCTACTGAACCAAAGGTGCTGCCGATGACCAGCGGTATTGTCCCACCAGCCGTCGTTGGTCATCACGAAAACGGCTTGCGCGCCTTCGCGGATGTAGTCAGTGAAGTATTCTCCGAAGACGGATTCGTAGCAAATAACCGGGGCAATTTTTGCGATCGGCGAACGCAGTGGTAATCGTTCCTCCTGGGTGCCTCGCCCGGCCACTGAGCCACCTACACTGGCCACAAGTGGCTCCATGAATGGCAGGACATCACGAAAAGGAAAGGACTCTGCACCCGGGACGAATACTCCTTTGCGGTAGGTTTGAAAAGAATCGTCCTCCAGATTAACCTGGATAGCGGCGTTAAGTGCTTCAATGGCCAGTTCGGACCCGTCCTGGCGTGGGAAGTATCGTACGGCTTTCGTTACCGGCTCTCCTTCGTTAAATATCTTGTAACCATCAAAACCGGTCACCAGGTATTTTGCGCCCAGCCCTTTTAGCCCTGCTTGAAGTAACTGCATCGGTCGGTTATTCAAGGGTTCCCCCTCCACGATCTGACCAAAACTGGTCTCAGGGTAAAGCAGGTAATCTGCTGGCCCTACGGCAAGCGCAGCTTTGCTTAATCGGAGGAAGGTATCCAGCGGCGCCGATTGCATCCGGTCCGCAAATTTCTCAAAGTGGGGCTCAAAATTGGGCTGAATAGAAGCCACTGTAATGGTGTCGCCCGCAGGCGGTGTATAGGAAGCGTAGCGTGCCAGGGAGCCAAGTATCGGCAGCGCAACGAGGAGGGCAAGGGGTAGGGGAAAAGCCTTTTTTTGTGGCGAGGACGCAGGTGCAAAGAAGGTTTTAAAAGCAAGGTAGTTGCACCCTAATATCCAGGCCGTACCGCCGAGTACGCCCGTTACTTCGTACCACTGGATCAGGCTGGGCCATTGGGCAAAGCCGTTGCCCAGGGTCAGCCAGGGCCAGTTTAATTCCCAGTTGTAATGGAAGTGTTCGAAGGCAACCCAGCAGACGGCAAAGGCCAGAAAGGCGACTTTGGGTGACTTTCGACCCGTCCAATACAGGGCCAGCCAGGGTAGAGACATCAGGGCACTGTTGGCCAGCATGGCAAACAGCCCGGCGCCAAATGCGGTATTTGTTACCCAGTAGGACGCCAGAATGTTGAACAGTAAAAAGGCACTGAAACCGTGACGGAATACTTTGCCGTAGCCCGCATCGGCTGCCATCAATCGGCGGTATAGTAAAAACATTGGTACAAAGGCTACCAGCAACAGCAAGGGGATTGGCAGGATACCGGGAAAGCCGAGTCCGAGTAGCACGCCGGTCAGTCCGCTCAATTTATTGTCTTCAAGGACCTCCCCGCTTTTTCGGTAAGTCCGCAGCAGCCACGTGCCGCCGAAGGCGGCCAGGTAAAAGGCCAGCGGAGCGTAACTCCAAAGTTCCTCCTGGGTCATTCGCCAGTACATCCAGCCGGCAACGAAGAGGGCAAGGGCCAGCAGTGCGAAGCCTAAGGAGCGGAAAGTGGAATGTGCCATGGTGCGAAGATATATTTTTACCCACTTAGGAACGTCATAAGCAAGGTTACGTGTGTAGCACAAATTGAAGATTTTCGGCTCGGACGCCCGTGGACTCCTTAGCCCTTTCACTGCTGAGCAGTTCCAAGGCACGGAACGCCATTGAGTCCTCGTCTCCCTCAGGATCCCGTAGCGTCGACCAAACCCTGAAGCGAAGCGGAGGGGGTTAGTTGACCTGCGGGCGTCCGAACTCATCCACTAGCAGGTGGTGCATCTCGTCATACACACCAAGGTTATAACCAAGTTTTCTCTTCCCCTTTCTTTCCCCTTACTTCCCTTTGGGGGAGGGGGTAAAAAAGATACAGCGCTTTCCAGTAAAGGAAAGCGCTGTAATCAACTAACAAGTTCAATAACACGATACCGGTAATTTCGATGTTGAAATCTAGCGAAATAACGTGTTCGAGTTATTTGTTTACTTATTCGTTGCGTAGTCGACGATATCAGACTTAGAAACGGCGAGGGTGTAGATCACTAAACCAAAGCCAATTTTGTTGATCGCATCACCAATGTTATAGAATAGGTCGAGGGTTTCAGCAGGCAATACGCCGTCCAGGAAGCCACCAGGAATGGTCATGTACCCAATCGGGTAGATGGCCCAGCCGGCAAGTACGAACCATTCAAGTGCTTTGATGGCACCTAATAACCTTGGGTCGTTGCTATTGACGGCCAATTTCTTAGCAGAGCCGAACCATGCTTCGTAGAGGATGCCCACGTAGCCAACGGTTGAGATTACGCCCCAAAGAATGGACTGGCTGCGGAAAACGGTTTCACCCAGATAACCGGCGATCAGCATCAGCAGGGAGTATCCGATCATTTTCCAGAGCAGGCCCTGCTTGGCTCCTACGGCGCGCAGAATCAGGTAGAACTCCACACACATCAATGGAACGGTGAGGATCCAGTCAATGTAACGGAATTCAGTAGGTGAGGTACCCGTTTCTGCCCAAAAGTCACGCATGTAGAAGTAATGCACAGCAGCAATGAAAGTAATGAGCCCGGCAATGAGCATACTGTCCCGCCATTTTCCTTCTACCTGAGTAGTTTGAAAGAAGAAGAAAACAGTGGCGGCCATCATGGCCATAGAACCGATGAAAAAAGTGAATCCTACGTAGTCTCCAGACTGGATACTAGCGAGGAAAAGAGAAGGAAACGATAATAAAGCATCCATTTTATAAAGGATTTAATGAGTAATAGTTAACTCCTCTTCTGCCCTTGTGGAGGAAGGAAGCGGAGAGTGGGAAAGATTGAATTGTTTGATCGTATCATCGGTCAGGCCCTCGGCGGAGCGGGGAGACCAATGGGCGTAGAGCAGCTCTACGAGTAGCATGTGAGGTAAGGTGAGGAGGGATATGAAAATGAATACACCACCGATGACGGCTGGCTGTAGCGCTGTTTCAGGGCCGGGACCGAACCAAATAATGAGGCAAAAACTAAGCGCACCCAAAACGGTCATGGCAACTTCTACAAAAAGCTGACGACGGAGCGTTGGCGAAAGTCTGAGCTTGAAAAACTGTAGTTGATCTTTTGCCGAAGCCAGGGAATGCCAGAATACGAAGTAGACCGAAAAACCCAACAACAGGCTGTTCGTTAAGAACATCGTGATTAGTAATGCGTAAGCCAATGTCTCCACCGCTAACCGCCTGGTACTAATTCGCCGTTGCCACCACAGTACGATGATCATCAGGCCATTTAAAACCCGGTTACCCCGATAAAATAATACACGTCGGTGGTGCTGGGAGGAGTAATGACCACGGCGCCGGTCATCGCTTGAACTATAGTAATGGCCTCCTCTGCATGAAGGAGGATCGGGGTGAGCAAGATGCCAATACCCCAAAGCAAGTAGTGCCCCCTTTCTAAAATTACGTGGCCATAGTAAAGGTTAACCCAGTTGGATTGTCCGAAGTGGTAGACTGACAATAGCATGAAAATGAAAAATGCCACCACCGGCGAGAGCCACCAAATCAGACCATACGCTGCAATAATGGCCAGGTAAGCGAGGTAGAAGCTGATTTTTTTACCCCGGCGTTGACCATCCTGTAATGCAAGAAATAAGCCGTGGTCCGTTGCACCATGTGGCAGACCCAGTAGTAGCATCATACCAAGGACCAGGAAAGGTTCCCACGAGCTTAACATCCCGGAAGCAAAGCTCCCAAGAAGGATAAATACGGCCGTAATAGCCATGACAAGCAGGTTGACCCCGCCTCGGGAAGGAGACTTGGAATGCATGATAAATTACTAATGCTCGTACGCCCCTGACAAGATTGTCAGGGTACGAAAAAATGAAAATTTGAAAAAATGGGAGAAATGTGTGTTTGCGCTTTTTAAAATAAAAAATATACCCAAATAGGTGGCGCGCTACAATATTCTAAATTCGGGGGCCTAACGTGATATCCTTCTGATGGTTCAAAGGGGTTGAAAAAACAGGATAATTATTTTTTCTATTGCCGACTTTACCCCATCACCTCCTTCAATATCTTAAACGAATTAACCTCCCGCATTCCTTCGATGTGGTACTGATAAAAGCGGAGCAGGTCGTTCAGTAAACCCGTTCGTTCGGCACGTGTGGAGGTAATTTCCGGCAGTTCGTCCCGGTTGGCGTGGAGCAGGCGGAACATCAGTGCGGCGCGGGTCTCGTCAATGTATTCCGGGTGGCCGGGGTGGCCACCGGTGAACTGGCCCGTCTTTAGGTCAAATAGTGGCGTGGCGTCAGTCCAGATACCGGAAGGTAAAAAACCAAGGTGGGCGGTTAGCTCCAGCATAAAGTGGTGGTGCAGGTGCGTCACCGGCCCGGTGGTGGTGTCCAGAAATTCGAAGGCAGCGTATAGGAAGTCGAATAACGCCGGGTTCTCTTCAGACTCCCGGATGGCATTGCGGGCAACCTCCAGCATGAAAAGGCCGATGGTTCCGCGGAAGACGTCAAAAGGAATCTGGGTATACACGTGGGCCGGCCGTACTTCCTTCAGCCGGGTCAGGTCTTTACCTTCGCGTTCGTAAGCGACCAGGTCTACCAGGTTCATCGGCTGAACCAGGCTCGCGGGTGTCTGGCTCCGGGCCTTCCTGACGCCGCTAACGATGTACTTCCGGATGCCCTTAGCCTCGGTGAAGACCTCCAGGATCAAGCTGGAGTCGCCGTATTTGGTGGCGCGAAAGATCAGACCACGGGTTTTGATAAGCATGGAGGCGTAAAGAAGTAGGTACTTTGAGTCAACAAGATAAAGGACATTCAAGTTGGACTTATAACACCTGATATCTTTAAAGATAAGCATATGCTAAGATCCTTACTTTTCCTTCTGTTGCCACTTGGCCTGCAGGCGCAACCCCGTACCGATAAACCTTGCGAGATAATACCACCAGCTTGTAACTGTGGTGGTGAAATATCTGCTGCGCTAGATGCTTTGAAGAAAAATAAGGCCTTCCAACGACGGGATGAGGAGGAATTTGCTAATCACCTCAAACGAGTCAATACAGAACTGGCTGCAGATCCTGACGGCAACCTGAACTGCTCTTTTTACCTTGGATATCTGCTTTACGGAATACGCGACGGGCACGCTTATGCGCGTCCTGCTGAACCTAAATACCTTTGTATTCGAGGCACGGAAGCCTATGAAAAGGCTATCCGTAGTTCAGAATATTTTAAAAGGACGCCTCGGTTTCAGGGGACTTTGACTGCGTTACGGAAGGCGTTATCTGTTGGAGAAGACGAAATAACCGGTGTCTTTTATTCTGGGGCTGGCATCCCTTTTGGACTTCTGCCCACAGAACGTAAGGGTGAATATGCGGCATATGTACTTGCAGACAGTTTAAAGAGCTGGGATGCAGGCCAGGAATACTTTCGCCTTTTTGCCATGCCAGGGGCGTACGCCGCGTTTATGCGTGATGATATGCACCGACCATATTTTTATCGAGGTAAATCTTTGGCAGGGTTATTGCGTACGTTTGGTTTAACGAGGGAAGAAGGTAAAGGTGGGTACCGTCGGCCGGGAAAGGAATTGATTTCCGGTAAGGTAGTGTCCCTGAAGCCTGGCGTTGGGTATCTCTACATTGAAAGCTTCGAAGGCAGTAACTCAAATGTGAATATGCTTAATGCGGGTTATGACAGCCTGAGGCTGCAACTGCGGTCTCTTAAGCACCTGGTCATCGACGTACGAAGTAACGGGGGAGGAGGAGCACGAGCCTTCAAAAAATTGCTTAAGGTCCTCGGTGGGTATTCTTACCCACTCCAGCTCCATCTGCTAGTCAACGAAGAAACGGCCAGCGCCGCCGAACTCTTCACCCTGGAAATGAAAAAACTAGGGGCTAAAGTGTACGGTGAGCCTACCCGTGGTGCAGTAGCTTACGGCTATGCCAATAAAGGCGAAACACCAGCTTTTTTCACTCCTTGTGGCAAGTATCGGATTCAGTTGACGGAACGTAGCAATAAACCTAAATCGTTGCTTAGGTTCGAATATGAAGGAATTCCTGCAGATGTGCAGCTAAGTCATGAACAAGACTGGCTGGAACAGTTGTTAGCATACATCTATTGACCAGGGAAACTCGAATTGCCATCCCTTCAGCTTTCCGTACCTTCCGCCCTCCAACCAAGATTTAGCCATTCATGAATTACTTCGAAGAAAGCCTGAACCTCCACCGCTCCCTTAAGGGAAAAATCAGGATCTCCCCTAAAATGGACGTTCGCAGCAAGGACGACCTGTCCCTGGTATACAGCCCCGGCGTTGCTGAGCCGTGCCGGGCCATCGCCGCTAACCCCGATGATGTTTATAAGTATACCATCAAAAGTAATACCGTTGCCATCGTTACTGACGGCTCCGCCGTTCTCGGCCTGGGAGACATCGGTGCCCTCGCCTCCATCCCCGTGATGGAAGGTAAAGCCATGCTCTTCAAAAGATTCGCCAACATCGATGCCTTTCCCATCTGCCTCGATACCCAGGACGTCGAAAAGATCATCGAAACCGTCAAACTCATCTCGCCGGTCTTTGGCGGCGTTAACCTGGAAGATATTTCCGCTCCAAGGAGCTTCGAGATTGAGCGCCGTCTCCAGGATATCGGTATTCCCGTTTTCCATGATGACCAGCACGGTACGGCCATTGTTACCCTCGCGGGCCTGCTCAATGGGTCTAAACTCGTAGGCAAGAAGATGGAAGACCTCAAGGTCGTCATCAACGGCGCCGGCGCAGCCGGCATCGCCATCGCCCGCCTGCTCAAAGCCGTCGATAATCCTGATTCTCCCCTGGCTACACCAGTGAAGGATATTGTTATGTGTGACAGCAAAGGGGTTATCCACGAAGGACGGGACGACCTCAACTACGCAAAGAAAGAAGTCCTCGAATTCACCAATGCTGAGAACAAAACCGGGACACTTAAAGACGCCATCGTCGGCGCAGATGTATTCATTGGCGTATCCATGCCCAACCTCATGGACCGACACGATGTAGCCACCATGGCCAAAGACAGCATCATTTTTGCCATGGCTAATCCGGTCCCGGAGATCATGCCCGATGAAGCCAAAGCTGGTGGCGCTGCCATTGTTGGTACCGGCCGCAGCGACTTACCTAACCAAATCAACAACGTCCTTGGCTTCCCCGGTATCTTCCGTGGTGCGCTGGATGCGCGCGCTCCGCGGATCACGCCGAACATGAAGCTGGCCGCTGCGCGGGCCATCGCCGATCATATGCGTAACCCTACCTTTGACAGTGTTATTCCACCAACGCTGGATGAGCAGGTTGCCTGGCGGGTAGCTGATGAAGTTCGCCGGGTGGCGGAGGAGGAGTTTGGGACTAAATAGTTGAGAGGAGTACTGCCGGTTATTGCTTAGAATGAACCTGGCCGTCAATATTACTTAGCATAATATCTACTCCTTTTGTTCGTCAATAATGAAGTACACCTTTGCGGCTTCTTCAAGCTCCGAGGAAATATTGCCATCGTACTGGAAGCTGTATATCTTCCAGGTGGCGTTAGGTTTGTAGAACTGAAATGTGTACCGAATTGGCTGCCTGTCGAATTTGACTAGATAGCTTCTCAGTACGTAGCTGTCAGAGATTTTTTTCTCCGTAATTAGTTCGTAGCCATAATACTTGCCAACATAGTCCTCATTCAACCCTTCAATCTGATTTTTTAGTTTTAACACCGCATCTTGAGATTTATTGATCCAGGAATTGGTGGAATAGAGTTCATCTAATGCTTCAGAAGAACCTTTTTCTACGTATGTTTTAAAAAACTGTTCAGATAGTTCATTAGGGCTGCTTTGAGCACTAACACTCCCAATGAGCATAGTAAAAGTAAGGCAGAGTAGTAATTTCATGGAGCTAAAGGTCATAGATGCTTATTTTTAAATTTATACCTGATGAATTGGAATTAGAGGAATTCTGGTACGGGCCGGTAGTTATAGTGTCCCAATGCGGATTGCTTGTAATTCTGACGCCACAATATTGATCGCATTTAAAGTTTTGCCCAAGCCAATGTACGTGATGTCGGAACCACTTCAGAAGTTACGAGGGAGGGCGTAGTAGTGCCAAACCAATAAAACCAATAGACCAACGTATCTTAAGCCATAGCAGCTTCAGCATCCGAGACCTTCTCGCTCTCTAACTGGTCCGCATCCGCCATACCATCCCCGTCCAGGTCATCATCTTTCTCTACCCGCAGGTTATCGATGATGAAATCCTGGCGACTAGGTGTGTTCTTGCCCATATAGTAACTCAGGAGTTTATCGATGTCGGTATTCTCGCCCATCACGACGGGCTCCAGGCGGATGTTCTCGCCGATGAAATCTCCGAACTCCTTAGGGCTGATCTCTCCGAGGCCCTTGAAGCGGGTGATCTCCGGTTTGCCACGCAGGGCGTTCATGGCCTCCTGCTTTTCCTGCTCACTGTAGCAGTAATAGGTTTTTTGCTTATCCCGAACCCGGAAGAGCGGTGTCTCCAGAATATAGAGGTGTCCGCCTTCCACCATGTCGGGGAAGAACTGGAGGAAGAAGGTCAGTAGTAGCAGACGGATGTGCATGCCATCAACGTCTGCATCGGTTGCGATGACGACCCGGTTATAACGCAACTCATCCACACCGTCTTCAATATTGAGGGCGTGTTGCAGAAGGTTGAACTCTTCGTTTTCGTACACCACCTTCTTGGTCTGCCCGAAGCAATTCAGCGGTTTTCCCCGCAGGGAGAAAACGGCTTGGGTTTGCACGTCCCGGGCAACGGTAATGGAGCCACTGGCCGAGTCACCCTCCGTGATGAAGATGGTGGTAGCCAGCTTCTGTTCGTCCGTATGCTTCTTGTTGCTGGAGTTGTATTGCACCCGGCAATCGCGAAGCTTTTTATTGTGGAGGTTCGCTTTTTTCGCCCGCTGGTTGGCCAGCTTTTTGATGCCCGCAATTTCTTTACGCTCCCGCTCTGATTGCTTGATGCGTTTTTCCAGCGCCTGGGCAGTATCCGGATTTTTGTGCAGGAAGTTGTCCAGCTTCTCAACCAGGAAATTCTTCATGAAGGTCTGGACCGTCGGGGAACCCGGGCCCATGTCGGTAGAGCCGAGTTTGGTCTTCGTCTGGGATTCAAAGATGGGGTCTTCTACTTTAACGGCAACGGCGGCCACCACACTTCCCAGAATGTCTTTTCGGTCGTAGGATTTGTTGAAGTGCTTCTGGATAGCGTCGACCATCCCCGACTTAAAAGCATTGAGGTGGGTACCGCCCTGCGTGGTGTGCTGGCCGTTGACAAAGCTGAAATAAGTCTCCCCGTAGGCATTGCCGTGGGTAATGGCCACTTCCATGTCTTCCTCTTTGAGGTGAATGACGGGATAGCGTTGCAGTTCTTCACCAATCTTTCGTTCCAGCAGGTCCTTCAGGCCATTCTTACTGACCATCGTTTTACCGTTGAAAATCAATTTCAGGCCGGCATTCAGGTAGGCGTAGTTCCACAGTTGGTTCTCGATGAAGTCTGAGCGGTACTTATATTTCTTAAAAATATCGTGATCAGCCCGGTAACTGATGAAGGTGCCGTTGGGCTCCTTTGTCTTGACCTGGTTGTGTTCCTTGACCAGGTTGCCGATGGAGAAATCGGCCTGTTTCATTTTGCCTTCACGAACGGCGTAAACGGTAAACTCTTCGGAGAGTGCGTTGGTGGCCTTAAGACCCACACCATTGAGGCCGACGGATTTTTTAAAGGCCTTGCTGTCGTACTTACCTCCGGTATTCATTTTGGAAACCACGTCGACCACCTTTCCGAGTGGAATGCCCCGGCCATAGTCCCGGACAGAAACAACACCATCGTCCACACTGACAATAATTTCCCGGCCGTGGCCCATCACGTACTCATCGATCGAATTATCGATGACTTCTTTGAGCAGGATATAGATACCGTCATCGGGGCTGGCACCGTCGCCCAGCTTACCGATGTACATGCCAGGGCGGAGCCGGATGTGCTCTTTCCAGTCCAGCGAACGGATGTTGTCTTCGTTGTAAATTACTTCTGCCATTGGTTGTGCTTAACCCTGCAAACATACAAAATCCGGGGCAATTATTTAAACAATTTGTATGGTTAAAATAAAATAACGTTTAATTTATAAATGAGGGAATCAGGCGGGGACGCAGGTGCCAAGGAAAGAATATAGAAGCTGGGTTTAGCAGGTGCCGCTTTTCAGGGTTTCGGAGCTCCAGCTCCGGAGCGCGAAAGGGAGCGCAGCGATTTTGCGCGGTGGGTTGCTTGCTCTGGGTTAGGGCAACTCAAAGAAAGCGAGCCCACTCTGCCCTCGGAGCTGGAGCTCCGAATCCTTAGTTAATCCCAGGTTTCGGAATTCTGAGCCCTGGGCCAGCATCTACCGTTCCCGAATCTCCCGAAGCGTAAACACGAATTTACTCCCTGGCAGGTTGTCGTAATTGAGGTAAACGAATCCATAATCTTCATGGAAGAAGAAGGTCAGCGCCGACGGACCCGCTTCGCCGGTAGTAGTGGCTTTTATTTCCCACACTTCTAGCCTTCCGGCAAAAGGCGTCTCATACTTCCGCTGGCCAATCACCTCATACGTATGTTGGCGAAGCGTACTTTCGGTCAGATCGGTCCAAATGGGGTGGAGGTATTTACTTCCGCCGATTGTCAACTCCCAGTTATAGCGATCACCCTTTTGTATGGGGAGTCGGACAAACGGGTAAGGATTGGCATTGAGCATAGCGAAGTAGAGGTCTCGGCGGAAGGGATGGACCCAGACGTTACGTTCGTTTTCGATTACTCCGGAACCTTCCTTGGGGTACAATGATTTTTTATCGCGGTCGTAGTAATCATATTTGAGGCCCGTTTGGCTGTATCCCGGAATCATCTCCCGCATCTGAGCGCCCATACTGGAGTCTGCGTGAAAGCTTACTTCGGTAATTGTGGCACTGTTGATAATTCCTGGTCCATCGATAGCATGGCCTTCTAAGCCAATGAGGGTCGTATCGCCCTCTGGCGTGATGTAGTAATAGTCGTAAACGAACTCACGACCAAGGCGAAAAATGACGTTGTCTGAGTCATAATCAGTGACGTAAGTCGAATCAGACCACATCAATTCAGCACATATCCCCTCTTCACAATCATAGATAAGGTACGGTGCTTCGGGTGGTAAGGAACAGCTTAGGCATAAGTATAAAAGGAATACGGAGGTAATTAGGCGAAACATAAATGTGTTAATAGGTGAGTCCCTAAGATAAGACCAAGGCTTGGATAAATGCGGCCCTTTGGCTCCTACCTTTCCTTGCACCTGCGGCCGCGCCCCCGAAATGTATTTCCTGACCACTGAACAGCTCCCTTATTCCAGCCCGTATTCCCGGATAATTCGTTCCCGATCTGCCTCCGGCATCAATGCTACGCCCTGTTGACTGCCAAACACCTGCCGGCCGGTTTTCTGGGTGTATACCCGGTCAATCAGCATACGTAGCGGTGCTGCTGCGAGGTTCGCTTTATGAACGGCTTGCTGCACCACGGGTAAATACCGTTCCATCGTTTCCAGTTGGGAGTGCTGAATGACTACCCACATAACGGTTTCGAATTTATCCCCCACCAGATCGTTTCCAATATAGCGGCCGTACACGGCGTACAAAGAGTCAACGATTCGCTCATTCTCCCGATCCAGCGGTGTTTGCAATTTGGGTTGATATTCACCTTTCCTGAAGCGTTGGTCCCGTTCGTCAAGTTTTTGCATCAAGCGGACCAAATCAGGGTCAAGTAAGTAATCCCTGGCATATTGTGTAAGCGAGAAAGGAGGCGTGTCGGCGCTGTCGTCCTGTTCGCATTCCGCCTTGGCCTTTTCCCAATCTTCTCTGATCGGTGTGTACTTCGGGTTGCTTTTTACGGTTTCCCAAAATTCGATCAGGTACTCACAACTTCCGGGTGAAAAGAGAAATTTCTTGAACGCCAAATCAATGGCCTGAGGTGGTTCTTTCAACGTAAGGAAAGCGGAAAGAACATTGAAATAATCCGCCCGGTTGAAATCGGTGGCGTCATCCTCCGTTTGGCGAACGGTTTCCTCCAGTACCATCTGACCAAACGAGTAATCCTTGTCAGAAACCCCCGCGCGTTGAGGAGGCGCGTACCGCAGGGCCTCTTCTTCAAATCCCCCCTCCGTGAAGGCAGGTCTGGTTTCCTGTGCACTCAGGAAACCTACGAGGAAAGAAAAGATAAACAGCAGCGCTATACGGATCATAATATTGGTGTTTCAACCAAAGTTAGCTTCCACAGGGTTAAGGACACTTAAGCTTGGTTAAAGAGGGTTAATGATAGAGGTTGCAGGAGTTGCAATTGTTGCAGCTGGCAGAGAGACTGTTCATCTAAGTGTGTCTACATTACTTTCAAGTTAGACACTACTATTATGGCAAAGAAAAAAACTTCCCCCACGCTCGAAAAGCTGTTTACCGACCCTGTAACCCTGCAACCAGCGCGCAGCGCCCTGCAACCCCTGCAACCGGAGCGCAGCGCCCTTGCAACCTATTCAGCCCCCAACTTAAAGACCACCCCCGCATTCAGTCTCCCACTCTGCCCGATATAAGACCCGTTCAGGACCCACGCCCCACCAAAATTAAGCCCTATCCAGGGTTGAAGGGGAAAGTACAGCGTACCGCCCACCCGGTTCCAGCTGCTGCCGGTTCCGGCGGTCGCCGTCTGCACGCCACTGCCACTTTCAAGTGCGGTAACGAACTCTATCCATGCTTCCGTGTAAAAAAGCTTTCCGCCGTAGCCCGTGCGTAAGAGCAGTGGCCAGGAGGACTGCGCCTCCGGTGCAAACTGAAAGTCAACCCCCGTCTGCCCGTGCAAAAACCACCCGTCATCATGCTGAAACTGGTAAGCTAATCTGCCCTGAAATACCGTGGCCCGTTGGCCCAGCGCGGCGATTCCGATCGTTTCGTAATTGCCCACCGGGTGACTTAACCCCACCGCCGTAAAAAAACGACTGGCGCTGTGTTCCCCACGCTTATCCAGGTTCATGTATTTAAGCCATACGGAGCCATCCTGTAAGCTTCCCACCCGATCATTGGTGCGCATCCAGGGCAAGGTCAGCACCAGGGAGGTGTTTTCCGAAAGACCGGTTTCCACGAAAAGGCTATAACTGATTGTTTCTACGTCCCGGTTTTCCGAGACGTCGTCGGGAAGGAAATAGGTGTCGTAAACCTCCTGGCTGTAACTGACGGCAATCGCAGTTTCTCCTTTCGGAGTGGGGAAGCCACTGATCGGACCCTGAGCAATGGTAAAAGAAAAGGGGATAAAGGAAAAAGCGAGCAGCAGAAAGCGTTGTGTAGAACTCATGTCAAAAAATACATTTGGGGCGGCCAACGGGTTTTGGGCATTGGCGGTCTTTAGTGGCGTTGAGCGGTCATTTTCACGGATTAACCATTCACCAGTACCTGTTAATTATTTGCGAAGGCGGCGCTGGGACCCGTCGGCCCTCGTTAATGACCGGACGACCGTATATTTGCGAACCAAAAGCAAGCCTCCCTTGAGCGATAGTCTCGTAATCATTCCCACTTATAACGAAAAGGAGAACATCGCCAAGATGATCGACACGGTTTTTAACCTGTCCTACCCCTTTCATCTGCTGATCGTTGACGATGGTTCTCCCGACGGGACCTCCGATATCGTTAAAGGCCTCCAGGTTAAGTATGAAGGACGCCTGCATTTGCTGCAACGTGCCGGGAAACTTGGGCTCGGGACGGCTTATCTCGATGGCTTCCGGTGGGGCATGGCGAAGTCTGCAGACTACTACTATTTTTTTGAGATGGATGCCGACTTCAGCCACAATCCTAAAGATCTGGTTCGGCTGCGGGAAGCCTGTGCAACGGGTGGGGGAGATGTAGCCGTCGGCTCCCGTTACACCAAGGGTGGAGGGGTAGAAAACTGGCCGATTGATCGCCGACTGCTATCTTATGGCGCCTCCGTTTACGTTCGGCTTATCACCTGGATGCCAGTAAAGGACTCTACCGCCGGTTTCATGTGTTATACGCGCCCGGTGCTGGAGGCAATCGACTTTGACGCCATCCAGTTTATTGGATATGCGTTCCAGATCGAAATGAAACATACTGCCTGGAAGCTAGGCTACAGGATTGTAGAAGTCCCCATTACTTTTACTGACCGTATCCTTGGAGCGAGCAAAATGCACGGTTCTATTGTGAAAGAAGCGGTGGTTGGTGTGCTGAGCTTACGGTTCCGGAAGGGGTGATACAAAGTAACCACTAAGACTAGGGTGTTCAGTATTTACAATTTACAATTCAGGATGTACAATTTAAAATTTCCCGTCACGCATATCACGCATGTTACACGGTAATTACATATTGTAAATAATGAATTGTAAATTATGGTATTCCCGAAATACTGAACACCCTACCACTAAAGACATTGAGGCACTAAGGGCTACACTAAGGAAAGTGTGATAAGGTGAGAGATGCTACCGGCTTCCGACTATTTTGCTATTGAACTAATCAGGCGCGGCCGCAGGTGCATGGAAAGGACAAAAAAGCAAGGTTGTGCGGCAGCCCAGGCCCGGAGGGCCGTCTCTCGTAGCGAGGGGCCACCGCAGATCCGCAGGATTAAGCGTGGCCCCTCGTTTTCGTTTTGCCTGATGGCTGAGGCCCGAATGTCTCCCCAGATGGACTAAAAAAGAAAGCCCCCAACCGCGCAGTGCGGTCGGGGGCTTTCAAGACTGAATTGACGGTAACCCGCCGGTTTATCAGTTGTCTACGTTCAGTACACGGAACTCGGTACGACGGTTGACGCGGTGCTCAGCTTCAGAACAAGTTACACCGTCGGCACAACGGTTCTTCAGCTGGCTTTCGCCGTAGCCACGGGTTACCAGGCGGCTGCGGTTGATACCACGGCTTACCAGGTAATCTGCAACACCTTTAGCACGACGCTCAGAGAGGTCCTGGTTAGCACCGGCAGAACCGACGCTGGAGGTGTGAGAGTTGATCTGGATACGAGTGTTCGGACGCTCGCGCAGAAGGTTCAGCAGGTTGTCATCTACAACCTGGCGGCTGGTAGCTGTCAGTGCAGCACTACCGTTAGCGTAGTTGATGGGGAGAACGTTGTAGCTAAGCAGCTCACAGTCGATTTCCTCGTAGCTGGTCAGGCCACCTTTGGTGGCAAGTACTTCTTTGGTGATCTCAGTGTAAGTAGCAGGAACCGTTTCGGTGCTCACAGAAGCAGCAACGTCTACAACGCGCTTGCTGATGTTTTCGTAAACAGCATCAACGTCGATGGTGCGAACTTCAGCGGGAGTAGCGATTACTTCCTTCGTGTAAGTAGAAGTCTGGTTAGACGTACGGCTGGTGCTGCTGCTGGCGTCAGAAGCGAGGCGCTGTACTGGAACAGTACGGTACTCAGCTTCGTAGGTGCGGTAACACATTACCTGACAGTCGTTAGGATCGTCAGACTCACAACCTTCGTAGGCAGTGGTTTCCCAACCACCAGATTCTGGCTTGATAAGTACACGCTCGGTAGCATCGGAGAAAGAGGCAGAAGTGACGCTCATGGCTTCACCAGCTGACTGTGACTCGTAAGAAACGGTTTCGGTGCGGAACGTTGCAGGAACGAACTCGTAGCGCTTGTAAGCTTCCTTTACCATTACACGTTCGGTAACGGTCTTGTAGGTAGCAGGAACTACGGAAAGGCGCTTGTAAGCAGGTGCTGTCTGGATGCGTACAGTCTCCGTCTGGTATACGTCTGGAGTTACACAACGAACGTAACACTTGTTTGGATCCGGATTGGTAGGAAGGTTGGAACCCTGGGCTTGTACACCCGCAAACGAGAGCACTAAAGCAGTAATAAGAGATAAAGTAAGTCTCATAGAAATAAGATGTTGTTGATTTAAAAAGAGTAGTATTTAGGTTATTACCCTCCTGAAGTACATCAAGTTCAATGAGAACCATAAGCGATCATCAACCACACTTGCGACGCAAGTGTAGATAGGAATTTGCCTACTTGTTTAGTAACATCATTTTAGGAATAACGCTGCAAATATCGTTGCACGAGACTTTACCTCCAAATCAACGCTTTTCTTTAAGGGCAAGAAAACATTGACTTAAAGCGTATCGTGCTCTGATGTGACGCATTAACGGGACAAGAGTCACAATTAGGGGGACAAGTCTTTTATAAAATTTTCCAGAAAGATTGTTCGACTTCTATCCAATTGGCTGTTTTATAGTGGTTTGAGGCGTTAATCTTTTTTTTCAATAAAGTGGATGGAAA
The DNA here is from genome assembly GCF_000373105.1 of Neolewinella persica DSM 23188. GTDB lineage: Bacteria > Bacteroidota > Bacteroidia > Chitinophagales > Saprospiraceae > Neolewinella > Neolewinella persica. The sequence goes on along the minus strand of NZ_KB890432.1, from coordinate 88,762 downwards.
CTGTTTAGGAAGGCGGTATCCTCAGGCCGGTTCGCTCGAATTATTGGAAGTAAAACCTGCTTTGTCTGTAACTGAATGGTAACCTCCGGTTTTGCGCTTTAGGCCTGTCACATTTCAAATTATCTTAGGTGTATTATTATTTAAGCCTTAATTTTAGGCTTCTTGAGCTTTGTCTTTTCAGATACCTCAGTATACTTCATCTTTTTCGCCTTCCTTACCCTAAACATCTAATTGACGCCGTTTCGAAATTATAGCAACTTGAATGACGTGGAACTCCAGGCACTCTGCCAGCAGGGTAACACACGTGCTTTTAAGGAGCTTTATGAAAGGCATGATGAAGACCTGCTGGCCTACGTGGGCAACCTGTTTGATCACCAGCAACAAGCTGAAGACATCGTTTTGGAGACGTTGAGTAAACTCTTCATCGAACTTAGTGAAAAGAAAAGGCGGATCAATAATGTACAGGCGTGGTTGCGAACGGTTGCTGGTAATCGTGTTATCGATATCCTCAGAAGCAACGACTATCGCAAGCAGGTTTTTTATGATGAAGTCTTTGCTTTCTCTTTGGAGGAGGAGCAAAGTTTAGCTGGTAATTCACAAAAAGATCAACAGATGGAGGTCCTAATTTCGGAAATCTATCGTCTTAAACATGAGTACCGTCAGGTAATCGTTCAACGTTTCATCTACGGAAAGTTAATTCCTGAAATATCCTCTTCCTTGAATTTATCAACGGAAGAAGTTTATAAACTCCTGAAAGGAGCCAAGAAAATATTGAAAAATCGTTGCCTTAAGCATCCCTTTTCTGACAAATAGATATACGCTATTACGCGCTTTAAGCTTTAACCATGCCTTCCCGTCAACCACCACAACATAAGGACAGCGACGCCGCCGGTCGAGCGCGCTACGCTGATTTCGAATCTTCCCGGGATCGGGTGCGACGACAGCTTGCCGCCGCGCATCCAGTTGTGTCAACTTCAAGGCGACGTCGCCAGCGCTGGGTTTACGCTGCAGCGTCCCTGCTACTACTCTGCTTCTTTGGGTGGTACTTTCTCCAACCGCCAGCTTACGCTCAACTGGCCGATGATTATCGAACCCGAATAGCTACTGATGAACTTAGCACAACGCGTGCAGTCAATCAACCTACTCAGGAATCGCTGGAGGCGACAGCCCTAAGCCTTTACCATCAGGGGGAATATACGCAGGCTGCTGCTGCTTTCTCATCGCTGTCACAGGAGGAAGATCAGCCAAAACAGGAAATATTCGTTTTCTACCAGGGTGTCTCCCAATGGCTTGGGCGTGACCCCGCGGCTGCGATCGAGACGCTGGCACCGTTACAACAGTTAACTCCGGTAACAGACCTCCGATACCGAACCATCAGTTACGTATTGGCAATGGCCTATATTGATAATGAAGAATTGTCAAGCGGAAGCTCTCTGCTTAAAAAGATAGCGGAGAAGGACGATGGGCTGGGGGAGCGAGCCGCCAGCATGTTGAAGGTGCTGCCATAAGCTAATCTTTAGCGGGCACTTTAGCTGTTGCCGTTTTTAGCCCGCCTTTTTAGCCAAATAAGCCTAAAGCCTATAATACTGGCTACCAATAATATCCCCGGTAGCATCAACCAAGCACTCTTATCGGTCGAGGTATTCAGAGGTTTTCCATTACCTATATAGACCATAGTCGCCCAGTATGCAGGATGAGCCGTGGGCTCATGTTCCCGTAAATAATTTAGTTGGGCCTGGCGAAGTGCCTGATGTTTAGGCTTTCCATGTTGGTAGAGTTCGGCATAGACTTCTTTCAATAGGTAATGTGAGGTTTCATCCCTTATTTCCCACAGGTTTACCATGAGATTGCTCGCACCTGCAAGAGCGAAAGACCGGGCGAAATTGGCTACGCCCTGTCCTTGGTAGAGTCGTCCGTCTGCAGACTGGCAGGCAGAAATAACTACCAAATCGGCAGTAAGCCGAAGTTTAGGGATCTCTGCTGCAGACAAATGGCTCCACCCAGCCGATTGATCCGAAGCAAATAACAAGCTCGACTCCTCAGGGTACTCATTATTGATGGCTGCATGGGTCCCGATGTGTAGCAAATTAGCCGTTGACGCCATCCTTAAAAAGTCTTCTACGGTAGCTTCTCCCCCCAAAGATTCATGGATGGACCAACTTCCTGCCTGGCTCCTAAGTTCAAATACGGTATTCAAGCTGAACGGTAGTGCAGAGAACCTGGCATTACCACCATTGGTAAAGGGGGCAAACGCCGCAGCTCGATACGTCGCTTGCTGCCTGATGGCTCTTGTAACCGAGGGGGCGAGGAGGGCCGATTTGGTGCTGAATAAATGTCGGATTTCATGATTCCGTAGAAGGTAAGGGTAGTCCATTGGACCAGATCCAGGAGGTGGAGTATCCGTAAGTAACGCAGCAAACGGGAGGTAATTAAGGTAACCATCAGGCACGAGGACAATGTCTTTACCAACCAGGTCCTCCGCGATTGGGGTGATCAGTAAATGATGAAAATCGTGTAATTGGCGGTAGACGGCCGTGTCCAGCGTTCGCATGTCTTCGATTAGCCTGGGGATACTGCTACTTAGGTTTTCCGGCAGGCGAATACGAAGGAAATTTTTGGTTTCCTGGCCAATCATTATCAGGTATACCAAGCTGTCCTGATCTACAAAGTGAAGCATCACCTCAGTTTCCGAAAGGACTTCTTCGCGCAAGCTCTTAAGGCTGATCTCCTGTGGTAAATAACGTTCTCTTACGTAAGCAGGGGCAATCTGCTGAAGGGTGTCTTGTAGTTTTTTCCTTGTCTTTCGTACGTACTGTATCTGGTTCCCAATGTCATTCACCTCCTGCTCTGATATCCCGGAGGCCCGGAGTCGTCGAATCAAATCATCGTGTAAGTGTGCGTATGATCGCTCTTGCGAGAGCAATTCAGCTGGTATCTTTTCTTTGATGTCCTCTTTATCGTGCCACAGCCTTTCGCTGATGCTCAGGTGCTTAATCTGCTCACTGGCGTTGATGGCCTTTTTCAGCTCAAAGTCTGAAGGCTCCTTTTGGTAAAGCCGCCAGTAAATGCCTACCTCTATTTTCCGCAGTTCGGCACTCACTTCATCAAAAAGCCGCCTTCGGCCCGACTGGTCGACTTGCTCCCGCGCCCTGAACAGCAGTTGATCTGCCAAATGAATTTCGCGAAGCGCTATGGTGTCATAACCTATTCCGGCCTCCTTGAAACCCCAACGGGCATAAAGGGCCGCCCGATCCTTCAATAAGCTTATCACCTGAAGCGTGGCGGGTAGGCTGTCGGCCAGGAAGTTTCGGTGGATATCCCGATCAGGGGCGTTATAATCTACCTGTTCACTGGTCTTAAAGGCCAGCAGTAAATAAAAATTGAAAGCCGCCCGGTCAAATTGGTCGATGTTTCCCCATAATTTTGCCTGGATGAGCAGTCGGGAAGTATACAGCCCCCAATCAAAACCACCCGTAGCTTCGGCTTGTTCCGCCCGCTGTAGCCAGACCCGAGATTTTTCATAGTCCCCCTGCCGGACGTAGTAACTGGCCTCGTAATTACAGTACCGCTGGTATGGTATGGTTTGCAGGTGCTCGGGGTACTTTGCCAGAAAGAGGGCTTCTCTTTTTCTAATAACATCAAAGCTTGCGAAATCATTTCGCTGATTGTACAAATAGCTGTAATCGTGGAAAAGACTAAGCCACATGGCCGAATTGTCCGGTAATTCATTGCTGATGTGGTCTTCCGCCTGCTCCAGTATTCTTAGTGCTTCTTCATCATTTCGAAGTTCCGTCTGGATAGTGGCTTCATTCAATAAGTTTTCAGCCTTGCTTACCGGACCATGCGCATACTTGGTGGCTAGCCGCTGATTGCTCAGGGCAAGACCAAAGTTGTTATTTTCGGCATGAATGCTGGCCAGGTTATTGTAAATGGCGTAGAAATCCAGCTTTGAGTAAACTTCCTTGCCAAGCGCCAGAGAAGTTTCCAGTTTATGCACCGCCTTCGGAAAATCTCCGCGGTAATAGGCCAGGCTACTCTCTGCAAAAGCCCAGTCTGCCTTCGCTTTTCGGTCGTTCGGCAAAAAGGTATTGATGTATGCACCCATGCGGCGGTACCACTGCTGTCCGGTAGCAGATTCGGGGGAATTCGACGCCGCAAGCCCCTGTAAGATCAGGTAGAAATAATCAAGCTCGGCGGAGTCCAACTGATGGTCAATGACCGTCTGGTAGCTCCGGGAAAAATATTCGAGGGCTTTATCTTCCTGCTGCGTTTCAAACAAACACTCTGCATAGTAAAGCCGCGCCTCGGCAAGCGTGGAAAAGTCGGAGCTCTTGTTTAGTGCTGATAGTAGGCCGGGAAAGGCAGCGACGGCTTCCGTATAGGCCCGTTCGGCGTACAAATTTTTTAATTCCGATAAACGCTCCTCAGCAGGCACTTCAGTCTGCGCCCGACCGGATATCGAAGGGAACAAGCAACCAAACAGTAGGAGCAGGGTTACGTAAGGGAAGCGTTGTAAAAGTGAAGATAACTTCATAGCGTAGGGCAGCGTAAAGCTAAGGTATTCAGGGGCATGAATTATCGTAACACATTGCTTTTTAATACGTTCGGTCTGCCGGCCTATTGGTCGGCCTGTAGGTCCGCACGGGCAGAGATGGACATCACGGAAGAAAAAGTGCATTACGGCAAACACCGGCGCCAATATGCCGTGGTTGTTCGGGGAGCCAACTCTGGCCCCGACAAGTATGCTTTTTATTTTCATGGCGGTGCCTGGACGTTTGGCCGCCCGGAAACCTTCATACCTGCGGCCATCCCCTGGTTGAAGTTGGGCTTTACCGTCGTGCTGCCATCCTATCGCCGGCCACCGAGGGTGGGCCTTGACCGGATCGTGGCAGATTGCCGGGCGGCCATCACCCAACTGGTGCCAGCCGATCCTAACGAAGTAAAGGCCCTCCACATAGGCGGAATCAGCGCCGGAGCACATTTGGCGGCACTGATGGCCTTACATCCGGAATGGTGGAAACAGGGAGGTTGGCAAAGTGGTCCGGAAAAAGCGTTGCTCTGTGCGGGACCGCTTTGCCTGAGTGATTTGCAGCCAGGCAAGGTTTTTGGCCGGTATCCCCATCTTGACCCTTATGCCCGACTAAGGGAAGGAAGTCCCTCTTCCCTGCAGTGGCAATTACTGCACGGCACGGCGGATGCAACGGTGGCTTTCCAACATTCAGAAAAATTTCACGAGCAACTGCTTGAAAAGAACGCCGCCGCTAACCTCCTGTGTATTCCCGACGGGACACACCTGGATAGTGGCCGTTGGATGTTTGGTGGGGTCGGTGCGGAAGAAGTAGCCCAGTTTTTGGGCGGGTGCGCAGGTGCAGGGGAAAAGAAGATAGGAGCAAGGAAATAGAGGCAGGAGACCTATGCGCCACAGTAGCGCCTCCTTGGCCAGCCCCGGAGGAACATCGCCTTGGTCCCTTGCTGCTTCGCCCTTTCCCTGGCACCTGCGGCCCCGCCCAAATGCTCCCGTTTACGGTCCCGCAAAGCCTATTGCCCCAGGCAAAGTATCTCAATCACGTCCGTCCTGATAATATTACTCATATTCCCCGCCCGGTCCTTAATCTGGATGGTGTAGGAAAGGGTATCGATCGGCAAAGCAGGATCTTCGGCGCAAAAGAAGTTGTTGAAAATACAGCAGATCGTGGTGGTATTGATCAGGTTGAGGAAAATGTCTCCACTGATGCCATTACCGGTGCCTTCAGCGGGGATCGCGGGAATACGGAAGGGATTTGCAATGCCGAGCCGACTATCCGTCAGGAACACATCAACGGCACCGGAATCGAGCTGGCTAAGATCGCCATCCCCGTCAGTAAACGAAAAATGAATCTGGATGCTGTCCAGCGGCCCGTTGGTGAATTGATAGATCTGGGTCTTGCTCAACGACTCAAAAGTGATCACGGGCTCGTTCGGAAACTCCGGCGGGTTAACGCAGGAAATGGCGAAGAAAACCATCGGGAGGAGAAAAAGCAGGATAGGGCGCATGGTTAGTCGGTTAGTTTGTTTGGTGGGAAAGCAACCTTAAGAAGTTTTGTCGGTATTTAGATGCAAGGTTTCTCTAAATTACCTAACCAGTTCAACAATCATTGTAAATGAAGCGTGGCGAATTACCGGAACGCATCCGTGCCGTCAGCCCGGCCACCTTCCCAACCATTGCGTTGGATGTTTTTCAGTACCAGGCAAAGCACAACCTTATTTACGCGCAGTTCCTTGAATTGTTGCGCGTAGACCCCGTATCCGTTCGCCGGATGGAAGACATTCCGTACTTACCCATCGCATTATTTAAACGCTACACCCTGCGTAGCGGGGAGTGGGAACCGGTTCGGACGTTCAGCAGCAGCGGGACAACGGGTAGTACCACGAGTCGTCATCCGTTGCGTAACGAGGAATGGTACCGGACTAATGCGCGCGAAGCTTTCAATACTCAATATGGACCGCTGAAAGATCGCCCCGTATTAGCGTTGCTACCCGCGTACCTCGAGCGGACGGGCTCCAGTCTCGTCTTTATGGCCGACGATTTTATCCGCCAGTCAGGACACGAACTTTCCGGGTTCTTTCTTGACGATTTAACCGCATTGCAGAAAAGACTGACCTGGATCCAGGCGCACCATGAAGGGCCGGCACCTCTGCTGATCGGGGTCAGCTTTGCCCTGCTGGACCTGGCGGAATCCTACCCCGGTGATCTTAGTAAATTCATCATCATGGAAACGGGGGGCATGAAGGGCCGCCGCAGGGAGATGACCAGAGAAGAATTACACGGTACTTTGTCCGAAGCCTTCAACGTGAAAAATATTCACTCCGAATACGGAATGACCGAATTGCTGAGCCAGGCCTATGCGCCTGAGGCAGGGCTGTTCTATCCCGCACCAACGCTGCGGGCAACAACCCGGGAAATTACCGATCCGCTAACCGCAACCGCTCCCGGCAAAACCGGTGCATTGAACCTCATCGACCTCGCTAACCTGAACACCATCAGCTTCATCGCCACGGATGATCTCGGACGAGTAAACGCCGACGGTACCTTTGAAGTGCTGGGCAGAATGGATGCCAGTGATGTGCGGGGGTGTAACTTGTTAGTTCATAGTCTGTAGTTGAATAGTTTAATCGTCGACTGCCGCACGGTAATGCTCGCTTCCGCTCGTTCCTTCCTTGCGGCAGCCGACTATTGAACTATGAACTACTGAACTAAAAACCGCCGAACAACGGAAGTCCCGTCCTCCAATCCAACGCGAAGCACATTCCATCCCTTAGGCAGCGCTTCAGGTAGGTTGATGTTGCCAGAAGAAGTGGTGGAGCCATCAAGGACACGGCGGCCCGAGATGTCGTAGATAACATATGGCCGGGGCGTAGCGGAGAGCCCTTGTACTTGGATGGCGTGGCCTGCGGCCACCGGGTTAGGGACGAGTTTCAGCTCCGGCCGGGAGGCCGGAGTGCCGAGGCTGACGGGGTAGGTATTGGCCTCCGCCTGGAAAAACATCAGGGCACGAACGGCAGCAGGAACGGCGCAGTCGCCATGGTTGAGTGCCCCACCGTCTTCCAGTACAATGCCGGTAGCACCGTTGGCGCGCATGGTAGCATCGGCGAGAATCGAATTGGCGGGGTTAACGGTTTCGTCGGCGTTGCAGTAGTAGATCAGGGTGGGAGACTGCGGCGCCCAGTCGAAAACGTCGTTGGCGTTGTAAGCATTGAACAGCGCAGGGTCAGCGTCCAGAACATCTTCTACGAATTGCTCGACGAACATCTGACCAGCAACGTGACTGTTCTCACGCAACAGGGCATCCAATTCATTGCCCATCTCATACAGGTCAATTTCCTCAGTAAGGAAACGGTTGACTTCGGTCAGGTAAGGTTCCACAAAAAGGCTGTCTGCACTGCCATTACCGTACAGGCCGTAAACGCTGTTGTAGCTGATGAGGGTGTGGGTAAAAAAGGAGAGGGAAACCGGGGGTACGTTGGTAAGTCCAAGCAGTAGCGGAGACGGCGGGGAAATATCAAATGGTGCCGATAGGTGTGCGGCAGCGGTAACCTGCAGTTCCCCGTCGGTATCCATTTCCAGGCGCTGGTGAAGGGCAGCGGAGGCATGCCCGCCCTGGCTGTAGCCGGTGATGAAGAGCTGATCGTTTTCCCGGATGTTTTCTGCATCGAGCCACTTTTTTACGGCGATGATCATGTCCTTACCTGCGCTGGCTTCGGAGTCGGCGTGCAGGTAAGGGTGGGGGCCGTCGCTGCCGCCCAGACCGAGGTAGTCCGGGGCTAATGCGATGAAGCCGCTGGCCGAAAAGCCCTGAATAAGGATGCGTTCCAACACGCCTTCCACACTTGGGGCGAGGTCCCGGCTGGCAATAGTGCCGTGGTTATAAATGACCAGTGGCCAGACGAAGTCGTTGTTGTCGGGTACGCACAACAGACCGGTTGCGGTATCGGGTTGTCCAAGCGCGTCAACGGTAGTGTAAGTTATCTTATAGTTTTTTACGTTATAAGTTACGTTGATGGGCAGAACGATGTTGAGAACTGCCGCAAATGTTGGCGTCTGTACCTCGGCGGAAATTACCTCCTGGGCGGAGACGAAGGCCGTGGAGCAAACCAGAAGAAGGAGTAATATTTTTTTCATATCGTAATAATTGGTTTTTGGGTAGAATGTTTTCGGGGCGGGGCCGCAGGTGCAAAGATGGGGAATTAAGGAGCAGTGAGAATGGTTGTCCCGGTTGGCTGTTTGTTAAAGTCGGTCACTGCACCTGCGGCCGCGCCCCAACTATCACCTACCCAAAAGCCTCCAACCACGGATTCCGACCCAATACCGTATAAAAGAATACCCCGCCGAGCCAACCGTGGTAAATGCCCAGCGCCAGGATGCTGCTCCCCCGCAAAAACAGCCAGGTATAAACGATGGCCAGCAGGAAGGTCGCCCCGATCAGCATCGGGGAAGGATAATGAATGATGGCGAAAAGTACCGCCGTGAGGCCGATGACCACAGCTTCAGACCGTTGCCCGCCCCAGCCGTCGGCCAGGTTACGGCTGTAAATGCCCAGCACCAGAAACTGCTGCAGGATGCCCCAGATGGGGTAGAGGAGAAGGATCAGCAGCAGGCTCCAATCGAGTACCTCCGTCTGGAAATAGAAGCCGATGCCCACGAATAGCGCGATGCAGCCCAAGGCAACGGGCAGGAGTTGAAGAAAAGATTTACGGAAGTTATTTGTCCCCAGGCCCCAGTATTTTATGACCTCCGGCTGCTGCCGGTACCGGTAAATGACGTAGCCCAGCCAGCCTGCTATGGTAAGGATGATGTAGGGGAGCCGCAAGTCGATTAGGTTGATAAAGACGACTTTGCCGATTCCGGTGAGTGCGGCGGCGATGATTTCATATAAGCGGGTGCGGTTAGAGATTTGCATATGCCGAAGATGGAAAGGATGACCGGGATGGTCAGGAGGTTTTCGACGAATGATTCTTAGAGTTATTTGGAGGAAAAGTAAATTGCCGATACTTATCGCTTTTGTCGTACTTATACATATTTACAAACCAGCGTAAAAAAATAGTTTTCGAACACTTGCCGTAGTTGTCGTACTTATACATATTTACAAATGGAAGCAGATAAAGCAACTTTTTTCAAAAGCCTATCTTCAACAACTGAGAACCTAGTATGACTCCTCAAACTCCTTATGCTTTTACCGGAGACCAGGCAAAAGCTGAGGTAGGTCTGGGATTGTCGGGGTTGACAGCGGGCGGTTTTTACCTTCTGGGAGACCGATTGGAGGGAGAAATATTGGTTGCTCCTCTGAAAGACATGGAGTTAAGGCATATCGTCCTCCATCTGGACTACATTATAGAAGGTGTATTGGAGACGGCTACGATAAAGGCAAAGACAATTCATTTTCCGACGCCGGAAACCCTCAAAGAAGGGAAATTGTATAAGTTTCCGGTAAAAATAAATTATAGGTTTCCCCGGCCCAGCTATAAGGGAGAGGCCTTAAATTCTTATTGGAGGTTGAGGGTATTCCTGGATTACGACGCTGGGCAATATGACCAGAGCTTTATAGCAAAGGTCTCCCAGGTATTTACCGGAGATCCAAGGCATGGCACCTCTTTTGAGATCTGGGTTAAATACGGTAAAGGTACCTACGTGGTGGCTCCGCAAGAGTTGCCCATTGATTTGATTGATGTCTCGTCTTTTTTGACAGTGGCTTTTCTGGTTCCTTTTATTTTTACGATTGCCTTTATGGCCGCCGGAGCGATCGGCAAAGATTTTGAAGATTGGCTGGTAATGCCCCTGCTTATACTAGTGGTGTTCATTGGCTGGCTATTGGTTCGGCTGAGTGTCTTCCAAATGACGCCGATGGAAATTCAGCCGTTGAGAGACGGCCGGTTACGACTCCGGATTCTTGACCGGGGGAACGGCCAGCTGAAAAAAGCAATGGTAGGATACCGGTTTATAGAGCACTTTGTAGTTAAGAATGGAGAGCAGGAGGCAAAGGAAAGAAAGACCCTGTATCGGAAAATATTTCCTTTCGGGGAGGTATCCCGTCGAGAGGGGCACCTGTATGAAGCTGTTTTGCCCTGGCCGGAAACCGATCTGCCCGCCACCGGGATAAGTGGGCGTGTTGGATACGAGTGGGAAGTTTTTTTGCTGGTCCCCAATCCGATCACCGGAGGTATGCACGAAAAGACTTGGCCGATTGAGGTTGGACGGGAGCAGTTTCGATTGCTCCCGCCAACGGCGGAAGAGCTGGAACAGGAAGAACTGGAGGAGTTGAAACTGAAGGAACTGGAGTACTTGTCAAACTCAGCAGGCAGGTAACGAGATATAGGTCCCAAGACCCGTCAGACGGACTTTCCCGTTTCTGTTTCTACGTCGCAAACAGGAAAGCATCCGTCGGACGGGCGGTAAGGCCGTCCAACAAATTCTTTTGGTCTGGCGAAGCCGGACAAAAGTTTATCTGATTGCTACTGGATCTACTCGAGCTTGATATTTTTAGCTTCTTTTTCCTTCTTCTTAGTGTAGTGCTTAGTGTTCTTAATGCCCTTATATGGTTGAAAAACTACGTTGCCTTTCTTTTCTCCTTAGTGTAGCGCTTAGTGCCCTGACAGCCTTAGTGGTTAAAAAAACAGCTCACCCCGTAATAACGACGCTTCACCCAACCCCTCCTTGCACCTGCGGCCCCGCCCCCTGCTTATTTGTGGCAACGAAAACCCCAAAGATGCCACTATTCAACTCCATTAGTCAGGCCAACCTGATCAGCAAACTTATTCTCACCCTTATATTTATGCTGGCGCTGGCCGTCAGCCTGTCCGCGCAAACCATCAAGGGCTACCTCACCGATGCACAATCGGAAATGCCCCTCATTGGCGCTACCGTTGAATTGTTGACGGTGGAACCTACCCGGGGTACTACGACTGATCTCGATGGCCAGTTCCGATTGGAGAACATCCCACCAGGTCGCCATACCCTCCGGCTGAGTTACCTCGGTTACGAAGGTCGGAACCTCCCGAACGTGATGGTGACGACGGGCAAGGAGGTGATTCTGAACCTGAGTCTGGAAGAAAGCATCGCTGAACTGGCCGCCGTAACCGTGACGGCGAAAACGAGGCCCGGGGAAGCGATGAATGAGATGGCGACGGTCTCCAGCCAGACCTTTACCGCAGAAAGCGTCAACCGCTTCGCCGGTGGTCGGGCAGATGTAAGCCGAATGGCCACCAACCTGGCGGGTGTGGCGACCTCCGACGATAGCCGCAACGACATTGTTATTCGTGGTAACTCTCCCACCGGCCTGCTCTGGCAACTGGAGGGTATACCGATCCCCAACCCGAACCACTTTTCTACCCTGGGAACTACCGGCGGCCCGGTCTCCGCCCTGAATCCAAATATGCTCGGGAATTCTGACTTCGCTACTTCTGCTTTTGCCGCAGAATACGGCAATGCGATCGGTGGGGTCTTCGACCTCCAGTTACGCAAGGGCAACCGGGATCGCTACGAGTTTATGGCCCAACTTGGCACCTTCTCCGGCCTGGAGGCCATGGCCGAAGGTCCGCTCAACAAAAGGAGGGGCAACTTTGTCGTCAGCTTCCGCAACAGCTTTGTCGGCTTCGCCGAAGCCATCGGTATCCCCATCGGGACCGCCGCTACGCCAGACTATCGCGACCTTACTTTCAACATCGATTTTGGAAATTCCAAGGCAGGTAAGTTTTCCCTCTTCGGCATCGGGGGGACGAGCAATATTGATTTCCGGGGTACGGAGATCGATTCAACCGATTTATTCGCCAACCCCGATCGGAACGCCTACGCCGACAGCTATTTCGGCGTACTGGGTTTGCGCCACAACCTGATCACGGGGGACAATACCTACCTGCGGACCATCATCAGCGGCTCGGTACAAGGAAACGAATTTCAGGAATTTGCCCTCAACGACGAAGGAGGAGATGGCCTGCTTTTTACCGATGTGGACGATAACACCACCCGCTACAGCATCAAATCTTACTTGAACAGTAAGCTTAGTAACCGCCTTACCATCCGGACTGGTCTGCAGGCAGAATCCATCGGCTTAACGACATTGGTGGACGACCGGGACGGGCAACCCGACCGCGACGAAGACGGGGTGCAGGACCTGGATCGCCTCCGTGACTTTGACGGTGCTTTCGGTTTGTATCAGGCTTTCGGGCAAGCCCGGTACCGGATCGGAACCAAAACCACCCTGAATGCCGGTCTGCACCTGCAGTACTTTAGTTTATCCGAAGCCTTTGCCGCAGAACCCCGCCTCGGTCTCCGCTACCAGGCAACCGATAAACTGACCCTTAACGCCGGGTATGGCCGGCACGCACAGACGCCTGCCCTGCCCGTCTTCTTCTTCCGCGACGTAACCACCGGTAGCCCGGATGCCAACCAAAACCTGGGTTTTCTGCTGGCAGATCACTTCGTCCTGGGCGGTGACCTGGCCTTTGCGCCTAATTGGCGCCTGAAGACGGAAGTTTACTTCCAAAACCTTACGGATATCCCCGTTGATAACTTTTCTTCTTCCTTTTCCGTCCTGAACGCTGGTGCCGATTTCGTCTTCCCCGAGCGGGGAAGCCTGGTCAACGAAGGCAGCGGACGTAACTACGGTGTGGAAGTTACCCTGGAACACTATTTTGCCAAAAACTGGTACCTGCTCTTTACCAGCTCGCTCTTCGAGAGTAGGTATGAAGGCAGCGATGGTGTAGAACGCAATACGGCTTTCAATAACAACTACGTGGCTAACTTCCTGGCTGGCCGGGAATGGGCCTTCGGAAAAAATAAACAGCACCGGTTTACCATCAATGCCAGGGTTACGGGGAGCGGCGGCCGTTATTATAGTCCGGTTGACCTGGAGACAAGTCGGGAATTTCAGACGGATATTCGGGACGAAAGCCTCGCCTTCAGCGAACGGTACGCGGATTACTTCCGGATGGACCTGAAGTTTGGCTTCCAGCTAAATAGCCCCACAAAGAAATTGAGCCAGAGCTTCTTCATTGATTTTCAGAACCTGACGAATCGTGAGAACGTCTTTCAGGAACGGTTTAACCCAGTCACCGGACAAGTGAATACGGTGTATCAATCAGGGTTCTTTCCGGATTTTCAGTACCGGGTTCAGTTTTAACAGGTTGCAGGTTGCAGGTTTCAGGTTGCAAGTTGCAGGTTGCAAGTTGCAGGTTGCAGGTTGGGACAGTCAAGATCGCCAATCTTTCAAGACGTATTGATGGAAGCTATAAAGCCTTTTACCAAGCGTTTCATATTCTGCAATCAACGTGTCAGTCTCCTCGCTGAACTCAGGATACAATCTGCAAATCTTCACCAAATGATTAACGGTCTCATCATGACTGCTACGTGCTATGGATAAGAACCGGAGAAAGTCTTTCTTGTATTCTTTTCTACCGTAACCTTCTACGATATTTGAATTAATGCTGTCAGAAGACCTCCTAAGTTGGCTTCCTAATTCGAATAGCTCGTACTTTGGTAGTCTTAATGAAAGTTGATGCGTTCTGTAAAATAACTCGATGGAGACTTTGTACACTTCAAGGTCACGATATGAACGTGCCATTTTTTGGAAATTGGATATTATGAGAACACGACAGAGAGTGAAAGGAGATTATAAAAAAAGATTTGATAAGTGCTGTCGCTGTGTAAATATAGTTTTTATTTTAAAAACAAACTTTTAAGTTTAAAATTGGCTGCAACCTGCAACCTGCAACCTGCAACCTGCAACCTGCAACTTGCAACTTGCAACCTGAAACCTGCAACCTGCAACCTGAAACTTGCAACCCGTATGAAACTATTCTTCACCAAGGCCGAACGCATCAAATACCTGGGTTTCGATGACCTGTGTGTAATGCTGGTAGGTATTTTTCCATTGGCGGGTATTGGCAACGTCCTCTTCGGAGGTGCCACTCCGGGAATCAGCATGTGGGAGAGCGCCAATTGTTATGGAATATCTCTAACCTTCACGACCTTATACTGGGTTGTTGGCCGGCTCGCGACTTTAAATTTTCGTCGCAGGCTGCCCGAGCAACACCAAACGGCCCAGCGTATCGTCGCTACGCTGGGAGTATTGGCGATCATAGTGGTGCTCATGTCGGCACTGGTGGAGCCTGTGTTAAAGAATGTCTTGCCGGAGCAGGGAATTCCGGATCCGCCACTTTCTTATAAAATCGTGATGGCTTATACTCTGGTGGTCATGGTACTGGCGATGTATGAGGGAATCTACTTCTTCACGAAATTCAAGGAAAGCCTGCTGGTGCAGGAACGCCTGGCTAAGGACAACATGCAAGCACAACTCTCGGTGCTGAAGCAGCAGATGAATCCCCACTTTCTGTTTAACAGCCTTAATACTTTGGTCAACATTATCCCCGAAGATGCCGGGAAGGCAACCCTGTTTACCCAACGGCTGTCGTCAGTTTACCGGCGCATCCTCGAGTGGCGGCACAAGGAGTTGATCACGCTGGAGGAAGAGGTGCGGGCGTTGCAGGACTATGTATTCCTGATGCAAACGCGCTTTGAAGATAAATTGAGTGTCTGCTGGACTTTCGGGGCGGGGACGCCGGTGCAGTGTGAAGGAGAAGGGCAGGCACTGATCCTGCCGGCTGAGTTTCGTAACTACCGGGTGGTACCACTCTCCGTACAGCTACTGGTAGAGAATGCCATCAAGCACAATGTAGTAAGTCACGAATTTCCGCTGCGAATCGACATCGTGCTGGCGGGAAACCGCATCACCGTTAGCAATGAATTACAACTGCGGACCAGCCAACAGCTAAACTCTACCGGCTGGGGCCACCAGAACCTAAAGGCCCGCTACGAAATGGTGACCGAAGACCCCATAATAATCACCGAAACCGACGAACGGTTTGAAGTGAGTATTCCGGTGTTCCCGGTCAAGCAAGTGCGGCGGGCAGCTACGGCATAGCAATTGAACATGTTTGATTTAACGTTCAATGTTTAAAATTTGCTTACCCCTGTTTTCTGCTCCTTGCGTACGTGCGGAAGCCTGTCCTCCGGGCAAATGATAAATTCTAAATATTGAATCTTAAAATTGCAAATCTGAATGACTGCCTGGATAATAGAAGATGAACCACCAGCCCTCCGCAGGTTGACTAAGCTCCTGGCGGAGGTGCGGCCTCAGTTAAACATTGCTTTCTCTACCGATTCCATTGCATCCTGCGTCCGCGCCCTGAAAGAAAAGCCACATCCGGACGTAATCTTCAGCGACATCCACCTGGCCGATGGGCTCAGTTTCAGTATCTGGGAACAGGTAGCCTGTGAGTGCCCGATCATTTTTACGACGGCCTACGATCAGTACGGCGTCCGCGCCTTCCGCGTCAACAGCATCGATTACCTGATGAAGCCCATCGATCCGATAGAACTGGAACGCGCCCTCTCCAAATTAGAGCACCTGCAACGCCCTGCGCTACAACCCGACTGGGGGCAACTTGCCCATCTCATTCACCAAAAACAGCCCACCTACCGCGAACGATTTTTGGCCCAAAAAGGGCAGGAGTGGCTGCCGGTAAAGGTCGCCGACCTTCGCCAAATCTATTCTTCCGACGGGCTGACTTTCGCCCTGACCGCCACCGGTCAGCGCGTCCTCCTGGACGAAACCCTCGATCGGATCGAGGAAGAAGTCGACCCCCGGGACTGGTCGCGCATCAACCGCGCACAAATCGTGCACGTAGAAGGGATTCTGAAGGCACAGCCTTACTTCAATCACCGCCTGGTCTTGGCGCTTTCTCCCAAAGGCGAACTGGAAAATATCGTCAGCCGGCCGCGGGTGAAGAGTTTTAAGGAATGGCTGGGAAGGTAGATTGGTCTATTAGTATTTTGGACTATTGGACTATTGGACTATTGGACTATTGGCCCGTTTGGGTGTTTCTTTGCATGACCGTCTTAACTGACCCCAATAGACCAAGAGACCAATAGTCGAATACGACCAATTAGCCCCAATGACCAATAGATCAACCTTCCGCATTTACGAAGACAAAGTTCGCCAAAACCTGGAGCGCATCGCCGACGTTGCCAGTACTGCTGATGTCACCATCATCCTGGCCCTGAAAGCATTTGCTTACTGGCCGGCCTTTCCCATTTTTGCGGAGTACCTGACCGGTGCTACGGCCAGCAGCCTGAACGAGGCGAAACTAATCAAAAACCATTTCGGAAAACCGCCTCATGTTTATGCGCCGGTGTATCGACCGCATGAATTTGCCGAGATTGCTGAGATGTCCGGCCACCTCACCTTTAATACGCTAACGGAGCTGGAGCGCCACCGCGAAACCTGGGAACGCCTCGGCACCAACGTTGGCCTGCGCGTCAACCCCGAGTACAGTCCGGTAGAGACGGACCTCTACAACCCGGCCGACCCACACGGCCGACTGGGGGAAACCCTGCCCAACCTACCGGCTAAGCCGCCCAAGGGACTAAAAGGAATCCACGTTCACACCCTTTGCGAATCCACGGCAGAGAATACTGCCACCCTGATCGAGCGCGTCAAAGCCCAGTTTGGCCACTATCTGGAGCAAGTGGAATGGCTCAATCTCGGCGGTGGTCACCTGATGACCAAAGATGGTTACGATACAGACTTATTGATCAAAAGCCTACAGGATTTTCGCCAGCGCTACCCACACCTGGAGGTCATCCTGGAGCCCGGCAGCGCCCACCTCTGGGGAACGGGTACATTGGAGAGCAACGTACTGGATATTGTCGATAACTACGGCTACCGTACCCTGATGCTCGACGTCAGCTTCACCTGCCACATGCCAGATACCCTGGAGATGCCTTACCGTCCGGACATCCGTGGTGCCAGCAAAGAGGCCAAGCCCGAGTTCCCCTATGCCTATCGTCTCGGCGGTATGAGCTGCCTGGCTGGCGATTACCTGGCGGAATACTACTTCCCACAGCCCGTCCGCCCCGGAGATACTATTCTCTTCGAGGACATGGCCCACTACACCACCGTGAAAACAACGATGTTTAACGGCGTGCCGCACCCGGATATCTGCATCATTGATGCGCACGGGGAGGTGACCCACCGGCGGTCGTTTACTTACGAGGATTATGAGGGGCGGATGGGGTAACTACCCTAGATCCGACAGGTCATTTCCCTTAAAAAACCTTTAGAATCATGCCGGACCGTCGTTAAACTATGCTAAATTTTTGCCAGGCTTTTAGGGAGTATCTTATTATGGGAGTCAGAACCTGTAATTACATCAAAACCCATTGCCATGCATAAGCCAATTGTTCTATTTCTTCTTTTCTTTTGCTTCGGAAATTTCATTACGGCTCAAAACGGTGACAAATTCTCTCTTGAGGTGCAGGCTGGGGCTGGTTCTTACACTACCTTTTCAGATTTTCAAGAAGTCTTTTACTCCATTGAGGGCCGTGATTTCAACCGCTTCTATGGGAATGTAGCCGAAAGTGATTTGCTGCCCTACCTGTCGCTCGGACTCAATTATCAGTTGAGCGAACGCTGGCAGATCAACCCTGTCCTACACTATCTTTTTGGCGAGGGGACGCTCTACGAAAACGATTTTACCCGCTTTGGCGTAAGTGATGTCAATCCCGTAGAGCAAACATTTACCGCACCCGCTGATAATGAAATGAAGGTACTGACCGCAGGAATTAACGTGCGCTACCGGCTACTGAACGTTGCCGCTAACCAGTTTTACCTCGGCACCGGTGTAGCTTATACCACCCGTAGCCATTTTTACCGCTACGAGTTGGACGTCGACTTCGGTGCTGACCGTGTGGCGCAAACCGTAATTGAACGGTTCACGACGGAGAAAAAATCGGCAATGTTCATTCCCGTCTCCGCAGGCCTGGAGCGGGCGATAAGTGATCGTCTTATCCTTACGCTGAACGCTCAGGTTCTTTTTGGCATCAACCTGGAAGATCGGGCCTGGTCAACTGGTCTTGGTCTCCGGTACAGCTTATAGCCGCTGCGCTCGTTCACCTGAGGTGAGTAAGCGCAGCGCCGCGAACGGCAGTTGCGACAGCAACTCAGTGACTCACTACTTCACTAACTCAACTCTAGCAGCAGCCAAAGCAGCCTCCAGCCCCCCAGGATCCTTCCCCCCCGCAGTAGCAAAGAACGGCTGGCCGCCGCCACCACCTTTAATGTGCTTGGCGAGGCTACGAATCATAGTTCCGGCATTCAGCTCACCTTTATCGGCGAGGTCCTTGGATAGGGCCAGCGTCAGCAGTGCCTTGCCATCGTTTTCGGAGCCGAGGAGGACGAAACTGTTCTCCTGCTCTCCCGTCAGCTGGAAGGCCAGGGTTTTGATGGCCGCAGCATCCGACAGCGGCACTTTGGCCGCCAGGAAGTTGACGCCATTGACGACTTCGAAGGCCTTTTGTAGGTCACCTTTTATGTCGCCGGCCTGGGCCGCCTGCATCTTTTCAATCTCTTTTTTCAGACTGCGGTTCTCGTCCTGCAGAGCCGCAACTGCCTTGACGGGATTGCTGGAACCCTTAAGCAATTCGCGGATTTCAGAAAGTGTTCCAAGGCGCTCATCTACGTAAGCCTGCGCACCCTCGGCCGTTACCGCCTCGATCCGACGGATGCCGGCAGCGACACTGCTCTCTCCCGTAATCTTAACCAGGCCAAGCTCGCCGGTGTGCTTTACGTGCGTACCGCCACAAAGTTCCGAACTGAAGTCGGGATCAAAGGTGATGATGCGTACGGCATCGCCGTACTTTTCTCCGAAGAGCATCATGGCACCGGAGGTCCTGGCTTCGGCGATCGGCACATCCCGACGTTCGATCAGGGGAATGTTCTGCCGAACTTTCTCGTTCACCAGGTTCTCAATTTTCACCAACTCCTCTGCCGTAACGGCATCGAAGTGGCTGAAGTCGAAACGGACGCGCTTAGCGCGGACATCCTGGCCTTTCTGAATGGCATGTTTACCCAGCACTTCGTGCAGCGCCGCGTGCAGCAGGTGAGCCGCTGTATGGTTCTGGCTGGTGGCCTGGCGTTCAGCTTCCTTTACCTGGGCGAACACGTCAGCGTCCGGATTTTCCGGCAGCTTATTGACGATGTGTACCGTCAGGTCGTTTTCCTTGATGGTGTCGGTCACGAAAACGGTCTCTCCGCCTACGTTGAGGCTACCGGTATCGCCGGCCTGGCCGCCGCTTTCTCCGTAGAAGGGCGTGCGGTCCAGCACGACGTGGTATTGTGGCTTGTCCCTCACCTTCACGGTACGGAACTTGGTGATTTTCGCGCCGGCGTCGGAGAGGTAGTCGAAACCGATGAACTGGCTGTCTTCGTCGGAAAGGACGGTCCAGTCGCCGACTTCTTTGGCGGCGTCTTTGCGGCTGCGGGCCTTTTGTTCGGCGAGGGCAGTGTTGAAACCGTCTTCGTCAATGGTCAGCCCTTGCTCACTTGCCAGCAGGCGGGTGAGGTCGATCGGGAAGCCGAAGGTATCGTAGAGCTCGAAGACGTCCTGACCACCGATGACGCCTTCTTTGGAGTCGAGGTTGGCGAAGCGGGTTAATCCGTTCTCCAGGGTATTGAGAAACGATTTTTCCTCACTCTCAATGATCCGGGTGATCTGCTGCTCTTGCTGTTTCAGTTCGGGGAAGGCATCGCCCATTTCCTGCACCAGCGTCTTCATCAGCTTATTGATGAACGGTGCCTTTTGGTCAAGGAAGGAGTAAGCGTAGCGGACGGCCCGGCGCAGGATGCGACGAACGACGTAGCCGGCACCACCGGAACCCGGCAGCTGCCCGTCGGCAATGGTGAAAGCAACGGCCCGTAGGTGGTCAACGATGACGCGCATGGCCATGTCTGCTTTGGCATCGTCAGCGTAAGAGCCGCCGTAGGTCTTGCCGGTAAGGCGTTCGATTTCGCGGAGGAGTGGGGTGAATACGTCGGTATCGTAAGTCGCTTCCTTGCCCTGCATGATCATGCAGAGGCGCTCAAAGCCCATGCCGGTGTCGACGTGCTTTTCGGGCAGATTTTCGAGGCTGCCGTCTGCTTTGCGGTTGAACTGGATGAATACGTTGTTCCAGATCTCGACGACGCCGGAGTCGTCAACGTTCACCAGGTCACGACCAGAGACTTTAGCGCGTTCTTCCCGGCTACGGGTGTCGAAGTGAATCTCAGTACACGGGCCACAGGGGCCGGTGTCGCCCATTTCCCAGAAGTTGTCTTTTTTGTTGCCTTCCAGAATGCGGTCGGCGGGCAGGACTTTGCGCCAGTACTTATCGGCCTCATCATCACGCGGTACCCCTTCGTCGGGCGCACCTTCGAAGACGGTGGCGTAGAGGCACTCGGGGTCGAGGCCCATGGCTTCGGTCAAAAACTCCCAGCTCCAGGCAATGGCTTCTTCTTTGAAGTAGTCACCGATCGACCAGTTTCCCAACATCTCAAACATGGTGTGGTGGGTACCATCGCGGCCCACGTCTTCCAGGTCATTGTGCTTGCCGCTCACGCGCATACACTTCTGCGTGTCGGCAATCCGGCGGCGGTCGGGCGTTTTATCGCCCAGGAAGTAATCCTTGAACTGGTTCATCCCCGCGTTGGTAAACATCAGGCTGGGATCGTCCTTGTTCACGATCGGGGCCGAAGGCACGATCTTGTGGTCTTTGGAACGGAAGAAGTCTAGGTAGGCCTGGCGAATTTGAGCGGAAGTCATAGGTAGTCTTTTAGTCTGGTGGTCTGGTAGTCTTGTAGGTGGCCCGTCTACAAGACTACCAGACCACAAGACTACCGTTTGGGCGCGCAAAGATAATGTTTTGGTGGGAGCAATTGGTTGCTGTGGGCTGGAGGAATTCGTCGGTGTTTTTAACCTCGCTGATACAGTGATTTTGGTGGCGGGGCCGCAGGTGCAAAGTTGCCCGGACTTCAGGCCGTGAAGGTTTAAAGCCTTTAGGCGGTATCCGGGCCTGAAGGCCTCAGAACAGGACGGCCTGAAGGCCGGGTAACCCAATATTGCACCTGCGGCCCCGCCCAAAAACGATCCGTAAATAAACCCGGTAAGCCCTTTATTCCGTCTCTTCAATAAGCTCCAACCCAACCGTATTCTCATGCCGCTTTTCCTCTACCCGAGTCCCGTAAGGATCAATACTTAGGTAAAAAGGTCTTTCCGTTACCCTCAACTCAAATGGTGCTCCGGGGGAGTAGTAGCCCCAATGCAGGATTTGGGAGGTATCCCTGACTTCACCCGGGGGTACCGTAAATACCCCAAGCGGTAGTGGTTCACAGGAGATTTCTTCAGCATCGTTACTCCTTTTATGAGCTTTGAACCGACCTTGAATAAGGAAGCCATCCTCCTCTTTGCGCAAGGCGACGGTCTCCAGTGCGATATCGTAAATAATGATTCGTTCCAGCCATTGTTCCAGCAGCTTTTCCTCCTCTGGGTTGGCCATTTCTTTAAGGCCGTTGATCAAATCCAGAGAGGTTACCGTAAATTCGGTTTGCCCTTTCTCTTTCCCGATCAACTCACGCAGCAAGGCGTTTATCCGCTGTTCACCCAAGAGGTCCCTGGTAGCCATGAGCGCCGGGTAGCTCTTTCCATAAAGGAGATGGGGCGCATCTCCGAGGAGTAAAGGTTGTTCCGGGGCAGGGTCATAAGCCCGTTCACGGAAGTACCTGCGTTGGGCCTGATCCGATAGGTTCCAGAGGCTGCCTTTGCCGTAATATTTGTCCATGACAACGCCCTCTGTGTACTTGGCCAGGCCTTCGATGAGCAGGCCACTGCCTGGAGACGGTTTTGACATCAGGGCGTGGCCCCACCATTGGTGGCCAACCTCATGAATGGCGCGCTTTGCCACCAGGTTGAAGGCCGTAGTGTTTCGCTGATCCACCAAATAATATCGATTGGAAACCATACTGATCAAGCCCGGCATGGCCATGCCGCCAAAGCGGTAGTGGCCGGGGATTTCGGCAATGCGTAAGTAATCATATGGATAAGGCCCGAACTGCTCCTGGCCATAATCAAGTGCTCGTTTTACGGCTAGAACGGAAGCGTCGATGTTCATATCATGCTCGGCGTGGAAGTAGTGCTCAATGGTAATGCCCTGGTAAATTTCGCGGCGAACTTCATAGTCAGCCGAGAAAAAAGCCAGAAAGGGCACTACTTTTTCTTGCGCCTTGAAGTGGGCAAAATAGCGGCCGTTTTCGGTCCATTCTTTTTGCAGCGTTCCTGGGGCAAGCGCTGTCTGCGTTGCGCTGGTGGAGATCAGGCATTCGAAGTTTACCCGGCCCAAACCAGTTTCTGTCGGAAGCGCAAAGTGGTCGGAAGAAATGAGTTCTTCTCCACGTGGAGGCAGGCCCCGTCGTTCTCTTTCTCGATCGTTTCTTATTTCCCGCGATGGGCGATAACCCATGGAGGGTTCGAAGCGTGCCGGAAGGATGTACGTTCCGTTGTTGGCGATGTCAAGTCGGGGGTTAAAGGCGGTGCTCTCAACTTCCAGTGAGTAATTTAAGGTCGTGCTATCTCCGGGTTGGAGCGGGGTGTCAAATTGATAGAGATAAGTCAGGTGTTTATTGTCGTGGCTTAGCAAATGGCCTCCGCTGAGTCGTACCTCCTGTAAGGCTAAGCGGGCAGAAAGGAAGACTTTATCGACGGGGGAATTTCCTTTGTTCTTCAGAATATGCCTGGCAGTAACGGAGTACTGCCGCTCTTCGGGGAACAGGTCTATCGTGTAGTTCAGGTCAACGGGGTAGAGTTTCTGAAGTTGATCGTATTGCTTAAAGCGTCGCTCGTATTCTTCTGACAAGTCGGTACTTCGACTGGCGTTGATGTAGGGCTCCACCATGTTTACCTGATAGAAAATGGCGAAGATGCAGCCTGCGGTTCCGATAAGGGCAAGTGCAGAAAGCAGGCGTTCGAAGCGGGAGGAGCCAGGGCGGGGCCGAATCAGGCGAGAGGCCAGGTTCTCGTCAGTTCCACGTTTCCAGGCCCGAAAACCGATCAGGGAAAAGAAGCCTCCCAGGAAAACGACCAGGGCTACACGTAAATGGTAGGCTCCCAGTTCCACGCCAAATCCGCTCATATCATTAAATTGAACCTGGGTCAGGTCGCCCGGCCGCCATAAGGGATGTTCCAATCCTAATCGAACGCTAAGAGGTGTTGCCAGAACAAGGCAAAGGACGAGGCTTAGCAACATGCCTAAGTACTTATTTGTCGCAAGGCTTTGCAGCATGATGGTAAGCGTGGCAAAGAAAAGCAGCCGACCGGCGAGCAGGTAAAAGACAAGGAGGTAAGAAATTGGCGAGATGGAAACGCCACCGTATCCTAATTGATAACCAAGACAGACCAACAAACCGGAACTTAGCAGGACCAGTGGTAAAATGGTCAAGGCGGCCAGCTTCGCCAGGTAGATTGCAGCGTTAGAGACGGGCATGGCATCCATGATGTCACTAATACGCAGGGTGCGCTCCCGCCACACCAACTCGCCGCCATAAAAGACAATGAGGATAAGTGAAAAATAAGGGAGTACACCGGCGAACTGTTCGATTAGTGCGGCGAGGTAAGGATATAAGACCTCTCCGTAATCCCCACGGATACGCAGGTGGCTGTGTACCTCTGAAATGACGATGAATAACCAGGTGGCAAAAATGCCCAAAAATGCGAGATGGCCAAAGACGAAGCGTAGCTCCCGGCTGAGATTACGGAGGAAGGCCCGCCATTCATGGTATACGCCAAAGGTCTTGGTTACGATGGGGAATGGTGTAGGGAGATCGCTCGGCGGCCGGGACGCGACGATAGGAGCTGGCTCGTCCGCCGGGTGATCGGGTCGTAAATTACCGGATAACCTCCTCTGGTCGGACGAATCAGGTCGTACCTCCCGCCTCGGCCGAAGAGCGAAGGCTTTGCTCGGCTGGCCCTGGCGATTCTTCCCCCTACCAACCTCCGGTCGCAAAGAAAAACGGAAGTACCCAAAGAGTAGCACGGCTATGGAGATACCAAACCATAAGACCCTGTTCCAGGCTAAATAACCCGTAAACGCCAGTTGTCGAAAACTGTGTTCCGTTGGTGTCCAATACTGCGTCTGTTCAAAAAAGGCAGCCAGCCCAAAGGGGGAGGCGATGGCGGCAATTGCCATGTTTTCCGGGCTGGTGGGCACCCCTTGTGCCAGGAGCGGAGAATTGAGAAAAATAGCGCCCAGCCAGTAACCCGCATAAATCAGTACCGCCGTGGCGTAGGCGGCGAAGGTGTTGCGGAACAACAGGCTAACCACGAAGATCAGAGAGGAGCAAATCAGGATATTGGGTAATACCAGCCAGCACCATGGCTTTAGGTAATTGCCCCAGGTCCAGGGGCCGTAGCGTTCGGGGGCTACATCGGCAAAGCACTGTCCCAAAATCAAACCGATCACCAGGGGCCCAAAAGCCAGCGCGCTGGTGCCGAGTACCCCGATGTAACGGACCCAATAAAACTGCCATTTTTTGAGGCCGGAACTGAAAAGTATCTCTTCAAACTTATACTGTTGGTCGCGGTGCAGGCCATTTCCGGTAGCAAACATTACAATGAACACGGTAGACAGACTGAAAAGTCCCAGTATGAAAGACATTTGGTAGCTCCCGTTAAACACGATGTTCACGCCCACCTGGTCCTGGCGTCCGACCAGGAGGCCAAGGCTCAAAAACAAAAGCATGAACAGCCAGACGTAACGTTGACGTAGTTGGTAGCCGAATTCAAAACGGAGGAGGTCGTATAGCATAGCGCCGAAGCTAATCGTAGGCGTAAGGCGAGAAAAATAAGGATGACATCCCAACTGGTTTTTGCCTTACAATACCTGGTTTTCAGCAGGAAGCCGGTTTATACTGAAAATAAAGGCGTTCGTGAAAGTTCCGTCATGGTTCGGCGATAAAATTTTTACGGCCCCGCTTCTGGCCTAATTTTGTAGTATGAAAGTGTTTTTGCTCCGGTACCGTGCCTATATTATTGGCCTCCTGTTGGTCGCACTGGCCACGGTGATATTCAGTTGGCTAGGGTATATTCTGATTAACCCGAGTGCGTACGGAGAGAATATCTTGATCTTCTCTTTTTGGTGGTTGATGTTTTCCCTGCCCATTCATCATTGGCAGGAACTGAAGCAATATCGAAAATTCTTCCTACAGGTTTTGATCCTGATCGTTTTTTGCTGGCTGACGGTATTTGCCGATGGGAAGATGCAGATCCCCGATAACCCCATTACCTTCCTGTCTTTGACGGCGTTGAGCCTGGGGGCTTTTGCCATACTGGCTCCCTCCTTTTTTCGACGATATGGTAAGGGCATCGTAGCCTTTTACACGCTTCTCTTCTGTTACTTCCTTGGGGCCCGGCTGTTCATTGGCGATTTTTCGGCGTACACGGTACATAAGGATTTCATCTTGCCGCTGTTTTTCTTGCCCATACCGTTTGTCGTAGTTACCCTCATCTATGATCAGTGGAAATGGTTGCAGGATCTCAAGCGAGAGAAGGCCTCGGCGGAGCTGGCGATGCTCAAATCTCAGATTAATCCCCATTTCTTCTTCAATACCCTCAATAACCTGCATGCCCTGACGGTAAGGGGTGCTAAAGAGGCACCAGATTTAATCCTAAGGCTAGGGGATATGATGCGGTACACGATATATGAAGGGAAGAAAGATAAAGTCTCCCTTAGCGAGGAAGTTGATTACCTGAATGCTTACCTGGAGCTTAATCGAATTCGTTATCGCCAGACGGTTACGCTGGACTTTTACCACCAGATTGAGCGAGGAGCAACCGTAGCGCCTTTGCTCTTCATCATATTACTGGAAAATGCTTTTAAGCACGGCGTAGAGAAAAAAATGAACGGTGCTTACGTCAATATAGTGCTTGCCTCTACCGGGGACCGAATCGATTTTACGGTAGAGAATAATTTTGACGTAGAAGAAACCAGTACACACCCGGGCATCGGCCTGGAAAACTTACGCCGACGCCTGGAGTTGACCTACCCAGACCAGTACCAGCTGGATTTACGGATACAGAACGACACCTATTTTGCCTCCCTAAGTATAACGCCCCATGATTGATTACCTGATTGTTGACGACGAACCACTGGCCCACGACTTACTGGAAGATTACTGTTCCTTACTCCCGCACCTGCGGTTGAAGAAGCACTGTTACAACGCGATGGAGGCCATTGACTTTTTTAGCAAGGATACTGTCGACCTGATGTTTTTGGACCTGAATATGCCCAAACTTACCGGTTTTGACTTTCTGAAAACCTTGCGCCAACCACCCCAGGTAATCGTAACCACCGCATACAGCGAGCACGCCCTTCAGGGCTTTGAGCTCGATGTGGTGGACTATCTCCTCAAGCCGTTTGGCTTCGACCGGTTAGTCCAGGCAGTAAATAAAGCTACTATCCGTACTGCACCAAATGCTACCGGAAGTGGTGAAACAGTTGAACAGCGTTTCTTCATCAAGGGAGACAAGACCTACCATCAGGTGAATACTGCCGACATACGTTACATAGAAGCTTTTGGTAACTACACCAAAATGTTTTTTGCGGACGACTTTTTGCTTTGCCACGAGAGCATTTCAGCCTACGCCGACATTTTGCCTAAAGACCAATTCATGCGGGTACACAAGTCCTTTGTGGTTGCCGTTGCTAAGATTGACCGCATCCAGGGTAACGTACTGGTATTGGGGGAAAGCAAGGTGCCTGTTGGGCAGACGTACCGGCGGGAGGTTTCTGCGCTTTATCAGTAAAGTTAGCGCTTTGGAACTACTGCATGGTGGGCTTTATAACGAAAACGCGGGGGTGAACGGCCTTGTTTTCGTTAGGCCCAAATGCTCCTTGCTCCATATCCTCTCCCTGCACCAGCGTCCGCGCCAAAAAAACACTACCTACTCCTTCCGCTTCAGTCCAATCTCCTCCGTCTCCCCCGCAGCCACCCTGACCCGATGCCCACCCCAGCTAAAATCGATCGGCAGGGTTTCTGCCCTGACCGTTCCGCTTAATTTATCGCCATCCAGGCGTAGCACGAAACCGACCCCTGCATCCTTTCCTTGCACCGGACAATAGCCCTGCATGTACTTCAGGTGGCCGAATGCCGGAGCCATACGGATACCGTCACTATGATGTTCCGTATCAATGCCAGCCAGCAACCGATAAGCAAAAAGTGCCGGCGAAGCCCCCCATGGATGGGCCTCAGAACGGGTAGGCTTGCGGACGTCTTCAAAACGTTCCACCAGGGTGGTCGCCCCCTGATCACGAAGAATGAGCCAGGGTTGCAGGACCTCCCGGAACAGGTCGGCCCGATCCAGTTTTTCCAGCGCGGTAAAAAGGTAGTAGCGATAGTAATAGGTCGCCTGGCCAAGGTCTTCGTCGCGCAGCAAAGCTTCGAGGGCTTGCTCTTGTTCCTTTTCCGGAATGACATTGAGCAAAATACCCAAAATGCTGCTGTGCTGGTCGTAGTAGCTTTGATCTGGCCGCTCTGCCAGGAGTTTACGCCCCGAATTATAACAGCGTTTTCTGAGCGTGGCAATCATGCCCCGTTGTTGTTCTTTCCAATCTTTTGCCTGATTGCCTTTGGCATTTAATGCCTCAAAAAGAGAGGCCGCACTGCCCAGGGCATGTGCATAATGCAGGCTGACGGGCGTGGAGGCGTCGGCATCGGAACCAGGAGCAATTCCCATCTGCTCCGCCCCGACGTACCAGTCGATAAACGGCCAATAGGGGATGCCCTCCAGATAACCCGACGTTCGGTTGTAGTGGGCGTCAAAATAACTCAGCGTATGGGTAATGCCCGGTAGGAATTGACGCACAAACGCTGTGTCTCCTGACCGCTGAAAGTAATCGTAAACCATATCTACCCAAACCAGGGAATAGGTCGAATGATAGAATTGGTAGCGGTTGGGGTAGGCAGATTTAAGTACGCCATTTTCGTTTCGGCCACGGTGGAAATCCATCAGGGCGTTGCGGGTGTGCCGCCGATCTCCGGTGTAGAGTTCCCATACCGGCGCCTGAATTTTGGTGTCGCCGATGTACTGCATCGTTTCGTAGTAAGCATCGCTGAGGTAATAGTCCTGGGTGCAGATTTCGACCGTCCGGACGCTCATGTCCACAATGTCGTCCAGCGCCTGGTCGTCACTCTCCCAGCTGGCCGTCAGCGGGATGCTGCTGGTGACGCGGTCGAAAGTGGGCGCGCGGAGTTGAAGAGGCTCCTCCTTTACGGTTACCTGGATTTCGAGGTAACGCAGGGTGCGGTACCAACTGGGGATATAGCTGCGGTTTTTACCTCCATCTGCGACGACGGTATCGAAGTAACCTTTGACAATTTTACCCTCCACTTCGTCGCGGTGCGGCTTTGTTTTATCGGGGTTGAAGAGGTTCTCTGCCCAGGTATAGGTGATGGTGGCATCTTTACCACCACTCCAGCGGAGGGTAGGAAAGCCGAAGGTGACCTCGCCCATATCCAATAGAAAACGGTAGGCGCCGTTAGCCGGAAGTTCTACGTTCTGCCGACCGAGGTGCCAGCCCTTGGGCAGACCAACACCTTTTGAGGAATGCCGCAGCGCCTTGAATGCCTGGGGGGTACGTTTTTGCGGCGGCGTGGTGCGTGGTTCCAGCATCCACAGGAAGGCACCGCCGTTTTTCCGGAGTTGCCCCCACTCTACGAAAGAGGGATAAGACCACGTGCCAGCGGGGAAACCATCTTGTTGCCAGTTCCACTGATGGTCAGTTGCTAAAAGGCTATCGGTCGGGTTGTTGGCATAAAGACCGCCGATGATGTCCCGATCGTCGTAACGCCAACGAATTTGTTTACCCCGGACGCCGGGATCGAGGGCGCACTGGTAGTTTTTTCTATTGCGTTGGGTGGTCAGGAATCCGGACGGCCCATAGCCCTGTACTAGTAGGGCGGTCCGTTCACTCTCCATCCCAAAGAGGCGGTAGTGGCCCCAGTTGAAAACTTCTATCCCGATGATGTTTTCGCCTGTTTTGAGATGGGGGAGTAAGTCGTGATGATCGTACCGCCAGTGTTGAATATCTCCTAATTGAGGCCCCCAGGTGACCCATTTTCCGTTGACGTGGAGGCGGAAGTGGGCGTCCGCCGTAATGTCTATGGGGAAACTATCTGGCAGGGTCTCCAGGTTGAAGGTGGAGCGGAAGAGGACCACGGCTTGCTCGCTGCCTTTCAGGGTGGGGTGGGTTACCCAGTTGGCGTTGAATTGGGTTTTAGCTAAAGACGGAACTAAACATAAGCAAAGGAAAATGAGGTAGCGGATCATGAAGTAAGATGAAAGGTTGAAAAAGGAATTTACTTAGGCTTTACGTTTTCCAGTTTTCCACGCTCCCCACGCATAAGCAGCCAAAGTGCCCCAGCAAATCAATAGTCCGAAAAATTCCCGTGTCAACTCCACGTGTGGAGACTCGGCTTTCATGGAACCGGTGATGGTGGGCATGCCGTCGCTGATCCATTGGGCAAATTCGGGCACGTAGGTCGTCCACCAGCCAAATAGCACCAGCATTGGTAATAAAGGTACAATGGGGCGTAAGCCACCAAAAAATGTACGAAGAGCAATGAAAACCACTACTCCGTAGGCCGCTACCCACTTATTCCAGTCAGGGTCGTTTAATTGCCAATAGGCACAAAGAGCGAAGAGGGCGGCGACGGCCAGGTGGAGGTATTTCATGGCGATGACTTGATTGGACGCAAATATAATCGCCAGCATCGGCCTGATGATGGTTGACCGGAAATTCGCCACAGCACAACAGGGTACTAACCGGCCACTAAAGTGGATGATTAGCCGGACAGGAAAGGCACACGAGCTGGTGTATTAGAAATCATGTCCGGAGAGGTTGGCGGTTACGAGGGGAAAAGCCCTGTCGGGCATGGCCCGCTTATCTTTTCTCCTTACTGCCAGCCGGTTGTACCTTCTGGTCTTTTTTCTTTCCCCGCCCCGGGAAGGCGTAGCCGATCGTGAGGGTCGGCGCGTACAAATTAAACGTTCGCTCTCCGCGCGATACAAAGTTACCCGCACCCTCCGGTGCCTGCCGGACATCAAAAAATGGGAACTCGCCGGTTTCATCATACTCCGCTGCGTACTCCGGGGCAAGAATAAACTCTGATCGTTTGAAAATCCGATTGAAAAAACCGGTTCCCGAAATCCCCAAGAAGATACCGCTGCGGAAACGGCAGCCCAACGTTAGGTTGTGGTAGAAACTGCCACCCACCGCATCGTATATGATCGGTGATTCGTAGTTCTCCTTTTTAGCGTTCAACTCCAAACCAATGGCAGTTTTGACGAAGAGCCCCTTGTTCGTGTAACGATAGGTTATGCCCACACCACGCCCATATTCGGGGTTATAGTAACTGGCGCTGGAGTACGCCCAGCGATATTCCAACCCGATGGCCTTACGCGGGTTGATCCGGTAGCCCGCCCCCAATGACCAGTGTGCAAAGATGGCTCCATAATCATCGATTATCAACAAAGTACCAACGTCCGCATCAATAAAGAAGGGCGCGGCGGAGACGGGGCGTTTCTGGACGTTTTGTGCTTGCAACAGGCAAGAACAGCAGATAAATAAGAGGCAGAAAGAAATAAATTTATCCATTAATTATACGTTTTGCCAGGGAAGCTTTAGGCAGAGGAGGTTTTTTTAATGCCCGGGCGCTGTGGTGGAATGCAGGTAAGACCAACTTAAGCAGAACAAAGTTAAGCTACACTGCATGTACCCTGGATTTTAACCGCCGGTGAATTACTTTTACGCTATGACCATCGACCAAATAAATATTACTCCCAACGGGCCCAGTCTCTCCCGGATTGTAGCCGGCGTGATGACCTGGGGAGAGTGGGGGGCTGATTATGCCCCGAACCAGATGTCTGACATGATCCGGCATTGCTTGGATATCGGCATTACCACCTTCGATCATGCGGACATCTACGGCCATTACTCCACAGAATCCACCTTTGGCGAAGCGTTGACCGGGCTCGGCACCAGCGTCCGCGCCCAAATGCAACTGGTGACCAAATGCGGTATCCGCCTGGAAACCCACCGCCGACCGGACAATATGATTAAAAGCTACGACCTGAGCAGGAAGTACATCATCAATAGTGCTGAGCGGAGTCTGCAAAACCTTCGGACGGATTACCTCGATTTGTTCCTCATTCATCGTCCCAGCCCCCTGATGGATCCTTCCGAAGTGGCCGAAGCCTTCAGCCGCCTTGAACAAGATGGAAAGGTCAGAGCTTTTGGCGTTAGTAACTTCTCCCCGAGCCAGTTCAACCTCCTGGCAGGCTGCACCAAACTGGTGACCAATCAAGTCGAGTGTCATCCATTACATCCAAAATGTTTTTACGACGGTACTTTTGATGAGTTGATTACCGCGAAGATCCGCCCCATGATCTGGAGCCCGCTTGGCGGAAGCAAATATTTCAAAAGCGAAGGTACCGGCGTGCTTCGCCTCCGCGATGTTGTCAAAACCCTCGCCCGGAAATATGGAAACGTCAGTGAAGATGTCATTCTCCTGGCCTGGTTGCTCAAACACCCAGTAGGTGCCATTCCCGTAGTGGGAACCACCAAAACCAGCCGCCTGGACAATACCCGCCTGGCCCTCGCTCTGGACATGGAGACGCAGGACTGGTTCGCGATTCTGGAGGCAGCTACGGGGCACGAGGTTGCCTGATTGGTATTTTGGACTATTGGCGGGACTTTTTTTCAAAAACAAGTATAGAAATTAGGAACCCAACGCTATGACGCTTTTCTTGACCATTGACCATTGACCATTGACCATTGACCATTGACCATTGACCATTGACCATTGACCATTGACCATGCCATTAATAATCCCAGTTCGCGGCCACACCCCCACCTACGGAGAAAATTGCTTCATCGCCGAGAACGCAACGCTCATCGGAGAATTGACCATGGGCAATGACTGTTCGGTCTGGTTTACCGCTGTTGTTCGGGCCGACGTCAATGCCATCACTATCGGCGACCGCGTCAACATTCAGGATGGTGCCTGTATCCACTGTACTTACGAGCGGGCAGCTACCATCATTGGCAACGACGTCAGTATCGGCCACCGGGCCATCGTGCACGGTTGCACCATCCATGATTCGGTACTAATCGGCATGGGAGCGATCGTGATGGATGATGCGGTGGTAGAATCGAATGTCATCATTGGAGCCGGAGCGGTGGTGCCCGCCGGGATGCGCTGTGAGGCTAATTCCGTTTACGCCGGTATTCCCGCTAAAAAAATCAAAGACCTGGATCCCGCCCAACGGGCGGATACGATTGAGCGGATTGCGGCGGCTTATTTGAAGTATGCTTCCTGGTTCAAGTAGGCACTTTTAGCAAGTCCCTTTTTTGTGGTGATTTGTGTTCGAGATAGGATTTTTTCTAAGGCGCTACTAATTGGTCTATGTTTTTCCAGCTGAGTACCCGGCGGGAGTCTGAGCGCCACTCATCTTCCCCACCATAGATGACGGTAGCTTCCCCAATCGGGATATCGGCCACTTTGCGAAACCAGTCTAGCTGTTTAAAGAAGTCCATCCTGAAAGTAGCACTACTCTTTATCTCCACCGGGTCGATTGATATCCCCCTGTTCAAAAGTAGGTCTACTTCATGCTGGCTTCGGTCTCTCCAAAAGTAAAAAGGTGGTCTACGGCCGGCGTTATAAAAACCTTTTGCTAATTCATTGAAAACAAAATTTTCGAAGATTGCCCCCTTTTGATAATACGTGTTTAATTCTTCTGCGGAATTAATGCCCAGGAGCGAACATGCCAACCCTGTATCCCGAAAATAAAGTTTAGGCGATTTTATCAAGCGCTTTTTAAAATTTTTGAAGTATGGCGAAACCTGATAAAGTACGTAAGAGGTCTCTAGTACGGACAACCAGGACTTTACCGTGTCCCGACTCACATCAGCAGCTTCCGCCAAGGTGCTGTAATTTATGGTTTGCCCAATATATCCGGCGCAAATTGCGAGGAAGCGCGAAAAGGACCTAAGGTTACCTATATTCTTAACTTCCCGGACATCACGCTGAACATAAGTCTCTGCATAAGCCAAGTAGAATTCTGTTGGGTCTATATCCCGATCATATATTCTCGGGTATCCCCCACGCCACATCTGGTTTAACGCGGTAGTGTTAGGGTAATCTTTTCTAATCTCGGCATAAGACAGTGGTTGAAGGTAGAAAATAGTGGTTCGACCTGCTAAGGTCTGGCTCACACTTTCCATCATGAGCATGTTGTGAGAACCGCTCAGTACAAAGCATGCTTCTTTGTCATCGTCTACGATCCCCTGAATATAGGAGAGCAATATAGGTAACCGTTGTACTTCATCCAGTACTAAGCGATGACCGTATAGTTGAAAAAAACCTCTCGGATCATCTTCGATTTGCTCTCGGGTGTCAGGATTCTCAACAGAAAAATATGGCAAGTCTGAAAAAAGGGTTTTAATCAATGTGGTCTTACCACTTTGCCTCGGCCCCGTAATCGTAATGACAGGGTATTTACCTATCTGAGATTTGATGGCTTGTTCAATATGTCGGGTTATCATATTGCAATATACGCCGAACTAGTCAATTTGCTATAAATTCATGCGGATTGACTAGTCCGATAGTCAATCCGCATAAATTTAGGTACTCAGATTTTAAAAAAAATGTAAAGTGACCTGTTAGCTTAGTTTCATTGGGGAATTCTAAGGACGATTAGTCAAAGATTTTCTGGTACGTAAGTCGGCAACGTGTATTATCGTAAGGGCTTACTTCGATGGTAACCTCATTTCCTACTCTTATTTTACTATGTAAGCCCATTCGGATTTTACCAGAAACGGAGGCTGTCATTTCCTCCCCTTCTTCAATCAAGACCTTAATATTCCGGGTGTCGATTATCTCGATAACCGTTGCTCTGTGATATTTAGGTTTCATAGGTAATTAAGTTTTCAAAATCCGAGACTAACGATACAACACCTTTGTTCAATGAAATTAAGCCTCCCGGATCAACCCCAATATCTCCGCAACCCCCAGCTTCCCAGCATTCCCTGTTCCACTCAATATCTGGTCCGCCAAATCCCGCTTCTCCGCGTGGAGGGCAATGATTTGCTCCTCAATGGTGCCCTGGCTGACGAAGCGGTACACCGTGACCGGTCGCTGCTGGCCGATGCGGTGAGCGCGGTCGCTGGCCTGGTCCTCGGCCGCCGGGTTCCACCACGGGTCGAGGTGGAGGACGTAGTCGGCCGCCGTAAGGTTCAGGCCCGTGCCACCGGCCTTGAGGCTGATGAGGAAAACCTCTCCTTCCCCGGCCTGGAAGGCATTGACGGCTTCTTCCCGTTTGCTCCCCGGCGTACTGCCGTCAAGGTATTGGTAGGCGATACCCTGGCCTTTAACCCAGTTTTCCACAATTTTAAGGTGCTTCACAAACTGAGAGAAAATCAGGGCTTTGTGTCCGTTCTCCAGAATTTCCAGCAGTGTTTCGCCTACGAGTTCCAGCTTGGCACTGCCGATTTTTGAAGTCGGGCGCACAAGGCGGGGGTGGCAGGCAGCCTGGCGGAGCTTTGTCAGTTGCGCTAATACGGTGAAGCGTTTTTGCTGCTCGTCGGCCGCAGCAATGTCCTTCAGCGCCTGGCGGCGCAGGGCTTCGTAAAGCGCTTTTTCCTCTTCACTGAGGTCTACGTTGAGTTGGATTTCTGTCTTCGGCGGTAACTCGGTAAGCACTTCATCTTTTCGTCGCCGGAGGATGAAGGGCTTAACGAGATTTTTCAGCTGTCGGCGCCGATCCTCGTCACCGTCCCGGGCGATGGGGCGATTGAATTTTTCGTTGAAGGCAGATTTTCCACTCAGCAGCCCCGGGTTCAGGAAGCGGAAGAGGCTCCACAGTTCGCCGAGGTGGTTCTCGATCGGTGTACCGGTCGTCGCCAGTTTGAAATCTCCGCTTAGGTTCTGGACAATCTTGGCCCGCTTGGTCGCCGTGTTCTTGATTGCCTGGGCTTCGTCCAGTACGATGGTAGCCCAATCAATGGCCTGCAACTCGTCCCCGATAAAGGATAGGAGGCCATAGCTGACGAGGGCCAGGTCACCTTTGCCAAGTTGCGGTAACTGCACGGCTTCTTGCCGGCTGGCGATTAATACCGGGATCAACCCGGGCGCGAAGCGTTCCGTCTCCGCCTGCCAGTTTCTCGTTACGCTGGCGGGGGCAATGACCAGTGCCGGCCCCTTGTCAGACCGGGCGCAGAGCATGGCCAGTGCCTGTATGGTTTTACCAAGACCCATATCGTCGGCGAGGCAACCACCTACGCCCCATTCGGCCAGCCGCATCAGCCATTTGAAGCCCTCTTTCTGGTAGTCGCGGAGTTCCGCTTTGAAATCTTTAGGTACCCGTGGACGGATTTTATCTGCCGATTTTATCCGCTCCAGGCTCTCGCTCCAGGCGTCATCAAACGCCATGTCTTCCAGCCCGTCGGCCATTTCAGCAAAGGCACTGGCGGCCAGGGTGGGGAGTTGAAGTTTTTTGCCTTTTTGGTGCAGGAGCCCTTCCATCTCCAGGATACGGTCGCGGAGCTCATCCGTCAGTGCGAGAAACTCGCCTTCGTTCAGTTCTACGAAAGGATTGTCTTTCCGGTTTCGTACCTGCTCCAGCAGCATCTCCAGGTCAAGGACCCGGTTTTCGTCGACGGTAAGCTTTCCGTCCACCTCAAACCAATCCCGGTTCTTACCCACTTTAATGGCCAGTTCGTTGGAGCCAGCGGTAGCTATAATCTTTAGCTTCTCTCCTTTGGGGTGTTCGATGGAGATCAGCTGTTCGCTGACCAGGCTGCGCAGTTCCAGCAGAATACGCAAGGCTGTTTGCGTATCCTCGATGATGTATTCATGAAAGCTTCCCTCGATGCGGTTTAAGGTAGGACAGGCAGCCAGCGCTGCGTTTACCTCGGCGATTTCCTCATTCAGGTCCCGTAGCAATAATTTTCGTCCTTCTTCCAGGACGACCACGGTGCGGGGCATTCCGTCTCCCGGTTTGAAATAAATCGATTCTTCCGGGATAGGCTTAACGTAAATGGCCACCTGATAGCCCTCGCCAAAGGGTAGAAGGTGGAAGCAGGGTAAAGAACTGCCCGCTACCTGCTCCAGGTCATCGTTGATCAGGTCAAAGGTAGATTGGATGGCGACTGTTGGTCGCAGGTCCTCCACCATGTTTTCCACGGTGGTTCGTTCAGAAGCTGGTACTTCTACGCCGGAACCGATGGCCCAGGCGATTTTACCTTGCCGCTCGCTCAGATGGTAAATGCGGTATCGGGTGGGCGTTTCTTTCCGCCATACATAGCCATGCTCTTCTACTGGCGGGTCGAACCGCAATAACATCCCGTCGGCGGTCTCCGTTATTTGCAGTTCCGGTTCTGCCCGACTAAGTTCAATGGGGATGCGCTTCTTGTCATCGAGGTAAATTCGGGGGTGCTCGGCAATTTCGTAAAGCATGTGGCCGAAGTCGATCCGAAGACTGTCGTCATTATAAATTAAGGAGCCGGATAAACGGCGACCATCGTAGGTTGAAATGGCGTTGATGGCCCTGCCGTCGGCTGGGTCCATGGCGTCCGGATTCTTAGGGCTGATCAGTTCGTACCATTTTAATTTACGGCCCTTGGTCCAGCCCCTGACGCCGGCTTTTTGTTCTTTACAAAAGATTTCTCTTTCCGTGAAGTCCACCACCCAGATGGTCCTGTAGGCAGGCCCGTCCTCAACGTCTTCCTGCTCTGCCAGGCTGCTTTGCTGAAGTAACCGCAAGGCGTATTCCCAGGGGGCCTTGACGGGCAGCAAACTTTGCAGAAAAACAGTTTTTTGCACCTGCGTCCGCGCCTGATTATCCAAAAAGTCTGCTATATCTGCCTGCCAGTTCTCAGCATTGGGGGCATGCGGGAAAATGGTAAGCAGAGAATGATATATCTCGGCTTTTACCCAGGGAATATTGGCGAAATCGCCATTGTCGAGGTCCTGGAAAAGAGAGGCCAGCATAGACTGCCGGGGCTTCAAGCCAGTCCAGTTTATGCACCACAAGGCCACCATCCATTCCAGCGGATGAGAAAGTCCCTGTTTTAGCTGATGTTCCAGTAATTTTTCCCCTCCATGGGCATCTCCGGTGCGCACCCGCACAAAGGACAGGAAGCAATTGATTAGCTTTGGATAAGCACTTTTTTTGAACCTGCTTGACCGGAGCAAGAGTGTCTTTTCATTTATCTGACCGGTGCCCAGGCTCCGCGCCAGGGCAATGACGTCGACCAACGTCGCTTCATCTTCCACCTCCGGCATTTTAGCAAAAGCCTGGTCGGCGGAAGCCTCCTCACCGTTAAGCAAGTGGATAACGGCCCGAATGCCCGAGTCGAAGGAAAAATCGCCGGGGTGTTGTCGAAAGTAATGAAGACCTAAAAGTGCGATGGAGCGGGTCTCCTCAAGGAGGTCCTGGGCATCATCACTTTTGTTGAGCACCCGCAGCAGCGGCAGCAGGCGTGCTGGTGTATGTTCCTCCCAGTCGGTATAGTTATACTGCTGGTTGTTGAAATGGAGCCATTGGAAATAGCTATTTCGGCTGCCCCAGAAATTTTGATCCAGCGTTGCGATTAACCGGTCAACTTCTTTAAGGACTTTCTCCTGAATCTGCTCGAAATATCGGCGGCGGTTAGTCAGGAGGGCATAAAGCCGGCGGAAATCGTGCTCCCGGTCCAACAGGATTTTATGTAAAATCCTGGTATGGATATCTTCGTACCTAATGTGCCAGGAATTATTTTGACTGCCATCATCAGGAAAGCGCTTATTATCGTTGATGATCTTAATGAGCGCCTTTAATTCTTCCGGGCGGAGGTTGTCGGCAGCAAAAAAAAGAGGTATTCGCCAGGTGGTAGCAACCGTAACCGAACGATAAGTCTCCTGGAGGAAATTGTTTTTTTCCAGCCTGTTGACGAGCGGCTGAACGGAGCCCCGGCGCCATTTGCCAATGGAAGGAACCTCCCGGCAGGCAAGCCCCAGCATACTTTCCAGCTGGTAGGGCTCAGCGGTATTCCCTTCCAAAAGAATAGTGACCAGTAGCAGTAGCTCTTCACGCGAGAGCGTAAGAAGATCTTTTTTCTGCATGTCGAGATTGGAAATAGGAAGGCTGCGTTGCATAGTAATTTTAGTCCGGGCGCGGTCGCAGGTGCAAGGTACGTTATGTGGTGCGGACCACCATACGAAGCAGGGGTGAACTTAGGTCGGCATATTACCGGTGGGACAAGACTAAAGCAGTAGAAAATAATAGACCAATCGCCCGGTTTTGTAGTCTATCGAGGAACACGTTCGATACAACCGACGAGTACAAAATCATCGAATACCCGGAAATTAAGATCGAACAGCATTTCGATACTTCCTTTTTTCAGGAACGCACTTCCGGTGGACGTTGCTAAAGAGAAGAGACCGAGATCTACCACCAAATGCTCTTTAAAATCCAGTTGGCGTCGGCCGAAGGCCTTATACATTGCTTCTTTTGCGGACCAAATCAGGTGCAGCTGAAGCAACTCGTGTTCCGGGATTAGCTGAACCCGTTCACCAGGGCCGACAAACTTTTCCGCCATTCGGCGGATACGAGGAACGATCCGCTGGACGTCGATACCGCATAGGTTCGGATGCGCAATCGCCGCGGCATAGTTAACGGTATGGCTAATAGAAATGTGGAAGTGGGAGTCCCGTAAGTGTGGTTTGCCAGCGTCGTCTTTGACAAGCTCTCCCCTGACGCTCCTTCCACTCATGTAGTGCAAAAGCATGCGTGCGGCCAGAAATTCTTTTCTGCGCCCTTCTCCTCTGATCAGGCTCATCGCCTCCGTTTCAGCGGGAGAAAGGGCCAGGTTTTCCTTTAACCAATCTTCAGTTTCCGTAATGTGCCAGAGGCCCCACTCGCCGGGGTGATGGTAGTCTTCGTGGAGAATTACGGACATTTAAGGTGTTGGTAGTGAGTAGCTACGGCTACTGGCAATTTGAATATAA
Organism: Neolewinella persica DSM 23188; assembly: GCF_000373105.1. Classification (GTDB taxonomy): domain Bacteria; phylum Bacteroidota; class Bacteroidia; order Chitinophagales; family Saprospiraceae; genus Neolewinella; species Neolewinella persica. The sequence continues at coordinate 49,322 of NZ_KB890432.1, read as the reverse complement.
TCGTTTAGCGGCAAAGGATGCCTGAGGTAATGCCTAAAGGTACCGACTTTTGGGAATTGAGCGGAACGTGTGGGAGAAGATGTCTGGATTAACCACCAGGTCGCGCATCGGCTGATTCGCGACAATGGAGCTGGGTTGTCCTCCGAAAGATCTGGTCATGAAATCTTTTCTGGGTGGACGGGAGAAATCCTTGCCTCGAAGCCTTGCTATTACGGAAGGAAAGTATTTAATGCATTTGCCACTGTCGATATCAATTTCTGCTAAAGAAATTGATCTGGAATACTTTCGTCTCCCTGTTCATGAAGCATTCGGGCATAGACCCGCGTATCAATCAAATAAAACAGGACGGTACTAAGGAATAGTATTACAAGCACTCCGATGATGTACTGCAGAAAGACCGGAAAGCTGGGAATGACGTATCCCAGTATCCAAAAGAAAATGGCGGCGAAAAAATATTTCATAATCATTTGGTAATGAAAAGCATTCAGCTATTGCAACGGAAACTTGCCTAATATGTTCGCAGTATATGCTGACCCGAACCGAAGAACGTACTGGCCACAATGCCGCCATCTATGCCCTGAAACCAGCTCAGGATGGCTTTTATTCCGCAGCAGCAGATGGCCTGCTCGTGCATTGGCACAAGGACGACGTAAACTTTGGCCGCGCAGTTGCCAACGTGGAGGGTGGCAAATTCCTGAGTTTTGATACCCTTGAAGATGGCGGCCTGGTTGCCGGTTCACTTGATGGTGGTGTGCATTGGCTCTACCCGGAGGAGCCAGAGCGTAATCTCCACGTGGCGCAGCACACGAGAGGCGTTTTTGCCGTGTTGAGGGTAGGGGAGGAGGTCTTTACCGCTGGCGGAGACGGCGTGCTTACCCGGTGGAACGCCAAGACAGGGCGGACGGTAGAGAGTTTGCCCGTTAGCGAGAATTCGTTGCGGAGTATTACCTGCTACCCTGCTGGCGACCTGCTTGCCGTTGGTGCCAGTGATGGTAAAATCTACACGCTTCACCAACGTACATTTGAATTGATTGATAGCCAAATGGCCAATGCGCCTTCCGTGTTTTGCCTTGCGTTCCAGCCCGGTTTGGGTTATCCGTTTATTGTCTCTGGAGGTAGGGACGCCCGGCTACAGTTTTTCGATCTGGCCTTGTCTAAAAATCTACCGTCTCCGCTGGACGCACACAACTCCACCATCAACGACCTCGCTTTCTCCCCCGACGGCCGTTACCTCGCCACCGCCAGCCGCGACAAAACGGTCAAACTGTGGGATGCCAAAACCTGGGAGTTGCTCAAGGTCTGCGAAGTCGTCCGTGATCGAGGGCACGTCAACTCCGTCAATACCCTTCTTTGGCTGGACGAGGAAACCCTCATCACCGCTGGGGATGACCGACGGATTTTGACCTGGAAGTTGAAGCAATAGTTGCGGGGGTTGCAGTAGTTGCAGGCATAACGCTAATGCGTTTCCCTGCAACTACTGCAACCCCCGCAACGGAGCGCTAGCGACTGCTGCAACTAGCGCGCAGCGCTTAATTCTTAACCCCCGGGCTACGCTCCAGAAACTCATCGTACAACAACGAGTGCCGGCTGTTCATCGGGATTTCCCAACCACTGATGAACACCTGCTGAATCTGGGTTTTGGTTTCCATAGGATCACCGTCGCAGATGAAAAGGTTGGCGTCCTTGCCTGCTTCGAGGGAGCCGAGCCGGTCACCCAGGCCCATGATCTGAGCGGGTACGATGGTGATGGCCCTCAGCGCTTCTTCACGCCCCATGCCATAGGCGGCTGCGAAGCCGGCGTGGAAAGGGAGGTCGCGCACGTTCTCCGTATCGTTGGAACGAATGGCAACGGTCACTCCGGCTTTGGACATAAGGCCCGCGTTGGCGTAAGGCCGATCATAGCGATCAGATTGCCGTGCTGGCATGTCGATGACCGGGCCGGTGATGACGGGAATCTTTGCTGCAGCAATGGAGTCTGCCACCCGCCAGCCTTCCGAAACACCGGTAAGTACGGCCTTTACGCCCATCTTCTTGACCCACTTCAGGGCAGACAGAATGTCGGAGGATCGGTTGACTTCAATGAACAGCGGCATCTTTCCTTCTACTACGGGAATCATGGCTTCCAGTGTCGGATTGTAATCCTGGACAATGGAGGCATCCTTTGCACTGGCGGACTTGATTTTTGCGAAAAGCTTCGTTTCGTCCCACAGTTCGGTGATTTCCTTGAATTTCTTCTCCTCTTCTTTCTTCCGGTCTTCTTCTGACCGGTTGTCGCGGCGGCCGCGGGCCGCCGAGGAAGGGAAGTTCATCCGCATGGCCTTAAAGCCAGCGTACATCTCATTGGGAGAATAGCCGACCAGGTTGATCAGGGCAGCCTTACCGGGGATGAGGCCACCTTCGGGCATGGTGATTACGGTCGTTACCCCGCTCACCCGGGTAACCGGAATGGCCACGGAGCTGGGGTTAACGGCGGTTAGCGCTTCCAGGAAGGGCTTCACGTCACCCGCTTCGCGGGAATCCTGTGTGAGGGATACGGAACTTACTTCGACCAGACCGAGGTTGGTGCCTCCATCGATGAAGCCGGGATAAATGAATTTACCCGTGCAGTCGATCTCCTTCGCACCGGCGGCGGAAAGGTTAGGGCCGATATTGGCAATTTTGCCGTCTTTGATCAGCAGGTCGCCCTTTACCGACCCTTTCGTAACGGTTTCAATGGTGGCATTCTTCAAGAGAAAGGCCCCTTTGGAGGCTTTGCCCACTACCTGGGCGGAAAGGCTGGCAACGGTCGTCAAAAGGACGACGAGGACCAGCAGAATTGGATTTTTTATTAAACGCATGGTGCTGGTTTTAGTGGTTGTGTAATAGCGCTTCACCCGTGCCTTCCATGCACCGGTGATCTTCGTCGTAGTCGAGCATCATCATGTCAACTTTTTCAGGATCAGGATCAAGGCGTTGGTCGTTGCTGTCTTCCTTGATGTCGAACCGGACGATACCGTCAACGATGGTCATTTGCGGAATGGCGTAAACGGATAGGGGGTGTGCACTGAAGATGGCAACGTCGCCGTCTTTCCCTTTTTCCAGTGAACCAACCCTACTGTCGATGCCAAGCTGAATGGCGGGGTTGAGGGTGATCAGCCTGAGGGCTTCATTATCCGTCAGCTTACCGTAGCGTTGGGTCTTTCCCGCCTGGTGAAACAGGTGGCGGATGTAATCACCGGAGTCGGAGTTGATGGAGGTTACCACGCCGTTTCTGGTCAGGATGGCTGCATTATAGGCCGTGGAATAGTACACCTCGAACTTATACGCCCACCAGTCAGCAAAAACGGAAGCGCCTGCACCGAACTCAGCAAGTTCTGGGGCTACTTTGAAGCCTTCGTTGACGTGTTGGAATACAAGTTTTTTGATGCCGAAATCCTTACAAACATTCATCAGCATCAGGATTTCGTCGGCCCGGTAAGAATGGCAATGAATGATGATGTCACCCTTCAGGATGTCACCCAGGGCTTCCAACCGCCGGTCATACATCGGAGCTACTGCCGTAGGATCGGAAGCTTTCTCTTTTGTGTACGCTTCCTGCGCAGCGAGGTATTGCTGTGCTTCGGAGAAGGCCCGGCGGAAGGTATGCTCAATGCCCATCCGGGTACGAGACATCAGTCCGCCACCTTCACCGTGTACCCGCATGGGGTTTTCCCCCAGGGCAAATTTGATGGTGCGTGGGGCACCTTCCATTTTCAGGTCGCTGGGGTTGTAGGTACCGTAACGAAGTTTGATCGTTTCGCACTGTCCGCCGATGGCGTTAGCCGATCCGTGCATGGCGTGGGTGGCCGTTACGCCACCAGCCAGTGCGCGGTAGATACCTACGTCGAGCGGATCAAGGACATCCCCGGTCTGCACTTCTGCAGTGATTGGGTGAGTGCTTTCGTTTACCGCATCCAGTGCGATGTGGGAGTGGGCATCGATGATGCCCGGCATGACGAATTGCCCCGTCGCATCAACCACTTTGGCCCCGGAGGGCGTCTTCAGGCCTTTGCCGATGCGGCTGATGATGCCGTTCTCGATCACGACATCGGCATTTTCCAGTATGCCGTTGGTCACCGTCAAAACAGTGCCGTTTTTAATGTGGATGCTGCCTTTCTCTACCTGGGCGGCGAGCGCGCTCACCGTAAGTAGCAAGAACAGCATCAAGCTTTGCTTGAACATTGATTTTTATTTTAAATCCAGGCGATTAAGCCACGGATGAATGGTAAATTTTTAATTTCCTGAATCCTGAATCCTGAATCCTGAATCCTGAATCCTGAATCCTGAATCCTGAATCCTGACTACTTGGGCCCCCGGTCCCCCTCGACATCGAAGGAGCCGAAGCTTCCAGCGGCCATGGAGCCTTCCAGGCTGTCGCCGTCAATCGTAAGGTCAAAGGAAACGGTGACGGATTGCCCGCCACCATCGGTGGTGTAGCTAAAGGTCAGGTTATTGCCGTCGAGGCTCATACTACTGATCTCGGTGGTACCCATGCCGCTGACGAGCCTGCCGCTTAAACTGCCGTCATCGTCAACGATTGTCAGCGTTGGAGAAGCCATCTGTTCCATGGGGACGTCTATCTCGAGGTTCCACGTGCCTGCGGCAAGGACTTTGACGTCGGGGTCACCGGGCTTCTTTTTCTTTTTCTTCTTCACTTCGTACTCAGAAGGCATACCATCTACGAAGACGTAACGCACGTTGGCACCTTCGGCGAAGTAGGGCTGGTCGGTCACCAAAAGGTTAGCGATCTTCCCTTTTTCTACGGTACCCATCACGTTAGATAAGCCGAGCATTTTAGCGGGCCCGGTGGTCAGGGCGGTGAGTGCCTGGTCTTCGGTGAGTCCTGCTTTGATCATTCGTCCCAGGTTGTCACGAACTTCCTTCGCTTTGGCGCTAACGGTTGAGAAGCCGAAAGGAATACCTGCTTTGGTAAGCATGGCGGCTTGCTCTTCGTGCATTTTCATGGCGGCGGCACGATGTTCTTCCAGCTTTAATTTTTCAGCGTCGGTCTCTTCTTCCTTTTTATCCTCTTTTGGGGCTTTGGGAAGGTCAAGGGTAAGGAAAACACTTGCACCTGAGGCCTTAATTGCCGGGATGGCTTTTTGGCCCATTGTTACGTCGGCCAGGGCCAGTGGAAAGCCAAGTTCTTTGCTCAACGTGATGGCACGGTACATTTCCTTTATACCGTCGACGGCAAAGAAAATAGGCCGTTCGCCGTCGATGCTGGGGCCGAAGGCTTCCAGCACGTCGTTCTGGGCAGGGCGGCTCATTCCGCGTGCGTTTTTGGCGTAATTGGCCGCGTGCATTTTGTGTTGCCGGGCTTGTTGGTACAGTTCGCGGAACTTCGACATGATGGCCATGTCAGTATTCGGGTAAACACCAGAAGCTCCCTGAAATTGAGCGAACAAAGAACTGCCTTCGCTGACGACCATTTTACCGGCATCTTTTCCGCCCAACAGGATGACGGCTCCCTGACCCGGGAGCATGTCTCCGTGAGGAACTACGTGGGCGGCGGTGAAACCAATGGCCCGCATTTCGGACAAATCTTTGTCTTCTGCAGAAAGCATTTTAGTTACGCTTCGCTCGGTTTGGATGCCGGCCCGTTCGTAGGAAGGGTTGTATTCTCTTTGGCCTCGGCCCCGGTTGGCGTTTTCATCGTCCTTGGGCTTCGGGACACCAAGATTGGACAGTCCGTCGATGAAGCCAGCATAGATGTACATGGAATCGGCCTCGAGGACCTTGGCATCGGCTGGGGCCTTCAGGTCTTTACCTACGGCCTGGATGAGTCCGTCGCGAATAAGGACGCCGCCCAGGTCAATCACCTTTCCGGGCGACTGGACCACAAAGGCATTGTTGAGAAAGAATGCCCTGGTGACCGGTGGCCGATCCTCCGCGCTCCCTTGAGCGTTCAGACCGGACGGTAACATCAGGAGCAGGCTGCAAATACAGCCAAGCAGATACTTCGTCATGTTGTTTTGGTTGGTGTGTGGTTATAAATAGCCCGGGCAAGTTACTAATTAGGTGACTAACCGGGACAGATAGGGTTGAAACTCAAATACAAGCCGGATGTTCATAGGGCGCGGCCGCAGGTGCAGGGGGAGGTTCGAGGGAGCAAGGAGGAGGCTGTTTTTCGGTTTTCAGGGTAAGGTACTGTGCCCCGAGAAGATTTGGGCTGCTGGCAACAGTGAAATTTTGAGAAAGCAATGCTTTCTTCTCGGGGCATAGTCCCTCACCCTTAGAGGTACGGACTTTTTGTGCATTTTGACCGTTCCCTTCCCCTTTTGCTCCCTTTAACCCTTCCCCTGCACCTGCGGCCCCGCCCGAAATCTGCCAGGAAGTGCCCACAAATCAAACCATCAACCTACCTTCGCGCTCATGATTTGGAGCGATAAGAAAATCCTGACCGCCATCGACAGTGGCGAAATTGTCATCACCCCCTTCGACCGCAAGAACCTCGGGACGAACAGCTACGACGTACATCTTGGTAAGTACATTGCGCGCTATAAGGACCACATCCTGGACGCAAAGGCGCACAATGAGATCCTCCACGACGAAATTCCGGAAGAAGGTTTAATCCTGCACCCCAACACGCTTTACCTCGGCGTTACCCTGGAGTACACAGAGACCCACAGTTCGGTCCCGTTCCTGGAAGGCAAAAGTTCCGTGGGCCGCCTCGGCATCGATATTCACGCCACTGCAGGTAAAGGCGACGTCGGATTCTGTAACCACTGGACGCTCGAAATAAGTTGTACGCACCCCGTGCGGGTCTATGCCGGCATGCCCATCGGCCAGCTGATCTACTTTGGCGTGGAAGGCGACATCGAGAACTACTACAACAAGAAGGTCAACGCTAAATATAACAAGGTGACCGTGCGGCCGATGGAGAGTATGATGTGGAAGAACTCTTTTTAGTGCTATTGGACTGTTGGTTGTATTGGACTATTGGTCTTTTGGAACTGCTAGAGCGTTAAGTCACTGCATTTACCCACCCAATAGACCAATACAACCAACAGACCAATACAACCAACAGACCAACACGACCAACAGACCAAGAGACCAATATGACCACCCTAGAACTCACCCAACACCTAATCGACGAATTGAGCCCCCAACTAGGCCCCGGCGAAGCAGCCTCCGTATCCCGCCTGGTGCTGGAGGATGTTTTCGGCTACCGCCGGGGGAGTTATCCCCGGCAATTGAGCCAGGAGGAGCAGATTCTTGCCTGGACGACCATCAATCAACTAAAAGCCGGGGAACCCGTGCAGTACGTCACGGGAATCGCCGACTTCTACGGCCTGCAGCTTAGGGTAACGCCCGACGTATTGATTCCCCGCCCGGAAACCGAAGAGCTGGTGGAATGGATGCTGGAAAAAATGGCTCCGGGGCAGGAACTGCGGGTGATGGACATCGGCACCGGTTCGGGCTGTATCGCCCTGGCGCTCAAACATAAACGGCCGGAGTGGACAGTTGAAGGCTATGACGTCAGCACTGATGCCCTGAACATTGCCCGGGAGAATGCCGAAAAACTCGAACTTGACCTGGTTTTTCATCAAGGAGATGTGTTGGCCTCAGCGCAGTCTTTTGGCGAGGGCGACTACAACGTAATCGTGTCCAATCCGCCCTACATCCCACCGTCAGAGAAAAACCAGATGGGGGCTTCCACCCTTGCCCATGAACCTGATTTGGCACTGTTTGTGCCAGAGGAGGATCCCTTGTTGTTTTACCGGAAGATTACTGAAATAGCGGCCGCCACCCTTCTGCCGGAGGGCTACTTGTTTTTCGAAACCAACGAATTCAACAATGAGCGGGTGGTGGATTTGTTGAAAGAACGGGGCTTTACTAAGGTGGAGGCACGGCAGGACCTTCGGGGGAAGTGGAGGATGGTCATGGGCAGGAGATAGCAATTCGTGGTCGAGGAAGCCTAGCGAACCGGTGTCGGTTCGGTAACCGACTATACTCATCTCGAAGTGGTTTGGGAAATTAAGTGGTGCTGAGCGCCAGCAAAAACTATTGATCTCAGGTCAACTGCATCCCAAACCTTCACGGTTTGGGTTTACATAGCACTGCCTTGCCGTTGTGAGCAGCACGTGAGAGGTCTGAAACAACAAGGGGCGCAGCCTGGCGAAGCGCTAAAATGCTGCTAAGTTGATTTCTTCGCGCCGGTTGGGTAGTCACAAATAGCCGGTAAATCAGACCTTTTCGAATTCCTGAATCTTTTCCTCGAGCCAGCTTTTGGAGGCTACGTATTGCTCGGTTTTCAGGTCCGCTTTTAGTTTGGTAATGCCGGCCAGGTCTCCGGGCAACAGCCTGGTGAGGCGACGGGTGTAGAGGACCAGGTTTCGGTAGAGTTGGTCCCGGTTTTCGGTTAACTCTTTGTGGCGGTTGAGGTAGGCGATGGTAGAATCGAAGAAAGAATCGAGAACCATGTCTTCGTCAAGTTCATAGTAAATGGCCAGCAACATCATCTTCGTGTTGAGGTTGAGGGTGATGTCTTGATAGTCGACCTCACGCAGATAATCTTGTGCGGTGCCAAATTTTTTCTGGTAGAAGTAAATCATTGCCAGATTGTAGTTGACCGTATTCCCTCGATCTGCGTCGGGAAGCTTGTCCTGATAGCTGTGAACGTAGTTTTCGGCCCAACTATATTCACCCGACAGCATGGCTATCTGTACAGTATTTTTGAAAGCCCCGGGATCAATAGAATCGTTTTCAAAGGCAGCGTTATGCTCAAGCGCAAACTTGTAAACATCAAGGTATTCGTTTAAAAACTCCCGCTGCCCTTTGTTCATCTTTATCACGCAGTAATTCAGCGCAGGGTGGATGAAAGCGTAACCAGGTTGAACCACCAACTGCGTATTCAGTCCGAGGACAATGGCCTTATACTGGTAGTAGTAGTCGTCCATGTCCGTCTGGGTAATCATCTTGTACATCAAGTAGTAAGTAGTTACCAGTGGTTCATCAAGATAAGCACTTTGCGTGTCGAGAAGGTTTACAACTTCATCCGCTAATAGAAGGCTGTAATTCTGCTTTTCGAAATCGCTCCGGCTGTCTGCATTTACGGCGTCTTTCAACTTTGAAATAATGAAGTAAATATCAAGCGCACGGCTAATCTCTTCAACGTTTGATCGCTCATTTCGTCGTTGGTCAAAGTTGAGCAGCGAGTGCTTTTTGAACTCAAGGAGGTGCAAGTAGAGGTAGCGTAGCGAATCGTTTGAGTTGGACGCTGAGATTAAGTCGTCCCAGTTCCGTTCAATGCCTTTGATCAGTTTTTCTGACCGCTGTTTCTCCAGCGCTGAGAAATAGAGGTACCGGCGCAGTTCGGGCTCTTGCTGCAAGGTTTCCTGCATCAGGTACTCTTTGATCAATTTGAAAAGATCGGAGGTGTATTTGCGAAACCGGGTATCGTTGTAAGGCTTTTTTTTGCCAAGGACCGCTTGCCATATTTCCTGTTTATTTAGTGTTTTTTTACGGTCCAGTCGTTTAGTTATTTCTTCAAAAAAGAGCAGTAAATCTTCGTTTGCTGAAAAGAATGGGGATTGGATCAGTTTGCGACATCCGCGCCGTTGTGCACGGTCCAGGCTGGCTAAAAGGCTAATTAACTTATTGGATTTTTCATTCATTGTTCACAAAATTACGACTTAACTACTTAACCTACAGTGAACAAAGTGAGGAGTTATGGTTTTATTTTTTCACCTGTAAATTGTAAAAAAATAGTAGAAGCTAGCTATACGTTGTTCGTTCTTGTTATATTGCGGTCCAAACTATTTTAATAATCCCTACCTCATGAATCTACGGCTACACAAGTTGGTATTGCTGTTCTGCTTGGTGGCCATCTCTTTTGGGGTGTCTGCACAGGGGGTTGAGGAGGTTTTTGTTTTGGAAAACGAATCGTACACCTTCAATTTTCTGTCTCGTTTCCAACCTGCAGTGGGGCGTTCTCCCGAACATGGTGACGTTACCATCGAAGAAGACTCAGGTGCTCCCTCCAGCTATGTTCTAACTTATACACCGGACGCTAATTACCTTGGGGACGATGATTTCCTGCTCGTTAGTTTCCCCTTTACCGTCAACGTTGCCTTTACCGAGTTCGATGTTACCGTCGCTAAAGCAGAGATGAAAGCCCGTCATGATTATGCAACTACCGGAGCCGGTTTACCGGTAACTGTGGATGTTACCGTCAATGACTCTACCAATGTAGGTTACATGATGGTTACTTCTGCTCCTACGGTAAATGCCGGCAGTGCTGAGGTAATTGATAACCAAATTGTATTTACGCCGGAACCTGGATTCTCCGGACTTACGGACCTGAACTACGTAGTCTGCTCTTCAGCCGGCGTTTGTGACTTAGGCACCGTATCCGTTATCGTTCTCCCCGAAGCCGGAAGCACCGTTTCGGACACCATCCGGGTGTTTACCAAACGGGATGAGCCGCAATACATCTTCGCTCCAGAGGATGCGATACCTGCCGGTGAACCGACTTCAGGTTCTATGGTCTCCGTCAATGGGGTAATGGCTTACCAGCCAGATGCTGATTTCGTGGGAGATGAATTCCTGTCCTACACTTCTCCGGGAGCCTCAGTTCCTACCGTTTACCACATTACGGTACTGGATGTAGAGACGAATGATTTTGCTTTTGAAGACCGTGCCTACACCGCAATTGGACATAGAGCCAAACTCAATGTACTGCGCAACGACCTTTACGATGTGTTTGCCGATTGCATCACTTTCGGTGCGCCACAGTTTGGTAGCATTGTACAAACAACCCGCAAAGGGGAAGTGATTTATACGCCACCAACTGGTTGGTCTGGTGTGGACAAGTTCACTTACTCCTCCATGGCTCCTGGCTGTGATGGTGAACCTGAAGTACAAACTGTTTACGTTTTCGTATCTAATTTTGCACCGGCAGTCGAAGAAACTACTTTGACTACTCCTGCAGGTACTCCAATCGATTTGACCTATACTACTCCAGGAGGAGTGGCAGCATGGTCCGTCGTTGAACAGCCAACTCAAGGTATTGTGATTGCTGACCCAATTACGGGTAAATTAAGCTACACCCCAAATCCGGCGGCTGCCGGGCAAACGGACCAGCTGACGCTGCGTTACTGCCTCAATATAGACGAGAACGGTAACTGTGCCTTTAGTTCAGAGGTGACACTTTCTGTAAACATCACGGCTGAGAACCCGAATGCCTGCATTGACGAAGATTGTGTCTGGCCCGGTGATACAAATAATGATGGTGTTGTTGATGTTGGAGACCTTTTACCAATTGGCCTTGCAATGGGCGGCACTGGCACACCTCGCCTTTCGGCAGACCCAGCGAGTTGGTCTGCTCAGTATGGTGAAGACTGGGATGATGACATCAACGGTCTAAACCTCAAACATATTGATGCGAACGGTGACCAAATCATCAGTTCCCTGGATACCCAGGTTGTGATGGAAAACCTTGGTTTACAGCACCGCCTGCGTTCTGCTCCATTAGATTTTGCTCCTTTCGAGATCAGCTTCCGTGGCCCTCTTGTTGCGGAACCCGGTGATATGATTTCTCTTGAAATTCTAGCGGGTAGTTACGATGCTGTCATTATTGATCTTGCCGGATTTAGAATGCCTTTTGTGTACGACAACTCGGTAGTAGATCCAAACCAAATCGATATTGCCTTCATGGAGGATAGCTGGATTAGCTACGATAGTCCTATTCTCTCTGTAAAAACTAATGATGTTATAAAGGGAAGGCTTGATGCTGCAGTTACTCGTACCAGTAGTGACGCCGCAAGTGGATTCGGACTAATTGGTCGGCTGGATGCAGTCATTATTGACCTGGCCGGATTTAAAGACAGCCCTTTAAGCACCACTGATGAGGACGAGGGAACTACAATCACAACTTCCTTCGGTGGAGAGGCAGCCACGACCATGAATTCTGCTGGCCACCTTGACGCTGTTAAGGTCAACCCCTTCGAGCTTAAAATTAAACAAACTCCCGCCACCGAAGTAGGAGATTTCATTCCTGCGGAAGCAGCCGATTACCTGGATGGGAAGTTGCTTGCTTACCCTAACCCCACGGCCGATCAGTTGGTGGTACACCTCAACGGTCAGCAGCGGTTTAACTCCCTGCAACTCACCGACCTTACTGGCCGGACGATCCGCAACGAACAAGGACTCGACACCAATCATCGGGAACTGTCGCTTGGCACCCTGCCCAATGGCATCTACACCCTGACAATCACTACCGATGATGGTGTGGTGAATCGGAAAGTGGAAGTGCTGCGGTAGAGTAACAACTGCTAAGAAAAAAATAAAGCCCTTCAACTTTCAAGTTGAGGGGCTTTGTATTTTGTGGGAGAAGACGGTATCCATTAATTAGAATCTGCGATTCGAAACAGGCACCGCGACGGCCATTGAAATCAGGTAGCAAGACTAACCAACCCCATTCCAGTAACCACGCTCAACGGCGTTATTTGGTACCCATCAAACTCAGCAAATAGGGACATCTGACCACCGCCGCTAATGGCGAGTAGGGTATAGACATGCTGAAAGTTCTCCCCAACTGGCATCGTCTCACCACTGCTGTCAACTAAGAATGTTTGACGGGCATCTTTTACAGGACGAACCTGCTGCAGATAAACGGGGTAGGCAAACAGCCAGGGATTAACGCTAATGGCTTTTTTATAATTTTCGCGCAAATCTGAGAAGGCGGTGTAGCCTCTAAGGCCATCGTAAGGCCGGCCGCCGGGGATTGGCGTTGGGAAAACTGCACGTTGCGGATAGCTGCCGGGGTAGAAATGGAGTTTTCCGGTAAAGGATGCTGCAAGGGGCCAGGTGCGTTCAAATGGCCGGTCGCCAAAGGTATAGTCGAGTAGTAAGGCGAAACGACGGCTTTGCTCACCTCGTAACCAGGCGCGGCGAAAACGAAGTTTGTCTTCCTGCCCTTCTACAAGTCCCAGAACCAGCCAATGGTCCTTTAGCCCGGGGCGTGCGAGAATGTCTTCTTTCCGGGTGTTGATGCCGGCAAATTGCAGTAATTCCTGGTGTCGGTCTGGTGGAAGTTGTTCCCGGTTCCTCCAGGCCCGGACGAAGAGGTGGAGATCGCCCAGGGTCCGGGCGACTTCGGCTTCGGTGCCATCGGCACCGAGGCTGGCCAGGCGTCGGAGTTTCCCGGCGGGGCCGGGAAGTTTTGTATCGATCAGGCGGGCCGCGGCGGCAAGAAACTGGTCCTGTCCCTGGGCCAGGGTGTCGGCGATTCCCCGGCGGACCATGTCGAGCAACCGAACTTCCAATTCCCCGACACCTTCGGTCATTAGCTGTAACCGGGCCTCCAGCCGGTCGTCGGCAGCAATTTTATCGATGACTGGTTTTGACGACTTCTCTGCCTGAAACTGTACGGACCGGACCCAGGAAGGTGGTTGGGCTACGGCAATACGTTCCTGCGCATTCTTGAGCATTAGCACCAGCGCCAGGCCATGCGCACAGGGGCGCTGCCGTGCCCGGCAGCTGCAGACGTATTTCCCCGTGGTGAGTTTAACGGCAGATTCTATGGCTTTACCCTGCGGGTTGGGGCCGTAGACGAACTCCCCCCAGAGCCACTGTCCGTCGCCGCCAACCAGCCGCCAGCGGCGGCTATAGAAGAGCTTCCGGCCAGCCTCCAGGGTTTTAGCGTCGGACGCTAGGCGGAGTAGATCATCGGGGGAGGAGATAGTTTTCAGGGGGACAGGATTCAGTGGTCAGGCATCTGGATTCAGTGGGCAGGTTTCAGACGTCAGGTTTCAGACGTCAGGTTATTGGCGAGGGAGACAGGCTGTGGAAGGAGAGTGTGCTCTTTAAAGCTTTTTTTGCACCTGCGTCCGCGCCATATGCCTGGCCAGATGGTCAAGGAAAAAGCTCCTATTCTCCTTCTAAGTTACCGAAAGTAAAGTAAGTAGGCCGTGGCAAAGGGGACGACAAAAATAAACGCGTCGAACCGATCAAGCAAACCACCGTGGCCGGGTAATAGGTTACCGCTGTCCTTGACGTTGACACTGCGTTTGAGCATGCTCTCCACCAGGTCGCCAAGACCACCAAAAACGCCGACGATAACGGCGAGGCCAAGCCATTGAGCAAGTGGAATTTCGTCGAAGATGAAACTGAGCAGCCATCCGAATAGAAGAGTAGTCACAAGTCCTCCGGTGCTGCCTTCCCAGGTTTTCTTCGGAGAAATGCGTGGAAATAGTGGCGTTTTCCCGATCAGGCTCCCGGTTAAGTAGGCACCGGTGTCGTTGACCCAGGTAAGGACCAGTAGTCCGAAAACAATGCGGTGCCGGAATTCAGGACCATCGAATGCGATGAAGTCCACGAGGGCAAAAGGGAGGCCAATATAGAAGAGGCCAAGGATCATGAACGCAATGTTGGCAAAGGGTTCTTTGCTATTGCTGTAGAGCTCGTAGATGAAGATGGTGAAAACGAGGGGGGAAAAAATGATGGCGGAAATTGAAATAAAATTCTCCGGATCACTTACGTTCTGTAGCTTTAGTACGGTGACTAAGGCTACGGGCATGAGGCCCAATACCACACCGAACACCTTTCGGATTTTATCTCTACGGGTGTGTAAATCAAGGGTGAGACCGAAGAATTCCCAGAGGCAGCCAGCTGCAATAATGAGGAATAAAGCGGCGAAGGTGTAGGGGCCGGTGAAATGACCGGCCGCCATAATGATTACAAAAATAACGGCCGTTACCAGCCTTCTCCAGAGTCCTTGCATGTATAATAAACTATAAAAATTGGGTTCCCCTTGCGGACAAGATAAGCAAGTGAGGGGACTAACACATTTGTCAGATCGGGTTGACCGGAAATATGACCAGAAGAGGAGCGTTACGTGGGCGGGGCCGCAGGTGCAGGGGGATGTTGTGCGGCAGTTCCTTAAACTGTGGGCAACGGTACAAGTAATAATTACGTGATGTTACAATAAGACCGTAGTTTGGAGCTCATAACGAATCCTTTATTATTCTCGATGTCAGACAAGACTGTCACCTTGGAAGATATGGCGGTTGCCTGTTCAACCGGGCAGGTGGCGGCACAGCGTGGTCTGTACAAGCGGCTCTATCCCTACGTGATGAGTATTGCTCTCCATTATGCAGGGCAACGGGAGGAGGCCGAGGAGATAACCCAGGATTCATTCGTAAAGCTTTTCTATCAACTGCGAAAAACGGTGCCTACCGGATCTATTCGCGCCTACATGAGCAGGGTTGTCATCAACACCTCGATTGACTTGATCCGGAAGCGGAAGCGGCAACCGATTACTGAAGAAATAACAGACCGGTATTTGAATAAGGCAGGCCGTTCCCGTAATTTGGGTAGCGACCGGCTGGAAGAAGCGGAGATTTACCGGCTGCTGCAAATGTTACCCCCTTCGTATCGCTTGGTTTTTAATTTACACGTACTGGAAGGGTACACTCACCCTGAGATTGGCGAAAAACTTGGTATTAGCGAAGGAACTTCTAAATCTAATTTATCCAAGGCCCGGAAAAAACTGAAGCAGTTGGCCAAGGATTTTTACCAACTAAATGAAGCTTACGATTTTGAATAAGCTCGAAAAACAATTACGCGCCAGCCGTGGCCGGGAAATTCCTGACCTGACGCCTCCCCCCGGAGGCTGGGAATCGATTAATGCAGCACTCAACGAAGATCCTATCGGAGAGCAGCCACGAGTTGGTTCGACAGTTCTACCTGCCTGGGTTAAATTGGGCGCCGGTGGAATGGGTATCCTCCTCCTGGTTATCGTTGCGGTACTCATGCCTCCAGGCATGAACGTGCCTGAAGAACAAGAGGCAGTTACAGGGGCACAGCAAGCGTCGGCTTTGGATAAAGTGGCTGATGTGGAGAAAGTATCCAGGATACCTGAACAAAGGGAGGTGCAACGGAACGAGGAAAGAGGCACCGGGACCAGTAAAACAACGGACTCCTACGATATTGTGAAGCCGGATGAAATAATTGCACCAGCAGGTAAGAGGACGTTTGTCGAGCAACGCGAAGAAAATATTTCCGAACAAAAGGTCGCAGAAGAACAGCGGGAGGAACGTTCGGGCAGTAACGAGTTAACGGGGAAAGTAGCTGGAAAGAGTGAAGTACCTGTGACGGTTGATCTTCAAAGTGGAATAACATTACCCGTTACCAGTGTTGACGAGGCGGAATCAACGGCCATTGATACAGCAGATCGGGAAGAAGTTGGTCCTGAGCCAAAGTCCGGGACCTCTACTGCCGTTAACCGATCAGTTTACCTGCCGGTTGAGTTGCCGTCACTTCTGTTCAGCCTTGTATCACCAACGGAGCAATGGTCAACACCATTACCGCCGGTGGCTTCCGGAAACCGGGGGTTGTTTAAAATTCGCCGATTAAGGGCAAGGTCAGAATGGCAATTTCATGGCTCCGTAAGCGGCTTCGTTGGGGAGGACTATGACGGAACATTAGCTTACAACGTGGCTCCGGTTGGCAGCTCTGGAACCTTCTTCGTACGGCCCAGCGGAGGACTTATCCACGTAGAGCCCGATGCCGTACGCGGTAATTCAAACCGGTTGGAACAGATTTACCTTAAGGCAGGGGTCAACCGGCAAACGAGTTCCGGTCTTTTGTTTCGGTCTTCCATTGGGGTGTTCCGCAGTAAATCGTTTCAGATTGGACCAGATGGGGAGCTGATGGCTGACGAAGTAGAGGTGAAAACGGCAAAGAATGAAACCATCGTTCCGGTAGAATTGGGGCTGCAGTATACTTTTCTTCGGCGCCGTCGGGTGAAACCCTACGTTGGGATCCATTTGGTTGGGTACCTGAATTATCTGGGGGTTGATGAGTCGTACTTTACGGAAGGAGCAACCGCCGAGGAGGGCTTGGTGAGCAGGCGCCACGACCAGGAGTTTATTGCATTAGCACCTGACCTGGCGGTTACTTTAGGCCTGCAATATCAGCTAACCCGCCGGATCTCCGCCGGGGCCTTTTTGTGGGAGAATTTGGGGGGCAATTTCCATGCTCAGGCACCATTTGGAATGGAAGTTCGGTACTCCCTGAAATAAACCCTACCTTTTGGCTGCAAAAACAATGCAGTATTCCATGGCCAAAGGTAAAACAGATGACGATCTTAAGTTGTACTACTCCATTGGGGAAGTGGCTGAGCGACTCGGTGTAAATGCTTCGCAGTTACGGTTTTGGGAAAATGAGTTCGCTCACATCAAACCCAATAAAAATAGCCGGGGAGAGCGGCGGTTTACGAAGGATAACATCCGTCAGCTGGAACAAATTGAGTATTTACTCAAGGAACGTGGCTTTACTATCGAGGGGGCACGGAAGGAAATTGCGACCGGGAAGAACAAAGCTTCGGATAAGGGCGAGATGATTGACCGGCTGCGGGAGGTTCGGGTGCGGCTGACGCAATTACTTAAGGAGGACTAATCTTCTGTATTACCTTCGTGTTTCATGGCTTACCTGATTTATTATCTGCTCCTGTTGCCGTTGAGCTGGCTCCCCATCTCCGTTTTGTACGGACTTGGGCGGTTGTTTTATTTTCTGGGGTATCGGGTGTTTAAGTACCGAAGAGGCGTAGTGGTTGACAACATCAGAGGATCTTTTCCGGAATGGAGTGAAGCTGAAGTTGAGATGCAGGTACGTAAGTTCTATCGCTATTTCTTTGACTCGTTGGCAGAATCCATCAAGTTGTTCTCCATGAGCGAAGCGGAAGCCGCGCGCAGGTGCCGGGTGGAGAATCCGGAAATCGTGGACCACCTCGTCAGGGAGGGGCGTAGTTTCATTGGTTATGGGGCACATTATGCCAACTGGGAAATGGCTGCGTTGGCGTTCCCTGCCCAGTTCCCAGGGTTAACGGTGATGGGGATTTACAGCCCGCTGAAGAACATGGTGATGGATAAGCTCACCTCCGCTAACCGTAGCCGTACTGGGACTTACCTGGTGTCTCGGCGTGTAGTGGATCAGTATTATGAAGAGGACCCTGTACGGCCAGCTATCGACTTCTTCATCGCCGATCAGTCGCCCAGCAACCACTCCTGGAAAAAGGTCCACTGGACGCGCTTCCTTCACCGGACGACCAGCTTCCTGATGGGCCCGGAGCGCTATGCTGTTCGTTATAACCGACCGGTATATTACATGAGTTTACGGATGGATAAGCGGGGTCACTACGTCGCCAGACTTCACCCGGTAACGGATGCACCACGTGAAACCGAACCTGGGTTTATTACGGAAACGTTTGCGCGCATCCTGGAAAAGGAAATTCTTCGTGACCCAACCCCCTGGTTGTGGACCCACCGGCGCTGGAAACGTGGGGTGGCACCGGAGGCTGCGGCGGCCATGGAAGGGAAGGAATGGGTTGCCGGGGAGTATGAGCGGTAGGCTTTCCCCCGGATTGCGTTGTCGGCTTCGTCGACTACTTCAGCCGGGATTAAAGCGGTTTGATCCCTCGGGGATCTGGGTGGCTCCCGGATTACGTTGCCGACTTCGTCGACTACTTCAGCCGGGATTAAAGCGGTTTGATCCCTCNGGGATCTGGGTGGTGTGTGGCTCCCGGATTACGTTGCCGACTTCGTCGACTACTNCANCCGGGNTTAAAGCGGTTTGATCCCTCNGGGNTCTGGGTGGTGTGTGGCTCCCGGATTACGTTGCCGACTTCGTCGACTACTCCATCCGGGGTTAAAGCGGTTTGATCCCTCCGGGGTCTGAGGATAAGTAGGACTATTGGGCAGTAAACCAAATAGTCCAAATTAGCGAATCAGGAAGTGGGGGAGGGGGCAGTTGTTCCTAGTGTAGGCAGGTAGCGAAGCACACCTTTGTCCATCGGTGTCCAGATCGCAGTTTTTACGCCAATGCGCCGCAGGCCGATGTTGACCCAGGTGTTGCAGGTTTTGAAGCAGGAGTAGTTTCCGTTGGCTTCGTAGAACCGATCAAGCGGGGTGTAGCCTTCGCCCACTAACTCGGTGATCTTACCGGAAGCATCAGTATGAAAGGATGCCATAATGTAAACGAATAATTCTTCCAGCTGCGCGTCATTGAGGTTCAGTTGCGACCAGGTGCGGTTTACGACCCGATGTTCCGTTACGTGCATCGCGGTGGGGCTGGGTAGGAACATGGCCCTTATGGCAACTTTGGCACTGAGATCGGCCCAGGTGGGAGTGTCTAGGTAAAAACCTTTGTCTCCCCAGCCGATGCCGACGAATTTGGTGTCTGGCCCGGTGCGAAGCTGAGCGCTTAATTGTGTGGGGAGGAGGTTGACGGGAATGACGAAATCCAGATGTACACCATTGGAAAAGGCATAAAGCCGATTATTTTGATCCTCCTCCGGCTGATCCGTGTTGACCGGGATCCAGGAAAGTAAAAATGAAAAGGCAACGTAGAGTAAGATAAAGGCGACGAGGAAGAGAACGATTCGCCAGAGGTAGAGGAGGAAGGACTTCATATCGGGTAAGATACGGTGAGAGAATGAGTGAATAATGGAATGTGAGAAGGAGAGGCCGTTGAAGGCCTACAGCGTAGTTAGAAGTAGTGCGCTAGCGTCGCTGCTATAGAGCTTAAGAAGTTCATGATGAATTAATCTTAGCTGGCCCTTACTTCCTTGCTCCTTTCGCACTTTTCTCTGCACCTGCGTCCGCGCCCGAAAAAATGTTGAACGCTGGCCCCTTTTTACCGTTATGCCTGCATGAGCAAACGTAAAATATTCGATTTCCTCCGAGGCCTGCGCGAGAATAATAGTAAAGAATGGATGGACGAAAACCGGCAGCAATACCATGAAGCCAAGGACATCTGGCTGGAAGAAGTAGCCGGGTACCTTAAACGCCTGGCGCAACACGATCCGACAATAGAAAAGCTGCCGCCCAAAAAGACGATCATGCGGATCAACAATAATAATATGTTTCACCCGGACAAGCCGACCTATAAGGATAGTTTTGGCTTTGACCCCTACAAAGGCCGTAATCGTCCGGCATTTTACGTTCACCTCAGCCCCAGCGGTAGTTTCCTGTACGGCGGGCTTTGGCGGCCTGATCCCGATGCGCTGAAGAAGATGCGGGAGTCCATCGACTATGACGGGGACGAACTGATGAGGATAGTTAAGAAGAAATCCTTCCAGGATTTTTTTGGTGGACTGGAACCCGATACTGAAGCTTTGAAGACCAGTCCGCAGGGCTATTCCTCAGATCATAAACACATCGAGCTGCTTCGACACAAGAACTTTACCATCGTCCGACCGCTGACCCAGGAAGAAATTGTCGCGACTGATTTTGTGGATACGGTGGAACGGGGGTTTGTGGAGATGGCTCCGTTTTTGGGGTATTTGCGGCGGGCGGTTGAGTTTGAGGAGTGAAAGGTATAACCTTTGGACCTGGCCATAGTAAGGTAATTTATGTTTTTGAAAATGTTCCAACCAGGCCTTGCGTCAGGGACGCTACCTTTACCCAGGTTGATGCGTATTTCGTTTAAATTATTATATGGTAAATGTAGTTAATTTTAAACAAAAAGTTTATTTAAATCCAATCACTTTCAATCATGCCCTCCACCACCACACTCTGGACCCCCTCATCCGCCTTCCAAAACAACTCCAACCTGGCCGCCTACCAACGCTGGCTAGAGGTAAATCATGGTTTGTTTTTTCCAGATTACCACGCCCTTTGGGAATGGTCGACGGAGCATCCCGATAAATTTTGGGAAACCATAGTGGCATACTTCGAGGTTCAGTTTTACCATCAACCAACAGAAACCCTGACCGGTGAAATGCCGACTGCTAAGTGGTTTGCCGGTGGCACCCTCAATTACGCCGAGCACATCTTTCGTAATAAAACGGACGATCGGCCCGCTCTCCGGTTCTACAACGAAACCGGGAACCTTGACCTGAGTTGGAACGATCTGGAGCAACGGGTGATCGCTGTCCAGAACTGGTTGATTTCCCGTGGAGTAGGGCAGGGAGACCGGGTCGCAGCCTACCTACCCAACATCCCCGAAGCAATTGTTTGCTTCCTCGCTGCCAACGGGCTCGGCGCAGTATGGTCCTGCTGCTCGCCGGATTTTGGTGTCGAAACGGTCATTGAGCGCTTCACCCAAATTGAACCCAAGGTGCTGATCGTTTGCGACGGTTATCGGTACAACGGTAAACCACACGACCGGCTGGCGGTAGCCAGCCAGTTGCGCAAGGCACTGCCTACGGTGCAAAGTGTTGCCCTCGTTCCCTACCTCAATGCTGAGGCCACGATCCCCAACACAGCACTTTATTCCGAACTTTGCACCCGCGACTGCGCCGGAAAAAGCATCACCTTCACCCCGGTTCCCTTCGATCATCCGATCTGGGTGCTGTACTCTTCAGGTACCACGGGCCGGCCCAAAGCGATCACCCACAGTCATGGCGGGGTATTGCTGGAGCATCTGAAATACATGGCCTTCCACAATGACGCGAAGGCCGGAGAAAATTTCTTCTGGTTTACCACTACGGGTTGGATGATGTGGAATTTTCTGCAGGCAAGTATGCTGGTGGGGGCCGTCCCGGTGCTCTTCGATGGCAGCCCGGGCTACCCCTCACTTGACCGCCTCTGGGAGATTGCCGGGGAGCTTCCGATGCACCACTTTGGTACGAGCGCGCCTTACCTCACGGCCTGTATGAAGCAGGGGCTGGAACCGAAAAACATCGCCGACCTTAGTGCGCTGCGGTCCATCGGTAGTACCGGTGCGCCGCTCCCGCCGGAGGCTTTCGACTGGGTGTACGAATCCGTCAAGGAAAATATCTGGTTGTGTTCGATGAGCGGTGGAACGGATGTTTGCACGGCTTTTGTGGGTGGCATCCCGACCCGGCCGGTGCGGCGGGGTATGATCCAGGGACGGGCACTCGGTTGCGCGCTTCATGCTTTCGATGAGGCGGGGACGCAGGTGCAGGGGGAGTTGGGGGAGATGGTGATTACCCAACCCATGCCCTCCATGCCCATCTACTTTTGGAACGACCCCGAAAACGAACGCTACCGGGCCAGCTACTTCGCCGACTTCCCCGGCCAGTGGCGCCACGGCGACTGGATCAAGATCGAAGCCGACGGCCAACTCATCATCCAGGGCCGGTCAGACGCAACGCTCAACCGTAAAGGCGTCCGTATCGGCACCGCCGAAATTTACCGCGTCCTCGACCAAATTCCTGGCTTGGCCGACAGCCTGGTCCTCAACCTCGAGCGCCCCGACGGCTCTGACCACATGCCACTTTACGTCGTTGCCCCCGATGGATTGACCGACGAACTCAAAACAGCCATCAATCATGAACTCAAAACCCAGTGTTCCCCCCGACACGTTCCCGATGAGATTATCCTGGCTCCAGACATCCCGTATACGCTAAGCGGCAAAAAAATGGAAGTCCCCGTCAAGAAAATCCTCCTCGGAATGGACGTTAGCAAAAGTCTGAACCGCGACGCGGTTCGGAACCCGGCGGCCTTGGATTGGTTCTTAAAGCAATCTTAATGTAGCCCCCCTTATTGCCTGAGTGCCCTTAATGGTTCCCCTGCCACGCCGAGCCCCCCCCTTCCTCCTTAGTGTAGCCCTTACTACCT
>NZ_KB890432.1:26496-26697 GCF_000373105.1 Neolewinella persica DSM 23188 | reverse complement strand
TTCCTCCTTAGTGTAGCCCTTACTACCTGAGTGCCCTTAATGTTTCCCCTGCCACGTCGAGCCCCCCTTCCTCCTTAGTGTAGCCCTTACTACCTGAGTGCCCTTAATGGTTCCCCTGCCACGTCGAGCCCCTCTTCCTCCTTAGTGTAGCCCTTACTACCTAAGTGCCCTTAATGGTTCCCCTGCCACGCCGAGCCCCCC
>NZ_KB890432.1:0-26361 GCF_000373105.1 Neolewinella persica DSM 23188 | reverse complement strand
CCGAGCCCCCCTTCCTCCTTAGTGTAGCCCTTACTGCCTAAGTGCCCTTAATGGTTCCCCTGCCACGCCGAGCCCCCCTTCCTCCTTAGTGTAGCTCTTAATGCCTAAGTG
Source organism: Neolewinella persica DSM 23188 (assembly GCF_000373105.1). Lineage (GTDB taxonomy): Bacteria > Bacteroidota > Bacteroidia > Chitinophagales > Saprospiraceae > Neolewinella > Neolewinella persica. The sequence continues at coordinate 26,250 of NZ_KB890432.1, read as the reverse complement.
CCCTTAATGGTTCCCCTGCCACGCCGAGCCCCAGAAATCAAACCTCCACCACCTCCACTTCCTCATGTTCCCGCTCCCAAGCAAGAATTAACCCCTCCAGCTCATCAGCCGAGAGGTAATACTTTTTTAGTCGCTGCTTATAATGTGGGGGTAGGGTAGCGTGCTCCAACAGGTATTGCTTGGTAGCCCCAATCTCCGCTCCGAAACCATGACTCACCGCCACGGTGTCGGCAACCCGTTCGGCCTTCCGCATGTACTTCGACCACAGGGCATAACCCAAGCCAAAACTGATCATTCCCAACAGCGGCCGGTTCAGGTAGTCGATGATGTGACCGAGTTCATGAGCAAACCAACCCACCACTACTTCTTTGGGCAGCTCCTGCACCCGTACGTGCTGAGTAACGTCGAGGTGGTCACTGAAATCTACTCGATATTGGCGGGTCTTTCGGCGAAAAAACGATCGGTTAAGGACGGGCTGTGCCCGCATAGTACTACGCTTCATGGACAGTTTGCGAAGGTAGATTTTTCGATCCTTCAATTCAGGATAAGCAGCTAGGGTCTCAGCAAACCACTGGCGCAATTCGGGGCTTTGGACGTTTTGAAAAATAATATTGTCGGGGCTATTCATATAAACGACAACAGGTAGTTACTGGCCTATGTTGGATTTTTTTTCACCACCAGCGAACATCAGAAAAACGGAGGAGGTATTATCTATTGCAAGCGGTTACTTATAACTGTTTGTATATCAATTAACTAAAAATCATCTAGTATGTTACGCTACGCACTCATTTTCTTCATTGTCGCCATCATTGCAGGAGTTCTAGGTTTCGGTGGAATCGCCGGTGGCCTTGCTTCCATTGCTCAGATCCTGTTTTACATCTTTGTCGTACTGCTTGTCGTCAGTTTGATCTCCAGCCTACTGAAAAAGGCATAGGTGTAGGTTAGTAACATTACCTATTTCAAAAGTACTAAGTCGTGCTGGGCGTTTTGTCCGGCACGACTTTCCTATAACCAAAAATACCCGCTATGTTTTACCGATCCTTGTTTACCTTGTTTTTATCATTGACCACCGTGCTTCAGTTAATTGCACAGTCAGACGCTGCTCCCGTCGAAAGCCCACAGCGCGGTACAAACTATGCTGATGGGGTGGAAGTGTGGTACCAGCAACCCTTTATATGGATCGGATTGATCATTGCTATACTGGTGGTGGTACTTTTGGTCATCCGTAGAAAGAATGCGCCCACCAGGAATCGGTTACATAAGTACTGATTTTTGGCGCGGCCGCAGGTGCAAGCCAAAGCAGATAGAAAGCAAACAATGGTCAGCTGACCCTAAAGCAAAAGCCCCGTTCAACATGGTTGAACGGGGCTTTTTACTGGAGCCGTCCATCGGACTCGAACCGACGACCTATTCATTACGAATGAATTGCTCTACCAACTGAGCTAGGACGGCTTATTTGCGGTGCGCAAAGATAAGTCTTGTAGTCAAATAGTCAAACAGTCTTGTTGTCAATTAGTCTGCTAATTTTAAAGCTAATGGCTTTTGTAGCATTCAAAGTTCTGGGCGAAGTGAATGAAAGGAAGTCGACTAGCTCCGGAGGACCGTTTTGTGGTATAACCGGGATTGCCCCACGATACCTTTTATTGGGTTTAATCAAGGTTAGCGTATTTGGCTAAACTACGTAACCAGGCTAATTGGTGCACTTTATGCTCATCAAGAGTTATAGCCTTGACCAGATGCTGTTTGGTGGGGTCGCCGTTTAGCTGTGCGGCAATCCAGGCGCTTTGTTGGTGTTCTTTTTTGATAACACCTTCTGGGTAACCATTCAACACTTCAAGGAAAGGTTTAATGTCTTCCGCAGGGTAGTGGAAAACGGCCAAATAAAAGTTTGTGACATCGTATAAAGAATTTTCAGGCTCAAGTATTTTAACCTGTACATCTTCAAGGAAAGGTAAAAAGGATGGATGAGGAAATCGGGAAATAATCTCCATTGCGTGGTCAATATCGTATGATTCGTTCATACTAAAAGTACTTCGTAAGAAATCCAAATCCGCTTCCCGCTCAAAATTAGCTAATCCCCTGCGTGCGGTAATCGAGGTACTATCATGTGCCAGCTTTTTGATGGCCTTATAATGTTGGTCTATGGGCACAACACTTTCAAGTGGCTGAGTCCATCTACCTAAAGGCAAATGTCCTGAGAAAAGTATGAGGCTATCGAATACTATTCTGTCCCGGCCTTTAAGCTGGTAAAATTCCCGCTTCGAGTACTCACTGATAAGGAGGTTGGTAGCCAGCAAATTTACGTGTTCCGAACTCATGATGCAACCTCCCATGGTTGCTAGAGTGGTAGTGTCGGGAAGTAGTACTTTGAATGCCAAAAAAGTCTCCGGATGGTTGGTTTCCACCATGCCCTGGAAACCATAAATTCTTACGGCAGCCCGGTCGTCGTTAATCAATTCAAATAACTGGTCGGGGCTGGCCAGTTTTAACACTTGTTCATAGCTTTTATAAACGTCAGGTTTTGTCCCTGCAATTCCTACCGCATTACCCATAAAGGCGTCTGCTTGTCCGATATAATCAATGGCGTTTTGAAGTCTAGCCTCCTTAGAGCAAGAAGTGAATACCACTAGAAGTGTAAGAAATGTAAATAAGTGTTTCATAAGGTTATTTAAGCAATAATGGTGCCAGTCTCGAAGACCGATTATGATCACCTTGCTCTAATCCTTTCTTTGCACCTGCGGCCCCGCCACATAATACGTCAAGCAGTCACAAAGTCAGGGAGTCAGACCATGTAATCTTTTAGGGGCCGAAAGTAGTCGGACTGTTTGACTCCTTGACTATCTGACTTCCCGACTTATCTTCGCACTCGCTTATGAGTAACCAAAAAGAAGAAATCGCCCGCCGCCGGACTTTCGGCATCGTCGCTCACCCGGATGCCGGTAAGACCACGCTGACCGAAAAGCTGTTGCTTTTTGGCGGTGCCATCCAGGTGGCCGGTGCCGTGAAGAGTAATAAGATCAAGAAAAGTACGACCTCCGATTTCATGGAGATCGAACGCCAGCGGGGCATCTCCGTGGCCACTTCCGTGATGGCTTTCGACTACCTGGACAAGAAAATCAATATCCTCGACACGCCGGGGCACAAAGATTTTGCCGAGGATACCTACCGGACGCTGACGGCCGTTGACTCCGTTATTGTCGTTATCGACGTCGCCAAAGGCGTCGAAGAACAGACCGAGAAACTCGTTGAAGTCTGCCGCATGCGCAAGACCCCCGTCATCGTCTTCATCAACAAAATGGACCGGCCGGGTAAGGAAAGCTTCGACCTGCTCGACGAAGTGGAACAAAAACTCATGTTGCCCTGCACTCCCCTCAGTTGGCCCATTGGCATGGGGGACCGCTTCCAGGGTGTTTACAATATCTTCGAGCAGCGGCTCGTCCTCTTCCGGCCCGACAACAAACAGGGCCGCCCAGAAGAAACCATCGAATTCGATGACCTAAACGACCCGGAACTCGATAAACTGGTCGGCGAAGCCGCCGCTAAAGAACTCCGCTCCGAAGTGGAAATGATCAACGAGGTCTATCCTCCGTTTGACCGCGAAGAATACCTTACCCAGAAGACCAGTCCGGTTTTTTTCGGCTCCGCCGTCAATAACTTCGGCGTTAAGGAACTGCTGGATTGTTTCGTGAAGATCGCCCCAGAGCCCCTTCCCCGGCCAGCAGAGGAACGTTCGGTGCTGCCCAATGAAGATAATTTCTCCGGCTTCGTCTTCAAGATTCACGCTAATATGGACCCCCGGCACCGCGACCGGATCGCCTTCCTGCGCATCTGCTCCGGCACCTTCGAACGAAACACCAACTACCTCCACGTGCGGCAGGGCCGCAAAATGAAATTTGCCAACCCGACCAGCTTCATGGCGGAGCGCAAAGAGGTGATTGACGAAGCCTTCGCCGGCGATGTCGTCGGTCTCTACGATTCCGGCAACTTCAAAATCGGGGATACGCTGACCGAAGGCGAAGAACTTCACTTCAAAGGCATCCCGAGCTTCAGCCCCGAGCAATTCCGCCGCGTCTATAACGGCGACCCGCTGAAATCCAAGCAACTCGCCAAAGGCATCGATCAGCTGATGGACGAAGGTGTCGCCCAGCTGTTCACCCGTACGGTCGACAACGCCCAGATCATCGGTTGTGTCGGCGCGCTTCAGTTCGACGTCATCCAGTACCGCCTGGAGCATGAATACGGCGCCACCGTCCAGTACGAACCCATCAGCCTGCACAAAGCACTATGGGTAACCTGCGAAGACGAAGCCGCCCTCAAGGCATTTCAGGAACGCCGCCGCCAGCACATTGGCCACGATAAGGAAGGCCGCCTGGTGTACCTGGCCGATAGTGCGTGGACGCTGCAAATGGCTAAGGACAATCATCCGGAGGTTCAGTTTCACTCTACTAGTGAACTATAGTCTTGTGGTCTGGTAGTCTGGTGGGCTGCCGCAGGGGGATGCTCGCTGCGCTCGCTTTTTGATGGCTTGCTGCTTTTGGGGAAGTAGTTCTTGTGGGTCTAGTGATAACTTTTCTGGATGTAAAGCTTTTTATTAAGCCAAGGACACTAACGTGAAAACACTTTATTGCAAAGTAAGCACGATGTATACATATAAAACACGGCCGATTCTTGAAGAGGATCTTACTTTCATCTCATCCAGATTTGAAAACATAACGAATTTAGAACTTGACAAATTTTCAGATTCTAACGACAGAATTGTACTGCTTCATTCTGCACCATTTATTGATGAAGATTCTTACTTCTTCTTCAAGGGAATTATTGAAGCAAATTCATTGAGCGGACTTAAGTTCTTTTTTGTGCCAGTAGAAGTTGGTGATACTTATTTGGAATTCAAAAATTTACCTGACCATTTCGACGAATTTAGATCGATAATGGAAGAGTCAACATTCCATTATGCTGGAGGCTTAGGATTTGACAGTTCAAAGAAATTATTATTTTACAGCTCAGCCGATGTTGAGATATTAAGTGTACAGCTTAGCTCTAAATTGGAAGTTCCCGATATGGGAAAAGCAGCTGACTTTCTGCTATCCAATGAAAACGGTATTTCATTGATTAACGAACATCGTATATTTCTTTCGTCTAATTCTTAATGAGTTAACTATCCCAAGGTGTCTTAGCACTTGTCAGGTAGCGATAACTAGGTGGAGGCCCTTCTTGGAGTATGGAAAAGGAACGATCTAAAACTACTTTGGTGGCAACAAAAAAAATGTATCAACAACCCGTTTCAACTCCCGATCTTCCTTAACCCCTGACATCCAAAGAGCCAGTCGTCCCCTTGTAGGGATTATATGCCGGTGGTAGGCTTCCTAATTAGCCTGCTCGCTGAGATCATGTGGTAACATGGCTACACAAATAGACCTTTTGGCCACCTCGGGCCCGAGCTGGTGGGGAAGGGGCAAGCCCCCAGGGCCAACGCATAGGATTGATAAACGCGGGTCCGCTGATTTTTACCGGTCCGACGATCCCCGCTAAGTCGACTACGTCCGACTGGCGTGAAACTTCGGTCGGACGGCTACTCGAGACCTGCGCAGCAGGTCATTCGAGAGCCGTCGGGCCGATGGTTGTACGTTAACCTGCAGGGGTGGTGCTCGCCCCTATGGACTGTACAAGTTTACAGGCCCGCAGTTTTACACATCGGAGGAACTTTTTTGAGTGCTTCGGCTTCGCCTCCGTGCATCAAAAAAGAAGCCTACGATGAGAAAACGGCTGGACAGTCAAGCGGTTTTCTCATCCGATGCATCTTTCTGCCTGACGCAGTCGGCTGAAAGTTCATCGGATGTGTAAAATCGCGATCATTTAGAGCACCGTAAAGAGGGATGCAGTCCATAGGTCTCGCCCCCGCCCCCCGTCCAAGAAGTAAAGCCACACCCAAGGTAAGGTTCCGGCGGGTACCGCAATCGGGTGGAAAACCATTCCCCATGAAATCCGCCCTCTTTTTCCTCTCCCTTTTATTCCTCACCCTAACCTTCGGCTGCGAAGACGACGACCCGGTGGTTTTTCCCCCAGAAGACAATGCTTTTTCCATCGAAGCGGAAAGCTTTGCCACCTTCAACGCCTACCTCATCCTGGATGACGGGCCAAATTTTACCGACCAATACGGCTTCGCATTCCTGGCCGGAGAACTTCGGGAGGACAACGTCAATGGCTCCTCCATGTCTACCGACGGTACCTACGGCAGCATCGCCTGGGTGAGAAACAGCCCGGGCACGGTAGCCTCAGAGCAGGCCGTGGCTGTTTTACCCGGTATCCACACCCTCTACGACGAGTCGCTGGCCTTTACGGCCGTTACCAACTTTACCGACACCTATAATTTTGGCGGTAAGACCTGGGGTAATCCCGACATCAACGCCGGAGACCTGATCGAAATCGGCCAAACCGGTAACGGTACCCTAACCATTAACAGCATCACCATCGATTACGTCCTGCGGACCGGAACGGTGGACCTCAGCTATACGTTTACGGACGGCAACCGTACGGTGAACGGTACTTATACCGGGAGCTTCGGAATCATCAATGAGTTTTAGTGAGTTGCTGAGTTAGCCAGTCACTGAGTTGCTGCCGCAAGTACCGTTCGCGGCACTGCGCTTGCTCACCCAAGGCGAATGAGCATAGCGAAATGAGTGGTAGCAGCGGTAGCCACTCAGTGACTCACCAACTCAATAACTCTCCAACTAAGCAACCGCGCAGCGGTTACAAACCCCCGAAATTACCCCATTAAAATTCTCCGCCCGATATCCCTTCGGTAGGTTAACGGACACCTCGTTGCTCAGGCATTCAACCCGTTCGCATTGCAGGCAGCGGAAGTGGAAATGATTATGGGAATGGGCTTTCTGGTGGTTGCATTCCTCGCATAGGGCGAAGTACTGTTTGCCGTCATCGGCGACGATGCGGTGAGTGAGGCCGTCTTCACAAAAGCGATTCAGGATGCGATATATCGTCGCGCGATCAATAGTACCATCCAAAGCTTCCTCCAACATATCGTGGCTCAGGGCAGTGTTGGCCCGTTCCAGAACAGAAAGTACGGCAGTTTTAGAGGGAGTATTGCGACGTTTCATAGCTAATGCGACTTTGTTGCGTTAATTATTGCGACTTACTTGCAATAACGTAAAGTTATGCCGTAAGTTTGTAATAGAAACCAAAACTATTGACCATGACTCGTCATATTTATCTTTTTCTAGGCTTTGGCCTACTCTTTTTTGCCGCCTCTTGTGCGGACGATGATGACCCAATCATCGACGGTGGTGAAGAACTGATTACTTCAGTCACCCTAACGCTAACGCCGAACGGCCCTCAGGAAACCGTAGTGCTTGGGTTCAGTGACCCTGACGGAGATGGAGGTAACGCTCCGTCCTTCAGTACGACTGGCACCATCGTGGCTAACGCCAACTATCAGGGGCAAGTGTCCTTTGGAGGCCCTGATGGTTCCATCGATGCAGAAATTATTGATGAAGGGATTGACCACCAGGTGTTCTACCAGAGTTCCGGTGGTGCTAATCTGGACTTCTCCTACGCAACGATTGGAACAGACATTAATGGTCTGCCCATCGGCCTTTCTACTATTCTCCAGACTGGTGCGGTCAGCAGTGGAGAACTAACGATTATCCTGCGGCACGAACCAAATAAAGTAGCGGCCGGTATTGCAATTGATAACCCAGCTGTTGCCGGAGGAAGTACGGATGTGGAAGTTACTTTCCAGGTAACTGTTGAGTAACTGCAGTGGGAAAGGGTCTGCTTTATTGCTGCCCTTTCCCAACTTTTTTACTTACCAGGGGTATTCAAAGCGCTGTACGTGATACTGGCTTTAATTTTGCTTCTCGTGTTTTATTTCCGATTTTTTGCTGCTTTTTCAGGGCTGCTCATATTAGCCTTTCCCATTTTTTTAAATGGCGCGGACGCGGGTGCAGGGAAGGTTGAAAGAGCAAGCTGGGAGCTGCATCGGGTTCCCAAAGAGGGAGGCACGGAGGGGGCACGGAGGTCCTATCGTTGGAATGGCGGCAACCCAATCGAGTTTCAGGAATCCTGTTCCCTAACCCTATCCGGTAAGCTCCTCTCCGAGCACGACAAAGAGCCTCTCGCCTACGCCACCATCTACGGCGAACAGGCCGGTCGTGGCATTCAGGCCGACAGCGCCGGAAACTTCCGCTTCACCAAGCTTTGCGCCGGAACGCAAACTTTCCGCTTCACCCACATCGGCTGCGATGGAGAAATCCGCACCCTGAACCTCCAGCGGGATACCCAGATCACCGTTTTTCTCCACCACCACGACAACTACACTGAAACGGTCACTGTCTCCGCCAAAGCCACCTCCGGTTACTCCCGGGAGTTAGACGAGCAATCCACCGCCCAGCTTACCGATGCGTTGGAGCGGATCACCGGCGTATCCAGCCTGCGGAGTGGCACCTCTGCCTCCAAACCTGTTCACGACGGTCTTTTTGGTAACCGCCTCAGCCTGCAAAACAATGGCATTGCTCAGAGCGGACAGCAGTGGGGCAACGACCATGCCCCGGAAATCGACCCTTGGGTCGCGGCCTACGTCCGCGTAGTAGAAGGCGTTGAAGCCCTGAAGTACGCCGGCCCTACGGTAGCCGCCACCGTCCTGATCGAGCCGGCTCCATTGCGGGAAAGCGAAGCCGCAACCGGCAAGGTCGCCTACGGTTTTCAGAGCAACGGCCTGGGGAACACCCTTAACGCCCGCCTGAGCAAGGGCGGCAAAACCGCTTACCGGGTCAGCGGAACGGGTAAGCTTTTTGGCGATCATAAGGCACCGGATTACTACCTAAGCAATTCCGGCCGCCGGGAGGCCAATGCCGCCCTTCAGCTGGCCCGTTTCCATGACGAACGCTGGACGAGCCGCCTGTACTACTCCCTCTTTACCGCCGATATCGGGGTGCTGCGTGGCAGCCACATCGGTAACCTCACCGACCTCCAGCTTGCGCTGGAGCGCCAAACGCCCTTTTTTACGGAAAATGAATTCACCTACGCCATCGCTTCCCCCCGCCAGTCGGTCAACCACCACTTACTGAAGGCGGAGACCGAGTTTAGGCCCAATGATGACCATCGCTTCACCTTCCGTTACGGCGGTCAGTTGAATAACCGCAAGGAATTCGACGTGCGGCGCGGAGGCCGCAGCGATCAGGCCGCACTGAGCCTGCAGCAATGGAGTCACCTGCTGGAAACAGCCTGGCACCACGAGCTCGGCCCCGACCGCCACCTCGACGCGAGCCTCCAGTACGACATCACCTTAAACGACAACCAACCAGGTACGGGTGTTCTGCCACTTATTCCGGATTATAACGCCAATCGGCAGTCGGGCTACGTAGCCTACCACCAGGAAGGAGAACGATTTCAGTACCACGCCGGGCTGCGGTTCGACCGACAGTTCTACGAAGCGATCACCATCACCCGGGACGTACCCGCACGAATTGAGCGCTTCACGCACGTATTTTCTACCATCGGCGCCAGCCTGGAGGGGCGCTGGACGCCGAAGCCGGGTGTTAGTCTGCGGGGAGGACTCACCCTGCGCCAGCGGGCGCCCCAAATCAACGAACTTTACAGCAACGGCCTGCACCAGGGCGTCAGTGGAATCGAGGAAGGAGACCGCAACCTTAGTCTGGAGCAGTCGCTGAAAATTACCGGAGGACTACTTTTTAGCCGAAGCAATTTCAGCTTCAATGCTAATTTATTTGTCCAACCCATCCAGGATTATATTTTCCTGGAGCCCCAACCGGATTTCCGGCTGACCGTACGCGGTGCCTTCCCGCTGTTCCTGTACCGGGCGGGGAATGCCCTGTTGTACGGAACGAACCTGCAGGCTTTTTGGCAGCCATCCCCCAAATGGGAAATTGACGGCCGCCTGGCATTGGTACGGGGGCAGAACCTGTCTGAGGATCGGCCGTTGGTCTTTATGCCATCAGATAACTTCCGGCTAAGCCTGGGTTACCTTCTGGCTAAAGCCTGGAAACTCTCTACGGAAGCATTATTCGTCAGCCGGCAGAATAGACTGGAGGCCGATCAGGATTTCCTTCCACCGCCACCTGCTTATGCCTTGTTAGACGTGTCCCTGAGCCGGGAGTGGACCTTGCCCTCCAACAAGATTTTGCACCTGCGCGCCGCCGCCCAAAATCTGCTGAATACCCGTTACCGGGATTATCTCGACCGGCAACGTTACTTTGCCGATGCCACCGGAAGAAATATTGAGTTAAGAATAAGTTATGAGTGGTAGTTCGCGCAGGAATTCGCAAAACAGATAGTCTGAAGAGCTAAACAACTCCGCGTTGGGGTTGGCTAAAGATGAACTACTATGCGAAATTTATTTTCCCTCCTTTTATTTGCTGCCGTGATGGTGACAATGGGGTGTAACAGCTCCAAGGCTACGGCGCAAACGGAAGCGCCAGTACCACAAAATCGCTCCGCCACCCAACAAGGTCCCCGCCAGGGTGGCCCCGACCTGACGGCCATGATCGAACAGCTGAAGTTGACGGACGAGCAGGCGGTTACTTTCAAAGCAATTAAAGATCGGTACGCAACTAAAGCCCGGGAATTGCGGCAGGCCGCTGGAGATGACCGTGAAGCTATGCGCACAAAAATGGAGGGGCTGCGGGCCAGTGAGAACAAAGAGATCAATGGCCTGCTGAATGCCGATCAGCAGAAGGCTTATGCCAAAATTATGGCGGAGCAAGAAGCCAGCCGTCCACAACGAGGTGCAGGCCAGGGTAGACCCGGCGGCGGCGGTGGCCGTCCCGGTGGTGGAAATCAGTAATGGTTGCTGCGGGCGTAAACTAAATTGTCGCACTGACCTGGCGTAAGCACTCCAGTGCTACCGGTCAGTGCGGCAATTGGGTTTGCGCCCGTTACTACTGGGACTGAAGGCTCAGTAAACACAGCATTCACTAAGCACCTAATTCACAATTAACACGCAAAAGGCAGACCGCTCTCCTTTGTGTATTCTTTGTGAATTAGGTGCTATTTTGTGTCCTATGTGAAGGAACCTTTTCGGACACTTAAATCGGTAGTCGAACTAATAGCCCAGGTCAGCTAAACCCTGAATCCTAAACTCTGAACCCCGAAAACTGAATCCCGATCCCTAAAGCCTCCTCCGTCGGCTTCCCCGAATCTCGTTATACTCCATCACTATTGTGGTAAGGTCCCGATACCGGTAGCCCTTTTTACCGATCACTGCGGAGAGTTGTGGCGCAACGTCTGCGAAAAAGTCACGTAGTGTGCGCTTGAAACCGACGCGGGGGATGGGCATGATCTGCCGTTGACCATAAAGAAAATAATAAGTAGCCGGTTGCTGATTAAACAGGCGTAGCATACTGTCGTCGACGTATTGATCGGAGCCGTCGGGCAGTCGGTAAAGGGATAGCGCGCGGCCGGAGACCTCCTCGCGGAGGAAAAACCACTGGCCCTGGTGGAACCGGCTGACGAAGCGGAAGCTGTCTCCGTCTTTACTGAAGCCGAAGCCCTTTACCAGCATGGGGTGAATGGAGTAGATGTCTCCAAAATCATTGGTGAAGGTGATCAGACTGCCCGTAGGGCTGTAACTTAAAACGTTGAAATAGCCCGTGAGTTGGTAGTCATCCTTGGTGAGGAGGAAACCACGGAAGGCTTCAGCGCTCAAAGAAAGCGATAGTCCGATAAAAAACAGGAGGGTAAAAATGTGACGCATAGCAAGACCGATTTCAAGTGTAAAATACAAAAAATAGGAAAGTGGTTTTACGTAAATACGACAAATTCGTCGCCTACCGGCCAATTAGTGGGTCCAGGGCGCTGCGCAGATCGATGTAAGTGGGAAAATTGCGGCGGTAAACGAAGCGGAGGTCCTTTTTATAAAGGATCGTTGTGGGCAGGTTGCCGGTCCATACCCGGTCAATGCTTTTACCCCAGGCGGGGTCTTCGTCCGTCAGCACAATGGAGGCTAAGCCCGGTGCAACATCGGAGAGGAATTGGGGAATCCGCTTAATGGCACCTGCTTCTGTGTCCAGACTAACCAGAATCACGCGCAGTTTTTGATCGGCGGTTTCATTGGCCAGTCGCTGTAAGAATGGAATTTCTTCCCGGCAGGGTTTGCACCAGGTAGCCCAGAAGTTGACGACGTAAGTGGTGTCGTTTTGCTGATAAAAGAGGCTTTCTATCTGGGAGAAGTCATCGTAAATAACGGTGCGTCCGGCATTTCCCAGCGTGGGTAAGGGAGCTGGCGGTTCGGGGGCGGGGCCGCAGGTGCAAAGGCAAAGACAAAGCAGCAGGGGAAGGTAACGGAGCATGTAGCGGAGGTTATGGTTGGGTAACGTCTCATTAAAGGTATTGCTTAGTAGTAGCTCGTTTTTCTGGTGGAATAATCTGAATGCTTGCCGAAGGTGGTATGTTGGTCGCTTACGGACTTTGCTTTTTATCCTTTCCCCTGCACCTGCGGCCGCGCCTCATGAATGTAGTAAGACATGGCTGGGTAAATAAGTGCTTCCTTATAAAAGGAGTGTTTTTTGCTAATGACATTCACCACTAAGCCGATCCGGGGAGATTGGGAGGCATTGTGAAAGAATAATTCTGGACCGCAAAAGCCATGAGGTAAGCCGGAAGATGGTTCGTTTGAAATCTGAAAAAGTCAGTTAAAAATTCCCTTTCTTACACCTGCCAGCGAATTTTCACTAAATTGCACCGTGGAGGCGTATTTTCCTCCTCTTTTTTCGATCATGTATTAAATGCATATGCGGCTATCAACCTACTTCGGCACCATTGCGTGTTTGTTATTCTGTACTGCCCTGTCTGGCCAGGTCACTTTGCGTGGGAGCATCTTGGACGCTGAAACCAAGGAAGGCCTGATTGGCGCAAGTGTGCTTGCAAAGGGCACCACCACTGGTACCGTAACTGATATTGATGGTGGCTGGGAACTCACGGTTACTGGTTTGCCAATGGTCCTGCAGTTCAGTTATCTTGGCTATGCCACCACCGAGGTGGAAGTAACGTCATCCGATCAGGATCTGGCCATCAAACTGGAAGAAGGCGCAGGAACTACCATGGAAGTGGTAGAGATTACCGGGCGCCGCATCTCCGAAAAACAACAACAGGCGGCTCTGACGGTGGAAACCCTTGATGCCATCGCGATCAAAGAAACGCCGGCCGCTAACTTTTACGACGGTCTTGGCAGCCTTAAGGACGTTGACCTGACCGCCGCCAGCCTCGGCTTTAAGATCGTTAATACCCGTGGCTTCAACTCTACTAACCCCGTCCGCTCCCTCCAGATCATCGATGGGGTAGACAACCAGAGCCCTGGCCTTAACTTCTCCCTCGGTAACTTCCTTGGTGCTTCCGAACTGGACGTGAACCGGGTTAACCTCGTGGTGGGCGCTTCTTCGGCTTTTTATGGGCCTAATGCTTTTAACGGGGTGATCTCGATAGAATCCAAGGATCCGTTTCTGCAACAAGGCTTGTCCGTACAGGTAAAGGGTGCCGAGCGTAACCTCTTTGAAGGAGGTATCCGTTGGGCAAGGGCACTGAAAAATAAGGACGGCAGGGAATGGATGGCTTACAAGCTTAACCTGTTTGGATTCCGGGCCAATGACTGGGTGGCGGATAATTTCGATCCGGTATTTGATACTCCACTGGGTATTGATAATCCGGGTGGTTACGATGCAGTTAACCGGTATGGAGATGAGTTCAATCGCTCCTTCAGTTTTCCCAATGTCAATGGTCTCGGCACCATCCGTCGTCCGGGGTACGCAGAAGAAGACGTAGTTGATTATAACTCTGAGAACCTTAAAGCCGGGGTGGCAGTCCACTTCAGGTTAAACCCCGAAAAATCCCTTGAGAGTACCGAATTACTGATCGGTTCAAACTACAGTACCGGAACAACGGTGTATCAGGGAGACAACCGATTCAGTCTCAAAAATATTCAGTTCTTCCAGCATAAAATTGAATTGCGTAATCGTGATAATTTTTTCCTTCGTGCCTATATCACTCACGAGGATGCAGGAGACAGTTATGATCCGTACTTTACGGCGCTGAAACTACAGGAGGCGCATAAGACTGATGGCCAATGGCAGTCCGATTACCGTAACATATGGATCAGGACCTTCCAGCCACGGGTCCGGGCGCTCGAAAACTTCCCGGACTGTACGGGTTGCACCATTCCGGAAAGACGCCAACGGGAAAGAGAATTTTATCTCACCCCTGAGGTACAGGCACTATTGCCGGGCTATCATGCCGAAGCGCGCGAATTAGTAGCTCAGGCTTCTTCTTCCTTTGGTACCCAGGATCGGTTTATTCCAGGTACTGACCGTTTCCAGGCGGCATTTGATAGTATTACTGGAAACCTGCTGGGACAAGGAGGAACCCGGTTCTTCGACAAAAGTGCGTTGTACCATATACACGGGGAAAAGCAGTTTAAAAGAATTTGGGAACCTAATGAGAGCAGTGCGTTGGACCTGACGGTAGGGGGGAACTTCCGCCAGTACACACCCAATAGCCAGGGGACCATTTTGTTGGACACGATGGGGCGAGACATTAATACCAGCGAATTCGGTCTGTACGGCGGCGGAACTATGAACTTGAAAAATAAGTTGAAGATCAGTGCCAGTTTACGTGCTGACAAGAATCAGAACTTTGATTTGCTGTTCAGCCCGGCAGCTTCCCTTGTTTATTCTCCCAAAGAGAATACTACGCTGAGAGCATCATTCAGTTCAGCTATCCGTAATCCTACCCTGAACGACCAGTATCTGTTTTACAACGTCGGACGTGCCATTCTATTGGGAAATATTGACGGATTCAACAATCTGGTCACCGTAGGCAGCTTTGTGGATGTCATTAACATGCCGGCGCCTAATGTTTCCATGCTGGAATATTTTGATGTTGCACCCGTTCGGCCGGAAAAAGTAAGAACAATGGAGGTCGGTGCACGTTCTACTATTGGAAAGCTGCTTTACGTGGACGCTACCTATTACTACAGTCGTTACGAAGATTTCATTGGCTTCAACCTGGGACTCGATGTATCGATTGTAGATGCTAACATCGCTGGGGCACAAGCCTATCGGGTTGCCGCAAATGCAACCGATATAGTAACTACTCAGGGCTTTAGCATTGGGTCGAACCTGTATTTCGCTGACTACTATTCACTGAATGGTAACTACAGTTGGAACGTATTGAACACAAAAACGGATGATCCCATCATTCCTGCTTTCAATACTCCTGAACATAAATTCAATATCGGCGTATCTGGCCGAAATATTCCGCTGAAACTACTCGGTGACGGTATAAAGGATATCGGAGCAAGTGTCAATTACAAATGGGTGGACAGCTATATCTTTGAGGGGAGCCCGCAGTTCACCGGCCCAATTGAAAGTTATGGTATGCTCGACGCACAGTTCAACTTTACCGTGCCGACGATCAAAACCACGATCAAAGTTGGGGCAAGTAACCTATTAGATAACCAAGTATTCCAAGTTTACGGTGGCCCGAGAATTGGCCGTCTGGCTTATATCTCTCTCACCTATAATCTCGTAAAGAGATAAATATTCCTCTAAATAATCAACTTAAATTACATGCGAAACAAAATTACCTTACTCGCGGCTTTGTTGTTCGTTGCATTGAGCAGCCTTCAGGCCCAAAATAATCGTTTCATTGACCCTATCTACGGGGTCAGTGCACCTACCGTCGACACTTTCGGCCAAAACTTTGATTTTCTTTTTTTCCTGGAGTTTCAGGCAGGTGCAAGACCTTCTCCTGTGCGTCAGCTGGAAATGGATGTTTATGAGCCCATCGGTGACGAAGACCTCAGTCTTCGCCCCGTAGTTGTAGTCTATCATACCGGTAACTTCCTGAATCAATACCAAAATCGTGGTTTGTACGGCACACGTAAAGACTCCGCAGCGGTCCAGATTACAAAGGAACTCACTCGTCGTGGTTTTGTTGGCATCTCTGCCGACTACCGCCTGGGATGGAATGCACCAAGCCCCGACGTAAACGTACGTACCAAAACAATTCTCGAAGCTGCCTACCGTGGTGGTCAGGATGCCCACACCATGGCCCGCTATTTACGTAAGAGTGTTGCGGAGGACGGAAATCCTTACCGTATTGATACCAGCCGCATCGTTTTCTGGGGCCTTGGTACCGGTGGTTATGTAACCCTTACCCACGCTTACCTCGACGATGTCCAGGAAGTGCTTGATGATGTGCGTTTTTATGACGAAATGGATAACCCATTTGTTGATATTAACGTGAACGCTGATCCGCAGGGATTGATGCCCACTAGTGCAGGACCACTTCCACTTAACATACCCAACCACGTAGGGTATAGTAGTGATGTTGCCATGTCCGTTAACGGAAATGGTGCATTGGGAGATATAGACTGGATTGAAGGTAAAGACCATGAACCCATCATGCTTGGGTTTCATAATCCTGGAGATATCTTTGCTCCGTTCAGCTTCGGGGACGTTGTGGTACCCACCACTATGGATATCGTGATTCCTTGTGTTGGAGGTACGGAACAGGTCATCGAAAAAAGTAATGAATTTGGCAATCAGGATACGATCATGGAAGCGAATGCTACGGATTTGCCCAATTTCTTCGGTCCGCTTGCTGAGGCAATCAATGTAAAAAACGCTGCGTACCAACAGGTTGTCATTACTCCGCCAAGCGATCAGCTACCTGCTTGTGAGGATCAGACGGTCGAAACCAGCTACGAACTATCTCACGATAATATGTATCCTTTCGTCGGCCAGGGAATCGGTACACCCTATAACTGGGTCGACCCCGTTGCGGCTCGTGCTGAAATCGAGGCTTTTATCGCCGCTGGAAACGTAATCGAAGGAGGTGCAGATGTTGTACTTGGTGGCGAACAAGCTACTAACCCCAACGCATTCAACGCTGCCGGTGCAAAACTGGTGATCGATACGATGATCAATTTCTTCCTGCCACGTGCTTACGTTGGAATGAACCTGGAAATGGTGGTTTCCACCAACGACCTGCTGACCAATCAGCAAATCGGCCTGGAAGTATTCCCCAACCCCGCCAACGAAGGCTTCACCGTCCGCACTGCTGAAGGCCACGCCATCCGCTCGCTCCGTGTCATGGACATGAACGGTCGCATCGTGACTAACCTGACCGGTATCAACGCCACGACTCGATTCGTGAACCGTGGTAACCTGCCACGTGGTGCCTACATCCTCCAGATTCAACTGGATGAAGGGACTACTGCCCGGAAGTTGATCCTTGACTAGGATTTTCTGAAGCAAACGATTCGTCGTTTGGCCTACTCATCGCCCCCACTTGCAGGTTGCAGGTGGGGGCGTTGTTTTTGCTTTTGCTAAGCATGAAATGTTTGAGCAGGCTCGTCATTTTGTAGATGGCGGGAATGTCTTACTCTCTGCTCCTTAACTAACTCAATCGGCACCTGCGGCCCCGCCCTTATTAGTCTGGTAGTAGATAGTCTGGCAGGCCCGGTAAACATATGCGCCAGCATCCTGAACTAACGAAACGAGCGCAGCGAGCATCCCCCTGCGGCAGCACTACCTTCTACGAACTACCCACTACTAAAGTTTAACTGAAAACCGCAACGCCCTCAACCCATTAACCGACTGTAATGGATCAAGTACCAGGTCCTCGATCTCCCCTTCGATGTACCCTGCCTGGTGCAGGTAGTCCAGGTAATCAACGTATTCTTCTTTGTCGCGATCATGGAGATAGACGATGCTGATCATATTGGCCAGTGTAAGTCGTTCCTCACCTTGGTTAATGGTCGCTTTATCGATCCGCTTTTTCAGGATTTCGTAGCGGACGTTGTAATCACCGTCTACGTCAAAACGCTTTTCGTCCATCCGAAACTTGATATCTAACGGATTGGTATAGGCAAAGATCAGCTGGGCGGTGCGCAGCGGCATCGGCAGGTCTTCGCTGACCTGATGGACGAGCCTGGTTGCCTCGCACATATCGATCACCTGAGATAAGCGGAGATTTCGTAGGTGTACCTCGCTGAACTGTTTATTTTTAAGGAGGCTTTGTCCTGCATAAATCTCGTACTCCACTCCGTCGGTCTTATATTTTTCGAAGTAGTGTGGCAGGGTTTTCTGGGCGGTCTGGTCCCGGCTGGTAAAGAACTCACTCAGGGTTCGGTTCAGGGTTTGGACACTTTCTTCGTAATCGTGCCGCACGCGGTAGAAAAGGCCTAGGTCGGTATCCAGATCGGAGAAGTAGTTGTCCGACATATCTGCTAACTCAGGATGGTGGCCACTTAATTCTTCGATTAAAGGCGTTAGCTGGCGGTGGATAAATTCGGAAAACGCAATTTCGTGACTGTTGTCGAATTCATCAACGGAGGTTTGCAGCTGGTTGTCAATGCGCATGATCACCTGCTGGATGAGGGGGAAGTCGACAAGTTCCATGGCCTGTACCAGCAGGAAGCGCCCGGCCCGCATATTATCTACCAGGTCCTGGTAGATCGCAGCGTTGCGCAGCCGGCTGCTGCCGACGATGTCAGCTTGGCCATACAAAGGATAAACCTCCTTAAAGCCGATAACTTCGGGCGTATCCGGCTTACCCTCGTCCTGTCGCTCGAGAATATTGAAAGCTGCTTCGGTAAAGCGCCACTCAACGCTCGAATGCAGGCTGGTGTATTGTTCCCGCATGATGGCTTCGATGCGGTTATCGATGTACTCCCGGCTCCGCTCAACGGCCGTACGGAACAGGCCGCGAATCTCCCGGAACTTAATTTCCATGAAGGCATTGATGCCATAAACGTGGGGAGACCCCAGCTCGACCATACCGATGACGTTGCGCTGCTGATCCAGCAAAGGGGCCACCAGGATACTTTTAATGCCGTGTTTCAGCAGCAGTTCCTCAAGCTTAGTCGTTTTCCGCAGGGCCGTTAGGTCATTAACGAGGACGGCCTCGCGGGAGCGGAAAGCCTGGTCGTAGACGCTGCCACGGAAGGCTTCGTCGGTTATCTTGTGAATCTCGTCACTCAGAAAATTGAATCGAATGCGGTATTCGTGGTCAACGGTTCGGTTGGAGGGGTAATCCACGGCCGTTAGACCCAGTTGGAGGTCGCTGTTCTTGAAATGCACCCGGGTGAGGTTCGCCAATTCCCGGACTCGTTCGATGTCGAGGACGGCATCGCGGCTGATGAGGCGGTGCTTTAGCCGGCTGAGGGCCTCTTCTTCCGTTACCTCCGTCAGCATTGACATATGGATACCGTGAAAAGAGAATTTCTTGGCAGGAAGGGCTTCCAGCCAAAGTTCCGTATCAGATATGTTATTCAGCAGGTGCTGGATTTTTTTACGACTCAGCTTCGGGGCTTCTCCAGCTACTTCTACTTTGATGTACCGTTCATCCATCGTCGGTTTATAAAAGCGATCAAGGTTGGTAACGGGGTCTTTAACCGTCAGCATCGCCGTGGGAGATACGTTAATCTCTACGCCATATACCCGATTCAGGATGAAACAACCTACCATCACGAGGTTACGAGCACGTACTTCTTCGAATGCCGAGCTAAAGGAATAACAGGCGTCCTGCATAGACATCAGTTTTCGCATGGCATCGCTGACGTACAATGGGGTGAACTCGAAAGGCTTGCTGAATTTGAATAATTCTGTCTCCCGGTCGGCGGGCGGAATAAGAAACAACATCAGTATGTCGAGCAGCTCCTTATGTGCCATCAGTACCTCTGGATCAGTAATGGGGGCACGTAATTCCGGCACTTTTGCAACGCGCCGCATCACTTCCCGCGCCAAAAAACGCAGGCCGTGGTCTTTCGCCTCCACGAATTGCTCCACCTTGTCAAGTAGGGGGGCCAGGCATAGTTGGACGCCGTAAGGAATGGCAAAGGGGTTGCCGTCACCGTCGCTGGTCTGCCCGTCGGGAAAAACAATCGGGGTGTCTGCCACCGAACCTTCCTGGCCGAGGGTGATTTCGAGTTCCATACTTAAGAAACGTACTAGTGACGAAATAG
Source organism: Neolewinella persica DSM 23188 (assembly GCF_000373105.1). Lineage (GTDB taxonomy): Bacteria > Bacteroidota > Bacteroidia > Chitinophagales > Saprospiraceae > Neolewinella > Neolewinella persica. The sequence goes on along the minus strand of NZ_KB890432.1, from coordinate 6,254 downwards.
ATTGATGTAGAGGCGCTGGGCGCCCTTGTAGACGAAAAGTCGCTTAACTCCTTTTCTTAGTAGACGGGCTTCGCGCTTGGTAGTTGGTAGAGGGTAGGCTGCCGCACGGAGGAGCTCGCTGCGCTCGTGCGCTTAAAATCTACGTAACCAGCGTGGCCTACGAACCAAGTGAGCGGTCGCTTGCGGCAGCTCTACCTGCTACCCTCTACAAGGCCGAAGACCGTCTGCCAAAGGTACGAAGTACCTGTCTAATGAAGTCGCATAGCGACGGATTAAGCATGTAGCCGTTCTTGCCGTGCAGCTAATACCACTTCTGTTTCCTCCCGTTCCGGGTCGGGGACACAACAGTCGACCGGACAAACGGCAGCGCATTGCGGCTCCTCGTGGAAACCTACGCATTCAGTGCATTTGTCGGGAACGATGTAGTAGAACTCATCGCTGACGGGCACTTGCTCGACGTCTGATTCGATGACGTCGCCGGTCTCGATCTTATAAGGTTCGGTGATGGTGGTGCCTTCGCCCATTTTCCATTCTACGCCGCCTTCATAGATGGCAGTGTTGGGGCACTCCGGTTCGCAGGCTCCGCAATTGATACAGTCGTCGGTGATAAAAATGGCCATGGGGGGAGGAAATCTATTGGTACTTTGGTCTGTTGGTGCAACAGGCCTTAAAATTCGGGATACATAAATGCTGAGCTAGCTGCTCGTCAACACTAACAGTTTGAATACCGTAGGTAGTTGACCTTTGGAAGCACAAAATTACGTAAGGTTAGGCAAACGACGGCATTGATGGTGAAGGGCATTACTTTTTTGGCGGGGTCGCAGGATGCAGGGAATGTTAAAAAGCAAAACCAAACGGCTGCTAAGCCTCCGGTTTCTTTTGCCTTGGGGTTCTGGGAACCGGTGTTAACTCAGAGAAATAATTCTCTAGTTCTTTCTTCGGCACCCCATAGCCCCGCAGCAGCTTTAAGTACCGCTTGGCCTCACTTGCCGCATAAATGCCGCTGCCCAGGCCGGCTACGATGATGATCTTGATGATGATGCCTCTGGCCAGAGATTCCGGGAAGGCCAACCCCGTCAGTAATTGAAAGGCCAGGTAAACGCCAAGAGAAATACTCATGGCAACCAGCGGGTTACGATTAAAAAATAACGCCGATCCGGAAAAAACACTAATCAGTATCAAGCCTTCTATCAGAATGCCACTAAGGTCTGCGTCATAAGGATTAAAATAACTTCCGGCGAAAATACCCAGTACACTCAGTCCGGTCATCCCCCAAAGAATCAACCGCCCTCTTTTCAATTGTTTGAGGTGGGCGTTGAGTTCAATCTTGGCATCATTGATGCGGGTAATGGTTTTGCTGTCCCATTCAGGGGTGCTGCTGCCGAGTAGGCTTTCGTCGAGTAGCTCGTCATGCATGTTAAAGGGTAGGTTGAATAAAGCGCTCAAGATAGTGTCTTCCGTTAACGATTTGCAAACGCCACGCCTCTGGTCTGTACTTTCCCTGTTTACTGCATCTTCTGCTAAAATTCACCCACCATGTCTAACCTTACCCTTAAGATTTTATTTGCCTCGATCCTGTTTTTTACCTTGCTCATTAGTTGTAGCGAAAATAATTACAGCCCTATGGCTTCATCTGAGGCCGTTACAGTAACGGCTACCTCAGGTGGTGGCGGCAACGAACCCTCCTCTGGCCTCATCACAGCCGGTGAGTGGAATGACCTGGCCAATTGGCCATTCTGGTTAGCGCTCCAGCAAAACCAAACTTTTTCCACGGATATAAACAACTGGGGGTTTCAAACAGCCAGCCGCGTGAGTGTCCGGGTGGCCAGCCCAGACAACAGCCCAAAGCACGATGCCGTAGTTAAGCTTTTTTACGGAAGCAAATTATTGTACGAAGCCCATACCGATCAGCATGGAATGGCCGAATTATTCACGGACCTGTACGGTGATGAACTGCCGCAACAATTCGATGCCGATGGCCTATTCCTGCAAATTGATGGCGTTCGCCACCAAGAAACCGTGAAACTTATGTCTGAAGGGATTAATTACTGTTCTACCGGTGCCACTGGGCAATATTCCCCGACGGAACTCGCCTTCGTGGTAGATGCCACTGGCTCCATGGGCGATGAATTGAACTTCCTCAAGGAAGATCTACGCAACGTCATCGAACGGATCGAGGCGGCCAATGCTAACCTCGACGTAGCCACCGCAACCGTTTTTTACCGGGATGAGGGTGACGACTACATAACGCGCCATTCTGGTTTCACCAGTGATGTGTCCACCACGGTTGAGTTTATTAGTCAGCAATCCGCCAGCGGCGGCGGTGATTTTCCCGAGGCCGTCCACGCCGCCCTGCGGGTGGCCGTTAATGAGCTGCAATGGTCCACCAAGGCACGTACCCGAATCGCCTTCCTCTTGCTGGACGCCCCACCGCATAAAAATCGTCAGGTGATGGATGAATACCGGGAGTTGGTGAAATCAGCGGCGGCGAAGGGAATTCGCATCGTACCGGTTACCGCCAGCGGTATCGACAAGGCCACCGAATTTCTGATGCGCCAAACGGCCATTGCCACCAACGGAACCTACGTCTTCATTACCAACGACAGCGGCATCGGTAACGACCACATCGAAGCTACCGTTGGTGATTACGAAGTTGAATTCTTGAACGACTTGATGGTTAGGTTGGTGGGAGAATACACGGAGTGAGTGAATGGAGGAATTAGGGAATGGGAGAATGAGCCTCTCGTAGCGTAAACTCCGGAATGACTCACGATTACTACAGCCCTTTTCTTCTACGTCCTCCCTCCCTTATTATATGGTGAACAAGCGGAGCGTCGCGAACGGTAAGGCATTCTCACATTCACTAATTCTATTATTCACTAATAAGCCCGTTCCGTACTCCCTTCCATATAGTTTACAAACGCTTTATTAACCACCCGAAACCCACCCGGGGTAGGGTAGTTACCACTGAAGTACCAGTCGCCGTTATTGTTAGGACAACTCAGGCGCAAATCTTCGATGGTTTGGTAAATGACGTCGACACTAGGCTTGGTTCCCTTAGGAGTGATGATGGTGGCGATCATATCACTAACGTCTTCGTACTTAAATTGCTCGTACAATTCCTGCACCATGTTTTTTTGCTTGGCGTCAGGCTTTTTTAGTTCTTGCAATGCCTTTTTGTACACCTGCTTCATCAGCTTCTGCTTACCATTTTTGATAAGTAGGGCTTCCATGGCTTTGAAGGCAACGAACTCTCCCATCCGAGACATATCTATACCGTAGCAATCGGGGTAACGAATCTGTGGGGCGGAAGAAACGATGATGATGCGTTTCGGCTTTAACCGGCTGACGATCTTGATGATGGAATCACGCATAGTGGTGCCACGCACGATGCTGTCGTCGAGTAAAACGAGGGTGTCGATGTGGTTGCGTACGATGCCATAGGTGACATCGTAGACGTGGCTCACCATATCGTCCCTGCTGGATGTATCCGCAATGAAAGTACGGGTCTTACCGTCCTTAACCACGATCTTTTCGTTCCGGACCTTTGTATTCAGGATTTTGCCAATGCCGTTCTTTCCCTTTTTTTGCTGCTTTTTGATGGCCGTTTTCTTCCATTTGGTCAGCTCTTGCTCCAGGCCTTCGACCATTCCCATATAGGCAGTTTCTGCCGTGTTGGGGATGTAGCTGAAAACGGTGTTGTTGAAGTCGTAGTCGATGGCTTTTGTAACGGCCTTAGCCAATCGCCTACCGAGTTCCTTGCGTTCCAGGTAAATATCACGGTCCGTGCCGCGACTGAAGTAAATTCGTTCAAAGGAGCAGGCGGCGCGAGGGAGCTTTTTAATGAAGGGCTCCATACTGATCTTTCCACTCTTTTTGATGATCAGGGCGTGGCCCGGCTCAACTTCCTTGATGGCATCGATCGGGACATTGAAGGTGGTCTGTAATGCCGGGCGTTCAGACGCTACGGCGACAAACTCTTCGTTTTCAAAGTAGAAGGCGGGTCGAATACCCGCTGGGTCCCGCATAATGAAAGCATCGCCATGGCCGATCATTCCGCCCATAACATAGCCGCCGTCAAATTTCTTACTGGCTCGTTTCAGCAAGCGTTGTACGTCCAGCTCATCGGCAATAATGTCGTTGATCTCGATATTCGTATGCCCATCCGGCTTATGCCAGGTGTGGATGCGTTGTACTTCGTCATCGAGAAAGTGGCCGATCTTTTCAAGTACGGTCACGGTGTCAGACTTCTCTTTGGGGTACTGCCCTAGTTCCACCAGCTCCTGGAACATTTCATTTACGTTGGTCAGGTTGAAATTGCCGGCTACGATGAGGCAGCGGGTTTTCCAGTTCGACTGCCGCAGAAACGGATGGCAGGTTTCAATGTCGTTGCTGCCGTGGGTACCATACCGTAAGTGGCCCATCATCAGCTCTCCGGTGTAGGGGAGGTTCTTTTTGAGGTACTCGCCATCGGCGAGTTGCTCGGGGGAGAGCTCATTGAAGCGTTTATAGACGCCTCGCCATAAATCGTCGAGGTAATCAGATTTGTTGGACCGTTTACGACTGATGAATTTCTTGCCCGGAGGGTGGTCCAGCTTGATGGTGGCCATGCCGGCGCCGTCCTGGCCCCGGTTACGCATTTTACGCATCAGCAATTGAAGGCACTTCAGGCCGTGGAGCGGCGTTCCGTACTTTTCCTGGTAAAAGCTCAGGGGTTTACGGAGGCGAATCATCGCCAGGCCGCATTCATGGTGGATTGGATCGCTCATGGAGGGGGGAGTCCTGTTTAGGAAAGCACAAAGGTAGGGAGATAGGTGAACAGGCTGGTCTAAAATGGTCGAATATGTCAGTATATTTATTTATCGCATTTTTTTGGTTTGGTTTGTCCCGGTCAACGCCATTTGCAATGGCGTTGACCAAATGTTACCATTTGCCCCAGGCAAACGCTGCGCAGAATATTGGTCGTTACTCAGGTAACATCATCAAAACCATCCCCTCTGTATGAAAGCACTCCTGCTCCCCCTGCTCCTTACCATTTTATGTTGCACCTGCGTCCGCGCCCAAAAAACATTCCCTAAACCCGTTAATGACATCGTCTCTGAGCGAACGAGCCTCCAGCGCCCTGCGCTGGCCAAAGCCCCGCTGCGGGAAGCCGACCTGCTGTGGCAAAAACGCGTCTGGCGGGTGATCGACGTAAATGAAAAGATTAACCATTCGTTCAGTAACCCGGAACGGCCCTTCATCAGCATCCTGTTGGAAGCGGCAGATAAGGAGGAAATTCAACTATACAGTACCCTGGACGATGAATTCTCTACGCCCCTGACTGCCGAACAACGCCTGGGCATTTCAGGAGGGCAGGACACTGTTCAGGTTACTGATGATGGTATCGATTTCGACTACGTGATTACCCCTCGCGTATTCGACCCCGCCTCGGTTTCCCGCTACAGGGTCCAGGAAGTCTGGTACATCGATAAAAACAGCAGCCGGATGCAGGTCCGCATCCTCGGTATTGCCCCCATCGTAGATGAGGTAGATGAAATGGGTAATTTCATTTTCGAAGAACCCTTATTCTGGGTCTATTATCCTGCTGCTCGCCAAATGCTCGCTCGGGAACGGGCCTGGGTTAGTGACAACGAAACGGCTGCTTCCAGCTGGGAGGACGTATTCGAAATGCGGTATTTCGATAGCTTCGTGACCAAAGAAGGCAATGTCCATGATCGTCGGATCAAGGACTATGTGGTTGACCGCCGCAGCCAACTCCTGGAGGGACGGCGGGCAGAACAGGAACGGTTGGCTAAGGAGTCGGACTTGTGGAGTCATTAAGCGCGGAGCGCTTAAGTAGACGAAAAGCCGCTCTGCTCCTTTTCTTGGTAGACGGGCTTCGCCCTCGGTAATAGGCAGTAGGTAGTGCTACCGCATGCTTCAGCTCACTCCGCTCGTCGGTACTTGAGACTTTCTATCAAGCCTACAATAAACATGAGTCATCCCGAATTTTGGCGATGACAAAAAATTAGGCCTTTTGTGTATTTTCGAGGAGTTCTCACACTTCAAGAAAAACTCAAAAGGCCTATGTTTTTAAAGTTACTGCAAGATAAAGCAACTACTCCAATAAAGCGAAAAGCAGGTCCATTTCTCCTTCGTCAAGTAGATCGTTACACCCGTCAGATAAGGGTAGATTTGGATGCTGCTATTGATAAGCGACTGGTGGGGACTTTTTTCAACCTATTCGTCATCATTCTTATGTTTCGTGAGCG
>NZ_KB890431.1 GCF_000373105.1 Neolewinella persica DSM 23188 | reverse complement strand
CAAGTCAGAGCTGGGTTTGGAATCGCCAAGGCTATGGTTTTGGGACAACCGCATGAAGCTGATGAGTATCGTCACCTTGGTCTATGACTTCATGCTCCAGATATTGCGCAACTGGAAAGGCTGGGTTCCTCTTTTTTTAAGAAATTACTGTCATAGAACTGGAAAGCGGTACCGAGATGTCTCGATACCGCTCTACAGACTTAGAATGGCCATCTCGATTTGCCTCACTTTAATGTGGGCTCAAAATTCGGGATGACTCATGTTTAACTTCCCATGCACCTGCGGCCGCGCCCAAAATGACTACCCCTCCGGATCTTCCTCTATCACCGCCTCCGCCAACGTCGGTGCCCGCCACCGCTCGTAGCCAACGGGAGAATCTCCCACTTTCCTCAGGGCGGCCGACGTCCGTTTCTTATCCACGATCATGGCGAAAGTCATAATCAGGCTGGTGCCGATAATGATGAAAAGCAAGATACCCGGCTCAAACCCAGGCACAATTACTTCAACCGGAATGGCGTAGAAGAGCAGGATGGTGATCAACCCCCGGGGTGCCACAAATAGCTGGGGGAAGATATCCTTCCCGATAAAAATCCGAAGAATTACGTACCGAATCAGGTATATACTTATAATGATAAGCAAGCTGACGATCGCCACATCAATACTGACGAGAGAGGCCAATGAGATGGTTACCCCGAAAATAACGAAGAAGAACGTCCGGACAACGAAGGCAGTTTCCATTGTCACCACGTGTAGCCCTTCGTAGATGTGTAATGCCTTTTTGTAGTCCAGGAATTTCTTTAATGGGCCGCGGAAGAACAAGCGCATATTAGCAATCAATAGGCCAAAGATGAGGACGATGATCAACGAGGAGAGGTGGAATTTTTTACCGATACCGTACAGTAGTAATAAGACGGCGATCAATAAGAAGAGCTTTACGTGACTTTTGATGCGCTGGAAGATCAGGACGATTCCGTAGCTGGCGATCAATGAAACGACAATCGTTAGCAGAATTTTCCCTCCGTAGGCAAGCGCGCCGTTAGAGTACTCTGCCGCCTCAGCCACTTCTCCGTGAGGCCCGCTGGCTTCCCCGTGCAGCTGGCTGGTCAGAAAGTAGAACAGCATGATACCCAGGATATCGGAGAACGTACTTTCGTAGACGTGAAACTCTTTCTTTTCAGCCTTGAGCCCGGCCACACTCGGGATAATGATTGCACTGGAAAGGATTGACAGCGGCGTGGCGTAGAGCCAGGCGGTTGTGGTATCCATGCCCGGGACAAAGTATTCCAAAATCTCGGCCGCTGCCCAGGCCGAGGCAACCAGGCCGACAAGCGCAATAAGCAAGGCCTTTCCTATAGCGAGGAATTTATCCCGCTCCAGTTTAAGCTCCAGTGCCGCTTCCAATACAATCATGATCAGCCCGACAATGCCCAGAATCTCGAGTACTGGCAGAAAATTCAGATCGTCCATGCCAAAGTAGTCCAGGCCAAACTTCAGACAGATGCCCAATACGATGAGCATCAGTACCGAAGGAATATTTGTACGCTTAGCCACTTCTCCAAAAATAAAAGAGAGAATAATAATCAGTGAAGCTTCAATGATGAGCGTATACGCATCGATATTTTCCATAATACAAGTAGATAAAAGGGGAAAACAAGAATAAGGATAATGGAGATAAAAGGAGTAGGAAACAGTTTATTTCCTGGCGATCCTGGCCGGGTAGCCCCACTCTTCCATCAGTTGCAAAAGTTCGCGCAGGTGTTGGTCTTCCCGTACGGCGATCCGGGCCATGATTTCCCGGTCGTTCTTTTCGTTTATCGTCAGTTCCGGCCTGAAGCTGCGATCCAGATAAGGAGTACTGACAAATTTGTTCTCAAGGAACCGGATGGATTCTTCCTCCTCCATTTCCTTTGGGAGGATATGTAGCTGGTAGTATCCCCCGACTTCCTTACCCGTAGCTAGCGAGTAGCCTTCGGTCAGTAATTTGCTGTAGTTGACGAAGTGAAGACCTTCCCCGGTTTGCAGATACAGGCCCATACGGCCGATACGGGAAATAACACCCGTTGATTTCGCCGTCTTCATCCGCTTGCCTTCCACCAGAAGTGAGGAAGTCTGGATAATACGGCCACTCACATAGTCCCGGATACGCGTGAAAGCCGCCAGGATAATCACCATCAGCATAATGCCATGCGTAAAGGGATTAATGAACAGGAAGATCATCGTCAGGGTAAGTACCGTAAGCGGTTCATAGAGCAGAAGAAAACCGGACAGAATTTCCATGGCCCGCCGCTGGTGTCGCCCCAGCAAGGCACTGCCCTGCATGCTGCGCTTGAGGTAGCTCAGCAACAGGTACACCCCCCAAAGCAGCAAGGCTACCAGGATCAGGTTGGTCCAGTTGAAGTAAGGTTGCATGAGTGCTTCCATCAGTCTTGTATATTTAGGTAGCCATTATTTTCCAGCGCACTGCCAACGTCATTGACGACGCTTTCGCAAATCTCCAACCAGCCGTCGTTATGCCGGGTTAGCAGGCCTACACGCAGCAGACGACGCAGGATACTGCGGTAGCGCAGTTCGAACGCGGGCCCTAATAGCTTGCGCAGGTGGTACTCATTCGTTCGTCGTTCCAGGAAAATTGTTGTCAATAGAATCCCGGTATCCGCCGATACGAAAACAGGCATTTTATAGCGCCGTTGCCCACTGGGGGTTACCCGGTTTTCGTCACAATACTCCGTCAGCCAGGCCCAGTAATTCAGGGTATCTCCAACGTTACCGCCAGCAGCGCGGTGCAGGTTACTGACCCGCCGGCTGAAGGCCGTTTCACTAAAGGGATCCCCATCAGCATTCACCAATGCTTTATGGGTGGCACCATGTCGGATTCGGATGGCGCGTTGCATATCTTCGATCGGAAAATCATCCAGATTCACCTCCGCCTGAAAGAACCTTTCCATGTCCATGAAGCGATCGAGGTGGTGGTAAACTGCATTCGTCGTTGCAACAAGATAAAAGATCCGGCCGGAGTAGTCATCGATGTGATCAGCCAACTCCCGGACATTTTCCGCCAACGAGGTCGACTTATCCCACCAGGTTTCCAGATCATCGATCCAGACCATTGGTTTTAGCTGTAAGGTATACTTCTCGATGAAGTCGAGGGCTTCACTCAGGTTACCCGTCGTAGTCATTCGACGCCCCCCGATGTTTATGATGGCATTGGGCTGAAGGCGGATGACCGTCCCGGAAAAAAGGCGATTGGCCACGAGTTCCCCAAACAAGGTTTTACCCGACAGCCGGCGGCCCGTCAGCATAACGGCTCCCCGAAAGCCAAGCTGCCAGTTTTCGATCAGTTTGGTCAGGTGTGCTTTTTCGGCTTCTCTTCCCACTAAAAAAGACTCTCCGATATAGCCTTTCGTCATCAAAATATTCGTGTAAGCAGCGTTTCCGGGAGAAGGCTTACGTTGGCTGATGACACGAACGATCTTCTCCGACATACTCATCTTCTCCTCCCGGTCATTGTTGGCGCGCCAGCGTTCGATGCCAGCAAATGTTGCACCGAACCAATCTTTCACACCGACAAAGAATTGCCCCTGCCGGCGGGTGAACTCATTGATACCTGACTGAAGCGGGAGTGGTAGAAAACCCGGCTCTGGCCGGTAGACGGACGTCAGCCGCAAGTCCTTATCGATCAGTAGGAGGGCACCGTTGCTGATGGCAGAAAAGTTCGCTTTGGTATTTTTTGTCCGGGCAAGGAAATTATAAAACGGCTGGCTCAGTTGATCTGCATCGTATGCTGCCGGCCGACCAGCTTTAAGCTCATTGGACAACAACAGCGTTCGGTTCCGCACATTAGCGATCGCTACCCCAAGATCACTCTTGGTCTGGTCGCTAAGTTCCCACAATTCATAGAGTTGCGGCAAGATCTCGGCGGAGATCCATTGATCCGTAGCCCGGCGGAAGTTCACGTCCTTGAATTGAAGCATGCCGTGATCAGCCCCAACCGTCACACGTACCCGCTCGGCCAGCTCTCCAATTTTTTCTGTCAATTCATTGGTAAATTCATGAATGAGACGACCTGGAATGGCATCGTTGAGGTACTCATCCAGCCTGGTGGCAATTTTGCCCGGGCGATGATCCGCCTCGTCAGAGGCACTCTCTGTGACGAAGGCCGTGATCTCATCGGCGCGGTACATGGCGGCAGAAAGAGCAGTTTGGGCCTCCGTGGCACATGCTTTCAGAATTTCCCGAATCTCGCTAAGGATACCGACTTGTTGGTGCAGTACAGTATGCTCCACAGCGAGGCTTTCTCCTTGCTGCCCGACCTGCAACAACTGCTGGCGGTATTCTGGCCAGGGGTTGTGTTGTTGTTGCCAGCGATCCAGGGCCTCCTGGCGTTTTTTGGGGTTTCCTTCCAGGCGTTTCCGCCAATTAGCCATCTCTTCCTCCCACTCCCCTTCCGCTGCCTGCAGGGTTTCGGAAGAACGCGCGTGCAAGTCAGTGACCAGTTTCGGAGGGCACTGACCGTCGGCCACCATCAACGCAGCGGTCTGCAATTGCAGCTGCACGTTACGATACAGTACGAGAAAATGCTTGGCCCGGTCGGCCCACACGAAGTGTGTCAAGCGGCAATCCAGGTCATTGGTATCTTCGTCTACACCCAGGAGGCAGGCGTCGCCCCGAGCCACCAGGGCGTCGGCCAGTTCACGGGTTCGGGCGGCCAGATGGTTGATGTCAGCGCTGAACGATGCATCGGGGGTAACGACCTGAGCAATGGCTTTATCAAGCGCGCTGCTTACGGTCTGATCCGGATCGGTAATGGAGAGTTCGGTGGTCGGCATAGGGAACAATGTACGGCTTTGCGGGGGATCGGGGTGTCAGGTTATCGGGTTGTCTGGTTATCAGGGTATCGGGGTGTGGAATCGTCGACCTTAAAGACGCTAATTTCGGATTTGGTCACAGGAAGTGTGGGCGGGGCCGCAGGTGCAAGGATCATAATTCCAATAACATATAAATTTCATCCATTCTCACTTTTCCCGTCCGGGCTGCGCCCGGCTCCCGCCCGTACTCGACGAAGCCGGCCTTTCGGTATAAGTGTAAAGCTGCCGGTGCCAGGTGAGAAACCGTCAGCGTAACCCGCTCCAAACCTTCCAATTGGCGGGCCCGTCGCAGGGTTTCCTCCAGCAATTGCCCGCCTGCGTTTCGGCCGCGTGCCGCCGGACTAACGTACACGCCCCACAACATGGCACGGTGCCGGCGTTTCGGCTTTTCGTAGCGGGTGAAGCCAAGGATCCCGGCCAGTTCCGGCGTTTCCCGGTCTTCGGTAAGGAAGTAGCCCAGGACAAACTTCAGGCCTGGAACTTCCGCAATTCTTGGCCGCCAAACCTCGGGATCAATCGGTGTTCCGGGTTCGTGGTCCCACGAAAGTGGATCGGTAGTGAAAGCCTCGTAGCGCAGGGCGATGAAGGCCTCGGTATCGTCGGGGGTGAGGGGGCGAATCATACCCGTGGAAAAGCTCCTTAGCGGGGAAAAGTTTCAACATCCTCCACCAATAAACCATAAACCGCCACATCACGCTCCTGCCCGTCCCGGGTTATCTCCCGCCGGAGTAGCCCTTCTTGCTGCATACCGTTCTTCAACAACACCTTACCTGAAGCGCCATTAACCACAATATGCCTTGCGGTGATTTTTCGCAACCCCAGTTTGCCAAAGCCAAAATCGATTACCGCTCCCGCTGCTTCGGTAGTCAGCCCCTTCCCCCAAAACGGTTCCCCGAGCCAGTAGCCCAGCTCTGCCCGTTTGAATTGTTGATGTTGCCGAAGCCCAATCCCGCCCATAAACGCATTGGTTTCTTTATCCCGCAGAGCGAAGATGAAATGGTTGTTTCTTTTCAGTCCTTCGTTAGCCAGGTTGAGCCAAAAGACAGCGTCTTTTTCCGTATAGGGATGGGGAATATTGGCCGTATACCTGGCAACCTTATTGTTATCAGCATAACGAACAATGAGCGGAATATCCGTCACCGTCAGGGCAGATAAACGGAGGCGTTCAGTAATTAATTCGGGTAGTGATTTCATCAGCGGCTCGACTTGGTTAGCCAACCAACAATATGAGCTCGTAAAAACGGTGCAACAAAGTGCTAAATGTCATTTCCTGGGTTTCGCTAAGGTGTTGCGATCACTTGATCTGATTCGCGATACCGTCGTCCCACCCAATCCGATTAATCCCTGCGGCTTAAATTATCCTGCCAGTAGGTATGCCCACCCAATCGAAATTTGGCCGGGATGATGAAACCCTTATCCTCATTGATTTCCAGCCGGCAAAAGAAAGCAAGATGGGGCGCTGATTTCGTGAAGTCGAAGACCGGACCATTTGGCGTCCGTCCCAGGCCTTCAGTCACCGCTAAGGGGTTAGGCGTGGAGCGGTAAAACTCATCGATACGGAAAACGTCGCGGAACCGGCGCAGGTCAATCTGTAGGCCTGTTTTCGTCCGCCGGGTGGCGAGGAAGCCCAACGGGGTATTAGTGATGAATTCTGCGCCTCCGGTGCCGGCGAGGGCCGGAGCGATGGAAAAATCTGGCACCAGGAAGGTTTTCCCCTCTAGCTCTACGACCTGAGGAGCGGGTTGATTTTGCAGAAACGGGGGGACTTTTTGCTTGGGCTGGGCGGAAAGTGAGGCGAGGCACAAGATCATTGCAAAAATCGTAAGCAAGGCCTTCGCTCGTCCGCTGAGGCGGGAGGAACGACCTGACTCGTCGGCCGAGTGGAGGCTTTGCAGGCCGGACACTCGGCGGACGAGCCAGCTCCTACGTCGCGTCTCGGCCGACGAGTGTTCTTGCAATTGTACAACTCCTCTATCGTAGTTCATCGTTTCTTTTTATTGTTTTTATAATCCCGGAAGACGAAATCGCCGAGGCCCTGCAAACCGCTGTAGTAGGCTTTACCGCCATTGGTCTCGGTAAATGTCTGGACGAACTGCACCAGCCACGGATCGCGGGCGATCATAAAGGTAGTGACGGGGATGGCCAGTTTGCGCAACCGGGCGGCCAGGTTGAGGGTTCGGTTCACGATGGTTCGGTCTAATCCGGCGCTGTTCTTGATGTACCGGTTACCCCGTTTGATGCAGGTTGGCTTGCCGTCGGTGATCATGAAGATCTGCTTGTTGGGGTTGCGCCTGCGGCGCAGGATATCCATCGCCAATTCCAGACCCGCCACCGTATTGGTGTGGTAGGGACCGACCTGCAGGTAAGGCAAGTCCTTGATCTGCACTTCCCAGGCATCGTTGCCGAATACGATGATGTCCAGCGTATCCTTCGGGAACCGGGTGGTGATGTATTCACTCAGGGCCATGGCTACTTTCTTGGCCGGGGTGATCCGGTCTTCGCCGTAGAGGATCATCGAGTGGCTGATGTCAATCATCAGCACGGTCGACATCTGCGCCTGGTAATGGGTTTCGAATACCTCCAGATCGTCGTGGGTCAATTTGAATTCACCAATGCCGTGATTAATCTGCGCGTTGCGCAGGGATTCGGAGACGGCCAGTTTGTCCAGCGCGTCGCCGAATTCGAAGGGCCGGCGTTCGCTGGTCCGTTCGTCTCCCCGGCCGGAGTAGCGGGTGGAATGGTTGCCTCGTTTGGTTTTCTTGATGTCGCCGAAGATGTCCTTCAGGGCTTTCTGCCGCAGTTCACCTTCCATCTTGGCGGTTGGGATGTACGGCGGGTTGCCGGGCCCATCGCCGGGTTTGATGAAGTTCTTGTCGATCAGCTCCTGGATGAAATCGGCCATGGAGTAGTCGTCGTTCGTCAGCTCGTACTGCCGATCGAGCTCAGTGAGCCAACTGAGGGCTTCGCCCACGTTCCCGGAGGTATGGGTGAGCAGTTCCTGGAAGAGTTTCAGGAGTTTTTCGAAGTCGGTTTCGTCGCCTTCCCCGGGTAAGTAATTTTTGAATCGCCAGCCGATCATAGGTTATTGGGTCTTGTGGTAGAGTAACGGCTGGAGGGGGGATTCAGTTTTGGTGTTTGTTGATTGTAGAGCCTGCACGACAAATTTCTCGCGCGGAGTAAGGAGGAGAAGCACGGAGGAAAGATTACAACAACAGTCCACTAGGTGATACACGACAAGGTTCTCGCGCGGAGTAAGGAGGCAAGCAAAATTGACTAAAATTCCGAAGCAATAGTCCATTTGTCTTAGAGTAGGTCTTCAGTTACTTTTTGTGGCGACCATAACCTACTTAACAAAGCGATTAAACGGGAACCTACCCAGTACTACCCGATCGGGTAGTGACTGGCAAGAGTTGTTGGCGGAAATTTGTCCCATAAACAACTAAAACGCTCCCTTGCTCCTAAACCTTAATTCACTCCAAATGAACCAACGCTTTCTCCTCCTTCTCTGCTCCTTTGTCCTCTTACTTTGCACCTGCGCCAGCGCCCAAAGAGTTACACAGACCTTTGGCCCTGATTTTTACACCAATATTGATGACGCCGACATTGCTGCGGGTGGCAACGGCTGGGCGGTTGGCGTCTGCAACATATTTCTCAAAACCAGCGACGGGGGAGAAACCTGGACCGACGTCTCCGAAGACTTTGACATCAGTAGCGTAAGGTATGTCAGTTGTCTGCCCGGCACCAATTGTGAAACCGTCTTCATGAGCGGCAACTTCCCTGAAATCATGGCCAGTTTTGACGGGGGAAATAACTGGGAGATGATTACTGGCACCTCTCGGTTCACGAGGGTAGACCACCCGTTCCCTGGCCTCATTTTGGCTTATTCCACCAGGCTCGATAAAATCGGAAAGTCTACCGATGGCGGCCGTACCTGGTCTTACGCGGCTTCGGGAACTGACCTCGAAAGCGGCCTGGCGGTATTGTCCGAAAACGAATACGGTTACTTTACCGACAAATATTATTATCTCACGACCGACGGCGGGCAAACCTTTGTACAAGGCGATAGCCTGGATCAAAGTGCCAGCCTGATTACCGTCACGAACGACGGTAACCTGCTGGCCGTAGACCGATACACCAAACTGTGGCGTAGTACGGACAAGGGCGTCACCTGGACAATACACAACGAGCGGATTTTTCAATACACCGTCCACAATGCCCTGTGGCAAGATGCTGACGATGTGCTCCACTACATCACCTTTTTAGGGATCCACGTAACATCTGCTGATGGCGGGCTTACCTGGGAGCGTATCTCTACCTCGCCACGATTATGGTCCGCCAACCACTACAAGCTTATTCCGAACAGCGTATTGGCCTTAGGTGACGACAACAGCTTGCACAAATTTGATTACGCAACGGGCGTTTACGATTACCTGCTGGGAGAAGTGCACCCCGACTTTCAGGCACTGGACTTCTCTCCGGACGGGAAGACGGGCTTCATCGTCACCCGCGATAACCTTGTTTATCGCTCCGACGACGGTGGGCGCAACTGGGCATACGTCAGCACGCCGGACCTCCAGGGCGACCCCGAACAGCTGGTCGTCCGGAGTGCAGAACAAATATTTCTCCTCACACAGTATTCCGGCCTGACGGTGAGTAACGACGGCGGGGTCACCTTCACCGAACTTCCTACCGGGAATGAGCTAAGAACTTTTAACGGTGGTATCCTTAAGCCTATTGGCGACGACTTTTTCCTCCTGGACCAAAATTCTTTCGGGCGGGTGACGGCAGACGGCACGGTACTTTACGTTAACGACATTGACCGTTCTGCCATCCACGACGTTTACTTTCTTAACGAGCTAAAAGGGTTTGGGTACGGCCGCAAGACCCTAATGGTCACCCTGGACGGTGGCGTTACCTGGAATGCGCCTACGGTCAATGGCGACCTGGAGAGCAGTCCCAGCGATATGGTGTTCACCGACGACCAACATGGTTTCCTGCTCAGTTTCCCCAGCTTTGCGACCACCGACGGTGGTGCTACCTGGAACGAAGCGCCGGACTTCTGGAAACGAGGCGATGCGATGACCACCAGCATCACCGGCGACACGATCTACGTTCATGAACGCGGCAGCATTTACCAGTCCACCAACGCTATGGCTACCGAATGGGAGCTGGTGACCAGTCTCGGGTGCGGCAGAGCACTGAAGCTGATGCGCCGCCCGGGCACCAGCGAATTGTTCGCGATGGAGACCTCGGGTATTGCCCTGATCGACCTTGAAGCCACGCCAGTAGGTGTAGAAAAGGTGGTTTTAGCGGCGAAGCCGCTAAAGATTTTCCCGAATCCAACGACGGGCCTTGCTAGTGTAGCGCTTCCAGCTTCGCTGCGTGGCGAAGCGCTGGTAGAAGTATACTCGGCTACGGGCCAGCAGATCGTTGGTCAATCAGTAATGGTCGCTTCGGAGCGTATGAACCTCGATCTATCGGCTGTTCCTGCTGGCATTTACCTGGTTCGGATGACGGATGGGCAGGTGATGCATACCGGGCGGGTGGTAGTTCGGTAGTTCCTGGGACATTCGCGCGTGGAGAGGAGTATGGACAAGCACGCTTGGCCGTATTCTCGCGCGAAGAAAAGGAGAAAGAAGGATAATATTAAGCGTGTAGTTAACAATTATGAAGGCCCTCCTGGCTTCATCAGCTACCGTGATGTTTTGTAAATTATTTAGCACTTCCTCTTCTCCTTCTTTCTCCTTTCCTCCTAAACTCCGCGCGAAAAATCATTTGGTTCAGTCTTCAGCGGTTACAACAACATCGCCACCACCCATGCTTCCCCTGGCTGTTCGGTCATTTCATATTTCACGCCGTATTCTGCTAATGCTTCCCCCGTACTGGGCCCAATGGCAATGATACGGGCGCCGGCCTTCAGTTTCTGGTGATCCAGATAAGCAGCTACGTTGAGCGGGCTGGTGAAAACATAGACATCGGCAGCAATTGGTTCTTCCGCGGGCACCGCTACGTTGTCATAACAAATGGCTTCTTGTACCGTAATAACGTCTTGAAGCATGGACTGCACTGATAAACGCGACTGTCGGGCACGGGGAAAGAACACCCGCTGCCCGGCAGCAATTTTGCCGAAAGCAACTGCAACTTCCGCAGGGCTCCCCTCCCCAACAAAATCAGGTTCAAATTGTCCGGAATACCCGCGCAATGCCCGGGCGGTCCCCGCCCCGAGTACTCCCAGTTTTACGCTTTTACTTTGCTGCTTCGGTTTGCTTACCAGGTGATCCGCAGAAAATTCGACTGCTCGCGGACTATAAAAGAACCACCAGTCCGTTTCCTCCGGGCCGGGCGGCGAAAAGTCCAGCGGTGCAAAGCTGATCAGCGAACGGCCAACCACCCTCCACCCGGATGCTTCAGCCCACTTCCTCAGCGGGCTCTCCTTGTTGAGGTTACGTGATATAAAGATTGTTCGCACTGCACGAAGGTATTATACAAAACCATCAAAAAAGCGACTTCTCGCCTATCTCCAAAGGACAATCGCAAGGTCCAAGAGCGTAGCCTTCGCTCGTCCGCCGAGGCGGGAGGAACGAACTGACTCGTCGGACGAGAGAAAGTTACGGGCCGATCTCTCGGCGGACGAGCCAGCTCCTACGTCGCCTCTCGGCCGACGAGCGATCTTTGCAACTTCTCGTCTACTCTTCTTCTAGCAGCTTAACGTCCACCGCAACTAGCTGCCCCCGATCATTATGCGTCAGGGTGAAGGCTACGTGGTCATCGACGTACAACTCAGCAAAGTCGACGTTTTCCACCGTTGTATGATGAAAGAAGAGGTTATTGGGCGGATACTTGATGAAGCCGTAGCCGTTTTTCAGGCTGAAGACCTCACTTTCCATACGGTCTCCAACTTCTCCTTCGGTCGGTGCTTCCAGTTCCACCTTCGCTTTAGCTTGCTTTGCGGCGGCCTTTTTCTCCAATGTTTTCTTATCGGAGCTTCCCATCACAAACAGGTCGTCGACCAGTGCTTTTTCTCCGGCGGTCCGGGGTTCATCGATGATGCGGTTCATCATGATGGGATGGCTGGCTTCTTCGAGCAGGTCCTGGCTGGTTCGGGTGATCATTTGCGAACCGTTGTCGGTCGTAAATTCAAAATCCCAGGCCAGCACCACTACTTTGGTACCGAGGGAGTGAAGCTTGCGCGCCAGGGGTACGTAGTCACCATCGGAGGCGATCAGCACCACTACGTCCAGCTTGCGGAGCATGGCTGATTCATAGGCTTCGAGGGCAAACCAGACATCGATGCCCTTTTCTCCTCTCCGACCGTTGGAACCACTGCGCAGGGGGCTGTAGTGGGTGGTTACGCCGCTGCTCATCAGGATGTCGTCAAAGACCCGATCATAGTAGAGTACCGATCCGCGTTGCTGCGCTTCTGTCGCATTCAGCCGGCCGCGGAAGTAGTGGCTGTCCACGATTTTGGCCATTCCGGGCCGCCCTTCGTCTTGTCCCATACGCGCTTCGATGAAGCGGTGGAGGCCAGCGATGCTCAGGCGGGCTCGGCGTGGATGGTCGTAGTTGTAATAGTTGGAAACGTGGAGAAAATAATTACCGTCGTAAAAGACGCCGATTTTGGTCAGGCGATTACTCATATTATATGGCTATTCGTATTATAAATATTGACCCTATGTGGAATCGGGGGCAAAGGTAGTATATAGTCTGGTAGTTCAGTAGTCTAGTAGTTTATGGTCTACTACTAGACTACCCGACTACTGAACTACCAGACTATTAAGGCGCGGCCGCAGGTGCAAGGAAATGGGATAAAGGAGCAAAGCTAGCACCATTCATGCCCGGGTTCCGGGGACGAGGACCTTCTGGTCCGAATCGGGCAAGGGAGCGCAGCGATTTTGCACGTGGTCGCGTTTGTTTGCTCTTTTGTACATCTCCTTGCACCTGCGACCGCGCCGCTGAATGCCTAACGCCAACGAAAACGAGGGGCTGCGCTTGACCCTACGGATCGGCGCTGACCCCTCGCTAAGCAGGACGACCCACCGGGTCTGCATCCACGTATATCTTCAATTTGCCTACAAATACCGCAAAAATCGGCGCACTTACTCATTCATTCTCCACCAATCCCCAATTTATACCGACCTTAGCACCTGCTTCGTTAGCCAACGGGTCGATGACCCAATGAAGCATAGCTTAAAGTAATAACCTTACGTTCATGTCTAGGATCAAAGCGTTTTTTCTGGGAGATATCAATAATGAAGGTCACCGTAAAACCATTGTATGGTTGTGGCGGCTGGTCTTCCTGTCCCCCATCCTGTTTATCCTGTTCTTCATCGGGCTCAGCTTTACGGACCTGCCATCGGTCGTCGAGCTGGAGAACCCCAGGAACAACGAAGCCAGTCGCATCCTTGCTTCCGACGGATCCGTCCTAGGTCGCTACTACCTGGAGAACCGGGTGATGATCGACTTTAAGGACCTGGGGCCACACATTGAACCTGCCCTGGTTTCCACTGAAGATATTCGCTACTACGAGCACAGCGGAATTGATTACCGGGGGCTTGCAGCAGCCGTTATCAAAACTGGCATCATGGGGCAGAAGTCGCGTGGCGGTGCCTCCACGATTACCCAGCAATTGGCGAAGCTCTTGTTTACGGAAGGAGGAGAAGGCAGTAAAAATATTGTTAAGCGTCTTTTTCAGAAACTTCAGGAGTGGATTATCGCCGTACAATTAGAACGCAAGTACACTAAACAAGAGATTATTGCGATGTACCTCAACCGGTATGACTTTATCAATGGTGCGCAGGGGATCCGGGCCGCCAGCGAAAACTATTTTAACGGTAAGCAGCCTGCCGAACTTGAAGTGCAGGAAGCCGCCATGTTGGTAGGGATGCTCAAAAACAGTTCGTTGTATAACCCGCTACGGAACCCGGAGGGTGTCAAAAACCGACGCAATGTGGTACTATTTCAAATGAAGCGCTACGGCAAAATTTCCGAAGCAGAATATAATCGTTTAAAGGAGATGCCGCTGGGTATTAACTTCAGTGTCCAGAAACATGACGACGGCCCGGCCCCTTACTTTAGGATGGTACTGAAGGAAGAAGCCAAGAAAATCCTTAGTCAGGACCGCTACCTGAAAACCAACGGAGAACGATACAATATTGACCGGGACGGCCTTACCTTTTACACGACCATCAACCCGCACATGCAGCGACACGCCGAGGAACAGGCAATCATTCATATGCGGGATCTCCAGAAAGAATACTTCCGCCACTGGCGCAACGAAGATCCCTGGACCTACACCAGCCCCGTCAGCAAGACGGAGACCAGTTTAGAGTACCGGGAAGAAAGCCTGCAGCGGGATATTCGTCGTTCAGACCGGTACCAGAAGCTGCGCTCGGCGCTGCTCGTTCCGGCCATTGAGAAGGTGAACGAAAAGAGTGACCTTACCTTCCACACCGACGACAGGGAAATTGATCGGATGATACGGGAGGAAAAAGACGGTGGCGTTTTCCTGGACCTCCAGCGCCGAAAGCTGGTCAGCAACGCCCTGGCCAGCGAACACCGTAAAGTCATGAAACTGGCCTCCTTCGGCCAGTTACGTACTGCGTGGGAAAAGCTTCAGGCAAGGGTCAAAGAAGACTTCAGCAAGCCGGTAAAAATGCGCGTATTTACCTACGACCGGGCTAAACTGGAAACGGATACGACCATGACGCCGCTCGATTCAGTTCGGTACCATAAGATGATCCTTCAGATCGGCAGCATGTCCGTAGAACCGACGACGGGCTACGTTCGTACCTGGATTGGAGGCGCTGCCTTCAAATGGTTCCAGTTTGACCACGTGACGACCAAGCGCCAGGTAGGCTCGACCTTCAAGCCTTTGGTGTACGCTACTTCCGTTGATCTTCGGGGCATTAGTCCATGTTTTGAAGTGCTGGACGCTCCCGTCACCATTTCTCCGGGAGATGGCAGTTTCTACCTTCAGGAACCCTGGACGCCAAGAAATGCTAACGATAACTATAGTGGTAACTTCATGAACCTCTACCACGGCCTGAAGAACTCCGTCAACACCGTATCCGCTTACCTGATGCAGGAACTGGGCTCTACCGAGCCCGTCCGCACGCTGGCAGCCAATATGGGTATTCCAAAGGATGAGGTGCCGGATGCTCCGTCCATTGCTCTTGGCTCCGTTGACCTGACGGTACGACAAATGACGGGCGCTTACACGACCTTTGGCAACAACGGCATCTTCAACCGGCCGGTTTTCCTGACCAAGATAGCGGACCGTACCGGGCGGATTATCTATGAGTACGTTCCGGAGGAACGCCGGGCGATCAGCCCAGCTGCTAACTTCGTTATGGTCCGGATGCTGCAACAAGCTTCGGTTGGTGCCCTTGGTGGTGTCAAAGGGCCCATCGGCGGTAAAACCGGTACGACCAACGACCAAACCGACGGCTGGTACATGGGTCTGACGCCAGAACTCGTGGTCGGCACCTGGGTAGGCGGCGATGATCGCTGGCAGCGTTTTCGCAATTTAGGCCTCGGCAGTGGCTCGCACATGGCCAAGCCTTTCTTCCGCCAATTCACCATTGCGGCACAAAAAGACGAGAAGATCGCCTGGAATACCGAGCGCGCCTTTTATCGCCCGCGGGGCGACCTTGGCATCGAGCTCGACTGCGAAGCCTACTCCAGCGGAGACAATGACGACGTGCTGGAAGCACGGGACTCTCTCCTCTTACCGAATGATCCGTTTGGGGGTGGGAAGATTAATAATGATCCGGATTTTTAGGGCTAGGCAGTTGATAAGGGATAAGCGATTTGGCTGCCGCAGTGGGGTGCTCGCTGCGCTCGTAGAATTCTCGATGGGTGATTCTCGATTCTTGATTGGCTGCCGCACAGGAATGCTCCCTACGCTCGTAAACTCACCCCCGGCCCCTCTCCGGTGGAGAAGGGAGACCCAAGCATTAGTGTTTTTTTAGCAAGGGAGCAGGACGGGACGGGCCTGTACGTTCTGCAGATTAAAGTAAATATTGAACTTCTAATCTTAAAACAGCAGCCGAAAGATGATGATGCCGAGGGAAGCCAAAATTGCGAAAAAGCCCCATAACGCAATCCTATCTGCTAGTCGATTCGGAAGTAGCCGCCCGGCAAGTGTCCGGTAAACTGCCCCCACTATGTATTGTCCATTCGCTCCCCCGAATGGTAGGAGCGCCAAAGCGCTTAGCATCATACTCAATATTCCTCCCATCACCCAGGAATCCCGAATGCTGCGTTCTCCAGGAAAGGAATAAGCGAGCAAGTCGCCAAGGAAGAGTTCGTTCACGACAGGGAAGAGAGGGAACATACTGTTCACTACCATGGCTGAACAATAGAATACTGCAGCATAGACCAGTAATACCAGCCAGTAGAGTAACGCGCCCAGTCTGGCAGCACGGCTGGACATTCGCTCCAATAGGAAGGTACTCGCCAGGACTGTCAGTACAAGGCCAGTAAAAACAACTAAAGGTCCGGGATTAAACGGTTCAACAAAGGCCCAACAAAGTAATCCGACTACCGTTAAGCTGAGCGGGCCCGCAAAGCTGATGAGGAACCGTTGCGGCAGTGGTCTGCTGGACAATTCTTCAGGGAGCGCCTGGTGCTCTTCTTCCTCCAATAAGCCAGCAATGCCAACACTACCGTGCAATGGTAGCCAACCGATCAACACTTCGGTCTGACCTATGTGGCTGCGAAATAAGTAAAAGCCGGGCGCATAGCCGAGTTGGACCTTATCGACCCTTAATTTCAGCATGCGCGCAACAGCGTAGATAACGGAAATGTGGAGGGCATTCAGGACGATCAGCCAATAGAATAGAGTGAGCACTTTAGTAGGATTTTGTATGATTTTCTAGCTCCTAGCCTCTCCTCCGCTGATCATCAATGGCCTTAACCAAGGCCTTAACCTCCGTGCTGAAGTCCTTGGAAAGTATCCACTTAAGGTAGCTGGGGTCTTTGGCGAAAACGTCGGCAACCGCCTGGCCGGAGTACTTCCCGAAGTTGAACTGCGGGGTGCCGTCGGGGGCTTTTTTCAGGCGGCGGGTGGCATCAAGGAAGCGATCATCCTGACAGAAGGCGGCAACCGTGTCCATGTTGGAGAATGGTGTTGAAGTGTTGCCATCGTCGTCGGTGTACTCAGCGTCTTTGTATTTATCCAATTGGCCCTGGAAGATATCGACGGTAGCGCGGACGTCAGCAAGCGCATCGTGGGCATTTTCCATTGTTTTACCGGCGTAGAACTTCAGGGCTGCGCTAAGGGTACGGGGCTCCATGCGGTAGAAGATCTGCTGGGCGTCGATCAATCGACGATTTGCCGTATCGAGGTAGATGCCGGCGCGGTAGAATTCCTCCTGCAGCAGCGGCACATCGTAGCGATTAGAATTGTAGCCCCCCAGGTCGGCGTCTCCAATAAAATCGTAGAGTTGCTGCGCAACCTCGGCGAAGACGGGTTCATCCTTCAGGTCTTCGTTGGTCATGCCATGGATGGCGGCAGCCTCCGCACTAACCGGTACGGTTGGATTGATTTTCATCTCCAGTTCTTCGGCGGGTCGACCGTCAGCAAATAGCTTAACAAAGCCTACCTGGACGATGCGATCCTGAACGATGTTGAGTCCGGTAGCTTCGAGGTCAAAGAATACGATGTCGTTAGTTAGGGGTAGCATGTGTAGTGTTTTGGTCTATTGGTCTATTGACGATCAGACTATTGGTATGTTGGGCCGTAAGGTACGTTTTTCAAAGGCGAACAAGCGCAGCGCCAGGAATAGCAACTGCGGCAGCCATTTCTTCCATCTACCCTTCTCTTATTCAATTATCCGTCCAAAGAAATAGTTGATTGGTCGATTAACGAGCGCCAACCCCGACCTTTAATTTTACGTTGTGTTGTTATAATACTGGTCATTCATTCGACCATTTCTTATTACTACAGACCAACAAAGTTATGATCTCCGTTTTCCCGCTCTCCCAGCCTAATCTTCTCGGTTTCACCCTCGACGGTGAGGTAGATGACGAAGGTATCCGCAAACTGCTCATCGCTGTAGAAGCTAAAGTGATCACACACGGTAGACTTCGCCTGCTCGGCAACATTAAAAATATTGGCGGTTTCCAGAGTTTCCAGACCTTTTGGAAGACCCTAAAAACGAAGAAAGAGTTGTGGGATAAGATAGAGAAGTATGCCATCCTGACCGATCACGGCTGGCTGGCCTCCCTTACGGGTAGTGTGGATTGGCTCACTCCCCGAATGGAGATTAAGACATTCGCTCTTAGCGAAGGCGAGTTGGCGCACGCCTGGCTTAAACTCGATCCCGCACCGGAAGTAGCAGAGTCGTTAAAAGAAATAGACCTGGGCGACACCCGCCTGCTCGGCCTCGCCATCGTTGGCAAAATGAATACCGCTGACTACGACCGGATCAATACCCTGATCGAGGAACAGGCCGATAAATACGGAAAAGCGCGAATCATGTTGGAAATCATCACCTCCCCCGGCTTCTCCGGCCAGGCCCTGATGGAAGACCTTAAAACCTCGGTAAAACAGTATAAAAATGTGGAACGGATGGCCATCATCGGTGATCAAAGCTGGTTAAAGACTACCGTTCGCCTCAGTGATCTGTTGACACCCGGGCTGGAGCTGTCTGCTTTTGGGACTTCTGAGCGGAAGCGGGCGATTTCTTGGCTCGGCTAAACATGAGTAATTCCGAGCACGAAGTACAGCGCTTGGTAGAGGGTAGAAGGCAGCCTGCCGCCTATTTCAGCTCGCTTCTCTTGTAGAATATGCGATATTTGATGGTAATATTTGATATGCGATTGGGCTACCGTAAGGGAGCGCTCGCTACGCTCGCAGGCGATACGAACGAAGTGAACAGGGCGCTGCGGGAGCGTTATAAATCAAGTAAGCTATCAAAGCCAATAGGCTGTCTGTGCGACTAATCACCATATCTAAAGTAAAGTGCTACAATTCCTTAATTTTAGGTTTGATGATCAGTCTCAGGCTCTGGTTATAATTGATGTAGTTTACCACCCAATTGATGAAAACAAACACCTTGTTTCGGGTCCCGAGAATGGCAAACAGGTGGACAAGCAGCCATAGCAGCCAGGCAAAAAAGCCACCAAACTGAAATTTGGGTTTGGGCACATCAACCACGGCGCGGGCCCGACCAACGGTGGCCATGCTTCCCTTGTCATTGTAAGTAAAAAGCACTTCCTCTTTTCCCTTGATGCGGTTGGTAAAATTCCTGGCCAGGTTACTGCCCATCTGCATTGCTACCTGCGCGACTTGCGGATGGCCTTTGGGCCAATTAGGTTCCTCCATATAGGCGACGTCGCCTACCGCGTAGATATTTTCCGTGTCCTTTACCCTGCCGAATCGATCTACAGCCAGGCGATTACCGTAAGTGACCGAGGTTTCGGGTAATCCATCGACCGGCATTCCTTTAATACCGGCTGCCCAGATAACCTTTTGGGTTGGAATGGAACGCCCATCATTGAAGTGGACGAGGTTCCCATCAAAGTCTGTGACCCGGCTGTTCAGGAGCACTTTAACACCCATGTCTTCAAGATACTTCAGTGCTTTCTCGCTGCTTTCGGCGCTAAAGCCTTTAAGCAATTCTCCGCCGGATTGCACGAGGTAAATATCAACTTCCTCCTCGATGTTCAGTTCCGGATAATCCTTGGGCAGGATGTGTTTTTTCATTTCAGCCAGGGAGCCGGCCAGCTCTACTCCCGTGGGACCACCGCCGACAATAACGATATCGACAAGTTCCTGACGGGGGTCATAATCTGGTGTAGTGAGGGCATCTTCGTAATCATCAAGGATGTTATTCCGCAGATAAAGTGCCTCCGAAACGGACTTCATCGGTAGGGCATACTTAGCGATGTTCTCGTTTCCGAAAAAATTGGTATCAGCGCCTGTAGCGATGATTACGTGGTCGTAATTACAGAAACCCAGGGGCGTTTGCAGTGTCTTTTTAATCGGGTCAATACTGGTGACCTCCGTTACCCTGATAAAAATATTCTTCTTGCCCTGAAACAGCTTACGGAAAGGAAAGACGATGCTACTTGGCTCCAAACCAGCCATCGCCACCTGGTAAAACAGCGGCTGGAATTGGTGGTAATTGTTCTTATCGATCAACACTACCTGGTACAGATCCTTTCGGGTCAGTTTGCGGGCCAGCTGCAACCCGCCAAATCCGCCACCAATGATTACGATACGTTCTCTGGTGGATTCGGGGATGTTTATTTTTGTAGTTGGATCCATAAATAAAGGGGAAAGGGAGAAAAGGATAAATAACCACTAAGGCACTGAGGGCAATAAGTTCTACACTAAAGAAAGTGAGGGGCATCAAAACCTCGTCTATTGTTAAGGTTTTAGCTGGAGTAAAGTTCTCCTTTTTCTCGCTTTTTAGGCGCGGTCGCAGGTGCAAGGGAAGTTGGAGGAACAATGTGTGACCTCGTGGTCCCTCAAGGGCTTCGAATAATGGACAAATATCCGTTATAAATCAGTCGGCCTTCACCCGTTCCCGCTTTTTCAGCAGGTATTCTTTCTCCAGATCGTTAGGTACCATACTTATAGCTACGTCGTACTGGTGGATGGCCTGCGCAGCATCTCCTGTTCTCTTGTAATATTCTGCCCAGCAGCCGTGGTAGAGGTATTTCCGCTGTCCCAGTTGATCTTCCTCGAGTTGCTGTAAGACATCCTGGGCGGCTGAAAAATCTGCTTGCTGCAGGTTTACCACTGCCATATTGAGCAAGTTAAACGGAGAAGGGTTAAGCGCCTCCAGCTTCTGGTACCACTTAAGGATGTCCTTCCAGTTGGTTTCTTCAAAAGTTTGGGCGCGAAGATGCTCACAAGCGATTGCTGCCTCATAATGGTAAACGGAGTATTCCCCGCTAGCCGTGGCAAGGTTCATCATATCGTTACCGGCCACCACCAGGGGGAAATACCACTTACTTCGGTCCTGCGTCCGAAGGTCCAGAATTTCATTGGATTCGTTGATCTTGCTGTCTAATCGGGCCGAATGAAAACACATCAGGGCGAATAGTGCCTGGACGTCCGCATTGCAAGTCAGCGGATTATCGATGAGCATTTTACTAAGTCGTAGGGCCTCCCCGCAAAGTTCTTTCCTTACGGCAAGGTCCTTCTGTGCAGAATGAAATCCTTCGTTGAACAGCAGGTAGATCACTTCAAGCACCCGGATCGTCCGAATCCGGAGTTGCTCACCTTGCGGTATTTCGAAACGTATAATTTTATCGGCCACGGCCTTTCGCGCACGGGTTATCCGCTTTTTGATGGTTTCCTCTTTTAGCAACAGGGCTGCCGCGATCTCTTTACGGGAAAAGCCACCAATTGCCTTAAGGGCAAAAGCGATCTGGTCACGTGGATCCAGCGCGGGGTGACAAGCGGTAAAAATCATGCGTAGTTGGCTGTCGGCTATCTCGTCGTCGAGGAAAAGTTGATCGACCGCGATCGCTGCCGTGACAGTCAGATTTTCGTGGCGTTCCCGCGCTGACTTTATCGACCTAAAAAGGTCGATAAGCCGATTCTTGGCGGCTGTGGTGAGCCAGGCTTCAGGGTTGTCGGGTAATTCGTTCCGCCATGCTCCTATTGCCTTGATGAAAGTATCCTGAACGGCGTCTTCAATTGTTTCCAGGTGTTCCAGTCCGAAAATTCGGCAAAGGATGGCTACCATCCTGCCGTGTTGGTGCCGAAAGAGGTAGTCGATCATTGGGTTTTCCTCTGCCATGGACTGGAGTGGGGTCGGTGTGGTTTACCCGTAAAGATAGTTTGTTGTTTAAACATCCGATGCCCTTCTTGAACTGGGCTTGCGCTCGTTTGAAAAGAGGCATCGGATGTAGGGTGGTTATTCAAGTATTAATTGAATACCATGACTTCGCGGATTTCTACCGTTCCGCCGAGATCGTAATCGGGGAAGTCGGCGGCAATAACTTCGGCGGCATCGAAATCGGCAGCTTTGACAACGTAGTAGCCGCCAATCAACTCTTTAACTTCTGATCCGGCACGATCGGTGACCGTTCTGGCCGGGCCGGAGACCTGGCGTACTTTGGTAGAATCCAGGGCATGGCCGGTTTCCACCTGGCCTGCATCTTGCATTTTCTGGTTCCAGGCAAACCATTTGCCCATCCGTTGTTGCATTTCGTCGGGGGATAGCCCCATAGTGGCGTAATCAGCTCCGAGGAATACGAGCATAAACTTTTTCATATCAGATAATTGTGGTTTTGTTAAACAGCGGCAGCAGGACTATTGCTCTGCTAATATCGGGTTTACATGGGGCCGAACTCGCTAATTTCGATGGACTGGCCTGGATAGTTGTAGATGGGGTGACCGACAAACATTTCCCGGGCAGCCTCCAGGCTATCGGCACGGACGATGGAGAAGCCACTTACCGTATTTGCGGAGCCGCTCCAGGAATCCCCATCGTGGCTGGCGGAGGCAGGTGTAAGTGGTGCTCCAAGGTCGACGATCTGGTCGCCATATTTCGCGTTCCACACTTTCCAAGGTGCTAGCATGGCTGCTTGCTCGGCTTCGGTCATGGTAGGTGGTGCCGCCTGCTGGCCTCCACTGTTGTAATAAAGGGCGATGAATTTTTTCATTGTAATCGGTTGACAGGCTTGCAAGAATGTATTTTTTGCCCGCAAGCTCTAGTGAAGAATGGTGGTTTCACTATCATGACGGAGCTAAACTTAAGGAAGGGGACAAGGTGAAAGAAAAAGATTATTTCTCCTCCCCTGTTCCTTAAACCGTTCAATGCACCTGCGGCCGCGCCCTAAATAGTCTTGTAGTTCAGTAGTAGATGGTCTGGTAGTTCTGCCGTACACTTGGATCTCGCTGCGCTCGTGACGGCTACCGCCTTCTGCGCAAATATTGTTTTCAACCTCAAACTCTACACTTTTTCGCTCCGTAATATTTCATCGACAAAGCCATAAGCAAGTGCCTCTTCCGCCCGCATCCAGTTGTCCCGATCTGCGTCACGCTCAATGTCTTCCATGGGGTTTCCGCTGTGCTTGCTCATGATGGTGTAGAGGTCGGTTTTCAATTCGCGAAACAGGTCGTAAGTGATCTGCATGTCCGAGAATTGCCCCTGCATACCCCCACTTGGCTGGTGGATCATGACCCTGCCATGCGGAAGGATGCTGCGGGTCTTCGGAGCGCCGGCACAAAGGAGGACCGCCGACATACTCGCGGCCATGCTGGTACAGGTGGTAATCACTCGGGGCGAGATGTGCTGCATCGTATCGTAGATGCCCAGGCCGGCGGTGACGGAACCTCCGGGGGAGTTGATAAAAAGGGTGATGTCCCGCTTGGGGTCCACGCTGTTCAGGTAAAGCAACTGGGCCTGGATGACGTTGGCGACGTGGTCGTTGATGGCTACACCGAGGTAAATGATCCGGTCCATCATCAATCGGCTGAAAACGTCAAGTTGTGCTACGTTGAGTTGTCGCTCCTCGATCACCGTAGGAGAAATACTGGATCGTAAACTTCCCAGGGTAGTATGCATAGCGGTGGGGGTTACGCCGTGGTCAAGCTGGGCGTAGCGAAGAAAATCGTCCATAAAACATTGAAGTTAGTTAGGTACTCGCCAACCAACTTGGGTTAGCCATACTAAAGGGTAAAAACGTGGTTTCGGCCTTCCGGTGCGTACCCATCCAGCAACGGTATCGAGCGATATCGTTGGGGGAAGCGATGACAGTAAGGCCAGTTTTTTATCCGGTTACTGTTCGTTCATAGCAGGATGGAGGTGTAGATGTGGAGGCGTTGTCGTAAGCTGAGCGGATTTCCATCTTCGGCCAGTAATTCTTTCAATTGCTTGCGGGCACGGCTGATCCGGGTTTTCACCGCTCCCGGGGTTATTTGTTGCACTTTGGCGATCTCCTGAATACTGAAGCCGCTTACAGCCTGGAGGAGCAGCGCTTCGCGCTGCGTTGGCGGCAGCTCGTCCATTGCCCGAAGGAGGAAGTGGAGGTCTAAGGCGGCCTCCGGGCGGGCGGGTAATCGTTGGTCGAGGGTTCGCTTACGTGCCTCGACGAATCGCCGATGCACCGCTTTGGAGCGGAGTCGGTTACGGAGTCGGTTATTGACAATGCCAATCATGTAGGCGAGTAACCTGTCTTTCTCCGACAGTGCGTCCCATTGTTCCAAGGTGGACAGAATGGCCTCCTGGACCATATCCTCCGGATCGTCGATCCCCATACAACGAGCGTCACAATAGCGGATGAAGCTATCGTGAATGGGGGCGTACCATTTTAGGAAGGCGTTTTGTTGGGGTTGGGAGGGCATTTGTGGAGGTTTCTGCTATAGAGTAACGGTTGTGGGGGAAAGGTTACGGGGGAGGGGTGAATTTCGGGGATAAACATCTAACCCGTACTTCTACGGAAGTACATTTTAGCAGGCTGGAGGTGCGGGCAACGCTCAACCCGTACTTCTACGGAAGTACATTTTAGCAGGCTGGAGGTGCGGGCAATACTCAACCCGTACTTCTACGGAAGTACATTTTAGCAGGCTGGAGGTGCGGGCAACGCTCCACCCGTACTTCTACGGAAGTACATTTTAGCAGACTGGAAGTGCGGGCAACGCTCAACCCGTACTTCTACGGAAGTACTTTTTAGCAGGCTGGAGGTGCGGGCAATACTCAACCCGTACTTCTACGGAAGTACTTTTTAGCAGGCTGGAGGTGCGGGCAACGCTCCACCCGTACTTCTACGGAAGTACTAGTGGTCCAACCTCATCCTCAATAATCAACACCCGCCGATGTTTAACCCGATCCGTCCTAAACTGCTCCCGCATTGCCGCAAGGCTCAAAAGGTATACTTCCCGGTCCAAGCTATAACCAGTTTCTTTCCCATTCATGGCCTTCACCATCAATCCAGTCCGTTCCAATAATCGAAAATGTTGTTCGATGGTACTTTCTGCAAGGGGGACTTCAGCGATAAGTTCAAGATAGGAACATACCTTCCTACTAATTAATTTCCTGAGAATGACCACCCTGGCCGGATGGCTAAGCGCATGAGAAAAGTTCGCAATAAGTTGCTCCTCAAAACCAAACAATAAAGATTTACTTCGTGCCATTTTTTGTTATCTATCCGATAAACATACGATTAAAATATAACAATTTGTTTTTTAATTAAGCGTACAGCTTCCATTCCCTGCTCCTTAATTTGCCTCTGCACCCGCGTCCCCGCCCAAACAAGTAAAATCTTATTTACCTTAACCCTAACTTAAAAACAGATTCATGCCAAAACTTCACCCCACCAGACGGAAATTCCTCAAAACCGCCTCCACTGCCGCTGCCGGCTTCATGATTGTGCCCCGCCACGTCCTTGGCGGTAAGGGATACACAGCCCCCAGCGACATTGTCAACATTGCCGCTATCGGTGCAGGAGGCAAGGGCCGAGGTGGTATTCGGGCAGTAGACAGCCAGAACATTGTCGGTCTTTGTGACGTCGACGACAAAATGGCCGAGGACGCCCGCAAGTCCTACCCAAAAGCAAAATACTACCGTGATTACCGGAAGATGCTCGACGAAATATCTGGCGACATCGACGCGGTCGTCATCTCCACCCCGGACCACACCCACGCCATCACTGGCCTGGCCTGCATGGCCCTGGGCAAGCACGTGTACATCGAAAAACCACTGGCACACAGCATTGAGGAAGTTCGCCTACTTAGTGAAGCGGCAAAAGCTAATCCGAAGCTCATCACCCAAATGGGTAACCAGGGTGCCAGCGGCGAGGGCATCCGCAAAACTCAGGAGATCTACGAAGCTGGTCTCCTTGGCGACGTCCATACCGTCCGGGCATTCACCAACCGCCCGGTTTGGCCGCAGGGCGGTGGAGCGCCCAAAGGCAGTACGCCAATCCCCGATTATTTTGACTGGAACCTATGGCTCGGCGGTGCCAGCATGCGCGACCACCACGAGGCCTACCACCCCTTCGCCTGGCGAGGCTACTGGGATTTCGGCACCGGCGCCCTTGGCGATATGGGCTGCCACATCATGGACACTCCCTTCTACATCCTTGAGCTAGGCTACCCTACCTCGGCAGAGGCAAGCGTCGGCCAGGTTTTCAGTCGCAACTGGAGCCCCGACTACAACCCGGAGAGCTGCCCGCCCTCCAGCAAAATCCACATCCAGTTCCCTGCCCGGGGAAATAAGCCTCCAGTGGAACTCATTTGGACTGATGGTGGCATCCTCCCCAGTCGCCCCGACGGCATGAACGACGACGATAAACTCGGCGACGGCAGCGGTAACGGTTTCATCATGGAAGGAACACGGGGTACTTTGGTCGCCGACGTTTACGGAGCCAACCCACGCATCATCCCCTCAAAACTGATGGACAATATCAATGTGCCGGAAACCCTGGCTCGGGTAACTACCAGCCACGGCATGGATTGGATCAACGGTATCAAGGAAAATTACCAGCCCAGCAGCCACTTCGGCAAGGCCGGCCCCTTGACCGAAACTGTGCTGATGGGTAACCTCGCAGTGCGCGGTTACACTTACCGGTTCCCCGATGCCAATGGAAAAGACAAGGACGCTTACATCGTACCCGGCCGGACGAAGCTGGAATGGGACGGCGCGAAAATGGAAGTAACCAACGTACCGGAGATGAACTACTTTGTCAAGAACCAGAAGAAGCGGAAATTTTAGTTTAGTAGTCGGTAGTTCTATAGTTCATTAGTGTCAGGCAAGTAGCCTGCTATTGAACTATGAACTAACCGACTACAACAACTCCACCTCCACATAAACTGGCTGGTGGTCACTGTACCGAAACGATTGACCCAGGCCCTTTACATTTTTAATGCGGAGGTTAGGGCTGAGCAGGTAAAAGTCGATGACTTTTACCTGGGTTTTATTCTCGTAGGGGTAAGCACTGTCACGCACAGTTGGCGTACCGGGATCATAGGCATATTTCCACCCCGGAGGCATGAAGTCGTGATCGATGGCGAGCGGAAGTTGCACGGCTTTAACCGTTGGGTTCATACTAAACCAATTAAAGCCGGGAGGCATTTGGTTCCAGTCACCACCAACGATGGCATAATTACCGGCTTCGTAGTCTGCCAGAACCATTTCTCGCAATTTCTCCATTTGCTGCCGACGGATATCACCTTTCTTATCGTAGGCAGACAGGTGAATATTGTACACCACCAGCTCCTTACCGCCTTCGACCGAGAAGGCTTGCCGAAGTGCGCACCGGTCCAATTGGAAAAGCTTAGTTGGCCAGGCATATTCTCCCGGTAATTGGATGCGCTCAGCAGCGATGGGCTGATGACGTGAAAGGTTAACCAGACCGCCAACAACGTAACCATAATGATCCCAGGGTTGGAGAATGGGCAGCGGTACCCGCTTACTTTTGAAATTTGCCGCAAAGTACGCCGCGTGGTCGGGCCGGGCGGAGCGGGCCGTTGCCAGTTGGTTGGTGTAATGACTACGCTGCGCAGCCGTATCAACCTCTTGCAACAGGTATAAGTCCGCCGGGTTAGCTTTCAGGGTGATCTCCTGCCCGATAACGTTTGAGTTGACACGTTCTTCTGACATACGCACCGTTCCAGGCTTCGTCCACCAAAAGCCTGCCGATTGGTTGTAGAAGAAAAAATCCTTATCCCCAATACCTCCGTAACCAACATTCCAACTCAACAGGCTAATGATGGAATCCTGGATTACGGGCTCCGGCGCTACCTGGCCTGCACTTGGAGAAAGCAAAGTCGTACCCTCTGGCTGCCAGTCCGTAAAGGTTCCGAATAGCAGAAAACTGGCAATATAGAGTAGGAATATGGCAACCAGCCAACCTGTGAATTTGAATATTTTGCGCATAGGGCGAAGGTAGTAATCAGGATTCAGGGATCAGGATTTAGTACTTAGTATTCAGGTTTCAGGGGCAAGGTCAGGACTCAATGGACAAGGTTTAGTATTCAGCTGCCAATATAAAGGCCATACCGAAGGAGCAATAGGCACATAAACGCCACATCGGAGCGCTGATTCTTAAGTCCTAAAAACTGACTCCTGGTCCCCAAATACTAAAACCTGAAACCTGATCCCCGAGTACTGACCACTGAGTTCTGATACCTGGACTCTAAATACTGAATCTTGATCACTCCCTTTCCACCCGTACAAAAGCATCCAAAATGCAGTAAGATTCCAGCTTTACGCCCCGTGGCTCCCTGGTTTTCACCTTGAGCGGCAGCCGCAGATCAATGAACGCATCGGTATAGGCAAGGATTGGGAAGTGGAGAAATTTTGCCCCATCCTTATTCAGGGTAATGATATAGTTACGGTCCGGAGATAGCTCCCAATTACCGTTCATAATCACCCGGTCACGGGCGATGACAAAGTACTCACCTCCCGGGCTAAAGCTGAATTCCAGGTAATTTAAATCTATTGGATCAAGACCATCCTTTGAATAATAATCCTCCGTATAGCTGTACTTTACATCAGCAGAATCAACCCTTGGGTAAGACTGATCTACCACCACCTTACCAGTACTGATCCGCTCCGCAAATTCGTCGATAGTAACCTTTGGTGGAATAACAGAGCGCACCGGGTCCAGGGGCATATCGGTCAAAACATGCCGGTCTTTAACCCGCCTAAGATAAGACACGACCACCTGCCCGCCAAGCTCCTGCTTGAACCTATAACGGAACCGATTGAACCCGGTAATCCGCTGCCCCATAGGAAAGTAGAACTGCCCACCACGCAAAGGGGAAGGGCTGAAACTAGAATTGTACCACAGGTGAATCCCTCCACCGCTGACCTTTGTCTTCGGAATAAAAGTGTGCTCGCGACCCGATACAAAGTATTCCTTTACTCCCCGGCCAAAAGCCATATTTTCATCATAACCGATATACACCCGGAGGCTGTCCGAATCAGGAAATTTGAATCGAAATGTCTTCCCGCTAAGCCCGCCTTCAGGGATTTCCGTGAGCGACTCCTTTGCCAGCAAGAAGTGCCATTTTTTCTTTAAAGAGTCGCGGTAATAATGGCTTATTGTCAGTGTACTGTCTGGCTGCGGCTCCAAGACAAAGCCAAAGGTTGTATCGGGGATAGCGGCACGCTCAAACAAGCGTATTTTCCTAAGCCATCCTCCAAAATCATTAGTTATCATCAGGGTGTCTTCCACAATCGACAGTCGGTCACCGAGGTTAAACGTTTCAATATACTTGGTCGTATCCACTCGGGTATTCAGGTCTAAAGTCCATTCATGGTCAGCGGGGACTAGCAAGTCAGGTGCTGTGGAATCGCTGCAACCCAAAATGGAAAAGAAGACGAAAAAACAAAGGAGGGTGATGCGCATAAGGCGTTAGGGTTATTGGCACACCGCCACACAAATGCCTCCTCTCGGCGGGCGAGTCAGGCCGCTGCGCGTCCGCCTCAGCCGACGAGCATCCTCATTTATGTAGCGGTGTAGGGTTAATGGTGTGAACGGTATAAACATTTGGATATTTAAAAATACGTGTTCTTTAGCTTTTGATGGGTGTTATCAGTTTAAACGGATTTGTTAGCAGCAATGACGAGAAAGAAGCAATGCAGATTTAAGGCCAAAAAACATCATCAGGCCAAACGCAAAGGGTCAATCTTCCGTTATTAAGGTATGCTTCGCAAAAAATACTTGATCGCTCTTTTGCTGCTAACGCCAGTCTTCCTTTTTCTGGTGTATGCCTTCTATCGCTTTGAGCCATTCGTTAGTAACCAGTGGAATGATGCTAAACTGACTGCAGCCATCGCAAGTGGGCAATTCGGTGACGCTACTTTCGGCTACCTAAAAGGTCCCAGCCGCAAAATCCGTTACGTCCAACTTGGCGAAGATCCCTCTAAGCCTATGCTCGTCTTCGTACATGGCTCCCCTTCCAGCAGCGCTTTCTGGTTCAATATGCTACGCGACAGTAGCCTGAGGGCCGCTGCGAATCTGCTGGCCGTTGACCGCCCCGGTTATGGCGGCAGTGGACTCGGCATTCCCATGATCTCAGTAAAAGAGCAAGCCAGTAACGTCGCCGCCATCATCCGGGAACGGCGGGCAAGCGCAGACCAGCCCATTATCCTTCATGGAAGTAGTTATGGTGGCACCGTAAGCGCCCGCATTGCGATGGATTTCCCGGACCTGGTTAAAGGTCTGCTCCTACAATCCGCCAGCACGGCACCTCGCGAAGAATATACTTATTGGGTCACCCATCCCACCAGCCATTGGAGCTTAAGCTGGCTCCTTCCCAGCTCCCTGCAAACCGCTAATACCGAAAAACTGAGCCATCAACAACAACTGGAAGACATGGCAAATGAATGGTCCAACATAAAGGCAAATACCGTTATTTTACACGGTACCGATGATTGGCTCATCTACCCACCCAATGCCTACTACTCCTGCGACCAGCTGGTGAATGCCGAAGAAGTTATTCACCATATGGTTCCCGGAAAAGAGCATGACCTCATTTGGTCTGCGCCTAAGTTGTTGAAGAAGTACTTGCTTAAATTGATTAAGCGGGAAGAGGTGGCAACTGATTCGGTGATCCTCCCGGCCCTGTCTCAGGGTTAAGGGAAAACGGAATTTAAATTCAGCCACCTTCTACATCCGACCGACGCTGTTTCGTTAGGACCCTCCTAAATTTGTGCTACCAGGCGCCGACCTTCCAGTTTAACGGCTCCGGTACACCGTGAATTTATCGTTCTCCGCCACCGTGATTACTTCGTCGAAATACCGCCGCAAGTGGGTGAGGTAGTTCAGGTGCCGGTTAGCAACAACGACCAGATAACCAGAAGCAGAAAGGCGCTCACTCGCCTGCAGAAACAAATCGAGACTCACAGAGATATCCGTTTGGTATTCGTTGTGAAACGGAGGATTAGTAACAATCAGGTCAAAGCGCTTAGGCTGTTCGATTTCACTGATCGAAGCAGCAATCATCACCTTTGCCCGATCCTGATAACCGTGATTGGCCAGGTTCAGCCGGGTTGAAGCGACCGCGACCTGGGAGATATCCGTTGCCGTTAGCCGGGCTTTGGGGTACCGGCCCAGCAGGTAGTCGCCGATAATACCGTTTCCGCAGCCGACGTCCAATATTTCAAGGGGAGCGTCGATTTCTGTCAGCCGTTCGTTCGTAGCCCATTCGTCCAGCATAAACTGAGTGGCGTAGTCAATATGGTTCGCCGAGAAAACGCCGGGATATTGTTGATAACTAATGTCTCCGTAGCTCACTTCAGTAAGCGGAACGGCCGTAGCAGCTACGGGTAAAAAATCACTTAGAAGCAATAAGCGAGCCTTTTTGTAAGCCCGGCTCTGCTTTACTTCCGTCGCGTATTTCCCGGCAATCTCCACCAGCTTTGGGGTGAAGTACCGAGTCTGAAAAACACAGGCAAGGTGTGTTTCCGGGCCAGCATTTGCAGCCAGGTGGCGGAGGTAGAGTTCAAAGAGTTCCAGGGACTTGGGGACCTGCAAGATGTTGATCCTGATCCCCGACGGCATAACCTCCAAAGGACTAACCAGGTCAGGTACCGGACCCAGGCCGTTCTTATGGTAACTGGACTTCAGGGAGCTGTAGTGACCGCTGCTGTTAGATACGAAGCGCTTTTTTTGGGCGCGGACGCAGGTGCAAAGTACGCCCGCCCGGTCGTGATAGATGCCGATGTCCTCCAACTCCGTTGTTCCTGCGGTCTCGTAGGCCCAATCCAACAGCAATTCGTCGGCGGGCTTGAGTTTGGGGGCATTGCGCTCCCCGCCTAGTGCATTGGCGGGTAGCTGGAACCGTTGGTCTTGGTAGGTTATGGTTTTGTAGGAGGGGCTGGGCATGGAACAAAGGTACGTGGTGGGGGAACCATTCAGACAATTCAGGCACCTGGAAACTACATTAGTAAGAGGTAATAAACAGGAGAACCTCAACTGAACGGAGGTAGTGAACCAGTCTGGAATGAAATTCCAGACTTCCATCTTATGCTAACCCTTAGCTCCTCAGTTGAGGGTGTCTCCATCCGAGTAGTTGCTAAGCAGCCAGGCCAATGACTTCGGTTAAGTGTCTCACGAAGTAGAACTATATTTACATCAACAGTTCAAGTACACTATCAAGCATCAGAAACGTTTCCAGACTATGGGAAAAATAAAATATTTCGCGGCATACATTATCCCTTTGCTGGCATTAATAACGTTCAACACCACAGGGATTTACGCTTACTTCGGCATTATTTTCCTTTATGTTTTAGTGCCCATTATTGAGCAGGTTTTCCCTCCCGACAGTTATAATTTCATTGAAACAGAAAAGGAATTAGCCAAGGACGATTTCTTCTATGACCTGGTACTGTATTTGATGGTCCCAATTCATGTTTTCGTTATCTATTATTTCCTGGCCTCTATCTCTGATCCTACTTTAACTACCTCCGATACCATTGCAAGGGTATTTATGATGGGCAATGTCCTGGGGATAATTGGCATCAACGTTGGGCATGAACTCGGGCATAAAACGAGAAATCCCTTGAAGCAATTTTTCGCTCAGGTACTTCTTACCACCGCTATGCAGAACCATTTCGTGCCTTACCACAATGGCGGACACCATAAGGATATCGGAACACCTGAAGACCTTACCTCCGCAAAGAAAGGAGACAATTTTTACCTCTTTGCCATAAAGTCTCAAATCGGAGGGTATTTCAAAACATGGAAACTGGAAACAGCAAGACTAAAATCACAAGGGAGGAATACCACTTTCAATCCCATGATCCTCTACACTCTTTTACCGCTATTCCTATTTGCTGTTATCTACTCTTTATTTGGTGCCTACGTAACGGGGTGCTACTTTGTTGCCAGCGTTTACGGCATCGCAATTCTGGAAGCACAAAACTATTTTGCACACTACGGGCTTCGCCGTAAAAAACAGTCAAACGGCAGATACGAAAGGGTAAACGCCCGCCACTCCTGGAACTCTGACCACATAATTGGCAGGGTACTTTTATTCGAATTAACCCGACATTCTGACCACCACCACATGGGAGCCAAACCTTATCAAATTCTTGAATCAAAAGAAGAGAGTCCCATGCTGCCTTATGGTTATCCAATGATGCTCATGCTCTCCTTTTTCCCTTTCTTGTTCCGCCCGGTAATGAATAAGCAGCTTGAATTTTATGGAATTTCTTGAATCAATACTTAATTATCCCTTAGCTGCTTAATCAGCTCTTTCCGTTACTTTTCCAAAAAGAACAGCCACAATTCTAAGTCCATTTATGATCCGTCTCCTTTACCCACTAATCCTGCTCCTCGCTGCCAACACCTTTTTCAGCTGCGAACAAGCAGCACCGACAGCAGATACCCCCGCCGCCGTAGCAACCAGCGACTACCAGGACCTGACTACCCTTTTCCAGGAATGGCGGACCTTTGAAAATCCGCCGCTTCGCGAAGGAGCTCCGGATTATACCGCCGAAACATTTAAACAGCGCCGGCCGGCCTTTGAAACACTACAGAGGCGTTTACTAGCAATGGATACCACTGGCTGGGCCGTTGCCCAGCAGGTAGACTGGCACATCGTCTGGGCCGAAATGAACGGCTACGACTTTAACGACCGGATCCTCCAGCCTTGGGTCCGGGACCCGGCATACTACAAAGCGCTCTGGATGTCACGCAGTGATGTACCTGCCCACGAAGGACCAACAAATCATGGCACCACGGAGCTGTGGACCTATTCCTTCCCACTGAATGCCTCCGAAAAAGAACGTTTGCTCACCGACCTGCGCGTTATTCCGCCACTGAACGAACAAGCCAAACGCAATTTGACGGGCAATGCCAGGGACCTCTGGATCGCCGGAATTAGGGATATTCGGGACCAAAGCGCTAATCTCCAAACCATATTAACGCAGGACGGTGCCAGTGAAGACAAGGATATCGTAGCCGCAGTTACTGCGGCCACCCAATCAACTAATTCGCTTGTATCCTGGCTGGAAACAGAAGGAGGCAAGAAGACCGGTCCTTCCGGTATTGGAAAAGACAACTACACGTGGTACCTACAAAATGTCCATTTGGTACCACTTACCTGGGAAGATGAAGTGATGATCCTGAAGCGGGAGTTGGCACGGGCGTGGGCCTCGCTCAAACTGGAAGAGCACCGTAATCGGGGCTTGCCGCAGCTAATCGCTGCCGATTCACCAGCAGCCTATGACGCGCTGGCGGAGCAGTCAGCACAGAGTTTAATGACCTTCCTGGAAGCCGAAGAGATCGTTACGGTGGCAGATTATTTTGATCCGGCTTTACGCGAGCACCTGGGTGCCTTCGTCCCCGCTGACCGCCGGAACTTTTTTTGGATCACGGCGCACAACGATCCTCGTCCGCTGTATTCTCATTTCTATCACTGGTTCGAGCTGGCACGCATGGACATTGAACCGCACGCAAGCCCGATTCGGCGCGGCCCCCTTCTCTATAACATCTTCGACTCCCGGAATGAAGGCATGGCCACCGCTGTAGAGGAAACCTTCATGCAGGCAGGGTTATACGATGACAATCCGAGGGTCCGGGAAATCGTATACATTATGATCGCCCAGCGGGCGGCACGCGGACTGGGCTCTTTATACGCCCACGCCAATGAAATGACGATGGAAGAAGCTGGCGGTATCCATTCGGAATACACCCCACGTGGCTGGATGAAGACGGAGAAGGAGTTGCTGCTGTTCGAGCAGCACCTTTACCTGCGTCAGCCAGGCTACGGCACCAGTTATATCACGGGCAAATATCTGGTGGAAAATGCGCTGGCCGATTTTGCCCGCCTACAGGAAGCACAGGAAAAGCCGTTTGCCCTCAAAGAGTTCTTCGACCAATTAAACAGCATCGGTAATATCCCCATTTCGCTGGGCCACTGGGAAATGACCGGAGTGGATGCTGACGTGAGGAAGATGACGAAATAGTTGAGGACAAAACCTCCAGCGTAGGCTAGTGCGTCAAGATTGAAGTTGGCGCTAGTTAGAACGCCGGCAGCGCGGTGCTGGACGACCAGCTGAAAGCCGATCATAGCCTTAGCTACGTGAGGTTGTTATCTGGGAAGTACAGTGCCGATACGGCAGGTTATAACTGCGCCGAACTTTGATCCTGATGCACTAGTAGTTTGTAAATTTCAGGGTAAGGTGTTGGTGAATTTTGGTGGCAGACAAGGCGCGAAATTGCTTGCATAGCCGTAGCTGCGAGCGTGATTTCGCAACGCAGTATGCCGCCGAAAGGCACCGCAAATTACCCTAATATTTAATGTTGACAGACCACTGGAACTACCAAGCACTTTTTTAGGCGCGAACGCAGGTGCAGGCAAAAGCCCGCCTTTCTCCCCCCCATAGCCCTGAGCAGTGTCTTTCGGGCCAGCACCTTTATTCACCAGAAGAAGAGCCGAAGCAAAGATGCGTTAGCAATAATAACGGCCATATTCAAAAAGTGGGAATCGCTTTCGAATCGCATACAGGAGCGGAATAGGCTAAAAAACAATGCACAAAGTAATTGCCTGTTGTCCGCACGGATATTCCGGTGTTAGTTACAGATAGCCCCCCGCCTCCTGCTCTCCTTAAAATAGAAGGTTAAAATCCGGAAAACCTGGTTAAAACCATCTAAAGGACAGACCACAGCAAGCAGTTTTACCTTTAATAGGTATGCACACCATTAAGTGCAGCCGCCCGATTCAGCGCTTATGAAAACCGTTATTTATGAAAATTTGCTTTGCCTGTATCAGTTTTTATACGTTGTTGATGCTCTGCATTTTCAGCCCAATCGTTTCCGACGCGCAGTCTATTCATACCTGCACCGTCATACCTACTAACGAAAGGCCAGCGGAACAGCAATTCGACAACCTGCCCGCCGTCGTTCAGAAAGCAGTTAGTTACAAACCCGGCCAGACCTACAGCAACTTCTGGGCGAAAGGCAGTGCCATAACTGTAAAATTTCTGGGGGGGAGCTCCAGTTTGCAGAGCCGTATAATGAATTACGCCGGCGAATGGACCCGCTACGCCAACCTCAGGTTTCAGGTGGTTAACTCCGGCCCGGCAGATATCCGAATCGCGTTTATCCAAAACGGCTCCTCCTGGTCGATGGTCGGAAATGGTTCCGCCAGGGCCGATCAGCAGCGTCCGAGCATGAACTTCGGCTGGCTTACCGACCAGACATCGGAATACGAAGTAAAACGTACAGTTTTACACGAGTTCGGTCATGCGCTGGGCTTGCTGCACGAACACCAAAATCCGGCTGGTGGCATTCCGTGGGACGAGGCTGCCGTATACGAGCACTACTGGAATACGCAGGGCTGGGACCGTAATACAACTTATCATAATGTCATCGCTACCGCGAACCGGAACTCCACCCAGTATTCAGCCCATGACCCTGCTTCGATCATGCATTATCCGGTAGATTCCCGGCTTACCAATGGCCTTTACGACGTAGGCATGAACAACGACCTTTCGGCGATAGACAAACAGTATATCGCCCGTATGTACCCCGGTCGCAGCGTTGCGGAAAGTACACCTACCCCTCCCCCATCACCGGTTATTACCACCGCTCCACCGCCCGCCGTACGTGGCTATTCCGTTCGAATCAGCAATGAACTGGGCGAGGGTCAGAAAGCAGAGACGGTCAGACTGGACATCGCCGGTAAGCGCTATACCATCCATTTGGACCGGGAAGGCCGCAGTCGGGAACAACTGAACCTGCAGCTTTCCAGTGGCAAGTACCCTTACCACGTAGTTACTTCTTCTACTTATTACGGGTACCGTAACGTCCGCGACCAACGTGGTACTGTACGCCGTCAATATGTGGAAAGTGAAATCCCTGGCAACGGCAGTGGCTACCTGTTGGTCGATCAGGACACTAACCTGACGCTTTACGGCAGCTACGATCGGGCAGGCCGGCGCATGAAAGTTTATTTGGACGTTAGCAAATAAGGGGCGGACGCAGGTATTCCCTCCCTTACAACACCCCATCCACCATCTCTAACCGGCGATCGCTGATGCGGGCCAGTTCCTCATTATGCGTAACGATGATGAAGGACTGCCCGAAGTCGTCCCGCAATTGAAAGAGCAGTTTGTGCAGCTCTTCTGAGCTCCCCGAATCGAGGTTCCCCGTCGGCTCATCGGCAAATACAACCGCTGGAGAATTAATCAGGGCACGCGCGACGGC
Source organism: Neolewinella persica DSM 23188 (assembly GCF_000373105.1). Taxonomy (GTDB): domain Bacteria; phylum Bacteroidota; class Bacteroidia; order Chitinophagales; family Saprospiraceae; genus Neolewinella; species Neolewinella persica. Next base: position 74,948 of record NZ_KB890431.1, on the reverse strand, counting down.
AACGCGCTGCTGTTCTCCCCCACTCATCTGATTGGGCTTATGCTCTGCCCGATCCGCCAGGCCGAGGTAAGTCAGCAATTCCATGGCCTTGCGTTTGGCCACCTCTGGTTCGGTCTTGGCGATGTAGGCTGGAATACAAACGTTCTCCAGGGCTGTGAACTCCGGCAACAGGTGGTGAAATTGGAATACGAAGCCAATGTGTTGGTTGCGAAAAGCCGCCAATTGGCGGTCCGTGAGGCTAAAAACATCTTTTCCGTCAATGGTCAGGTGGCCTCCATCGGGTCGGCCCAAAGTACCAAGGATGTGCAACAACGTGCTCTTGCCAGCACCTGATTTCCCAACGATGCTCACAATTTCACCCTTACCAACGTGCAGATCGACACCGCGTAGAACCTGAAGATTGCCGTAGCTTTTAGTAATGTTGGAGGCCTTGATCATTTGGTAAGAGTTACAGGTTACAGCTAGCAGGTTGCTCGTTGCAAGGGGGCTGGTTAAGAGATGATTAATTGAAGATGACCGTCCGGTTCCCGAAGGGCAGTACACGGTGCTGCAGCTGGAGATAGATCGCCCGGCTGAGGACACGTTTTTCCACATCTTTGCCAACCCTTTTAAGGTCATCAATACCATCCCGATGGCTGACGCGAGCTACATCCTGAGCAATGATCGGTCCTTCGTCCAGGTCCGCCGTTACGTAGTGACTCGTCGCACCAATAAGTTTAACGCCGCGGGTGAAGGCGCTATGATACGGACGGGCACCTTTAAATGCCGGCAAGAACGAATGATGGATATTGATAACCCGGTGGTTAAAGTTGCTGCAAAAATCATCAGACAAGATCTGCATATAGCGAGCCAGGACGATGAAGTCCACTTCAAGCTCATTGAGCAACTCTTTGGTTTTTGCTTCCTGCGCCGATTTGGTATCCTTCGTGATCGGTATGTGATAAAACGGAATCTCAAACCTTTCGGCGATGTACTTAAGCTGTTCGTGGTTACTGACGATGGCCGGTATCTCACAATTGAACTCTCCGGTACCATAGCGCTGAAGAATGTCGTAAAGGCAGTGGCTGGCCTTACTCACAAACAAGGCCATGCGGGGTTTGCGTTTGGTGAACTTCAACGTCCACTTCATATCGTATGCCGAGCCGATCAGGGTGGAAAAATATTCATTGATCTTCTCCGCCGGAATCAGGAAATCGGTCATGTCCCACTCCACGCGCATAAAGAAATGCTGCAGGTGATGGTCTACGTGTTGATCGAGGTTTAGAATATTCCCCCGATTTTTATGGACAAATTCGGTAACCAGGGCCACTAGGCCAGGTTGGTCAGGACAATGTATCAGTAGGATTGCGCTATCGGCCACAGAAAAATAATTTGGGTGCGCGAAGATAGGGCAAAAAGACAGCGCCTCCCCCACCGAAGTGAGGGAGGCGCTGAATTTGCACGGACTGGTTACCGTGCCATTGAATTGGATTACGATCGTTTAGGCCGTAGCAAAGGACTTGGCCATTTTCCGTAGGTCGGCAACGGAACTGGTAATGATGTCCATTTGGCGGGAGACTACGTCTCGGGCTGGGCCCGTTAGCGTGTTACCCTCCAGGGCTTCGGCATAGGCCTTCACGGCACTTTCTTCGCCGCGAATACATTCGTTCAGGATGGCTTCCTCGTCGTTTCCGGAGACCGCACTTTTCAAGTCCATCCAAACCCGGTGCAGGTTGGCTGCGGTACTACCGCCTTTGTTCACTTCGCCGCCGAATTGCTTGATGAGCGGCTTAATCTCATGACCAAAGTCATAACGTTGTTGTGCCAGTTGACGGAATCGTGCGGCCAATGTGGTACTGTCTACTTCTTCAGCAGCTTCTTTGTAGCCGTTTTCACCGTCGTAAAGGGTAGTGATAAGGTTGTTTAGGGTACTAATCTGATTATTTGAGGAATTCATAAATCTATAAATTGCGGCAATATGCCAAGTTAAAAAATAATGGCGTCAACGTCATAACGTAACCGCCTTTGATAATAAAACAGGGAGTGGGTGGGCCTATGTTCGGAGAAAGTCCGGTTTTTTTCCTCATAACTAGTTAAGCCTCAGGTCAAGAGCATCCATTTCCTCTTAGCTAAGAATTATTTCAGGATATATTTGCTTCGGTCACCAGAGGTGTTTTTTAGTTCGCGTGGTGAGCGCGGCCTTTACTAAGCCTGGCCAGTAGGGGCGACCCTCGCAGTCGCCCGATGGGCAAAAAGTATTTTCACCTCTGGCACCCAAGGCGAGTACAGCCAATCCAGGTATTTAGACCTCCTTTAGCACCTCCCGTTGAGAACAAAAATCGGTTACCTCTTTTTAAAGTCGTCTTATAGCCTTAGATTGAACCCTGATTTACTAGTTACAACACTTTTCTTTAGATTACCACAGACATCCACACACATCTTAATCACATATTTTGATGAACAGACGTAATTTCGTTGCTGCAGTCCCCGTACTGGCAGCTGGCCTGACGAGTATCTCCTCCTTGATGGCTTCTCCCCTCAATACAGTATCTCAACAGGCTTTAATGGAAGGTTTTGACACCTTCTTCAGATCTCACCGCTCCGCCCTGCCTTCTTCTGAAAGGGCCGTGGTCGATCTGATCAGCACACCAACCTCCACGCCTAAGTTCAAGGACGGCAAACTCACCTTCAAGGTGAAGAGTGGCGAAACGGCTACCCTCTTTCAATGGAAAGGAGAATTAAAAATCACCTTCGCTTAAGCCCATATCAGGATTCAGAAAAAGGTGAGATAGGTTAGGGTTAAGACGTAACTTCCCACCATGAACCGTTCCACTTTCTTCAAATCCCTGGCAGCAGGAACCATTGGTCTTCCCTTATTTCTTCGCCTGACGGGCGGAAAAGGCCACGCCCAAACCGCACAGGCAACTGTCAGCGGTGAAACGTTCGATTGGAAAATGGTGACCACCTGGCCACCTGGCTTTCCGGTCTTGGGAGAGGGCTGTCAGCTACTCGCTGATTTGTGTCGGGAGATGTCTGGCGGTCGGCTCAACATTACGGTTTACGGCGGTGGTGAACTGGTCCCTGCCTTGCAGGCCTTCGACGCCGTACGGCAGGGAGCTGCCGAAGTAGGCAGCGGCGCGGCCTACTATTGGGCTGGCAAGGCCCCCGCAGCACAGTTCTTTGCAGGTTTCCCCTTTGGCCTTAACGCCCAACAAATGAATGCCTGGCTCCTATGCGGCGGGGGGATAGAACTTTGGCGGGAACTGTATGCTGAATACAATCTCGTTCCTTTTGCCGGGGGAAACACCGGCGTTCAGATGGGCGGATGGTTCAATCGTGAAATTCGTTCCGCTGCAGACTTCAAGGGCCTGAAAATGCGGATGCCCGGCCTCGGTGGCCGGGTACTGGAACGCCTTGGCGGCACTCCGGTCTTGCTCCCCGGAGGAGAGCTGTATACCGGCCTCGAACGGGGCATCATCGATGCTACGGAGTGGGTGGGGCCTTATCACGACTACATCATGGGATTCCACGAAATCGCAAAATACTATTACTATCCGGGGTGGCATGAACCAGGGACTTCCTTTGAGTTCTTCATCAATAAAGACAAATACGAGGAACTCCCAAAGGACCTGCAGCGCATCTTCGAGATGGCAACTCACTACATTAACCTCTATACCATCTCCGAGCTGGAAGTTAAAAACGCGGAATACCTGGAAAAGCTTCGTAAGGTCCCCGGACTAACCATCGCTCCCTTCCCCAAAGAGTTGATCGAAGAAGCCCGCGTGGCTTCCGACGAGGTCATTGCTGAATATGCAGCCTCCGATCCGTTTGCGGGGAGGGTCTACGCCTCCATCAAAGAATTCCAACGTAAGGCCGGGCCGTGGGCGGAGCTTACGGAGGCAGTTTATTATGAGGATATGATGAGTTAATTTTTGTGGTTCAAGGGCTGTCGTTTGCAGACTTTTAGCATTTTTGGCGCGGCCGCAGGTGCAAAGTAAAGGAGCAAGGTAGAAGGGACGGTGGGCAGCTTTGGTTCCCCGGCACTTGTGCCGGTTGATATGATGGGACCGGTACGAGTGCCGGGGAACAAGCCCTAAATCCAATTTGTAATCCACGCTGGCGCTCGCTCAACCATCTCAATAATCCAGCAAAGCAGTACCTTAAGCCAGTACTCCACAAGCCCCGCCCATGCAACGCCGTAAATTCCTCCAAAACTCCGCCCTTTTTTCCGCCATGCTGGCCTCCGGCCAGGCCAGTGCCTTTGCCCGGTGGAAAAACGGCAAACGCAAACGGGTAGCGCTGGTAGGAACCGGCATCAGGGGTTCCAGCTTATGGGGAAAGAACCTGGTGGACAATTACGCCGAAGAAGTTGACTTCGTTGGCCTTTGCGACAAGAACGCCGGACGCCTGGCCTACGTAAAAGACTACATGGCGGCCGACTGTCCCACTTATGCCGATTTCGACGAGATGATGCGCACCACAAAACCCGAGTGGGTGATTGTGACCACGATGGACAGTACCCACGACATCTTCATCGTCAAGGCCATGGAAGCCGGTGCCCACGTAATTACCGAAAAACCAATGACTACGGATGCCGATAAATGTCAGGCCATTCTCGATACCCAAAAGCGCACGGGCAAAGAAGTTCTGGTCACCTTCAACTACCGCCACAGCCCACACAATACGGCTGTGAAACAACTGTTGCATGATCAGCGGGTGGGTAAAATTACCAGCGTAGACTTTCACTGGTACCTCAACGTCTACCACGGCGCCAGCTATTTCCGGCGGTGGCACGGCTACGTCGAAAATGGTGGATCACTCTGGGTGCACAAGGCCACCCACCACTTTGACCTCCTGAACTGGTGGCTCGACGCTACGCCCGTACAAGTGACCGCCTACGGGGCGCTGGAGCATTACGGCAAAAATGGAAACATGCGTGGAGACAGCTGCCGGACCTGCGCGCACAAGAAAGAGTGTCCTTACTACTGGGACATTACCAAAGACAAAAAAGCAATGCGCCTCTACGTCGACAATGAGCAACATGACGGCTATATCCGGGACTCCTGCGTATTCCGCGAAGACATCGACATCTGGGACAAAATGAGTGCCCAGATCCTTTACGACAACGGCGTCCTGGTCAACTATTCCCTCACTACCTATTCTCCCTACGAGGGTTACCGCATTGGTTTCAACGGCCATGAAGGACGGATTGATACCTGGGAAGACATCCCCTACCAGCGTGGAAAGTATACCACCGCCGAACAGGAAGAATTACACGCCAACGAAATGAGCTTCGGTAAGGAGGAGGTACCCACCGAATTCCACGAGATCATCGTTCACGACAATTTCAACCCTGACTTCGAGCGCGTAAAAGTCCCCAAATACCGCTACGGCCACGGCGGCGGAGATAAGCGGATGCTGGATTACCTTTTCGTCAACCCCGATGCTGCCGATCCGCTCAGCCACATGGCTGGTACCCGCGACGGCGCGTTATCTATTCTGATCGGTATTGCCGCCCGGAAGAGTATTGCCGAGGGGCGGGCAGTTCGGTTGGATGAGTTGGTTAAAGTTTAAGTGCCAGAGGTTTAAGCTTAGTCTTCCATTTTGGCCATAATCCACTCCTCCACCAAATCCTCCAACCCCCGCATCGTAACGGCACCGTTAGCAAGCACCAAGTCGTGAAATTCTGGAAGGTCAAAAGTATCCCCTAATTCAGCTTCGACCATTAAACGGAGTTCCCGAATTTTCAGTTCCCCCATTTTATAGGACACGGCCTGTCCCGGCCAGCCGATGTAGCGGTCGATCTCCGTGTTTACTTCGTGAAGGGACAGGGCGGTGTTCGAGCTAAGGAAATCAACAGCTTTTTCCCGACTCCAGCCGAAGTAGTGCATCCCCGGGTCAACTACCAGGCGGCAGGCGCGCCACATCTCGTAAACCAGGGCACCGAACTCCTCGTACTCCGTTTCGTAGATGCCAGCCTCTTTGCCGAGGTACTCGCAGTACAGCGCCCAGCCTTCTCCGAAGGCCGAAAGGTAAAGGTTGTTGCGGAAGGCCGGCAGGCCTTCCATTTCGGCGGCCAGCATCATTTGAGTATGGTGGCCGGGTACCCCCTCGTGCAGGGCCAGGGCAGGCAACACGTAGAGCGGCCGGCTGGGCAGGTCATAAGTATTAACCCAAAAGGCTCCGGCCTTCCGCCCCTGGTAGGACCCCGGAGAATAACGACCGGTGGTATAGGTGGGCGCCAAAGCGTCTGGTACCGGAGCCACCGTCAGCGGCATTCGGGGCAGCTTATTGAAGTACTGTGGCAGCTTTCCTTCCATTCGTTTGGTGATCCAGGCGGCGTGGCGGAGCAATTCTTCCGGTGTTTTGGGGTAGAACTGTTCGTCGGTCCGAAGGAAGGTCAGAAATTCAGCAAAGGAACCTTCGAAGCCGGTGCGTTCGATGATGGCTTCCATCTCAGTGCGGATACGGGCGACCTCTCGCTGGCCGGTGGCGAAGACCTCCTCGGGGCTTACGTCATCAGTCGTAAAGTAGCGGATCCGCTGCTGGTAGTAGGCTTTACCATCGGTGATTTCGGAAATACCGATGCCGGGCCGAAGTTTGGGTAAGTATTCGTTCTTCAGAAAATCCCGAAGGTTCCGGTAATGGGCATAGGTTTCTTGCTCCACTACCTTTTTCAGCACCTGCGTCCGCGCCTCATCATCACGCACCGGCTGCAAAAAAATGCTCTCCAGAACCGGAGTGGCCAACTGTCTTTCGATCTGGCCAATACAGTTATTCACCACCAGCCGGGGATCCGTTTTACCGGCTTTCAGCCCTTCACGCATCACCTTTATCTGGTCCTCAAAGTAATCTCCCAGGCCTTTCACCATTTCCTGATAGTGCGTGAAGCTCTCGTAAGAGTTCACCCGCTGGCCAAGGATGCGGTACACAACGGACGTGAGAAAGCCGCCTTCTGCGTCGAGGGGAAAGCGGTGCGCACCGAATTCGCGCTGGTATATATTATCGTCAAGCACGTGCAGCAGCAGGTCACGATTGATCCGTTGGGTGCCCGAAAGCCTATCCGAGGCGGGAACCCGGGCGCGCAGGCTTCGGAGGTCTTCCGCCTCCGTTTTTATGGACCGGCCTCTGGTGGTTCGCCAGGGCTGACCGTGGGGGTACGGATCCCAGGCTCCATACTCTTCCATCACTTTGGCGAGCTGCAAGGAGTCCGTCGATGACGTTTGGGCCACAAGGCTGGCGAAAAGAAAAAAGGAGCAGCAACAGATTAGATAGATTTTACGCATCGGGTAGGATTAGTCTGCCTAAAGATAGGTACTCGGGTTGTCGGTTGTCAAGTTGTCGGGTTGTCGGGTTGTCGGGTTCCGGAAGCATTGCCTCCCCAGCGTTGTGAACATCCAAGTGCGGCAGTATTACCAGACTAATAGACTACCAGACTAATAAGGGGCGGGGCCGCAGGTGCAGAGACGGGATTAAAAGAGCAGTGAGTGCAACTTACCGGACGGTTAAAACCCTATATTTGGGTAGGAATACTATTAACCGATGACACCAGAAACTCCCCTAGTAACCGTCTCTCCGCAATTCCGGAACCAAGCCATCCGGTCCGTGCTCGCCATTGCACTCTTTGTGTTGGTCTACTTGGTATTACTTGCTGTAGCGCTTAGTTCGGTTTACCTCGCCGGAGTAGGAGGATTAGCACTCTTCCTGGTTTTCCCGCACATAATCACCATTATTGCCGGCCTGGGAATGCTTGCCGCAGCGGGCTTATTTGTCTATTTCATGTTGAAATTCATGTTTCACCGGAGTGTTACTGACAACTCCGGTGACATCGAGATCACCCGCCAGCAAGAGCCGCACTTGTTTGCCATGATCGATGAGATCGTCGGTCGATTAGGCGTCAAACCTCCCCGTAAAGTTTTCCTTGGTCCGGAGGTAAATGCCAGCGTTACTTATAATTCCAGCTTCTGGAGCATGTTCTTTCCGGTTCGGAAAAACCTGCGGATAGGAATGGGTCTGATCAACAGTTTGCGCGAGGATGAATTACGCGCAGTAATTGCTCACGAGTTCGGGCACTTTTCGCAAAGATCAATGGCGGTAGGCAGCTATGTCTACAACGTAAACTACGTCATCTTCCAACTGGTAAACGACGACGAGCATTTCACCACTACCGCGCACAACATTGCCACCTCAAGCATCTACGTTTACCCCTTTGCCATGGTGTCTATTTATGCCGTACAGGCTACCCGTTGGCTACTGGCTAAAATGTACGGCCTGGTTAACCTCAGTTATATGGGGCTTAGCCGGGAAATGGAATACCACGCCGATGCCGTTGCCGCCTCCCTCGGAGGTGGCCATGCGCTGGCCAGCGGATTACGTCGCATAGAACTTGCCGATGCCTGCTATAATAAAGCCGTTGGCTTTACGGCATCTCAGCTGGCCGAGAAGTTCCGGGTAGGGAATATCTACAGCTTACAAACCTGTTTGTTGGAAGATACGGCCCGGCGAGACGGGCTGACACTGATTGACGGACTTCCCGAGGTTTCCGGCGAGCACAGCACGCGCTACCTCAAATCCAAAATTGAAGCGGGCAGGCAATGGGCATCGCATCCGGAAATCGAGGACAGGATCACCCAACTGGGACTGCTATCCGATGACCCTGTCATACCATCCAGCATTGTTGCCAATGAACTCCTGAGCGACCGGGTTGCCCGTCAGCAACAGTTTTCTCACCAGATGACGGCGGTTTTCCACGACATCGCAAACTGTACGAATCAGGAAGAGGACATTTCACGCGAACTCCTCCTGAGCAAGGAAGAAGACAATCTCTTACCAAACGTGTTTAACGGCTATTACGATAACCATAACCTGTTGACGGACCAAGGGCCGGACGTTCCCCTTACTTCTGACAATCTTTTTTCTGACGACGCCGTAGAGGTCATCAATTCCCTTACCGTACTACAGCATGACCTCCAACTCCTTGATGCGATCAAGGACAAGCAGATCGATCTGAAAACTTTCGATTACGACGGTAAAAAGTACAAGCGACGCGAGGCCCGAAAATTGGCTGTTTCGCTTAACGCAAGCCTCATTGAGTTGCGGGAGCAGGTAGAAAGCCACGACCGGGAGGTAATTGCCCGGGCATTCGCCAAAGCCCGACAGCTTGGATCGGAAACCGGCCTTCAGCAAGAGCTTGACCGTTTTCGCAGTTGTGATGAGTTATTTGATAAATTTAATGAGGCGGCACAGTCCATGCGGAATGCGTCCATGTTCATGCAGGAAACCTTGCAGGTTGATGCCATTAAGCATCGGATGATCCTTTTTAAGTCTTGTGAATCTGATTTCCGGGAAGCCCTGGAACTAGCGCTCAAACACCCTGACTTCTCCGCCGCCGCCAATCCTTTATTACTGGCCGACACGGAGAAATTCATGCGTAAAGAATGGAACTACTTTCGTTACGACAGATATGACGACGTAGCAATTGGGCTGCTTTTCGCTAACGTTGAACACCTTGAATTCCTGCTGAACTCAGGCTATTGGCGGGCCAAACGGAGGCTGATGGACTTGCTGGCTGGCTTGTTTGAAGGCGGAGCTGAGGGGCCAGCCTAACCTGGCCTGATTTCACGTAGCGGATATGCATTGGTTGCTCTGGCCGAAGCCTGGGGTAACGGATATACAATTTACTTTACACGACTCGAAGCGCTAGGGACTGCGTTGTTCCTCCTGGTCCCAGGCAACTCATGGGTAGTCGCTACACGACACCCGCTAACATCACTCGATCAGTAAGCTGTCGTCTCTCAAGTCCTAAACCACTACCTACCGCTGCTTAGCCAACCAACGCTGGTAGGCTGCTTTTCCTATTTCGAATCCCTCCGCGGTAGCGTAAAAATGATGAGAGCCGTCTCCCTTTTCAACGTTGAGCACGTAGTAGACGAAGTCCGTTTTCGCAGGTTTCAGCGCAGCTTCAAAGGCAGACTTACTGGCCGAACTGATGGGCCCTGGAGGCAAGCCATAGATTTTCCTGGTATTGTAAGGATGGTCTACCTCAACGTCACTTTTATGGATGATGCCGTCCCAGCGGTTGAGGAGTTTTGCGATGTAAACGTTCGTTGCGTCGATCCCCAGCTTAATACCTTTTTCGAGTCGGTTATTTATTACTGAAGCCACTAAAGCCCTTTCGACATCTACCTTAGATTCGTTTTCGATGAGACTGGCGATCGTGACTATTTCGTGCTTGCTTTTACCGATTTTCCGTGCCTGCTCATCCCAGGCAGGATCCCAGACGGCCTTGAACTGATTGACCATCTTAACGATGACCGACTTAGGATGCGCCCCCAGCTCAACCTCATAAGTTGTAGGATAGAGGTAACCTTCAAGGTTTTTCGCCTTCGGTGCTATGTCTTTGATAAGACTAACGTCGTCCATCATGGCCAGTACCTCTTTCTCCGTTACTGGTGGTTCTACGGGAAACTGCGCCACCAGGCGTTTAGCGATCTCGAAGCGGGTCCAGCCTTCGGGAATGGTCAGTGTCTTCGTACGCTTCTTCCCGTCCTTTAGTTTACTAAGGACCTCCAATGGGCTTATGGGCGAAGGAAACAAATAATCCCCAGCCTGGAGCTTGGTTCCCTGATCAAAAAACCGCAGGTACAACTTGGTGGCCAATGGTGCCTGAATCACCTTGTTCTGCTCCAGTATTTGCAGAATACGGTTGGACCCTACGCCCTGCTCAATCGTAATGTAATCTGAAGCGTTACTGTGGCCAACGGGACTATGCAACGCGTTGTACATCCAAAAAGCAAAGCCTCCAGGTATCAAGGCAACAAATAACAACAGTGCCAATAACCGGCGGGGGAACTTCATAGACTAAACGTTTTAGCAAAAAACGAATTTAGAAGTCAGCAGTTCAACCTGGCGATAAAAATGACGGATTAAAATGCCACGCTCTTTACCGTAAATGCTCGTTAAAAAACGCGATTGTCCTTTCCCAGGCTAGCTTGGCAGCTGCTTCGTCATACCGGGGGGTGGTATCGTTGTGAAAACCGTGGTTTACCCCGGGGTACATGTGAGCCGTATACTTCTTTCCGTTGGCTTTCAGCGCAGCTTCGTACTCGGGCCACCCTTTATTTACCCGTTCATCCAGCTCCGCGTATTGAAGTAAGAGCGGTGCGTGAATCTTCGGGACATCTGCAGTTTCCGGTTGCCCGCCGTAGAAGGGTACGGCTGCGCCTAAGTCGGGCAATCGTACCGCCATTTTATTAGAGATGGAGCCACCGAAGCAGAAGCCGACCACGCCGACCTTACCCGTACATTCCGGGTGGTGGCGCAGGAACTCGTAGGCAGCGACAAAATCATTGAGCATCTCCTCCCCGTCCCGCTGTCGTTGTAAGGTTCGGCCCTCATCGTCGGTACCGGGATAACCGCCTAGTGGGGTTAGGGCATCGGGGGCCAGGGCGATGAAGTTGGCCGTGCCCGCGCGGCGGGCCACATCTTCGATGTGTGGATTAAGGCCACGGTTTTCGTGTACAACGATGATGCCGGGCAGTTTTTCCTTCGCGCCTACCGGCCGCGTCAGCAGACCCCGCATCGTGATCCCGCTCTCCGGGGTGGTGTATTCGATCGTATCCGCATCCAGCCGAGGGTCATCGGCCGTTACCTGAACCTTCGTTTCGTACTTGGGCATTAAATAATCCAACAGGCCAGTAACCGTAAGGCCACCTACCGCATAAGCAGATAGTTTGCCCACGAATTCCCGGCGATCCAACTGGTTGTGGGCGTATTTGTCGTACAGGTCGAAAACATCCTGATGAATAGTAGATTTATCAATTTTTGGCATATCCATATTTGGTAAAACGATCACCTTCTGAACGAAGTGATCAACTAAGGCATAAGATAAGCCGTTCGGAAGTTACTTACCAAACCTTGAAGGAGTTCCTTACCTTTGGCGATCACTTTTCACGATAAAATAAGCACCGATGGGTATTCTTTCCTGGATCATTCTTGGCCTGATTGCAGGCTATCTCGCTAAATTGCTTCACCCGGGTGAAGAAGGCGGCGGTTGGTTCATGACCATGGTACTGGGTATTGTCGGAGCCGGGGTTGGTGGCGTGATAAGTACCTTATTGGGACTCGGAGATGCTACGGGGCTCGATCTTTGGTCCATCCTTATCGCTACCGGCGGAGCAGTTCTCTGCTTGTTCATTTACTATCGGTTTAAGGGCCGGAAGCGGGCCTGATCCCGGAAGCCCCTTCCCTGCTTTTCTGCCTTTATTTGCACCTGCGGCCGCGCCCTTATTAGGCTAATGCTTCGTCAGGTAATTTTTTTCCATGTACATTTGACACAGTAATCAATTCCTTCAACATCTGTGTCATGAAGCCAGTCCTATTTCTATTCTTTCTATTCACCGCCTCCCTCTCTGCCCAGGAGTGGCGCAGCAGCCTCTACTCCGAAGCCTGGACGGCACCGACAGTCACCGACTCCTTCTACACCAATTCCTTTATTCAGGATTTCTCCTACGCTGGCTACCACCGGGGTGAGATTCCCATCCCGGACATTACTGAAAACATAGTGGACGTAACTATGTCTCCGTACAATGCCGACCCTACCGGTACGGAAGACGCGACCGCCGCCATCCAGGCAGCTATTGATCAAGTACAGACCGACGGCGGCGGGGTCATATTCCTACCCGCCGGCACCTACCTGCTTTCGGTAACGGAAGATCGGAGCGAAGCGCTGTGGATCTCTGCCGACAACGTGGTACTACGCGGAGCTGGCACCGACCAAACCTTCCTGTACAACACCACCATGGAGATGCGCCAAAAGCAGATCATTCGCATTGAAGAAGATAACGGCGGCTGGAACTGGGATCGACTTCCGGATGTCTCCGACCGGATTTCCATCACCACTGACCTCACGGGGCCAACTACCAATATTCCCGTCAGCAACCCGGAACTATTTACGGTCGGAGACGAAGTATTGATTCGCTCGCTAATGACCGATGGCTGGGTCCGGGACCATAACGAAGCGCCGGATTGGCTTAACTTCCAGGACAGGCTCGACGGCTTCATGAACTACCGAGTAGTCACCGAAGTTACCCCCGATGCCATCGTAGTCGATGCGCCCATCCGCTACGCCTTCATGATGCGTGATGGTGCCATGGTTTACGCCTCTCGTTCGAACATGCTCTCAGAAGTAGGCCTGGAAGGTTTTTCGATCGGGAATAAAGAAATAGTCGCTGCCGCTCCGTCAGACTGGCATGAGGGCGATGGCACGCTTGACAATAGCGGTCATAGCAGGGTAGGCAAACCTGCCTATAACCTCCATGCAGGCAGTGCGATCAAAATCGAACGGGCTCAAAACAGTTGGGTACGTGATGTAAATAGCTACCAGCACCCCGACAATATATTCGGCACCCATATTCTCTCCAACGGTATCAAACTGGAGATGAGCAGCCGCGTAACACTGGACAATGTATCCATGCGTTTCAGCCAGTATGGCGGTGGTGGTGGAAATGGCTACGGCTTCCGAATTGAATCAAATGACTGTTTGCTGATCAACTGTAGTAGCGAGGCCATGCGGCATGGTTTCGTGCTTGCCCGCATCTGGTCGAGCGGCAACGTATTTCATCGGGTAACCGATAGCAACACCGGTACTTGTACGGCCAACGAACAGGCGCCCTTCAAAACGGGCTCCAGCGGCAGCGATTTCCACTTTTGGTTCAGCCCCTCCAACCTGATCGACCAGATGACGGTAGACCGCAGCTACTACAGCGCCGTGCACCGGCGCGGTGTGTCCGCCTCGGCGACACAACCCGGGCATAATGCCGTTACGGCCCACAGTGTCTTCTGGAATTTTACCGCCAACGATGCGCCAAATGGTTACGGCATCCGGACATCGCAAACCCGCGATGGCTACGTGATGGGTACCCAGGGTAACTCTCCCGGTGTAAATAACAAACCTACTGACCCGGTGAACCTGCTGAATCTCGACATCAGCGGCGACAACCCGGCCTTCCGATACGATTTTGGTGGGCTAAGAACGATGCCCTTTGACCTGGTAGAAGGAAAGGGTATCGGTGCTTTATTACGACCACAATCCCTCTACCTCGACCAGTTGGACCGACGGATGAACCCGGTAAATACCCCGAACATCCCCGGGCAGTCCTTTACCCTCCGGGCTTTCCCGAACCCCTCACAAGATGGGTATTTCAACCTAAGCGAAGCGCAGGAATGGGCGGTTTATTCTTTAGCAGGTCGGCTAATCGGTAAGGGGCGGGGGGCCTCCGTAGATCTTCGTCGGCAGCCACCCGGCTTGTACGTATTGCGTGCCGGGAGGCAGGTGATTAAGTTGGTTCGTTAGAGAACAATTTCCTGTAGATAAAAGGATAAAGATTTCAAGAAGAAATGTATTTTCGTCAAACCGAGGTACTGAATATTAGCGATTCTTCTGCCAGCCATCAGACAAACTTCTGTCCGGCTTCGCCAGGCTAAAAGAATTTGCCCGACGGCCAGTAGCACCGAGCCTTCTACCCTCCCCTGCACCCGCGCCCGCGCCAAATAAGTCTTCCTCAAGCAACCTTAAAAAATCAGGTGCGTCTTTAAAAAGAGGTTAGAGAAGACGGCTGGTCCAACTTTTTAAAAAGATGGAGTGCCAGCATCCGAAAGGCTTCAATTCGTGTCTTTAGTAACAATACCCTATCTTCCGTATACCCAACCAAAACAACCCATATGAGACTTCGCTTTTTCTTCTTATTCACCGCATTATGCTGTGTCTTTTCCCTTAGTGCCCAAACGCGACTCCTTTCCAACCCCGCCATGAGTGCCGACCACATTGCGTTCACCTACGCCGGTGACCTCTGGGTGGCCAATAGCGACGGTAGCAACCCGCGGCGGCTGACCATCGACGATGGCGTCGAAGAAGCGCCCGTGTTCAGCCCCGACGGAAAAACCATCGCCTTTACCGCCGAATATGACGGTAATGAAGATGTCTTTACCGTCCCCACCACCGGCGGCATTCCCAAAAGACTGACCTGGCACCCCGGGCAAGACGCTGTCCGCGACTTCACGCCCGACGGTAAAAATATTCTCTTTTCCTCCCGGCGGGAAGCCTTCACCAACCGCTTTAACCAGGCCTTCACCATTGGCCTGAACGGGGGTGTGGCAACGCCACTAGACATTCCGACCATCAACCACGCCACTTACTCCGCCGATGGAAAATACCTGGCTTACACCCCTTTAGGCGACCGCTTCTCGATGTGGAAAAACTACCGTGGCGGCACCATCGCCCGTATCTGGGTGATGAACCTGGCGGACAATTCGGTGGTCGAAATTCCTAAACCCGAAGGCGGCAGCAACGATACCCAGCCCCAGTGGATCAAAGGAAAAGTGTACTTCATGAGTGACCGCAACAAGGAGTTCAACCTCTTTGAATACGACCCCGCCACCAAGGCCGTAAAACAACTTACCAGGTTCAAGGATTTTCCGGTCCTTAATATCCGGGCCGGTGCCGGCAAGCTCATCTTCGAGCAGGCGGGCTACCTGCACGTTTTTGACCCCGCCACCGGCAAGCACCAGCAGTTGAACATCGACGTTAAAGCTGATATTCTCGACGTCCGCCCCTACTGGGTTTCCGGCGGCAGGAACGTCCGAAACGCAGGCGCCTCTCCTTCCGGTAAGCGTATCGTAGCCGACTTCCGTGGCGAAGTGCTCACCGCACCCGTTGAAAACGGTGATGTGTTCAACGTGAGTAACACGCCCGGCGTCCACGAAACGCACCCACGCTGGAGTCCCGACGGTAAAACCATCGCCTTTTTCTCCGATGCATCAGGCGAATACGCCCTCCACCTTTACGACAATAAAACTAAAAAGGCACGTCCGATCGCCCTCAATGGCTCGGGTTTCTATGGCTTCCCTCACTGGTCTCCTGACAGCAAGAAGATTGCCTTTGTCGACAACGGACGGTCCCTTTACGTGCTCGACGTAGCCTCTGGAAAGGTGAGCAAAGTCGATACCGACGATATCTATTTTCCGGGAGATTACCGCGACTTATTCGGCTCTTGGTCGAAGGATAGCAAATGGCTGGCGTACGCTAAAATTACGAATACGAACTTCGAACGTGCCTACATTCACAACCTGTCTACGGGAGAGAACAAAGCCGTTTCAGACCCCCTGGCCAACGTTACCGACCCCACTTTTGACGCTTCCGGGAAATACCTTTACCTCTCTGCTTCTACCGATGCGGGGCCGGTCATCAACTGGTTCCAGCAGTCGAGCAACGACATGCGGATCACGAACGACATATACCTGCTGACCTTGCAGAACGACGAGGTTTCTCCGCTCATCCGCCGCAATGACCTCGAAGAAATTTCCGAAGAGGACGAGGAGGATAAGGGCGAGGACGCAGGTGCAGAAAAAGAAACTGACGATAGCAAAGAAGAGGACGAAGAAGAAACCCTCCGCATCGATTTCGACGGCCTGGAAACCCGGATTGTCCACCTGCCGATCGGCAACGGTAATTATTCCAACCTGGAATCTGCCAAGGACGGAGAACTGCTTTACATCTCCAGCAATGATGAAGGTTCGACCCTCCACCGTTACTCCCTGGAGGACCGGGAAGACAAGGAATTCATGCCGGCTTCCTGGTTTGAGGTCACGGGAGATGGTAAGCACCTCTTTGTCGGCAGCCGTGGTCAGTGGGCCGTTACCGACATCAACAACCCTACCGCTAAGGACCTGAAATCTGCCGACAGCTACGGCATGAAGGTCAGGATTGAACCCCTCGTCGAATTCCGGAACATCTTCAACGAAATGTGGCGCGTTAACCGGGACTACTTCTACGATCCGGGTATGCACGGTGTAGACTGGGCGGCCATGAAGAAAAAATACGAGGTGTTCCTGCCTCAGGTTAAAACCCGGCCGGACCTCTACCGCGTCATGGAATGGATGGGCTCTGAGCTCGGCGTTGGCCACCACCGCTTTGGTAGCCGGGGCACCCAGCTCAACAATCCCGACCGTGTGGGTGGTGGACTGCTGGGCGCTGATTACGCAGTAGCCAACGGCCGGTACCGCTTCGAGAAGATCTACGGCGGACTGAACTGGAACGGGGACCTGCGCTCCCCCCTCACCGAGCCCGGTGTCAACGTAAAAGAGGGAGAATACCTGCTGGAGGTCGACGGCGAAAACGTCACAGGTTCAGATAACCTCTACCGTTTCTTCGAAGAAAAAGCGGACCGGCTGGTGGAGCTGAAAGTTGGCCCCAATGCGGACGGTAGCGACGCCCGGATGGTCACGGTGACCCCGGTCAGCAACGAATACGGTCTCCGAAACCGGGACTGGGTGGAAGGAAACATCAAAAAAGTGGATGAAGCAACTAATGGCCAGGTGGCTTACGTGTACGTCCCCAACACTGGAGGCGGCGGCTTCCAATACTTCAAGCGATACTTCTTTCCGCAGGTGAATAAGAAGGCGATCATCGTCGACGAACGCTTCAACGGCGGTGGCCAGATCGCCGATTACTACATCGAACACCTGATGCGTCCCTACCAGAACAGCTGGACTTACCGCTACGGCGCAGACCAGCATGCGCCCGTTGCCTCCATCCAGGGCCCCAAGGTGCTGCTGACGGACGAGACTGCCGGCTCCGGCGGAGACCTCTTCCCCTACCTCTGGCGGAAGAACAACCTCGGCACCATCATCGGTAAGCGGACCTGGGGCGGCCTGGTCGGGGTACTCGGTTACCCCGAATTCATTGATGGTGGATCGGTTACCGCCCCCAACGTCGGTTTCTGGGACAAAGACGGGTACCGCGTCGAAAACGAGGGCGTTGCCCCCGACATTGAGGTGGAGCAATACCCCGCCGAAGTAATGGCCGGTAAAGACCCACAACTGGAACGGGCTATTATGGAAATCATGAAATCGCTGAAAGCTAATCCAGTGGAAACGCCCAAACGGCCACCGTTTGAGAAACGGGGATCGTCCGGGTATTAGGCAGCAGGTACGGGGCCTGCCCCCGCCCGTTAGGCGAAAATATTGCTGATCGGGCGGGGACGAGCCCCACCCTTACCCATCTCCCAGCATGTAGCTTGTTGACCGCAAAGAGCCTACTCCAAAGCACCCAACAGCCGCTTCTCATGCATTGCCCATTCCCGTAAATCCCAGGCCTGGTTCTCCGCATCCAGCGGATGTGCCTTCCGGAATCTGACCGCCCGGCGAACTTCTTCCACTGCCTTGTCTTTATGCCCCAGGTATTCAAACAACTCCATGCGCAGTCTATGGACATAGCCCCCGTTTCCGGCTTGTAAATCGAGCTCCGTCAGCTTGAGTGCCTTTTGCAAGTCTTTACGGCCGAAGAACAAATACTCCGCAGCGAAAGTGTAATTTAGGGTGTCGCTTAAAGGCCGGGTAAAAAGGCCGTCGATAAACGCCATGGTCTCTGCTTCGGTGGAAGTGTTGATCGGAAAACTGAGCTGGGTGTCCGTCCAGGAGATGTATAGCCTGGCGTTCTCCCCTTCGAGGTCCAGGTCAATGGTAAGGGCTTCGTAGTGCCGTGAGGTGGTGGTGGGCCTAACGCGGAAACGCGCTACGTCCTTTTCCGGGTCATGATTATGGCCACTGTACAAGGAGGTATCCTTATTCAGTATGATCATCCATTCTTTCTTACCCGGAATGGAAAGGAGGGAATATCTGCCGGCGGGAACGGGTTGGTCGCCTACCATTACTGCTTTGCTGAAACGCAACTTAGTGCAGTATCCCGCTCCGGTGCGCCAGACCTTATCCCAGGGCACTAAGCCTCCATAGATTTCCCTGCCTCTGGCCAGCGGGCGCTCATATTCTACTTCGACGGTGGTATTTCCGACCTCCTGCTGGATTTTACCAAGTGGACTAAAGGAAGGGATCTGGGCCATAACTTCCCCAGACAGCAGTATGCCAAAAAGGAAAAGGAAACCGGCATATCTGTAGCACCTCATAGAATTGATTTTTATCGGACAGGCCCCTTGCCCGCACGCTCTGACAAAGGTGGACACTGCTCCATACCATCCCAAAGAATCCTTGTAAAAGGATGTAAACGGTGGGTAAATCCAAAAGGGTAATAGTTACGACGCCCAATTCTTTAAGCTCATCCCACAAAATTAGTTCCACCTCCTACCTTTGCAGAATGCCACGTTTCTTATCCATTTTTGTTTTCCTCTTCCTTAGCACTCCGCTCTCTGGCCAGTACTTCCTAAACGGAAGTGCCACCCAGACGAATGACAGTTGCTTCCAGCTGACTTCCGAGGTGATGTTCGACGTTGGCTCTATTTGGTACCCCGAAAAAGTCGACCTGCGCAACAGTTTCGACCTGGTCATGGACATGTTTTTCGGATGTGCTGATGGAATGGGGGCTGATGGCATCGTATTCGGCCTGCAACCGGTAAGTGCCAGTATTGGTCAGGCCGGAGAAGGGCTGGGTATCGGGGGCGTAAGTCCGGCGGTGGCCGTCGAGTTCGATACCTACCAGAACGGTAACCGTGCAGATCCTTCTTTTGACCACGTGGCCATTATGTCCAATGGATCGGTTACACACGGCGGTACCAATAACCTCGCCGGCCCGGTCCAGGCGGACCCGAACAACCCAAACATCGAAACCTGTCGGTTCCTCCCCCTGCGGGTCACCTGGGATGCGCCCAACCAGACCTTAAAGGTCTACTTCAATTGCAGCCTACGGTTGGAGTATACCGGAGATATAGTTAATGATATTTTCGGAGGTGACCCTTTCGTGTTCTACGGTTTTGCCTCCGCCACCGGTGGCCTGTTTAACCGGCAGGAAGTCTGTTTCCGGTTCAACTCCTTCCTCCGGCAATTGGAAGATGTGACCATGTGCCCCGGTAGTCAGGTATTACTCGATGTATTCGGCGGCGCACGGTATGAATGGACGCCGACGGAAGGCATCAGTGACCCTACGGCGCCAAACGTGAAGGCATCGCCCGACACGACAACCGTCTATACCGTCAAAATCTTTGACGACTGCGATATTCCAATTTACGATACCGTCCGAATTACGGTGGCAGGAGACAGTGCTTTCGTCGACCTTGGGGCCGACACGACCATCTGCCCGCAGGACTTCCTCTCCTTCGATGTTACCACCCCTACCGCAATCTACGAATGGTCTGACCCGGCCCTGAACGGGCCGGTAGTTTCCGTATCCGACATTGGGGTATACGAAGTCACGGTGACCCGGCAAGACATCATCTGCGAAGCATCCGACCGGGTAACGATTGACCACCTACCTACTCCAGACATTGACCTCGGCCCGCCAGACACCTCACTCTGCCTCGGCGACCTGCTGCTGCTTCGAAGGGGCAATGACGTCGGCCAGCCGATCCTCGACGTCGGCGATGGTATTCCTTTCGATACCATCTACATCTCCCGTCCCGGTCGCTACCGCGCCTACGTCGATGACCCCTGTGGCTTGATTTTTGACCAGATCGATGTCGACTTCGTCAATTGCCAGAAGGTGTTTCTTCCCAACGCCTTTACGCCCAATGGCGACGGCATCAACGATCATTTCTTCCCGCAAGACGGAGGTGATGTAGAGATCGTTCACCTGCTGATGATCTTCGACCGCTGGGGCGAACAGGTATTCTCCGCCGTTGACCTGCCGACCAACACCGCCAACCTTGGTTGGGACGGGCGCTTGAACGGGCAACCCGTTAACCCCGGTAATTATGCCTGGTACCTGGAGGCTACTTTCCGAAATGGGGTCCGGGACAGCCGGAGGGGGTCGGTGGTGGTGGTGCGGTAATACCGTTAAGACAATGTTACCTTTGCCCCCTCCATACAACGGCTTCGCTCCGCCCACGTATCAACTCTCGAAATGACGCGATCCTACCTTGCCCTTGCCGGCTTCCTGCTGGTTCTTCTTGCCCAGCTGTTTACGCTCCAAAATTGCGCAACGCCCTCCTCCCCTACCGGAGGGGAGCGGGACACCCTGGGTCCGGTGCTCATTGTGGAAGAAACCACGCCGAATTTTCAGACGAACTTCAAGCCGGAGGAGATTGTACTTACGTTCGACGAGTGGGTAGAGCAGGACCAGAAACATCAGATCATTATTAGTCCGCCGTTAGAGCTTGGGGAAGACAACCAGCCTTACCTGCGGCGGCGGAGCCTGGTCATTCCGCTGAAGGGTCTTGAACTTCGCGACAGCGTAACTTACGTAGTTAATATCGGTTCAGCGATCAAGGACCTGCACGAGGGCAACCCAACTAAAAACCTTCGCTTCGTTTTTGCCACCGGTCCGGTCCTCGATTCGGCTTCCGTTACCGGAACACTAGTAGAGGGATTCAGTGGCGAGCCCTTAGACAAGGCTACATTCACCCTCTACGGCAACCTTGCCGATACTGCTACGACTACAGAAAACCCTACCTATTTTGCCCAGACCGATGAGCAGGGGCAGTTCACGGTTTACAACATTCGCCCCGGCCGCTACCGCGCCGTAGGTCTTGTCCGTAATCCCGGAGCCACCAACTACTTCGTTGATCTGTCGGGAACCTTCAAGCCCCTGTCGGTGGGCTTCATCGACACGATCATAACGGTTGCCGATGGCAATAACGAAGTGGGTTCCATCCGGCTTTCCCCGGTCCCGGTGCGAACGAAAGTTTTAGGGGTTGATTCTACGGACTTCGGCCAGTTGAAAATACACATGAGCCAACCCGCTGCCAGCATCGACATTATCACTGGCCGGGAGGACTACCTCCGCTACAACGACAAGGACACCCTCAAACTGTTCTACCGCTCGCCAGCCCGCGACACCCTCTATCTTGGTCGGGACACCACCTTCTATGACACCCTGGTCTTTGCCGGTAGCGTTGAACCACCGGCTACGCCGCTTACCCTGCTACAGGGTCCACCAGGTCGCCTGAATCCGGTCGAAGGGCTTGTCTACCTGTTCAACCACCCGCTGGAAGCCGTAGACACAGCACTGATCGTACTTACCGAAACTGCGGATACCTTAGCCACGCCACGGGCCTACCAATATGCACTTGATACCCTCTACCCCGGCACCCTGCGTCTCAGCACTGGTTGGCGGGCAAATACGAGTTATGACCTCTCCATATTCCCTGGTGCGCTGACCGACTGGGTTGGTGGAATAAACGAAGACACGCTCCGTAAAACCCTCATCGCGGACTCTCCCGAGAAATACGGCAACCTCACCCTCAAAATAGGTAACCTCGATACCACTCTGAATTACGTCGTCCGATTATTAGATAAAGACAAAGTAGTACCTGGTACCGAACGCTACATCAATGAACAGGCCAACTACCAGGTGGTCTACCGGGGCCTGAAACCCGCCACCTACCGGGCGGAGATGATCTACGACACCAAGCGCAACCGTCGCTATGATGGAGGAGACTTCCGGCTCGGGCGACAGCCCGAGGAGGTCCGGAGGTTCGAGCTGGAGGCGCTGCGCGCCAACTGGGAAGTAGAAGAGGAGATTCGGTTGGAATAGGTAAGGACATCCCTACACAAGGAAGCCCCAACTCCGGGCCCTGGCCATGGCCCCACCCTGCCTTCAACTTATCCCATTGCACCTGCGGCCCCGCCCAGATCGCTATACTTTTCTTCCCCTACTTTGTTATGTAAACGATTGATTTTTGTCCCCTTGCCCCCCAAATGCCAAAACATTGTGCCATTCCAGGCACAAAAACTACCTTACTGCCGCTAACAACCGGAGAAAAAACCTGTTATAAATACATTACCAAACCAAAACTACCCTCAATATGAGTTTACAAGATAAATACCGCAGCGTACTTACCCTCGGTGAAAAATTTAACGCCAAAGATGGCTACGTAGAAGAAGCCGACGGTCGCCTTCGCGTAGGTGGCGTGGTCGAATATCAGCACCAGAAAGACCAGATGTGGGACGAGATCAAGCGTGTCGGCGGTGAAAACCCCTCCGACATCGAGGCCGACATCAAAGTGTCCAACAAAGCAATCTACGCCCGTCATACGGTAGAGAAAGGCCAAAGCCTTTCCCTCATTGCTAAAGACTACCTCGGTGACGTGATGGCCTACAAAGCCATCTTTGCCGCGAACTCAGACACCCTCGAAGACCCGAACAAAATCTTCCCAGGCCAGGACCTCGTTATTCCGTTCCCTGAAGGACGGAGCGCGGACGCGTAATGGACCGATCTTCGGATCTGTACTTTCTGGAAAGCCATCTTCACATTTGTGGAGGTGGCTTTTTTGCGGGGTACGCAAAACGATTACCGCAGGCAATTCGGTAAAAAACCCTCTTCCCTTTTTGAAAAAAACCGCCTCCACCACGAAAGAAGTGAGCTGCCAGGTGCGGTAGCTGCAACCTGCAACGCGCCGAAGGCGCTCTGCAACAGGAGCGAAGCAAGTGCGGTAGCTGCAACCTGCAACGGGAGCAAAGCGGCCTTTGTAACCTGCAACAACGAACGCAGTGAGTCTCTTTTTCTACCCCCATAACCATATCTTTGCCAACAAAGCCAACCAAACCATGACCAAGAACAACTCCACCACCTCACCCGCTTACCACATCGGATTGGAAGACAAGCACGGCGCGCACAATTACCACCCATTGCCAGTAGTACTAAGCGAAGGTCGCGGCTGCTATGTTTGGGACGTTGAAGGCAAAAAATATTTCGACTTCCTGAGTGCTTATTCTGCCGTTAACCAGGGCCATTGCCACCCCCGCATTATCGATGCAATGGTAGCGCAAAGCAGGAAGCTCACCCTCACCAGCCGGGCCTTCCACAACGATCAGCTGGGCGAATATGAAAAATACCTTACCGACTACTTTACTTTTGATAAGGTACTGCCCATGAACACCGGTGCAGAAGCTGTGGAAACCGCCATCAAGCTGTGTCGGAAATGGGGATACGATAAAAAGGGCATCCCTGCCGATCAGGCACGGATCATTGTATGCGGACAGAATTTCCACGGCCGGACGACGACCATCATCTCCTTCAGTTCAGACCCCGACGCCAAGGGTAGTTTCGGCCCCTACACCCCTGGTTTCGTAACCGTTCCTTACGGAGACGTAGCGGCCATGCAGGCCGCGCTGGCAAATGACCCCGCCACCATTGCGGGAGTACTTGTCGAGCCCATTCAGGGCGAAGCCGGTGTCTTTGTTCCACAAGACGGTTACCTCGCTGCCGTCCGGGAGGCCTGTAAGGCGCACAACGTACTTTTCATTGCCGACGAGATCCAAACGGGCATCGGCCGAACCGGTGCGCTGCTCCGCATCTGCGGAGACTGTACCTGCCAGGGACACTGTGAACGTCAACCCGCTACTTACCTTCGCCCCGACATCCTGATTCTGGGCAAAGCCCTTTCCGGTGGCACTTACCCCGTGTCTGCTGTCCTTGCCGACGACGCGATCATGGAAGTCATCAAACCCGGCCAGCATGGCAGCACCTTCGGAGGTAACCCCGTTGCCTGTGCCGTTGCTAAAGAAGCTCTGGAAGTCATCATCGACGAAAAGCTGACGCAAAACGCCCGCGCCCTCGGCCACATCTTCCGGGCCCGGATGCAGGAGCTCGTCGACGGCTACCCTAACCTGCTGAAGCTGGTCCGTGGTAAAGGCCTCCTCAACGCCGTCATCATCAACGACAGCCCCGAAAGCAAAACTGCCTGGAACCTTTGCGTTGCGCTGGCCGAAGCCGGACTGTTGGCCAAGCCCACCCACGGAAATATCATCCGCTTTGCGCCACCACTGGTCATCTCTGAAAAGGAATTGCACGAAGCCTGTGACATCATTGCCGGTGTAGTTAAAGCTTATGCTTAATCCTACCATCAATAAAACAATTCTTCTATATCCCCCCGGGACTGCGGTCCACTACAAGCAGATGATGGCAGTCCCGGGTCAACTTCGCCTCGACAAAAGATAAATGCAGGTACCAAAAATTCAGGCTGCCATCAAACGCTTTGCTGCGTGGATCCCAACGGAAGAGGCCCAGGCCCACCTTCCTCTTTGGGAGACGCAGCAAAACTGGCAGACTCATTTCAACCCGGAAGCGAAAGACCTGGCCGACAGCTACGATCTGGCACTTGACTCCAAAACTAACCGCCGTCATTACCGGCGGGGAGGCTACGACCCGAAGCGGGCAATGCTTGCGTTGATGCGCTGGGAACCTGACTTTGTTCGGGAGGCCTTTCGTGACCTGTACAGCGAGGACCGCCAATTAGAAGGCAGGATTCAGCGTTTTGTCTTTTACGTCAACGAGCTGTTTAACCGGTTCCGCGATCAACACCCGAAGGACAAAACCCCCAGCCATAACCACGAGGATGACTATAACATGGTCTCCATTTATCTCATGGGGCAGTACCCCGAGGTGTATGCGCCCTACACCACGGAGTTGTTACAAACGGTCTGCTCCCGACTTGGCGCGAAAGATGTGCCGCCAGCAGCAGATTTCCCCCGCTATACTAAGCTCCTCAAGACCCTTCGAAATTTCCTTACGCAGGACGAAGACGTAATGACTGCCTACCAGGCCGCTTTGCGGGAGCAGGATTACCAGGGAGAGAGCGCCTTGCTGGTGTGGTGGTTTTTTAAAATGATTATGGAAGAGAAGGGTCAGGGAGTCAAATAGTAAAACAGTCCGATAGTCAGGGAGTGTGCAGTACGCTGATTCTTTTGCTCTCCGGAGTAACTTTGCTGGCCTTCCTTGTTCTCTTACTTTGCACCTGCGCGCGCGCCGTATTAGTCAATCAGTCAAAAAGTACGCAGCTGCTTGACTATTTGACTGCCTGACTAGCTGACTCATAAGGCCGTACAACGTTAAGCGCTGTCTGTTCCTACTTACGCCCAAACCAGCGCCAAACGGCTAAGCCACCCGCCGCGAGGAACAAAAGTCCCCACACCCATCGAGGAATTCCGCCAGCAGGTAACTTGCCGGCGTTACCGTAATAAGTCAGTCCGGCCCAGTAGTAGGGAGACTTCAGGTAGGCGGGCAGATCCTCCCGGTTCAGGTAAGCCAGTTGTGCCTGATGCAGGGCTTCGGGTTTTTGTACTCCTCCGGCTAACTGGTCATAAAAACCTGTTATAATTTCCGACGTAGCCCGATCATTGAGCGACCATAGACTAGCAATTACACCGCCAGCCCCCGCAGCAGTAAAGGCACGGCCAAGACCCAGTACGCCTTCTCCCTGCGCCAACGGTCCGATATTGCTCTGGCAGGCACTTAGGGTTACCAGATCGGCCCGTAGCCTCAAGCCGTAAATATCAGACAAATAAACCGGCTCCGTCGCCGTCAGTATTCGCGGCTGTTCGTGTTGATCGGTGGAGGCGTACGCATGGGTTGAGAGGTGGATGATCGATCGGCCAGGGAGACCGGACAACAACCCCTTCCGCGAAGCGGCGGTGTCAGTCAGCCAGAGGCCAGAATAGTGATCTTTAAACCCCGTAACCTCAGATTCACTAAAGGGTAAGGCCGGAGCAGTATTGTTAGGTAGTACAGCAATAAAGGGGCTAAAGGCAAAGGCGTCACCGTTTACCATTTTCCTTCCTTTTTGTTGTCGGCCCAGTACAGTAGTTGACTGAGCAAAACTAACCTGATTTCGGCGGATCAAATAAGCGGCGGTTGCGAGTGACGCATCTTCAAGGTCTGAAACCAGGGCCGCAAAAGGTAAATAGGCTAAGATTCCGTCTGGTATAATCAGCAACCGTTCACCTGGGCTGACCTTCAATGGGGCAAGTAAGCTTTGATAGGCAGCATGGCTGGCGGCGATATAATCTGCCGGTGCCTGATCGATAGCCCCTGCGCTGGTGTAAAAGGCTAATACGCGGCGCACAAGCGTATCCAGCACCTCCGTTGGTCCGAGGTCAATTGTCTTTACTTCGGTGGCGGTAAGGCTAAACGCCGTTGCTCTTTTATCCCCCATGAAAAAGTGGACCTGGCGATCCCAAAGCCCTTGACTGAGGAGCGCTCTGGCACCACTTATATCGACCAGGCTCGGGTTAGTAAGCAAATCCCGGGCAACAGGATACTGCTCAGCTACGACTGTTCGCAGTTGTTGTAGCGTATCACTCAAACCAACAATTCGTCGAGCGGTCTGATCCTGGGCATCACCTTCCTCACCAACTGATCTGCGTCGTAATGAGCGGAGTTTATGCTCCGTTGTTGCAAGTTGAGTGGCCAGTTCCTGCGAAATGTTCTCCCGAACATCAGCAGTCACCATTGCTTCCAATAAGAGAATGGATCGACTTTTCTCCAGTAAATAAAAGACACTTTCGGAATCGTCAGCCTCCCGGCTAAGTTCGATGCCTAATTCATACAGCGGCAAAGCCTCTTGCCGCCAGAACAAGTTGCTGACCTGACCATTAAAATCCAACCGGAGCAGGTCGGCCATTTGATCCGTAAGCCGGATTACTTCCATGGCCCCGGCCACATCTCCGGCCTGATGAAATATCTCTGCCCTAAGGGCAAGGAACTGAAATATTTCAAGCTTAAATTCGCTGAGGCTAATTTCATCCAGCATCGGAAGCGTCGCTTCTTCGTTGTATTGCCAACCGTCCGTCAGTAACGCAATTGCTTCAGCATTTCGCTTTTTTGCCGTAGCAAAGTCCTTTTGACCCAAAGCAATTTCCGCATCTGTGTTAACCAGGACCGATAAGAGTCGTGGATTCTTTTCCTCCAGGGCATAGCTTTCTCCTTGTTGTTGAAACGCGCTGGCCTTCTCGAACATAAACTGCTCATTTTCAACCAATGCCAGCAAATTACACATCACTCCTTTATCAAAGTTCAATTCATAGCGTTCCGCTAAGCTCAGTGCTTTCTTGGTTACCACCCGGGCCTCATCATATCGTTTCAAATGATAAAGGGCTCTCCCCTGCCCCATATAACTCATCAGAAGCCACCTTATATCACCCAACTCTTCATACAGGATAGCCGCAGCAGCAAAGTCAGGTAAACCCTCAGCGTACTGCTCTGCCTGGTTAGCCTGTTCACCGAGTAAACGCAGGGTTTCGGCCTCCGCCATGGTGGCTATCCTGTCATTTCCACCCTTTGCCTTTTCTTTCCGCGCATAAAGCAGCATAACCCGGAGCAACTCTTCAGAACGCCCGATGTCTCCCGTGGCGTGCCACAACATGACCATCTGTTGTTGATTCCAGTGTGTACGTTTGAAAAGACCGAGTTCAGAGAAAACCATATTGGCTCGCCTCAGATAAGGTAAACTC
This sequence comes from Neolewinella persica DSM 23188, assembly GCF_000373105.1. GTDB lineage: Bacteria > Bacteroidota > Bacteroidia > Chitinophagales > Saprospiraceae > Neolewinella > Neolewinella persica. The sequence continues at coordinate 46,796 of NZ_KB890431.1, read as the reverse complement.
GTAGTATACTGGCCGCTAAGGCGGTAGAACAGCCCCAGATTGGCAAGCGTTTTACCCAGAGGCTCAGCGGCTGTATTTGCATATACCTCTTCCTGGGCTTCCAAGGCCTTCAGCGCATAGAATATTGCCCGTTCCAGGTCGACTTCCGAAGAATAAGCGTAAACACTTCGTTTATGGAAAATAATGCTCAGGCTATCAGCAGCAGCAGGACAGCTTTCTTTAATTTGCCGAATCAGTGTCTCACCACCGTCCTCAGCAGCGTATAAGGTTTTCAATGCTTCAGTGATGGACGGGCAGTTCTGGCCGGTAAGGGGCTGCAAGCCGCACCAAAAAAACAGAAATGCTACTGCCAGCCATCTAACATTAATACTCATAATGTAAAAATGGGCCCACTCTTACCGTTTAACCAAACGCTGGGTGTAAACCTTTCCAGCAGCCCGGACTACAACCAGGTACTGGCCGTCTGCTGCCGACCGAAGATCAAAGGTCTCTTTAGTGCCTGCGGGGAACTGGTTAAGATTTCTCTGCTCAATTAAATTGCCGGTAGCATCAGTGATCGAAATTTCAGTTACTGTCAAGCCCTGAAGGGAGAATACTTCAATTACCTCGCCTCCAGCAGCGATGCTGATGCCTACATCTGTAGCAGGTCTTCCAACCACGGGCTGGTCTCCCTTGCAAAATACCGTAAGGTTAAGCGCATTGCCATCAAGGAACAATCCGGAGAGCCCTGGTTCTTCAAAGGCATTTTCAAGGATAAACGCCCGGGCGGCAGCAATCTGCCATGGGTATTCACAATGATACATGCCGGCGGCGGCAGCCACCGAAGGAGTAGCCATTGAGGTACCGGATTTGCTACCGGTAGTACCCTCCAGTAAACTACTGGTCACCTCTACACCGAATGCCGCGATCTCTACTCCCGTATCATGGTAATTCGAGAACTCGGCATATGGCCGTTCACCACTTGCCAGCGTATCGTGCGCTCCAACAGCCAAAATATTGTCAAGGCTGTATAGTGCTGGGAATTGCGGGTCAGCCACCAGGTTCAGTGAGTCATTACCCGCTGCGGCAACAACGAGGGCTCCGTAGTTGGCTACCGTGTCGATGGCCGTACGGAGGATGCCATCATCCCCTCCAGCGTAAAAGCCCCAACTACAGTTGATGATGTCAGCATCATCATAGACGCCTGCCTGAAGAATACCACATGCAGCGGCAAAGAGGGTACCGACTCCATAACTATCGTGTGTCTTATAAGGCAATAGCTGAATAACGCAACCGTTACAACGCTCCGCATTGCGGGCAATGATGCCCGTCACGTGGGTGCCATGCCCATTATCGTCGTCGGGATTATTATTATGGTCTACGTAGTTCCAGCCCAATGGATTATCCACCAGACAATCGTTATCATCGTCCGTTCCGTTCAGGCTGTCCCCATCCCGGAAAATGAATCCGTTCATATCGGGATGATCCAGATCCAGTCCGGTATCCAGAATGGCAATCCTGACAGCATTGGCGGGGGCAGGAGCGAAACTGTTCACCTCGTCATTAGCGAGGGGAGGGTTGGGTCCGTCGGGGATAAGTTCAAGATCGTTGTATAGGTAGTAATTCAAATCCAGCCCATCGACCTCATTCATTCCGGAGGCCGGCAAGGTTACACCCAGAATATCCAAAGGGTCTCCCAGGGGTTCTCCCGTTACCGGGTCAAAGAAAGTACCGCCGGGCATCTCCCATACTTCCAGCCGGTCACAGGCGCAGGAATGCAGGACGATGGGGTCGTAATAATCCCGGAAAGTTTGCTTTTGAGCTTCGGTTCGGTTTGGCAACCAATCGACCACCAATTGGAAAGGAACGGCAGGCGCTCCGGCGGAGTCCACGACAAAGGGCTTACCCAATTGGGTTAGTGTCTCCCCCACGTATCGGGGAAAAGTTACCGGTGCGGGACGGGAGCTGTAAAGTTGTACATCGTCTAAAATCCAAAAGTCCGCTGATCCCTCCAGGGCAAACTGGACCGTTACTTCCCCTGGTCCCTGCAGCGTAGCTCCCAAAGACAGCAGGTGATAACTACCCGCCGAAGTTTCTTCATCAGCTAATACACCAATTTGCAGGGTGGTGTCAAGCGTGAAACCATTATCTCCACTCACTACAACTCTGGGAGATCCACCATTCGACCCGAAGTACATATAAAAACTCAGGTAGAGTTCATTACTAAAGCTCCCAGGTACAGTAATTGCGGGTGACGTGGCTCTTGCATTCGTTCCTGTTCCGGTAAACGTCAGGGATCCACCCAAGGATGCCGAACGAATCCTGGAACGATTGTTCCAGCCAGAAAAGGTTTCGGCTGCGCCGTTATCGTCAAACTCGAAGCCTAGCGTTCCCCATCCATTGAGGCCAGCATCAAAAGGCTCGCTGTAGAATTGCCCACTTAGGCTAGTGCTCAGGCACAGGGATAGTACCAAGTATAGGTAAAAATGATTTTTCATAGTTGAACGTTTCAGAGCTTGGGATAAGGGATAAATGGAAAACATAAAATAAATATCAGGGCCAGCGTTCAGCTTTCCTCGGTAGTAACTTAGAGTGTAGCCTTCAGTTTCCTGACGCGATTGGCCAAATAGGTGTCTGATTCAGGGATAAGAGATAAGAACGAAAAGGCAGCTTCCGTATTTCCGCGCTTCACGGCGGCCAGGGCAAGATACCAATTTCCATACGGTGCCAGGGAAGACTCACCGCCAGCAATCTTTTCGAATACAGCGATTGCTAAGGAGTCCTGGTTACGTTCCAGTAAAGAAATGCCCAATGCCAGCTGTGCTCTTTCGTCATCGGCCTGAACGGCCAGATAGGCCTGAAGCCGATCAATAGCTTCGGCGTATCGGCCTTCGTTGAAGGCCACTTCAGCCGCAGAAGCTCCCATATCTGTTCCCCGTTCGGTCAAGGAAAGTTCTTGGTGTTGTGCAAATTGTTCGTAAGTATTTCCTGATGGAGCAAATAAGCGGCCACCAAATATCATCGCCAGGGCGATTGCTGCGGCAGCCACCAAACCGACCAACCAACGACGATTTTTTCGCCCAATAGGCTTTATTACCGCTTGCTTATCCTGCGGCAAGAAATGTCGGTCACCAAGTCGGCCCAGCGTAGCGCGGAGTGATGCCTCCCCTGCGTTTGCCCGCAAGTGTTCATAGAGCCGGCGTCGATCTGCCAGAGTGCTGGCGAACTCGGGGTCTTGACCAGCACGGACTTCAACGGCGCTGGCTTCCTCTACCGAAAGAGTACCTTCCAAAAAAGCTTCAATAGTGATGTAATCCCGTTCGTTCATGACTATCCGTTCAAGCCGTCAAATATTTCCCTCCATCGCTGCAGGCAAGCATTCTTTCGGCGGTAAACCGTATTCGCATTCGACATTCCTAGCTGCTCCGCAGCATCAGAACTCGAAACACCCCGCCCGAGCAGTCGTAATAACTTGCGACAGGTATCGGATAACTGGGCCAGCGATTCATCCAATCGCGTTTGCTCCAGCTGCTCCTCTTCCCATCGTTCGTAGGCTGATTCGGTTGCGGTTTCAGGAGTATATCGTTCTGCTTCGATAATTCTTACCTCCGCTTCTTTCTTTTTTCTACGCAGTTGATTAACCCACTGGTTCCGGCAGATGGTAAAGACCAGCGCATTGATCGGACACGTCAACTCAAAACCAGTTTTGTGGGCACTTCCGTGCAAACTGATCAAAGCTTCCTGGAACAGATCCCGGGCATCAGCTTCGGTACCGTTATTGGCCATGACCCACCGAATGATCCCGGGACTACAGTTGGTGTACAACTCTTCCAGCTTACGGGAGTCATTTTCCCGTAAGGCCACCAGGTAAGTGTGGTCCGGATGTTTAGCCATGGGTGATTAAGCAGGTCAGTAGGAACGAAAAGTAAATCAAAAAAATATCCAGCCCGAAGGTAAGACAATCCACCCGCTCCCGATATACTACCAAAGCACGCTTCGTTTGACAACTGGCGAATCTTCTTTAATCCCATGAACGTTTCCCTATTAATGTAGTGCCGGCTTCTCCATCCCTGGAGGAGCCGGCTTTTTTGGCGGGGCCGCAGGTGCAAGGTCCCCTTTTCGGGCCAGCGGCCCGGTCCCCAAGGGAAAAGGGATGAAGGAGCAAAGGGGAAAGGGATAAAGACGTAGCCTCCTCTACTCCTTGTCTTACTGCACTCCCTGCACCTGCGGCCGCGCCCGGAAAGTGAATGGGAGAATTGTGGAATGAGTGAATGGGAGCATCCATGAATAGCTACGACCATCTGTCCGCCCTATACTTCACGCATAAAGCAGCGAACAGTGCTTAAGTCAGCTACTCTCTCCTCTCATTCGTTCAACAATTTACTGTGGTGAGTCACCCGAGGGACTGTGAACGGCACCTGTGGCAGCTATTCTCGAATTCTGTTATTCTCTCCAAAACAGCAAACCCGGAAGCACCAACTGGCACTTCCGGGTTTACGGTATTCGTTATTGCGCGAAAGATTACTCTTCCTCGGCAGCAGCAGGCGCAGCTGGTGCTGCGGCAGCAGCGGCTGGAGCAGCAGCAGAAGAAGACCCACCACCACGGCGGCTACGACGGGTCCTGCCGCTCTTCTTGTCACTGTCTTTGTTGTAGACTTCGTTGAAGTCAACAAACTCGATCATGGCCGTTTCTGCACCATCACCTAACCGGAAACCGGTCTTGATGATCCGGAGGTAACCGCCGGGGCGATCACCAACCTTTGCAGCAATAGCGCCGAAGAGCTCTCCGGTAGCATCGTTGTTCTGCAGGTAGCTGAATACGACACGACGGTTGTGCATGTCGTTAGTCTTAGCCTTAGTAATCAGGGGCTCAGCGAAAACGCGAAGCGCTTTGGCTTTTGCTACGGTCGTGTTGATACGCTTGTGCGTGATCAAAGCGATGACCATGTTACGGAGCGTTGCCTTACGGTGGGCGCTCTTACGACCCAGGTGGTTAAATTTCTTACCGTGACGCATGTCTTGGTGGTTATGCCGGCAACACATTTTCGCTTATAAACGCAGAGCGGGCATCTGCTGTAAGCGACCGTTATTACCGTAATTATGTTGATAAAATATTGTCCGGGTTACGGACAGCCCTTTTTCTTTCGTCAAAGAGTCAAGTAGTCAGGGAGTCAAACAGTCTGAAGTCGGACCCGACTCTCTGACTGTTTGACTCCCTGACTGTTTGACTAATTTACTCTTCGTCCAGCTTATACTTACTGAGGTCCATACCGAAAGTAAGGCCCTTTTCTACCAGTAACTCTTCGATTTCCACGAGTGACTTCTTACCGAAGTTACGGAACTTAAGCAGTTCGTGGGTGTCGTAGCGAACGAGTTCGCCGAGGCTGTTGATCTTGGCTGCTTTCAGGCAGTTGTAAGCACGTACAGAAAGATCGAGATCTTCGAGGCTGGTCTTGAGCAACTTGCGCATGTGCAGGATATGCTCATCAACGATGGTTTCCTCACGGGAACCGCTTGCGGGGATTTCGATGGCCTCGTTAGTGATCAGAATCAGGTGCTGAATCATGATCTTACCAGCTTCACGAACGGCGTCTTCCGGGTGGATGGTGCCGTCGGTCTTAATGTCCAGTACAAGGTTTTCGTAGTCCGTACGCTGACCAACACGGGTGCTTTCCACACGGTAAGCGACGTTTTTGATCGGCGTGTAGATAGCATCTACAGGAATAACACCGATTGGGGCGTTCTTCGGGAGGTTCTCATCAGCGGGAACGTAGCCATGACCTTTGGTCACGGTAAGTTCTACTTCGAGGTTTACGAAGGGCTCCATGGTACAAAGCAACAGCTCGGGGTTCATGATCTTGAACACGTTGGTGTGCTCGTCAATGTCGCCGGCAGTGAATTGCTCCTTACCACTGATGGTGAGGAAGATTTTCTCTTCCGTTTCACTGTCTTCGCTCTGGATCACCTGCTTGAGGCGTACCTGCTTAAGGTTAAGGATGATTTCTACTACGTCTTCGGTTACACCGCGGATAGTAGAGAATTCATGATCTACACCAGCGATGCGGATGGCCGAAATAGCAAAACCTTCGAGGCTGCTGAGAAGCACGCGACGCAGGGAGTTACCGATGGTTTGGCCGAAGCCGGGTTCCAGGGGCTTGAATTCGAAAGTGCCTTGGAAATCATCCGACTTTTGCATCGTGATCTTGTCTGGCGTCTGGAAGTTCAGAATACTGCTCATATAGTAATTTGACACTTTGAGGGTTGGGTATCTGGTGCGAGAGCACCAGACATAAACACCTGGATGTTTAAATTAGTTTGACCCAGCGGGGCCCGAAGGCCGGCTGGGTCGGGATGGCGGTCGAAGGGGGTGGGGGGATGACGCGCCACCCAAGGGGGCTCTTTCGCCCGCCGGCGAGCGCCAGCGGGAGAAAGAGTAACGAGAATTTTACTTAGAGTAAAGTTCTACGATCAACTGAGCGTTGATCTTCTCCGGAATGGCATCACCCTCTGGGTAAGAGAGGAATGTTCCTTCCATTTTTTCGGAGTTAAAGGAGAGCCAACCGAAGTTGCGCACGTCGCTCTTGCCGCTAACCGTATCACGGATAACTTCAAGACCCTGAGATTTGTTCCGTACGGAAACAACATCTCCAGCACGCAGCTGAGTGGATGGTACGTTATTGAGTCGGCCGTTCACCATGATATGACGGTGAGAAACCAGCTGACGGGCGGCGCGGCGCGTTGGGGCGAGGCCCAAGCGGAACACGACGTTGTCGAGCCGAGCTTCCAGCAACTGCAGTAATACCTCACCGGTAACACCACGGCTTGCCTGCGCCCGCTCAAACAGGTTGCGGAACTGCCGTTCAAGTACACCGTAAGTGAACTTAGCAATTTGCTTCTGAGTAAGCTGAAGCTTATAGTCAGATGGTTGACGACGCTTACCGCGTGTGTTGCCATGCTGACCTGGCTTGTACTTTTTCTTTTCGAAAGCGCGGCTGTAACCGAAGATCGGTTCTCCGAGCGCACGGGCTTTTTTCGCCTTAGGACCAGTATATCTAGCCATAGTGACTTATTTCTTTAGTTCCCTTCATCCTTATATATGGGCGGACGAGCGGGGAATATTAGTTAAGGTTGGAGAATTATACGCGACGACGCTTTGGAGGGCGGCAGCCGTTGTGGGGCATTGGTGTTACGTCTTTGATCTTGCTAACGCGGATACCGGCACCATCAAGTGCACGGATCGCAGCCTCACGGCCGGCGCCAGGACCTTTTACGTAAACCTCTACCACGCGGAGACCGAGTTCGTAAGCTTCACGAGCAGCGTTGCCAGAAGCAACCTGAGCAGCGTATGGCGTACTTTTCTTGGAGCCACGGAATTTCTCCTTACCAGCGGTTCCCCAACTGATAACATCACCTTTCTTATTGGTGATGGTGATGATGATGTTGTTGAAAGAAGCCTGGATATATGCCAGTCCTTCATTCTCCACCTTGACGTTGCGTTTCTTGGCCGCGCGGCCACCAGCTTGTCTTTTAGCCATTACTTAGTCGCTTTTTTCTTGTTAGCTACAGTCTTACGCTTACCCTTACGTGTACGGGCGTTGGTCTGGGTACGCTGACCGCGAAGCGGCAGGCCCTTACGATGGCGAAGGCCGCGGAAACAGCCAATGTCCATAAGACGCTTAATGTTGGTTTGTACTTCCGTCCGAAGATCACCCTCTACCTTGTACTCATTGGTAATGAGGTTGGAAATCGTACGAATGTTTTCGTCGGTCCAGTCCACAACCTTAGTGTTGTGGTCAACGCCAGCTTTGTCGAGGATTTCCCCGGACCGGGTTGCGCCTACGCCAAAGACGTAAGTCAGACTGATGATGCCGCGTTTGTTACGCGGAAGGTCTACACCTGCAATTCTTGCCATAATTACTTACTGCTTAGTTTAGCCCTGACGTTGCTTGAACTTGGGGTTCTTCTTATTAATAACGTACACTTTGCCTTTACGGCGGACGATTTTACAATCGACGGAACGCTTTTTGACGGAGGGTCTAACCTTCATAACTGAAAAATTTCACTTGCTTATCGGCAGCTGAATAAGAAAACTACTTATAACGGTAGGTGATTCGACCTCGGCTGAGATCATAAGGACTCATTTCTACCGCTACTTTATCACCAGGAAGGATTTTGATGTAATGCATCCGCATCTTTCCGGAGATTGTAGCCTTGATTTCGTGGTCGTTTTCCAGTCTCACGCGAAACATCGCATTTGACAAGGCTTCTTCGATCACGCCATCCTGCTTAATCAAGTTTTTTTTGGACATGTTTTTAATTTCGGAGGGCAAAGGTAGTCAATTCAACAACTCCACCCAAATGTTTATGAAAAATTGTTTCATATAGTAAAGGTGTAGGGAGTAGAAAGAGTTGACTATTAAGGGAATAGTAACGTTTCTGAACCGGCTTCAGGCGCGAACGCTGGTGCAGTCGATGTCGGGGTATCGGGGTATCCAGTTCTCAAGTTGTCGGGGTGTCACGTTCTCAGGTAGTCAGGATGTTCCAATTATCGGATTGGAAGTACACCGATAAGACCGGTGCAACATGATAGCCCCTCAGTTGATGCGAAGGTGACGTAAATATTCAAGTCCGCAGGAGGACAGGTTCCATTTCTTGCCCATCATCTGGACAACTCGACAACCGGACAACCTGACAACTCGACAACCCGACTACAGCGCCGCTCCCACTGGCTGGTACCGCATCACCAATTCCTCATCGAGGTTATCTACCTCTTTAAGGTTGGGGTTGTTCCGGATAGCTTCTTCGATTGGGCGGTGATCGCTCATCAGGTCGGCCGGGCCGCCGCCCTTGGTAATGGCGATGGAATGCTCGTAATGGGCTGCTGGTTTGCCGTCCCGCGTGATGATCGTCCAGCCGTCTTCGCGGCTGTGGACGTCTTTGCGCCCCTGGGTTGTCATCGGTTCAATGGCAATGATCAGGCCCGCCTTAAGAATCGGACCGCGACCGCGCTTTCCAAAATTAGGCACATCCGGCGCCTCGTGCAGGCTGCGGCCAAGGCCATGCCCGACCAGCTCACGGACCACGCCGTAACCACCCGTTTTTTCGGTATAGTGCTGAATGGCGTAGCTGATGTCCCCTACCCTTTTGCCTTCCCGGGCAGCGTCAATCCCTAGATACAGGGAGTGCTTGGTGTGCCGACAGAGTTCCATTACGTCCTCCGCTACGTCACCGACACAGAAAGTGTAAGCGGCGTCTCCGTAGAACTCATCCACAATGGTACCGCAGTCGATACTAAGGATGTCACCATCCTGAAAGACCTGTTTTTCGTCGGGTAACCCGTGGACCACCTCTTCGTTTCTGCTCACCAACAACGTGGACGGGCAGCCATAGAGGCCCTTAAAGCCCGGCACCGCGCCGTTGTCCCGGATAAACGCTTCGGCGAAGGCATCGATCTCCTTACCGGTCAGGCCGGGGCGGAGCATTTTACCTACTTCTGTCAACGTTTCTGTCACCAATAAACAGGCAACGCGGCTGCGTTCCACCTCCTCTGGTGTTTTGAATATCATCTTGCGGTCCTTTCTGCCCATACTTTGCTTAGTTCTGTGTACTAACGCCCTAAGGCGGTGGTGGTTCTAAACGGCGGCAAAGATAGGGAAGTAGTCAGAGAGTCGAACAAGTCATATGTTAGTTATTCAAGCGGGTAGTGCTTAACTGCCTGCGGCCGCGCCCAACTCAATCAAACCATCAGAAAGCCAAGCAGTCAGGGAGTAGCGCCCGACTATCTGACTGCCTGACTATTTGACTGCATGACTCTCTGACTAAATGCCTAACTTCGCCGCTCAAACGAGCCCATGGGAAAAGTTATCGCCATTGCTAACCAAAAAGGAGGGGTAGGGAAAACCACCACCGCCATTAACCTTGCCGCCAGCCTTGCCATTCTGGAACGGAAGGTGCTGCTGGTCGACGCCGACCCGCAGGGTAACGCCAGTTCCGGTGTGGGCATTCCTTCCGATGACCTGGAAGAGACCATCTACGACGTACTGGTTAATGACCTTGACGTGAACGAGGTCATCTTCGAAACGGAAACGCCCAATCTCCACCTCATCCCCGCCGGCATCAATCTCGCCGGTGCCGAGGTAGAACTCATCAACCGCTTCCGCCGCGAAGACGTGATGAAAACCACCATTATCGATAAAGTCCGTGATGATTACGACTTCATCATCATTGATTGTCTGCCCAGTCTCGGGTTACTCACCATCAATGCCCTCACGGCAGCCGACACCGTACTGGTGCCCGTTCAGTGCGAATATTTCGCCCTTGAAGGGCTGACAAAACTGCAGAACACCATTAACCTGGTGCAACAACAACTCAACCCGCAACTTGAGATCGAGGGCATCCTGCTCAGTATGTACGATCAGCGCCTTCGTCTGGCGAATATGGTGGTGGAGAAAGTTCGGGAAATCTTTGGTGAGAAGGTCTTTGACACCATCATCCATCGCAACGCCCGCATCAGCGAGGCGCCCAACATGCACCTGCCGGTAGTAATGATCAATGCTGGTAGCCGGGGGGCTACTAATTTTTTGAATTTGGCGGAGGAGTTTCTTAAGAAAAACGCTTAACGGCGCTACGCGCCGGGTCGCTGCGCTCCTGTTGCAGGGGTTGCAGGGTCGCTACGCTCCTGTTGCAGAAGCGCTGCGCGCTAGTTGCAGGGGTTGCAGGAGACTAAGCCATTTTTTCCCTGAACTATGAGCTACCTTGCCCGTTCCAATTTTAAGTTATTAATCATCTTATTCCAGTAAGCTCCTGCAACCACTGCAACACGAGCGCAAGCGAGTTCTTCTGCAACCCTTGCAACGCGAGCGAAGCGAGCCCTGCAACACGAGCGAAGTGAGTTCTGCAACTTCTGCCCCATGCCAAAAAAAGATCGCCTCAAAAAATCATCTTCGATACCAGCACCGGAACAACCCACCGGAATAAGCTCCCGTTTCCGGTTTTTCCTCTGGATCAGCGCCTTCTTTTTCTTTGCAGCACTGTTGCTGCGTATCGACGTAATTACCGTCTGGCCCGGCGCTGAGGGTTATTCGCTCGACTATGCCCTGAGCAACCAACGGGGCGGCTCCATGCTTTCTTTTGCCTACGGACTATTGTTCCCAATCGGAGAGGGCATCGATGCGCAGACCGAGGCCATCTGGCTGTTCCCGCGCCTTATTTCGGCCATTGCTATATTGCTAACCGCCTTTTTCACCTATCGCTTCGCCGGCAAATTGTTCGGTAAGGAAGCCATTGGCCTGGGGCTCCTGGCTGCGGGGGCATCTCTCTTTCTCCCCTTCTTCGGCAAAGTCGCTACGCCCGACGCACTGGGCCTCCTCGGCCAGGCCGGCTTTTTCTGGACCATCCTCCTGGCGGGTGCCGACCGGGAGAAGAACTACCTCTTGCCCGCCGGTATTTTCCTGTTGCTTGGCGGTATTGCCGCTCCGCTTTCCACGCTGGTCTTCGGCCTCGCCACCATTATTACCGGCCGTTGGCTCATGGGTGGTGGTAAACAATGGATGACCCTACTGACCTTACTCTCCATCCCGCTTGTAGTGCTTATTCTCCAGGGAAACCAGGGTATCCGTAGTTACTGGTTCTGGGGTGGCCAACCCCTCGCCTACGGTAAGTGGCTGGGGTATTGCCTGCTTGGTATGGCGCCCTTATCTGGCTGGTTATTTGGCGGTATCCGGGACCTGATCTATAAAGTGCAGCGGGGAGAACAGATGAGTAAATTGCTGAGTGCCGGACTGGCAATTGGTTTTGTAACCCAATCGCTGGTATTCCCGCTCATCCTTGCGCTGCTGGCCGGTAAACAGATGCAACTCTATTTCCGCGAAGCTAATTACCCCTGGCGCGACTGGGTACGAAGTGGTGCCACCCTGCACCTCGTTGTCGCTTTCCTCGTAGTCGTCTACGCCATGGCAACCATTGGCATCACCTTCCCCGGCCCTGGCTTCCGGGCGGCGCTGGGCATGTGCGCGGCTTACTGGATGTTTTCTTTGTTCGGGGTACTGGGCCTGTACGGAGAACGGCGTGACTTTGCCCTGGGCGGCAGCGTACTGGCCGGATTGCTGGCCGTATTGTTCTTTTGGGTGCAGGTGTATCCTTATTTTGAGGTTAAACGTGGCTGGCCCGACCGACTGGCGAAGCAAGTGGAGGTAAAACTCCCCGTTTACATTCCACCTACTGCTGAATTCAGCAATGCCCTGCCCTACTTCCGTCGCCAGGGAATCCCGGTGGTCTCCGACACACTGGATGCTGATCTCCGGCTGGTCAGCTGGCCGGTGACGGATAGTGTCAGTACGGCAGGTATTGAGGTAGAAGGGCGGGTTTTGCAGGAGTTGAAGGTGTTTGGGTTGAAGACTCAGTAAATGGACCATTGGTACTATTGGTCTGTTGGTGCACCACCTCCAAACTCAAAACGGATAGCAATAGCAGACCATTAGAACCAAAAGCACTTATACACCAAAATACCAATTACTCCGTCATAACCCGTTCCATCACCTCCGCCCCCCGCCGGGCCATCGAAGGAAAATCATCCGTTCTGCCATTGGAGAAACCTTGCCGGGTCCGGTTAATCCAGAACTTAGCGGAGAGCTTTTGCCCGAAGGCGTCCTCCACGCCTTCCTTGCCTAGAGCAGGTGCTGGTACACGTACTCGATGTCGGTATCGTCATCGGCGCCCCATGTGGTATCGGGCGGCAGCAGGACAAAATCGATGATGGGGAAGATGTGGCTGATGGTATCGCCCGACCAGATGTTGGGTTGGTCTGAGCCGCCCCAGTTTTCGCGGGTGTAGAAATCGCCGGTCTTGGTATCCCCGGTGTTACCAATTTTATCCATTTCGGTGACCAGGCCGGTCCAGTTAGCAATACACTGACCGGGCTAAAACCCCTGCAGCTTGTCCTCATGAGCTTGCCGGCTTATAATTCCCTGACTGTTTGACTATTTTGGGCGCGGTCGCAGGTGCAAAGCAGCAGGATAAAGGAGCAATTTAAGAAGGTCAGCATAGTGGATTTCATGCTGAAAGATATGGACTCGGGTTGTGTTGAGGCATTAATTGCAACAGCTTTCGACCTGATTTTACAACGATCAGGCTTATCAATTCTCATCAACACCGTACTTTGTAAACCAGTATATTTTTATTTATGTGTACTTTTGACACAGAATAAATTTATCGTCTGCATGCAAAAGTTCTTCTACGTCGTCTTCTCCCTGCTTATTGGTCTTTCCCTCTGCACCTGCGACCCCGCCCAAAAGAGTCAGGGAGTCGGGGAGTCAGAAAATCAGCGTGTCAATGAGTCCGATCGTCAAACAGTCTCTTCAACTACTAGGACAAAGCGTAACCTCAATGCCGGTTGGACCTACTACGAAACCATCGCCACCACGCCGGCTGCCGCAATGGAAACCGCAGGAACACCCACTACCCTGCCCCACACCTGGAACCAATGGGACGCCGTAGACATGCTGCCCGGCTACCGTCGCAGCGCTGGCTGGTACGTTCGTGACCTTTCGACTACCGCAGCTTCCGGGGAACGAAAAATTCTTTACTTCGAAGGGGCCAACACCAAGGCCGAGGTCTTCCTGAACGGTAAAAAAGTAGGTGGCCATATAGGCGGCTATGTGGGCTTCGACGTCGACATCACGGATAACCTGACCTCCGGGAACAACCAGCTCGCCGTGCGGGTCACCAACGAATACGACCGCGACCTGATCCCCTCTCAAAAGTCCGACTTCTTCATTTACGGCGGACTTACGCGCGACGTTTGGCTAAAAACCGTCCCCGCCACCTACCTTACGGACCTCAGGATCTCCACCCCCGAAGTCAGTGCAGCCTCCGCTACCACCAAGCTGGAGATCAGCCTCACCGGCTTCGATCAATTCACTGGCTCCGCCGGCCTCGAAGCCGAGATCCAATCCCCCTCTGGCGAATTCGTGAGCCAGGCCACGATCCAGGTTACCTCCGGAGGAACTACGACCCTGGAGTTCCCCGCCATTACCAATCCTCAACTCTGGTCGCCCGACGCCCCCAACCGCTACAAGCTACACCTTCGACTCATGTCCGATAACATAGTGATCGACGAACTCACCCAAAAATTCGGCTACCGCTTTTACACCTTCACCCCCAACGGCCCCTTCCACCTTAACGGAGCGCGCCTGCTACTGCGTGGCACCCACCGCCACGAGGAGCACGCCGGCTACGGAGCAGCCATGCCCGATAGCCTGCACCGCCGAGACATCGAGCAGATGAAAGACCTGGGCGTCAACTTCCTCCGCCTGGGGCATTACCCCCAGGACCCCGCCATTTACGAAGCTTGCGATGAGCTGGGCATCATCCTTTGGGACGAACTCCCCTGGTGCCGTGGCGGCAAGGGCGGCGACGCGTGGGAAGCCAATACCGAACGCCTCCTGCGCGAGCAGATCACCCAGAATTATAACCATCCCAGCATCTTCTTCTGGTCGCTTGGTAATGAGATCTACTGGCTGCCCGACTTCGAGGGTGGCGACGACCCCAAAGAAATGAACCGGTTTCTGACGGTGCTCAATAACGTAGCGCACGAACTTGACCCGGGTCGACTAACCGCCATCCGTAAATACTACGATGGCGCTGACCTGGTGGACGTTTTCTCTCCTTCCATCTGGTCAGGCTGGTACGCCGGCGTGTACAAAAACTACCAGCAAACCCTGGAGGCAAACCGGCCTAAGTACCCCCGGTTCCTGCACATGGAATACGGGGGCTCGAGCCACGTGGGCCGGCACACCGAAACGCCAATTACCGGAGACGGCGTCGTCAACCCCGACGAATGGGCCGAGGCCGTCAGCCAGGTAGATGTAGCCAACGTTGCTAAAAGTGGCGACTGGTCCGAGAACTACATCGTGGACCTCTTCGACTGGCACCTCTCGGTTTCAGAAACCGCCGACTGGTTCGCCGGCAATGCGCAGTGGGCTTTCAAAGACTTCGGCACCCCACTTCGGCCAGAGAACGCCATTCCATATCTGAACCAAAAGGGACTGGTGGACCGCGCCGGTAAGCCAAAAGATGCTTACTACGTCTACAAAAGCTACTGGGGCAAAGAGCCGTTCACCTACATCGAATCACATACCTGGAAGGAGCGTAGTGGCCCCGATGGCAAAAAGCGGGAACTGAACGTTTTCAGTAATTGCGATGAGGTAGAACTGGTGCACAATGAAAATTCACTCGGGCGTAAAACCCGGGAACTTGGCAAATACCCCGCCCAGGGGCTTAGCTGGGAGCTCTTATTTGAAGAGGGCAGGAACGACTTCGTCAGCAGGGGCTACAAAGACGGCAAGATGGTCACGGAAGACAAGCTGACCGTCGCCTACACCTACACCAACCACGGTGTGGCTAAAGACATTGTGCTTACCCACCGTCCGCTCGATAACGGCAACATCCTCATCGTCGCCACCATGCGCGACAAGGACGGTCTGCGTGTACTCGACTACGAAGACTACGTCTATTTCGACCTCAACGGCGCCGGTGAGTTACTCATCAACTACGGCACACCCACGCGGAGTCAGATTATTCAGATGGCCAATGGCCGGGCAGCGATTGAGATGGTTCCGGGTGAGGGGAAAACGGTGATTGAGGCCAGGAATCAGGACTTTAAGGGGAGTTATTTAGAGATTGAGTGACGTTGTGACAATAGCAATCAGATAAACTTTTGTCGGACGGCCGGATCGCCCGTCCGACGGATCCTTTCTCATTAGCGACAAAGGAGCTATAATGAGGAAGTCCGTCTGACGGGTTTTAGGGTAGTACATCAACAAGATTACCCGCCTGTCCATAATTCCCCCAGCTTCCCGCCCAAAGACCGCCGAGTCGGTGTGCCAGTGCTTTGGGTGAATCGAGGATGACCGGGCGGTCTTCGTCTGTCGCTTGCCAGGCTCCGGCCAGTTGATCAAGACAAGTGACCACCAGGTGGCGGGGCAGGCCGGCCGAATATTGGGCATCGGCCCTCAGGGCATAGCGGAGCTGGTTCAGGTCAAGCAGGCTGCGCCGCTGCGCTCCCTGCCAGGGATTAAAAATATTGGTTTCATAGGGTGTTGGGTGTAATTCCGGACCAGGTAGGTCTTCATTCGTCAGCGGGCCATTGCCGTGACGGGTTTGGTAGGCGCGGGTAACGTAAAAAATATCGGGTTTGGGTAGTGCATATTCCCGGACCAACGCCAGCGCATTGCGGCTGCTGACGTGCGCGCGGGTAACGTGGGGGAAATAACCGAAGTCCTGATCGAGCAGCAGCCCCTGGCTTCCTTCAAAGACGATGGTGTCATAAGATTCCGCAACGGAGGAGAAGAAGGCGCGGCCGCTGGTGCAGAGTAAGTTGGACCGGCAATAGGCTACCGCTTCATGAAAGCTTTCCAACTGAAGGTCCAGCGCTGCTTCGTCATAGGCTACTCCCAGTTTTTCTACGTAATAGCTGGCTACGGAGGCCAGCTTTTGGGATAAGACGAAGTCGTCCAGCAAATCCATTACGTGTAATTTATGCGGCCCCTCCTGGCGGGCAACGGTGGCGCCAAAGCCCAACCCACAGCTACCGTGCTTCTGGCTTGCTTCCAGGTGACGATTGTAAAGGAGGTCGTAGGGCGTGGTGACGGCGGCGAGCCCGTCGACAAAAAGCGTTGGCCTCACGCCCAACTCCAATAAAGCCTCCCGTTCGTTGGCGTAGCCCACCGGATGGAAGGTGCAGTAGCGGCTCCAGAAAGTTGGCGCACCGGCCAGCGTACCCGCCCCGAAGTTACTGAAGACATGGCGTTGCCCCTCCGGCGTCACCACCGTATGACCGGCCTGGTGACCGCCGCTAAAACGGACAACCAGCGGCCGCTCTGCCTGCCGGCAGAGGTAGTCGGTGGTGACGCCTTTGCCTTCGTCTCCGAAGGCCAGGCCTAGGATTATTTTGGTTGTCATGCTAGTGTAGCTTCAAGTTTGATTTTGGCATATTGAATCAAGACACGGCAGCACGTCACACATGCCTGCCGGCGGCCTTCTTTTCAGATGAAAAGAAGCAAAAATCTTTGGCTGTGCTGGTGCCTGATCGGTTACCGAAGGCACAAAAGCCTAAAAGAAAAAAACTCGCGCTGGTACCCGCAGCGCTGTATCAATGCTTTCCTATTACTTGTGTTGAGAATAAAAAATTGAGTAGTTCGACGCTCAAACAGTTTTTCTTTTTTAACGGCTTTTGCGCCTTCGGTAACCGCCACCAGCAAGGCCGTCCTTCGGAGGTCGAAGCCTGGGGTTCCATCCAACGCCACCTGGCTGATCGGCAAAGTATCAGCTTTGGGGAAATTAGAAATTTGTGTTTCAGGCCTGGAAAACAAGACATTGACTATTGCACTAAATTTTACTTGGCCCACTAGTCTGGTAGTTTTGCTTGAAACACCAAATGCACCCTGCAACCACCAGCTTCGGCCTTGGCACCGGCCACGAAGCAGTACACTGATGGCCGTAAAAAAATGCAACCTGTATGAGCCACCCCTTTGCTGCTACCTTGCCGAAAAGCTCCCGTAGCCGAAAAGTTTGAAAGCGAAGCAAAAGACGGTGGGGCGAGTTTTTGCATTTTAGGCTATCAGGGTACTGCGTCGTGATCAGCCGGTGACACAGCCAATGGGTTTTGCTACTTTTGCCCTTCAAAAGTAGGCCGCCGGCAGGCATGTGTGACGTGCTGCCACGTTTTTCACTTAAGTGCCAGAATTAACCAGACAGACAAATAGTGCATGGTTTTCAAAATTACTATTCAACAGGTTCCGCAGTCATAATTGTCAGATTTTCAACTTCCATTATAGTAGCAATATCTCTAATACTACCAATATTCAAAGTGAAGGCTTGATCATCTGTTGAACCAGTAAAAAAGCGAAATTCGTTTTGATGTTTAAAGCTATCTGGTTTACAAAAAACATCAAGCTCTCCGCTATATCCTTTCTCATCGTAATACTTGACAATATTGCCTTCATAAGCTCTCCCGAGCTTACCAAATGCAGCATCAACTCTAGAGAAAAATTCTGGTGTATTACGTATTAAAACAAAATGGTCTCCAAATTCAGTAAGTCTTGAGTCTACTTTGTTCTCAGGATGTATCATTTCTGATGCCAGAGCAAACATGCAGTAGACATTCCCCTTTTTTTCTCCATCTCTTCGAACTTGGCCATTAAAATTACCTAATTCTCCGAAATTTATTTCTTTATCTCCTATCTTAATCCGTAAGGAAGTTAGTTGAGCAATTTGATCTATACCTTCTGACGAATCACGTCTCTGACGATCTTCTTCGACTTGTCTAAAGTAGCCCATAGGGTTCATGTAAAGTTCGCCTTTATCAACTAATGCTTGAAGGTGACTCAACTTTCCAATCTTAACAAGTAGGAAATTTTCCGCAACTCCTGGTGTAGGCTCCATAATCATCTCGGTACTATTAGGTGAGAGTTTCACTAAGAGAACTCTTGAATATTATTGATTTGTGTAAGTTATATCAGTGCATCAGTAACCGCCCGCTGTAACCCAGGCTGCTGCCCGCGCATCACGTCCGCAGCCAGACTGCCCGTCATGATGGCAACGACCATGGCGACCAGCAGACCGAGCTGCTTATAGTCTGGCAAAGTGATGAAATGCTTGCCCAGCAAGGGTTCCCAGTAGTTGGCGACGCGCGCATTGGCCGTCTGTTGCTGGTTTTTGCCCACGTGGATGTGGAAGACGTGGTACCGCTCACTTGCTTCGATCAGTAGTTCACGGTCCGTCACCGTTTTTGCCTGATCGTAGCCAAAAATGGTACTTTGAAAGTTGGCTTCGAATTGAGCATGACTGGTATCGTCTCCTACAGTAAAGAGGAAACCTTTTTGTTGCCGCTTCTCCCAGCAGTCGATGCTGGTGTGGCGGGCAGCAGCGTGCCAGGCCATCAGGTAACTTTCGGGCGCGTCGCCTCCCCCACCCTCCAGGAAGAGGCGGCTTAGACCATCATTGACCAGCTGTGTACTGGATTCGAATTGGCCGACTTGCAGGGGAGCTTTATCGCAGCGGTGATCGCCAACGGCTGAAAACATGAGTTGCGGGCTCTGGACGCCGTGGCTGGTTAAGGTATCCATCATCGAACCTAGTTGGTTTGCCACGAGGTCGTGCGGGATATGGCCCATCGAACCGGTAACGTCCAGGAAAAGACCAATCGCCAGGCTGTTGGGGTGTTCCGGCGAGTCTCTGCTTTCCCGAATGCCAAGACGGAACGGATCCATCTTAGGATCAATACGGCGGTGCTTGTTAGAGGTGAAGATGTCGTCGCGGCTCTTGCCGGCATAGCTGCGGCGGTAAGCGGCGTAATCGGTGGAAGACCATTTTCCGTAGCCCATAGGGAGGTTAATTTATAGGTGAAAAAATATTAGCTTAATAATTAAACTAAGTAATAACAAGTCAAAGATACACCTACTTAGTTTAAAATAAAAGCTAAGGTGTATTTTTTTTACATTTAACTTAATTCCAGGGCTGCTGCTTACTCAACGGAACCAGCGATTTCGGCACCGGCTCCATCAACTCTTCCTTGCTCCTGCGGCCGCGCCTGCTAATCATTACACCTGATGTCCGAATGCTTGTCCTATTGGTTAATCACCGGACAAATCGAGGTCCGTTCCCTTACCTTCCGTACTTCAAGAATGTTCCGATGATGAAACCTCTATTTCTCCTCCTACTCCTCTGTTGGTTCAGTGCGTGCTCCGGGCCACAAGGCTCGGAAGCTGCCACAAAGCCACCACCGCCCAACATCATCGTTGTATTGACCGACGACCAGGGCTGGGCCGATACGGGTTTCAATGGAGCTACCGACATCCCCACGCCGAACCTTGACCGACTGGCCCGCGAAGGGGTGATTTTTACCAACGGTTACGTTTCTCATCCTTACTGCAGCCCGTCGCGGGCTGGCTTACTTACCGGGCGCTACCAGGCACGCTTCGGCCACGACTGCAATATGCCTTACGATACGGTCAATGATGAATCGGTTGGTACTCCGCTCTCTGAAATCATGTTGTCAGAAGCCTTGAAAGAACAGGGCTACAGGACCAGCGCCATTGGAAAATGGCACGTGGGCGACCATCCGGCCTTACACCCGCCGGCTCAGGGATTCGATCACTGGTTCGGCTTTCCCGGCGGCGCAATGAACTATTGGGGGACACCCAAGGGACCACTTCGGACGGTCGTTCGTAACAGCGTCCCCGTCCCTCCGGAAGAACTCACCTACCTCACCGACGACTTTACGCAAGAGGCCATAGATGTCATCATGACTAAAGACGAGAAGCCCTTCTTTATTTACCTTGCCTACAATGCACCACATTCTCCAGACCAGGCTACGGGCAAGTACCTGAAGCAAACTAAACACATAGAATACAGCGGCCGCAGCATCTACGCAGCAATGGTCAACGCCATTGATGCTGGCGTAGGGCGCATCGATTCCACCTTGGTTGCCAAAGGGATCAGGGAGAACACCATGATCGTTTTTCTTAGTGACAACGGTGGCCGTGGGCAGTGGGCCGACAACCGGCCAAACCGGGGTTTCAAGGGCATGCTTTTCGAAGGCGGTATCAAGGTTCCCTTCTTCATCAACTGGCCAGCGGCCATTGCCCGGGATCAGCGGTATGACCATATGATCACGTCTCTCGACATATACCCAACCGCCGTAGCAGCAGCAGGCGCGGACGCAGGTGCCATGAAACAGTTGGACGGCAAAGACCTCCTACCCTTCCTCTCAGGGCAAAACGAAGCACCACCCCATGAACAGCTTTTCTGGCGCTCCGTCGGGGGCTACGAATTTGCCGTCCGCAAGGGCGACTACAAGCTCTACAAAAACGCCAGTAAGGAAAAAACCATGCTTTTCAACCTGGCCACAGATCCCGGGGAACGGCAAGACATTGCCAACAGCAACCCGGAGCTGGTGGCCCAACTTGAGGCTGCCTACCGCACCTGGGATGCAGAAAATATCCCACCCGGCTGGGTGGACCCACACATTGAAAACTGCCGTAAAGACCAGGAGCAATGGGTGCGGGAACGGGCCAGGGCGCTGCGGCCGGCACGCTAAAACGAGCGTAGCAAGCATGAACTTGCGGTCGCCAATCAAGAATCGAGCCTCCTGAATCGAGAATTTAACGAGGGTAGCAAGCACTCCCATGCCTAGCCAATTCTCTATTCATTACCTGGGCGGGGCGTCTGAAGATACACCTACGCAACGGATTTTATTCGCAAAACGCATCGCGTTTTAAACAAGCCCCTCTCCATCGAGCCTGAGGCGAGACCTGTCGGATAGGGGGTCGGGTGAGCTTTAAAAGCGGCGTGCTTCAATCCCAGTAATCGGAACACCCTACGCCTAGACCACAACAACCCGCAACCGATCCCCCAACAAACTAACCTCCACCGGTGCCACCCCCAACCATTCCCCGTCGGCCTCCAGTTCTGCAGTGCCGGTTACCGGCATAACGGTGACGGTCTTGACGTGAGCCGTTGTCACGTCCTTAACCTGGTCGATACTTCCGGCGTAGAACCGCCAGGATTCGAGGAGGATTTTCAGGGTCGACAGGCGGCGGGCAAAGGTCAGTGCAAGCGTCTCCCGTTCAGGATCGGCGTGCGGAACCAGTCGCATACCCCCACCGCTGTAGCGGCCGATACCAAAATTAATGGTATGGACGGGGCCGGTAAAGGAAACCCCGTCGTAATCGATTCGGACGTATGGGGCGGTAAAATCCCGGAGATAGAGTAACGTCAGGAAAGGGTAGATCAGCCGGTGCCTGAACCGGGCCTTTTCGCTGCGGCGGACTACTTCAGCGTCGTAGGCCATCCCGGCGACGTTGAGGAAGAAAGCGGTTAGGGAAAGCCCGTCTGCGGGTTGGCCGTCTTGAGGGGTAAAGCGGAGTTTGCCTACGGCATGAAGCATCGTTTTTTCCTGGTGGAGCATCTCCAGCCAGCGGTCGATGTTTCGGGGTGTTTTCAGTGTTCGAACCCAATCATTACCCGTGCCCAGCGGCAGCGGCACGTAGATTACCCTATCCAATTTCCCGGCGGCTACGATGCCGTTGATGATGTGGTGGTGAGTCCCGTCTCCGCCTACGCCAACCAGCCTGGTGTGCCCTTCTCGCACCGCCGTTTCAGCTAAGAGCGCCAGGCTATTGCCTGCATTGCTTTGAGCTACCGTCATTTCGGGTAGCGCTGCACGCAATTTTGGCATTATTTTTTTCCAACGTTCCGCCGCCTTTCCACGTCTGGCGCCAGGGTTGATGATGAAATGCCAGCTTGTTTTATCCGTAGTCACCCGCCAAAGGTCGTGTTTAAGCAGCATTTAGTCGTTTCCGAAGGCTGCAAGTTGCAGGATGCAGCTTTCCGGTTGTAAGTTGCGGTCTGAAATCAGGAATTGTTCGATAAGCTCGACAACTTGACACCCCGATAACTTGACACCCCGATAATCTGCCTTCCTATGTCCGCCCCCATCATCTCCGTTGATACTGTCCGTAAAGTTTACGGTGAAAAAGTGGCTGTCGATGACGTCAGCTTCGCCATGCCGCCTGACGCGATCCTGGGTCTCCTGGGACCGAACGGGGCAGGTAAAACCAGCCTGATCCGGATGATCACCACCATTACTGCACCTGACAGCGGTAAGATCTATTTTAATGGAGAGCCGCTCAGCGGCTACCACCCGACCCAGATCGGTTACCTACCCGAAGAACGGGGCCTGTATAAGAAAATGTACGTCGGCGAACACCTACTCTACCTCGCCCGGCTGAAGGGCCTCAGCAAAGCTGATGCAACAACGCGTGCTAAAGACTGGCTGGAAAAGTTTGGTCTTGACAACCAGTGGGACAGAAAAGTGGAGGAACTCAGTAAGGGGATGCAGCAGCAGGTGCAGTTCATCGCCACCGTTATCCACGACCCCAAATTATTGATCCTGGACGAGCCTTTCAGTGGTCTTGACCCCGTGAATGCTACCCGGATGCGGAAAGAAATTCTTCGGCTTCATGCCGCAGGAACCGGCATCATCTTCAGTACCCACCGGATGGAACAGGTAGAGGAGCTCTGCGAATACATCGTGCTGATCAACAACGGTGCTAAGATCCTGGAAGGTAAAGTGGCGGATATTCGCCGGCGCTTCCAGGACGACAAGTACCACCTGGAGTTTGAGGGTGAACTCCCGGCTAAACTGGGCGAACGCTACGAGTTACTGAATCCGACGCCTGCAGGCGTCGACATTCAGCTCAAAGACGGACAAAAAGCCAATGACCTGCTCCGCCTGTTGCTGGATAACGACGTACACATTGTCGGCTTCCAGGAACTATTACCCAGCCTCAACGAGGTGTTCATTAAGCAGGTCACCCAACTTGACCCTACTAATACCAATCCTTTCGATACCAGTGAGTAACCTGGAGAGTTGGTGAGTCACTGAGTTGCTGCTGCACTAAACATTCACGGCGCTCCGCTTGCTCACCTTCTACCGATTACCACGGCCAATCATCCATCGTTTGCGTAACAACCTACATTTTATGCTCCATCGAACTCCCGTTGCATCCTGCGTCCGCGCCCACTATTTATTATCCTATTAATTAATAACACTTGTCACGCCTGCCATATGTGGTAGCACCTCGGTGACTCACCAAATCAACAACTCACTATGACGAATCTCTGGCTTGTTATACAACGCGAATATCTAACCCGCGTCCGTCGTAAGTCCTTCATTCTGGCAACGTTGCTAATGCCGTTGGGCATGGCCGTTTTCATCGTGGTGGTTCAGTTCATTTTCACCTATGGCAACGACGAGCAGCAGCGTATTGCTGTGGTTGACGAGGATGGCATATTCAACAATGTCTTACCAGACAGTAAGAACATCTATTTCAAATTCCGCCAGGATCCACTGGAAACGTTGAAGGCTAATATGGCCGATGACACCAGCTACAACGCTATCCTCGTGGTTCCCTCCGTGAGAAATCCGCGAGCTAAAGACTTCCGTGTTGAGTACTTCAGTGACGAGCCACTGGCCCTGGACACCGAATTAGCCATCAGTCGGCGGGTTGAGAAGGCCATGCGCAAGTATAAAACCAGGGCGCTGGAGTTGGACGAGAGGGCCATTGCGGCACTCGAAACAGACGTTGACATCAAAGCCCGCAAAGTTACCGTGGCAGAAGGAGAAGACGACGACACCAGTATGGCTGGTATTATTGGAGCCGGACTCGGCAGCATTATGGGCTTCATGATGTATCTATCCATCTTCATTTACGGCATGATGGTAATGCGCTCCGTTATGGAAGAAAAGATGAACCGGATTGTGGAAGTAGTTATTTCCTCGGTTCGTCCCACTACCCTATTGTTGGGAAAAATCGTAGGTGTCGGAGCTGTTGGCCTTACGCAGGTAGTTGCCTGGATGATCTTGATTCCCGGTGTACTTTTCCTCGTTTCCCTTATTTTTGGTTTTGACCCCGAAGCCACCCAGCAGATGCAGGCGGGCAGTGCTGCTTCCCAGATCGATCCGGACGAGATGCAGAGTATGATCGAACGTGCTATTTCCGGGCTCGACGAGATGAACTGGTGGGTCATCATCCCCTGTTTCCTGATCTACTTCCTGGCTGGCTACTTCATGTACGCCGCCATGTTTGCCGCCATCGGTTCAGCCATGGGCGACGATATGGGAGAAGGACAGAGCCTTACGCTCGTCGTCATCCTGCCCGTAATCCTTGGTTTCTATATC
Organism: Neolewinella persica DSM 23188; assembly: GCF_000373105.1. GTDB lineage: Bacteria > Bacteroidota > Bacteroidia > Chitinophagales > Saprospiraceae > Neolewinella > Neolewinella persica. The sequence continues at coordinate 22,075 of NZ_KB890431.1, read as the reverse complement.
ATGATGGCGGCGCTGCAGGCGCCAAATTCCAGCTTGGCCGTCGGGTCCAGCTTCATGCCCTTATTTGCACCGATCGTAATGCCCGCCCGATTACCGTTTGGGCCGCCGGCCTGGCAAATCGTTGGCAGCCTGCTGATTACCATCGCCTTTGCCGCCTTTATGGTTTGGCTTGCCGGGCGCATTTACCGCGTCGGTATCCTGAGCTACGGTAAGAAGAGTACGTTGAAGGATATGATGGGGTGGGTGTTTTCCAAGTATTGAGGCGCTGCGCGCTGGCGCAAGGTCGCTTCGCTCCGGTTGCAGTGGTTGCAGTTGTTGCAGGTTACTGCTCCCGACGAGTGCAGCGAGCATCCGCATACGGCAGCACTGCCCATTACCTACTCCCCTGTACTTACTAATAAGGCGCGGACGCAGGTGCAGAGGAAGTAATAAAGGAGCCAAGTATTCCCCGTTCAGGCCCGGAGGGCCGTCTCTCGTAGCGAGGGGTGACCGACGATCCGAAGGATCAAGCGGAACCCCTCGTTTTCGTTGTGCGTTGTGCTAAACCTCCACCTCCTCGCCCGGCTCCACGCCCACATTAAGCACCTTGATCACAAACGAGCAGGTGACCGGGCCTTCTATGGTCGGTTGCATGGCAGCGGTGAGCGCAGCCATCACGTCTGCATAGCTCCCGGTAAGCTGGGTCGACAGACCGTTGGTTGCCACCTTCACGCGTGGCTGCTGTCGTAATAGTCGAATAAAATCGATGATAATGGGCTCATAATCGGGTGTAAGTGGATAGAGTGATAGTTCGGCGGAGGTCATAGTGAATAAATATATACGCGAAGTTAAGGGTCGTTTAGGACGATGAACCACTACACAAAAAGTCCACACATTATTCCATAAAAAATAAGCTTCTCCCGATAATATTCGGAAAGTCTATTGACTAGCGAACACAAAACCCTTATTTTAGCTTATAGTTTCAGGCGGGATACAAAACCGCCAGCTTCCCTTTCTACGTACCTAACAATACACTATTTCCTCTCGCCAACACCTGGCAAGAGGCTTACTCTCTTTTATCAACTCTAATTAATATGTACGAAAAGCACTACCCCATCTCCTTAAAAACGCTCTTATTCGCGTTACTAACCCTCTTCTTTCTTCCGCTCGGTGCCCAGGGCAACCTCTGTTTCCTAACGGATGGCGGCATGTTGACAACTCCTGAAGGTTCCACGATTGTCCGTGTTTGCCTTGATGACGGCGACGAAGGCCTGACTGAAATCATACGCACGGGTTTCTCCGGTGGCACCAGCCGCTACTTTGTTACCACCCCCGCTGGTTTTATCCTGGAAATACTGGACGGTAATCCTCCTTTTGACCTGCGAGATTATCCCGCCGGCCCAATTGCCATTACCAGTATAGCCTATACTGGCAACCTCTCCAACTTTGTGCTTGGTGAAAACATCTGTACCATTACCTCAGATGATTGCATCAGCTTTTCAAATCCGTTGATCATCAACCGCCAGGAAGGCGAAGGTTGTGACATCTTCTGCTTCGCTGAAGCCGGAGAGTTGGCGTTAACCGACGGCGGTGGCACCTCCACCGAACGCTGTATTATTGACGGCGTAGCCGATCCGGTAGCCGTTTCACTTACGGGTGATCCAGAAGGGGACTTCATGACCTACCTCATTACAAATGATGAGGGTGAAATACTTGCTATCCCGGAAGGGGATGGACCGTTCGACCTCAGCGCCGCTGGCGCTGGTACCTGCCTGATCTGGTACTTGTCCTACGACGAAGGCCTCGAAGGTTTAGCTGTAGGCAACAATGCTGATGATTTCGACGGCTGTTTCAGTCTTTCCAATCCGATCACCGTTGTCCGAAATACCGTTGGCAGGGGAGTACTCGCCCTGGCAGATGGCGGCGGTACTGAACTAACTACTTGTGCCGGAGACGGAGTCTCTGACGCCTTTAACGTTACACTGACCGACACCTCAGGTGCAAATTTCACTTACGTCATCACCGATGGCATGGGGACTGTTCTTGGCTTAGCTGACAATCAACCGTTCGACCTTGAAGGTGCAGGCGGTGGTGCCTGCAACATTTATGCACTTACTTCTGCTGATAACTTTGGCGGGATCGCCGCTGGCGATCAGCTGGAGAACCTTACTGGTTGCTTCGCCTTATCCAACCCCATCACCGTAACCCGCAACACGGGAGATGATTGTGATGATTTCGCCTTCCAGGCCAACCTTAGTGGTCTCAACGAGGCCCCCTGTCCAGTTACCTCAACGGGTTCGGGTATGATGACCGCAACATTGACCGGCCGCATACTTACGGTTAGCGGTTCATTTTCAGGACTTACGTCTGATTTCGACCCCAATGTAGCTGGAGGTGCTCACATTCACCTGGGTATGGCTGGCTCCAACGGAGGTATTGCGTTCTTACTCACCAGTACGCTTGATGATGATCTTCGGGGCGGTACTTTCCCAGCAGAAGACAACCAATTTGAACTAACTGACGAGCAGATCGACATTCTTCGCCAGCGAGGGCTTTACGTAAACATTCATACGCTCGACTTCGGCGGCGGAGAACTCCGTGGCCAGCTGGTGCCCTCCGGAGCTGATGCCTATAAAGTTGCTTATCTACTTGGCGTAAACGAAGTACCGGCGGTAGTAACTACTGCCGGAGGAGCAGTCATTGTGGAGCGCGACGGCAACGAAATCACTGTTTCCGGAAGCTTTAGTGGCCTGATGGGTACCATCGCTACCCAGATTGCTGGCGGGGCGCATCTCCACATCGGCATTGCCGGTCGTAACGGAGGCGTAGCTTTCCCGCTCAGTATGAACATCAATGATGACATGGATGGGGCTACTTTCAGTGCTGACGACAATGTGTTTACCCTCGATGACGATCAGCTTGCTGCCCTGGCGGGTGACATGTTCTACGTAAATGTTCACTCTTCGGCAGTACTAAGCGGAGAAATACGTGGTCAACTTACAGACATGAGCGTAAGCCAATTCTACGCCAACCCAAGTGGTCATCAGGAACGCCCGGTTTCAGTAAACACCCCCGGCAATGGCCGGCTGGTCCTTAATCTGGCGGGGAATACTCTAACCGTTAGCGGTAGTGTAAATGACCTGCTGGCACCAGTCAACACCATGATTGCCGGAGGCAGCCATATTCATATCGGCCTGCCTGGCCAGTCCGGAGGAATTGTCTTTGGCCTCAACATAACCCTCGACGACAATTTACTCGGAGGCGTTTGGTTACCGGAAAACAATCAGTTCGAACTCACCGAAGAACAGCTTACTGAGCTATATGGTCGTGAATACTACGTGAACGTGCATTCGGAGGACTTCAACTCCGGTGAAGTAAGGGGCCAGGTAATGCACCTGGCAAAAGGTTACTTTGGAACCAATATGGCCGGTATCAATGCCAATCCCAACGCTGTAAAATCAACTGGTCAGGGTTTCTTCCTGTTCGACTGGTGCGGAGGTAAATTGACCGGCCTGGGCAGCATCGATGAGCTAAGTACTGATTTCGATGCCTCCGTTGCAGGAGGATCACATATCCATTTTGGGGACGCAGCCAGTACCGGAGGAATCGCCTTCCCATTGACCGTCGATATCGCCGATGACCTGCGAGGAGGTGAATACCTGCCAGCGGCAAATACTTTCATGGTGGATGAAAATGGACAGAATGCTCTACTCAGCGGTGGTCTATACGTCAACATCCATACTACGGGAAGCCCCAGCGGCGAAATTCGTGGTCAGATCCTACGGGACGACAATGCTTTCCCTACGGCTCCGGAAATCATCACCCCGGCCGACGGAGCTATTGTACAGGTCTTTGAAGGAGGTAATGATCTTGAGGACGGTATATTCAATGCCTCCTCGGATCCAGATGGTGACCTACTTGTGTATACCATCGAAATAACTTCGCCAGAAGACACTGAATTTGCCAGCATTATCGCTTGCAGCAAAGTCGGAACAGACACCTTGTCTAATGCGACGATTGATGCAGTATACGACACCCTCATTGCCAACGGCGCCATGGTGGGCATCTCTGTTCCGTTGCGTTACCGTGTCGTCGGTTCAGATGGCAGCGTTGCTACCCCCGGTGGCTCCCGAACGATTGTCCTGATGATCACCGATCCTCCCTGTACTGTGGAAGGCGGTACGCTGGCCCTCGCGGACGGCGGAACTGAATTCACCATTTGTGCCGGTGATGGCGTGGCGGATCCTTTTAATGTCGTGTTGACTGACACCGTCAGTTCAGATTCATTTACCTACCTCGTAGTTAGTGACGCCGGAATTATTCTCGGGGTTCCAGCCGACCAGCCCTTTGATTTTGATGGGGCAGGTGGCGGTGCCTGTACACTTTATGCCGTTAGCCATGACGGTTCGCTGACCGGAGCCATGGCTGGAGAAGCCTTTGCCGATCTGGACGGCTGTTTTGCCCTGTCCAACCCAGTTGTCGTAACCCGCAACGTCGGTAACGATTGTGAAGGTTGTGATGTAGAAGGCGGAATGCTGACCCTGATTGATGGTAGTACTACGGACACCATTTGTGCGGGAGATGGCATGGCCGATCCCTTTGGCGTAATCCTGACGGATACCTCCGGCGCTGAATTCACCTACATTGTAGTTAGTGCGGAAGGAATGATCCTTGGCGTTCCCGCCAACCAACCCTTCGACTTTGATGGAGCAGGCGGCGGCGCATGTACACTTTACGCCGTGAGTCACGACAGTACACTAACCGGAGCAGTTACCGGCAACGCTTTTGCCGACCTAACCGGCTGCTTTGACCTATCCAACCCCGTAGTCGTCACCCGACTCACGGGCGATGATTGTGACAATATTTCCTGCAATGTGGAAGGCGGTACCCTGACGCTTACTGACAGCACAACCGCCATGACGATTTGTGCCAATGATGGAGTTGCTGATCCCTTCAACGTAATACTCGCTGATACCTTTGGCGCAGAATTTACTTACCTGGTGGTCAGCGACGCCGGTGTTATTCTCGGTGCACCTGCCAACCAACCCTTCGACTTTGATGGAGCCGGTGGTGGAGCCTGTACCCTGTATGCCGTAAGTCATGACGGCACTCTAGCCGGTGCTGAGCAGGGTGCAGCGTTCGCTGATCTCTCCGGTTGTTTCGATCTTTCTAATCCGGTGGTGGTTACCAGAAATACTGGTAATGATTGCGAAGGATGTGACGTCGAGGGAGGTATCCTTAGCCTCATAGACGGAGGAACGACCATGAGAATATGTGCCGGAGATGGAACGCCAGATCCGTTCAACGTTGTCCTCAACGATACAGTAGGCGCTGAATTCACTTACCTGGTTGTATCTGACCAGGGCGTCATTCTTGGTACGCCCGCCGACCAGCCCTTCGACTTTGATGGCGCGGGTGGCGGTGCTTGTACGCTTTACGCAGTCAGCCACGACGGCACCCTCAGCGGAGCCGTGCAAGACGCTCTCTTCGCTAACCTGGAGGGCTGTTTCGACCTTTCTAATCCAGTGGTGGTTACCCGCCTGACTGGTGATGACTGTGAAGAACTTGCTTGCGGTGTAGACGGTGGCATACTGACCCTGACAGAAGGCGGTACAGAAATGACGATTTGCGCAGGAGACAGCATTCCTGACCCATTCACCGTTACGCTTACGGATACTGTTGGTACCGACTTCACTTACATCGTAGTGAGTGATCAAGGCATTATTCTGGGAACCCCAGCTGACCAGCCGTTCGATTTCGACGGTGCCGGAGGCGGTGCCTGTACCCTCTACGCGGTGAGCCACAATGGCTCTTTGAGAGGAGACAGCACTGGCCTGGCCTTCACCGGCCTAAGCGGTTGTTTTGAATTATCCAATCCGATAGTCGTTACTCGCCTGACCGGTGACGAATGTACTGGCGGGCTGATTGCCATCAATGAGGTTGACCGTCGCGGGATGGTCGAGCTGGAAAATATCAGCGAAGCTCCCGTAAACGTAAGTAGCCTGTTCCTGGCCAGTAATGAGGAAGTTGTTCTCATTAGTACCCTTGACATTGAATGTGGATCTTACTTCCTCAAGCCGAATGATCGGGTTACCCTTGACTTCTCCGACTACATTGACGCCAGTGGAGACGAGCTGGCCCTTCTTTTCAACCAGGATTACACTTCGGCCCGTCATTTACTGGCCTACGTTGCCTGGGGAGAAAGTAACCGGATGGGAGAAACTATGGCAGAAGATCTTGGTATCTGGACGATGGGTACTAACCCCGGATTCCCCAACAGTGCTGCTTCCCTCCAGCGGATTCCGAACCTCGTTGTACCGACGTACGCCCTCGGCGCGCCAACACTGTGTGCTCCGAACCAACTGTCGACAAGTACATCACAACCTGCTGCCGATCAGATTGCCGTATTCCCAAATCCATTTTCCGAACAGTTGACGCTCGAAGTAAGTGGCGTCCGCAGCGAGCGGACGGAACTGCAAATTTTCGACATCAACGGACGGCTAATCATTTCCCGCCAGCTTCAATTGGCCGACGGCCGGATTGACCTGCCAACGGGTCAATTAACGGCTGGTGCCTACTTACTGCGCCTTACCAATGACGCAGGCGCATCCGTAATCCGGGTCATCAAGCGCTAATTGTCTATATTAGCGGTCCTGTATGACTTCGGATTTGAATTAAACCTTGCCCTCGTTTCTTCGGAAGCGAGGGCATTTTTCATGGTGCCGCAGCTATTTTTTACCAGATACGATTTCCAGCGCTCGTTCCAACTGCTCGTCCCGGCCGGCGCGAAGCGCCGACACCGTAAGGGGTACAGCTATATCTGGTGTTACGTTACCCGGCTCGGGGAACTCGGGGACTAACCCGATGGTATTCACTTTAATTTCAAAGTTGTCATCGGGCCCTACGTAGATCTTCTTGCCGTCATCTTTTGCACCATAAGTTATCCCTGCCGATGCTCCGGCCGGCATACCCACCAGTTTTCCCCGTCCGGATCCCTGAACGTAGCGAGCAAAAATACCACTTGCCGAAAAAGAGAGCTCATTGACGAGTACCACGACCCTACCCGAAAACTGTAATTCCTCCTTCACCGGTTTGATTTTTCTGGTCAGGGCTTTTTGTACGCGGCGTTCTTTTTTTGTGACGGCGCCTGCGGCGCGGCGGCGAGCCACTTTCCCCCGTTCTCCGGGCAAGGCCCGGGCAGGGCCCGTGCTGATGGTTGCGCTGGAGAACTTAAATTCCCGATCCGACAGGTACCGGTAAAGGGCACTGATTCTGCCACTGGAACCTCCGCCATTATCCCGAATATCAATGATCAGTTGTTGGGTATTCGTTTGTCGCAACGTATCAAAAACGGTACGAATAAATTTGAAGTAGTTCCCGTTGGTAAACTTGTAAGTGCTGAATTTATTGATATCGAGAATTCCCGTTTGCCCATCCTCGGAGAAGCGAAAAGTCAATGTTTTACTGATGTCCGTCTTTACCTTTTTGGGATCAACGAAAGGTTTGTGCTTAGCTAATATCACCTCCTCCGATACTTCTCCGGCATCGTTTTTCAAAGTCAGGCTTAGTTGTTTTTTTAGACCGTAATGCCATTGATAGTAGGTGGAGGGGAAACGGATAATTTTCATAACCCCGGCACGGTTGTTACCCTGGTCATTAAGCCCGCTGAAATAAGACAGTGACTGCATAAGCGGCCCAACGGGTTCACCTTCGATGGCCAACACCTCGGTTCCGGGAAGAAAGGTATCCCGGGTAGTCCTCAGGCCGGTCATCAGAACGTGGCGGCCGTCATCTGCCAGCATCATTTGTAGTGGAAGGAAATTCTCACGTATGCTTCTGCTTTCCAGTGAGTCAAAGTGCGGTTCAAGGATAAGGTGCCCACAGCCAGTAACTTCCTGCATCGGGGCCATCATTTTGATGAATTCCGGATAGGTGATACTGTCCCGCTCCCCCACTGCTTCCATTACTTCTTTTTGCACCTGCGTCCGCGCCGCTTCTAATGCCTTCAATCCATCCATACTAGCAGCAAACGGGTGGCGATCTTTGATAATCGCAAATATTTCCTCAGCAGCTCCAGCTACTGAATCAGCAGGGAAATTACGCTGCCCCGAAAGTAAAACGGGTAGAAAAACAAGAAGGAAAAGTAAGCGCATCATGAACTGGAATTTTCTTAGAAGCACTAAAATAAGCACAAGACGGGCTTCAAGACCATCTAAAACGAAGGGCTAACTTTTGCTTAACATCCATGGATAATTTCGCTCACTAAGGCTTAAACGTAAATTTATAGGCCAGGGACAACACTGGTGCGCCGAAAATACTCAACCGATAAGCCGCAAAAGGGCTACCTCCGAAAATACCCAGTGCGGGCGTATTCGCATCACGCGGTTGGAAAAAAACGTTGTAGGCATTATCCCGGCCGTAGAGGTTGTAAACCGTAAACACCCAGTCTCCGGTCCAGGCCCTCTTTTGTCTGCGAAAGTTGTGAATGGTCCAGCTGAAATCCAGCCGATGATATACTGGTAACCGGTCATTATTACGCTCCAGGAAGAGTGGCACATCGGTTCCGTTGATCTCTACAAAACCGTTCGGGACGGTATAGGGGCGGTTGGATTGTATGACAAGATTAAAGCCCAGTTCGTGGGTTTTCCCTTCATCCAGTGTGAGGTTGGCCGAGAAAGTATGCGGTTGGTCGAAGTAGCCCGGGTACCATTCTCCACGGTTAATACGCGTACTAAAATCGTTTCCTGCCACCCGGTTTTCCACCCTGGCAAAGGCGTAATTCACCTCTCCGGTGATGCGACCAGTACGGCGGCTGGCGGTCAATTCTACGCCATAGGCACGGCCTTCACCGCGCAATAAATCCGTTTCCACCGTTGGGTTCAGGAAAAAATCCGCACCAGGTTTGTATTCCAGTAGATCCGTCAATTGCCGATAGTAGGTTTCCAGGCGAAAAGCGTAGTTACCGGAAGGTGTTACGTGGCTATAGCCTAAAGATACCAGATCAGCCGTCTGCGGGCCAACGTTAATATCCGCGACTTTCCAACGACTCGTCGGCAGCGGCGTAGTGGCGTTATAAATGTTCTGGAGGTACTGGCGTGAGCGGGCGTAGGAGGCTTTGATGCTCGTATTTGGGGTCAGCTGATAACTTAACCCGAGGCGCGGTTCAAAGCCACCGTAAGTAGCTGCGGTTTCACCTTCAGCAATGGAGATCACGCTTTCCAGGTTACTTTCCGTCAGCTCCTGACCTGCGCCATAAAGGCGTTGCTCCGCCGGCCCCAACTGCCGGTAGGCCGCATAGCGTAAGCCGGCGCCAACGGTAAAACGGGGGCTCACCTTCCACTCGTCCTCCACAAAGGCCACCAACTCCAGGCCACGCTCCCGCACCAACGTTGTCGGCTGAACGTTGGTGCTGGCACCGGGGTCCAATGCTCCCGGTTCAAGGGTGTAGCGATCGGCCGACAGGCCGATGGTCAGTGCATGGGTCGCTGATTCATTGTTCCCTAATGCGATTCGCCCCGACTGCTGATCGATGCCGGAGGTAAAAGTGATCAGGCTATTGTCCAACTGAGGAAATCGCAGCTCTGGCGCGAAATGGGCATTGGTGACCCGGGTAGAGAGCGACCAGCTATCGTTCAACAACCGTACCCATTCCAGTCCTCCGTTCAGCGTCAGGTAGGCGTACTGGTTGGAGGTGGCAGCAACGCCACCGAAGGTGCTCAACAGGTCTACCTGATAAAAGTCACCGGAGTAAAATCCGGAGAAGGTAAACAAGTCCTTCTCTCCCGGCTGGAACCGGAGCTTTAACGTAGCATCACCGAAGCGACTTTTGGTGCCCTTCAGCCGCTTTATCAGGTTAAAGGCAAAATCATTAAAGCCGCCTCGAGCTGCGGCCAGTACGTCCCATTTTCCGGATTTCCCCAATGGTGTTTCAATACTCAGATTACTGGAAACCAATCCGATACCACCCTTAATAATCGGAGAATCCGCATTCGGCACCTTGGACCTGACATCAACTACAGAAGAAACACGACCACCGAAACGGGCCGGGATGTTACCACGGTAAAGATCAATCCCCCCCACCGCATCGGGGGTAAAAACGGTAAAAAGACCAAATAGGTGGGTAGGTGTAAAAACTGGTGCTCCGTCGAGTAGAAGCAGGTTCTGATCAATCGTGCCGCCTCGAACCGAGATACCATTGCTCGCTTCCCCGGCCGACGTGACTCCCGGAAGTAATTGCAGCGAGCGCAGCACGTCTCGTTCTCCGAGTACACTAGGGATGGACTCCAGCTCACCGGCCGTAAGCCGCTCCACCCCCATCTGCGGGCGGGAGAGGTCCAGACGGTCATCGCGGTCAGTAACCACTACCGTCTCGAGCGTTGCGGATGTGGACTCCATGGTGATGACCAGGTCCCGTTTGGCGTTTAGTGTAATGGTTCGCTCATAGTCGGCATACCCGGTGAAAGAGGCACGGATGGAGTATCGGCCCGGCGGAAGATCAAATCGCAGGAAGCCTTTCTCGTCAGTGGTACCGCTGGCTCCTCCTGGCGACAATTGGACACTAACAAAAGGCAGCGCAGTTTCCGTTTCCTGGTCCTGAATAGTGAGGTTGAGTTCGTAGTCCTGCCCATTGCAAATCAAGGAAATAACCAAGCAAAAAATAGTTAAAAATAGTCGCATAGAAAGCGGATTATGGAGGCGCGGACGCGGGTGCAAATAAAGTTGAAAAGCAGAGCGGAGACAGTCAGGTGGTGGTTTATGGCCAGCCGGGAGGTGGAGAGGTAATTCGGTTAGGGCCATCACAAGGAGCCCGGAGTCTTCCCAGAGGGTCTTCCAGCCGTAACACCGAATCGAAGGGCAAGGGAAACCCCGTATTGATGGTACGTTCGTAATAAGCCGTGACTTCCGTCGTTGAAACCCCGCGCAGGTAGCCTAATATCAGGGTGCCGTCGGGGTCTTGATTCCGCACGTTGCCGTTCAGGGCAACGGGGATGGTACCGTTCAGGCCATCCTGGCCATTGACCAGTTTAGAAATAACGTCTACGTAGGCATAGGCATCCGGGGTCAGGCTTACCGCCCGGGCCACGGCAAGTTGGCTGCCGTAACCATCGAAAGGGATGGCGCCAACTGGAAACCCGTTGATGTACTGACCATCGGATAAGGCATCATAACTTACCAGCACCTGGTCCAGCACTTCGTACTGGTAACAATTCGGAGGATTACAAGGGTAGTCGTATCGAAAAACAAACCGATCATTGACTGCTATGCATTCCCCATTGCGCCAAATACCTTGTAAACAGGAAGCACAGACATTTATTTTTTTCCAAAACCCAACTTGCCACTCATAATAGTTTGGTACCCCGGCAGGGTCCTTATAATTCACAAATAGTTCAAAGCGGGGGATAAACCGATCCAGACCTGTGTCGAATGCAGAGTTTTGGACAAAATTTACGGTAAGTGAATCCAGGGGTACGGGTTCAGGGATGGTTTCCGGAGTGGATACGCCCTGGGTCCCATCAGCGAAGGTTATTTCAAAATGCCAGGTTTGCCCTGGTTCTGCCCGGAAGCCAGCTGGAGGACGGTAACTTCCCGCTTCAGCGTCGACAACGGACCAAATAACGCTTTGCCCATCGACTTCCAAGCTCTGGATAAGTGCATCCGTAACGGGTTGAAACTGAAAGTTCACTTCCCGAAAATTTGATTTTCGTAAGCGAACTTCACTTTCACCACCTTCGGCAATAATACTGCCTTCCACCAAATAAAAGGCATCTCCCAAGGCAAAATCGGGCTTTACCGGTTCGGTACAGCCCTGCCACCCAAGGGTGCACACAAACGCTAAAAATATAGGAATAATACGGTGCATAATCGGAGAATTTTGTCGAATTTGGCGTTGTGAATGCCGCTACACCTCAAGTGGTTAAGGCCAACCTACTGGTCGCTCGGCGGTTCTGACACCAGGAATGTTACAAGGTGCCCGGGGGGGCACTGCCGGAGGAGGAAGTGGCTCCAGCCGGAGGTTATTATCAAAGGGCAATGGCGAACCCGTTTCGGTTGTACGATCAACAAAAGCCCGGGCGCTCCCCTTACTGGCAGCACCAATGAAGCCCAGCACATCTCTTCCGCCCGGATCCACATTACGCACGTTACCATCCAGAGCGGCCGGGGTCGTGGGATTCAGTCCGGAATTTCCTTCCACCAGATCCTGAATCACCTTTCCGTAGTCAAAAGCTTCTTTGGTGATACTGTAAACACTGCCCTCCACCAGCATACCTCCATAGGCGGTGAAAATAATCCCTCCGAGGGGGAAGCCAGTCAGACTGCTTCCATTGGTAAAGGCATCCGAACCATACCGTGTCTCCTCCCCTGCTTTGGTGGAAAAACACTCCTGCGTATCGCAGAGATAATCATAACGATTATTGAACCTCGGATTATCAAAAGGGATACAGACACCGTCCCGCCAACGGCCATTCACGCAGGAAGCACAGATCGTAATCTCTTCCCAGTAATGATAATCGTAAGCATAATAATTTTCCTGATCTGCAGGATCAACATAATCAAGGAATAACTCGAACCGGGGGACAAATCGATTCAGCCCTTCATCAAAGGATGAGTTTTGCACAAAATTTATGGTCAGATTACTTACCTCGACTGGTTCGGGAATGGTTTCGGGGGCGGAGATAACACTGGTACCGTCTGGCAAAGTTATTTCAACGTGCCAGGTCTCTCCGGGTAATACGACCGCCTCTGGAGGAGGGATATAGCGCCCCGGTTCATACCCTGGTCCCCAACTAACGGTAGTACCATTTGCTTCTATCGCCAGAACTTCTGCTCCTGCCACAGATTCAAATTCCAGTGCGACCTCACGGAAATTCGATTCCCTGATCCGAATTTCTCCCTGGCCTTCCCCCGCCAGGATATTTCCTTCGACCAGAATGAAGCTCTCTTCTATTTGAAATTCTGGCTTGGTAGGCTCCAGGCAACCACACAGTATGGACAAGATAAGGAACCCGGCCAGTCGGATACTGCCAGTGCGTTGTTTACTTTTCGAGGAATTCATACTAACAAGATACGTACAAGGCAAGACAAACGCTGCCTCAAACTTCCTCTTTGCACCTGCGGCCGCGCCTTAACAAGAGTCAGTAACCAGAAGCCAAGAACCAGATCTATAGTTTCTAGCTCCTGGCTTCTTGTTCTTCCTTTACTAAACCAGTAGTAATACCTGCCAACTTGATCAGAAACGTGATCTCCAGAATTGTATAGACGAGATAACTCAGGAAGAAGGGTACGACAAAGAGTCTGTTTTCCGGCGCTGCCAGAAAATAGTAGGCAGCAATAAGTCCTCCGCAAAGGAACAGCTTGAGCATAGTTACCCCCATGAAGACATTTGTAAAAAGGAACTTATTTTCGGACCGGGCAGTACGGTTGCCGATCCAAAACAACCCGACACAAAATGCGCAAAAAAGCAAAATGGTACCAACGGTGAGGGGGATAGCATAATTGATCGGCAGCACAAAATGGCAAATCAAGGATAGAACCACTGCGACGGCAGTAAAAATCCCCAGAAGGGTATAAAACCGGGCGTACGTCATGCTAGCGCTTATTTGTGGCATTGCTTCAGGCCGTTGAACGGCACTCAGATGAAGTCTTTAAGAGATACATACAGTGCTGATCCGATACCGAGCAAACTCATCACAAGTGTAAGCCAGGGGTCCGTCCCCAGCCATTCGTCGAGGTATTTACCAGCAAATACGAAAGCCAGCAATACCCCAATCATTTGTACGGCCATGCCGCTGTATTTCATCCAGTTACGGGATGCTTTACGAACCTCTTCCTCTTCTGATTGATTAAGCGGAGGCACCCTGTTTTTGCTTTAAGGGGTTTTCTTGTTGCTTTTGGCCGCCTCCGCCATTGCCAGAATAGGGAACGGTGCAGGTTCCGGATATCTGGCAGCCACCAAGAACTGCCATTTTCTTGGCCTTTATATCACCACTCACCTTGGCCGTAGCCTGCAAAGTGAGCATTTCCTTCACGACCAGATTGCCCTTAAAAGAGCCTTCGATGGTTGCATTAAGGCAGGTAACATCACCTTCAATGCGGCCCTTAGGGCCAATGATCAATTTTGCTTCACAAACGAGGTTACCGTTAAGGCTCCCGTCAATACGAATATCACCACCTGCTTTGAGGTCGCCGGTAATTGACGTATGTGCATCAATCGTATTTACGCCACCCACGCCACCTGAAGTAGGAGTTGCGGTACCGCTGGTTGATTTTGTGTCTTTATTATTATTGTTGCCGAACATGCTTTTTGTTTAAATCGGGTGTGTTGTTTAATGAAGTGCTTGGCAATGTAGATAGACGGGATGATCCCATCCCAAAACTCAAATTCAATAAATCTTTGCCTTAGAACTGTGGGCAGTAAACACCTTTACGCTGTCCGCCACAGATTTTGTACTGCAGAGAAAGTTCGAATCCGCCGTTACCGTCGGTAGCGGTGTTCAAAGAACTGGTGTTAAGATCATAGGAGAAGCCGAGTGCAAACTGCTCGTAATCAAAGCGAGTACTCAGGATGAGGGCATCCGTAAGCACGCTGGAGTCGTAGCGGTTAGAAACGCGGGTCCAAAGGCCCACCTGGAAAGATTGGGTACTGCGGTTACGCCCACCGTCCAGCAGAAATTTAACGTTAGTACCAGCGTTCACCTGGAAGCTTGGCCCTTGCTTCATTACAATGACTCCGGGTACGAGGCCGAACCGGCTACCGAGCAGGAATTCACCACCGGCATGAGCGGTGTAGCGGCTGTAAAGCAATTCGGTGCCATCGCTGTCAAAGCTCTGGTTGGCCCGGTTGAGGTGGTGGAAAGCACCACCAAGGTAGAGGCTGTTATGCTCATCGAAGACCATGAACCACAAAAGGCCAGCTGCCATATCGGCGAACAGGAACTGGTCGCGATCAAAGCCGGTTTCTCCGCTGACCGCAGATGGGTCGAACCCGCCATCACCATCGTGCTGGGTGCCCCAGCGAAGGGCCAGGAAGTTGAGGCTCCGCTGAGCGGCACCTCCTTCTACTCCGGCAACAAGGTAGTTACCGAACTTACGGCTTCCACCCATTTTCTTACTGTAGCTCAGGGAGATCTTACCAGTTGTAGTGGCAAAATCAGCCTGGCCGGCCTTATCTCCCCAAAATGTACCGCCAATGCCGAAAAAATCGTTTCGGCCTACCGCCACGCGCTGGTCGTAGCTGACGCTGTACGTTTGGAAGGCTGAGCTTCCCAGGATCGACGCCCACTGACTGCGGTAATTGATCGCAATACGGCTGTTACAGTTCATCACCCCCGTCATTGCCGGATTAAGGTTGAGAGGGGACATGTAAAATTGGGAGAAGTGTATGTCTTGCGCCTGAAGACCGAGAACGCAAAAGAAAACAAAGCAGAAAGTCTGGATTAACCGCATAATGAGGGGCACTAATTATTTTGGGATGCTTGTATTGGGACCCTGACGTCCGGCTACGATACCGACAAATGTACATAATTCAATTCGCGCAATGGTAGCCGGACACCGTTAAAGTTGGTCTCTGGTCCTTTATGTCGCCAAATGTCGAAAATGTAACGGATTTACAGCATGTTTTAGTTTATCCTTTTTTCCCTTAGATCTTAAGCTCTGTATCGGGCCCTAACGTCCACCTTTATCCCAGTGGCTGCTTGAGATCAGCGGCACGGGATAATTAACCCCTAGTCTCATTTCGTATTTTGCTTGTTCCGGATCATTTAAAGTGTCCGGCTGATGTACCTGTTCACAAGGCAGGTTACTCAATTCAGGGCACCATAGTTTTACAAAATCTCCGTCTTCATCATAGCGCCTGGCCTGGCTCATAATATTAAAATAACGATCCTCCCGTGGATCAGACCCAACCCCGGCTATGTAGTTCCAGTTGCACCAATTGCTGGTGACATCGTAGTCCAGTAAGGCATGTTCGAAGTATTCAGCCCCCATCCTCCAGTCAATTTTGAGGTCCTTTACCAGATAACTGGCTACATTTTGCCGGCCCCGGTTACTCATGAAGCCCGTCCTGGCAATCTCCCGCATGTTGGCGTCGATAAAAGGCGTACCCGTTTGTCCGTCCATCCATCTCCGGAAGGCAGCAGGGTCTTTACGCCACTGCTGGGGTACTCCCTTAGTACCGTCTTTTTGAAAAATGGCGGTTCCGTGTTTCTTGCCCATCAGTCGGAAAAAATCCCGCCACAATAATTCAAAAATCACCCAATAGGTAGAGTCGTTGCTCCCGTTTTTTTCCTCATAAGCCTTTACCTCCCAGTAAATCCGCTTCGGAGACAGACAACCGTAGGCCAGCCATGGACTGAATTTGGTACTGTAATCTGCACCAATCAGGCCATTTCTTGTTTCTTTATAGGTGGAAATCGCCTGGGAATCAAAAAGATAATAGGCCAGGCGGTCCAGCGCTGCAGTTTCCCCGCCTTGCCATTGGAAGGCAGCACGGCCATCGGGAATTGGCGGCGTGATGCCAAAGTCTTCAAGTTCTGGCAATTCTTCCGGCTTGGGTAGGTCCTTGGTGGGGTACGGTATTTTTCCGGGTGTAGACAATGGTTCCCTAACCTTGGTGATTCGTTCCGTTTCCTTACGAAACTGGGTGAACACATCTGGTGTCTGGGTGATCGGAAAAGGAAGGTCTGCCGTATAATAAAGAAGTTTTCCACGCGAATAATAAACTTCCCGGCCTACAGCCCAGAGCGATGCTTCCACTGCATTTTGCACCCGTAATTCTTCATCCGTCCTTTCCCGGTTACAAAACACCCAACTGGCACGGGTCTGGTGGGTCAACTCTAATAACACATCCTCAGGTTTTCCAACCCTGATAATCAGGTCAGCTCCCCGCGCCCGTAAATTATTTCTAAGATCTGCTACACATTCAAGCAAGAACTTTGCCCGATGGCCACCAGTTTTGGCAAGACCAGTCAGGGGTAGGCTTCCGCGCCATACTCTGGGATCAAAAATAAAAACGGGAAGTACTTCATCAGCATGTTTTAACGCATCGGCAAGCGCTTCATTATCATGTAGACGAAGGTCCCGGCGGAACCAAACTATGGCAAGGCGTTTACTCATAAGATCAGCGAATTCTGTTAAGTTGTCTAACGAGAGGTAACAAGTATGGTTGCGAATAGACTTCCGATTTATTTCGGAATGACACCCTGCTGATAAATAGCGCTATCTGGTGGAGCCGCGGGCACCATGGTGGCTGGTTCGCGCCTGTAGGGTAGTCTCCGGAAGAGAGGGCTGGGAGGCAGAAGAACGCTGGTTTTGGTTGGCAATAATAACTTTTTAAAAGACTTTACCCATGCTTAAACGCACAATATTCAACTCCCCTTTTACAATTAAGGCCCATCCCATTAATCAACAAAAAAATACATAACATCATAAAATAAAATATTTGTTTTGCAATTTGCATTTGAATCCGCTAGATTATATGTTTACACAAACAAATCACCCTTAGTTATGATTTCGAAAATAAATTGGTTGGCCGTTTTGGTCAGCGCCATTGCCGGTATGTTCATCGGTTTCCTGTGGTACGGCTTATTTTTCATGGACCAGTGGGCCGAAGGTGTTGGCCTTACGGGGCCCGGGATGGCCGAAGGCGTTGGCGATGTCTTCAAGTACGGCGAAGCCGTAACCATCGACCCCACCACCCCGATGATCATCAACGCGGTAAGCATGTTCATCTACGCCTTCATCATGAACTGGCTGGTCACCAAAACCAACCGAACCAGCTTTACCGGAGGTGCTACGTTAGGTGCCCTCATCGGCACCGTAGCAATGCTTACCACCTACGTCAGCAACCGCTTTGCGATGAACCCCACTTCACTGAGCCTCATTGACGGCAGTTACTACATTGTTCTGTTTACCGTTATTGGTGCCATTATGGGAGGATGGCGAAAGAAGTGATTAAACTATTGGTTAAAGAAATAAGTTAGCCGCACGTTGACTGGGTCAAGCTATTACAAACTTCATTCCTCGACCACTAGCTACCTGGCAGCCTGAACGCTACAGTAGGTCTTTGTTGGGTAGATTCCCCGAATAAAGACCTCTGCATTACTTTTTATGATGAACTCGGAAAGTCCGACATGGGTCGGATTTTCCGGGTTCCAATCATAAGTATATCCAAGTTGAGTCCAGGGATAACCGTACTTATTAAATTGGGTATCATTACAATCGTTGTATTGCACTGCCCGGATATGGTTAAACCACTGTCGGTGTTCGTCCGTCACGTCCTCGGGTAAATCAAGGCTACATCCGGTATCCGTAGTCTCGGGGTCAGGGCAGGGCCGGAACAAGTCCGCCGGGCGGACCCAAATTTCCACAAAGTCTGTTTCTATGGTAAATGGTTGCAACCCCAACAACTGCCGAAGCCTCATCTCCGGGTCCTTCTCCTGCTGAAAATAAACAATGCATTTATCCTGGATGAATGGAGCAACGGTTACCCAAACTGCGTATTTCGAGCCAACACTGTAAGAAGAGTCTTTCTTCCAGTAAGTTGGTTTGTTCTTCCAGGATACCATCTTAACGTGCCGTTCTCCATTGATTAAAGTATCTATTAGAGTAGTATTTCCAACGATCTGCGTCAAGGTATTTACAACGGTAGCGGGGCGGGGATTCTCAGCATCAGCCATTGCGTGTGCGTACCATCGACTCAAGGAGTCAAGATCATCCGTAAATTCTGGCTGGATCATTCCTATCGGGCCATCTGGACTGATCACCGTTTTACCCGTCTGACAAGCAGTTAAACTTAAAAGAGCAAAAATGATTAGCCCCGATTTGACTACAGATGTGAAAGCGAAAGGTGATGTTTTCATTGCTTAACAACTTTAAAGGATGATCACTGTAGCAATACCTCTGCCCTTATGAGCTTATCCCGAGCTTCCGTAAGCAAAAGGAACATTTGCCCAGACTCAGGAGAAAGCGGGGCTGACTATAACCGTTACGACAAAGCAAGGTACGGGACCAAATAGGCCCAGAAAAAAGAATATGTATAATTTCTATGGGTAATAAACGCTTTTCCGGGAGGGAACTTGGTTCCAATGTATTTCAGACACTAGCTATATAAAAGGTTTTCTTTCTAAATCGGGTATTTCTGCGGGTAAGACTAGGTAAATTTACCTACTTATCGAATGCTATCTTATCTATGAAAACCAGATCATCGGCCGGCAAAGGCGGATAAGGCGCACCTTGGCTTTAAAACAACCAAACACTATGGCAAAATGCTGGTAAACACCCTGTGCCTGAGCCAGGCAAATGGTTTCAGTACGCTGATTGTATACGCAGCCCTGTTTATTCATTAAGTCGGCTGTTCACCCTTACTTATTTTTCTTTACATACTCCGTAAGAATCACGATCTGCTGTGTTTCCACCCGCCCTTCGATCTGTCCGGCATTGTCATGCACCAACCGAATATTACGCACCGCAGTCCCGCGCTTTGCCGTAAAGTTGGCCCCTTTCACCTTTAGGTCTTTGATCAAAACAACGGTATCTCCTGCTTCCAGAACGTTACCGTTGCTGTCTTTGTGGACCAATGCGTTCTCATCAGGCAGGCCAGCCTTGGCCCAATTAAGGGTCTCCTCCTCCAGGTAGATCATGTCCAGCAGCGCCTGTGGCCAACCTTCGGCGCGCAACTGATGCAACATCCGGTAAGCCACCACCTTTACCGCATCCGTTTCGCTCCACATGCTATCGTTAAGGCAGCGCCAGTCATTCGGCTCAACATCACGGTTACCTTCCAGTTGATCACTGAGACTTTGCGTCACCACAATGGTCATAGCCGGGCTACCATCAGCATTAGGGCCAACTGCGAAGGTGGTAAGATCATCAGTCACACCGCTGAGTTCGCAGGCATTGTTGGCGCGGGCAAGAAGGTCTTTATCGATTTTCATCGCACAAAGGTAGGATTTAGGGGTCAGTATTCGGGGTTCAGTTTTCAGGGTTCAGGATTCAGTTGTCAGTTTTCAGGGGTCAGCATTCGGGGTTCAGTATTCGGAGGGTTAGGGCAAACTTGAAGCGGGCTCTGAGTGCTGACAACTGAGTCCTGAATACTAATGAAACCTGATAGCTGAATTCTAAAGCTCCCCGAGCTTCTGCATGTACCGAATAACAATATCCCGTAGGTCATTACGGATAATCTCTTCTCCCACTTTAATGGTTTTCTCTGCCGGAGACTTCAGGTAATCTTTAAGAAACTCCAGATTGGCCTCATTGCCACCGGCCATGAATTCAGGCATGACTACTTTGTAGGTCTTTGCCGGATCAATAGCTTTTCCGTTCAGACTCAGATCTTCCATATTGGCATTCTTCTGCTGTAGGTAGCCTCCTTCCCCGTAATTGGTCCGCAGGCCGGTTTCCAGCAGGCGGCTAACGGCAGCACCGGGCATTTCCAGGGTAACGAAGTTTCCGCCGTAGGGGAAGGTGCGCAGTACGTCGTATTCTGTAACGACATTAAAAAGGTTGTCGTCCAACCGCATAGACCCCGAGTTCAATGCGTAGAGATCTGCGCCGGGAATGGCGGAAGCAATAGCGTCCGTCGTTAATTGTCCGTAGTTGGTTTGGGAGGTTCTGATCAGGCCTTCCTTACAAACAAGCGGCTCAGTGAGTTTCATCACTTCTCTATTGGCGTCATACCCCATATCGCTCATCAGTGTAAAGACCTGGTCCAGCCATTTATCGACCACCTTTTTGGTCGCTGGCTCATCGGCGATGGTATCATCGATAGCTTTGATGGTAGAACTGATCCGGGTCATGCCGCTCCCCGGGTCAAAGGAAACCCGGTGGATGTATACCGTTTTGGCATTAGCATCGGCCTTTGCAATCACTGTTTGGTCCACGTAGCGGTTGAGTTTAGCATGCTCGTGGCCACCAACGAAGAGTGGAACTCCGGGTACAGCCGCAGCTAATGCTTCATCTTCATCAAGGTTCTGGTGAGTAATAGCAATGGTCAGGTCACTGATCGCATCCACTTTACGCAGCGTTTCTTTGAAGGAGCTGGTTACATCAGCGTATTCGACGTAGCCGGCCTTATTGAAAGGCAGTACTACGGCCAAGAGACCAATTTTAATTGGAGTTCCACCTGGATTAGATATTTCGTGAACAAGATATTCGGGTACCGGAGCGCCGTTTTGCTGGAAAGCGCGGATCCGCCCGTCAATAACCGCATTAGCATTACAGACCGTGTATTTGAAAGTACTCTGATCCATGCGTTTTTCCAGGAGTTCCAGGGTACTGAGGTCAAACTCGTGGTTACCAAACGTGGCGTAATCCAGTCCCATTACGTTCAGGGTTTCGACCATTTGCAGCCCGGCGATCTTTTCTTTTTCGCCATCGGCATTGGTATAGCGCATCGTACCAAGGAACGAGGGGCTGAGGAAATCTCCGGCCATCATCGTAATCACATTGGGGTTTTCCTTAAGCAACTCCTGCCGTACGGTAGCCACGCGGGCCAGACCTCCTGCTTTGCCCCCTTCCAGCGGGGCAATTTCGTACACGTCGTTTAGCTGGAGTACGATGAATTCTACCGGCGTACTTTTTTGGGGCGCGGCCGCAGGTGCAAGGGCTGTTGAAGCGCGGGGAGTGGTACAAGCAGAGGTTAGCAAGACCAGCAAGGAAAACAGGAAAGTTGAACGACGCATAGGTGGTGAATTGGTTGTGTGGTTGAATTTAAGCCTTTTTAGAATAGGGACGTTGTAGGAACCAGTTTCCATACATTCCAGAGAACTGCTTACCCCTCAAATCCAAAGGTAATAAGGGGACCATGCTCTACACTCTGGGAAAACAGGTATAATTTGACGGTTCGTCGCTCCAAAAACGGTCTTTGCACCTGCGGCCCCGCCCAAGCGAATGAGAAATTCACAGAATGAGAGAATAGCTACCGCAAGGCGAAGCTCGCTCACGCTCGTAATCCCAATTTCCGTCCAATTCCATCATCCTCTTATTCTCCCATTCTAGTATTCTCTCTCCAACGACAAACATGAGTCATCCCGAATTTTGAGCCCACATTAAAGTGAGGCAAATCGAGATGGCCATTCTAAGTCTGTAGAGCGGTATCGAG
>NZ_KB890430.1 GCF_000373105.1 Neolewinella persica DSM 23188 | reverse complement strand
TTTGGGACAACCGCATGAAGCTGATGAGTATCGTCACCTTGGTCTATGACTTCATGCTCCAGATATTGCGCAACTGGAAAGGCTGGGTTCCTCTTTTTTTAAGAAATTACTGTCATAGAACTGGAAAGCGGTACCGAGATGCCTTGGTACCGCTCTACAGACTTAGAATGGCCATCTCGATTTGCCTCACTTTAATGTGGGCTCAAAATTCGGGATGACTCATGTTATTTAAGGAATAAGATGGGTAGCATCATCTCTTCCGGAACTGAGATCTACTAAGCACGAAGTTAATGCGCTACTGAGGGGTAAGCACTGCAGTACAATCAATGGAGCCACTGCCGCCAGTTACGGTAAAGCTGAGCTTAAGTTCTTGATCCGTCAGTGTGCCGCTTCCGGAAAATTCCCGCCAGGACGGCGCCAGTTGCATTGGTATAGTCAGGCGGTCCCCATTTACCGTAGCCCGAACTTCATCGCCTAAATTAAACAGGTTGGCGATAATTATTTCGTTGCTGGTAGCTCCGGCGGTAAGGGAGGAGTTATAGGTGTCCTGGCCGCCAGGACATACTTCCACTACAGAGTAGCTGCCGAGGTAATCCGCGCGGGTAAACATTGGTACTGGTATCATGTCTTCCTCATCCTCCCCACAACTGGTTACCAGGAGTGGCAGTACGAGAAAAAGAAGGAAGAAGAGGGATAGGTTTTTCATAGTCGAAGGCAGTTGGGTTAAGCAGATGATGCCACCGGCGCGGTAGCGACGGCAGCGTTATACTGCAAAGGACGGGGCGCCTCAAAAGCTGTTCCCTACCTGATCGGGTAGTTTTGCCTCGATTTGCTGCGTAGATAAACTTCGTGGCTCCGGCGCGCTCGGGTAGCTTAGTAGGTGGCCGTAGGACAGCCTAGAAATCGAGCGGCACCGCTTCCTTCAACCTTCTCTGCACCCGCGACCGCGCCCAAGAAGCCGAGGTCAACACACCCAATGCATCGGGCCTGACAGCAGTTGAACAGCATGTGTAAAGCCTGCAAAAGAAGTATTACGAAAAAAATCGTAGGGTTTTCTTGTGATTACGAAAAAAATCGTATAGCTTTGTTACGAAAAAAATCGTAGCCATGTCAAAACATACTAAGCCAACCCCACGGGAGATGAGTATCATCCGTATTCTGTGGCGATTGGGTCCGTCCACCGTCCGGCAGATACACGAAGAACTGATCAGCAAGCCGGGAGCAAAGCAAATAGGGTACACCACTTCCCTTAAGTTCATGCAAATCATGCTGGAGAAAGGTTTGTTGACCCGTGAGGAGCAGGATCGGACCCACGTGTACCATCCGACCATTAGCGAAAAGGAAAACGTGAAGGAGGTGCTCGAAGAAATCGTAGAGCGTACTTACCAGGGGTCTCGTTCCCGCCTGGTGATGCAAATTCTCGGTGGCGCGAAAACCAGTAAAGCGGAACTTCAAAGTATCCGAGATTTTCTCAATAGCCTGGACGACGAGTCTAAGTCCTAATCCCAAAAATCCCAACAAATGATTATTTCTGACTTAGTTCCCGCCCTGGGCTGGACGCTCTTACACTCTCTTTGGCAGGGAGCCCTGCTTTTTCTGGTAGTATTACCGCTATTTCACCTGCTAAAAAACAGGCCTCCACAATTGAGATACGGAATTGCCTGTACGGCATTGTTGCTGTTGCTGGGAGGTATGGCCTGGACGTTCGGTACCCAACTGGAATTCTCGAACCCAGGCATGGTACGGGAAATCACGCCGTTACCTTCCTTACCGACCACCACAGCGCTTGAAGAAACCATTGTACCGGTCGTAATCGCTCCTGAACCGTCTGCCTCTTTAAAACCTGATTTCCAGCGTGCCGCCTTTTCTCCGGCTGGCTTTTTGGAAGCCAACGTAGCCTATTTGGTAGCTATATGGGGGCTTGGTGTCTTAGTATTTACTTTCCGTTGGTGTAATATGCTACTGCTGACTTTCCGTTTGCGGAAACGCGGAATACGAAATTTACCACCGGTATGGCAGGAGCGCCTGTTTCGGCTCAAACGGAGCATGGGCGTTGAGCGGGTAATCGGATTAGTGGAATCCAACCAGATTGACTCTCCGTTGGTGATCGGCCATTTTAAACCAATCATTCTGCTACCCATCGGTTTGGTCAGCGGGCTAAGCGTAGCCCAGGTGGAAGCTATTCTGGCGCATGAACTTGCGCACGTAGGGCGGCAGGACTTTGTGGTGAATTTATTCCTGACTGGATTGGAAGTCGTGCTTTTCTACCACCCGGTGTACTGGTGGCTGGCGGGTAAGATCAACCAGGAAAGGGAAAAATGCTGCGACGACGTTGCGGTTGCGGCCTGCGGAAACCCCCGGATGTATGCCCGTACTTTGTTGTCGGTGGAAGAACACCGTCAGTCGGGTTTCCTGGCTATGGGTTTCGTCAAAAAAGGCGGGCAACTCCAAAACCGTATCCAGCGGATCTGCCAACCTACTCCCCGGCACCACCAGTCGCTTTCACTTCGTTTGTGGCTTCTATTACCCTTGCTTGGGTGCGCGGTTGCTTTTGCCTACGCCGGAGTCTCGCCGATAGTAGCAGGGGGTAATACTTTGGCGTCCCCGGACCTTTCTCAACAGGATAATGGTTCCTTATCTGGTGTTACGGATGATGAAATTCCCGTCAAGGACAATGCGTTCGCTCTTCTTCCGGTAGAGGAGCCTACGGAAGCAACACCAGAACACTATTCGGCAGTAACTCCTCTTCCTTCAACTTCTATCGACGCTCCGGTATCCTCTCTAAAATCAGGGGAAAAAGTACTGATTGTTGGGATCGTTACCCCAGAATTTTCCCAAACCAACAACGACAGCTTACCCAAACCTTCCGTTCCCCGGTTGGGGGCTGAACCAGCTTTGCCGACGGCACCGAAGCTCCCGCTTACGGAAACAGAAATAAGGGATTTATTGGCTAAGGGAGACGAAGGCCGTAAGCAACTCCGGGACCAGACGGATGCTTACAGGGCCAGTATCGAGAATTGGAACGAGCGCCTAAGCGAAGACTACCTGCAGCCCTGGGAGGCACATCGCCTGCGCATCATGGAGGCTTATGCAGATTGGAGCGAAGCATTACGAGCTCAGGCTGATAACGAATTAACCTACGCCCTGGCCCACAATGATATGACGGAGTTATTCGAACAAGCCCTTGACCAGAGCGAGGATACCATAGAAGAAGCGGAGGACGCCATCGAGTACCAGCCGGAACAATACGTTGAAGGGTTGGAAAAAGAAATCAAGCGCGGGGAAAAATCACTTGCAGAGCACGGGGACCGGATGGATGTTCACGGAATACGTATGTCCATGCACAGTGTCCGGATGAAAATACATGGAGGCCGAATGAGAGTTCACAGCGGTCGGATGAAAATGCACACTACCCGGATGCAGTTGCATACCGAACGGATGAAAAGTCACCAAATCATTATGGCCGCATTAGAAGCAGAACTGCGGGAGGCATTGATCGCTGATGGTTTACTGGGTAAGGATGACCAGTACTTCCGTTTGGAGGTGACCAGTGAGGTCATGCGCTTTAACAGAAAAATTGTCGATCCCATCTCTCTTGAGCCGAAATACCGGGCTATTTTGAAGCGCTACGGAAAAGGTGATTTTGAGGGAAATGAAGGGAATACCTTCATGATCAATATTAATCCCAGTGGCCGGAATATCGGTACTAAATATAACCGGAATTAATTGCTGAAGAGATAATGTAGTGGTTATGGTGGCGCTTTCGGTGCTTTATGGAATTGTTATTGTGCGCGGCCGCAGGTGCAGAGGAAGTTGGAGAGAGCTGTGTAATTCCAGTAGAAAACGGTCTTACAAACGAGCTTACTTTGGAGAAATCATTATCTTGGCGTCATGACGACACAGAAACGCCGTGACTTCCTCCGCTCCGCCGCGCTTGGCGCAGGCATCGTATTCGCTCCTTCCTGGCTTCGGGCCGGTGTAGTTGGCTCCAGTCCGAACGCCCAGATCAATATTGGTGTCATCGGTACGGGGAAACAGGCCATGGGCTTGTTCAATCGTGCCCATGGAATGCCCGAAGCCCGGTTCGTGGCAGCATGCGACGTTTACGCCACCAATCTGGAACGATTCGCTACTTCAGCAGCTACCCGCTACGCCGAATTGGCCGGCGGTGGCAAGGAGATGGCTCCCACGACTTATTCAGACTACCGCAAACTGCTGGAGCACCCGGGGCTGGACGCCGTCCTGATCGCCACGCCCGATCACCAGCACGCCCAGATGTGCATCGACGCGCTGGACCGGGGCCTGCACGTGTATTGTGAAAAGCCACTGGCCCACACCATTGAAGAAGGTCGGGCCATCGTCGACGCCGTCGACCGCAGCGGAAAAGTCCTGCAAACCGGTAGCATGCAACGCTCAATGCGAACGTTTCAACGGGCAGCAGAACTTATCCAGGCGGGTTCCATCGGAGAACTAAAGGAGGCCATCGTCAGCATCGGTGAACCTGCGCGTACTTTCGATTTACCGGCACAGCCAACGCCATCCGGCATGGACTGGGAGCGGTGGATTGGTCCCAGCGTTGATCGGCCCTTTCATAGTTCTCTGGCGCCGGGTTCCGATAGTCGACAGTGGGCGCAGTGGCGTAACTATGCCGAATTTGGCGGCGGGATGATCACCGACTGGGGAGCACACATGTTCGATATCGTGCAGTGGGTACGCGGAAAGGACGACACCGGACCCACCCAGTTCTTCCCGCCGGGGGGTGATGCGAAATTTGGCCTGACGATGTTTTACGATGATGGCTTCCGGGTGGAGCACCGCCAGTTTGGGCGGGGCAACGCCGTCCACTTCGTTGGATCGGAAGGAACGCTGGACGTAGCCCGGGGCTTCATTGATAGCAGCGTGCCGGGGCTCGTCGGCTACAACGATACGAATGCCTCGATGAAGACCAGCGCAAACGTCCTTCATTTTCAAAGCTTCTTCGACGCGATCCTCAAAGGAACGGCGGTAAACTGCCCGGCAGAAACGGGCCACCGTACCTCCAGCTTTTGTACGCTCGCGAACATTGCTTACCGCCTGAGAAAGCCGCTTACGTGGGACCCCGTCGCCGAAAGCGTCACCAACAACCGGGCAGCGAACCGGCTGTTGGGGCCGGAGTATCGGATGTCGCTGGAAACTAAAAGCTAGAAATCAGGAGCTGGAAATTAGTGGCGTGGTTCCTGGCTCTACCCCTTATCCATTATCCGCAAACCCCGGATACAGCATCATCCCCCCATCCACGTAAAGTGTAGCACCGGTAAT
Organism: Neolewinella persica DSM 23188; assembly: GCF_000373105.1. Classification (GTDB taxonomy): domain Bacteria; phylum Bacteroidota; class Bacteroidia; order Chitinophagales; family Saprospiraceae; genus Neolewinella; species Neolewinella persica. Next base: position 106,891 of record NZ_KB890430.1, on the reverse strand, counting down.
GTAGTCGGCAGCGTCAGAGCACAGAAAGGCACATACATTGGCAATATCCTCCCCCTGGCCGATCCGGCCGTAGGGAATGAGGGTGAGTAGTTGTTCGAGGGCTTCGGGGTTGTCCCAGGCATCTTTATTGATGTCGGTCTGGATGGCACCGGGAGAGATCGCATTGACGCGAATCTTGTCCTGTGCCAGTTCCTGGGCCATGGATTCCATCATCATTTTGACACCGCCTTTGGCGGTGGCGTAGTTGACGTGGCCGGCCCAGGCAATCTCATCGTGAACGCTGGACATGCAGATGATCTTGCCGGCAGCGCGGCCGTGTTTGTGAACGCCCTGTTTTTGGAAAATCCTGGCCGCTTCGCGGCATACGAGGAACTGCCCGGTCAGGTTAACACCGATGACCTTATTCCATTGCTTTAGGGTCATTTCTGTAAAGGAAGCGTCTGCCTGGAGACCGGCATTAGCAACCATAATGTCGAGATGGCCGAATTTATCAAGGCAGGCCTTAATCAGTTTTTTGACCTCTTTTTCCTTAGACACGTCGGCTTTTACGGCAATGGCCTTGCCTCCGGCAGCCTTAATTTGCTTAACCACCTTTTTGGCCTCCTGATCACTCGAGTGGTAATTGATCACGACTTTGACGCCTTCGGCCGCCAGGCCGATCGCACAGGCTGCGCCGATTCCGGTACTTGATCCGGTGATGATGGCTACTTGGTTTTTGAGGTTGAGGTTCATGGTAATAATTTGATAGCGTAACCGGAATTGACTGGTGGATGTTTGCCCGAAGTACTTTCCTGACCAACCAAAAAATCAATTCCTTCCACCGATTAATAATTCCGGGTGGTGTAAACCCGCTTGGCCACCGATTATTGTTGGTGAAAAGAGGGCATCCAAACCCGGAAGCCCATCCTGTTACCCATAAAACTTATCCCATGTTTCGTCTTTTTATTTTTATCCTTTTGCTGGGAAGCTTTGGCACGTTGCAGGCCCAGACCGCCACGGGGCGACAGGCTACCAATGGCCTTTGCGGCAACTATGATGGTGACGACGACTGTCGCCTGCGGAACGATGAGGTCTTCCCGGGCAGCATACTTGACCTGGAGATTGTCTCCTGCGTACCCGATGTGGCCACCATCAGCCTGAGAAGGATGGCTGACGGCCAGCCCTTGGTGGAGGTCGCCCGACGCCTCTCTGCTGGCCGGCAGGTGATCTCGGTCGGTATCCCTGACTTCGCCGAGCCGGGCATCTATCGGTTGGAAGTCGGTGGCAGAACGGTAGGGGCCGGTATAGTTGTTTATGTTCTGGAGTAATTAGCGTTGAAACGGACCCTGCTTTTGAAACCCTTTTTTTGCACCTGCGATCTCGCCTCCTTATGCGCGGTCGCGGGTGCATAATTATTGGTGAAGGGCAGGGTGGGGCAGTACGGAACGAATGGTGGACCAACACTTAATTAACTCAGCCAAAGCTTAAAACGGAGTTAACAAATCCCAATTACGATTATAACCAAAGACATATATCAAATTTCGTAACTTTAGGCGACGTTACCCCTGCCCATAGCAGCGCCATATTCATGCTGGAAAATCTTAAAAATGAACTACGAGATCTCGTTGCTGAAAATCGGCAGGGGGATCTGCTGCGTCGTTTGATTGATGACCTGCTCCTGGAAGGGACCCGGTTACATGATTTATGTATAACCACCAGCGCCCGGGTGAGGAACTGGGAAATGGCCACTGCTGCCAACACCCAAAGTAAAGAGGAGCTGGGCATAGAGCAAGCGAACATCAACGGGAGCTTACTCTACGTGCTGGGAGAAATCTCCTCTGCGGACCTAAAACAGGACGGAGCGAAAACAAACCGGGAACAAGAATTCATTCCTCCTTTTCATGCCTTTGGCGTTGACCGGGCACCGCAGGAAGGGCAGTTCTTCGACGAACAGTTCGAGGCTTTTGACCAGAAAGTATTCTTCTACTACCTGCACGGAGACGACCGCCAGCAGGCATCGAGCCTTGCCGAGCGGCTTGGCTTCAAACTGGTGGGGCTCCAGCTCACCGCAGATGACCTGAGCGCTGACATAGAAGCTGATCCGCCCCTGATCGTGCATTGTCGCCCCGTTCTAAACGGAATGCGCGAAGAGCATTGCCGGGCTTTATTGGTGCATGCTATTACCCAGCAGTTCATGGGGGGAGCGGTAGGGATGTCCCAGATGCGGGGGATGCTGAACCTGACAATTCTGGATTTGCTCAATCGCCCCAAACTGAAGCGGGCTGACGGTAGCCTGCACCCCATCGTCTGCATCAACGTAACGGTTGGGCACAGCTACTGGCGTAAGGACCTGGTACCGGGGATGCTTCGCAAGTTTTACGAGACCTTTTGCAAAGTCGAACTTCCTGAAGATGCTCCGACTTTCTACTTCTTCTTTGGACTGGAGCACTGCGACAACAAACCTACCGTCCGCAAAGAGGTAGCCGAAGCCATTGCTGGGCGCCAGAACGGTAGTGCCCTGCCGGAGCTGGAACCGGTGTTGATTTCAGACATCGTCAACTGGTTCACGCACCACGGGCTGATGATCCCCGACGGCTACGACGCGGAACAACTGGTGGCCGAGAATTTTTCCACCGAAGGCGATCAACTCGATATGCTGGTGGTGGAAGCGGACTTGAAACGACTGATTGACAAATTCAACGAAGGCATCTGCCTGAAAAAGAAATAATAGAAAACCATGGCTTACCAGACCCAGGATTACGTTTTGCCCCCCGGCCTGAAAGAGGCCCTGATGGGCGCAATACATCTCAAGCGCCCCCTGCTGCTGACCGGCGAACCCGGCACCGGTAAAACAACGCTGGCTGACTGGGCGGCCTGGTACCTGAGCCAGCATTACAAGGATGCTGCTTTCGGGTTTGACCCCAAACCGCTCAAGTTCTCAACTAAAACGACGAGCCAGGCCAGGGACCTTTTTTATACCTACGATGCCCTCTCACATTTTCAGGCGGCGAATCTTCGTACGGGCGAAGCGACGGACATCAGCAAATACCTGGAGTTACAGGCGCTCGGTGAAGCGATTGCGCGCAGCAATCCCAGTCCGGAATTGGCTGCCAAAGTCGGCACCGTGTTACCCAAGAAACCGCAGGGTGGGGTCGTGCTGATCGATGAGGTCGATAAAGCTCCAAGGGATTTTACCAACGATGTGCTCGATGAGATTGATCGTCAGTGCTTTTACCTGCGTGAGCAAAACCAGGAGTTTAGCCGTGGTGATGCGCCAATTGTGGTTATCATGACTTCTAACTCAGAAAAAAACCTGCCGGATGCCTTTCTGCGTCGTTGTGCTTTCTTCCACATCGAATTCCCGGGCAACGACAATCCCTTACTCCGGTCCATCGTGAGTAAGCACCTGGGAGAAGCAACCGGCGCTACGGCCGAGGCCCGTGAAGAACTTTTCAAATTCTTCTATGATGCCCGCGCGGCGTCTCCCCGCAAGAAACCCGCTACTGCCGAATTACTCGGCTGGCTGGAGCTGCTGGAAATGCAGGACTACGCCAGTAAAAACGAAGCAGAGAAGAAGCAACTCCAGGAATACAACCTTTCCTTCCTGGTAAAGACCCAGGAAGATTTGGAGGCTGTGCGTAAACTTCTTTAAGCGCAAGGTCTCCTCCTCCGGTACATCATTTTTCGAAGGCTTAGCCGGAAAGAAAATGTTCATCGGAGGTGTAGAACCGACGAAGTAAATCCACGTAATCAATCCCTCCTTGACCAACCTCCCCAATCATCTTCCTCTTCCCTTGGCGGGCTTTGTCCGGCGCCTCCGCGCCGCGGGCTTCGCAGTGGATGCAGGTCGGGAGTTCCAGTTGCGAAGGGTCCTTCACGAGCAGGGAGCGGATTACATCGGAAGGTTTGAAGAGTTAAAGTATGCCCTGGCTCCTTACGTGGCCACAAATGCTGGAGAACAAAAGCGGTTCTACCGGCTTTGGGATGACTACGTAGTCAGCCTGGAGGAACAGCTGGTGGACAAAAAGGAAGATGCACCGCCCGCCGGTTGGCGAAAATGGGCCAAACAGCTCCGGTATTTACTGATCGGTACCATCTTGATTTTATTGATCTGGATGGCGTGGACCTTAGCTAAGAATAAGGGGCCCGTAAAATCTGAAGCTTTTGTAAAGGTTGAGTTGCAGCAGGAAGCGGAGGCCCGGGCCGGGCAACCGCTTCAGGTTCAGAACATGACCTTGCTGGAGACGGCAAAAGATTCGGTCGATTTCGTCTGGTCCATTCGTGATGCCAAAACTGGAATTTCACTGCACCGGCAGGATTCTTTTGACCTACATTACATTATTCCTGATTCCATGACGGGGCGGTCCCTGAAGGTTGTGTTGTGGGCACAACAGGTTGTAAATGAAAACCAACTGGGCGTAGATACGATTACGCTGGCGGTACTTTGTGGAGATCCACCTCAAGTGCCCTCACTTGCGACGATACCATTGAAGGTTTTGCAGGGAGAGTCCTGGGATTTACCAGTGTCTGCTAGCCAGGTTAGGTCTGCAGCAACATCAGGTCAAAGCGGGGAGACTAATTCGGATGTTGTTTTCCGGCTGTTGATCAACGGAGAGCTACTGGAAGAGACACCGGAAGAATATGTTTTTTCGGAGGAGGGACAAACCAAAGTCCAGTTTTTGGTACAACGGGCTGATGATCCGGAGAATTGTTTTGCCCTCTCTCCGCCGCGGACCGTTCAGGTAGGGTCGAACATTCCTATCATTCCAACTATTCCGCTAAAGAAGGATATTCCCCGGCAAATATTGCAGACTGGTAGTTGGTTGTACTTATTACCGCTCTTGTTTGGTCTTTGGATCTATTGGTTGCACCGTCGAAAATGGAACAAGAAAAAGGAGGATTCCCGGGAAAAAACCGATGAGGAATTGGCGGAAGAATACCCGTTTCATGACGTCGGACCCTATGTAATCCCCTACCAGGACCAGACAGGGCAGATAGCTGTTCCAGCTGATTTTTACCGAATTGCCGATCAGTTGCGCGTTCGGGAAGCGGGGCTGCGGAAGACTTTTGACGGTAAAGCAACGATAGAAGCTACCGTCCGGGAAGGCGGGTTTCCTTCCTGGCGGGAGCGGGCGGTTAAACGTCCGGCCAACTACCTGGTCCTTCTCCGCCATACGGATGAGTTCCAACAACAGGACCGATTGCTCAAACGCCTGACCGATTTCCTGATGTCCCGGGAAGCAGAACTCGACGTTTATTACCATAGTGGTGATTTCACCTGGTTCTGGAACGAAGCGCACCCCAAAGGCTGGAGTCCCGCCCAAATGAATGGCCGTTATGGCGAGCACCGGCTCATCATTCTGGGAGATGGGCACGGCCTCGTCGATGCCTTCTACCGTCGGGAACCACGTTTGGAACCAACCAAGGAACGGTGGCTTTTGAAGTGGTCGCGTCGTTTGCTGCTGACGACGGAACCTGCCGTAGACTGGTCCTTCCAGGAAGTCCTCCTGCACAAGGACCTGTTGTTGTACCCGGCCACGACCAACGGCATCCTGCGGGGCGTAGCGGACCTCAACCAGGTTGAGGAGTACCAAGGAAGTAGTTACCCCCGGTGGAAGGCCGAGCGCTTCCGCCGTAACCCTGAACCCAGCCATCGGTACCGGACCTGGACCACTGTTGCTGACCACCGCGATTACCTGGCCAATGACCCGGAACTCTTCCGTTGGCTAACGGCCCTGTCCGTGGCCCCTAACCCGAACTGGAGCCTGACCATTGCCATTGGGCGGGGACTTGGTCTGAACGTAACGCATGACCGACTGCTGCAACTCAGCCGGATCCCCTGGCTGGCAGCAAATGCTCCGGATCAGGATCTACGCCTGGCTTTGCTCGCCGAACTATCCGTTGCAGATGAACAACTGGCGCGCACTGCTGCCCTGGAACAGCTGGAGGCGGTCTCCGGAGAAGTAGAAAATACCTTTGCCGAAAGCGAATGGACGGCAAACCAGGCGGTACAAACCTTCGCCCTGGCGCCGCTGGAAACCGGTAACCAGGCTAAAATCCGTGACCTGCGCCGGATGGGGATGTTGACCCCCGATCAACTGGCGGAGCTTAACCAGGTGGCCGAGCGGCAGCTCCCGACCACTAAAAAAGGGGGGGGGACGATGGGAGATAATTCTTCCCTCGACGAATTGCTCAATCCACCGACAAAGGCCGGAGAAATCCTCAATGAACGAGAGAAAGAGTTACTGGGGCTGTTCATAGTCTGCCTGCTGATGTTCTTACCGATGTACCTGTATAATAGGGCAGGGCATGAGCTTCTGCCTGGCGAGACAAAGTCCTTATGGCAGGAACTGGAGAATCCTACGGATGATGCGCACCGGGCATTGGAAAAGAATAATCAGGCGGTTATCCAGTCGAATTTTTTAGATCGGGGTAATGGCTTTATGAGTTCAAAGGATAAAAAAGACCTTCTGGTAAACCGGATCGAGTCAGCGCTGGACAGTGCCCTTTTGCTGAAGAATCAGCAGTATCCTTTAGTAGACAGCAACCTCGCTGCTTTCCAACTTAACCGCCTGGCGTACACCCTGAATTGGGTAGCTGCCGACAGTGCTCTGCTGGGGCCAATGCTCAATGAGGACATCAATAAGTTGCTGGCGGCTGCTGACACGTCGATTACTGGCAAGTTCCCAGAGGACTCCCGCTTTGCGTTGCAAAGGCTTCATGCGGAGGGGATTTTTAACTGGCTGTCCTTTCGGGCGGTCCAGCTTACTGCTGAAGATAAATCCGGAGCAATAAACCCCTGGATTAATGCGCTCAGAACCAAAACTAGGATCGATAGCTTAAACCCTGCATTCTTCGATAATTTGTTGGATTCGATGCCGGTGAACCTCGCGTATTTGTTAACCAGTGACCCTCGGCCAACTTTTGATTTTGATGGCCAGATTATAACCGGAAGTGTGGTAGATACAACGGAAAAACCCCTCATCGGCGCTGTGGTCAGGCTTGGTGGGACCAATAAAGGTACGGTGACTGATGAGCAGGGTCAATTTGCGCTTGCCCTGACCCGGGGTAAACCCTACCTGGAAGTTTCCTGGCAGGATGCCACACCAATAGAGGTGAGCCTGCTTTCGCCGGGAGGAAATTTTGAACCAAGTATAGATCTTAAGCAAATTGTACTCAATGTGCCTGATGGGACGGAGCCACCAGTGCGACCTTCAAAGGAAGTATTCGGTCGGGTATTGGGCCCTAATGGGAACGGTATGTCTGGGGTAACGGTAACTGCCCGCCTTCAGGATGTTAATACGAAAACTGACCAAAACGGGTATTATTTCCTTAAACTGGAGGAGGATCCGGAAGCGCTTGTGCTTATTTTTGAAATTGGTGATTTACGGCGGGAGCGGAACTATCGTTTGACTACAGGGCCAAGGGTGGACCTGGGAGAAATCCTGTTGGTCGAACAACAAACATCTACACAGTCACCGGAGTCGCTTGAAATTACCTTAAGGGGACGTGTGATCGATGAAACCGGAGCGCCGGTCTCTCCGGCTTCAGTAATACTGGCGGGCACCTCAATCAGGACGACGACAGACTACGATGGGAATTTCTCCATAATTTGGGATAAAACTACGGGGTCTATTGAAATATCCTATCCTGGTTTCGCAACTAAAAGGGTCAATCTGGTGGATACAAATGGTAAGCTGAACAGAAGGTCTTTGGGGCTTATTGTGATGGTTGAATCCGGTAATGGTGGACAACCGACGGAAGAAGAGAAGAGTATTGAGCGAATATTGGACGGTTACGCCACCAATAAATTCAACCGCGGCCTAACCGCTACATGGACCCCCGCGGCGGCAAACAGCTGCATTAATAGTATCACTACGATTTTAAAATTGAAAGCCGGGAAAAGCAAGTTTTTCACGGGCGACGCGCTTATTACTGCATTACAGGAGGAATATGGAACAAGGGTTGCCGTTGGGAATGGGCCGGGTAATACGGCTGGTGGGCAGTTCTTGTTTTTTGGTCCATCCATCCGGATCCCCAGGTTGCGGGATCGCATTGATGGCTTGAGAAGAAACAGTGAAGCCCTGATCCTGACCACCTCTAGATTTGAAGATCCTGCCTTTAAAAATTATCCCGATCTGGCTGGGTCGACAGCCAACCTGACCAACGAACTAAGAAGCCTGGGCTTCAACGTCAGAACCATCCTTGACCCAACTCGGGCACAAATGAAGGCTGCGCTGCTAAAAGCTACGCAGGAGATCAAGGACCCCAATAGCCAGTTCTTATTGATGTTCAATACTTATAAAATTGGAGATGATATCATTGCATCAGACTCGAAGTACGGTGATCCGGCTACCTATCTGAGTGGTCGTGAAGTGGATGCCTATCAGAATAGGATGGCCAACGTACAGCATATGTTAGTATTTGGCAATTTTATGAAAATCAGCGAATTGCCAAATGGTGTTAGCCAACAAAATACCGGCACGCAACAACCCACTGCAGAGGGGGCAACTTTTTTAGCCAGTTCCGGTGTCACGAAGGGGGAACTAGGACTGGGAATTAGCTACCGGCCGACCCTCACTGTACCGGTTACCACTCCCGGTACCATGGTATTCTCCGTTTGCATCGATTCTTACGGACGGGTCACGAGTGCTACATTCAACCAGGAAAGGAGCGGTAAATTTGAGAGCGATCAGATTCAGGCCGTGGGACAGAATGCCAGTGACTGGCGGTTTGACATCAGCCCTAAGGGACAGCCTGATCAACAGTGTGGGGAGGTCAGTTTTGTGTTTAGGTAGTAGTCCCGAAGGGACGTCTAAGGTAGCGAGGGGTGACCGCAGGGCCGGAGGCCTGAGGGAACCCCTCCGCCTTCCGCCCCGACGTCCCGGCTGCTCGCTGAGGGGTTCCGTCGTTGGCTACGCCAACTCCATCACCCCTCGCTACAGTAGACGTCCCTTCGGGACTACCGGTTAAAAATCCCCCCGCCGCGCTACCTTTGTCCCCGTCAAAATCCCACGTCATCTTGCTCCGCAGACTCAGCACCCTCTTCCTTCTTTGCTCCCTCATCCCCTTTCTCTGCACCTGCGACCGCGCCCCCGATGCCGAAAATGCAGCGCCGCTCTTCCTGGACCGGACGGATACCGGCATCACCAGCACCAACCAACTAACCGAAACCGAAGACTGGAACATCGTCGAATACCTCTACTACTACAACGGAGGTGGGGTAGCGGCCACGGACATCAACGGTGATGACCTGCCCGATCTCTATTTCACCAACAACCAGGGGCCGAACAAATACTACATCAACGAGGGTAATTTCAAGTTTCGTGATGCGACAAATGAGGGCGGGGTCGCAGGTGCAGGGGATTGGTCTACGGGAATCAGTGTGGTGGACGTGAACGCCGACGGACGGATGGACCTCTACGTCTGCAACGTCTCCGGCTACAAAGGACTCACCGGTCGCAACGAACTCTTCCTCCAAAACGAAGACGGCACCTTCACAGAAGCTGCCGCCGACTACGGTCTCGATTTCGCCGGCTTCAACACCCAGGCCTACTGGTTCGACTATGACCGCGACGGCGATCTGGATATGTACCTCCTCCGTCACTCGGTCCACAACGACGCCACCTACGGCACCGCTAAATCCCGCGACATCCCCGATAGCCTGGCCGGGGATCTCCTCCTCCGTAATGACCTGAACGAGCGTCCTGCACTTATGGGCGGCAGCCAAATCAAGAATCAAAAATCGAGAATCGAGACCGCCGGAGGCAGCAGCGCAGCTAATCGAGAATCTTTTCGTGATGTCACGAAAGAAGCCAATCTCTACTCCTCCAAAATCGCCTACGGCCTCTCCGCCGCCATTGCCGACTTCAACCAGGACAGCTTCCCGGACATCTACGTCTGCAACGATTTCAGCGAGAACGATTACTATTATTTGAATCAGGGCGACGGTACCTTCAAGGAATCCGTCCGGGAACTCGCCGGCCATACCTCCAACTTCAGCATGGGCTCCGATGTCGCCGATTTCAACAACGACCGCTGGCCGGATCTGCTTACCCTGGACATGCGACCCGGCAAAGAAGAAATCCTTAAGTCGACCATGAGTGCGGACCCCGTCAACGTGTACAACATCAAGCGAAAACTCGGCTACCACGATCAACTGCCCCGCAACAACCTGCAGTGGAACCGGGGCGATGGCAACTTCTCCGAGATTGCCGAAATGGCCGGCTTGGCCGCCACCGACTGGTCTTGGTCCTGCCTGATCGAAGACTTCGACCTCGATGGCCGCCTGGACGTATTCGTCGCCAACGGTATCGAACGCCGGCCCAATTCCCTGGATTACCTCAAGTTCATTTCTTCCGACCTCGCCCGCTCCGCCTCCAACCTGGAAGTGATCGCCAATATGCCCTCGGGTCAGGTGGCCAACCAGGCCTTCCGGATGACGGCGGACTGGGCCTTCGAGGAAGTAGGCGCAGCCTGGGGACTCGACTTCGTCGGAAGTTCCACCGGCGCCGCAGTCGCCGATTTTGACCGGGATGGAGACGCAGATCTTGTCCTCAATAACCTTAACGCGCCAGCCAAGATTTACGAGAACGTCTACTTGCCGAAACCCCGTTCTCCCGGTGCAGCCTTTAACCCAACCTCTCCTTCAAAACGACGTTACGACCCCGACACCCGTCTATGCCCCCAACGCGGTATGATGTCCCAGTCAGAAGGCCGCTACGGTCCTGACCGGGGAACAGCTGCCCGCTATACGCCGCTATATACGGTAACGCCAACTGGCTTCACCCGCTCCGCTGCGCTGGATGGCTTCTTCGATCAGGCACCTCTGGCCCCCTTTAAGCCCAAGCCAAGTAACAACCCTGCACTTCTGTTGAAAAACGGGGACCTGGCAATTTCTATCAACGAGTCGGGGCAGCAGTACGAGATCCTGCATTGGGAATACGGACAGCTGGTTTCGGTGGGGGTGGAGCCGTGGTTGACCGTAAAACAGCGGTTGGCACAGCATGAACCTACGAATACGCTGCGGCTTGCCGCTACCCGGGCCAGAGAAGAAATCTACGCCCAGCCTTTTGCCGGGATAAGAAGTAAGCAATCAGATGGCAAGGAAACAAGCATTGCGCCTGAGAAGTCCGGTATCTGGCAATCGCTCTCCGATGCATCCGAAACCGAAGAACCCGGCACCGTTTTACTGGCTGGTAACTGGGGGCTGAACTCCGGACTCGGGAATCCAACCTCCGGGTCGCCGCTGCGGCTTTACATTGAAGATGTAGACGGAAATGGGCAAACTGAGCCCCTGCTAACGTACGTGCGGCAGGGCAAGGAAATAACGGTAGCAGACAAGGATGAACTGGCCGCGCGGATCCCATCACTGAAACGGAACAACCTGAATTACGTCGATTACGCAAAACAGCGCTTTCAGGAATTATTCCCATCGATCCAAAAGGAACCGCAGGTGGTAAATACCTTAGCCCACCTGCAGTTGGTCCGTCAAAACGGCGGAAACTGGAACGTTGAAGCCCTGCCCCGGGCCGCACAAATCACTACCGTCAATTGCGCCCTGGAGGTGCCACAGGGGATATTGCTGGGCGGGAACAAACACCACGTTCAACCGCGGATCGGCCGGCAGGATGCAGCTGCGCTGCAGCTGCTCCGTGAAGATGGTAGCGTAACCTTCATCGATCTGGGCGGAGCACGTAACCATCAGGAGGTCCGGCAGTTGGTCCGGTTGGATGATCGCCATATCTTGGTGGTGGTAGGTGAGGGGGAGCACCTGATCCTGAAAACTAAAAACTGAATGCAAAAGCCGCCCCGTAAAGCTGCCGTAAATTTTATCCTGATTACTGTCCTCATGGACGTGCTTGGTTTCGGTATCATCATTCCTGTATTGCCAAAGCTGCTGGCGGAGATGCAGGGAGTTGCCACGAATGAAGCCGCCATTTACGGAGGCTATTTACTGGCTGCATTTGCCATCGCCCAGTTCATTTTCTCTCCGATTATGGGAAGCCTCAGTGATCAGTACGGCCGCAGGCCGGTACTGCTGATCTCCCTGTTCGGCTTCGCGATAGATTACCTGATCCTGGCGCTGGCACCTACTTACATCTGGTTGCTGGCTGGGCGTATTTTTGCGGGCATATGTGGGGCCAGCTTTACCACCGCATCGGCTTACATCGCTGATGTGAGTACCGAGGAGAACCGATCGAGAAATTTCGGGATGATCGGTGCTGCTTTCGGATTGGGCTTCATCATTGGTCCGCTTATGGGCGGTTTGTTGGGAGAACTGAGCACCCGCCTCCCATTTTATGCCGCCGCTGGTCTGTCTTTTATGAATTTTCTTTACGGCTATTTCATTTTGCCCGAGTCGCTGGCGCCGGAAAATCGTCGCGCCTTCAACTGGCGGAGGGCAAACCCCATTGGCGTATTTCGCCAGCTGTTCAGCTATAAATCCATTGGCTATTTATTGGTCGCCTTCTTTCTGCTTTACCTGGCTTCGCATGCGGTGAACAGCAATTGGGCTTACTTCACGATGTACCGCCTCGGGTGGTCTGAATTCATGGTAGGGCTCTCCCTTGCGTTCGCAGGAATATTGGTGGCCATCGTCCAGGGCGGGTTTGCGCAAAAGGCGTACAACTATTTTGGGCCTGGGAAGAGCATCTACTACGGCATGGCTATGTATTTCCTGGGGATGTTTCTGTTCGCTTTCGCGTCCTCTACCTGGATGATGTTCCTGTTTACGATCCCTTATTGCCTGGGAGGTATCTGTACACCCAACCTGCAATCCTATCTGGTCAGCCAGGTCGCTGCCAATGAGCAGGGAGAGCTACAGGGAGGATTAACGTCTTTACAGAGCCTTACGACCATTCTCGGCCCCCTGATAATGACCGGCATCTTCTTTTATACCACCCAAGAAGGAACCCCTTTCTATTTTCCCGGCTCCGCATTTATGCTGGCAGCGTTGTTGATTGCGGGGAGCTTCCTGATTGCTTACCGGTTGTTGAGGGACAAATAAATCCCGGTGGTGTAGCCGGGAGCGTCCCAGTGCCTTACCCCTGAATGCTGATTCCTGACCCCTAAATACTACCGAGCCAGCGCCCGAAGTCGTTGAACCCGCGTTTCTTCTCCCTTCAATCGCTGTCCACTTCCCAGCGGAACGGTTAATCCGGCAGCCATCATCCCGTCGGGTTGGGCGATTGGTCCGAGTTGAATACTCAGATCATCCGAAATATCGAATTCCTGCAGGTGAGCGTCGGTATAGGCTTCTACGGCCTGGAGTAAGTAGACCACAAAGATGCCGATGTAGGCCGTTTGTCGGGATTTGTCGGCGTTGGCCCGGGCTTGTAACAGGGCGTTATCGCTGATTTGGTTGGCGGGGAAAGCATCCTCGGTAGGTACGCATTCGGAGGCAGGAGGAATAATGATGTTACCGTCGCCTAGGCAGCGGTTCTCCAATGCGGTAGTGAAACGGGTGTAGCTGGTTTGATTGAAATCCGCATAGGCAACCATACCAAGCAGGCCACCATACACGAGCGGCACCTTCCACCAGCGCTTATTGTACACTTGGCCGCCCCCGGGAATGGCACTCCACAGGAGGGCATTACGGGGTTTACGCCTGATTTCTTTCAACGCTACTGCCGTATCGGCACGAATGGATTCCAGAGCAGGCGGTGGCAGGGTGTCGGTAATTTGAGCTGGCGCGGTCGCAGGTGCAAGGAACAGGATGAAGAGGGCAATGAACGTGACTACGCTGCCTGCGGCAGCGTGGCAAAACCCGGTATTTCTGTTTGTTATGTCCATGCTTTACTGACCTCTCTTCTCCGCGAAACGCTGGCCGCTGGCCATACCTTTAACCTTCCGCTAACGGTTTCACTCCGGGCAACCTGGTTGTCTAGAGTTCTACGGTCTTGTAAAAATGCTCCAGCTCATCCTTACTGGTAAACTGGATGGTGATGGTGCCGGATTCCTTTGCCTTACCGTCAAGCTTTACGGTTACCTTCTTAGTCTCGAAGAAGTCTTCAAAAGCTTTTTTGACGGTTTTAAGGTCGTCGCTAGTGCCTTTAGCAGCGCTACTTTTCTTAGCGGCTGTTCTTTTTGCCTTATAGTCGGCTGCTTTCCGCTCTATCGCCCGAACACTCCAATCTGGGTTCACCAAAATCTCGGCCAGAAACATCTCCTGCAGGGAGATGTCTTTGATGCCGGCAACGGCCTTGGCGGCACCAATGCTGATCTTCTTATCCCGTATGGCTTGCTGAACCTGGGGGGAGGTCCTCAGGATGCTGAGGTAATTTGTAACCGTAGTTCGCTGCTTACCGACACGGTCGGCCACCTCGTGTTGGGTGAGGGAGAAGTCTTGTGAGAGTCGGAAATAGCTGTAGGCCACTTCCATCGGATTGAGGTCTTGGCGCTGAATGTTTTCGATCAGGGCCATTTCCAGTAACGTCTGGTCATCCGCGGTACGGATGAAGGCTGGAACTTCTTTCAAACCCGCCAGCTGGCTGGCGCGGAAGCGCCGCTCTCCACTGATGATCTGGTAAGTTCCATCACCCATGTGTCGAACCGTCATCGGCTGGATGATGCCGTGAATCCGAATGGATTCGGCCAGTTCCTGTAATGGGGCTTCTTCAAACTCCTTACGCGGCTGGTCCGGGTTCGCATGGATTTTACTGATCGATAAACGGAGAAAATCTTTGCTCAGTGCAGCTATTGTCTCTGCCGGAGATTCTTCTATCGCCTTATCCAGACGCTTTCCCTGGAAGAGAGCGTCGAGGCCGGACTTTACCGCTCCCTTGGGAGCTTTACGGGGTACAGGTCTTGGTTTAGCCATATTAGTCTTACAAAATTTTGTCTCGGTCGGCAAAGATAACCAACCCGACGGAAGGAAAAACCCGGACGACCGTAACGTTTTGATAACAAGCGGTATTAACACCCGAGAGCAATACCTTAGGGGTATTCGTAGGGCCGCTTCTGGAATGAATAATTTTCCGGAGGCGGTCTTTAGTTATACGAAAACGAGCGGAGCGAGTTTTCTTGTAGACGGCCGCTTCGCGACCTCGTAGACAGCACTTCGTTCTTTGTAGACGCTTCGCTTGTAGGCTGCCGCACAGAACTGCTCGCTCCTCTCGTCTGTTGACAACAGTCTATTCTTAATGTAGCTCCTTAATGCCTTAGTGGCCTTAATGGTTCTTCCTCAACTTAGTGTAGAACTTAATGCCCTGAGTGCCTTAGTGGTGAAAAAAACTGAGCCCTTAAACCTCCCATTGTACCTGCGCCCGCGCCCTACTTCCCAAACTTAAGCAACAAAGTACTCAACGGAGGCAGGGACAACTCGATGTGGTACGGACGTCCGTTCCACTCCGACTCAATAGCTTTTAGCGGCTTCATGTTAAAGTTGCCGGTACCGCCGTACTTGTCGTCATCACTGTTGAGCAATACGGAGTATTTCCCTTTGAAGGGAACCCCCACCCGGTAATGGTGCTGCACGGTTGGTGTGAAGTTGTTAAGTACCACTACAACATCTTTCTCCTTCTTGCCACGCCGCAGGTAGGTCAGGACGCTATTCAGGTGGTCTCCAAGGTCGATCCATTCGAACCCTTTGGGGTCGTAGGCCCGTTCGTAGAGCGCAGTGGTGGTTTTGTAGACCTTATTGAGGTCGGCAAAGAAGGTTTGTAATGTTTTGTGCGGCGCATATTCGGTCAGGGCCCATTCCAAGCCACGTTCGATGGACCATTCGCTGGTCTGGCCAAACTCCCCACCCATAAACATGAGTTTACTGCCCGGGTGGGTGTACATGTAGCCGTACATCGCCCGTAGGTTTGCGAAACGCTGCCATTCATCTCCCGGCATCCGGTCAATCAGGGGACCTTTGCCGTGTACTACTTCATCGTGGCTCAGCGGGAGCATGAAATTCTCGCTGAAAGCATACACTAAGCTAAAGGTAATTTCCCCGTGGTGATAGCTTCGGTGTATCGGATCTTGCTTGAAATAGTCAAGGGTATCGTGCATCCAGCCCATCATCCACTTCTGGCCGAAGCCAAGACCACCAACGTAAGTTGGCCGGGAAACACCGCTGAAAGAAGTGGACTCCTCCGCAATGGTCATGGTATCCGGGTATTCCCGATATACTGCTTCGTTGAATTCCCGGAGGAAGGAAATCGCTTCCAGGTTTTCGTTGCCACCATATTTATTGGGGATCCATTCGCCTTCGTTGCGACTGTAATCCAGGTACAACATGGAGGCTACTGCATCCACGCGCAGGCCGTCAGCATGGTAGCGATCAAGCCAGAACAGGGCGTTACTGATCAGGAAGGAACGTACCTCGTTCCGGCCGTAGTTGAAGATGGCACTCTTCCAGTCGGGATGGAAGCCAAGGCGGGGATCTTCGTGGTCGAACAGGTGGGTACCGTCGAAGTTGGCCAGGCCATGTGCATCAGTAGGGAAGTGGCTGGGAACCCAGTCAAGAATGACACCGATACCGGCCTTGTGTAACTCCTGGACGAGGTACATGAAGTCCTGTGGTCCACCGAAACGGCTGGAGGGCGCAAAGTATCCGGTACACTGGTACCCCCAGCTTGGGAAGTAGGGGTGTTCCATCACGGGCATGAGCTCTACGTGAGTGAAATTCATCTTTTTCACGTAAGCAACCAGGTCCACGGCAAGTTCCCGGTAGCTGAGGCTCTCGTTGCCCGTAGGCTTTTTCCAGGAGCCGAGGTGGACTTCGTAGACCGAATACGGACGGTCGATACCATTGTGCTCGGCACGCTTGGCCATCCAGTCCTGATCTTCCCATTCAAAGTAAGTATCCCAAACAACGCTGGCCGTCTTGGGAGGCATTTCCCATAACCGGGCAAAGGGATCACCTTTCTCTAACCAGCGACCGTCCGGGCCGTCAATGGCATATTTATATACAGTGCCATTTCCGACGTCGGGTATGAAGCCTTCCCAGATACCGCTACTGTCCCAGCGCGGACTAAGTTGGTGGGCACCCCGGTCCCAACTGTTGAAATCGCCGACTACGGCAACATATTTGGCGCTCGGCGCCCAAACAGCGAAATAGGTTCCGGACTTACCATCTACCTCAATGACGTGGCTGCCGAGCTTATCGTAAGCGCGGAAATTCTTGCCAGCTTTCCAGAGGCTGATGTCAAAATCGGTAAACAGGCTGTGTGCAATTACTTTAGGGGTGGTCATACTACTGGTTGGTTATACTTATCGAAAACTCCGACGAAGGTACGTGACGCTAACATAGTGGTAACGGATTAAATAGTCGGATGTTAATTTGATCTTACAATTTTCCCAATTCGGGGTTTTCTGACCCTACTTGTTGGATATTCAAGCCCTAATTACCGCAAAAACCTAATAACTCAATCCTTGAACCATGAAAACACTCTTATTCCTTGGCCTGGCGGTCCTGCTTTTTACCTCAAGTTGTGCCACCATCCTTAGTGGTACCCGGGAGGAAATCCTGTTTACTTCTGAGCCAAGCGGCGTTAAAGTAATTATGGACGGCTACACTATTGGTAAAACACCGATAATGCTCGATGTTCGGCGTAACCTCGGTGGCAGGTGGGTAGCCTTCGAGCTGGACGGCTATGAGAGCCAGTACGTTAAGTTGGAGGCTGATTTCAATGCGGTATCCATTCTGAACCTGACTTGTCTTATTTGTTGGGGGGTAGACCTGGCCACTGGCGCAGCCACCAGGTACTCACTTCCAAGTCTGTACATTGAGTTGGAACCGGAACTTCCTGAAACAATCAGAAATCCTAAGTAGGCGCGCTACGCGCTGGTTTCAGAGTCGCTTCGCTCCTGTTGCAGGGGTTGCAGGTTGCAACAATGCGACGTCTGCAACAACTGCAACCCCTGCAACTTGCAACCCTTGCAACGTGAGCGCAGCGAACTCTGCAACGTGAGCGCATGCGAACCTTCGCAAAAAGAAAGTGACCAACGGAAAACTCCGCTGGTCACTTTCAGTTGGGGTCGTAAAGAAGATGTTATTTCTTTACACCACCCTTCAGCTCGTCCTGGAGCTTCTTGAGTGCGTCAGTTTTACCTGCAGCGGCCAGTGTAGCCTGCTGCTGCCAGGTATCGGGCTTAGCCAGGCGGAAGCGTGCACCAGCTGCGGTGAGTACGTCGCCAAGTTTCTTGGGGCTTGCTTTGCTCAGTTCCGCGAAGGTGAATATACCTGCATCATTAAGCAAACCTGCAATCTTCGGGCCGATGCCTTCGATGCGCTTCAGGTCGTCTGCTTTAGCAGCAACGGCCTTCTTTGCGGGAGCAGCTTTTTTAGCAGCTGGCTTAGCAGCGGCTTTCTTTACGGCTGGTTTAGCGGCAGCTTTTTTAGCAACTGGCTTAGCAGCGGCTTTCTTTGCGGCTGGCTTAGCGGCAGCTTTTTTAGCAACTGGCTCAGCAGTGGCTTTCTTTGCAGCAGGCTTTTTTGCGGCAGCTTTCTTAGCTACGGCAACCTTTTCGAGGGAAAGCAGGCAGTTGTCGGAGTTGTATCCGCTTGAGGTGTACCCCTGCGCTTCCCAGTCGTTTTTCCATTCCTGGTTGTCGACGAGGTAGCGGAACTGGTACTCACCGGGGGCGAGGTTGATCTCAGCTTTGTAAGTGCCTTTTCCGTTGCTCATTGCCAGGCCTTTGTCCCAGCTCCAGCCGTTGAAGTTACCAAGGACACGAACGTCGCGGCCTTTGCCTAAATGTTCTACAGGTACTTCGAAAGTTACCTTGTACTGCTTCTTAGCTTTTACGAATGATTTCTTAATCATAATTCTAGTAGATTGGTGTGGTTTTCTTTGGGTTGTGGAGACACATTCTTAGTGTCTCAGTTACACTAACACGAATTATAAACGCAAAGTTAGGCCGAAGTCACTGAAAGTCAAATGTTTGGGCGGGGTCGCAGGTGCAGGGAAAGTAGAGGCAAAAGCAGTGATCAGGCTCAGTTTCCCTTAAATATTTTGTTTTTTAGCCTTTAAGCAAAGAAGTCGCATTGTTGACAAATGCCGACCAAATTTTTGTTTGGCTTGAAAAATTTGTGTTTATCTCAAAAAAAGTTCAAAAATTTCTTCACTTTTTTTAAATGATCGCTGAATTTGCTGAAAATAGCTTCCGAGATCACTTCCATCGACTACTGCGTGGTGGGCCTGTACGGCTAACGGCATCAGTACCTTTCCTTCCCGTTTGAAGTATTTTCCCCAGGCTATTCTCGGTACACTGTCTTTGCGGCTGTGATTCATCGCATGGGTTACGCTGGTAAAACTTACCCACGGGAAGGAACTGAGGAAGAGATAGTCGTCGGCGCCCGGCTCGTCTTCAAAACTGGGGTCCGATTTCATGCGCTCAATCATTGCCTCCGCTGCAGCATGAAACGCTATTGGGTCTTCTGTATACGGCACGGTACAAAAGCTAAAGGCAGAAGACGCAGCCGTTGGAACCGCGAAACTCGGTCTGAGCCCATCGTGCTCTACTACCTCGTCTCCCCGAATCCGCCAGCGGAACGGCTGCACCTTCATGGCGGTATCGGCAATCATATAAACCACTGCAGGGGTGAAACGCAGAGTGGGAGAGCGGCGGACGCAGCTCAGAAATTCGGTAATGTCCACTTCTGCGGTAATCCCGAAATGTGGCTGGTCCATAGACCGGAAGAAATCAAAATGCTTTTTTCGGTGAGGATCGGTGAAGGTTACCTTGCGCATGGGAGGAGATGAATTTGTCCCACATTACTCATTAATTCAGAGCTGACAAAACAAAATAGCTTATTAGGACGTAGATTGCAGTAGCAACCTATTATATGGTACTTCGCATTTCTACTTTCCTACTGACCATCCTGGTCTTGATCGGTTCGGTTGGCCTCTCGGTCAACCGGCATTTCTGTATGGAAGAGTTGAAGTCTGTCGCCTTTTTTGGCGAGGCGGAGAAATGCCACAAGGACCAGACCAAAAAGCAGTGCCCTTTCCATTCAGCTGCCGGGGAGAAAGTGGAAGGGAAGAAAAAGGGCTGTTGTGACGACGAGCATGAGTTGGTCAGGATCGACGATCAGGAACAAACCGTAGTCGAAGCGCTGCCTGCCATTGTAGCGGTACTACCGGATTTTCCACCACTGCTCATTAACTACCTGCCTCCGCACCCGCGGCCCCGCAAAAACACAAACTTCCAGAACTACCGCCCGCCTCCCTTGATACCGGATGCCATTCGCGAGTTCCAGGTATTCCGCATTTAACGACTTGATGATCTTCTGTTTCCCCGCCAGTTTTGGTGGTCTGTCAGATCGATTCTCATCACAATATCCACGATGTCTTTTAACGCCTGGCGGCGTTACTCAAATCCTCACTTAGCTATGGCTAAGTTCCGGTTTGAGTGCTTTGCCAGTCAACAAAATCCACCTGCGCATAATGTGACAGCATCAATCTGACAGACCACAATCTGACCGGGGCTTTCGTGATTTTCGTCAAGTGTCGTTTTATGATTAATGCTTTCGTGCGCTTTTTTCTCGAGAATAAGCTCGTAGTCTGGCTACTGCTCCTACTTTTTGTGGGCTGGGGCCTGGCTACCGCACCCTTTGAATTCAACATTCCGGGCCTGCCCCGTGACCCGGTTGCCGTAGATGCTATCCCCGACATCGGGGAGAACCAGCAGATCGTTTTTACCCAATGGCCGGGGCAGTCGCCACAGGACGTAGAAGACCAGATCACTTACCCATTGACGTCGGCCTTGCTCGGCATTCCCGGCGTAAAATCTGTCCGCTCCAACTCAATGTTCGGCTTTTCAAGTATCTACCTGATCTTCGAGGAGGACGTGGAGTTCTACTGGTCGCGCAGCCGAATACTGGAAAAATTGAACTCCTTACCGGCGGGCCTGCTCCCGGAAAACACTACGCCTACCCTTGGTCCGGACGCTACGGCGCTGGGCCAGGTTTTCTGGTATACACTGGAGGGCCACTCGGCTGACGGTACCCCTGCAGGAGGCTGGGGCCTGGACGAACTGCGTAGTATTCAGGACTTTTATGTCCGCTACGGACTGAGCGCGGCAGGAGGGGTGAGTGAGGTCGCCAGTATCGGTGGTTTCGTGAAGGAATATCAGGTGGACGTTGACCCGGAAAAAATGCGGGTGTACGGTATTTCACTTGGGCAGGTAATGCAGGCCGTCAGGGGCTCTAATCTCGATGTTGGTGCAGCGACCTTGGAAATCAATCTGGCCGAATACTTCGTTCGTGGACTGGGCTATCTGCAGAACCTCGATGACCTTGAAATGGCCGTCGTTAGCGAGCAAAATAACGTACCGGTTTACCTGCGGGATGTGGCAAGGGTGACGATCGGCCCGGCGGCCCGCCGGGGCATTCTGGATAAGTCAGGAGCCGAAGCGGTGGGTGGGGTGGTGGTGGCGCGCTACGGCGCCAACCCGCTGGAGGTGATCAATAACGTTAAGGCTAAAATTGGAGAGTTGGCGCCGGGGTTGCCGAAGCGGGAGCTCGAAGATGGGACGATCAGCCAGGTTACGGTTGTTCCGTTTTACGATCGTTCGGTGCTGATCAAAGAGACCATCGGTACATTGGAGGAGGCCCTGACGTTGGAAATTCTGATCACGGCCATCGTCGTCATTCTGCTGCTGTTTAATCTGAAGTCGTCGTTACTGGTGGCGGGCACCTTACCAGTCGCGGTGCTGATGTGCTTCATCGCGATGCGCTACTTTGGGGTGGACGCCAACATCGTCGCCCTCTCAGGTATCGCCATTGCCATTGGTACAATGGTGGATATGGGAATCGTACTGACCGAAAGTATGATCTATCGCCTGAATGATCCGCCGGACGGGGAAAGCAGATTGGAGAGTATTTACGAGGCAACCGTTGAAGTGGGCTCTGCGGTGCTGACGGCCGTGGCCACCACCATCATCAGCTTCCTGCCGGTCTTCACCATGGAGGCTGCAGAGGGGAAATTATTCCGGCCACTTGCCTTTACGAAGACTTTTGCACTGATTTCGGCGATCATCGTTGCACTGGCCATAATTCCTGCATTGGCACACACGGTGCTGGGGTGGGACCAGGATAGTAAACGGGTGAAGATAATTGGTAATGGAACCCTGGTGGTGATGGGAATTGTTGCCTGGGTTTTCGTTGCGTGGTGGCTGGGGATAGTTACGATTCTGGCTGGTATACTGGGTGTAGTGACGGGGGCTTTGGGCGCGGACGCGGGTGCAGAGGAAGTTGAAGGAGCAGTGGCCCCCCCCTCCCCAACCCCTCCCCACGGGGGAGGGGCTTTTTGGGGAAGCGCTCAGCGCTTAGTAGGGTACTTCACGCCGATGGTCAACGTCGCCATCGCTCTCGTACTCGCCTGGCTACTGGCTGGCTACTGGCTCCCACTCGGGGTAAATCAAAGCCAGGCAACGAACTTTCTTTTCGTGGTCGTGGTCGCCGGTAGTTTGCTGAGCTTCTTCTGGCTGGTGATCCATTTTTATACGACAATTCTCGGCTTTTTACTAAAAGTGAAGCTCCTCTTCCTGGCGTTAATCGCACTGCTGATTTTTGCCGGGTTCCAGTCTTATCGGAGCATTGGCGAGGAATTTATGCCCGCCCTCGGCGAGGGCGCTTTCCTGTTGATGCCCACCAGTATGCCCCACGCCGGCATCGAAGAGAACCTGCGTAACCTCCGGACGCTGGATATGGCGGTGACGACGATTCCAGAAGTAGAGATGGTCGTCGGCAAAGCAGGCCGCGTAAACAGCCCATTGGATCCCGCACCACTATCCATGTACGAGAACATGATCCTCTACAAGACGGAGTACATCACCGACCAAGATGGTCACCGACTTCGGTTCAAGGTAGACGACAACGGAAATTTCCTAAAGACTCCGAAGGAGTCGAATCGCTTTAACCCCGGATGGAGCACTGGAGCGCAGCTCCGTGCGGAATCCGGGGACCTACCCGGCCGCAGCGACGATCGACAGCCCGGTGCGTACTCTGGGGCCCTACCCGGTCGCAGAGACGATCGACAGCCCGGTGCGTACTCCGGGGCCCTACCCGGTCGCAGCGACGATCGACAGCCCGGTGCGTACTCCGGGGCCCTACCCGGCCGCAGCGACGATCGACAGCCCGGTGCGTACTCCGGGGCCCTACCCGGCCGCAGCGACGATCGACAGCCCGGTGCGAACTCCGGGGATCCACCCCCGCGCACCGACGGCCTAATCCCCGACCCCAACGGCCAATACTTCCGCCAGTGGCGTGACCACATCAAATCCCCCGACGACATCTGGGACGAGATCATCGCCGCCGCCCAACTCCCCGGCGTGACCTCCGCCCCTAAGCTCCAGCCCATCGAAACCAGGCTGGTGATGTTACAAACTGGGATGCGCGCGCCAATGGGCATCAAAGTCCGTGGACCGGATCTGGCCGCCATCGAAGCCTTCGGCCTCGAACTGGAGCGGGAACTGAAGAACGTCGATGGCGTGAAAGACGCGGCGGTCTTCGCCGACCGCATAGTCGGCAAGCCCTACTTACTACTTGACTTGAAGCGGGAAATGATCGCCCGCTACGGCCTCAACGTAACCGACGTCCAGCAACAGATTATGGCCACAGTTGGCGGGATGAAGATGACCACTACGGTAGAAGGCCGGGAACGCTATGCCGTTCGCCTCCGCTACCCGCGAGAATTGCGGGATGATCCGGAGGCCATTAGGAATATCCTGGTCCCCACGCGCAGCGGTCAGATCAAATTGGGCGAGCTGATCGACATCCGTTACGAGCAGGGGCCACAGTCGATCAAATCGGAAGACGGCTTTCTGGTCGGTTACGTCCTCTTTGACCGCCTGGACGGATTCTCCGAAGTAGAAGTAGTTGAAAATTCAAAGGCCTACCTCGATGGACTGTCAGATTCGGGCGAACTGGACATCCCCGCCGGCATCAGCTACCGGTTTGCGGGCAACTACGAGCAGCAAGTGAGGGCCAACGAACGGCTCAGCCTGGTGGTGCCAATCGCCCTGGGGCTGATCTTTCTGATCCTGTACTTTCAATTCAAATCGGTAACAACGGCGCTGATGGTTTTCAGTGGCGTCTTCGTCGCCTTCTCCGGTGGCTTCCTCCTGCTGGGCGGGTATGCGGATCCGGACTTCATGAACTTCAATTTCTTCGGGACGAACCTGAGGGACCTGTTCCAAATGCGGACGATTAACCTGAGTGTAGCGGTCTGGGTCGGCTTCCTGGCCCTGTTCGGCATCGCAACCGATGATGGGGTGCTGGTAGCGACCTTCCTACGGGACAGCTTCGAGCGTAATACCCCGGATACCGTAAAGGAAATACGGGAAGCCGTGATCGAAGGCGGACTACGCCGGGTTCGTCCGGCCATGATGACCACCGCGACTACGCTATTGGCATTGCTGCCCGTACTAACGGCCACTGGCCGCGGCGCAGACATCATGCTGCCGATGGCCATTCCCAGTTTTGGCGGCATGGCGCTGCAGGTAGTGACGATGTTTACGGTGCCGGTGCTTTGGTGTATGCGGGAGGAGATTAAACTTAAAATTGGGAAAAGATGAGGAATGTAAAAGCAACAAACGCGATCCTGGGTCTCCAATTTCTCATCGGATGCATATTTGGCCCTGACGCAGTCGGGCCAAAGTTCATCCGATGTGTAAATTGGTCAACGAGATTACGCGTTACACATCGGATGAACATTTTTGCGACTGTGTCAGCAAAAAGGATGCATCCGATGAGAACGCTCAACGCGAAAATGCCCCTAACCCTGCTCCTCCTAACCTTCCTCTGCACCAGCGTCCGCGCCCAAAGCCTCGACAGCCTCAAAGCAGAACTTCGCCGGGAAAACCCCGAACTCCGTGCCCTGCAACTCGATTATAACGCAGCCATGAAAATCGGTGCTCAGCAGAACCAATTACCCGACCTGGAGGTCGGTGCCGGCGTCTTTGTACTTCCGGTGGAAACAAGAACTGGCCCACAACAATTCCGGGTCGGTGCCACGCAGATGTTGCCCTGGCCAGGTAAGCTTGCCGCGATGGCTGCTGCGGCGGATGCCCGCGCCCGACCTCTATTAGAAAAAGCGGCTACCCGTCAGTTATTACTGATTTTTCAACTGGAAAAAGCCTACTTCAGTCTGGCTGGCCTGGAGGCCCGACGGGGAGTAGTGGAGGAAAGTCTCGACCTCTATGCCAGCCTTAACCGACTGGCATTAAGCCGCGTCGAAAGCGGCAAGGGAAGCTCGGTGGACGTGTACCGGATTCAACTGCAGCGGCAACAGGTGGACCGCCAATTGGCGGAACTCCGCTACCTCGCACAGCAGGAAATGGTGACCATTAATGAGCTACTCAACCGCCCGGCGGATACCCAGGTGGAGGCCCGTCTTAATATTGCCGGACGGGTGGCGGAGACCCTGGATTTTGCCCCCGATCTGGCCAACGACGATCCCGAATTGGGCAATCACCCGGGGCTCCGGATTTTCGGGTTACAACAAGAAGCCAACCGTGCAGCCATTCAATTAACGAACCTGGATCAGCGCCCGGATTTTGGCATTGGTATTGATTACATCGCTACGGGCCTCCGGGACGACATGGACCCTCCACGCAACGGCCGTGACGTGATTCTTTCGCGCGCGATGGTGACTATCCCCCTGAGCAAAGGCAAATTTTCCGCCAGGCGGCAGGAAGAAGAAGTCCGGATTCTTGCGCTGGAGGCACGGCGGGAGGCCACCGAAAATGAGTTCCGCGCGGAGATCAGGCGCGCGCTGAACATCATTGATAACGCCGCCAATGAGCTGTACTTCCTGCGGGAACAATCGCGGGTGATGGATGCTACGATATCGATTGCGAGGAGTGAATTTGCCAACGGTCAACGCGCCTTTGACGAACTGCTGCGGCTAGAAAACGAACTGATCGGATTCCGCACTAAAGCGGTGCTCGCACAAACCAACATCCTTGTCCAAAGAGCGGTGATTGATCGCTACCTCATAAATAATTGAAGATGAATACTCGAACGATAATTTACCTTTTTGGGGCGGTAGCCCTGGGCCTTATGGGCGGCTATTTTCTCTTCGGTGGTTCAGCCGAGGAAATGGATGACCACAGTGGACATGATCACGAAATGGTGGACGCAGGCGGCGGTGAAGCGCAGGTCTGGACGTGCTCGATGCACCCGCAGATCCAACGTGATGAGCCGGGGGACTGTCCGATTTGCGGAATGGATCTCATTCCGTTGTCTACCGGGAATTCTACCGATCCGGCAGTACTGACTATGACGGAAGCGGCGGTGGCCATGGCGCGGGTGAGAACTATGATTGTGGGAGATACTCCGACGTCACCCCTCTCCGGGGGAGAGGGGCCGGGGGAGAGGCGAATGGATATGGGCGCGGCCGCAGGTGCAATGAAGGACTCAAAAGCAGGGTTGAAGCTAACCGGTCGCCTCGCCCCCGACGCAAGGACTGCCGCCGTCGAAGTTTCCGAATTCGGTGGGCGGGTCGAGCGCTTGTTTGTCTCCTTCGCGGGAGAGCAGGTTCGCGCCGGCCAGCGGATCGCAACGGTGTATTCTCCAGACCTGGTCGTTGCGCAGGAAGAGTTATTACAGGCCAAAAAGTTTGCCGATGTCAACCCGGAGCTGGTTGCTGCTGCTCGTACAAAGCTGAGTAATCTGGAGGTGACCGAAGAGCAAATTTCCGCACTTGAATCCACCGACGAAGTGATTAGCAATTTCCCGATATACGCAGACCGTAGCGGGACCATCCTAGAGACCAAGGCCGAAGTAGGGGAGTACGTTAAGGCTGGCGGGGCCTTATATACCTATACCAATCTGAGTAATCTTTGGGCCCTGTTTGATGCTTACGAAACTGACTTGGCACTGATCAGGGTGGGGGACAAGGTCACTTTTTCTGTCGCTTCCCGGCCGGGAGAAACCTACAACGCCCGGGTAACTTTCATCGACCCGGTCATTGACCCCAAGACGCGGACGGCGGCGGTGCGCGCCGAGGTCAGCAACCGTGGGGGACGGCTGAAGCCGGAGATGTTTATTGAGGGGACGATTCAGGTGCGGAATCGCTCGGCGGACAAGTCAGGCGTAAGTGCCGCCTCGGCCGACGAGCTGGTGGTTCCCCGCAGTGCGGTGCTTTGGACGGGCGAGCGCTCCGTTGCCTACGTAGAGTTGCCGGGTGTGGAAGTACCAACCTATGAATTTCGGGAGATCACCGTTGGTGAGCGGGTAGGGGAAGGATACCGAATTACCTCGGGCCTGGCTGCTGGCGACCGGGTGGTCGTCAACGGCGCCTTCCAGATCGACGCCTCGGCTCAGCTCAACAATAAAGCTTCGATGATGAACCGGGATGTGCTGGTGCAGGGGAATAATTCTGCGGCGAACCAGTCAGGGCTAACGCCCGCCGAGCAACCCATCCCTGATTACCGGGCGGATACACCGGAAGCCTTTCGGATACAGCTGGGTAAAATCGTTGAGACTTACTTGCCCCTGAAAGATAGAATGGTCGCTACTGAGCTGGCGGATAAAGCCTTACTGGTGCCGCTGCAGGAAGCCTTGACAAAGGTTAATATGAGCCTGGTCAGGGGCGACGCGCACGTCTACTGGATGCAGCAACTGGAAGCAGTGCAAGCCCACGCGAACACCCTGCTGAAAAAGGACGACGTAGAAGCCCAGCGGAAACAGTTTGGCTTTCTTTCCCAGGCCCTGATCAATGCCCTGACGGCCTTTGGGGTAGAAGGCACTTACTACGTACAACATTGTCCGATGGCGTTTGACAATGCCGGTGCCAACTGGCTCAGTAACGAAGAACAAATTCGTAACCCCTACTTCGGTGAATTGATGCTGAAGTGCGGGAGCGTAACTGATGAATTGTAACCAATAATTAACCTGGAGTACTGCTCCAAATTCTACTCAATATGCGTTTTTTCAAATCATTGACCGCCCTGATGCTGGTCCTTTCTTTCACCTTCGCCTTCACCGCTTGTGGTGATGCTGCGTCGGCTAGTGAAACTACAACGGAGGCCGCTACCACAACGGAAGCCGTTACTGAAACCCCACACGGAGAGGGCAAGGAATTTACCTCCGCCTACGTCTGCCCGATGCACTGCGCCGATAGCGGCAGCGACCAGGAAGGCGAATGCCCGACTTGCGGCATGGCCTACATCGCCCAGGCAGACCATACGGAGAACGGACATAAGCACTAAACGGCAGTCCTGGTTATCCTCCTTCTACTTCCGCTAACTGGTCGCTACCAGCGACTGGTTAGCGGGCAGGGGTTGATTCTTTTAATAAATATCTGGTGGTTAGCCATAAGGGGGCATCGCTACGCCAAACCAATTTTTACCCTTCATGGAACCCAAAACCATTTACATCAACGGCATGGTCTGCCAGCGCTGCATCCTGGCGGTGGAGCGCATCCTGATGGAAGCGGGCTGGACGATCCATGACATAACGCTGGGGGAAGTCCGGGCAACTCCACCGCCAGGAGGAGATGGGGTAATGGAGCGGGTAGCGCGGAAACTGGAAGCGATAGGCTTTCGGTTAGGGGAGGATCAACACGGTTTCATAGTGCGGGTAAAAGGTGTTGTAATCGACCATGTGTACAATGATGCGGCATCCGCCACTGTAAACCTCTCGGAAC
This sequence comes from Neolewinella persica DSM 23188, assembly GCF_000373105.1. Taxonomy (GTDB): domain Bacteria; phylum Bacteroidota; class Bacteroidia; order Chitinophagales; family Saprospiraceae; genus Neolewinella; species Neolewinella persica. Next base: position 78,323 of record NZ_KB890430.1, on the reverse strand, counting down.
TGATCGTGAATGCGGTATTTAAAGAGTACAGCTACGTGAGCCGCACCTTCTCAGCGGTCACCGGCCGGACCATAGAGACCTTCTACACCGACCATCGGATGGAACGTAGTCGCAAATTGTTGGCGACGACGGATACGCCCATTTCGGACATCAGCCGCCGGTTAAAGTACGCGGCACCATCTCATTTCTCTGCCGCCTTCCGGCGGGAGGAGGGGGTGACGCCGTCAGCGTATCGTAAAAACAATGATTTTGTTCCCAGGGCATTGGACGAGATTTAAGACGCACTATCAGTGATTTCGAAGCGCTTCGATCAGTTCGGATTTGTTCATCTTGCTGCGCCCCTCAATCCCTATTTTTTTGGCCTGTTCGTACAAATCTTTTTTGGTCCTTTCTTCGTAGGGCCTGGCCTTTCCACCTTTTTTACCGGCGTTTGGGGTATTGGCGATACGGGCGGCCTTTTCTTTACTCATCCCTTCGTCGCGCAAGGCTTCGTATTGCTCGTCATTTTTGATGCTTGGTCCGTGATTTTTTGCCATGGTCGTTTTGGTTTAAATTTTGTTCGCTACAAGGTATCCGGAAGTCCCGTTTAGGCCCGGCCCGGGGTGAGTGCTTGCACCGATGTGGTATAGATCTTTGATCGGAGTGGCGTGCCCGCGCAGGACGGGCAGGGGGCGCCAGAACAAGAATTGGTCCAGGCTGGCCGCACCGCTGTAGGGATCACCATTAACCAGGTTGACGTTGCGTTTGGCCAGTTCTGCGGGGCTGATGATGTTTCGTTCCAGGATGCTTTCCTTGAAGCCCGGCAGCTGTTTGTCCAACCGGTCGATGATCCGGTCCGCGTAGGCATTTGCGATGGCCGGGGTCCATTCACCATGACAATTGATCGTGCCTCCTTCGTCGCCAGTGGGAAAGCCCGGTAGCTCCTGGAGTTGTAACCAAACGGTCCATTTGCCGTCCGGCGCGCGGCTGGGGTCGAGGGCGGTGTGCTGGCCGACTACGATGGTGCCGGTGGTGGGAAGTAGTCCGTTAAGGGCGGCATTGACGGCACGGCTTACGCCGTTGAGACCGGGGGTGACGTGGACGATGGCAGTTTCGAGCAGGCGTTCGTCGGGCCAGGCCGGGGGATGGTCCAGGGAGAGGTGGATTTGCATGTTGCCACGGCCGTAGCGGTAATTCGCGGTGTCACTCTTCACTTCCTCCGGAACTTCACTTTGTGGTAACAACCGTTGATATAGTGCGGTTGGGGTAACGTTGGCCAGCACCACGTCGGCATCGTGATGGGCTCGGTTAACGGTCAGTCCTCGCAGGTTACCATCGGTGACGGTGATGGCCTCTACGTTAGCATTCAGGTGGACCTTGCCACCGTTTTTTTCGATAACGCGGACCAGGACCTTGACGAGTTCGGAGCCACCGCCCCGGGGGACGGGCATCCCGGTTTGCTCAAAACTGGCGAAAATGACACGCAGCATCAGGCTACTGGCCTGGTTATCGGGGCCAAGGCCCGTATGCAGAACCCAGGGGGCCATGAGGGCTTTGTTCAGGTCACTGCCGAAGGTATTGTCGAGCCATTTGCGGGCGTCGGGAAGCGTCTCGCCAAAAAACTCCAGCAGTCCGGTGGGGCCGAGATTCCAAACACTCTTCGCGGCCAGGCCTGCCCCTCCCGTAGACCAAAGCTCGGTGTTCAGTAAGCCGAAGACCAGGTCTGCGTTCTTTTCGAACTTGGCCATCGCTTCGTCGTAGGCATCTCCATCTCCGGCGTTTACTTGGTTCATCTCCCTGATGGTTTCCTTGCGATCACGATAAAAAACGGTGCTTTTACCATTGGGCAACAGGACGCCGGTAGGTATATCGGTATTAAGGTAGGTCAGTCCGTTTTCCTCCAGCAGCTCCCGGTATTCCTGGTAAAACGGACCGGTGGTAAACAAGGGGTGAAAGCCCGAGTAAATTTCGTGCCTGAAGCCCGGTACCGTAAGCTCTTTGGTCAGGATGTTTCCGCCAGCGTGCGCATTACGCTCGTGAACGTGGACGGTATGTCCCTTTTGGGTGAGGACGACGGCGGCGCAAAGACTGTTAATGCCGGAGCCGATGATGTGGATGGTTTTGGACATGAAGGTTGGATTTTGGGGGGGGCGGCGGTTGGAAATTTCCGAAAAAGCTTCTAAATAGATAAAGTAGAACCCGGTCCACGGGTTCGCACCGGAATAAAATTCGGAGGGGGCAGGTTGTTGTTCACCATCAATAAGTCGCTGTCCTTCAACAAAGTGCAGAAAGTCAATATTTCGATAGTTTAGGCCTAAATCATGTCGCACTTGAGCGCTGAGTAGCTTGTTTTTAAGGGTATGGAAACAGTCACAATGACCAAACAGACCTTTGGGCTGGCAGGCCTGACTTGCGGGAGATGCGTCGACCAGGTAACGAAAAACAATGTGTGCCTGCGTTGGCGACGTATATAATCTGCCCATGTGTACCGTCACCATCGTCGAAGAGGTGGAGATGGCTGTGGCCATGCTTACCATTAAATAATTTTAATACAACCAGTAACCATGAAATATTTACTCTATTCCATTATTCTATTCGCCGCAACCGTTTTCACGGCTTGTGGCGGCGGAGATAACCACACCGACGTTTCGCTCAACACCCCGGAAGAAGTGAAGGCGGAAAAGGCCGCTACGCCGGATGCCTTCGATGCCTCTTTTGCTGACGGTATGACTGAAACAGTTTATCAGTACTACCTGAAGCTCCGCACGGCACTGGTGAACAGCAATGCCGGTGACGCAACCTCCGCAGCCGCCAACATGGCCGAGGCGCTGGGCGATGACCGTCCTGATGTCCGGATGAAGGCGCAGGCCGTAGCTGATGCCGGTGACCTGGAGGCCATACGCACCGCTTTCGCTGATCTGACCACAGCCCTGGAACCACTCTTTACCGAAGGCATCACCGATGGGGTCATGTACAAACAGTATTGTCCGATGGCATTTGATGGTGCGGGAGGGAACTGGTTCTCTGACGTATCCGATATCCGAAATCCCTACTACGGCGACAAGATGCTGAAGTGCGGCAAAGTCGTTGCTGAAATCAAATAGACCCCGGCAAACATCCATTGCCTTTTAACCACTTTTTATTGCACCCGCGGCCGCGCCCACACCTGCGGCCGATAACAACAATTACCAATGAACGACCACAAAGAAGGGATGAACCCTTACCTCAAATTTGCGATCATGATGGCGACCTCCTTCGTCATTATGTACGCCGTAATGTACCTCAATGTCGACGTTTTCGACCACATTTACCTCGCCCCGACCCGCACTTACATGACCTTTTTGATGATTGCCCCGATGGCTTTCACCATGCTGCTGTTTATGTGGGGGATGTATAAAAAGAAGGCCTGGAATTACGCCATTCTGGGCGTGGCGGTGCTGACGTTTGTACTGTGCTACACCGGGATGCGCCAGCAAACTTTTGTTAGTGACGTGCAATGGATGAAAGCCATGATACCGCACCACAGTTCCGCTATTATGGTGAGTCAGAAGGCGCACCTGAAGGACCCCGAAGCGATTGAACTGGCCAAGGAGATCATTGAAGCGCAGGAACGGGAGATCGCGCAAATGAAGAAGATAATTTATCGGTTGGAGCGGGCGGAATGATATGGTTTTTGAATAGAGAACGCAGTGTTTTCTTACTTTTAACCAATAAAGAGAGAAGTTGGCCTGCTCCGCTTTATAAACCATTCTCTTGCACCTGCGTTTGCGCCCAAAGAAGATTCAGGACCCATAAAGCAGGAGTCTACTTAATGCCTTATTTTACCTGCCTTTAATCTGCTCCATCTGCAGACCTAACCAATCCAAATAAAATGCAAAAGTTCCTTTTCTGCCTGTTCGCTTTTTTCTGCCTGTTTGCCTGCCAGGAAGCAGACAACACCGTGGCGGCTCCCGAGCCGCTTACTTACCCAGAGACCAAATCAGTAGATACAGTTACTAACTACTTCGGTACTGAAGTCGCCGATCCCTACCGCTGGCTGGAAGACGACAGGAGCGCTGAAACCGGGGAATGGGTGAAAAGCCAGAACAAAGTCAGCTTCAGCTACCTCGAGAATATCCCTTTCCGCGACGCCCTGAAAGAACGTCTGGAAAAACTCTGGAATTACGAGAAAATCAGTGCCCCATTCACGGAAGGAAACCATACGTACTACTCTAAGAACGATGGCCTCCAGAACCAGTCTGTCTTCTACCGCGTGAACGAAGACGGAGAGGACGAGGTATTCCTAGATCCAAATAAATTCAGTGAAGACGGTACCATCTCTCTTGGTGGAATGAGCTTCTCCAAGAGCGGAGAAATCACGGCTTACGCCATCTCCGAAGGCGGGAGCGACTGGCGGAAAATCATCATCATGGACGCCGAAACGATGGAGATTATGGAGGACACCCTGGTCGATATCAAGTTCAGCGGTATGTCCTGGAAAGGAGATGAAGGCTTCTATTACTCCAGCTACGATAAGCCGAAGGGTAGTGAGCTCTCCGCCAAGACAGATCAGCACAAGCTCTATTTCCACAAGTTGGGCACGCCCCAGAGTAGTGACGCCCTGATCTTTGGCGGTACTCCGGCAGAAAAGCATCGCTATGTCGGTGCTTCGGTCACCGAAGACGACCGCTACTTACTCATTTCTGCCAGCGTATCCACCTCCGGTAATAAGCTGTTTCTCCTGGACCTGAGCAAGCCTGGCAGCCCGATGAAGACGATCGTAGACCATGCAGACAGCGATACCAACGTATTGGATAACAAGGGATCAAAGTTGTTCCTGCTTACCAATTTGGATGCTCCGAACCAGAAAATCGTTACGGTCGATGCCAGCGACCCTGTCCCCGCCAACTGGAAAGACCTCATCCCCGAACGGGAATATGTGCTGAGTCCCCGGACCGGCTCCGGCTCCATCTTTGCAGAGTACATGGTAGACGCGATCTCCGAAGTGAAACAGTATGATTATGACGGAAAGTTGGTGCGCGAAGTGGACCTGCCGGGTATCGGCTCCGTGGGCGGTTTCGGCGGTAAGGCCGATGCTGAGACGCTGTACTACAGCTTCACGAACTACAAGACCCCGGGCTCCATCTATGCCTACGATGCCAAGACCGGCGCCTCCAATCTGTACAAGGAGCCAGCCATCGATTTCAATGCAGACGATTACGAAAGCGAGCAAGTGTTCTTCACTTCTAAAGATGGAACGAAAGTGCCGATGATCATTACCTACAAGAAGGGAATGGAACGCAACGGTAAAAACCCGACCATCCTCTACGGCTATGGCGGCTTTAACATCAGTCTGACGCCGCGCTTCAGCATCACTAACGCTGTTTGGATGGAGCAGGGCGGTATCTACGCCGTACCAAATCTCCGTGGCGGTGGTGAGTATGGCAAAGCCTGGCATGATGCCGGTACGCAGCTGAAAAAGCAGAACGTATTTGATGATTTCATCGCCGCTGCGGAATACCTGATCAGTGAAAACTATACTTCATCCGACTACCTGGCCGTTCGCGGGGGCTCCAACGGTGGCCTGTTGGTAGGCGCTACAATGACCCAGCGTCCTGAGCTGATGAAGGTCGCTCTACCCGCAGTTGGTGTAATGGACATGCTACGTTACCACACCTTTACGGCCGGTGCCGGCTGGGCCTACGATTATGGTACCGCCGACGATAATAAGGAAATGTTCGAATACCTTAAGGGGTACTCGCCAGTACACAACGTGAAGCCAGGTACGAAGTATCCGGCTACTATGGTGACCACGGGGGACCACGACGACCGGGTGGTGCCAGCGCACAGCTTCAAATTTGCGGCTGAGCTACAAGACAAGCAAGCGGGAGACAATCCAGTGATCATCCGCATCGAAACCGACGCGGGCCACGGTGCCGGTACACCCGTGAGTAAGCAAATTGAGCAGGCCGTGGATATGTTTGGCTTTACGCTCTATAATATGGGCTTCCGGGAGCTGCCGAAAAAGTTGAAGGGGTAGAACCTTTGGCCAGTAACGACGAAAGCCCATCCTCAAAATGAGGATGGGCTTTCGCAAAACCAGTAAAAGCAGTTCATCAGCGCACCACAAATCGCTGCAAGCTCAGCGAATTACCAGCTTCGTCGCGTAGCACCGCGATCAGGACTCCGGCGGGCAGGGTGGAGGAGGAGAGGCGATAATTTTTCGCATCTGCCGTAACCGAGGTTTGGAAAATCTCCCGGCCGTTGAGGTCCAGTACCCGGAGGCTGGCCGGTTTGTATTTGCCGAAATCAACGGTAACGGCCTCGTGGCGACTCGCCGGGTTCGGGTAAACACCGGTAGCTTCGGGATGGGTGGGGTCATCGTCGGAGGCGTTCGCTGTGGCACGTTTGCTACCGCCATTTCCCTTGAAACAGTCGGGCTCAAAATCCATCTTGAAGGAACAACCTTTGCGCCAGTAAAAATTTATATGGACGGGAACCACCTCACCGGGTTGGCTGAAAACCATGTAGGGATTTTCGTCTAATATTCCATTGTTGTCCCACTCAATGCTCGCCTCGCTAAGGGGGTGTCCGGCACCGTCCACGATGGTCACCTCTCCGTAGAACATGTCCTTGAAGCAATCGTCCGTAGAATATTCGAAGCCTACCACTGGGCAGTCATCGCCGCAAGTGACGGCAATACTTTCCTCGATGGTGCATTCCTCGCCATTCTCCAGCATAAAGGTTATCTGCGCAGTGACGACGAGCGGGCCTTCGTAATGGGTCACAATATCGTCTGAGTTGAGGCCGATCTGCGTGGGGACACCGTCCAGCAGCCAGGTTAATTGGAACGTCCCGAATTCAAATTTATCGCCGTTGCTGTCCCGAACGTTGACGGAGAAGACCGGCTTACTACAACCGCAGGCGTGGCAGCGAGTCGACAGGCTGATGTCGCAGGTCAGCGGTGGCGTATCGTCGCACTCTTCCTTAACTGTGATGGTGACGAGGTCCTCCTTTTCGCAGTTCGGGTCGCCGGGGAAGGAGTAGCGGAAGGTGTAGGACTGGCCGGTTACAAGGCCGGTTACAACGGGATTGCGAATGGTGACGTCGGAGATGACGACGCCGGGGTAATTTTCCACTGTTTCCCAGAGGATGTTGATGTCAACGGGAATTCCGGCAGCATTGCGGGGGGTGGAACCATTGAGCTGGATGTTGTCATCACAGATGGTGGCGTCGGAGCCGGCGTCGATTTTGGGGATGTCGTCTACTACTATGGTGAAGGTGTCGCGGTTGTCACAAAGAATACGTGTATTCAGAAAATCGTCTTGAATGGAAGTAAGACTTTTAAGCACAACTGTATAGGTGCCAAACTGGCTAAGTTGTAAGATGTCATTGCCGCTTGGAAGTGTTCCCTGGGTTCCTCCATCATAGCCGGGCGGGAAGTCAGACAAGGCATCCTATAAGGTCAATTACCTCTTTTTTACTGAAAAGGTATGATGCCGTATTAATCTCTGCGGGGTAGGGTATAAGCTGGTTACGGATTAGTGGATGCCGCCAGACGTTTTGTTTTAATGCTGGTCGGCTGGGGTAAGCCCCGCCCGACCAGCGTCAGGTTTATTGGCCGCGTTCGCTTAGCGAACGCGGGGTGATACTGTCTTGGCCAGCAGGGGCGGGGCTCGCCCCTATGGTGTGCACACATCTTTACGGTGCTCTAAATGATCGCGATTTTACACATCCGGTGAACTTTCAGCCGACTACGTCAGGCTGAAAGATGCATCGGATGAGAAAACCGCCTGACTGTCGAGCCGTTTTCTCATCGTAGGCATCTTTTTTGAGCACGGAGGCGAAGCCGAAGCGCTCAAAAAAGTTCCTCCGATGTGTAAAACGGCGGGTCTGTAAACTTGTGTGCACACCATAGGGCTCGCCCCCGCCCGCTGGCACGTCCCCGCCCCGCTGGCGAGAAGTTCCTGTTGAAGTAGCACGGGATAACAAAAGTTTTCTCCCCCGCAACTTTTGCCGACGCCCATTCCATTATCCCCCCGCAGGGTGGAGCAGTTTGGTAGCTCGCCGGGCTCAAAATCCGGAGACCGTCGGTTCGAATCCGACTCCTGCCACAAATCAAAATTAATCGAGTAATGAATACGCGACGCCAAGCATCTTGGAATCAGGCCCCGGCCCCTTAGCGGAGCAGAACTCGTATGTACATACTTGATCGGCGCCCCGCTAGGAATTATTCTGGTGGGGCGCTGTTTGTCAGGATGGTCCTCTAACGGCTAAGAGGCTGCATTTGGAGTGCAGGAAATGCCAGTTCAAATCTGGCCCATCCTACTTTTTTCGGGACGTGGCGCAACTGGATAGCGCTTCTGGTTACGAACCAGACGGTTGCAGGTTCGAACCCTGCCGTCCTGACTTCAGCGTTGGTATGGAAACTTGTTTTCCACACCAACGCTTACAGACCGCTAGCTCAATTGGCTAGAGCGTCGGATTTTGATTCCGAAGGTTTCAGGTTCAATCCCTGAGCGGTCTGCTTTTTGGGCAGGAAGCTCTACTGGCTGAGCGTCTCCTTTGCAAGGAGGAAGGTGTGGGTTCGAGTCCCATCCGGTCCACTATAGTCTAACAAGTTCAGGGTCATAAGACTATATATTCGCAGGCGTGGTGTAATTGGCAGCACGGGAGATTCCAAACCTTCTGGTCCGGGTTCAAATCCTGGCGCCTGTGCCAAAATAAGGGGGAAGGGACGAATGGGGAGAAGGGAAGGTGGGCGAGGCCGCAGGTGCAAGGAAGGTGTAGAGGAGCAGAAGACCCGGTTGGCCCCAAATGGACGCCCTGTACCATCCTGAAATCAATCCATGGGTACCACGCCTCCGGCTCCTTGCATCGGTTTGCCGAGCCGACGCCCAATACGTAATTCTATTTGCAGGTTTCCGACCCGGGTGTCGAGATTATCGGTAGCGTCTACGCTGGGAAGGTAGATGCCAGTGAGGGCCGCATAATTGCGGCGACCATTGTAGCCGAAGGCAAGGCGGGCCCGAATTCGGGGACTGACCCGAAAGCGTTCGCGCTCCCGCTGGCTACCGAACAAGTCATAATCGATGAACCGAAACTCTGCCCCGCCGAAAACCGCTGGCGTAATGGACCAGAATTCGTCAAAAGCGTAAGTATAAGCGTAGCCAGCCCCAATACCCAGTTTGTGCTGGCGGAACTTCGTGATATTGATGTTGCCCTCGCTGGAGAGCGGAATCGTGATGCTGTCAGCACTCAGTACCTGCCTGTTCACCAGCCCTCCCAATAATAAGGAGCCACTACTGCGCAACTGCCGCCCCTTTTGTTTGAAGGCGGAGCGGAAGCTGAACTTGTCGTGTCGGAGCACGTGAAAACCGAAGAGGGTAGCGGTGAGCAGTTCAACATCGGGGCGGAAAGACGCTGGCATCCCGGGCCGCAGGGTACGAAAGCCTTTAGTTTTGCGAACATCCGTCAGCAGGTAAAACTTGGGACGGTAGAACTGTAGGGCGAGCCCGAGGGAGCTCCCTTGTTCCAGGTTACTACCGGTACCCAGGTCACTGATCGGGATGCTGAAAGTGTAACTCACAGCTTTGTAGCGGCCGCCAATGCGCGCGGCCAGTCCGCGGTTCTCGAGGCGGAAAGTCTCACGGCCGGCGGTGGAGAAGTCTACGGTACGGTCGCGAAAACGTAACCCTCCGTTGATGCGCGCCGGGTAGCGGATGGACTCGATGTAGGTAGTATCAATTTCGATGTTTTGAGCAGGGAGCAGCAGCGGGGAAAGGAGAAAGGAGAAAAACAGGAAGCAGGGAAATAAGAATAAAGTAAGCCGCATTGATAATGATTTATAAGGAAAGACGCGATTAACCGTGGCTGAATCCGACGCCCACTCTTATCAAATACGTGGTTGTTGTACCTCTGGTTCGTACTGAAATCTTTCAATTCGAGCGCAACCCACCAATAGCCCAAATTCCCTACCTTCCCACCCCAAAACCAACCCAACAGATGCGTCCATTGCTCACCCTGCTTCTTATTACCGTTCTGTGCACCTGCGGCCGCGCCCAGGAAACCGCCAACTGGCTCCGTCACAGTGCCATTTCTCCTAATGGAGATCAGGTAGTTTTTACCTACAAAGGCGACTTGTACACCGTGGCCACCGCCGGTGGTCGTGCGCAGCAATTAACTTTCCATAAAGCCCATGATTACGCCGCGACCTGGAGTAAAGATGGGCAACAGCTCGCCTTCGCCAGCAACCGGTACGGTAATTTCGACGTATTCACCATGCCCGCCCAGGGCGGGCCAGCCACCCGGCTGACCTATCACTCCAACGACGAAACTCCCTACACCTTCGCGCCCGACGGGAAAGCCGTACTCTTCGGTGCCCTGCGGCAAGACGAGGTCACGCACCGCCAGTTCCCCCACCGCTCTCAGTCAGAATTATACTCCGTTCCCGTAAGCGGCGGAAGAGTCAGCCAAATCCTCACCGTTCCCGCAGAGTACGTTCAGTTTAGCCCGGATGGCAAAAGCATGTATTACCAAGACAAGAAAGGCGGCGAAAACGAATACCGAAAGCACCATACCTCCTCCATCACCCGAGACCTCTGGCGCTACGACCTGGCCAACAAAAGCCATACCCAGCTCACCACCAATACTGCCGAAGACCGCCAGCCAATCGTAAGTGCAGATGGAAAAACGGTGCACTTTCTAAGTGAACGCAGTGGGACCTATAACGTATGGAAAGCACCAGCTGGCAACCTTAAAGAAGCTACGCAGGTAACCGATTTTAAACTCCACCCCGTCCGGTTCCTCAGCCAAAGTAAAGACGGGACAATCTGCTTCGGTTTCGATGGCGAACTCTATACCCTGCGCGAAGGCGCGCAGCCGAAGAAACTCCCCGTAACGATCATCACCCAGGGAGCCGCCAACCAGGATAAATTTGTGACCATCAGTGGAGGTATTACTGAAATGTCCGTCTCTCCAAGCGGTAAGGAAATTGCCTTCATTGCCCGGGGAGAGGTGTTCGTGACTTCCGCCGAGGAGTCTTTCACTAAACGACTGACCAATACGCCGGAGCAGGAACGTTTTGTCTCCTGGGGACCGGAAGGAAAATCTGTCGTCTACAGCCGGGAAACGGCCGGCAAGTGGAGTACTTTTAAAAGCGAAAAAAACAGAATGGAGGAACCGTTTTTCTATGCCGCTACGCTGACGAAAGAAAGTCCGGTCATCGAAAACGAAAAGGACAACTACCTCGTGCAGTACTCCCCCGATGGCAAAAAGATGGCCTGGGTGGAAGACCGCCGTTCCATCAAAGTGCGTAATGCCGACGGCACCGGAGAAGTTACTTTGCTCAGCCCTAAGGAACTTTACCACATGAGCGATGGTGACAAGTACTTTACCTGGAGCCCCGATAGCGAATGGCTGCTGGTGGAATGGGACGTATTGATGAACAACAGCGATGTATTGCTGATGAAAGCAGACGGCAGTAAGCGCGTCAACCTGAATGAAAGTGGCTACTACGACTCACGCCCAAAATGGGTTGACGGCGGCAAGCAAATGATCTGGTTAAGTAACCGGGACGGACTGAAGTCCTACGCCACCAGCGGCCGGTCTGAGCAGGATGTTTACTCGATGTACTTTACCCAGGAAGCCTGGGATGAAGCTAACCTGAGTGACGAGGAATTCAAACTAGCGAAGGCCATCAAGGAAGCGCAGAAAAAGGAGAAGGACGGCGACAAAAAAGGCGACGACAAAAAAGACGGCGATAAGGATAAAGACGATGACGATAAAGATGATGACGACAAGGACGACGACAAGAAGAAGGAAGTGAAAAAACTCACCTTCGACTGGAATAACCTCGATGAGCGAAACAAGCGCCTCACCATCCACTCTTCCCGCCTGGGAGATGCCGTGCTTTCCAAAGACGGAGAGAAACTGTACTACCTCGCCACCTTCGAGAAAGGAGCGAACTTATGGTCTACTAATCTGCGTACCAAGGAGACCAAGATGGAAATGAAGATCGGCAGTGGTGGTCGGCTGGAATGGGACAAGGAGCATAAAAACCTTTACCTGCTCAGCAGCGGTAGTATCTCGAAAATTGACGTGGCGAAGAGTAAGAAAACGCCGGTCAAGATCAAGGGAGAAATGGAGTACGACGTAGCTGCCGAGCGCCAGGCGATGTTTGACCACGTCTGGATCCGTACCAACGCAATCTTCTACGAGCCGACTTTTCACGGCATCGACTGGAACCAGATGCGTAGCGAATACAGCAAGTACCTGTCTGGCATCGGCAATGCCTTTGAGTTTACCGAGATGCTCTCTGAGATGCTGGGGGAGCTGAACGTGAGCCATGCCGGCGCACGCTTCCGGCCACAGGGCTTTACCAATCCGGATGCCACTGCTTCCCTGGGCATCTTTATGGATTATGCGTACACCGGTAACGGTATTAGAATCGCGGAAGTAATGGATGGTGGACCACTTGACCGTGCTGCGTTTGACCTCAAGCCCGGAACGATCATCGAATCGATCGACGGGGAAGCGATCAGCCCAAACCGCGATGTAGCCAGCTACCTCAACCGCAAAGCGGGTAACTTCACCCTATTGGAAGTTACTGACCCTACGACAAAAAAGAAGCAATCCATTACCGTAAAACCCATTTCACTGGGGGAAGAAAACGGGCTGCTCTACAAGCGTTGGGTGAAGATCAACGAAGAGGAAGTGGACAAACTATCCGGCGGTACCCTGGGCTACGTACACATCCCCGGAATGGGTGACGGCCCTTACCGGAGCATTTACGAAGACATGATGGGTAAATACTTTGACCGCAAGGCGATGATTATCGATACCCGCTTCAACGGCGGTGGTGACCTTGTGGCAGATCTGGCGATGTTCTTCACCGGGGTTTCCTTCATCACTTACGAGACGGAAGCTAAGGTGGTAGGCGGAGAGCCGACCTCCCGTTGGACGAAGCCAACGCTTGCCCTCATCAACGAAGCCCAATATTCCGACGGGCACTGCTTCGCCTGCGGTTACGACGACCTCAAGATTGGTACCACCCTCGGTATGCCGACACCCGGAACCTGTTCCTTCGCAGGGTGGGAGCGCTTGCCCGATGGATCAGTCTGGGGCGTAGTTCCGGTCAGTGCCAAAGACATCAACGGCAACTGGATGGAGAATAACCAGACGGAGCCGGACGTGCGCGTAAAGAACCTGCCGGGCGATATTGCCAAAGGCGTTGACGCGCAGCTGGTGCGGGCGGTGAAGGAGCTGATGAAGTAGGCAAGTGGCCCTACCCGGCTGTAGCTCTAAACTAACAACTACCGTGCCTTCAATATTATTAAAAAGTAGCCAGCCTTAACAAAGGCTGGCTACTAGAATGAAAAACACTTGAACAACACTTATTTGTAATCCCATTTTGAATGAGGCACAAGATTACGTTGTTATTTGTTACAGCGCGTTGCGATATAGCAACTCGCTTAATCTTTTTTCACCTGGTTCTTGATCCTGCTGAAAGTGTACTTGGAAATACCTAAGAATGAAGCAAGGTGCCGATCCGTAACGCTATTGGCGATCTCAGGGTAAGTTGAAATAAAAGATTTGTAGGCGCCCAATGCGTCATCATTGATAAGGCTTCTTGAAAATTGCAACTGTTCTAATAACCTGCTTTGGGTAATTTGTCTAAGTGCCAGTGCCCAGCCGTCTACGCTTCCGAGTAGCGTTTCGTTTGCCTGAGCGTCAAATACCAGTACTTTAGCGTCCGTTTCCGCTTGGATGAATCCGCTGCTAGGCGTTCTGTTTTGGAAGCTTTTCAGGTCGGTAAAGAAGTCGTTAGCCTGCATAAACATTGCCGTCACCTCGTTGCCTTCATCGTCCAAATAATAATACCGTAAAACGCCGGACAGGACAAAGCCAATTTCAGTGCTCACCTTTGGAAATTTCAGAAAATAATCACCCTTGTTGTACCTCTTTTCTTGCGCATACTCCGCAACCGTTTCCAGCTGTTGCTGAGTAAGCGTTGTCTGCTTTTCCAGGGCTTTCATTAATTGTAAATTCATAAGATATTTTCATGTAAGTGGTTGAAGATTTTCCAACCTGATTTTCTTTGCAACAAGAAAACTTCTTGAAAACGCCAGTTCTTAATACTCACCTTCACGGGCAGAGAAACCCAAGTGCAGCGGACTATTGGCAAAAAAGTAATCCATGTTAATCTAAGACTTCGGGGATGCCTGCTGCCATAGTAGTGTGTGTTAAAGAAGCGGGTAGCGAAGAAGAGGAACTGCGACTGAGAAATAAATCTTCTCATATTCTACCGTGATAATATTCAGGTTAAACCTTAGCTGTTTTAACAATGTTCATTCCCAACTCATACAGAACCTCTACTGATGACATGCTGTTTGATTTACAAAAAGTAGTATGCTCAATGATGAAAAACAGGCTATTATAGTAATCGGAGCATCAGCCGGGGGAATGACTCCACTACTGAATTTGATTGAAAATATACCTGAAGACTGCAGGGCGTCCATATTCGTAGTCCAGCACATGCCTTCATACGCAGAGAATAACCTAGACCAGATTCTAGGCTACCGGTCTAAGCTCCCCGTCTTAAATGCTAAACACGACGTGACCATTTGTCCCGGAACGATATACACGGCTGTTCCGGATCACCATCTAATACTAGAAGGCGGTAAAATGCTGGTCACCAAAGGTCCCAAGGAGAATCATTGGCGGCCTTCCGTTGATGCCCTGTTCAGGTCAGCTGCCTACTCTTATCGGCAAAGGGTTGTCGGTATAATTCTCAGCGGTGCGCTGAACGACGGTACTTCCGGTCTGTGGAACATAAAGCATTTTAGTGGCACCTCCGTCATCCAGTCCAGGGAAGATGCCGTTTTTGATGGAATGCCCGTCAGTGCAGCCATGTATAATGAAATTGACTACGAATTACCTGGCGATCAGATCGGTCAGCTAATCGGCTCCTTAAGCAAACAAATAACCTCCGGAAAGCAATCTACCATACCTGTTACTGCCGGGCGGAAAAACTTCGTCGAATTTGAACTTGGGGTTGCAAAAGGAGAGAATGCATTAAAAAAAGGTGTAATTACCTATGGGAAATTTTCCCCCCTAACTTGTCCGGAATGTCATGGCGCGCTAACGGAATATGCTGAAGGCAAGTTAAAAAGATTTCGCTGCCACACGGGCCATGCCCATACCGCTGACTCTCTATTGGTTGGCATCAATAATAATATAGAAGCAAGTACGTGGGAAGTCATGCGAGGAATGGAAGAAGGTCAACTGCTGCTAGGTCATATGGCCGATATACTGGAGACAGAAGGCCATGCTAAGATCGCGGGTAAGTACCGGGATAATGCAAATAGCCTCTCAAGGCGATCAAAAATTATCAAGTCCACCATCATGGAAAGCCAGGAACTGGAACTTGAAAACTAACGTCACCTGTAATCCAGACCTCGTCAGAAAAGTGGAGATAAAAAACGATCAGGCAGTAAGACTTACACGTTACCAGGCGATCAAGGCCTTGTTTACCTACTCCTCTTATCGAAGTTTATTTTACTTTTACCCTCTCTTGTCAGCTGGCGGCACCCAGGCCGGTTTGAACACCTGCAGCAGCAGCAGACTCACCGCCTAAAAAAGGCTGCTTTACGTAATTTCTTATTTCATAGATATTATATCGCATAAAGGTATTAAATATAATAATTAAGTTTATTGTATTTGATAAAAATTATCGACTTGCAAAATTGAGTTTAGCTGATTATCAATGACTTATCAGGTTGGCACGTATTTTGACTGTACAATGTCTCACCAGCCAACAATACACACCGTGAACCATATGCCTTCTGATTTGAGCTGCGTCGATTTTCGACTTAGATCCTTACAAGTTCTTGAAAAAAAGACAGAAAAATCGCTCGCATTCATTGACAAGCACGAACTAAAAGATTGGTGCTCAGTAGATCGCTACTATTGGACGTATAGCCTCTCGTTTATTCGCTGTATCGCTGGGAAATGGAAAACGGTAACAACAGAAAATTACCCAAACATTGTGCAGTTACATGACATTTGTCTGCGCCAAACATTGATCCGCAATGTTTTGAAAGTGAGAAGAGCAATAATAGCCACCGATAATCACCATACTGCTCTCCATGAGTGGGACAGGCTTTGGAAATGGCTGTAAAAACGACCTTGCCTCTACATTAACCCTGAAAAATAGTTTGTGAAATTACGGTTGACGATTAGTGAGACGGACGAATTATCATATTTTCTGACTGGTGTGAAATTTTAGCAGTCTGCCCCACCGTCAACCATTTTCAAGCTTAGCCATTAATAGTTCCTGATCCAATACTGTGTTTCTTTCTCCTGACTCATATATTGGCTTTTGATTTTTTCAAATAAGCTTATCAACCCATTGCAAGATAATACCCGCATTGTCGGTATCGGAGCTTCCGCCGGAGGGCTCCAAGCCATCGAATCGTTGCTCGGTACACTGCCAAGTGACACGGGGCTTGCTTTTGTCATCGTCCAGCATTTAAGCATCGACTACGACAGTAATCTTGCGGTAATTCTCAGTCGTGCCACGGAAATGAAGGTGACTTTCTTACGGGAAGACACTGCCCCCAGACCTAACACCGTATATATCCGTCCTGCCGACAAAGAGCTTACCGTCAAGAAAGGTAGGCTTCTTCTTAGTCCAAGAGAGCAAGAGAACGATTATGTTTACCTCCCGATAGACCATTTTTTACTTTCCCTTGCCGTTGATCAGGAAAGTTACGGTATTGCCGTTATTCTTTCCGGAATGGGGTCCGACGGAAGCCGCGGCTTAAAGGCCGTTAAGGAGAGCGGTGGCATCGTTTTGGTGCAATCTCCTCATTCTGCTCAGTTCTCTGGTATGCCGGCCGCTGCCATACGCTTCGAGGTAGCGGACTATATCGGCTCGCCAAAAGAATTGGCTCAGACCATTACCTCCATCGCTCTCCGGGAGCCCGGTCCTAACCAGGTGAAAGTTTTTCAGGAGTTGGCTCAGCCGGAATTTGAAGGGTTCATTGCGGAAATCATTCGCCGAATCAACGAAGGGTTGACGATGGATTTTAGTCACTACCGCCCCTCAACCATCAGGCGCCGAATTGAAAAGCGATTGTTGATCCACATGATCGATCAACCTACCGATTATCTGGAACTACTGGACAGCAAAGAAGAAGAACTACAAATTCTTGCCCAAAGCTTTCTGATTGGCGTAACCCGTTTTTTTCGTGACCCCCAGGCGTTTGAATTGATCGAGCGAAAAGTGTTGCCTCAACTGGTGGCTTCGGCCGTCCCCGACCGACCGCTGCGTATCTGGGTACCGGCCTGTAGTACGGGGGAGGAAGCTTACTCTATCGCAATGGTGCTTGACGATTATTTATCGGTGCACGGTAAAGGCTTAGATTATAAGATTCTAGCTTCCGACGTCGATCCCAAAGCGATCAAAGTCGCCGGAGAAGGCTTTTATCAAGAGAACATTTTTGCGGATATCCCCGAACGTTATTTAAAAAAATACCTACAGCACACCCATGGGGGGTACCGGGTAGTTCCGAGGCTGAGAGAGAAAATTCTCTTCGCCATTCAAAACCTCCTTACTGACCCTCCCTTTATTCATATCGATTTTCTCAGCTGTCGGAACTTTCTGATTTATATAGACGCTGCGGCACAAGCAGGAATCCTGTCTAATTTTCACTTCTCGCTCAATCCTGAAGGATTCATGATGCTGGGTCCGAGCGAAAGCCTGGGGCGGATGCAACAGGCTTTTTCAAGCATAGACCGCCGTTGGAAGATATTCACCCCCCGGCCGATAGAAAAACGGCATTTAGACTTGAGCAAAAGGTCACGGCTATCCATAGCAGCACGCGAAAACAATGTAGGCATGGAAGACAACATCATTAACCAGGTTTCTTCAAGAGAAAACTATCGGGCCAGCAATTTCGATGAGTTCGCACAATACCTCGCTGGTCAGTATGCACCCGCCTGCTTGTTTTTAAATCAAGCTTTTGAAATTGCGTACATAAATGGCAACCTCGACGCTGTTCTTCACTTTCCTAAATTCCACACGGAATTTGTCCTTGATAAGGTCCTGGATAACAATACTGTAACCCTTCTCCGGGCAGGAATAGACGCCCTATTCAGCTCAGAGAATCAAGACGCCAATAGTGAAATTAGCGTTGATGCACTTGATATAAAGGGGATTACCTACCAAGCAATGCTTAGTCAGGTTGAACTTGACAGCTACCCGGGTAAATTAGTGATGATCCAGATCTCTCCAAAAACACTTTTGAGCGAAGATGAAAATCCTGGAAAGCCGCTAAAAGCAGACCAACTACTTCAGCGGAGAATTCACACTTTGGAGGAACGACTCATCCTTTCCGAGCAACGGGCCCGCAAGCTACTCACCGAACTGGAAGCAACCAATGAAGAACTCCAGACAAGTAACCGGGAACTTCTGGCCTCTAACGAGGAAATGCAGAGCACCAATGAAGAGCTTCAAAGCGTCAACGAAGAATTATATACGGTCAACCAGGAAATGCAGTTCAAGAACGAACAGCTGAAAACCCTCAACAATGACATCAATCAACTCTTGGAAAGCACCGAAATAGGAACGATTTTCCTTGACAGAGATATGATTATCCGGCGCTTTACCCCCAGCATTCGGCGTCAGTTCGATCTCCACGAAACGGACATCAGCCGTCCTCTTTCTGCCTTCTCCAGTTCCTTCACCGACCTTCATTTAACTGATAACTGCCGTCAGGTCCTCGACACAAGGCAACGCTACGAAGAAGAAATCATTGATAGCAGTGGACGCCATTACCTGCTTCGCATACTGCCCCATTTAATCCCCGACAAAGACGAAGGTATCGGCCTTATTATTACTTTTATCGACATCAACGAGTTGGTGGAAGCAAGGCAAGAACTTAGTGAAACCGCAGCGAAGTATGAAGTCTTGCTCAACTATTCGGAAAATTCCATTGCGCTGGTCAGTCAGCGCGCTCGTATTGAGCAAATCAATCGTTGGATATCTCCTGATGTTCCGGTAGAGAATCTTTTGGGTGCCTACATCGTAGACGTGATAGAGGATGATGTGGAACAGTTGAAGTTTCATAATGCCCTGCGTAGTGTTTTTGACGAAAAGGTTGCTATAACGGAAAAAATAAAAATAAGTGGTGAGGGGGAATCGGCCGTGTACGCTGAAATCACCTTCATCCCTAATCCCGCCAGAACCAATGGTTCGCATGGCAGTCGGGAAGACCAAGCCATTCTGATTATGCGGGATGTCTCCTCCGAGGTGATCGAGCTGCAAAACACTTTGACGCTGCTGGAACAATACCGGAAACGGCTGCGTGCAACCGAGACCCAGGCCGGCCTAATGGACCTGGATGGCAATATTCTCGACCTCAATAAAAGCCACGAACCATACAAAGGTCCCGAGGATTTCATTCAGAAAAACATCAGGGAATTTCTGACCGAAAGCGGATGGGAATTGATAAAAGAGGCCCTATCGAGAATTGAAAATGGTAGCTATCGTGAAGTAGTCGTCTATCAAAAAGAGGATTTGACAATTTCGGGATACGGCGACTCCCTGGCCGTAGCCTACGAACCGGTAATTTCCGGTGGAGAAATCATTTGCGTAACTGTTACAAACATGGATGAAGGTACCCCGGAAAAGTAACCCAGTTACCGTTTGACCCCCAGCTTTCTGATTTTGGAAAACAACGTCTGGGGTTTAAGTCCCAAAATTTCTGCTGCACCACCCTTTCCGCTAACCTTACCGCCCGTTTTACGGAGGATGGCCTCAATGTAGTTCTTTTGCATTTCATCCAATGTCGAATCAGCCACAGGCAAATCAATCTGCGCTGACGATTTTTGACCTTCCTTCGAAACTCCTGATGAAACCTGGGGAAGTATGCTCCAATCTAAGCGTAGTAACCTTCCTTCGCTAGTGATGAGTGCGCGCTCAACGATATTTTCCAGCTCCCTGATATTGCCGTAGAATGGATTTTGCATAAGTTGATCAAGCATAGTAGGGTGTACTCCTTCAACCTGGGTATTCAAGCGCCGCCCGTGTTTCTGGATGAAATGATCGATCAACAAGGGAATATCCTCCCTTCGTTCCCTCAACGGTGGGTTGTAGATCGGAAAGACATTCAACCGAAAGAAAAGATCGGATCTGAATTTTCCTTTTTTTACCATTGCTTCGAGGTTTCGATTCGTTGCGGCAATGATCCTGACATCCACATAAATAGGCTCACTTCCTCCTACTGGCGTGAATTCACCCTCCTGCAGAAAGCGAAGCAGTCGCGTCTGTAATTCAAGTGGCATCTCTCCAATCTCGTCGAGAAAAAGTGTTCCCCTGTCAGCAAGTTCAAAACGGCCTGCCTGGTCGCGAATCGCACCCGTAAACGCCCCTTTCCGAAATCCGAACAACTCACTCTCAATAAGTTCTCGCGGCAAAGCTCCGCAGTTAACAATAACCATGGGCTCATTGAAACGGTGACTGCCGGCGTGGATAGCACGCGCCGCAAGTTCTTTGCCCGTACCCGTCTCTCCCATGATCAAAACAGTAGAATCAGTAGGGGCTACTTTTTTAATCTGCTCAATTACCCGTCGGTAGCTTGAGTTTTTACTTAACGTCTTTTCTAATTTGTTTGACTGCCTGAATTGGTCCTTAAGGAACTCCTTGTCGCGAGCACGTTCGCTTGCTAAAGTACTTAGCTCTAATTGGGCGGACCGCAACTCCTGTTCCAATTTTCTACGGTCCGAAATATCCGTAGCCACCAACATGGCTGAATGAACCGGATATCCTTTTACGTCACAAATCTCTACTTCCACGGACAGAAGTTTCCCATCGCGACGTATAAACTGAGTTTCGTATTTAGCACAACCTTTTTCGCGCGCAACCTTTAATCGATGACGCCAGGAAACTTCAGAAAATTCAGTGTCAATCGCGCTCATGTTCAATTCGATATCTTTCCCATCGGCTTCGGCCGGGCAAAGAATCCGTTGAGCCGCAAAATTCAGGTAACTTGTTTGTCCCTTCCCATTCACCATTAACACCAGTGGCGGCAGATTCTCAAGATAAGCAAATGGATGCTCCGCATTAACTACTACCTCGGGTAAGTCTTTGTCCTTAATAGAAATGGTGCAAAAGACAATATCAACCTCTTTTATGTAAACCGCATTAAGCCAGATCGTATGACTATTATTCCGCAATCGGGTAGCAGGTAAGCTAACGCGTTGCACAGGCCCTACGGTAGTAAAACCCTTTATAAATCCCCGAAACTCTGCTTGATTGTTAAAAATGCCAAGACCAACCAAACTCCTCTGGCGTGCAGAATTTTCACCCCCGATCAACCGCTTCATCTCGTCGTTGAGATAAAGAAGCTCCGAACTGGTTGATGCTAAAAAAGCAGGCAACTGAACAATATGTAGTAGCCGAGATAACTGGGCTTCCATAAAGCGGTAGGTAAAAATTAACAGCCCTCAAACAAAAAAGAATGATAAAGCGAGCAGATTTCAGGTACGAGTACGTATCAAATTTACAACAAAGAAATGAACACGGTGCCACCATAAAGCTCATTCTTTAGCGCTCTTCAGGTTCTAATTCTCTTCTCTTAGTATACCGCTCTCTGCTCAGTGTTGCCCTGAATGTATATTTCCTGTTGGAAATAACAGCATATATTAGGGCTGTTTAATATCGTCCGACGCTCCGGCTTTCTGTACTAGTCTTCCTTTCTATCGCTATACTTCATTGCAGCCGCCACAAAGGAAACAAACAAAGGATGCGGTGCCTCCACGGTACTCTTTAGCTCCGGGTGAAACTGTACACCGATGAAATAAGGGTGGTCCTTCAACTCGATGATCTCCACCAGGCCAGTATCCGGGTTGATGCCAGTGATCTGCATACCAGCCTTTTTCAGCTGGTCCAGATAGGCATTGTTGAATTCGTACCGGTGACGATGGCGCTCATCGATGGAAGTGGTGCCATAGGCCTTTGCGGCAATGGACTTTGGCGTTAGTTCGCAGCGGTAGGCACCTAGTCTCATGGTTCCTCCCATGTTTTCAATTTGCTTTTGCTCCTCCATTATCGCAATGACGGGAGCCTTGGTCTCCTTATCTACTTCAGTAGAGCTGGCATTAGGGATGCCAGCCATGTTTCGGCTGAACTCAACCACTGCACATTGCATGCCCAGGCAAATACCGAAGAACGGAATGTTGTTTTCCCGGATGTATTGGATTGCGGCAATTTTTCCTTCGATTCCACGCTCACCGAAGCCGGGGGCGACCAGAACGCCATCGAACTGACTGAGGTACCGGCCCAACTCTACCTTGGTTCCTTCCAGTTGTTCGGAATGGACGGGAACGACCTTTACTTTGCACTCGTTTATGGCACCAGCGTGGATAAAGGCTTCGTAAATGGATTTATAGGCGTCTTGCAGTTCGTTGTACTTTCCAACCAGGCCGATGGTTACTTCACCGGTAGAGTTCTTTAGTTTGCCGAGGAACTTTTTCCATCGGCGAAGGTCTGGGGCTTTCCGGTCGGGCAGCCGCAGTTTACTCATTACCTGGGCGTCGAGCCCTTCCTTCAACATCAACAGGGGAACGTCGTAGATGGTCTCCGCGTCGATCGCTTCAATAATGCAAGCCTTTTCTACATTGCAGAACAAGGCGAGTTTACGCCGGATGGAATCGTCGATCTGGTGCTCCGTTCGGACCACCAGTATGTCGGGCTGAATACCTGCGGAAAGCAATTCCTTGACACTGTGTTGGGTAGGCTTGGTTTTTAGTTCTTTAGCGGCAGCGAGGTAAGGAATGAGGGTGAGGTGGATAGCCACGCAATTGTCCCGACCAAGTTCCCAGATAAGCTGGCGAAGGCTCTCAACGTAGGGTAACGATTCTATATCGCCCACGGTGCCACCTAGTTCGGTGATGACGATGTCATAGTCCCCGGTCTGTCCTAGCAACTGCATCCGTCGCTTGATCTCGTCCGTAATGTGCGGGATAACCTGGACTGTTTTGCCCAGATAATCTCCCTTCCTTTCCCGGTCAATAACCGTTTGGTAAATGCGACCGGTGGTCACATTATTCGCTTGGCTGGTAGGCGTATTCAGGAATCGTTCGTAGTGTCCCAGATCGAGATCGGTCTCCGCTCCGTCATCGGTAACATAGCATTCCCCGTGTTCATACGGGTTCAGTGTGCCGGGATCGACATTGAGATAGGGATCGAATTTTTGGATGGTCACTGAAAGACCTCTGGCTTGCAAAAGCTTAGCTAAAGAAGCGGCAATGATGCCTTTACCAAGGGATGATGTGACCCCGCCCGTAACGAAAATATACTTGCTCATGTAGTTAAATTACGGGAAACAAAGGTAGCACATATATCGGCCAAGCCTAATGTTTCGACAGCTATTTGAAATACTTTTCCTCCGGACTTTAGAAAAAGATTAAGCCGTTATCAGAAGTCCCACTGTTAAAAACACGTCCAATGTTAATTTAATGTAAATTAGGTGTTACTTTAGCGTTTGTTAATCAGTTGCAATGTTAAGCCATCATATCGGCAAGTCGGGGCATATAAATAGGTACTACTGCTCAGTGCTGGTGGTTATACTATGTATTTTTTCGGCGCGGACGCAGGATGCAGTGTCCGTTTTGAAAGCACCGTTCAGTGTTGAGCGGACAGCTAATACCGATTATGCGGACATTGCTGAGCAACCATTTAACCTTACCCGGAACCTGATTTTTTTTCCTGCTCGTATTGATGGCCAGACCGGTAATTTCGTCCTGGACACCGGCGCCCCTTCTTTACTATTGAATAATCGGGGCAAAGATGTGAAGGGGCATCCGGCTCCGGCGGGAGTTGCTACTGGAGGGAGTGTTGCCCTGACCAATCAGATGGTAGAATCGTTTGAAATCGGTGGTCGTAACCTTGGTAAGCGCTGGGCGCTTGCACTCGATCTACGCTCAATGGAGCAAAGAACAGGACAAACCATTGACGGATTCGTCGGCCATGACTTGTTGGATAATAAAGAGCTACGCATCAATTTTCCTGATGGCAAGTTCCAATTACGAAAATCCGTCAAACATCCCTTGCATAAGGGCCAGGAACCCCGCAAGGTCCTGAAATTCGATTTTGTGGACCACCTTCCGGTCATCACCGTTAAAATCGGAAAGCGTAAACTACGTTTTGCCATCGATACCGGAGCCGGTGTCAATATCATTGACGAAGGCTACAAGTCGCTTTTGCGGGCTAGTGGTGAGGAGATGAATATCCAGGGGCTCGATGGAAACAGCTCAATGAACAGTGTGGTAACCATCCCTGAACTTAGCATTGTTGACCCTGCAAAACTGGAGGACATCTCCTTTGTGAGTATGGACCTTACCCATCTTCAATCGTCATCGGGAGCACCAATTTCGGGGATCATCGGTTCGGCATTTTTACATGATTACGTTGTTAGTATTGATTATCGGCGGCGGAAACTTTATTTTTGGTAACCTGGGATTCCCCGCAATTCTTCACTAATGGACTTAAGTCAATTTCCCGAGCGTTTTCGGGCGCACGTTCTTTCCTGTATCGTCCGCAACAACCGGAAAGGAATCGCGATTCGATTTGGCAAATTGGATGGCCAGGTGCTTCCGCTTAGTATTCGTCAGGAACCTCTGCAGCCAGAAGCATTACCTCCGCAAGAACTGGAGAAAATGGCTCGAATGGCTTTTTCTCAACTGCCTTATGATCTTAGAATCAAGGTTGGAGAATAATGAGGACGACTAAGACCTTGTCTGAAATTTCAGGCACGCTCTAGGGTTTATCATTGCTCCTTATCAACTTTTCCCTGAACCTGCGGCCGCGCCATCTGCTGTTCTTAAGTCAGCTGTACCTCAAACCTTTACGGTTTGGGAATATTAAAGCTTCAAAACTTAGAAAAGGAACCCTATGGAAAAGTGGGGGCCCAATATTCCATGGGGTCTATTGCTTCCTTGTCTTTACCATGTAGCACCTCGAAATGCAAGTGAGGCGTGGTGTTTTTGGCATTGCCTGTATCTCCGACGGTGCCCAGGATTTGCCCAGCTTCCACCGGTTCGAATTCTTCAACCTCCCACGAATCAAGGTGGGCATAGTAGTACAGCCGGCCCTTTGCATCACGCAGGTAAAGCTGCTTACCACCCGATCCCCCTTCTTTGATTCGCTCAACGAACCCATTGGTAGTAGCGACTACATAAGTCCCTCGGGGAGCTTTAATATCGATGCCTTCATGACTGCGTTTGCCGCGCTTATCTCCAAATACGGAGATGACGTCCTCTGTATCATGACCCGCAACGGGAAAGGTGAGCTCGCCACTACGGATAGTGCTTACGGGCTTTGGTTTTTCTGTAGGGAGTAAGTCTGTCGCCCGATCTTCGCTGGCTCTGGAGGACACCGTCACTTCAGTACCTGACGAAGGAGGTGCCTCGCTGGTTTGGCGAACTTTCAGGCTGATCATACCTCCAATCAGTACTATTTCTAATAGAAGCACTTTGTAGAACATAATGGGTTGCTTTTCAGTGCTCTAACAAGGTGCAACGGTTAAAAATTGTTTGACGGTACCTGTTATACTTACCTTAAACAAGGTTGATTCCAGGGTTAATTTACTGGTTTTTAGTGGTTTAAAGGTAGCTTGCGTTCTATTGCTTTATGATCTTCCGAACCACCTTTTCAGCTCCTTTTTCTAATTGAAGCAGGTAAGTACCTGCGGATAAATCACTAAGATCGAGATCTCGTGTTGTACCTGCCAGCCTGCGTACCCGTTGTCCGTTTACATCAAAGATGACCAATCGATCCAGCGAAGGCAAATTACCTCTGATGTTGAGCGGGCCAGCAGTGTAAGGATTGGGGAAAATGATCAATTCCCTTCCCCAGTTCGGCTCCCGAACGGCAACAGTTCCCATTACGGTAATGGTGGTGTTACTTCCTTGGATATCTGCAGACGACTGGTCGGCTAACAGGAAAGTATCCGGGACGATTTGAAACGTTAAGTCGTAATCTCCACCGTCGACATTGTCAAGTGCGATAAAACTGATCTTACATACCTCTCCGCCCGGGTTGGTTGTGTTGACCTGGTCCTTTCTGCTAAGGGCTATCTCCAGGCGGCCGTTTTCATTCGGGCTCAGGCGGGCAATGGTGAGCAGGTCTTCTCCCAGATAGGAATCATCGAAGTCGACGGATATCGTATTCAGGTCAATTTGGTCAGGATTGAAGTTGAGGACAAAAGCCATCCCGTAACCGACTGCGAGAGGATCATTGTTTTCCCCAAATGCCACCGAAAGGGTGGAACGTTCTCCGGAATTAATGGGACCTCCAACCAGGGCAAGTGCTGGTCCCTGTCCGGTGGAAGCACCATTTCCAGGTTCCCAGAGACCATCAATGATCCGGCCATAGTAGGTTTCGACTAAGGTCAGATCCTGGCTTTCGATCAAGCCGTTGCCATCACAATCAACTTTTGCCTGGTTTAAGCCGGAGTTAAAGCTATTGGGCCATGCCGGAGCCACTTTCTCCTCAAAGGTAACTCCCGGAGGTGTACGGGCCGGGCCGCTGGTTCCATGGATGAGGCCAATGTTGAGAAGATCCTTATGGTCTATCTGGCCATCGTCATTTGTGTCCCCGGGCCACATCGTGGTGGCGACGTTGCTACCATAGTTTATACTTCCTGAGAGTAAGGTGTCGGGAAAGGCAACAATCGTTCCTTCCTGGGCAAACTCTCCGGGAAGGGCTGCATCCCAGTTCAAAGGCGTTGAACCACTTTCCATTGTTACGTCGAAGCATAGCTCAAGAATTACGGTTCCTGGCTCAAGAGTAATCCCGACTAATCCGGGCGTAAGAAAAGCGATCAAATAAATATTGGATTCTGGCATGGACGCAGCCATGTCATCAAGGCCGAGTGGGTTGTCTCCAAGGCGGGCTTCAGTAAAAGTTACCTGGGTGGTGTCCCAGTCAATCGAAAACTGCAACGAGGCAATGTTCGGGAAACTATCAGCAATGATCGGCACACATATTTCGGTAACGCCCCCGGGGGCAATTACGTCCGGAATAGACAGCTGAACTTTCGTTTGCGCCTGCAAACTGGCAACCAGCAAGAATGCCAGAAGGAGAAAAGTAATACGTTGTGTCATGTGTTGTTCTGTTCAAGAGTAAATGCGTCATTCAGACGGTGAAAAAAGCAGCAAAGTCACACCTTAAACGGTTTGATTTTTACGAATCAGGCGAAGCGTGCTGGCGGGATAACCATCAGTACGTCATCAGGCAAACACACCGTTAGCAAACGCTAAGTTAAGGCTTACAGATTCTCCAGCATGATCTGCCCGGATAGGTAGGTGATGGCCTGACCGGTCAGCCGGACCTTCTTTCCTTTTAGTTCGCAGGTTAGGTTTCCGCCACGGGCGGAAATCTGACGGGCGTCCAGCCGCTTCTTTTTTAATTTTTTTGCCCAGTAAGGGGTCAAAAGCGTATGTGCGGAACCAGTTACCGGGTCTTCATCAATACCGTAGGCCGGGAAAAAGCCCCTGCTGACAAAATCATGCTTTTTACCCGCTGCGGTCACCAACAAGCCCCTCCGCTTTTTCAAGGAAGCCAACATGGGGAAATTTGGTGTTAGGTTTTTAACCTGCTTTTGATTTTTTAATACCACCATCAAATCATCCAGACCGGCATAAACCTCCACTGGTTGAAGGCCGCCCAGGATACCCTTCAGACCCTTAGGCGCTCGAACTTTTTTGGGTATATCAGCCGGGAAATCCATTGAATACGAACCTGCCCCGTTTGCGGTAACTACGATGGTTCCTGCCTCCCAGGTACGGAAGTGCATCTTCTTAAATTGTTGCCCACCAGAATGAAACATGATGTGCGCTGAGGCTAATGTAGCATGCCCACATAACCGTACCTCCATGGTGGGGGTAAACCACCGGATATCAAATTTCCCAGGCCCGCGAACTACGACGAACGCGGTTTCTGATAAATTATTCTCAGCGGCAATTTTTTGCATGACTTCGTCCGGCAGGAATTGTGGCAAGGGGACAACAGCTGCTGGGTTGCCACCAAATAATTGGTCAGAAAAGGCATCAACCTGGTAGAGAGGTAAATTTTGCATATGAGCGAATTGTTTTTTGTTTATGGCGTTAAGTATAGTGTTTCTGTAGGTAAAATTTGGCGCTTTGACATCTAACCGTGACTTTTTTACGTAAGTCTCGTCACATAGTCGTCTTATGGCCGGAACGAAGTTTTCCGGGTAAGGCTACCGCAACTGATACATACAATTATTCATGCACTTTACCTATGAACTATTTTACTAAATCTCCCGATCATTTGTTCCTGCGGGAAGGGACAACTTACGTAAAAATTCCCCTTTCTGAGATTGAATACATCCAGGCAGATGGCAATTATGCTTACCTCCAGACTGGAAGCAAGAAATTCGCCATCAAACGTTCGTTAGCTTCAATTGCGGAAGAACTACACGCTCCGGAATTTGTTCGTGCAAGTCGCGGAGTTTTGGTGAATTTCACCAGAGTCACCAAAATC
This sequence comes from Neolewinella persica DSM 23188, assembly GCF_000373105.1. Classification (GTDB taxonomy): domain Bacteria; phylum Bacteroidota; class Bacteroidia; order Chitinophagales; family Saprospiraceae; genus Neolewinella; species Neolewinella persica. The sequence continues at coordinate 49,792 of NZ_KB890430.1, read as the reverse complement.
AGTTTTGCCACTGGCACAATCCACCTTGGGGACCATGAACTCAAAATGGGTAAAGCTTATCACGCAGAGATTAAAAGCCGTATGCCACGCCTTTAATCGAATTCCCTTCAGAACGGATTCATTTCAAGAATTTATTTCAGTCACGAATATTTTGGCCAGGTAACCCTCACAGGGCTATCTGGCTTTTTATTATAGCGCCTTCCAGTTCATAAACCAGTTATTTTCGTTCTGGCTGAACCTTACACCCCCTTCCCTGCATTCTCTGAGGGTGAAGTTTATTGTATACGACATTGAGGCTACCTGCTGGGAAGGACGGCCACCGGGACTAGTGCAGGAAACCCTGGAAATCGGAGCTTGTGAATTAGATGCCTATGGCCGGATTAACGGCTATTTCAGCCGGCTGATCAAGCCAACACTACATCCGCAGATGAGTCACTTTTGTCGCAACCTGACTAAAATCGATCAACAGGAAGTCAATCGGGCCAGAGACTTTACACGCGTCGTTAAGGAATTTCAAGACTGGATCGGCGTGGGGTATGATGAATACCTGTTAGCCAGCTGGGGAGACTTTGATCCGGAGCAATTAGGTGCAGACTGCCGGATGCATCGCCTTGACGACTATTGGCTTGATGAACACATCAACCTCAAAGCCCAGTACCGGGACATTAAGAAACTTCCCAAAAAGCGCGGCCTTAAATCAGCCGTCAAACATGAGGGGCTTACCTGGGAAGGGGAACAACACCGGGCATTAACGGATGCCAAGAACACCGCTAAAATATTTCAGGCTTTGATTGATGTATGGCAATACTAGGTGAAAATTCGCTGCGCTCCTTTTCTCGGTAGCCTATCCTCTACCCACTACCAACAGTGAAGCGGTGTCTACCAGGAAAACAAGCGCAGCGGGTTTTCGTCTGATGAAGGAGGTCTTTACCGGTCAAAAAGCACCCGTTCCCCCTTCATCTCCTCAAAGAAGAGCCCCCGGTCATAAGCCAGGTGCCCGGAAACGATGGTCTGGCGAACCCGTCCTTTGAATTGTTCCCCCTCCAACGGAGACCAACCAACTTTGTAGAAGATATTGTCCTGGGCTACGGTCCATTCGGTGGCCGGATCGTAAATCACAACGTCGGCCCACATACCTTCATCGAGGTAGCCGCGACGGTCGATCTCGAAACAAATGGCCGGCGCGTGGCACATTTTTTCAATGACGCGCTCCAGGCTGATCTCTCCACGCTGGACCATCCGCATCATCATGTCCAGAGAATGCTGAACCAATGGCAGGCCACCCGGCGCTTTGAAGTAATCTGTCTGGGCCTTTTCTTCTGCCGTATGCGGGGCATGATCGGTGGCAATAACGTCGAACCGGTCATCGAGTAGCGCGGGCAGCAAGGCTTTACGGTGATGCTCGGATTTGATGGCTGGGTTACACTTGATCTTATTCCCAAGTCGCAGGTAGTCGTCTGCATTGAACGTGAGGTGATGCACACAGACTTCGGCCGTGATGCGCTTCTCCGCCAGCGGGATGTCGTTTCGGAAAATTTCTGCTTCTTCAGCAGTGCTTATGTGCAGGATATGTAGTCGGGTGTTGTGTCGTTTGGCCAGTTCAATGGCCAGCGTGCTGCTTTTCAGGCAACCCGCTGCGGAACGAATGTTGGGGTGCTCAACGACCGGAATATTATCACCATACTTTGCCCGAGCAGCAGCGGCGTTGCCGCGGATAGTGGCTTCGTCTTCACAGTGTGTGGCAATGAGTAGGGGGCAGTCCGAAAACAAGGCGTCGAGCGTCTTTTCATCGTCTACCAGCATATTTCCCGTACTGCTTCCCATGAAGATCTTGAGCCCACACACCGTTTTAGGGTCCGTTCTCAAAGCTTCCTCCCGGTTATCGTTAGAAGCGCCCATGTAGAAGCTGTAGTTGGCGGGACTGACGGCGGCTCCGATGTCGTATTTGTCTTGCAACAGGCGTTGGGTGAGGGCCGAGGGCTTGGTATTCGGCATCTCCATCCAGGTAGTGGTGCCGCCGGCTACGGCGGCGCGGCTTTCTGTTTTGATGGTGGCCTTATGGGTCAGGCCGGGTTCCCGGAAGTGTACCTGATCATCAATGATGCCGGGCAATACCAGGCAGCCTTCCGCATTGATCTCCCGGTCTGCGGAACGGTCGATGGAAGGGGCAACCTGCTCAATGAAGCCATCCTTTAGGTATAAGTCACAAACAGTACGGGTACCCCGGTTTACGATGGTGCCCCCTTTGATCAAAATAGTGCCTTTGCGCATAGTCAAATAATTGAGAAGGCGCAAGGTAATAAGATGGCCGGGAATATTGTAGGTCAGGTGGGCGACGGCGCGCAGGTGCAGAAGAAAGTTGAAGAGCAGGGTAGGGTGTAACTTCGGCTTTAGCCGGGATGCTTTATTCCTCTACCTTAGTGTAGCGCTTAATGCCCTTAGTGACTTAGTGGTAACCTACTTCCGCAAACTCCACACCTCATGAACGGGGTCTCCCTTAGTACTAACACCCCGGTGGACCCAATCACCGTTAACCAATTCAAAGTCAAAGCTCAACTGCTGGCCGGCACGCGCCGGATCCCGGCTAAAGAACTCAATCTTCTCGATGTACAGACCTTCCTTGTTCGTAGTGTAGCTTCCCCCTCCGGTTGCCGAGAACTGGTTTGTCTCAGTATTGAAGGCAATCCATTGAAAGCGCTTGCCGGACATGATTTTCATGGTTTTGCGGGGGCCGGTCCGCCTACTGCTGAGGTCCTGCATTACCCCATCCCGTTTCCGACCGATAATCTCCCAGGCACCGGCCAGGGCACCGGGGGTACCGTCATCAACCCTGGTCCAGAATTTATCTTCGTTAAAGATCAATACGGATCCAGACAGCTTATAAGGCATGGTGGCTACGCCACCAACCTGGGAAGAATCCGATGAATCAAATTCGTAGGTAATGCTGAAGTTGTCCCAATCGGCGCGCCAGCGACCACCCAGGGTTGCGATGAACTCCCCACTATCCGCGTTATAGGCCGTCATGGCCATAAACCCGTCGACGATGGTCATCGTTAAATTGGAGTTACGCCCTTCGCTGTCCACAAAGGTCGACTCCCAGGCCCCCAGCAGTTGGGTGGCAGGAGACTGGGCCTGAAGGGTGAAGGAGGAAAGGACTAAAAGGAGAAAAGGGAAGAAGCGCATGGATGTAGCTTATTATTTGGGGTAAAGTTAGGGAGGATTTGATGGTAAGCGCAATTCAAGTTGCGGGACCTCGAGGTCCCATTCAAGCAAACCAGATATGGCGGTCCGGAACCTTACAAAATCTAAGGTACTAACGCTGATCACAACGGTTTCCTTGCCCCACAACTTCTCTTGCACCCGCGGCCCCGCCCAAATCCTAAAAGCAGCCTTAAAGGCATTACCGATCGGATTTTCCAGCGAAGCCGTACCTTTACTGGTGAACGATTTTAACTCAGGTTCGTTGAACCGAGACAATGTGCAGCGAATATTAGCTGCACCAGACTACCAGACCGCCCGTCTACCAGACCAGATACCTATGGGTTTACGTAAAACAGCTTCCCTGATTATTTACCGTTTTCGCGAGCGTGGCCTTGAGGTCTTTATGACCCGCCAGTCTGACGAATGGGGCCTGCCCGGTGGTGAGGTAGACATGGATTGCCACAATGAAATGATCGAGTTGGAGCCCAGCGCCAACCGGGAAGAAGCCGTAGCCATTGAAGGAGATTGGCACGAAATACCTTCGCTTAAGCAAATGCTTTACGAAGAGTCTGGCGAATTGGCCGAACGGCTCAAAGACATTGAGCAAGGTGCCTTCGTAACCATCAAAGAAGCCCTCAAACATCGCCTTTCTACCGGACAGGTAGAGTTTTTGCGGGAATTGCGGGATGTCATTACGGACCGTAACTCTCTGCGGGATATTTAATAGTCAGGAACTCAAATAGTCAATGAGTCAGATCGCCAAGGAGTCAGCTAGTCAAACAGTACTAGCTGACTCCTTGACTGTTTTGACGATCTGACTCCAGCACTATTTGACTTTAAGACTATCTGACTGCTTGACTTTATTACTAACTTTGCCGCTTACCCAAAATGACCACTCCCCATGGCGGCAGCCCACGAAGTATTAGCAGACGTTGAAGTAGCAAAGAACCTGGGCCTTACGGCCGCCGAATACGACAAGATCGTAGAAATCATGGGGCGCGTACCCAACTTCAATGAACTGAGTATTTTCTCTGTAATGTGGTCTGAGCACTGCTCCTACAAAAACTCCATCATGTGGTTGAAAACCCTCCCCCGGGACGGTGATCGCCTGTTGGTGGAAGCCGGAGAAGAAAATGCCGGCCTCGTTGACATTGGTGGCGGATTGGCCTGTGCTTTTAAAATTGAAAGCCATAATCACCCCTCCGCACTAGAACCCTACCAGGGCGCAGCGACCGGTGTTGGTGGTATTCACCGCGATATTTTTACGATGGGCGCTCGCCCGATCGCTTCGCTCAACAGCCTCCGCTTCGGTGATCCGTCACTGCCGCACACTAAGCATTTGGTCGACGGCGTCGTTCGCGGTATCGGCGATTACGGCAACTGTTTCGGCGTACCGGTAGTTGGTGGCGAAGTGGTTTTTCACCCAAGCTATAACCAGAATATTCTGGTCAACGCCATGTCTGTCGGCATCGTGAAGCACGGTGAAACCGTCAGCGCTTCCGCCGATGGCCCGGGCAACCCCGTTTTTATCGTTGGCTCTGCTACCGGTAAAGACGGTATCCACGGCGCTACTTTTTCTTCTGCAGATTTGACGGAAGACAGCGCCGATGACCTGCCAGCTGTACAGGTGGGGGACCCTTTCCAGGAAAAATTGCTGCTGGAAGCCAGCCTCGAAGTAATCACCACCGGCGCAGTAGTCGGTATGCAGGATATGGGCGCCGCCGGTATTACCTGTTCCACTTCTGAGATGTCTGCGAAGTCCGGTACGGGCATGCGCATCGACCTCGACAAAGTACCCACCCGCCAGGCGAACATGAAGCCTTGGGAAATCCTGCTCAGTGAGAGCCAGGAGCGGATGCTGATCGTTTGTAAAAAAGGCATGGAGGCTGAACTTCTTGCCGTGTTTGACAAATGGGATCTCGAGTGTGAGGAAATTGGAGAGGTGACGGATACTGGTCGCCTCCATTTCTACGCCGGAGGCGAGCTGGTGGCCGACGTGCCCTCAGAACCACTGGTACTCGGCGGCGGAGCGCCGGTTTACGAGCGGGAAACCGCCCGGCCAAAATATATGGATAAGATCGACGCCTTCAAGGCGGAAGACATCCCCGTACCCGCGGACCTGAAGGCTACGGCCGAAGAGCTGTTCATCAGCCCCAACCTGGTGGCTAAGAACTGGGTGACGGACCAGTATGACGGTACCGTCCGGACAAACTCCATGTCCGAGAACCTTCCCTCTGACGCTGCCCTCATTCGGGTGAAAGGCACCAATATGGCACTGGCCGTCACGACGGACTGTAACTCGACCTATGTATACGCCGACCCTTATAAAGGAGCCATGATTGCGGTAGCGGAAGCTGCCCGGAACATTGTTTGTACTGGAGGCGAGCCGGTGGCCATTACCAACTGCCTCAACTTCGGTAATCCTTACAATAAGGAAGCCTTCTACCAGTTCGTCAACGCCATCAAGGGAATGGGCGATGCTTGTCGTGCCTTCGGCACACCGGTGACTGGTGGTAACGTTAGCTTCTACAACCAGAGCCAGTACGAGGGTGGTCGCGTGGAGCCCGTTTACCCGACGCCCACCATTGGTATGCTTGGCCTTCTGGACAACATCAAGTACCGGATGACGTCCAACTTCAAAGACCAGGGAGACGTCATTTACCTGATCGGCGACAGCAAGAACGATATCGGCAGCAGCGAATACCTGCGTCGTATTCATGGCGTGGAGCATAGTTCCGTCCCGCACTTCGTGTTGGAAGACGAGCAGCTACTGCACAAAGTTATTGGCGGGCTGATTCGTAAGGAATTCATCAAATCGGCGCACGACGTAGCTGACGGTGGCCTCTTTCAGGCCCTAACCGAATCGGCCATTGACGGCGGCCATGGCTACACCATTGACACTGATCCAGCTTTCCGTAAAGACGCCTATCTCTTCGGAGAGGCGCAGAGCCGCGTTGTCGTATCTGTCGACGAATCAAAAACCGCCGATGTGGAAGATTTCCTGCGGGAGCACGGCATCGGCTTCAAAGTCCTCGGCAAGGTAGAAGGTATTGACCTGATCATCGACGGCGAAAATTGGGGTGACCTCAGTGAGTGGATGGTTCGGCACGAGCTTACTTTGGGGGCGGTCCTGGAGGCTTAATTGGTCTGTTGGAGTTGTTGTTCATTTGCTACTATTGGGAGATGAGCCTAATAGACCAATAGCACCAAATAATGGCGCGGCCGCAGGTGCAAAGTGAGGTATGGAAAAGCAAACGGCGCAAAATTCGTAGAGGATGGGCGATACCTGCGGCTAATAAAGTAGCCAGGGAGGGCTTGACTTTTTCCTAAACCTTCCCCTGCACCAGTGGCCGCGCCCAATTACCCCCTATTTAATCACCTTCCGCACAAACCGCTCCCCATCCGGCGTAGTCATCCGCCAAACGTAATGACCTGCCGGTAACCCCGCAGGCTGAAGCGGGACGCGGTTGTCCATCTTGCCCTGTAAGTTAATGGTGCCACTTCGCAGACGACGGCCCTGTGCGTCCAGCAATTCAAAATTCGCCAGGGCATCCTCAGGCGCATAAACCTTGATGTAGCTTTCGGCGCTAACGGGATTCGGGCGTGGCAGGCCAACGGCCCACGCTCCCTGCCGGGTACCCCGCAAGCTGGCGATCTGTACATTGGAAGTAGAGAAGGTGCCATCAGCTGCTTCTACTTTTACCCGGTAGTAATACAGTGGGCCTTTCCGCACATCGCGGTCCTCTATAGCGTATTGTTCTGATCCTCCAACGTCGGCCGCCATTCGGCGAATGGACCGAAAATTGCGCCCATCTTCTGACCGTTCCACGGTAAACCCACGAGGAGGTGCATCAAACCGGGTGTGCCACTGGACGTCGATGAACTCCTCCATGCCGACAGCACTGATGGAGTGAACAGAGGTGGCAAGCACCGAAGAACATCCACTGGCGATTGGCAGGTAGGTAAAGCCACCATTGAACAGCGACTGGACGGTAGCCATCCGCATTTGAAACCAATCCACCAGAACTGAGCCGTAAACATCCCGGAAGTCGTACTGGAATGGGACGCCCACATTTTGTTCTACTTCAGGGTCAATGACCGGGTTATTTCCCAAAACACCTCCCTGAACACAGTTGCCAAAAAGGAAGAGTGGCCCTGCGTCGCCGTGGTCCGTACCGTTACTTTGATTGGACCGAATGCGTCGGCCGAATTCACTAAAAGTCATGCCCATGACCCGATCTGCACAACCTAGCAGCGCAAGGTCGTCCATGAATGCTTTGATCGAAGCGCTCAGTTCTTCCATTAAATCTCCATGATCACCGGTAAGCGGATCATCAGTTTGAATTTGATCGCTGTGTGTGTCAAAGCCGCCTAGTGTAGCTACGTAAATCTTGGTTTTTAAACCACCGCTAATGAGGGTGGCTATGTTCTTCAGCTGGCTGGAAAGCGTACCATCCGTGTAGGTAGTTGCGAGCGACGCTCCTGCATTGGCAGTTTCCTGGACAATGGCTCCGTACTGATTACTCTGGCTGATCAGGTTTCGAACGTAGCTCACTTCATCTCCGTAGAAGTTCTCCGGCAGTGTAGTGTCTCCACCAGGGGCAATGTAGAGGTAGTTGTAGGGGTTGTTAACCACCACACTCAGATTGGCCATGGTTCCCTGGCAAGTGGAGGAAACGACATTGCCCATCGTCATTGCCAGAGGGTAGTTGAAAGTCTCATTTGGGTATCCGGTGGGGAATTCGGGGTGCTCCAGTTCGAGGTATCGACCCAACCAGCCTTTGGTTTGGGTTTCATCCGCACCCGCACCGGCAGTCCAGATATCGGTACTGCGGAAGTGAGACCGGTTTTGATTTGGGTACCCTACGGCCTGAATGGCTCCTAGTTGACCATTATCAAACAAGTCTTTCATCCCGGCCATTCTACCGTGCAGGCCAACAGTGTCATTAAGCTGGAGGACCCCGTCTGCTGGCAAGGCAACATTGGGGCGAACCTGATGCAGGTTCTCCAGCTGGTCCAGCCCAATCAGGGTGTTGAGACCGTCGTTTCCACCAGACAGGCGGATCAAGACCAGTATTTTATCGCTATCGGGATTAATAAATTGGCTGAAGAAGCCAGCAGGGTCGGCGGCAACACCGGAAGAAAGTAAAGCGGGCAAACTGAGTGCACCGGTCGTGCGCAGGAAATTTCTTCTGTTCATGACAATTTTTTAAGAGGTGAACTCAATTAGTGGACCTGGAACTCGGCCAGCTGAAGCAAGCCGGAAACCATTTCTTTTAGTCTGTTCTCTACGGAAGCCCGCAGATTATCATCGTTGGGGTTGGCAAGGTGGTTTGCATATTCGCCTGACCATACAAAATCCTGGAGCCCGGGCAGCAATAGCTCTTTAAGTGCAGCAATTTGCTCTGGAACGAGGGGCTGGGGAAGTAACTCCGCCGTCATTTGGGCAATCATCCCATTCGGTTCACCGGGGTTATCGTAACGAGTAAGGGCGCCTAGCCAGTTAAAGGGGTGGGCGTCGCCATTCCACGAAAAGCCGTTTCGCCTGAGCGCAATAACCACCAGGTCCGTGCGGGTCTTCAGGGTAGCCGTATTTAGCCACAGCCGGAAATAGCTTGGCTCCTGGTAGTAGGAGGTCCATCCGGCGACGCTTGGGGGTTGACGTAGATCCATCCCCATGTTTCTAACTTGAATAAAGGCCCGCCTGCCAGCTTCGTAGTCGTCGATGAGGTTCCCCTGGTCATAGAAATCGGCTGCTTTGAAGATACTGTGGACGAAATCAAGTGGCGACTTTATGACATCGCCCACAATAGCGCGATCATAGAAATGCTCACTGCTCAGTAACTGGACCAACGCAGGACCGATAGTATAGTCGTTGTTGCGCAAGGTCTGAGCCATAGGTTCAATGATCCCGGATTCTACACTTTCGTCAATTTTATAGTAAACGAAGTAGCGATATAGTTTTCGACAGATGAAACGGGATACCTCATCTTGTTGAAAGATGAGGTCTACAACGTTTTTGTACTCGTCAATTCCTGCATTCGGTATTTCTGCGAAGTTGAATCGGTGGCTAAGTGTTTTAGTGGATGTATCGTGCCGATTCTCCGTGAAATAGCTTTCTGGTGCTTGCCCTGGAACCTTAGTACCAATGTACCGTGATCGCCAACCAGTAAAGGCTTTGGCCAGTTCGACCACATCCAGTTCCGTATAATTGGTGTAGTCCGTACCTGTCTGTGGTCCTTTTCCTATGGTGAAGAGTTCGAGTATCTCCCGGGCAAAGTTCTCATTTGGGTTCGCTGCCGTACTGGTATGGCCGTTAAGAAACCGGAGCATCATTGGGTCGATGGTGATTTCCTTGACGAGGTCCCGAAAGTTGCCTATGGCGAACTGTTGATATTTAGCCAGGAATTGATAAATGCCACGAGCATCGTTATTGCCCCCCATTCCGAAATGATTGTGCCAGAAAAAGCACATCTTTTCCCGAATGTTAATCCCGGTATCGGCGCTGGTGAGCATCCACCAGGCATCCAGGCTGCGGCGGCGGGCGTTACCGTCATTATTGGCGTCATTCGGATTGGTATGATGGTCAACCCAGGTTTCACCGATGCTAAGATCGGGGTGAGCATCATAGTCGTAATACAGAGGGGGGGAGGGTGGAGGGCCCAACGTTAGCAAGGTCGTAATGGTCTCTTCCAGGCCTAAATTTACGGCTTCATCAATTTCAGTCTTTAATGGAGAAAAAGTGGTGCGGCGGAGAAGGTGACCTGCCTCTATTGCCGTCCAGGGGCCAGTGTAGGGTGCGATGGACGCAGACGAAACCAGCGCCTGAAACATTTCAGAAGTAAGCATAAAGGAAATAAGTATGGCCGGTAGAAGCGTGCCCACCGAGTTGGTTATTCTATGAGAAACTGTATACTGAGAAACCTACAAGTAAAAGGAAATGTCAGTACTAAATGGGCAAAGTTCAAAACAAATATAACTATTTAGTATAAAACAAATAGGTTTTTGAGGGGCGACGTGGTGCTAAAATGTTTTACCCGTAGCGTCTCTTGAAAATTCACCTCCAGCCATCGGCATTCCAATCAATCCAATCCCGACATTTAGAAGTAACGAGGCAGTGCCAGTGAGCCTCCCGTCTTATCTTTGCGTCCCTTTAAAGCAAAGTCTATGTCAACTACATCTCTTCGCCATATTTTCCAGCAACGTATCCTTGTACTCGACGGGGCCATGGGCTCCCTTATTCAGGGGTACGGATTGACGGAGCAGGACTACCGCACCGGCTACTTTGAAGATCACCCCAGCGACCTGAAAGGGAACCACGATCTATTGGTGCTGACCCGCCCGGACGTCATCCGGGAAATCCACGAGATGTACCTGGAGGCTGGGGCGGACGTGATCGAAACGAATACTTTTTCCGGCACCACCATTGCCCAGGAAGATTATGGTACCGAACACATTGTTTATGAGATGAACGTGGCCGCCGCCCGCGTCGCCCGCACAGCAGCTGATGCTTACACCGCTAAGAACCCGGCAAAACCCCGCTTCGTAGCCGGGGCCGTTGGCCCCACCAACCGGACCCTCAGCATTAGCCCCGACGTGAATGACCCCGGCTTCCGGGCCATCACCTTTGCGCAATTGGCCGATGCTTACGAAACGCAGATTAAAGGCCTGGCCGATGGTGGTGCCGACCTGATCCTCATCGAAACCATCTTCGACACCCTTAACGCCAAAGCCGCCCTCTTCGCCCTCGAACGCGTACGGCAACAGCTGGACCGGGAACTCCCGGTCATGATCTCCGGCACGATCACCGATGCCTCCGGCCGTACTCTTTCCGGCCAGACAGTAGAAGCCTTTTACTACAGCATTGCCCACGCCGATCCGATTTGCGTTGGCCTCAACTGCGCGCTCGGCGCTCAGGAGATGCGCACTCACCTCGCCGCCCTCGCCAAGGTAGCCGAATGCAACGTCCACGCCTATCCCAATGCCGGCCTGCCCAACGAAATGGGCGAGTACGACCAGGATGCGGAGGAGATGCAGCAGTACATCCGTGACTTCGCCGCCAGCGGTTTCGTCAACCTCATCGGTGGTTGCTGCGGCACCACGCCGGCCCACATCGCCGCAATGGCCAAAGCCGTAGATGGTTTGAAAACCAGAACCATCCCCAAGCTGCCGCAATACTCTACTTACGCCGGCCTGGAACCACTCGTACTCCGTCCGGAAACCAACTTCGTCAACGTTGGGGAACGGACCAACGTAACTGGCTCCAGAAAATTCAGTCGTCTGATCATGAACGGCGACTACGACGAAGCCCTGGCGGTAGCCCTTCACCAGGTGGAAGGCGGTGCTCAGGTTATCGACGTTAATATGGACGAGGGCCTGCTCGATTCCAAAGAGGCCATGGTTACCTTCCTTAACCTCCTGATGGCGGAGCCGGACATCGCCAAGCTGCCGGTCATGATCGATTCCTCCAAATGGGAGGTCATCGAAGCAGGCCTGCAGTGTGTGCAGGGCAAGTGCATCGTTAACTCCATTTCCATGAAGGAGGGCGAAGCGGAGTTTCTCCGGCAGGCCAGGTTGGTCAAGGCCTACGGTGCCGCCGCCATCGTCATGGCATTCGATGAAACCGGCCAGGCAGATACTGAGGATCGGAAAGTCGAGATCTGTGCCCGGGCCTACAAGCTGTTGGTGGAGCAAGCCAACTTTAAGCCCCAGGACATCATCTTCGATCCCAACATCTTTGCGATTGCAACGGGCATCGACGAGCACAATAATTACGGCGTCGATTTCATCGAAGCTACCCGACGGATCAAAGCGCTTTGCCCCGGTGCCAAGATCAGCGGCGGTGTCTCCAACGTAAGCTTCAGCTTCCGGGGAAACAACGTAGTGCGCGAGGCCATGCACTCCGCCTTCCTCTACCACGCCATTGCCGCGGGGATGGACATGGGCATCGTCAACGCCGGCATGATCGAGGTCTACCAGGACATCCCGGAAGAACTGCTCGTGCACGTCGAAGACGTGATACTGAACCGTCGGCCCGATGCTACAGAGCGACTAACGGACCTCGCAGAAAGCCTGAAGAACGTTGGCGGCCGATCGGTCGTCAAGGATCTCGTTTGGCGGGAGAGCACCGTCGAACAGCGCCTTCAGCACAGCCTGGTGCGCGGCATCACGGAGTTCATCGTAGAGGATACGGAAGAAGCCCGCCTTAAGTACCCGCGTCCACTCCACGTCATTGAAGGTCCCCTGATGGACGGCATGAACGTAGTGGGCGATCTCTTTGGCTCCGGGAAGATGTTTTTGCCTCAGGTGGTGAAATCCGCCCGGGTGATGAAGCAGGCGGTGGCTTATCTGAACCCGTTTATTGAGGCGGAGAAGGCGGAGATATTAGCTGCTGCCCGTCGCCTCTCCCCCGACCCCTCTCCCCGGGAGAGAGGAGGCGAGGCAGGCGTTGGAGGCGGAACTGAAATAACTGATGTTTACTGGCAAGTAGCTCCGGGACACGAAAAGATTATCCTGTCGTACGCTAAGGAAATGAGGAAAACGCCCACGAAGGCGGAAGAAAAGCTGTGGGGTTTAGTGCGAGCTAATAAGCTCGGTCATAAAGTCTATCGACAAAAGCCTATGGGCTATGCCATTGTCGACTTTTTGTTTCCTGCTAAATCTGTTGTCGTAGAAATAGACGGAGCCTACCACAATGCCCCGAATATGATGTGGACGGATGCAGAGCGTGATGCAAAGTTCGCTCGTGTAGGCTACGAAGTGCTACGTTTCACCAACGATGAAGTATTAAACGATCCGCTAGCGGTTGCTGGTAGGATCAAATCCGTGTTAGATAACCGCAAGGATCGTCCCTATTCCTTTCCCCGAGAAGTCTACATCGAGGACTCTACGAGCGAAGCGAGCAGAGCCGTCCCCCCTCTCCGGGGGAGAGGGGCCGGGGGAGAGGCGCCACGAGCAGAGGCACCCGAGCACACCACCCGACAATACAAAGGCACCATCCTCCTGGCCACCGTAAAAGGTGACGTTCACGACATTGGCAAGAACATTGTCGGTGTTGTGCTGGCTTGCAACAACTACGAGATCATCGATCTGGGGGTAATGGTGCCGGTCAATAAGATCCTCGATGAGGCGGAGCGGGTAGGGGCCGACATCATCGGCTTGTCGGGTTTGATCACTCCCTCGCTGGACGAGATGGTGAATGTGGCTACAGAAATGGAACGCCGTGGCATGAAAACGCCACTGCTCATCGGTGGTGCCACCACAAGTAAAACGCACACGGCATTGAAGGTGGAACCGGCCTACTCTGGTGCTACCATCCACGTACTTGACGCGAGCCGGGCAGTAACCGTTGCGGGTAGTTTGCTGGACGGAGAACCGGAAGATCGCCGGGCTTATCGGGAAGGCATCACGGCAGAATACGAGCGCGTCCGGGTTCACCGGGCCCGGCAAAAGTCGGAGAAGGCCTTCCTGCCGATCGCTAAGGCGCGGGAGAACGGTTTGAAGCTGGATTGGGACAACTACGTGCCGCCGGCTCCCACGTTCACCGGTTCCAAAGTCTTTGAAGATTACGACCTGGCGGAATTGGTGGATTACATCGACTGGACCCCATTCTTCAGCAGTTGGGGGCTCGCCGGCAAGTTTCCCAATATTCTAACCGACCACGTTGTGGGAGAGGAAGCGTCGAAGGTGTTCGAGGAAGCAAAAACTTTGCTTGATCAGGTAGTTAAAGAGAAGTGGCTCCAGGCAAAAGGCGTCATTGGCTTCTGGCCCGCGAATGCGGTCGTAGAAAAAGATGCTATTCTGGTGTATGCAGATTTAGCTTCGCAGCTTCCTTTGGAGGTGGCGGGGCCGCAGGTGCAGATTACGGGTAAAAAGGAGCAAGGGAAAAAGGAGGCAGACGACCCTTCTTCCCTTTCCCCCCTTACTCCCTTACCCCTTTACCACTTGCGCCAGCAAAGCAAACGAGCGAAGGGTTTACCCAACCTTGCCCTTACTGATTTCATTGCACCGGCGGCCGCGCCTCATCAGGATTATCTCGGCGGGTTTGCCGTGACGGCCGGCATCGGCATCGAGCCACACATCAAACGCTTCGAAGACGCTGGAGACGACTACAACGCCATCATGCTTAAGGCTCTGGCCGACCGCCTTGCCGAAGCCTTCGCCGAACGGATGCACCAGCGGGTACGGATGGAGTTCTGGGGCTATGCCCCAGAGGAATCCGTCACCAACAACCAGTTGATCGCCGAACAGTACCGGGGCATTCGCCCAGCTCCCGGCTACCCGGCCTGCCCCGAGCATACCGAAAAAGAAAAGCTGTGGCAGCTGCTGGACGTCGAAGCAGCAACGGGTATGCAACTGACCGACGGGATGGCCATGTACCCCGCCAGCTCCGTCAGTGGCTGGTACTTTAGCCATCCGGAATCAAAATATTTTACCGTTCGTGGCCTTCGCGACGATCAGGCCGAAGACTACGCCGCCCGCAAAGGCTGGGACAAGGCTACTGCTGAACGATGGCTTGCAGCGATCAGGTAACAGGGTTCAGTGTTCAGATATCTGTATTCATGGTTCAGTATTCAGGAACCAGTATTTATGGGGTAGTACTCAACTGTAGGTTGTAGGCTCAGCGATCATTGGTTACAGTGCTAAGAGTTAAGGGGGGACAAATCAGACTCCTAAACACTAAGGCGTGACGCCTGACCTCTGAACCCTGAGTACTGACTCCTGGTTCCTAAACGCGCCTAACTTCCTAAGAACCAAAGAACAATTCGTTGATAAAAGATCATATGTCTTATATTTGTTATGTACTTGACCGGCCCAATGAACAACAAGAGGGCCTGCGTGCGTTATGGTCAGGACGTAAACCAACGATACCATTTATCTTATGAAATTTTTGCTCACCGCTTTATTTGTTTTTACCACCCTGATGCTTGCTGCTCAGACGGAAAAACCGCCCTACTGTGATGAAGGCCCCACTGCCTACGGTAGTGTAGTTACCATCCCCGGAGGCTCCACTCCTCCACCTTTGCCACGTTTTACCACCACACCGACTAAGGAGTACAAAATTCAGGTAGCCATCCTCCGCTACACTGATCCGGCAGAATATCCTTTTCATCCTAGTTTGGTTGCCCGGTACCGCCCCTGTGAACAGCTTTGGGTCGTTGAGAGCCGGGAAAGCTTCCCAAATCGTGCAGATGCAGTAGCCTTGCAAACAAAGCTTAAGGACCTTGGGTACGGCGGTGCTTACATCACGGACCTGATCGGCTACCAATAAGTTGCTTGGTAGTAATATGCCATTGTTCTTATCTTTGTGGCCCAATAAATTATCCAATGAAGAATTTTCTGAATTTCCTGACCGTTGCTTGTTTCGGTCTCATTCTGTCGGCTTGCGCAGGCAGCGAACAACAGGCCGTTGAAGCCACCGCTGAAGCACCAACCAGCGAAACTACCGAAATAGCCGGCACCTTCGGTGCCGAGTTTACCCCGACGGAGGTTTTGGCTGCCAACAAACTATTGACTACTTACGAAGAGTCGCTAATTGTTGACACCCTGCAAACTACCCTGCGTGGTACCGTCAATGAAGTGTGCCAGGCCAAAGGATGCTGGATGACCATCGCCGCAAGCGACGATGATGAAATGATGGTGAAATTCAAGGACTACGGATTTTTCATGCCAATGGACATCAGCGGCCGGGAAGTAATCATGCACGGCATGGCTTACTACCAGATTACTCCGGTTGACGAGCTGCGTCACTATGCAGAAGATGCCGGAAAGTCTGAGGAAGAAATTGCCGCCATCACCGAGCCTAAGCGTGAACTTCGGTTCCTTGCCGACGGCGTTCAGCTTTTAGGGGAGAAGATGTAAGCTTGCCCTTATAAGAGAATTGGCGGAACACTTAAAGCCGCCCAAAGACCCGCTTGTCCATTAAAAGGCAAGCGGGTTTTTTGTTTTTATTTAATTAATGAATTTTATTTAATCAAAATTGAAATTTAGGCGAAGGCGCAACTATTTACTAGTCAGTTGATTGCGATTTGGCATAATTTTTGATGAAGTTTAGTAATTTGACGTGTATAGTAACAGATTTTTCAAGAGACTACTTCAGCTACATGACCAACCAAGAATTCATCAATCAAATCAATAAACTGGAAAACTTACTCTTCTCTTTTGCGCTTCGCCTGACCCGCAATCGCCACGATGCGGAAGACCTGATGCAGGAGACCAGCCTTAGAGCCTACCACCACCGGGAGAAATTTACAATGGGCACCAATTTCAAAAGTTGGGTGTCTACCATTATGCGAAATACGTACATCAACCGGTACCGTAAAATGAAGAGTAGAAAGCACGTGAACCAACCCATTGAGGATTTCTCATTTGCGCTGGAAAGCAAAAACGCTATCCCAAATAAAGGAGAACACGATATGCGGATGAAAGAACTTCAGCGGATGATGGCTGGTATTGGCAACCTCTACAGTGTGCCGTTTCTTATGTTTTACAGAGGCTATGAGTATAAAGAAATTGCTGCACATCTCAACATTCCCATTGGCACGGTCAAAAGTCGGATTTTCCTGGCCCGGCAACGGATGAAATTGGCAATTGGAGACCGTTACCAAAATTAGGCATCATTTGGCCCTGGTCTGAGTCAAGCACCTTCATGTCGCTTGACAAGGGACCGCTAAAATATGAACCCTTCTCTTATTGCCTGAAACTTTAATTCATCCCAGGTTTTTACTTGCTTCAAGCAAACCTTAGTAACCGTATGGACGAAGAATTTCTTCAGCAGCGCTTTAAAGATCATTTACGTACCGAAAAACTCCCTTCTTCCTTACTTGCTCAGGAGTGGCTCGAAGGGCTGCTGCAATTTCTTTTTCCGGAGTATAGTCCGGTAAAGTTTGCTACTGACCGTGGGTTTCGCCTGCATTATCAAACCAACGACCTTAGGTTATTTACCATTCTGGATGGTCTTGCCGACGAGCTGCGAGACCCTCCGGTAGTAATACGAGACGCCTTTGAGGCTGCCTTACCCACGATCTACCAATCGCTCTCCGAAGATGCGGACGCCATCCTCGCCGGAGATCCCGCAGCAAGAAGCCGTACTGAAGTAATCAGCACCTATCCCGGATTTTACGCCCTGGCCGTACATCGGGTTGCTCATCGGTTGTGCCGCCTTGGGGTTCCCCTGATACCAAGAATCCTAAGTGAGATAGCCCACCGGGAAACCGGCATCGAGATCCACCCGGGAGCTTCCATTGGTCGTCGTTTTTGTATAGACCATGGAACCGGGGTGGTTATTGGAGAGACGGTTGAAATCGGAGACGATGTAAAGATGTACCAGGGGGTCACCCTGGGGGCCCTCTCTGTCCGAAAAGACATGGCGAGAACAAAAAGACACCCTACCATTAAGGACCGGGTCGTAATTTATGCCGGGGCAACCATCCTTGGAGGAGACACGGTGATCGGCGAAGACTCCATCATCGGCGGTAATACCTGGATTGTTAAGAGCGTGCCGGAGAAGAGCAGGATCTATTACGGGAAGGAGTAGGATACGGCTCAGATACACAAAAAACCTCTCGCCTCCGCTAAGGGAACGGGTATCGAAAGCTGTTCCATCCCGCTCTAGGAGGCATGGTTACTGAACACTGGATTCGATCACCTGGCGGAGTTGAGGTAGCAGCGCCAATTCCCTGTCGTTAACTGGATACCTGCGCCGTACCTCGTAAATCCGCAACTTTTAAGACTCCGGAAAACCTATGTTTTCGGGCAGACAGCGTACTTTTACGGCCCCAAAAGTATCCAAGATGAGAGTTGCAGTTGTTGGCGCCACCGGTTTGGTTGGTAGCGTAGTATTTGAAGTGCTCCGTGAGCACAAATTCCCGATCACCGAGTTATTACCCGTTGCTTCGGCGCGTTCTGTCGGCAAGATCATTTCTTACGATGGTACGGACTATCCCGTCATTGGTATGGAAGAGGCCATCAGCCGCCGGCCTGATGTGGCTATTTTCTCCGCTGGGGGAGGGACCAGCACGGAGTGGGCCCCCAAGTTTGCTGAAGTAGGCTGCGTTGTGGTTGATAACTCCAGCGCATGGCGGATGGATCCTACCAAAAAACTAGTGGTACCTGAAGTCAACGCAGATGAGTTGACCGAAAGCGATCTCATCATTGCTAACCCGAACTGTTCCACCATTCAGATGGTCCTGGCCCTGGCTCCACTGCACAAAGCTTTTGGAATCAAGCGTTTGGTAATCTCCACTTATCAGTCTTTTACCGGCACGGGAGTGCCGGCGGTAAACCAGTATGAGGCCGAGAAGCGCGGGGAAGATACGGCCGGTACCGACCGCCCCTACCACTACCCGATTTTTGAGAACTGTATCCCGCACTGCGATGTCTTTCTTGACAATGCCTACACTAAGGAAGAAATGAAGCTCGTCCATGAAACCAGAAAAATTCTGGGAGACGACAGCATCGCCATTACTGCTACGGCAGTGCGCGTACCGGTCCACGGAGGTCACAGCGAGAGTGTAAACGTTGAGTTCCATCGTTCTTTCGAGGTGGAAAAAGTTCGTGAATTACTTGCGGCCACTCCGGGCATCATCGTTCAGGATGATATAAAAAACAACGTCTACCCTATGCCGTTGCTGGCCAAGCATCGGGATGAGGTTTTTGTCGGCCGGATTCGCAAAGATGAATCGATCGAGAATGGTCTCAATCTTTGGATTGTGGCCGACAACCTTCGGAAAGGTGCAGCTACCAATGCCGTTCAAATTGCCAAGTATTTGGTAAAAAATGAGCTGATTGGAGACAAAGTGGCAGGCTAACACGTTTTTAATGTGTCAGAAGGCAGCTGCCTTAGGCCTTCCTCCTTACCTTTCGCTCGATCTGGCGGGAACGCAGGTGCATGCAAAGTAGTATGGCAGGGTTTTTGCAACCTTCCATCATCCTTTGTACTTGTGGCTTAAGGCTCCTTTACGGGCCTGTGCCTGACAAAAGATAGAAATCATAAATTACCAGAATGGTCTGCTGACCATTCGCTGCGATTAACCGAAATTAAAGAATTACTGCCGCCGGGGTTAACCTAAATACGCCGGTACAACGCTAACCGAAATGAGAAATCGAATTGCCGTCTGGGGGCGCAACGCCCAGGAAAACCGCGTACTGATTACGATCGAACTGCAAGTTTCCGATAACATCGTCCGCATCCAAACTTATCCGGAGAAAGTAGTATCCGATGATGTGTTTAAGGCCTTTATGGACCAGTGGCGCAAAAACCAGGAAGTAGAGCTGCCAGAACCTGACCGGGTTATTGCCCGTGAACTGAGCGTCTCCGAAGGGCTTTTACCTGATGACCTCAAGGCGGAGCAGACGGACATGATCCTTCGTGCCCAAACAGAGTGGCACTTCCACGTGCTGAGCGATAAGTTGGCGCAGAGTTACAAATCTGAACTTGCGGAGATCGAAGATCGAATCGAGCGCGCTACGGAATACTCCTCCGAACTTTGGAACCAGGCCAAAAACTTCTGGCAAAAGGTCCAGGGGCAACTGCAGGATAAAACACTCCTTCGGGATCAAGGCAATGATATCCGGAAGCGGGTAGACAAGTCCTTCGAACAGCTCAAAGCCATGCGCGATGAGCTTAACTCAAAATACAAGGAAGAATCCGTTAAGCAGGTAGCCAAATTTGGCGAACTCCTTGAAGATGCCGAAAAACGCATTAACGAAGGGACTCACCTGAATAAAGTCTTTAACGACTTGCGGGAGATCCAAAAGAAATTTCACAACGTAAAGTTCACCCGGGAAGATCGCGACGCTATCTACAATCGCATCGATGCCGCCTTCAAGGACGTTAAGGCTAAACGTGGCCAGGGAGGAGGTAAAGACCGGAATGCAGGTCGTACCCAATCGCGTCTTGATGGCCTGATCAAGGCAATGGACCGGATGCGGAGCGGAATCGGCCGCGATGAGAACGACCTGAAGTTTGAGCGTCGTCGTATCGAAAAGACCGATGGTCAGCTGGAAAAGCAGATCCGGGAAGCGAAAGTCGTGATGATCGAGAGCCGTGTTGCCAGTAAGCAAATCAAGCTGGATGATATGGTGAAGACTAAAGCCATGCTCGAGAAGAAGATTGAGCAGGAGAAAGCCAAAGCAGAAAAGCATGCCAAGAAAGCTGCCGAGCGGGCCGCCGCAGACGCTGCTAAGGCAAAGATCGCTGCTGACATGGCTAACCGGGTCGTGAGCCCGGAAGAAAAGGCCAAACTGGAAGCTGCCGCAGCTGCCATTTCCAAAGGCAAGAAAAAGAAAGGTGGTCGTACTAAGCCCGAAGACCGTACGCCAGAGAATGTAAAGAGCATGGTTGCGCTCAGCGAAATCACCAGTGGTGAAACGCCGGCAGCAGATGCTTCTATGGCAGAAAAGGCAGGCGATGCTATTGCGACTGCGATTACCACCGTTGGAACTGCCGCTGATAAGGTGACTGAAGAGGGCGGTTTCCTCGATCAGATCGGAGACGCAGTCTCCGCAGCAACCGACAGTATTTCAGAAACATTTGAAGACGTCTCTGATACGGTGAAGGCAGTAGCTAAAGTTGCCGCAGAAAAACTCGATCATGCAGCTGACAAAGTCGAGGATGTGGTCGAGGACGCCGTCGAAGCAGCGACAGAGAAGTTTGACCAAGCCAAAGATAAAGTTGAAGATGTCGCCGAAGTGGCCACTGAAAAGCTTGAAGAGGCAGCTGATAAAGTCGAAGATGTGGTCGAAGACGCCGTTAAAAGTGTTAAAGAAGAAATTTCCGGAGAAGAAGAATAGTCTTTCTGGACTTTAATTGTCACAATTTAAAGTGTCAATGATCTGATTTTCAGGTTGTTGACACTTTTTTTGTGCTATAAAGTTTCACAAATAGATGAATGTGTCTTTTGCCTGGGGCATATCTAGCTGCACCTTTACATTGTCAGGAGGGGGAACGCCCCCAAAAGCCTGTACAAAAAGATACTATTCTGAGATTACGATTATTCTTGAAAGTGTGTTCTGGTGGTTATATGGTTACTGCCAGAACACATTTCACTTTCTTGATTTTTCTCAGCTAACGATATATGTTCATGGGATTATTGAAAGCCAAGACCAATTGAGGTCTTGGCTTTTTTATTTTATAATGGGAATTTCCCTGAACGTGCGATTTAACCATACATACTAATTAGTAGAGCGTTTGTTGGTACTTCTTTGCCCTCAACCTCTCCTTGCACCCGCGCGCCGCCGCCCAAAAACGAGCACTTACTTTCCCGCTCCAGTTGATATAAGCTACCTTTGCGGCCCATATATACCCATCACGAAGTGGTTTGGTAACTTCCATGGTGCTGAGCGCCCGTAAACACTACCAACCGCAAGTCAACTGAATCCTAAACCTTTACGGTTTGGGTATAAACATGCCAATTAAGTGAAGCTAGAGATTCTCTATCAGGACGACCACCTCGTCGTCGTCAATAAACCCGCTAACCTCCTCTCTGTACCGGACCGTTACATTGCGGATATTCCCAATGTGACCAATATGCTGGGCGATATGTTTGGCGACCCGATCATTGCGGTTCATCGGCTGGACAGGCCCACAAGCGGTTGCCTGGTCGTCGCACGTACACCAGAAGCCCACAAAGAGCTGAATCGTCAGTTCCAGGATCGGGAGGTAGACAAAGTCTACCACGCTATCGTAGAAGGACAACCGGCCAACGAAGAAACTGAAGTAGACGAACCGATTGCGGCGAACCCCGGGAAATTAGGCGCCATGATGGTGAGTAATAAAGGGAAACATGCGCTTACCATTTTTAAACCGATGGAATTTTTCGGTCATCAGTTCAGCTTGGTCGGCGTGCAGATTTTTACCGGTCGGACACACCAAATTCGTGTTCACCTCGCCTACGCAGGGTATCCGCTGATGGTAGATCCTTATTACGGTAAACGGGAGGAGTTCAAACTCTCGGAGATTAAAAGGCGCTATAACCTCAAAAAGGACAAAGAAGAAAGACCCCTGCTCAGCCGCGTGCCACTTCATGCATCGCGGCTGGCCTTTGACCACCCGGAAACGGGAGAGCGGTTGTCTTTTGAGGCACTCATGCCTAAGGACATGCGGGCGACGTTGAACCAGCTGAGGAAACTGGGAAAATAGAAGGCTTTAGCTACTCTGCTTCTACTACGGAAAAACCCACACTGGAAATAGCTTCCAGCACCGGCTCCCGGGAGTTTTGTTCAACCGTAAGGTAATAGTCTCCCGTTTGCTCAAAGCGGGCATTTTGGAGGAAGGTAATATCCAGGTCGCAGGATGCTCCGGAACAACTTCCTTTCCATGCACCGTAGGCACCGGCCAACTGCAACGAGAGTTGTTGAGAGTTACGCTTGCCATTCGGGAACCCGGTGTGCAGGTTGACGTAAAAATTCTGGTAGGGGAAATCGGTACCATGCTCCAGGTGAAGCACGAAATTGTAAGCAGTTTCCGGATCGGTGATGCTGAAGTTAAAGTGTGCGGTGTCTGGGTAGGCCCAGCCGGTGGCGGGCAATTCGACTTTTTCCTCAAAGATGATGGTTGGCCCACAGGCTGAACACAGGCAGGCAAGCAAGAAGAGGAAGGGGAGGATACGCATAGTAACTTTTAGTTATTCTCGGGTAGGAAGGCCCGGTCGTTTTGCAATTGAACGATAGAGCGACCAGAGGTAATGTGTACTCTCCGGATTGTTTAGGAAACAAAAACCTGCGCTAACTTTTAGCCAAGAATCCGTCAGACGGGCGGTTCCGGCCGTCCGACAAATTCTTTTGGCCTGGCTAAGCCGGACAAAAGTTTGCCTGACGGCTAATGATTGATCGAGAACCGTTGGATGCTTCCTTTGGGGGAATAAGCTAAGAAGTTAACTAAAATACTCCTTCATTCGCTCGAAGAAGCCTTTGTCTCCCTTTTCCAGCTTTGGTTTGAAGTTCTCCATATCCCTCATCTGTTCCAGAAGGGCGGTTTCTTCCTTCGTCAGCGTCTTGGGGGTCCAGAGGTTAACGTGGATAAGTTGGTCTCCGGTACCATAAGCCTGCAGCGCCGGCAGTCCCTTGCCACGTAGACGGAATATCTTACCCGACTGTGTTCCGGCGGGAATTTTGATTTTTACGCGTCCGGATATAGTAGGAACTTCAACGGAGGTGCCAAGTGCTGCATCTGCGAAGTTGAGGTGCAGGTCGAAAATCAGTTTCTGCCCATCGCGTTGCAAGAATTCGTGGGGTTTTTCTTCGATGTTGATCAACAGGTCACCTGCCGGGCCACCACGGCGGCCGGCATTACCTTTGCCGCGCATACTGAGCTGTTGCCCTTCTTCTACGCCGGCTGGAATATTGACCTCAATGGTGTCTTCGCCATACACACGGCCCTCTCCCTTGCAGTTACTGCAATTAGTCTTGATCATTTTACCCGTACCGGTACAGTTCGGGCAAGTTGTCGTAGTAGCCATTTGGCCGAGGAAGGTAGAGCGTACCTGACGTACAACACCGGCGCCACCACAGGTGGAACAAGTAGATACGCTGCTTGAGTCTTTAGCACCGCTGCCATCACAAGTGCCGCATTGCTTTTGCCGCTTTACTTTGATACGTTTGGTAACGCCCTCGGCAATTTCCTCCAGGGTCAGGGATACTTTGATGCGAAGGTTAGAGCCTCGTTCCCCGCGCGGCTGTCGCCGTGCGCCACCGCCGCCGAAGAAATCTCCGCCACCACCGCCGCCGAACATGCCGCCGAACTGGTTCATGATGTCTTCCATGGTCATACCACCGGCTCCGCCGCCAAAACCGCCGCCCTGCTCGAAGGCGCGATGCCCCATTTGGTCATAGCGGGCCCGCTTTTGGGCATCGCTAAGTACATCGTAGGCCTCAGCAGCTTCCTTGAATTTTTCTTCGGCTTCCTTATTGTCCGGGTTTTGATCCGGGTGGTACTTCATGGCCTTTTTCCGATAGGCCTTCTTTATCTTGTTCTCGTCTGCACCTTTGTCTACGCCAAGTACTTCGTAATAATCTCTCTTCGCCATATTGGGGTTTACTTGCTTGTTGATTAAATGGTTGTTGGTTGGCCTTATTGCTGTTTCGGCTGAGGGCCAACCGGCAATCCGGTATCAACAATCATTATTTTCCGACCACGACTTTGGCGTGACGGATGATTTTACCGTTTAGAAAATAGCCTGTCTCGACGGTGTCTACTACTTTACCGGCCATCTCAGGATTCGGAATTTCAGTAATGGCTTCGTGAAGATCAGCATCGAATGTCTCTCCGGTGCTGGTCATTGGCTTGAGCCCCTGAGCCCCAAGGCTGGCGTATAGTTTTTTAACAATAAGGCCGACGCCGCTGTCCCACACTTTCTTGGTGGCTTCGTCGCTTTCTGCCTGCTTGGCCGCGCGGTCAAAATCATCTAGTGCCGGCAGCAGTGCCATCATGGTCTTCCGCCCGGCGGTTTCCATCAGGTCCAGTTTCTCCCGCTGGCTACGGCGCTTGTAGTTTTCGAATTCAGCATACAGGCGAAGGTGACGATCATCTTTTTCGGCAATCTGAGCTTCCAGTTGACCGATCATATTGTCGGTATCAGCAACGGCACCTTCGTCAAGATGGTCCTCCAGCTCCTGTTCAACTTCATCAGCCAGATTATTCCCTTCCGGTTCGGCACCAGCGTTTTCGAGCAGTTCGTCGTTGACGATCGGTTCGTTAACATTTTTCTTAGACATGTTGAATACATTTTTAAACATTGGGAAAAGGGCTGCAAATGTAGGGCCATCTTCGCCATTTGGTCATAATGTCAGGTCAGGACGGCAAAACGTGACAAGGTGCCTTTGCTTCATCGGAAACTGAGAATTTTGTAGTCCTCACCAACGTGTGGTGCCACAGTTTCCGTCTGACCTCAAAACCCGATGGTCCAGATGAAATACCTATACCAATTCCTTATTATTTCTTTTTTATTCCTGGCAGGTGATCTCTCTGCCCAACAGTACCGCCTGCGGCTTGATGTAGGCACCAGCGGCGTGTTGAAAAACGATCAGCTTGTAACCCCGGCAGCTACTCTTGGCCTGGAAATGCTCATTAACTTGTCGCCACGAACCTTCCTGATTCCCGAGGCTGGTTTGCAACAGACACACATTTTTCATGAGGAATTCCGAGCAGCTGACCTGTTTTTTATCGGACAAATCCCTGTTGATTTTTTTAACACAGAATCCTATAAAATGAATCAAACGGGTGCTTTTGTGGGTCTTGGGTTGGAGCGACACCTGCACCGCGTTCGCCTTCAACTTTTTGGGCGTGCTGTGCGACGAATTGCCGGTCAGGTGACGTACAATGAAAGCATAAACTTTCAGCGGGGTAGTCGGCCAGAAAATAATTTCTCCGTTACGGTAAAACCGGGAGAGGTTTTCTCTCAGGATATGCAATTGGGTACCCTCCGCTACAGCCATGAGTTTACTTTTCAGGGCGGTATCTCGGTACGGTATGATCTTACGGAAGGCTGCGAATTAGGCTTGGTGTACTCCCATGGCATCGGTAATTCACAGTTGGAGCGCCGCGTGATCAGCTTCTGCGAGAACTGTCCGGTTAGCCCTGAAGCGGAACCGGAACGTTCAGTAGCTGCGCAGACGAACACGGTTAGTGTCACCGGCAGGTACACGTTCTAAGGTTTGCCCGACGGATTTTAGCCCCTGGCCCGTTCGAGCAATACCATCATCATCGTTCCCAATACGAGGCGGGTCTCCTCTCCTGCTTCAAAAGAGGTACTTTTTTCGAGTTCGAACGATCGGCTGATCAAGTCGGGCTTTTTGTGGAAAATTGCGACCAGTGTGCCGTCAGGACGGGTGACATTATAGCTCGGGTTTAAAAAGTAGCCGGTGAACATGCCAAGAATGGGGATTTCGCCAAGCAGGCTATCGATTACTTTAATCCAACCGTTTCCTTCTTTTATTACCAGGTCAGGTTTTCCGGTTTCGTCGTAGAGTTCGTATTCTGCTTTCCACAGGGAACGTGCGCCTTTGCGTACGAGCCGGCCACATTCTTTGCCCGAGTTGTCGGTAAAACTGTAGCTGGCGTTGTAGTCCAGCCAGCGATCTGCCTTGATCTTATACTGGAGGTCTGTTTGGCTTTCGGATTGAAAAACGGAGATATCTTCCTTAAGTTTAAAAGCTTTTTGCTTCACGAAGGCTACGGGCTTTCCGGCCTGGTCAACCACCGAAAATTGGGGGTTAAGGACACCAAATTTGAATTTGATGGTAAGGGGGTAGTTCAGGTTTTGCATAGGGATTTTGTTAGAAAGGCCAAATGTAAGGGATAATGCGCTGAGGTGCAGGGGGGGGAGAGGAGCTAGGTACCCGTCGGGCGGCTACGCGTCAACGCCAGAGGCGTTGTAAAGTGGGCTGTTGGGCGGGTCGGCTTGTGGTCCTTCGAGGACTCCGACCACTACGCTTCAGCGCCGGTTGGTGCACCGCCTCCGAGAGCCGTCCGACCGCCTGCGCCCCGGCTCCGCCGGGACTTCGAGCGGCGCGACGGCCTCCTGCTTTGTAAGTTGGGAGAAATTATTGTTACGTGAAATACCAAACAGGAGCCATCTACCACATTTACAATCGAGGGATTAACCGGCAACCTATCTTCTTTGAAGAAAGGAACTACGCATACTTTCTTCGGAAAATGAGAACACACCTCAAACCTCACGCTCATATTCTCGCCTATTGTTTAATGCCTAATCATTTCCATTGGTTAGTCAGCCCAACGCTTTTGGGAGAGGAGATAAGTGGTAAGAAAATTCCTGTTTTCGGAAATAGTATTGCTCTGGAAATGAGAGGCGTCCAAAATCTGAGCACTTCAATAGGAACTTTACTGAGTAGTTATACTCAAGGAGTTAATAAAGCTCAAAGCAGAACGGGCTCTCTCTTTCAGCAGAATACACCCAATGTAGAATGTTACCGGTATGAAGGAAGCCTTTGGTCTCCAACAGAACAACCCACCTCACATGCGCACCCGGTGAACTGCTTTCATTACCTACACCTCAATCCGGTAAAGGGAGGCTTAGTCAATTCTCCGGATGAATGGCCTTACTCAAGTTCTCTAGACTATAATGGTTTAAGAAACGATGACCTTTGTAGTTACAGTGTTGCTGATTCGATGTTGAATATTAAGCGGACACCTTTCCGCTTGTAGCGGGTTCCCCGTCGGGCGGCTACGTGTCAACGCCGGAGGCGTTGTAAAGTGGGCCGTCGGGCGGGTCGGCTTGCGATCAGTCGTCCGACCGCTATACTTCGTGGCCGGTTGGTGCACCGCCTCCGAGCCGTCCGACCGCCTGCGCCCCGGCTCCGCCGGTGCTCCGAGCGGCCCGACGGCCTCCGGCCTCGATAACCCGACAACCTGAAAACCCGAAATCTCCTATCTTCCCCCAATGAACCGACCACTGCTGCTCCTGCTCTGCTCCTTAACCTTCCTCTGCACCTGCGACCGCGCCCAGGAAAAGGCCGTAACCTTCGCTAAAGAGAACGGCCCGCCCAATATCCTGTGGCTCACCTGTGAAGATATCAGCCCTTTGCTGCCAATGTTTGGCGACAGCACCGCCCAAACACCTAACCTCAATCGACTGGCTGCCCGTGGCGTGCGCTTTCCCAATACTTTCTCCGTAGCGGGGGTCTGTGCGCCAAGTCGGAACTGCATCACGATGGGGATGTACCCGATCAGTATTGGCGGACATAATATGCGAACCCAGGGTGGCATTGACCGCTTGCAGGCCATTGGGCTTCCTGGCGCTTACGGCGCCCTGCCTCCGCCAGAGGCTAAAATGATGTCGCAGGTCTTACGGGAGAACGGCTATTTTACTTCTAACAACCAGAAAGAGGATTACCAATTCTTTGCCCCGAAAACGGGCTGGACGGATAAAGGCTCCCAGGCACATTGGCGACACCGTCAGGACCCGGAGCAGCCCTTTTTTAGCATTTTCAACATGGAAATCACGCACGAGAGCCAGATCTGGATGACCCGAAAAAGCAATTTGCGGTTTAAGGCAGGGTTCGAAAAAGCGTCCACCGAAAAAGCGGGGTGGCAAGGAATACTGGAGGGGGATGATCGTCCGCAGCTGACCGTAGCCCCCGATAACGTTCCGCTGCCTCCATACCTGGTCGATGACCAGGCTACCCGGACCGACGCCGCAAGAGTGTACTCTAACATTGAGATCATGGACCAGCAGGTGGGTTTTCTGCTCGACCAACTGGAGGAAGACGGACTGCTGGATAACACGATCATCTTCTTCTACAGTGATCACGGCGGGCCGCTGCCCCGCCAGAAACGACTGCTCTACGACAGCGGCCTGCGGGTGCCAATGATCGTAGCCTGGCCAGACGGTCGGCGTGCCGGAGCAATTGATTCGACGCTTTTCAGCTTCGTTGATCTGGCACCAACGGTATTCAGCCTGACGGGCATTGAGATTCCGGAATACTGTCAGGGACAGGCCATCCTCGGGGATCAGGCTGCTCCGCCCCGCGACTATGTTTTCGCTGCTTCTGATCGCCTTGATGGTTTCTATGACCGCATCCGCGCTGCCCGTGATAACCGCTATAAATACCTCCGGAATTATTACCCGGAGCGGGGGTACTATCTACCCGTCGTTTACCGGGAACAAATGAACGCTATGCAATCACTCCTGGACGGGCGTGATGACGGCTCGCTGACCGATGTGCAGGCGCAATGGTTTCGTAAGTCCAAACCCGGAGAGGAACTCTTTGATACCCAGGCTGACCCCCATGAACTCAACAACCTGGCGGGTAACCCCGCCTTTGCCGGTAAACTATCTGAGTTGCGTCTGGCCATGGACAATTGGTTAGCGGAAGTCGGGGACCTGGGCGCAACGAACGAAGTGGATCTGGTGCAGCAATTTTGGAACGGAGCCGATGAATTACCGGTGACCGGCCGACCACAATTGCGCCGGGACAGCATCGGCAGGTTCGTTCTGGAGAGTAAAACACCGGGGGCTCAAATTGCCTACCAACTCACCAAGCCAGGCGAAAAACCTGGTCCGTGGGAAGTCTACGTTGAACCATTAATATATACACGGGGAGATACCCTAAGGGCAGTTGCTCAACGTATCGGCTATGCTGAAAGCGGTGAAAGCCTGGGCTGGTAAGTGGTTTTTAGAACAATCGTTCGGGATAGATTATCAGTTGGATAAAGTTGAACTCCAAAGCCCCGAAGGAGATCTGTTGATCGTCGGCCAAATCGAGGTGAAGCTTTGGGTACCAACGTAGGTTGGTCCGTAAAGTAAAGACCTGTAAACGGTTGGGGCGAATGTCCCAGCCAAAGGTCAGACCCGCGGCCCACTTGTTTTGCGTGTTTTGCTGCGTTACCTCCCCTTCAAATGTTTCCGTAAACTCAAGGTGTTCACGACTAAGAATGGGACCTGCAAAAGGGACGAATCCATGAAAATCTCCAAAAGCTTTGGTTACTTCAAAGCCGATAGACCGGCGATTTAGTGCTTGTTCCGTTCCGTAGGCCTTGGCAGAAGTTACCATGCTGCGATGGTTGATCGCAAGGTTAAGATCAGGGTGGTGTAGATAGTAACCGGCGGTAAGGTCCGGCATCACGGTAGTGGAAAACTTGTTAATGTAGGGTCTTTCCTGTTCGTTGTAGGAAGACTTACCGTTCCACCAGGCAGAGGAGGGGGCGATGCCCAGGAAGAAATTATTGAGTTGGCCCTTTGCCGCTAGCTTCTCCGTTGTTTTGTCGAAGTTCCCGTTTTCCCAATCCTCTTCACCACTCACGGTAGTGTCTAAAAAGTAGCGGTAAGACAGGGAAAGAAAAACAGGTGGGAGGGTTATTTCTGCGATGTCGGTACGTGAAATTGGATAGTCTTGCTGGTTGGCATAATTCCAGGTTAACCCTAATTCAAGTAAATGGCTTTTGTGGTTAAAAGTCAGGCCGGTTTTGAGGGGAATGGTGTTGTATTCCTGTTCGGGCCCCTGGCCGAAAGGAATGTCTTCGTCTTTTTGCTCATAGACCAGTGGAGCGATAGAAAAACCGATGTACGGTCGGATCTTACCCTGCTCAATGCGCCAGGGGTAGTATTTAAAAGCAGTCTCCACTCCGGTATAAATGGTAATGTCTTTTCCGCCATTCTGAAACCCGGAGGTTATCAGAGGAAAAGCGACCTGAAAGTCAGCGTGCCCCCAGAAGTGTGTCCCCCCCAGGATCAGGCGAGGTGCGCCGGTAGTACCAAGGGATACGGGGTGCGGGCCTGAAGGGCCCGTGAAAACGGCATTTCCACCGATACTGGAATGGACATCCGCGCCGAAATTCAGCTGTGCGAACCGGTACCGGGATTGCTTTTCAACGTAGAGTTGTGCTGATAAGGTTCCAAAAGTAGATGTGATTAGCAGTAGCGTAATGATGGCTTTGGAGGTGGCGTTTTTTTTCTTTTTTTTCAGCTTCCATTTGTAATACCGGATGAAGGTAACTCCCAGAATTGTTGGGGTAACCCAGGCAATGATTTCTAGGTTTCCACCGAATAGGTTCCCGAAAATATTGCGACCGCCGAAGGCGAAGAAGGCGGTAAACGCGGCAATGGCCGTTACCAGCATACCACTGAGGTGCTCGACGAGCCAATCATATTCCTTTTGTTTGCCGCGATATTTGTCGACCAGGCCAGAAATGGTTATTGCCATTCCCAGAATGCCAAAAATGAGCAGTAGCGTATGTCCGCCCGGCCCCCACCAACCAAGTCCTGCTCCAGCGAGATATATCCCGCCGATAGCAAGGGTGGTTTCAAGCGCCAGTTGGATTCTTTTCATTTTTGCGGATGGTTCCCGCTTATTACGGAGTACGGCGATGCCGTAGAACAGCGGACCGCTGGTCAGGAGAGCGAGGAAACCCAGGAAAAGGGCCTGGACGAAATGCCCCTGGTATAAACGTGCAGCACAGAGCAACAACGCAGAGACCACTACCGTCCACATGCCGAACACGTACCAGCGGCCGACGGTGTTATGCAGCTTACTTCCCTTTTTAGCAAAGGCGGGGATGAAAAACAGGGCGAGGCTGGTGAATCCGGCCACAATGTGGGTGGTGAGTACTATTTGAAATACGGTGTCCATGTCAATTTCGTTTGCTCAAATATGAGTGCAGAACCCTAGTAAAAACAAGGGGTGGGGACGAATGACAATGCTTGCGGGCTGGTTGGCAAGGGTGGGGGACGGACGGCAAAGCAAGGGAGGAAAGGGGTTGGGGAAGAAAGGAAGAACGTCAGGGTTGTTTCAGCTAAGAACACCCTTTTTCTTTGCTCCTTTTGCCCTTTACCTGGCACCTGCCCCGGTAGCTATCGGGGCGTCCTGAAAACTTATAGCAGCATCTCTCTTAAAACTGTCACGTAAGCTCTGGAGACCGGAACTTCTTCCTCTGCACCCACCAAATCGAGCCGGAGCCCCTGGGCATTGCCCCTGGCGCTTCGGATGTGGTCGGGGTTGACGAGGTAGGAACGATGACACCGGAGAATCCCCCGATCAGCCAGTTGTTCCTCCAGCCCGGATAGTGTAGCCCGGATGATTTCTTCCCGGGAAGCACCCTGATCCAGAAAAATACAACGCACGTAATTCTGGCGTGATTCGCAAAAGAGTATGGTGCTGGGATCTACCGAAAAGCCACCATCACCAAGTGTTACGAGCCGGTGATCGGGATTTGCGTGGCCAGACCGGGCGGTGGCCAATTGTAACTGGCCTGCCGTTCGTTGATGGTCCCGTTCGGCGCGTATTTGCACCGCCATTCCGCTGAAGGCAATTGGAAAGAGGCCAATAAGCACGGTAGGTAAGGTGATGTAGGCCAGGACAATGGGGGAGAAAGCCGACCAGTTGACGGTGAAGTTGTAAAACATGAAATTTCCGACGGAGATACAGGCGAGCAGGAGGCCGGAATCCAGAATCCATTTACCTAATGTCCAGCTGTCTCCGCTTTTCTTCCACCCAAAAATACGGGTAGTAACGAAAGCATAGAGGGAGGCTACAATGAAGGTAACTACGGCGTACCCCAGGCAGGTCAGGAAAACATTACCAGGGACGTGCATGCCCAGCGGCCGCAGAAAAAACAAGGCGCAGAATACGAACAGTGAGACCCACAGCATACCTACTATGGTATCCGGGCCAAACTCCCGATCGGGAAAGGGACGACGAAAGGGGTTGTTACTTAGCTTCACTTACCAAAGATGCTGGAATTTGCTTTTTCGTCGGTCATCAGGGAATAAACTTCCTGACCGCGTTTATAAAAGTCTTCAATTTGTGCACTGGGAATGAGCATGCCCTTACGGTAGAAGAGGAGGTAAAAGCCGAGGCCTTCCATTGACCAACCCTTGTTCAAGGTGAAATAATTCAGGACCTCATCATTAAAATGGTGGCGGATGTATTCTTCATCTCCTCCGGTCAACCGATACTGGCCTGAGAACTTGGGGAAACGGACAAAATCAATATCCGTGAATCCCAATAGTTCTCCTAATTTGTGGGTAATGGTTTCTGGCTTCATCCACATTTCTGGCAAACCCAACTTGCCGCTTTGCAGGAAGAAGACTGTTTGGTAAGTCCTGTTCTCTGATCCGCTGCCGCCGCCCCACCGCTGATAGCTGTAATCGAAGATGGCAATATCAAATTCCATCAGTCCGTCCTGACGCCGAAGAATACGTTCTACCTTTTTATCGCGGCCTTCCTGAAACAGTTTGAAGTCCTGGAGCTGTGAAACCAAACCGAAGTCATCCTCTTCGTGAAAGGTAAATTCAAGTTTTCGGGCAAGTGCTGCCAGGTTTCTTTGGCGGTAGGGGTGAACCATGGTAGTCGAGTTGTCAGGTTGTCTGTTTTAGAACGATGTAGGTCTGAAACAGGATGCTCAATTTGAGCACAAGGTAAACGTTTATGGGCTAGTTCTTTTGGGGTTCTGCTAAAAACAGGAAAGCCCCGGATTGCAGGGCAAACCGAGGCTTTCTTATTTTTGAACTGGTAAGGCTTACTTACCGCCACCGTTGTTGAACAGGCCCTGGCCTTGCTCAGGTGTTGCGGCAGGCTCAGCTGGCTTTGGCTCGACGAGACCTTTGATGGTCAGTACGATGGGCTCTTCGCCAGCGTTGGTGGTCAGGGTTACACGCTTACGGAACTGACCGAGACGGTGAGTGTCATAGCGAACCTTGATCTCACTGGTCAGACCAGGAGCAACAGGTGCTTTGCTGTAGCTGGGAACCGTACAGCCACAAGAGCCACGGGCATTGGTGATCAGCAGTGGTTCGTTACCAGCATTCTTGAATTTGAAAATACGGAATGGGTCAGAATCCTGCTCGATGGTACCGAAGTCAATTTCTAAAGCTTCGAATACCATAACTGCACCGTCGGCGGGCGCGGGGGTGGTTGCTTCAGTGGTTACGGCATTTGCAGGAGCAGTTTCAGTCTGTGCCTGAACGGCTGCAGAAAAACCGCAGGCCAACACGAGGAGGAGGAGAAGTTGTTTCATGTGGATATTAAATTTTCTTGAGTTACAAATATAGGCACAAATCCGACGTAGCCGGTTTAATGAGCTGTTAATGGATGGTTCAACCTTATGGCTTCACTCGCTTTAACGGATTTGTGACGCAAAAGGTGGGAAAAGGACACGGATTTCTTGTTAAGGGTTTCTAAAAGTTGCGGGATTCGCTTTGCTCATGTTGCGGGGGTTGCAGGGGGTCGCTTCGCTCCTGTTGCAGGGGTTGCAGGGTCGCTTCGCTCCTGTTGCAGGGGTTGCAGGGTCGCTTTGCTCCTGTTGCAGGGGTTGCAGGGGGTCGCTTCGCTCCTGTTGCAGGGGTTGCAGGGTCGCTTTGCTCCTGTTGCAGGGGTTGCAGGGTCGCTTCGCTCTTGTTGCAGGGGTTGCAGGGGTTGCAGGGGGTCGCTTCGCTCCTGTTGCAGGGGTTGCAGGGGCGCGCTTTGCTCCTGTTGCAGGGGTTGCAGGGTCGCTTTGCTCCTGTTGCAGGGGTTGCAGGGTCGCTTTGCTCCTGTTGCAGGGGTTGCAGGGTCGCTTCGCTATAGTGACGGCTGCAACAACTGCAACCCCTGTAACAGGGAGCGCAGCGACCCTGCCACACGAGCGCAGCGAGTTTTTTTCTGAAACTTTTCGCTTCCGCTTTGACATTTACAGTTACGTGTATATCTTTGCGTCCGCTTAAGGAATTAAGCTTGCTCTATCTGGGGGATTAGCTCAGTTGGCTAGAGCGCTTGCATGGCATGCAAGAGGTCACCAGTTCGACTCTGGTATTCTCCACTCCCAGAAAAGCCCGTCCGACATTGTCGGATGGGCTTTTTGCATTCTGTACTTCATCAGTGTACTCAAGCGTAAAGGTCTGGGATGCAGTTTACTTGAGATGAGTTCTCAGCGCCACGTAATTTCCCAAACTACTCGTGAGGAGTATATTGCTCCACGACCGCCTTCTTTCCCGCTTTTCGCGCCAGCTTCTTAGCCTCTCTCGCCGCCTCCTTTTCCGCCTTTTCCAGTTCTTTTTCACTCATCTGATAGCCAACAATGTGGAGGTCACTGAGTTCCTTGAGCACGATGGCACCCGCAACGGAGGTGACGAGTGGGCCAAGAATAGTACCAAAAACGGGAACCTCCATCATAATCAGCAAGGGAAGGCCCAGCCCGGCACAGATGCCGAGGTAGTTCCTGTAGAGGTTGCGCCGGCTTTGATCGATGGTCAGTCCGAATTGTTCGTTGTAGTTGTCGGCAATGACGTAGCCGAGGAACATGGCCCTGATGGCGACGGAGATGACCCAATAGAGCGTACCTCCGGTCAGCATATCGAAAAAACCAAGGAGGAAGGATTCTATGAAGAACGCAATAAAGGATACTTTTATCATCCGAATCTGAGCGTGCAGAAAGGGCTTGAAGGTATGCGCATTTTCGACATCCTTTTTCAGTATGATCTTCAGGGTTTGTCGCATGAAGTGATAGATGACCACCTCAAGGAGGATCAGGGTAATCCAGTTGAACACCCCGCTGCCCATTGACTCCCTGGCCTCTTGCATAAATTGGAGCAGCAGGCTTTCGCCGCCGATCATCATGGCCGACAAAGGCGCGTCGGCATGAGTATCAAACCAATTCATCGCTTCGATAACCATATATAAGGCCAGCAATACACCGATGATGACCAGCCCCCGTGCTACCCATCCGTACTGGCGAAGCCCTTCCCAGAGCCGGTGGTTACGCATGAACCGCCACGCCCGTGGGAAAGCGAGCAGGGTGTAGAAGAATTCGTGGATGCCTTGGAGAATGAGGTGCAAAGGAGGAGTCAGTTAGTCAAGGAGTCAGATAGTCAAGTATGCTTAAATGATGCATTTTGACTTTATATATTGGCCTTGGCCACCAAAGGTGATTACGCGTTCGCGGAGCGAACGTGGCTCTTATGAAGGTAAACCAGTAGGGGCGACCCTTGCGGTTGCCCTACTGGCAAAAGTATTTTACCTCTGGTACCCGAGGATAGTAAAACCATCGACCCCAAAAATATACAAAACTGCCCGTAGAACAAGAGAATTACGACGGATCGTCGTTTGTTGGAGACGATTGACCGATTCGGGCCGAGATTCGTCGGTAATCTTCCGGTGTATCAATGTCTTCGGGTGGCTCTTTATAACGGACGACCTTTACGGCATCACCTTCTTTTGCAATCAACTGACGTGCGCCCCGGCTTCCTTCTCCGGAAAGCAGGTCGTCGGTAAATCTGGCGGGGAAGATGGCGGGGACGCCCAGGCGTTCGGGGTACCAGGTGGCTACTACGGATTCGGGATGATCCATAAACGTATAGAAATGGCGACGTAAGGATGCTTTGCCCAACAATGGCTGATCAGCAACCGTAACGAGGAAGCCGTCAGGCTTGTAAGCAGCCGCTGCTTTTACACCGGCGGCGATACTGCCCGCCATGCCTGCTTGCCATTCTGCATTATAAGTGAAAATCAGGTGATCAATATCCGCCAAATGCTCCCGGATCTCTTGGTCGTAAGCGCCGGTTACCACTACGGTAATGCCAAATCCCTTTACAGCGGCAACTGCCCTCCGCAACATGGACGAACCTAAAATGGGTAAAAACAGCTTGGGTTCCCCCATTCGCCGGGATTCACCTGCGGCGAGTACGATGCTGGCTAGGGGTGGGGCGTACATGGTCTATCGTTCAACTACAATTTCGATGATCTTAGTATCGGGCTCAATGGTAGAGGGATCAATCTCATAGCTCCAATTTCCGGCATCGAGTCTATAGGAGATCCCATCAGAAATGGCGTAGGTCTGTCCTTCTATTTCTGATCCGTGGACTTCCAGCGCACCCAATTTTTCCACTAACTCGGAATAACTTATGCCTACCCGGATGCCTTCTTCTGTCACCACTTTTGGGGAGGTAATGTAGATGTTCCCAATCGTACCCCCGTCTCGGGGATCGGCCATGACGTAGCCTAGTTCATCGCCTTCGGCGCTGTCGATGTAGTGAACGTCGAAGTCGCCATCGCCGGTTTGCAGCACCCCGGAACGGAGCCCGTCGACAAATTCCGCTAGTGATCCACCCGGGGTAAGGCCCAGGAAATACCCATTGCTGATGAGGTAGGGATCATCGTCGTCTACGTCGTAAATAGCGGTATTTCCGTCGTTGGGGTCGGGGGTGTCAGCAGCGGGCGTTTCAATACCCTCAGTATCGGCGATGGTCTTATTGTTGCCGCAACTCATCAGGACGACCAGAAATAGAAAGGCGAAAATGGATTTCATATGGGTTGGTTTGTTGCCAGCTATAAGGACTTCTCAGGCTAAATGTTCGATGCTTTGGGCGCGGCCGCAGGTGCAAGGGAAGGTGGGAAAGGCAAAAAGAAGGCAGTCCCTCTTTTTCCTTACTCCTTTTAACTCTCTGTCGCACCTGCGGCCCCGCCCACCTTAATATTCAGTGGTTAGGGTTCAGCAGTCAGGCTAAGGATTCAGTCCTTAGGTTTCAGGGAAAGATTACAATGCCAGTGTCTGATTACTGCACCCTGTTCACTGAATCCTGTAACCTGAATACTGCGCACTAAAGTCCCGCTAAAGTCTCAAACAACTCCCCTGTATCGATCAGTGCACCCTCTTCCATGATCAGGAAGATGTCCTGGTCGCGGCCAATGGGAAGGTAGGCACGATCCGCTTTATAGATCTTTGGTGTTACGTTCTCCGCCTTAATCCGTTCAAACATCTCCTTCGGGGGAAGGTCAGTTTTTGTAAAATCTATCGACGTTTCTCCGTCGAGCAGTATGCCCCGCATTTCAATTTTATCCGGT
Organism: Neolewinella persica DSM 23188; assembly: GCF_000373105.1. Lineage (GTDB taxonomy): Bacteria > Bacteroidota > Bacteroidia > Chitinophagales > Saprospiraceae > Neolewinella > Neolewinella persica. The sequence continues at coordinate 12,319 of NZ_KB890430.1, read as the reverse complement.
CCGGTCTTGTACGTTCGCAAGTCATGGGGCCTCCGATGCACCAGGTAAGCGACCTTTTCAATCACTCCGGCAAAGACTATTTGGGAAAACTGCAAAATGAAGCCATCGGCCTGAGAGGGCTGTTTTTCCTTCATTTTTTGCCAGCTACCGGCGTCAATACCGTTGATACTCAGGAATTTGACGAATTGTCCGGTTACTTCTTCAAGCTCGTCGCGGCGTAAGCGACGGAATTTCGTTTCTTTCATGTTTTTCCAAACATCCCGCCGCTGTTGTAGTTTTGTCTTCAGGCGTGAAAACGTCAACTACGTTTTATACCCCCTTGCAGTATGTATGACATTCCAGATTTCGGCAGCGGTGCCGTTTGGCTCTCTCTCCTTACCCTGACGTTCCTCGAGATCATCCTTGGTATCGACAACATCATCTTCATCTCCATTGCTTCGAATAAGCTAAAATCGGAGCAAGACCGTAAGAAAGCCACCAACATTGGCCTTGTCCTGGCCATGGTCTTACGTATCGTACTTCTTTTCGGCGTGTCCATTCTGGTGGCCATGAACGATCCCTGGTTTAATTTCGATCTCGGTTGGGCAAGTGGCGGCTTTAGCGGTCAAAGCCTTATCCTCATCGCTGGTGGCGTCTTTCTGCTCTATAAATCAACCTCAGAAATTCATCACAAGCTGGAAGGCGACGAACATACCGATGGAGATCCGACTACTGGGAAATCCGTCGGTGCTTCGCTCCGTTCGGTCATCGTCCAGATCACGATCATCAACATTGTGTTTAGTTTCGACTCCATCCTTACGGCCGTGGGGATGACCAATGGTGTGACTGGAGCCCTGATCATTATGATCATTGCGGTTGTGGTCTCCGTTGGCATCATGATGCTCTTTGCCGTTCCCGTTGGCAACTTTGTAAACCGTAACCCAACCATCCAAATGCTGGGCCTCGCTTTCCTGATCCTGATTGGCTTTATGCTCATCGTAGAAGGGGCTCACCTTGCACACTTCAAGTTGTTTGACTCAGAGGTAGGTACGGTTCCCAAAGGCTACTTGTACTTCGCTATCGCATTCTCTCTGGGTGTTGAGTTCCTCAACATGAAGATCCGCCCCGGTAAGCCGGAGAAACAGGTGCACCTGAACACCTTTGCGGAAGAAGCGGCCAAAGAACAGCAGTAGATTTTTGAGGAAGCGCTCGTCGGGCGAACGGTCTTAACCCAATGAGCAAAATTCTAAGTACTCTACTTACGACGAGCGGCTAGACACGAAGGCCGTTTGCACTAACTTCCATCGTCTATTGCAGGATAATCGGAACTTCTATCGCCCGCTGAAACCCTTCGGTTTCACTTGGGTTATCCAGCTTGAAGATCAGCCGGGCTTCGGTGTTTGGTGCAGCGATGAATATAATGTCCGCTTTGAATGGGATCCAACCTGACCCCTTACGACTGTCCAGGGCCGTCGCAGGAGCAGAGGAGAGTAAAGTGCCATTTTCATCCTGAAGCAAAACCGGGAAATCACCCTCAAAGTACCAGGATTGCTTTGCTTTACCCGTCACCCTGTAGGGGGAGCCGATGATTGATCCGGGATAAATTCCATCGATTTGGATCAACTCGTTTAGCGGTCTTTCGTCGTTGCCAGGGTTGTAGTCCGTGATCTGATCTCTGGTGCGAAGTGCGTACTCTGCGCTGACTGTTGAGTCGGTGTTACCAGATTGGCAACTAAATACCATTGACGCAAGGAGAAGGAGTTGGAAAAGGCGCATCTGGGTAAGGATTGATTCCGTTCAGTCAGCAAAAGCGCGTAGGGTGACGGAGATTCTGCGGCCAAGGTACTTTTTCATTTTGGGAATCTCGTGAGTCCACGAGAGATTGGTCGCCCAGGGCATCACCAACACGGAACCATCTGTAAGTAGGGTGTCTCTATATCCGTCGCCTTGCCATGGACGTATCCGGAAAATCCGTTCCTCGCCACGAGAGATGGTAACAATAGGGCTGTCAGGTACGAGCCCCTTGCGTGCGTCCCGGTGAGGGCCCATGTAGTGGCCAGCTGTCCCATCATACCAGTTAAGCAGGAGACCGTTTAATCGGGGATCAACATTTTGCTGGCCCCAGGCCAAAAAAGGTTCCAGGATTTCAGGTATTGGTAAAGCGTTGTTCCGTGAACCCGAGTATTCGTAGGAGTAGCCATATGCCTGTTGCCACCGCGGGGTCTTAACTTCCTTGCCGTGCATCATTAAGGTGTGAAACTCTTCTGGATGTAGTTCCCACAACGTTTCCAGCTTTGTTATAAGCAGGTCGGTGATGGGGAAATTCGTTCGGTAGATTACGTGACCAGCAGCATCAAGTGAGACCGTGGAGAAGAGGGAGGAATTTAGCATGAAGCTAAGTTAACAATAAATGTTTTTATTGTTAAAATAATACACAAAACATAATCATTGGGTTAGTGTGTTCTCAAATAAAACACGCTATATGATCGCTCTAGCCGGCTGGGTCGGCGCCCTTGGCCTACTTTTCGCCTTTGTGGCTTCCTCGCTCGATAAGCTCGACAATCTGGGGACACCCTACCACATCATCAATTTGATCTGCGCCTTGCTCCTGATCGTAAACGCTACGGCTAATGAGGCATATCCGTTCATCCTCATCAACGCCTTTTGGTCACTGATGTCTACCTACGCTATCGGGAAAAACCTGCTGAAAAAAAATGCGGGCTAGAATTACTTCCTGACGAAAAGCCACTTCACGCCTGAATACAGGCCTTTAAAAACGAAGCCCAACGGCCCCAGCTTCGCTTTTCGTTGGAGGTCGACGGAAATGGTGGCGTAGGCTTCCAGCTGGTCCAATCTGTTCATTTTTCCCTTCAGCAGGTCAATGGTTTCGTTTAGCCTTTCCAGCTCACGTTCTACCAGAAGGGTTTCTTCCACGTTTACGGCCTTTGCGAGTAATTCCAGGTATCGCTGGCGGGATTGTTCGGCATTGTCCAGCCGAATCCCATAGTCGCGATAGGCGTCGGTGACGTCTTCTCCCATCAGCCGTTTGTATCGGGTTTTGCCAAGTGCCTGAATCTGGGCGATAATGTTTTCAAATTCGTCAGCGGGTACCCTGATGGTTACACCATTGGAGGAAGATTGGGTCATAAATCCTTCGGCTTTATGGGCCACGGCGATTATTCGTTTGGAGGTGGAGTCGGGCTCTGAAACAATAAGACCGATGTTAGCAGAAAAAATACGTTTTCGGTCTTCTTGCTGGATACGAGTGGCTGGTCTTGCAAATGCGGGGTCACTGTAATCAACGCTGTAGGTTTCGTCTGCATAAGCATCGGCTAAAGTTGCACTCCGGGAGGGGGTACAGCCAGAGAGCAGTTGGATACACAGCAGAAGAGGAAGGAGTAGGTGTTGTGGTTTCATCATGATTAGTAAAATGCCAAAATGGAAGTTTTGGTGGTTGGTTGACCGGATTTTAACTTGTGGGATAGGCCGCTATTTTGCCGGCCAGTCTTTGGCTTAGGTAGGTGCTGACGTGTCCGAGTTGGTCCAGAATAAGCTGAGCTTCTTCCCGGTACGCTGCCTTTTTCGTCGGTGTCCAGTAATGGGGAGGCGGCGATAAATTATTGATTCGGTCACAGAGTTTTACGGCCGCGATTTCGGGTGGCGCGGCAAGGATGCGCTGCAGGCTGTCTTCCATCTGTTCGCGTTTTGAAGGGAGATTTTCGTCTTTGGTCAGGGCCCGAACACCGGTAAGAATCTCTTTGCCGAAGGTGGTCTCCACCTGGTCTGGCGTAAGGTCGGTATCTTCCAGCGTGTCATGAAGCACGGCGCTGCAAAGCAACAGGTCTGCGTCGAATTCCGGGTGGTGATGCAGTGCTTGCTGCGCTTCGATCAATACGGCGCCGATATGGGTCAGATAGGGTAGGGTGAGGCCTTCTATCGGGGTGTTGTACCGTTGGTTTTCGTGGTGGTGGGCCGCCAGGAGCCAGGCTTTTTGGAGGAGGTTGGGCATGGTTGGTGCTGTTGGTCTATTGGTGAAGTAACACCTGTTGGAAATGGGAAGTTTCTTTGGGCGGGACCGCAGGTTAGGGTGTTCAGTCTGATACCTTTTTCGCCCTATGTATTTTCGCTCGGCTGAGTACTTGATTTGGCCCACCAAAAGTCAGGCGAGACCAGCAGTGCTGAAACGGCGTCCTCCCTGCCGGGGGCGTTCTTTTGTCGCAACAAAAGAACCAAAAATGCCGGGCTGTGCCGGTCACCGCCACCACCGAAGATAGCAGCGAAGCTCACGCCGATCTCTGGAAGTCGAAACCGGAATTCCATCGATCGCTACCTGATTTTTCGTAAAAGTTTCAGCCTTATGGATAAGCTAAAACTTTAGGTTTCATGCTTGAAAACCAAGACTTTGTCTCCTCCCACTGAATTTTACTTAACCCACCAGATTAGTTGCTTTGCCTGAAACGCAAATCGTTCCCTGCAACCACCAGCTACGGCCTTGGCCCCGGCCGCAAATGCTGCTCCTGCCGGCCGTTAAGAAATGCAAATTGTATGAGCCATCACCAGGCTCCTACTTTTCCCATGAAAAGTAGGCCGCCGGCAGGCAGGTATGACGGGATGCCACGTAGACGGAGTATTCTCATCGTTTAGAAGCATTGCGAGACTAAAAAACGTAGGGGAGGATTACTATCAGACTGGACACCCTAGGCCGCAAGTGCTATGGAAAGCACTAAAGGGCAGAAAGGTAAAAAGGAAGGTAGTGAGCACTATTCCCTTGCTCTTCTCAACGTATGTCCAGCACCTGCGGCCGCGCCAGAAGACACTACTCTGGCAACAACGAATATCGGCCATCGTCCTCTATGCCGAACGAAGGCGGGACCTGGTTTTTTTCGAAATACGCGTAGATATCCAGAAGCTCTTGCCAGAACGAAAAGTGGGGACTGTCCTTCATCATCTTCTGAAAGGCTGAAGTATGCATCCGTCCGGGAAAAACATGGACCATCACCTGCTGTTGACCCCGCTTTTGGGCCGTTTCCACCAGGTGGTAAACCTCCTCGATCAGCGGGTCGGTGAGCGGAATACAACCTACCGTTACGCAGGCACCATGAATAAAAATATCGGAACCCGGCTGCTGCTGGTCTCCTCTTATCCGATCAGACTTATTTGGGTAATTCAATCCAAGCGACAGGTGGTAACTACTGTTGGGGTTCAGGCGGTCAATGTGGTAAAACCCTTCGGGGACCTGCCGGTCCCCCTCCTGTCGTTTGGGCCCCAAATCTCCACTGGCCCGGCACACGGGGTAGGTCTTCAGCAAAGTGAATGCCGCAGAATGCTCCGTTTTTATCCATACCTCCAGCTCTTGCTCCAGTTTGAACGAGCGGATGAAAACCTCATAATTCATCGTGTCTAAGCCTTGACCTATCATAAGATCTTCCAACTGTTCTGGTGGCGGACGATTGGTTTGGTGACAGGCGGCGAACAACAGGCCCAGTAATAAGGAAAGCGGGAGTCGAATTGCCATAGTTGATGGTTTAGCCCTCCACCTCCACTAATGTGTTGTAAATGATGTTCAGGTTCCTTATCTCGCCAAACGGGATGACGAAGTAAGCGCCCGGGAGGGCATAGTAGCGCTCGTCGAAGTCCTTGACCCGAAAGCTGGGGTAGTCGTCCGGTGGGTCATCACGTTCTGTCTCCACCATAGCGAGATCTTCGGTAAACTCCCGGCGGTAAACGTTGGAGAGGAAAAGGCGATCAATACCCTGGTCCTTATTGAGGGTATAGTTCTCCAGCACCCCCGTGTACAATACGTCCCCTTTGGCAGATTGTACGACCACGTCGACCTGCACGAAGTCGATCCTTTTCCTTTCGGCTTCGGGGAGTACTGCCCCGGAGAAGTATTTATCCCAATCGTTATAGATGCGGAGGATTTTATACCGTTCATCCCAGCCAAAGTAGACCACGATTTTTTGGAGCCAGATGCCGAAGAATCCAGCCACAATGCACAGTATAAGAATGTACAGAACGAAATAAGGGAACCCTTTTTCAATCAGGCTGAAGTCAAGCCCGTCACCATTTCCGGTAAGGAGGAGATAAAGGGTTTTCAGGTCAAGTTTCTTGCCAAGAAAGCCCTGGGCAACACCCTGGCCAGCAAGGTGAAGTAAAAGCGAAGGGGTAAGGATAAATACGACCTCATTTAAAAGGCTCAGGTCAATCGTCTTTCGTAAAGCATCACTGCGGATGTAGAGGTAGCGAAAGATAATGCCCGGAAGTAGCAGGATTGCTACGAGCAAAGCGCCGATGGCCAGATTCATCTGATGGGGTTGTCTGGTGTAGCAGGAAACTCCTGCACGTTAAGCTATGATTCGGTGGAGGGCTTTGGCAAGGTCGCAGGCACTGCTTCACCCAACGAGACTACCCGGTAACGCTTACCGGCAAACTCAAAAACCCGCTCCAGCCAGCTGCGACGGCGCCCGGCAATAGAAGACCTGACCGCCTTTTGGGCAATCTGCTTATTGGTGCGCTGCATTTCGCGGAATCTATCGCTTTGGGGAGCATCCATGGTTTAATCGAGTTTTCGGGTTGTCTTGTTGTCTGACAAGTTAGGGGTTAAAGCCGTAACTGTCAACTAATAACGTTTGAACGTCGGGATTAGTTATTCCTAAAAAGATCGTTGGGCCTAAAAAGTATACCCCAGCGTCAGGTAACCATACCCGGTACGTGCATCTATCCGGGAATTAATGGTGTTGAATTCCTCGCAAGGAGGAATCGAGCCGCAAGTTGCTATAATTGTTCCGTATTGAAGTTCGTACTGCGTTAGTCTATGGCGGTAAGCTAAGCCGAATTGGAGTTGCTCCTCAAGGGCATAAGTTTAGTAGTTATTGGTCAGGTAGTCACCGATCTATGAACTATTGAACTATGCACTAACCTTTTACCGCCTGCGCCAAATCAGCAATAATATCCTCCACCGCCTCAATACCAACCGACAGCCGGATCAGTCCGTCGGAGATACCGTGCGCAGCGCGCACGGCCGGGTCCACTCCCCGGTGGCTCATCGTGGCCGGGTGCAGGACCAGGGTATCGACGTCCCCAAGGGTAGGGGTGAGGGTACAGAATTTGATCCGGTTCATGAAGGACATCCCCGCCTCGGTTCCGCCAGCCAGCTCGAAACTGAGCATGCCGCCCATCTGCGACATCTGCGCCTTGATGGTCGCTTCGTCCGGATGCCCGGGTAGGCCGGGGTAATTGACGTTAGTAACGCTGGGATGCTTCACCAGCCACTCCGCCACCGCCTGCGCATTCTGGCTGTGGCGTTCCATGCGGAGGGCAAGGGTCTTCAGGCCGTTCAGGACCAGCCACGCATCCCAGGGATTGCCACTGCCGCCGTAGAGTCGGTAAACGGGTACTAGCTTTTCATTCAGCAACTCCGGATCTCGGCAAACAATGGCGCCGGCAATTCCGGTGCCGTGCCCGTTGATGAATTTGGTGGTGGAGTGGACCACGATATCTGCGCCGAAGGCCATCGGGCGTTGTACGAAGGGGGTAGCGAAGGTATTATCGGCTACCAGAAGCGCGCCGTTGGCGTGCGCGACTTTGGCGAGGGCGGCCAGATCGGTGACGCGCAGCGTCGGGTTACTTGGCGTCTCGACGTAGATCATCCGGATGCGCCCCTCCCGGTTAAAGGCAGTATTGACGGCCGCCTCATCGCGCAAATCACAGGTGGTCGTCTGGATGCCCCGTTTTTCAAGTTGCTGAAGCAAGCCGGTGGTTCCTCCGTAAAGGTCCGCCTGGGTTAAGACCGTATCTCCGGGTTCACAGAGGCCCAGCATGACGGTGGCGATGGCGGCCATGCCGCTGCTGCAGAAGAGGCCGGCGGCGGGCTGGTCGAGGCCGAAGCCTTCCAGGGCGGCGATCTTCGCTGCTGCCGCATCAATCGTCGGGTTCCCGAACCGACCGTAAACGTGGCCCGGCTGCTCCCCGCTGAATATGGCCATGCCTTCCTCAATGCTGTCGAATACGAAGCTGGAAGCAGCTACCAGGGGGATTTGGTGGGGTGGGTTAAGGTTTTTGAATTCGGGGTCGCGGACGGAGAGGGAGTCTATGGTCATGTTGGTCTGTTGATCTGTTGGTCTGTTGGGGGCGTAAGGTCGGGAGAAAAATGCTTTCTGCCTGGTGAATGGTTGATCAAACGTTTCATAATGGGATGTCGATTGCTCTCACCCTGTTCCTTCAACCTTCCCCTGCACCTGCGGCCGCGCCCACTTATTAGTCTGGTAGGCCCGGCACACGTGCTTGACCGGCTTACCAGACTACTGAACTACCAGATAAACCGCAACGATAGCGAAGGGAATCAACACAAAACCATGCTCTGGAAATACCTACCTTTGCGGCATGTTATCCAAACACCCCGTCGACCACATTGAAACCCAGGAAATCCTTGTCGATCCCGGCCAACAGCCGGTGCGCATCGATAAATTCCTGACCGATAAGCTGCCTAAAGTCAGCCGTAACCGGGTGCAGAACGGCATCAAGGCCGGCACCATTCTGGTGGACGGCCAGGAGGTGAAGGTGAACCATAAGCTCAGCCCCGGCGAAGTGATCACCATCGAGATTCCGCGCTATCGCCCCGAAGGGGAGGATGGCGCGCCGGTTCCGCAAGATATTCCGCTAGACATCCGCTACGAAGACGATGCGGTGCTGATCGTCCACAAACCGCCGGGCATGGTGGTACACCCCGCTAACGGGCACCGGGACGGGACGCTGGTCAACGCGCTGAAGTTTTACCTTAATAAAACGGATCTGCCCACCCTGTCCGGCAACGACGAAAGCCGGGTTGGCCTCGTACACCGCATTGATAAAGATACTTCCGGCCTACTGGTGATCGCCAAGACGGACGAGGCGATGACGCACCTGGCGAAGCAATTTTTTGATCACACCATCGAACGGACTTACCAGGCCGTTTGCTGGGGAGAGCCGGAAGAAATCGCCGGTACCATCGACGCCTACATCGGCCGTGATGCGAAGAACCGCCAGAAATACCGCGTTTATGAGGAGCCGGAAGAAGGGCACAAACACGCCGTCACGCACTATAAAGTGATGGAGGCCCTGTATTACGTTTCGCTGCTCGAACTGAAGTTGGAAACGGGGCGGACGCACCAGATCCGCGTTCACATGAAGCACCTTGGCCATCCGCTGTTCAACGACGCACGCTACGGCGGCGACCGGATCCTGAAGGGGACGGTGTACAGCAAATTCAAGATCTTCGCAGATCGTTGTTTTGACCTCTGCCCGCGGCAGGCACTCCACGCCAAAAGCATTGCCTTCACGCACCCAACGACCGGGGAACGGATGTCGTTCGACAGTGACTTACCCGACGATATGCTGGAGATGATCAACCGCTGGCGGAACTACATCGAGAACCGTAAACAGAGCGATCCACACCCATGACCCCGGCCGAACAAACGATGAAATGGGTGCGGGATTTCGTGATTCGTCACGGCCTTTGCCCCTTTGCTGCGCTGCCCTTTGAACAGGGGAGGGTAGTGGCGATACCGGTGGAAGCAGCAGATGAAGAAGGCGCTTTTTATGCGGCGCTGACGCAGGTGCAAGCCTTGGTGGAGGAGCAAAGTGAGGTAGAAACCATCCTCCTGGTTTTTCCTGAACTGCTGGCGGATTTCGACACCTTTCTCGACTTCGTCTACACCTTCGAAGAAGCCCTGGCCGAAACTGGTGCCGACGAGTTGGTACAGCTTGCGCACTTCCACCCCAATTACCAGTTTGAAGGCGTTGCTGCTGATGACCCGGGGAACCGGACAAATCGTTCGCCGTTTCCGATTTTGCAGCTGCTACGGGTTGATTCTGTTGCTACTGCCGTGGCAGGATATGCGGATGTGGAGGGGATTCCTGAGCGGAATGTTGCTTTGATGCGGGAGGTTTTTAACCACTAAGGCAGTAAGAACACTAAGTACTACACTGAGAGAGGAATGGAACCATTAAGGTCATTTAGGCATTAAGGAGCAGGGGGAATAACCACTAAGACATTAAGGGCAGTAAGTGCTACACTAAGGGAAGTGTGGGAACCATTAAGGTCATTTGGGCATTAAGGAGCAGGGGGAATAACCACTAAGACATTAAGGGCAGTAAGTGCTACACTAAAGGAAGTGTGGGAACCATTAAATGCAATTAGCAATGGTTTGTACGTAGCGAGTTGGCAAATAGAGAAGCGGAAAGAGGGAAGTTATTAACTCGCGCGAAGCAGCAATGGCGTTATCAAGATCGTTTTTGGTTTAAGAATTCTGCTACACTTAATACCCTAAATAACTAGAAATGAAAAACACTGTTATTGCAAACTTCTACCTGGCTGTTTTACTGGTCTGCCAATTATCATGTGTAAAAGAGGAGGCTCCGTTGAATTTATTGGAGGCCGTTCCTATTTGTATTGAAGATAAAATCCGTGAGTTTGATAAGTCCTCCAATGGTAAGGTCTTCCGTTGGACTACACAGGATACGACACTTTATTTATTCGCTGCTGAAGGTTGTTGTGATTTGGGGAGCATCTTGTACACCCCCAATTGCGACTATTTCTGCACACCATTCGGAACGATTACGGGTAATGGGCTTGGCAATTGTCCTGATTTTTCAAATGACCTTTTGGATGTTTTGGTTTGGGAAAGCGAAAATTAGGCACTGCTTACGCAGTCCTCTCCAACCCGTATAAAGGTGAGGCTTATCGGGCCTGTCCAGCTGTTTATTGCGACAGCCCTGCCCACTACTTACTACCCACTATCGAGCGAAGCGAGAATCTAGTACCTTCGCGCCATGACCCTCCAATCCCGCCTCTCCACCCTCCATCAACTAGCGGCTCATCTCAAAGCCGGCGAAGACGAGTTCCTCACCGCGTTGCAGACGCGGACGGAGTTCAACAACCAATGGTTTACCCTCGAAAATCAGCAGGCTTCGTTGAATGCTATCGTTGAGGAGTTCCTCGACGAAGAGAAACTCAATGCCTGGCTGTCGAGGTACAAGATCATCCCGGTTGCGGGAGAAGGTTTTGTGCCGCAGCCCGGCCCGAATGGAGAAGGACAAAAGACCGTTGGCCTGGTGCTGGCGGGGAACATCCCCCTGGTTGGGTTTCACGACATCCTTTGCGTGTACGTGGCCGGGCACAAGGCGATGCTCAAGCTGAGCAGCAAGGACGAATACGTCCTGCCCTACCTGCTGAAGCTGCTGGCCAGGTTTGACGAGGCTGCCGCGGACTACTTCAACATCGTGGAAAAACTGGAGGGCTACGACGCAGTTATTGCCACCGGCTCGAACAACTCCGCCCGTTACTTCGAGACCTATTTTCGTAACGTCCCCCACATCATCCGGAAGAACCGAAACGCCGTCGCCGTGCTCTCCGGCACGGAAACCGAGGAGGAGATGCGGGCCCTGGGTCACGACGTTTTCCAGTACTTCGGTCTGGGCTGCCGCAACGTTTCCAAGCTTTACGTGCCCGAGGGCTACGACCTGGACCCGCTGCTCCACGTCTTCCACGAATGGAAGATGATGCAGAACCACACCAAGTGGAAGAATAATTTCGACTATAACTACGCCCTGACCACCCTGAATAAGGGCAGCTTCCACCTCACCGGCCCGTTGATGGTCATAGAAAACGAAGCCATCACCTCCCGGATCGGTACCCTGCACTTCGAGTATTACACGGACAAGGCGGCCCTGGCGACCGAACTCAACGCCCGTGCCGAAGAGATTCAACTTGTCGTCCACCAGCCCGGTTTTCTGGAGACGTCGTTGCCAACCTTCGCCTTCGGGGCCGCGCAGCGGCCGGGGCTGGCGGATTATGCGGATGGGGTGGATACTTTTGAGTTTTTGTTGGGGGTGTAGGGCTGTTGCTCTGAAAATGAAGTTTCATACCTTCATGAGAGGCTTTGAATCCAAGGTTTTCATAAAAGCTAAGCACTTCAGGTCGCTTTATACCAGTAGGGTTAACGCCCTCTCAACTGGCCTTCATTTATGATTAACGATTGTGGCTGGACCTCTGAGCGAGGCGCAGTAATGTTCCCCGGACCTTGTTCCGCTACTGTACGCTTCCCCTAGGCCGCTACCACTCTAAAGTAGAAATTCTGTTTTGATTTCTCGTGATTTACGGGTGATTTGTATCCAATGCTGCTGTGTGGCCGTACCTGATTGTAAACTACCGACCATTCTTGTATGCGCTCGTTCAGTTCCACTAGAGATTGGAACCAGTTCAGATCAAGGCATTCAACGCGTAAGGTCTTGTTAAGTCGTTCCATTAAACCATTCTGGGAAGGTTTGCCCGGCTGTATGTATTTGAGCTCAATGTCATTGT
>NZ_KB890429.1:42264-112571 GCF_000373105.1 Neolewinella persica DSM 23188 | reverse complement strand
CGTCGCTCACGAAACATAAGAATGATGACGAATAGGTTGAAAAAAGTCCCCACCAGTCGCTTATCAATAGCAGCATCCAAATCTACCCTTATCTGACGGGTGTAACGATCTACTTGACGAAGGAGAAATGGACCTGCTTTTCGCTTTATTGGAGTAGTTGCTTTATCTTGCAGTAACTTTAAAAACATAGGCCTTTTGAGTTTTTCTTGAAGTGTGAGAACTCCTCGAAAATACACAAAAGGCCTAATTTTTTGTCATCGCCAAAATTCGGGATGACTCATGTTTGCGTAAAATCAATTGTGCAGGTACTAGCGTACTACTACACGCGTAATGCGGCGTTCTCCACCGTCGGTAACTACCAGTTGGTAGACTCCCGAACGAAGAACGGGCAAAGCAGTATTAAGGCTGCCATTGCTCAGTCCGTTCCAATCGGCCACTTTGCGGCCGGCAGCATCTAATAACTGAATATCGGCACCTCCATTGGTCCATGGGCCATTCAATTGGACAGTAAGCCGGCTGCCAGAAGCAGTAGGATTAGGGAAAACGGCAACTTCACGGTTGGCGGAAACTTCCAACTCGACCACTACGATCGGGCTGTAAGCTGAGGTTCCCGTCACATCCACCTGGTTCAGGCGGTAGTACACCGTGCCTTCACCTGGGTTCAGGTCGGTAAAGTCGTAATTCGACGTACTGGTTGTAGTCTCGTTACCGTCAACGACACCAATCTTTTCGAATCCAGTGGCGGGGTCAGCCGAACGCTGTATTTCGAAGTAACTGTTGTTTGATTCCGTCGCGGTAGACCAGTCGAGTTTCACTGCACCATCGTTAGCGGTGGCCGTAAATTCGGCCAGAGCAACGGGGAGAGAAGCAGCAAGGAAGTCGAAGAGGTCACGAAGTGATGCATCTCCATCGGGTCCCACTATTTCGCCTCCGAAAACGGACGCCTGAAAGAAAGAGTTCGGGGCAATAAGAATTCCGTCTGCAGTGGCGTCATACAATTTCACCGTAAGGCTGGGTGCCTCATTGTAAGTAGGGCAGTTATTACCCCCTGCATTAGTTCTTAGATACAGGTTTGCTATCGAAGGGTTGGCACCAAAACCGACTGACAAAGCTGAGACACCGATGACGTCACCGTTACCATTAAAAACAGCAATATAATCCCCTCCACCTTGTTGTGCGTTCACACCATCAATTCTAGCCGAGACTCTAAAGAGCGTACCTTCTCCGCCAAGGGGAGATGCCTGCACGCAACCGGCAGGAAAAGCAAAATCAGCAGGCTGGGCAATTAGGGCAAAGCCGGGCAAAACAAGAAACAGAGCAACTAAGCGTGATAAATACTTTATCATTTTTTGGGATTTAAATTTGGGGAAGACCGGAAAACCCGGTCTTCCCCAGTGTTTAGGATTCAATTATAATTATCCTACTTGCGGATAATCTGCGTGTGCCCTTTAACGCCATCATTGGTCAGCACACGTACTACGTAGGCACCGGCCGGTAACTGATGGAGTTGAAGGTCGACGGTAAGCTGTCCTTTCAACTGGTTGGAGAGCTCACGCTCAGCAACCACCTGACCGAGCAGGCCGTAAACTTCTACCCGGACCATTTTGTAATCCTGATCCAACTCGAGATTGACTTTCGTCAGGCCTTCGGTTGGGTTCGGGAATACTTTCATGCTGAATTCATCAACGACGCTTGGTTCTTGTACAGAATTAGCAGCGTTGAAGTTCAGATTCATCTGGCGGAGGTTCCACGCGCCATCAAAGGTAACACCAGTGGCAATTACCTCACCACGGAATTCGGCAAAAATCTCTTCGCCGTAGGCGAAGCCTTCTACCATATCCGTAGTTTCGGTAAGATCACCGAAGAGGATTACGTTGTCGTACGTTCCATCCTGACCTACGGCAAACTTACCATAGACGTTACCAGCGGCATCCTGAAGACGAACGAATTGTCCTTCATATTCGCTGCCAACATTCGTATAGCCGAAGAGGCGATCAAAATTAGACGTCGGCATCTGCTCACGGTCTCTCCAGGTTCCCGGGGCATAGTCCGCAGTCACATCGAGGAGATAACCCTGGCTGGCATTCATGAGGATGTTGTTACCATCCAGCGGATTGAAGCGTAAAAGTTCGAAGTTACCGGCTTCGGTAACGGTACGAACCTGATTCAGGTCACCAGCTCCAATCAGCGTACTGAAGTAATTGATGGCCGTTTGAACCTCAGGCTTAGTGTAACCGACAATGTTCAAACCATTGATCAATTCTACCCGCAAGCTCGTATCTGCAGCAATTCCACAAGTGATAATTGTCGTAGCCTGGTCTACCTCAACGATGTAACCGAATCCATCGAGGATTGGTCCAACAGTATTACTTGTCGTACCGAATACAGGGTTGTAGTTGTAGGATCCGGGAGTGCCAGTAATTGGATTAATGGCGAAGATGGAGAGCAGGTTATTGACAGCGATATCGTCCGCAAAGATGTTTTCCACCGATGCATCCTCGGGCAAGGCCGTAAAGCTGATTACGTTAAAGCCGGGTAGCAGGTTGATGGTGTCACAAGGAACCGCGGTTGAACAGTCAACCAAGCTGACTACTTCGACCGAAATGCCACTGACCACATCGCTGCCGCAACCGTTCGCGCTGGTTACTTCGTAATCGTAGGTGTAGGTACCAGGCGTTGCACTTCCCTGGTTGAAAATGCCATCACTACCAACGGCAATGAAGTCGATTCCCGCCGTTTGAGTAAAGACGCCACCAGGCATTGCATCAGTCAACAAGTCAAACAAGTTGAATGCTACTGCACTCTGGCAAGCTTCACCGGGAGTACCTACGTAAGAACCTGCGTTCGGAGCGGGCTCAACCATGACGGAGAAAGTAGTAGAGACAACAGCACAACCAGAGTTTCCACCACCGACGGTGTAGGTAAACTCTACCGCTACTGGCATAGGATCAGATCCACCGATCATCGGTGTGTAGTTAGCGCCACCTGCAAGCGGAGCACCGTTTGCGTCTGTGAAGACACCGCCTTCAGTTTCACCAAGGAGCGCATTGGTCAACAGGAAGTTGACACCATCACACTGTACACCAAGCAAAGGATCAAGTGTTCCTGAGTTAGCTTCTGTAGAGAAGTTGAGGCTGATTATTTCGGTTACCGAACCGCAGTTGCCATTAGTCAGGTTATCGTAGGTAACCTCAAAGTTCACAACTCCCGGCATGAAGGTGCCAGATGGGGTGATAATGAGCGCCTGCTCGTTATTATAAACGATCGTTCCAGCCTGTAGGACGGGATCGCCTACGAACGTAGGGTTGTTCCCATTAGACCGTGTCAACGCAAAGCCACTTGCAGTACCACCAGCGTATTCCCAACGGTAATCAGCATTAACCATCGTCAAAATTTGCTCGTTGGCGTCAATGGGGAAGATAGAAGTCCCTACACCCGTTTGAGCACAAAGCACCATTTCGTTCAGTTCCAGATCGACTTCCGGGCGGAAGCTGATCGTGGTGGTATCAGGTATACCGGCACAACCAGCACTGTAAGGTGTAGCGATGTAGGTAACTGTTTTGATTCCAGCAGTTGAGTTCGTGAACGACAGATCATCCAGGCGCGTAAAGTAGAAGGCCGGATTCTCGAACGGAGCAGCTACGGTAAATTCACCGTCTTCTGTACCTGCACCGGCGGTCAAACCGGTAGCGTCAACTTGAACGATGAAGCTATCAATAGCAGGCAGGTCAGGATCGTTAGCAATTGAGGAAGCAGTGCGTACGGCAAGGTCGAAGAGCTCACCGCTACAAAGTGTGTCCAAACCAGTAGGGATTGGATCAGTTATTGCATCGTTAGTTACCCGAACGTCAACACGGGCAATATTTGCGGGACTAACAACTACATCGAACTCGACTGTGCCATCAGATCCACAGTCAACACCGTCGTTCTGGTTATTTACAGTTCCGTTAGCTTCAAAGTAAGTAGTGTAACGGACGGTAAAGAACTGGGCACCTGCGCTTAAGTTCATGATCTCACCGGCAGCGTAGCTAAGGCTATCGCCTAGTTCGCTAGCGGGGAAGACCATCGTGGTACCTACGGTGTAACCTGAAAGGCCGTCATCATCAACCGAAATGGTCATTGCAGCCATCAGGGTGCCGTTTGCAGCAGTAGCTGCGGCAGGAACCGTGGTGGTCAGCGCCTGGCCAGAACACATGCCGAAGGCAGGGTTCGGGTTCAGGAATGCGCGGCTGTTCTCGAGGCTGAAGGTAGCAGTGCTGTCCAGAGAGGTCAGCTGAACCGTTGCATCAGGATTAGGATTAACGGTTACTGTATAGGTTACGGGGTCACCGGCACAACCGTTATTGAAGGGTGAAACGGTGTACACTACGTCAAGTGGTGCATCCGTCGTGTTCTCCAGTACATCATTAGCCATCAACGTACGGCTTCCAGTGGCAGGGTAAGTACCATTGGTCAGGATGACACCCATTGGGATAACAGCTTCAAATTCGAGATCAACGTTGTTGTTGAAATCAGCAAAAGAAGTTCCCCAGGCACTGTTCGGTGCAGGGTTAACCACCAGACCGGTATTGTCCAGATTACAGATCACAGTATCAAGCTGGTAAGAGTTGGTTTCGACCAAAGAAATCACCGGCTCCGCCGTGTAGCGGAAGTTATAAGTAATCGTTTCGCTGAAACAGCCGGGGCCGGAGACGAGACGAACTTCGTAAGTCACGATTGCACCTCCACCAGTGCGGTTACGGTAAGTATCCATACCGAAGAAGCCTTCTGAGCGACGTACCGTTACTGGCGTACCACTGTATACAGAAGAGATTGTTTCGAAATTCGCAGCGTTAACAAGAGCAACGTCGTTGTATACCGTATCGATGATGATCGAATCGTAGGCGATCATGTTCGTGATCGTCTGGGTAGCATCGATGTCGAATCCACTGTCATCGAGGGATACATTGGAACAGAGGCTGACCTGAGCGGGAGCATCATCCACACCAACAAATTCGGGGTAAACGGTTACCGTCAGGCGGAGGGTATCACCAAAGCAGTTGGCTGCACCTTGACGTACAATACGAGGCACAACCGTGTAAACTACATTCTGTGCTTCTGTACCGTTGTTACGAATTCTCCTTTCGAAGAAGAAGATATCGTCCTGCGCAGGGGAGTTAGTTCCGCCAAAGTTGCCATTGGGTCCGCTGGCGCGGGCACCATTGGAGGTGTTGAAACTGATGTCTGGTCCAGTTGTAACGTCGACAACATTAGCGCGTACAGAACCCACACCCGTTGATGGGATGGTCATAGAAGAGAGGATAGCTGAAAGGCTGTCACCGCTACAAATCTCAGCGCTGTAGTTACCGTTACTGTCCTCGGAGATCATCGTGCCACTGCTGGCCAGCATGATCGTTGGGTTAGGTTCTACGGTTACGTTTATGATCACCTCTGTTCCTGGACAACCAGCCTCAGTGCTGGTGGACAGGGTATAAGTCACGACCTGGGCCGTGTCTTCGTTGTTCACAAAGGTTTCTCCGTACAGTAGAGTATCCAGGCCAGAATCGCCAACACCCAACTGTGCACCAGAAGCGTCAAGCAGCGCTGGTACTTCTTTATCAACTACCGTAAAGCGAACGTCGTCGTAAGCGATTAGGAAGGTAATAGAAGCAGAGCCTGCGGCGTCATCGCTAACATCTTTCAGACCAATGCTATTGGAGAAGTTGTTGTTAGATTGGTAGGAAGCACCGGAAGTACCCGCAATACCGTTTGTACTACTGCCGCCGTCACCGCCGATCCAGCCGCCGCCGCCGCCGCCGCCGTTGTTGTTACCGGCACCGCCAGCAAATGTTGGAGCGCCGCTACCGCCGTTACCGCCAGGGCCAGCGCCAGAAAGGCCATTGCTTGATGTTCCGCTATTGGAGATGGTTAGGTTATTAACCGCACTGTTAAGTGAGCCAGCGCCAGCGCCGCCACCGACGACTACCTGGCCGATAACTCCACCTTCGTTCATACTATTAGGGCCTCCAATAATGGAAAGGCTTGTACCTCCGCCACCAGCACCGGCCATTACACCATCAGCACCAGGCTGACCGAGGATTGCACGCAGTGTATCTCCTGGTTGTACGATGCCACCAATGAAGTTGAAAACACCATCGACTTCAGCACCCAGTGCGCCCATAGTACCATTTTGAGAAGCACCACCACCGTTGGCAGAGCTTAGCTCAAATTGCAGCAGGTTTACACTGTTCGCATTGTCCGGGAAAACAAAATCTGTATCAGTTGCAAAGTCATGGCTGCCACGAACAAATGATAAGATTGAATTGGATCCACTAAGAATTGCCGAACTAATTGGTTCGTCACTACAGATGTTAATCTCCTGAGGAGTAGGAACGCCACCAGGGCCGTTGGCCGTCACTTCAGGGTTTAAGAGAACAGTGATCTGAATCTCGTCCCCAATACATTCCCCCGCAGTACTTGGATTATTGGTATCGCTTTCCAGGTAAGGCGTAAGCGTGATAAACGCAAAGTAAGGAGTGTTGGTGGTGTTAGTTACGTTCTGTGCTCCGATCAGGAAACCAGAAGCATCGACGAGTTCCGTTCCGTTAGGGATGTTAAAGAAGTTTGACCCTCCATTACTGAAGAAGGAGAACTCCACGTACTCTGCACGTCCGGGTATACCGATAGACGTAAAGTCGAGCCCGCCCAGGCTGAAGTCGTCACCACTACACAATTCATAGATGTACGCGTCATCTTGCGGCGTCAGCGTTTCAGCCACTCCGCCCGCAACAACATCAGCAGTCAGTTCCGGATCAGGTAGTACCGTTACCGTGTAGGTTACCGGAGCACCGACGCAACCGAAGCGCGTGGTGGCGAATACGGTGTAAGTCGCAGTTTGCGGAATACTGGTTGGGTTTTCAAACGCATCGTTCTGGAAACGGAACGCACCAACACCTGCGCCGCCAACCGGGTAGTTGACATTGCCGAGGTAGATCAGATTACCCGGATCGAGATCGTAGGTAAAGGTTACGTTACTGGTATTAGTCCAGGTAGAATTGAAGGCCGAATTCGGCGCAGGGAAGGTTCTCAGCCCGGTAGCTTCTCCTTCACAAACGGTTACCGCAGTATTCGCTGTGGAAATAACCGGCTCTGCGCGGATCAGGAAGTCGTAGGTAATGACATCGCTTTCACAACCGGCATCAGAAATGAGCTGAATATCATACTCTACGGTTACACCGGCACCGGTAAGGTTCCGGTAGGTATCATTCTCGAAGTAGTTACCTGCCTGCGTGAGGATAACACCACCATTAGCAAGCCCCGTGGTATCCACTACTGAAACCGCAGTGAAATTAGGATCCATTGAGCTAATACGGTAGCCTACCAGGCGAATTGAGCTAAAGGCAACGTTGACGTCATCAGCCTGATCGGCTTCCAGATCAAACGGTGCTGCACCGAGGTTTTCCCCAGAACAAACATCAAATTGAGCTGGGTTGAGGTCCGGCGTAAAGCCAGGCTCTACCGTTACCGTGAAGGTGAATGGTTCGCCAAAACAGTAGTTAATACTTGGCTGACTCATGTTTGTTGGCATAATAGAACCATGATCTTCAATAACCGGAGTTATGGTGTAGACAATGGTTCCCTCAACGCCGTTATTATTACGTACCCGGTTTTCGAAGAACGGAATATCGAGGTCATCTCCAGAGTAGAAACTGTCAAAGTTGCCACTGCTTGCTCTGCCCGTGTTATTTCCCTGAATATTGGCATCAGTAGTGGTCACATCCACCATGAACCTCAGGTCACCGACTCCATTAGAAGGAATCGTCATTGATTGCAGTAGAGCATTAATTGGATCTCCGCTACAAACCGTAGCTTCGAAACCGTTGATCGCATCACCAGTAACGATAGTTCCATCACTTACGATGCTCGCCGTCGGTACAGGCTCAACGGTAATGATCACCTCTACCTGACCACCGTTACAGTTTGCTTCGGTAGTTGTATTGAAGAGGTAAGTTACATTGATGGCCGTATCCGTCATATTCACGAATTGCTGGCCGTAGAGGATTGTATCCACTTCACCGTCAACAATCACTTCACCTACACTGGTAAGACCCGCAGGTACATCAACGGGCTGCGCCAGAGAGAAACGAATATCATCATATACTACGGTGTAGAAGATGCTGGCCTCGCCTTCGGCTGCGCCGTCGGTTGTTTTCAAAGCGAAGGTTGCGAGATCGTTAGCTGGGCTACGGAAGGAAGCACCACCCTGGCCTGATTGACCAGACTGACTGTTACCCCCATTACCGCCAACGTGACCGCCGCCACCGCCGCCGCCGTTTACGTTACCGGCTCCACCTAAGGAGGTGGGTGTCCCTGTTCCACCAAAACCACCAGGCCCCTGGCCCTGCATGCCGTTAGCGGCCATGTCCATAGTAAAGGTGCGGGCATTACGCCCATTTTCGCCATTACCTGCACCGCCGCCACCGGCAGCAACGAAGGTGTAAAGCAGGTCGCCGGCTGAAATCATGCTACGACTAGTACCCGCAGTAACAGTAAGCAAAGTGGCATCGCCACCAGCACCGTTAGTGTTGTTAGCAGCACCCGCTAATCCCTTACGAATGCGGATGGTGTCCCCAGGAAGCAGTTCGTTTTCATCAAGTCCACCGCTTACAATGGCCCCAAGGCCTCCGGAGCGGCCGGTAGTGGCAGTAGGCGTAGTACCGCCGCCATTGGCGCCAGTAAGGTTAAAGCTGAAGTTCTCAATTCGGTTGGCTCCTTCCGGAACTACGTAGAAAGCGTCAGTTACTCCTGAGAATACATTCGTTTGGGTAATCCGGGTTTCCAGATTCATTCCGGAACCGGAAGCTCCATTGATCCTGTATTCAATACGCTCGTCGCTACAAACGACATCCGTCTGAGGCGAAATAAGTGCTGGAGCGGTTGGGTTCAAAGTCAGGAATATGCGAATCGCTTCTCCACGACAAAGCGGGAAGTCGGGACCACCTACTTCATCTTCAAAGTAAGGCGTCAGGACGATCTGAGCCACCTGAGCATTATTAGCAGGGTGGTTGTTCTGAATATTCGTCTGGCCGATGGCGAAATTGTCAATCGGAAGGAACTGCGTTGTTTGCACATCGCCAAGTTCGTAAGGGCCTCCCTGGTCGATCTGAAGGAAGCGAGCGTCACCAAATACACGGTAACGAACGTACTTGGCTTTGTTGCCTGCGTGGTCTTCCGGAATCATGAGGTTATTCAACTGGAAGTCGTCTCCGTTACAAATTTCGTAGGCTTCTACATCGCCACCCGTCAGAGTAGTGGAAAGTCCGCCGATGTTTAAGTCATAAGAAAGGGTTGGACGAGGAGAGACCGTAACGGTGATTGTACGTGACTCACCTTCACAGGTGTTGTCCAATTGTCCTCCGCCAACGGCAGGAGAGGTTTGCGGGAAGGTAGGTGTGATTGTCAGCGTAGCGACCTGGGCCATACCGCTGGTATTGGTGAAAGTAGCCACTACCGAATCATCACTTTCGTTATCTGTTCCTGAAATAGCTCCGGCAATCGTCAGTTCCGGGCCGAAGGTCCAGTTGTAATTGAAACGAACATTTGCGTTGCCGCCGTCACCGTTAAGGGTAATGTCGTCAGATTCGAACTCTTCTCCGGAACAGACGATGACCTCATCGTTAAGGATAGGATCAACAACTGGTAGCGGGCGCACCATAAGGGAGAAATTCTCTACTACAGATACACAGCCGGTGGCATTGCTCTCTTTTGTTACCGTAAAGTCGATTGTTTTTGCACTGTTGGTAGCGTTATTGAAGCTGCCAACTACACTACCCGTACCAGTGTAGTTAAACATGGTAGCTGCGAAAGCGCCGTCTCCGGTTACATCCATTACGCTGGTGTAAGCAATGTCGTAGGTGAAAGCAGCGTCGTAATCAGCAATTTCGAGGTTGATGTCCTGCCCAGAGCAGTAAAAACCGCCAGTGATTTCGCCGCTTCCTGCCATGGCAGAATGGCTGGTCTCCGTGGTATCAGGTTGTGCATCGATCTGGAGCGTGAAGGGGAACAGGTTTACACAGCCTGTGGAACCGTTCTGAATTTCCAGTACAATCGCCACCGTGGTGTCCTGATCAATAGACCGGCAGAAACCAATTCCGGAGGTCCCAAGAGTGAAGGTGTAAGAACCGTCGCCATTAGCACCAGTAGAGAGCGAACTACGGCCAGAGGTTGGGCGCGTCCAACAACCGTTGTTAGTTACGTTGTTATCAAAATTAGAACCATCGATCAGGCGGTAGTTAGAACCTGCGCTGATACCAGTGATGGAGGCGATATTAAGGTCGAAGAGCGAAGCATCTGCACAAATTGTTGGCGCAACCACGCCAGTCGCTACGATTTCAGCAGGCGACCCAATAAATACGGTCTGATCGTCCATACATCCGCCGTTCTGGGCGGTAAGGGTGATTAGGTAAAGACCTGAAGTGAGGCCGGATTCGGTCTGCGGCTGGTAGCCCATGTTATTAGCGGTAAGCGTACCGTTGCGAACGAATTGGCCGTTTTGCGTAATGATGTAGCTCAAAACACCATTGATGTTCGGATCGGCATCGTCAACATCAACAGTAATGGTACCATCGGAATCTCCGAAACAGGTAACGGGCGTTGTGCTACCTTCAACCATGAATTCTGCTGCCGGGTCACCTACTTCGACATCATAGGCAACTTCACAACCCGTCTGATTGTCAAAAATCAGGAAGGTGTACGTTCCTGAAACCAACGACTGGTTAGATTCAATAAGGTAATAACCGGTGTTCGGCATGTTAGGGTTCGGGAAGGTTCCCGGAGGAATCACAGAAACAAAGGCTGTTGGGCTGTAAGGCTCCAACCTTACGCTAAAGCGATTGTTGGCGTAGGTTCCACCATTAATGGCAACGCGAATACTGGCCTTACCGGTAGGGACATTCATACAAGGAGGGTCGATGGTCCGTGTATTGTCCGTAGTAATGCTCAGTTGAGAAAGCGTAGTCAGGTCGTAAAAGTTACTTTGGACTTGCCCAATACTAAAGGTCTGTTCGCATCCACCAGGTGACAACTCAGTCACCCCTAAAAGGCGAACGAAGTTTCCTCCGGATGGTAAAACAAACCCTGGGAGTTCGAAAGTAACGATACCGAAGTTCGCTACCGCATCAACGGTTAGCATACCCAGGGTGATGTTACCAAAGAATATTGATTCCAGAGAGAGATTAACCGGACCATTGATGGATCCGACGTTAAAATCTATGGTAACATAAGGGTTCTGAGCAACACCTGCATCAGAACAGGTATTTTCAACAGTAACCGAAATGATGTTAGGATCAAGGCCACATAGTGTTTGGGCCTTGGAGCCAAAAGATAAGAGCAGGAAGACCGCTAGGAATAGCGATCTACACACTGGAGTAAAATTCTTCATAGGGAAAACGATTTGTTCGGGATGAACGCCAATTTATAAGGACGATTTTGGGTTATAAAACAGTGTAAAAATATGTTTCTCGGCCTGAGCCGCAGTTTTTATTGAGTTTAGGATTTGGCATTTTTCAACCAATCCAAAATACGCAAAGCGTACCCGGGCAGGCCCGTGAACGCTGTGATCTTTAGTTCTTTTCTGTTATTACTTAGGTGTGTAGTAGGCTAATCAAAATCGGAGATATCCGATGAATTCAGTGCTCTTTAGAAAAAATAAGTCACGCAAACATAAGCAATAACTTCCCTATACACCAAGAATTACGAGGGTACAATTAGACTTTAATCATCATACCGCCTATTTAAGTGCATTACCAATGCTTTACCCATTGCTAATTCCACGTATATGTGCACCTGCGGCCGCGCCCTTGTATTTAGTCTAGTAGTCTAGTAGTGCTGCCGCTGCTACCACTCATTTCGCTGCTCTCATTCGCCTTAGGTGAGCTAGCGAAGCGCAGTGAACGGTACTGGCGGTAGCCAACTCAGTGACTCAGTCCCTCTCCAACTCACTACACTGAGGCCTAGTCAAGAAGAAGATTAGGTAACCAAAGCGAGAGCCCCGGGATAAAGGTTACCGCAATTAAGGCCACCAACATCACCAGAAACAATGGCGCCAATGGCCTGAGTACCTGGGTCAGCTTAATTTCAGCCACCCCTACCCCGACAAAGAGTACGGTACCGACAGGCGGTGTGCATAAGCCGATGCACAGGTTAAGTACCATCATGATACCAAAATGGATTGGGTCCATCCCCAACTCCGTGACGACGGGTAAAAAGATCGGCGTAAAAATCAGCACGGCGGGGGTCATGTCCATAAAAATACCAACTGCCAGCAGTATGAGATTTATTAGTAACAATATAATGATTGGGTTATTACTTACTCCCAATAACCCTGCGGTGATGGCTTGTGGCAGGTTCTCGTAACTCATTACCCAGCTAAGGGCAAGTGATGTAGCGACCAGCAGCAATACGATGGCCGTTGTATTGACACTTTCGGCAAACACAGCTGGCAGGTCTTTCCAATTCAATTCGCGGTACACAAAGGCGAGAACCAGGCAGTAAAGCACCGCTACTGCGGAGGCTTCCGTTGCCGTGAAAATTCCTCCGACGATACCACCGATTACCACCACCAATAACAACATACTTGGGAAGGCCGCACCGGCGGTCTTGAGCATGGTGGTAATTTTCCATGGCGCACCATTGGGATATCCCTTCCGCTTAGCGTAAATGGCCGCCGCCAGAATAAGCAACATACCGGTAAGAATCCCCGGGACATAGCCGGCTACAAATAAGGCAGCAATACTGACACCGCCCGAAGCCAGGCTGTAAACGATCAGGACATTACTGGGTGGGATGATCAGCCCCGTAGTAGCGGAGGTAATATTTACCGCCGCAGAAAACGGCCGGGGGTAACCTTCGTCTTCCATTGTTTTGGTCATGATTGTACCGATGGCACTCGCCGCAGCAGCGGCGGAGCCGGCAATGGCACCGAAGAGCATTGCTGCAACTACGTTGACGGCCGCAAGCCCGCCAGGTAAAGGCCCGACCAGTGCCCGGGCAAAGTCGATCAGCCTTTTGGCTAAACCACCCCGGTTCATGAGCTGTCCGGCCAGGATAAAGAAAGGAATCGCCAACAGGCTAAAACTATCGAGCCCCGTGGCCATACGCTGGGCGACGGTACCGGCAGCGACCAGACTATCCATTGTAGTGAGTAGGGTGATGAATGCCGTTAGTCCCAACGTCCAGGCTACGGGAACCCCCAAGCTTAGGAGGGCCAGAAAACTAACGATCATGATCGCGACTTCAAGGCCGTCCATAAATGATGTCTTTAAGTTGAAAGAAAGAGATTAGGAGCCCGGCCAGTGGTACGGCCAGATAAACGATGCCAATGGGAATATCGAGCGTTGGTGCGCGTTGCCCCAGGCTAAAGGCCAGCCATACAAAATAGGCTCCACCGATGACCAGAACGCCCACCGCAAAAATCAGGATCAACAGGTCGATGACCCGGTCCAGGTTTCGCTTACGCGTACCTTCCAGGCTATCGGGCAACAAAGAAATCGCGATGTGGCTTCGGTTGGCCACGGCATAGGCTGATCCCAACAGGCTAATCCAGATGAGCAGGTAACGGGCCAATTCCTCGGTCCAGCCCGCCTGGTCTCCAATTGCGTAGCGGGTAAATACGCCCCAAAGCACCACACTTACCTGGACGGCAAGGAGGGCGGCGCAGAAGTACCCCAGATAGGTAGCAATTTTTGTCATAAGAGAATGGGAGAATTAGAGAATGAGTGAGTGGATGAATTAGAGAATGGCGGAATGAGAACACAGAAAAACGAGGCAATTCCTGCCCCATATTCACTCATTCTATAATTCCCTCATTCACTTTGCTGAGCTTGTATCCGGTCCAACAACGGCCCAAGCACTGGATGCTTTCGTGCGGTGACGTACATGGGCTTTACGGCCTCACGGAAGGCAGCACCATCTACTTTGGTGAAGGTGACCCCCTCCTTTTCAAGGGTGGCGACTGCCTCTAATTCAGCGGCGCGCCAAATGCTGCGTTGGTAATCAGTACCGACGGCAGCGGCCTCGCGTAGCCAGGTACGGCCTTGGTCGTCCAGGGCATCCCAGGTGGCCGTACCAATGATGATCACATCCGGAATGGACGTGTGCTCATCATAACTGTAAAACGGGGTGACCTCATAATGCCGGCTGGTATAATAGCTTGGCAGATTGTTCTCCGCCGCGTCTACGACACCTTGTTGCAGTGCCGTATATAATTCACCATAACTAATCGGCGTTGGTGATCCACCGAGGGTCTTGACCATGTTTACGGCCGTTGCACTGTTCATCACCCTCACTTTTTTGCCCACCAGGTCGGCAGGGGTTCTTACCGGCCCGTCTTTGGTGTAGAAGCAACGCGTGCCGGAGTCGAAGAAAGTAAGACCACGCAGACGCACCTCCGCCCCCTGACTCAGAATTTCCTGACCAACCTCGCCATCTAACACCCGGAAGCTGTTTTCCCGATCAGTAAACAGGTAGGGCAGACTGAGGACGCCATAAGCTGGCGTAAAATTCTCCATCACGGCAGCGGAGACTTTCGTCATGGCCAAAGAACCAAGCTGTAACAACTCCAGGCACTGTTTTTCTGACCCCAGCTGGCCGGAAGAATAGATTTTGATTTGCATTTTCCCGCCACTAATTGAATCCAGGGCTTCTCCCATCCTGACCAGCCCGGCATGAACGGGGTGGGTAGGATCAAGGGTATGGGCCAGGCGTAAAGTCTGGACCCCATCGTTCGTTGCGCAACCGGAAAAAGCAAACAGTAACCCAAACAACAATAGCCACCCCGGTGCCCGAAAAGGTACGTAGGTAGTGGGCGCGGCCGCAGGTGCAGGGTACGTTAACGGGAGCAGTGAAGGAACTACGACGGTATTTTTATCGGCAAGCAAGTGATCGATTTTAATTCGTGTCAAATATACACAGTTTAATTTAAGCTTGTGTTTTGCACATTAAAAGATGAAGATAGATCTTCGTGGTCGAACATCCACCAGGTATTAGCTGCTTATAGGGATAATCAAAATCACCTTACTATGAAAGCTATACTTCCTATTATCCTCGTCGTTGCAGGCATCGTCTTTGCTTACCTCGGCATCACCACCTTTCAGGGCTCTTCTGCCGACGTTGAAGTCCTTGGCCTCGAAATTGGAGCTACCGACCAGGGCGCGCAGACCACCGCTATTCTTTACGGCGTACTGAGCATTGTGTGCTTTGTTGCCGGTGCCTTTACCTTTGGCAAGAAATAGAAGGTGGGCCATTGATCTAATGGACACTAG
This sequence comes from Neolewinella persica DSM 23188, assembly GCF_000373105.1. GTDB lineage: Bacteria > Bacteroidota > Bacteroidia > Chitinophagales > Saprospiraceae > Neolewinella > Neolewinella persica. The sequence goes on along the minus strand of NZ_KB890429.1, from coordinate 97,272 downwards.
TTTCACAAGATCTAATACCGCATCCTAAATGAATAAGCCACGAGTAATAAAGAACTACGAAAAACTTGATGAGGAGGTACTGCAGCAAATCAAGTTGAAGTACCCAGAAGGTTTTGTCGATTCACTAGTTCGGTTTACGGATGTGGATGGCCGCCTAAACAGTGCACTCCCTTTTGAAACCGAAGAGAAGTACTACCTCATCCGGATGACAAAGAGCGAAGCCCTGATCATAATTGATGACGACGACGACTACGATGATGACGGCAACCTGCTTGACGAGGCCCGTGAAGAGTACAAAGACAGGCTTGACGAGGATGAAGACGACAACATCGTAGCGGCGGATATTGACCCCGACGAGTTGATCGACGAGGAAACTGAAATTGATCAGGACGAGGACTAATCGGTTGTGCAATAAATCTTAGAAGTCAGCTATTCGTAGGGTATCACTTCTTGATTTACTGCGTTAGACAATACTTTTTCAATTCATCGCTCCATCTATCGGGTGATGGGTTGATCGCAGGTTGCTTTGGACAATTTTGAGGAAAGAAAAAGAAAAGATTTTTTAAAAAAAAATCTGCTTTTTTTGGTGACCAAAGTGCCCTTATCGACTCTTTATGGGGTGCCAGCCGATAAGGCTGGTCGTATGCAACCATTAACCTCAACAATTAAGCATAGATTCACCATGCCTACCACTACAAAAGCCTCCAAAACCGCCCTGGCCAAGAAAAACGCCGAAGCCGAAAAAGCCAAGAAAAAGGCGCTTCGCGAAGGAAAGAATAAATTGGCAGCACCAGCTGGCAAACCAGGTAAAAAAGGAGCCTCGCTGATTAACCAAAGCAAGACTAAGAAGAAGTAAGTACTTGTTTGCCCATTTTCGGTGTAACAAGATCTGCAGCTGGTGGTTTTCGCGAACCACCAGCTGTTTTTTTTATCTTACATCCAATATTTGATGAAGGCAAAAAGTACTTGTAAGTGCCGATGACGGCTATAAATAACAATAGATGACCCTTCGGGACGCCGTAAAGACGGCGAATAATAATGTGGGGTCTGTGGCCCGAGAAGAGAGTCTTCGCTCAAGTGATCCCAGCATTGACCGGGAAGAAAGGTTAGTGGCCTTTCGCCGGATTACCAACCTCGAAGTAGGTAACACCTGGCTTCGCCGGTCACGTTCTATTGAACGCGACTTCGGTCTGGCGGACATCTACCTGAAGTTCGAGGGCGACAACCCATCGGGTACCCAAAAAGACCGAATAGCCTTTGCCCAGGTGGAAGACGCCCTGCACCGGGGCTTCGATGGCATTGCTCTGGCTACCTGTGGCAACTACGGCGTGGCCGTAGCATTAGCCGCAAAGTTAGCCGGGATAAAGTGCCACATATTCATCCCTGCCGGTTACCATACACATCGCCTTCCTGAAATGGAATTGCTCAACGGGCAGATATATCGGCCGGAGGGTAGCTATGAGGAAGTAGTTCTGCTCAGCAGCGAGAGGGCCAGCAAAGAAGGCTGGTACGACGCTAACCCTGGTGGGCTGAATACCGAATTGCAACTAATGGCCTACGCTGGCGTGGGCAAGGAACTACGAAAAGAATTGGGTTATGCTCCCGTCAGTTGTGCCGTTCCCGTTTCCAACGGGACGCTGCTGGCTGGCATCCACCGTGGCCTTGGTGACGGCCAAGAGACTATGATGATCGCAGCTTCTGCTACAGCTAAAAACCCCATTGTCCATTCCTTTCGTAAGGGGTTTAAAAACTGCGTCGACCTGGACCCGGCCAAAATTCGCGAGACCATCATTAACGAACCGCTGATCAACTGGCACAGTTTCGACGGTGAGGAAGCGCTGTCTGCTGTTTATCGATCCGGCGGCCTGGCCTACAATATCAGCGACGAGCGCATGCGCAAGATGGCCGCTTACCTCAGTGATCGAGAGGCCCTACGCGTTCTCCCCGCTTCAACGGCGGGGCTGATTGCCCTGCTAAAAATGCAGGAAGAAGGCGTATTACCAGAAGGAACACACGTAGCGGTGCTTACCGCTAAGCGTTAAAATAATTTGGGGGCGAGCGCGTCCTGCCAAAACAAGACCAAAAACCAACATGACCAAAAACAAACCCATCGACGGCCGCGCCATCGTTTACTGCGAAGGTGCCTTTAACACACCAAACGGCAAGACAGCTCACGGGCTGGTTCGCTTCACTTATCGCTACGAAGTACTTGGCGTCATCGACTCACGCTATGCGGGCCAGGACGCCGGAATGGTGCTGGACGGGAAGCCGAACGGCATCCCCGTTTTTGCCACCCTTTCTGACGCGATGACAAAAGTCTCGAAGGCCAACTACCTCGTAGTTGGCCTGGCACCCGATGGTGGCCGATTACCGGCTTCAGCGCGGGCAACTATGGCCGAAGCACTCGACTACGGCCTCCACCTGGATTCAGGCTTACACGACTTCCTGTCCAACGACCCGGCGATTGCCGAAAAAGCGCAGCAAAAAGGGCTCCGAATCCGCGATGTCCGCAAAACGCCGGACCGGGATACGCTGCACTTCTTTAGTGGCGACATTGAGTCGGTAGACTGCCTCAAAATCGCGGTACTTGGCACCGACTCCGCCATCGGGAAACGGACGACGGCCTGGCTTTTGGTTCATGGTTTAAGGGACGCCGGCCGGAAGGCCGAAATGATCGGCACCGGCCAAACGGGCTGGATGCAGGGTGCGAAGTATTCGATGATCATGGACAGCTGCATCAATGACTTCGTTGCCGGAGAGATTGAACACGCGGTGGTAAGCGCCTACCGCAACGAGTCTCCTGATGTCATTGTGATCGAAGGCCAGGGCAGCCTGATGAACCCGGCTTACCCTGGCGGATTCGAGATTCTGGCCGCTGGCCGTCCGGACTTTGTGGTACTCCAGCACGCACCAACGCGCAAGGAATATGACGGTTTTCCCGGCTACCGGCTTCACTCGCTGGAGGAGCAGATCAACGCAATCAAGGTCGTTTCGGGTAAGGACGTAGTGGCTATCACGCTCAACCACGAAGGCCTGACTGATGACGAGATCGATGCAGCCTGTGCGGCAGTTACAGAAGAAACTGGATTGCCCTGCTTTGACGTACTGGCACGGGGGGCTGAAGGCCTGGTGGAGTTGATTGCTAAGCACTGCCAATAGCTTTTTGGGGCGAGGCCGCAGGTGCAGGGGAAGGTTGAAAGGCAATTACTGCTACCAACGGTTCTTTCATTGCACCTGCGGCCTCGCCAAATTATCCGAAGACTAATGAAATTACTAAGAATCCTTATACCGTTGGTAGCGATGACGGTAGTACTGGCTAGCTGCCTGAACCTCGTTGAAGGCTACAAAACAAAGAACGGAAAAGTCTACTTCCATACCCTGAGTTCACTCACCGGCACCTCAAGTTTCGAGGTGGAAGGAGCAGATGCCGCCAGCTTTAAACAATTATCTGATCCTCGTTTTGGCCGTGACAACAATCATGTTTACATGGCTGCGGGGATAATTACTGATGCAGATCCTGCTTCCTTTCAGATGATGAATGAACTCAACGTGTTCGGTATGTCCCGCTACGCCCGCGACAAGCATCATGTGTTTCTGGAAGGCAACGTCATTCCCGGAGCAGATCCGGCGACTTTCAAAAGACTGAAGGGTTACTATGCCATCGACCAGGAGCGGGCTTATTACGACGGACAACCATTCACCACCAACACGACCACCTTAAGCCTGATCGACGAGTACTATGCCCGGGACACCTCAGACATTTATCTGATGGGGACTGCCCTGAACGTATGCTCAACGAAAAACTTTGAATTCATTTTTCCGGGGGGCAAGTCTGAGGCCATCGGTATTGATGAGCCGGGCTCTGACCGTTGGGGCAGGGACGGGTGCCACTATTTCTATGGCAGCCAGAAAATGCCCTCCGACGACTACGACAACATCACGGTATTCAAAGGCAGTATGGGCATCATGAAAGACTCCAGAACGGCTTATATGCGCGGCCGGGACATCCGCTTCGACGTCAACGGAGAAAAACTGTTGGACACCCTGGACTTAGCGACCTTCACTGCTAACCGCATGCTTAATTGCTCCGACAAGTTTGGGCCCATTAACGTTTTCTGCGGTAGAAAGGAAGAGTGTGACTAACGCTGTCAGGCTACGATCTCCAACACATCAATTTCAACCATTTTCCACTTCCACACTCTCTTCCCTATTTATGCGCATCACCCACATCGATTACGAGCGGCTCGACCTTGAGCTTACCGAGCCTTACACCATCGCCTACGAGACGATCGACCGGGCGACGAATTTCATACTGTACGTCTCTACCGACCGAGGCATCACCGGCATGGGCTGCGCGGCTCCCGATATGGGCGTGACCGGCGAGACGGCCGGCGAGGTGGAACTCGCAATCCGGACGATCATCTCCCCTACCCTGCTGGGCGAGAGTCCGCTGCGGTACGCCCGACTGCTGGAGTCTCTGCGCGGACGCCTGAAGTCTTCTGCACTCGCCATGGTCGATATGGCCCTGCACGACATCGTTGCCAAACTCGCCGACGTGCCGCTGTACCAGTTACTGGGTGGCTACCGCGAAAGCATCGCCACCAGCGTTACCATCACCATCCTGCCGATGGCGGAGACGATAGCGAAGGCGGCACTTTACGTTGAGCAGGGGTTTGGCATCATTAAGGTGAAAGGTGGCCTTGATGTCGCCCTGGACCTGGCGCGCCTGAAAGCCCTCCGGGATAAGTACCCAAAACTGGTCTTGCGCTTTGACGGTAACCAAGGATACAGCCTGGAAGAGGCTTTGCGATTTGTAACGTCGGCCCAGCATCTGGACGTTGAAATCCTTGAGCAGCCGACCAGCGTGGAGGACGAGGAGCTGATGGGCGAAGTGAGCATGGGGGGTACCCTTCCGGTCATGGCCGATGAAAGCCTGAAAACCCTGAAAGATGCCTTCCGCCTGACCCGTCACGATTTCACGGACATGATCAACATCAAACTTCAGAAGGTGGGTGGGTTGACACCGGGCCTGCACATCAACTCCGTTGCCCTTGCCGCCGGAAACGAGGTGATGGTTGGCTGTCTGGACGAGTGCGGGCTGGGAATTTCGGCAGGGCTACACTTCGCCCTCAGCCGGCCCAACGTTATGTATGCTGACCTGGACGGGCACCTGGATTTTGTGACGGACCCTTTCGGGGATTTGTTTTTTTTGGAAAAAGGGATTTTGCGGCCTAACGGAGTAGCGGGGCTTGGGCGGGTTTGATCTATGATCTGATGAGTGACGAATACTGATATTGGTCTATTCGTGGATTGGGCGTAAACCAAATTATCGCACTGACCCGGCGTAAGCACTCCAGTACTACTGGTCGGTGCGATAATTTGGTTTATGCCCCGTGGATTATGGCAGCCTGCGATACCCAAACCGTAAAGGTTTGGAATACCGTTTACTTTCGGTCGGTAGTGTTTACGGGCGCTTAGCGCCATGCAATTTCCCAAACCACTTAATAATGGGTATTTTAAAGGATAATTTAAGTTTCCGGATCAATTTCTTGTCGATAGGGGCGGGGGCAAGCCCCGCCCCTACTGGTTAAGGATGGATCATCCCGCGTTCGCGAACCGAACGCGGTCACCAAACTAAGCGCTGGTAAGGGAGGAGCTTGTCCCCTCCCGACCAGCATATACTTATAACCTAACAAACCGGTAAAATCCACCAGCAGATAAGTCAGTAAACTTAAATTACCGTTTACTAGAAACTCCAATGACGAGGTAGTAAGATAATCTTTTAGAAAGTCAGTCCTTCACTTACCGGCTGACCCGCCCGGATCCATCACCGTCCATCAGCGCCATAACTTCGTCGACCGTCGCCAGGTTGGCATCCCCGAAGATGGAATGCTTGAGTGCCGAGGCGGCTACGGCAAAACGTAGTGCCGTAGCATCGTCGTCGGGCCAGGTCTGAAGGGAGTAAATAAGACCGCCCATGAAGCTGTCTCCTCCACCTACACGGTCCACAATGTGGCTGAGCTGGTAGGTAGGTGCGGTGTACATTTTTTCACCGTCCCACATCACGCCAGACCAGGTATTGTGGCTTGCGGAGATGGAGCCACGGAGGGTCGTGATCACCTTTTTAGCCTTTGGGAAGCGCTTCATAAGGGCTTTACAGACCGGGAGATAGGCCTTCGGGTCCATGGTATCGCCCTTGGTCACGTCAACACTCTCGGGGTGAATGTCGAAGTGCTTTTCAGCGTCTTCCTCGTTGCCGAGGATGATGTCGCAGTGTTCAACTAATGCGGGCATGATATCCTGCGGAGATTTTCCGTAGTTCCAGAGTTTTTTGCGGTAGTTAAGGTCAGTAGAAATAGTGATTCCTTTGGCAGAAGCAACTTTGCAGGCTTCGAGACAGGCATCGGCGGCAGTTTGGCTGAGGGCCGGGGTGATGCCAGTCCAGTGAAACCAATCAACGTCTTCGAAAACGCTGTCCCAGTCAATTTCTCCGGGCTTCAGTGTGGCCATACCGGAGTGATCGCGGTCATAAACCACCTTGGAACCGCGCTGCATCGCGCCGGTTTCGAGAAAGTAAATGCCCAGGCGATCACCGCCTCTTACTACGTGACTGGTATCCACGCCTCTGGCCCGAAGGGCATTAAGGGCACAGTCACCAATATCATTCTTAGGTATACGGGTAACAAACCGGGCGTCCATACCGTAGTTCGCCAGTGTGACGGCTACGTTGGACTCCCCTCCACCGTAAATCACTTCAAATTCAGAAGCCTGACTAAAGCGTTTCCAGCCGGGAGGGCTGAGGCGAAGCATTATTTCTCCGAAGGTTACAATACGTGGCATAAGTGATGAGTGTGTAAGTGTGATAAAATTTAAAGCTTGAAAAGCTTTTCTGTGTCAAAACAACACAATAAAGGACAAAGGTAAAACCCTTCTCTTAAAACTGAGCTTGCAAATTACGGATCGCGGATCTTCATCCCCTGGCCAGAAGCAATAAACATGGGGAGGAATACAGGTTTATGTTAGGAAAAGGGATGATTGGCGTATTAAAGCAGTGCCAACTACTGGTGTTCCTGACGAAAATCATAATTTGGTCCGGCATCAAACGGGTTCAATGCAAAAGTCATCGGACGAACTTTTTGTCAGACGACAGCCCCAAAATGTAAGGCTGTTTTATCTCCTTAATTCAATCGACATTAAATCTACCTCATGCCCCACCCCACTTTCCATTTTGCCATTCTAGGCCTTGGCAATATTGCCCGCAAATTTGCCCAGGACCTGGCCTTGATTGACGATGCTAAACTGGTGGCGGTAGGCTCTCGCTCCCTGGAGCGGGCGCAGGCTTTTGCGCGCGATTTCGACGCCCCGTACGCGGCTGGAAGCTATGCGGCCACCTTTGACGGGCCGCGCGTCGACGCTGTTTACATTGCCACCCCGCACGTCGACCATTTGAGGCTGGCCATAATGTGCCTGGAGAAAGGCATTCCCGTCATTTGTGAAAAACCGATGGGCCTGAACCTGACCGAAGTGGAACAAGCAGTACGCCTGGCCCGGGAAAATAAGGTCTACCTGATGGAGGCACTGTGGACCCGGTTTCTGCCCTCGACGCTCAAGCTAAAGGAAATGATCGATGCCGGAGTGATCGGTACCATTGAAAGTATCCGCTCCGATTTTGGCTTTCGGGCCCAGGACCTCGAGCTTGCACTACAACCTTTCTCTGCACCTGCGACCGCGCCTGAAAATACTGACCGCCACCCTGCGGCAGGGTTAGAAAGAAATCGCATCCTAAACCCTGAACTCGGTGGAGGTGCCTTGCTGGACATCGGCATCTACCCGCAGTTTCTTTCCCAATTCCTACTGGGGCCACCGGAGAAGATATACGCACAAGCCCGCCTTTCTCCTCAGGGCATTGACCTGGATACTTCCGTAACCTGCGTACACGCCAGCGGCAGGATGAGCCACAATTACAGTACCGTCCTTGGCCGTACCAAAACTGAAGCCCTCATCATTGGCAGCAAGGCCAGCCTGCACTGGCACCCTCGCTGGCACGAGCCCAGTAGTTTCAGCCTGCTAACCGGAAAAGACACCCCACCGGAAAACTTCTACTTCGACTTTGGCGGGGCAAACGGGTACCGCTACGAAGCCGAGGCCGTGATGGCCGACGTGCGGGCCGGGCTTACGGAAAATGCCCGTTGGTCATTGGATGATTCGCTGGCACTGCACCGAACACTGACGGAGGTGAGAAGGATGGTTGGGGTTCGGTATCCGGGGGAGGGCTTGTAAAAAAGGTTATCAGCCCAAGCAAGGCCAATTACCCTCGGAATAATTTGCCTGATCGCGCTTAAAAACGGCCAGATAGTTAAGATTATGAAATAAAAGTTCCCCACGCCTGTAAGATTTTGGCAACTTATGCGACTGATGAATAGGTAAGCCCTACTCCTTGGGGCAAAAGAAGCACTTATTTAGCAGCATTATGAAATCCATCTCATTCAGGTCTATTCTCCGCCCACTTTGGTTCACCATAGTTACCATCTTCGTTGTTTGGCAATGGTACACCTATCAGGCAAGAGGCATACCGCGATCCTTGTACCAGGGAAATGCTGAAATCACTGTAGAGGAAGACGAGCAAACCATTAGCTTCAGGCACACCCAGTCCAGCGAAATTGAAGTAATATTCTTTCCTGGAGGATTGGTAGACCCCGAAGCTTACGTGCCGTTAGCTCGCAGGCTGGCGGAAGCCGGATATAATCTCCACATCATTAAAATGCCCTGGCGCATGTCCACCAAAGGTTACAACCAGATCAAAACACTATTTGATCTCACCGCAGACGACGGGCAATTCGTTCTTGGTGGCCACTCTCAGGGCGGTAAAATGGCCGCTCAGTTCGTCTACGAAAACCCAGGCCTCATTGATGGTTTATTTCTGCTGGGAACTTCCCATCCCCGAGACATAGATTTATCCCGACGCGATATCCCCACGATAAAGATCTACGCGGAGTTCGACGGTCTTGCCAGTGTATCGGAAGTAAAACAAAATGAGCACCTGATGCCCAGGCAGAGTCGGCTCACCCTGCTCGAGGGAGGTAATCATTCTCAGTTTGCCTTTACCGGGCATTTATTGACTGACGGAAAGGCGACCATCTCTCTGGAGCAGCAGCAGGAGGAGACGCTCCGTCACCTACTCGAATTTATGAATGGCTTAAGTTCAAAACCCTAACCATAGAGGCTTAGAAATCCCCATTTTCACCTCATCAACCAATGACCGTCCCATTCTCATTATCCTATCAACACATCGCGATGAGTCTTTTCATACTACTATGGATTTCTTTTTTTTCCGGGTCTTATCCGCAGGTAAGCCAGTCAAATATTCAGCTCAATATCCCCACCGTAGAACAGGAAGCGACTTATGTATGGATGACCATCCGGGACATCCCCTTTTTTGACCAGAACAATTACCAGGTCAAACTACCCGAAGGTTCGTTGATAGATAAACTGACGGCGAAAGCCCGATCCAGTGGTTTGGAAGAAACGGATTACGCCAGTATTCTGACCTTTTTACAAGACAGCGTGTACAGTAGGGAAAATTACGAGAAAGGGTACCAAAAGATAAAGAGCAGGCTTCCTTTCCTGAACCAATTATTGACGACCATCAAACCACCAAAATCTAAGTGGTCCTTTAAGGTTTTTGAGAATTACGAGGTAAACCTCACACTCTACGGGCCAGGTGGCAGCTACGACCCGGAAGAAGGGTCTATCCTTATGTTTACCACTCCCGAAGGCAAGTTTAAGAATTACGATGATCCCGCCAATACGGTGATTCACGAAATCGTGCATATCGGACTTGAAGATTCCATTATCAATAAGTACAAAGTTCCTCACCAGTTAAAAGAGCGTATTGTAGATACCTTTGTATCGCTTAGTTTTGGTGATCAATTAAAGGGGTACAGGATTCAAGACATGGGGGATTACCGGATCGATCGTTATTTGAAAAATAGGCGTGATTTAAGGAAACTGGATAAGTACGTGAGAAAAGTGCTTGAGGAGAAGTGATTCCGTTAAGACCCCGTACTTTACTCCCCTCGATTCACTTGTGCCACAACAACACCTGCCATGAGAACATTACTCTTTCTCGCCACCACTACCCTATTCCTCACCTGTACCCCTCGCCCCGGCGATCCAACCGTCAGCGGCACACCGGCAGCTGACCGGCCGCTGAGTTTCATGGAAAAAATGCAGCTGGAAGCGCTGAAAACGCCGTTCACCGGAGTAGCGACCAGTTCGGGCATTGAGGCAGACCTATTCCCGGTACGTTCTACCGGTGTTTCCACCGAACCGATTGTGGCAGCCGCGAACGTTTTTCTGCAAAGCCTGACGGCGGAGCAAAAAAGCAAGACGCATTTTGCCGTTGACCACGAGGAGTGGCGTCGTTGGTCCAACGTAGACAATGGCATCTATGCGCGCCATGGCGTCAGCCTGAAAGAAATGGCACTGGCACAGCGGACTGCTGCCGAGGCTTTGCTCAAGGTTTCCCTAAGCGCCAAAGGCCTCCAGCTGAGCAAGGACATCATGAAAACCGACCAGACACTGCGAGAATTTAATGATGACAACCCGGTCTTTGACGAGGAGTTGTATTTTTTCACCATCATGGGCACGCCCTCAACCACTGAGCCCTGGGGCTGGCAGATTGATGGCCACCACCTGATCATCAATTATTTTATACTTGGAGACCAGGTGGTGATGACCCCCACCTTCATGGGCGGAGAGCCAATCATTACCACTACCGGCAAATATGCCGGAAATACTCTCTTCCAGGATGAGCAAAACATTGGTCTGCGCTTTATGCAATCCTTACCACCGGATTTGCAGGCGAAAGCTACACTGTCTGAAACCAAGCGCCGGCACGATGCGCAGGCCGAAGCTTTCAAGGACAATATCGTGCTGGATTACGCTGGTCTGCTGGCTTCAGAAATGTCTCCCGAGCAACAAGAATCCCTGCTCGACCTGGCCAACCAATATATCTCCAATATGCGGGACGGCCACGCCAGGGTAAAACTTGAAGACATCCGGCAGCACCTGGCAGACACCAAGTTCGCCTGGAGCGGGGCCACAGATGAAGACGCTGTCTTCTATTACCGGATTCACAGTCCGGTAGTTCTCATCGAGTTTGACCACCAGGCACCGGTGGGTGCTCCGGGAACACGCGGGGAAGCTTCCAGAAACCATATTCATACCGTCGTCCGTACCCCTAATGGCAACGATTATGGCAAGGATTTGCTTCGGCAGCATCTGGAGACTCATCCGCATTAGGATGAAGGAAGGAGGGTTAGTCAACTACATTGCACTCAGCCACTTGAGGTGATTTTGCGTTCGCGCAGCGAACGCGGCCTTTCAAATAACTGCCCGTAAGGGCGACCCTTGTGGTCGCCCGAATTGGCCGCTATCTTTTCACAGAAAAGGGCCGAGAGTAGTATACCTAAATAACATCGCAACTTTTCAATCCCGGCCTGACATCTTTACAAAAACCACCCGGCACACATTATGATAGACTACATCTCCCTCAACCACGACCAGTGGAACCAACGCACCCTGGCCCACCTGACCAGCGAATTTTACGATGTCCCCGGCTGGTTGGCCGGAGCAGACAGCCTGAAGCAGCCTGAACTTAATTTGCTACCAAAGGATATGACCGGACTGAAAATCCTGCATTTGCAGTGCCATTTTGGTCAGGACACCTTGAGCCTTGCCCGGCGTGGTGCCATCGTGACCGGCGTTGACCTGAGTACAGAGGCCATCAAAGCTGCGCAGGACCTTGCGAAAAAAGCCGGGCTGGAAGACCAGTCCCGCTTCCTCAATTGTGACCTGTACAGCCTGCCGGATCACCTCGATGAAACTGCTTCTTTCGACATCGTTTTTACCTCTTACGGCACCATAACCTGGTTACCCGACCTGGACAAATGGGCGGGCATAGTACATCGTTACCTGAAACCCGGTGGCCAATTCGTCTTCGCCGAATTCCACAACATGGCCTACCTCTGGAACGACGACCGAACGGCCATCAAGTACCCCTATTTTAACCCCGAGCCCATCGTGGAACCCATCACCAGCAGCTATACAGACAACAGCGAGGAGGTCTCAGGAACGGAGGTGAATTGGGACCACACCATCAGTTCCGTCATCAATGCACTAATTAGTACCGGCTTTACGCTGCGTAGCTTTCATGAATTCGATTATTCCCCCTACAATTGTTTCGACGATATGGTACCCGCAGACGAACCGGGCCACTGGCACCTGCGGCAGATGGCGGGGTTGATTCCTTTGGTTTATACTTTGGATTGTGTGAAGTAGTCGCTGCGCTCAGGTTGCAGGAGTTGCAGGGTCGCTGCGCTCAGGTTGCAGGAGTTGCAGGGTCGCTGCGCTCAGGTTGCAGGAGTTGCAGGGTCGCTGCGCTCAGGTTGCAGGAGTTGCAGGGTCGCTGCGCTCAGGTTGCAGGAGTTGCAGGGTCGCTGCGCTCAGGTTACAGGAGTTGCAGGGTCGCTGCGCTCCTTGTTGCAGAGCGCCTTCGGCGCGTTGCATGGGTTGCAGGCTGCTACGCGCCAAAGGCGCACTGCAACGGGAGCGTAAGCGACCTCTGCAATAAGGAGCGAAGCGATCTGCCTTCGTCGATTAATTCCCGCCCTTGGTCGAATTGCTTCCCAGGGGTGAACCACCCGACAATCCGTTGCCCGGCAGCTCCGTACATTTATAGTCTATATCATTCTATCAGACAAGCTCTTAACCAAACTCAAGGGACCAAAATGAAACTATTCAATCTTACCGTCATGGCCGTTCTGGCCTTGGCAGTCACTGCCTGTGGCGGTAACCCCACTACAAGTACTACTGCCGTTGACGACGGCCCCCACGGCCTCATCCTGGCCAACATGGACACTACAAAGAGTCCGAAAGACGACTTCTACAATTTCGTCAACGGTACCTGGATGCAGGAAACGAAAATTCCTGACGACCGGACCAGCTGGGGCGGCTTCGGCGTACTTTCAAAAGCTACGGATGCAGATGTCCTCGCCATCCTTGCCAAAGCGAAAGATAGCGGCAAGTATGCTCCGGACACCGACCAGGCAAAGGCGCTGGCCATTTTCGACACAAAAATGAACACCGACGCACGTAATAAGCTTGGTGTCTCTCCGCTGCAGTCTGCCCTTGCAGACATTGACGACATCAAATCCGTTGCGGACCTTCAGCGGGTGCTGGCGACCAACCCGGCAGTTGGCTCTCCGTTCATAAGCCTTTCCGCTTTTCCGGACCTCAACAACAGTAGCGTAAATGCGGCCTACGTAGGGCCAAACGGCCTGGGACTTCCTGACCGTGACTTCTATCTGGAACAAGACACCAAGTCTAAAGAAATCCGGGAAAAATACGTTAGCCACGTTTCACGGATGCTCCAGTTCCTTGGAGACGAAGCCCCCGTAGCCGATGCGTCTGCTAAGAAGATTCTTGCCTACGAGACCCAATTAGCTGAGCCTCGCTTAGACAAGGTACAGAGCAGGGATGCGCGTAATTTCAACAACCCGCGCACCATTGCAGAAGTCCAGGAGATGATTCCATCTATGGACGTGCAGAAGTTCCTCCAAGACCTTGGCGTACGGGAAGATCTGGACACCATCATAGTTACCCAGCCCAAGTACCTGGCGGCCATGCAGGAATTCCTGACGACCACTCCAATTGAGGACGTAAAAACGATGCTTCGCTGGCATACCATGGCGGATGCTGCGGGCAAACTGACCACGGAAATTGAAGATGCCAACTGGGACTTTTACGCCAAGTACCTCAACGGTGCCAAGGAACAACGGCCTGCTGATGAGCGCGCACTCAACACCGTGAATGGAACCGTTGGGGAAGCACTTGGTCAGCTATACGTAGATGAAAAGTTCCCTCCCGCAGCGAAAGCCAAAGCCGAGCAAATGATTGCCGACGTAATTAAGGCCTACCAGCAGCGCATTGAAAAACTCGACTGGATGAGCCCGGAGACCAAACTTAAGGCCATTGAAAAACTCGATAAGTTCACCGTGAAAATCGGCTACCCAAATGAATGGGAGGACTATGGAAACATGGAAGTAAGTGCCGACAATTCTTACTTCGATAATATGGCCGCCGTTGGGAAATGGAGCCGTGACAAGAACTTTGCTGAAATTGGGATGCCGGTAGACAAAACGGAATGGGGCATGTCTCCCCAAACGGTTAATGCTTACTTCAACCCGCTTAATAATGAGATTGTCTTCCCGGCAGCCATTCTGCAGCCTCCCTTCTATGACTACCTGGCCGATGATGCGGTCAACTACGGTGGCATCGGTGCGGTGATTGGTCATGAGATCTCCCACGCCTTTGACGATTCCGGCGCACGCTTCGACGGAGACGGTAACCTGGCCAACTGGTGGACCGATAAGGACCTGGAAGAATTCACTAAGCGGGGCGATGCCCTGGCCGCTCAGTACAGTGCCATCGAGGTGCTCGACAGCGTATTCATCAACGGTAAATTCACCCTCGGTGAAAACATTGGTGACCTTGGCGGTGTCCTTGGTGCTTATGATGGGCTACAGCTGAACTACGCCAAGAATGGCCGCCCTGAGAATATTGACGGCTTCACGGCAGAGCAACGCTTCTTCATGAGCTGGGCCACCGTTTGGCGGACCCTCACCCGAGACGACGCATTGCGCAACCAAGTGAAGACGGACCCGCACTCTCCCGGTCGTAGCCGCGCTACTCAGCCGCTGGTTAATATTGATGAGTTCTACGAAGCTTTCGACATTAAGGAAGGCGATGGTATGTGGCTTGCCCCGGAAAAGCGGGTTAGGATCTGGTAAACTTCCATCACCAGTTTAGCTTTCGAGCAGTTAGTATCCCCGATCAGATGTTCTGATCGGGGATGCTTTTTTTGGCGCGGACGCGGGTGCAAAGGAAGGTTTTAAGCGCAAGTTCCTCAGCTTATAGTTCCTGGTTCTTCACATTGCACCTGCGGCCTCGCCCAAACAATGGCCCTAGAGGAACGTTCTGAAAAAAAACGCCAGATGAATTAACCGGGATATTACCTACCTTCCGCAGAGGATTTCTCTTATGCTTCGTACTACCTTTAAAATATGGTTTCTTCTACTGGGGAGTTCCCTGTTATCCGCTCAGGAGCTACCACCGGTAGTATCTTTTGAGCCCGAGGTGTACCGTGGGGGAAGCCAGAACTGGAATTTGGATCAGGACGAAGACCAATTCATCTACGTAGCGAATAACCAGGGGCTACTTGAATTCAACGGCCGGCAATGGTCCATGTTCCCTTCACCGAACGAGACGATACTGAGGTCGGTAAAAGCGCATAAGGGACGTATCTATACTGGCCTGTATATGGACTTCGGTTACTGGCAACGTACGCCCACCGGGCAGTTGGAATACCAGACGCTTTGCGATGAATTGAGGGAAGAAATCCTGCCCGACGAGCATTTCTGGAACATCATCCTTCACGAAGGGTACCTGGTTTTTCAATCACTGGACCAGCTGTTCCTGTACCAGCCTGATGGAGGGGAGATCAACATTATTTCTCCAAAAGAGGGGGTTGCCAAGGTTTTCCCTACCGCCAGTGGCCTATATTTTATGGATAAAGAGTGGCAATTGTTCCGCCTGCAGTCAGGTAAGACCCAGCCCGTTTTATCGCAGACGTCTAGCGGCAAGTTCATTACTCACATATGGGAAGAAGCCGGTCAACTAATGGTACAGACCGCGACCGAAGGTTGCTTCATACTGGAGGACAATATGCTGATACCTACAGATCTCCATCCTTTTTTGCAAGGGAAGCGGGTGTATAGTGCAACGAATCTGCGGCGGGGTGGCCGGGCATTCGGCACCATTTCCAACGGAGTTTACATTGTTGATGCCGACGGAAAACTTGCTTATCACCTGCATCAGGTCAATGGCCTGTCCAATAACACCGTACTATCGCTGTTCGAAGACGCCCAGGACAACCTCTGGGCTGGTACAGATAACGGGATCAGCTGTATCAGCTTGTCCTCTCCCTTCCGGAAGTTTACGGATAATTCCGGTCAGCTCGGGACGGTTCATACTTCCGCCATCCACGGCGGCAATCTGTACCTGGGTAGCAACCAGGGGTTATTCGTAAAATCTGCCAAGGGAACGGACCTCCCCAGAATCATACCCGGTACCCGCGGTCAGGTCTGGTCATTGTTCAAATATCGGGAGAGCTTGTTCTGCGGCCACGATCAGGGAACATTTCTTGTGGACGGTTCACAGGCCAACCGCATTTCATCAACAAACGGTGGTACCTGGCGATTTGAATCGATTCCGGGAAAGCCGGACCTTATTCTACAGGGGAATTACTTTGGTCTTTCCGTACTGGAGTTCAACGCCGGGCGGTGGACGCACCGAAACAACATCGATGGATTTGATTATTCGGCGAGATTTCTTGCCGTACAATCAGCGTCAGAGGCCTACATCAGTCATGAATACCGTGGAGTTTACGGTATAAAGTTTAACGATGATTATCGCACGGTGACCGACCTGAAGCTGTACGAAACCCCCTTAAAAGGCAAAAATGCCGGTTTGGCACGATTTCAGGAAAAGATAGTTTACTTTTCCAGGGAAGGGATATTTACGCTGGTTGATTTCGACCGGGGGTTTGAACGTACTGATGATTTAAGTGAATCGGTTAACAGATCGGAATACACTTCAGGTCGTATGACGACGGAAGACAACCGACTTTGGTTCTTCACCAATGAAAGCATCAGCTATTTTCATCGTGGGGCACTGAGCGAAGAGCTACAACGGCAAACTATTCCCGTTCCCGCCCGATTAATCGACACTAAATCTGGCTATGAAAACATTTCTCCGATTGGTGGAGATACCTTATTGATCGGTACGGCCGACGGGTATCTGCTGCTGGCGCTCTCTGGTGTGCCGACGCACCAACACCGGCTTTTCCTAACGGGAGCGAAAGCACAGCCAGCAGCCGGCAGTCCGATTCCACTTTCATTGCAGGACGACGGGAAGATTCCTTTCAAGGACCATAGTGTTCTGTTCGAATTGGCCGTTCCTTCCTTCGAAAAGTATTTTATTCCACGTTTTCAGCATCGGCTACTTGGCCTTTCGGAGGAGTGGAGTAATTGGTCTACTGCTTCTACGCTCAGTTTTCCAGGCTTGCTGTATGGAGAATACACCCTGGAGGCCAGGTCTCTTCTGGGGCCACAACGATCTGAGAACACCGTTGTTTACTCCTTCGAGGTCCTCAGGCCCTGGTATGCCACTTACTGGGCGCGGGCACTCTACCTGCTTTTGACGAGTCTGGTGATTTACCTACTGCATCGTAGTTACACGCGTTACTATCGCCGTAAGCAATCCACCCTAAAGTCGGAGACAGACCGGCGGATCGCCACCCGGGAAAAAGAGACCGAATTAGAAATGATCCGCATTAATAACCAACGGTTACAAGAGGACATCGATAATAAGAACCGGGAAATGGCCATTTCCACCATGAGCCTTGTTCGTAAGAATGAATTGCTGCAACAAATCAAAGACAGCCTACTGGCAAAACAGGAACCACTGCAGCGCATCAAGGAAGTGATTAAAACCATTGATCGTAATATTGACGAAGTAGAAACATGGAACCTGTTCAAAGACGCTTTTGAAAACGCCGACCGGGATTTTTTCAAAAAAGTCAAAGACCTTCATCCGGAACTGTCCCCAAATGACCTGAAGCTTTGTGCCTACCTCCGGCTAAACCTCTCTTCCAAGGAAATTGCTCCGATGCTCAACATCTCTCCCCGCAGTGTTGAAGTAAAGCGCTATCGGCTGCGCAAAAAGTTGAATCTCGACACTAAAGCCGGACTTGTTGCCTACATCATGGAAATATAGACTGCGCTTAATAACCACAACATTACCTATACAGTGTTGCTTTCAGCCTAACGACCTCCTATACAGGAAAATGCAATCGAATGCACCAGCGGCGGGGATTCTCCCCCGTAACTACTGCATAGTTACGTAATGTGTAGTTTTTGTAGGGGCGCAAAATTCGGGTTTCCGTACTACTTAAGAATAACTTTGTGGTACAACTATATTGATTTATTTCCGTGGTTGTCTGCTCTCCACAACTTGGTTAGTTGGAGGATCATAACTTAAAGTCACATGCGCCAATATTTATTTTTGCTTACCCTCATTTTGGGATGGGGAGGGCTTACTGCCCAAACCATAACGGTACAGGGTACCGTCACTGATGCGACCACCGGAGAAGGCCTGATCGGTGCCAGTGTAATCGTCGTCCAATCTGTAGAATCAGACGCCAATGCTTCCATGTTGGGTACTGTTACTGACTTCGACGGCTACTACACCATTAATAATGTACCAGTTGGTAGTACCATAAGGTTTTCCTACACCGGTTACGAACCGGCGGAGCTCGCAGTTCCAGCATCCGGGACGCTCGATTTAGCCATGTCAGGAGACATCCAGGCACTCGAAGAGGTGGTAGTGATTGGTTATGGTACGCAGCAGAAACGAAACGTCACCGGAGCAATTACGACGGTTGGCGCTGAAACCATTGACCAACTTCGGCCGCAAAAGATTGAACAGGCGCTGCAGGGCACCGTTGCCGGTGTCAACGTAACCACGCAATCAGGCGCCCCTGGCGCCGGGCTCAACATTCGTATCCGTGGTGTTTCTACCAACGGACAGAACGCCCCCCTCGTAATCATTGACGGATACCAGGGTGACCTCAGCACAATTAACCCAACCGACATCGCTTCCATCACGGTACTTAAAGATGCCCAAGCGGCAGTTTACGGTACGGTGGGAGCTAACGGGGTGATCCTGATCACGACAAAAACGGGAGATAAGGACCGGCCGACCCAGGTCAGCTACAACACCTACTTTGGTGCTCAGGAGACCTCCCGATCTCTGAATTTGCTGAACGCTACCGAATACGGCTTACTGCTTAACGAAAGCTATGCCGGTGGTGGGCAGGCACTCCCCTATCCAGATGCTACCGGCCTGGGATTTGGCACCGACTGGCAAGACCAGGTCTTCGAAACGGCACCGATCCTCAGCCATGATGTAACCGTCTCTGGTGGAAGCGAGAACATGACTTATTCTATCAGTGGATCTCATCTTAACCAGGAAGGTATTGTGGGTCGGGAGAAATCCAACTTTACCCGGAACACCGCCCGCGTTTCCCTGGGTGTTGACCTGAGCGATCGCCTTAAGCTCACAACAAATGCCATCTTCACTAATATAGACCGTGATGCCCTCAGTGAAAACGGGCTGGGAGCAGTACTTTTCAACGCCCTCAACGCGCCACCTACCTTATCGCTGCGGGATGAAACAGGAGCTCTTTCTCTGGTACCAAGCACTCCAGGTCTTGGCATTGAAGTAATCAATCCGGTCGCCCAGATCGAGAACACCTTCAACGACTATGACCTGAACAAGCTCAACGGACAGGTTAGCCTGGACTATAATGCTTTTGAGGGCTTCACCCTCACCGGTCGCGTAGGTTTCAACACTTCAAACAGTGAAAGCCGCAATTTCAGCAAGCAAATCAGCTACGGCGGCAAAGTGTTTGACATCACCCGTAGCAGCGTTGCTCAGAACGGCATCAACGATAACAACTATTCCTTTGACCTCTTCGGCACCTACCAGAAGGACTTTGGCTCCAACCATAACCTGACGGCAACCGTCGGTACCACCGTTTTCAGGGAATTAGGTAACGGGCTATTTGCGACCGGATTTGATGTACCCAACAACGATTGGGAATTTGCTGATATCTCGCTGGCCACCGGTACCAGCCCCGAAGGTGCCCGCGATGTAGGCTCCTACTCTTACGATGAGCGGCGGCTGTCTTACTTCGGCCGGGTACAGTATGGGTTTATGGAACGCTATTTCCTGACGGCCATGCTGCGCCGGGATGCATCCACCAAATTCGGACCGGAAAACCGTTCAGCACTATTCCCTTCCTTTACCGCTGGCTGGATTGCTTCTGATGAGGCATTCTTCGGAGAAGACGGTCCCATCGATCTACTCAAGTTCCGGGTTAGCTACGGTATTCTGGGTAATGATCAGATCATCAATAACGGCTACATCGGTTCCCTCAGCGGAGAAGCAACCTATGTTTTCGATGGCGCTCTGGTAAACGGTACCGCCATTGGTGCGCTGCCCAACCCCTCTTTGCAGTGGGAGGAAGCCAAGAAATTTAACGTCGGCTTTGACCTGGCACTGCTGGATTACAAGCTAAATATTACTGCGGACTACTTCATCAACACCCGGGACAACCTGTTGATTTCCAATATTCCCGTTTCGGGAATTGTAGGTACTGCAGCACCCGGTAGTGCCGCCCCTACGGTCAACGCCGGTGCGGTTCAGAACAAAGGTCTTGAACTGGCCATCACTTACCAACAGCGCTTTAACAAAAATGTAAAACTCAACCTGAGCTACAACATCACTACCCTGGATAATGAGGTACTGGAGGTTAATAACGGTACAGGCTTTATCGAAGGCGGTGGCTTTGGCGTAGGCCAATTGGCCCCCTCACGGATGGAGGTTGGCCAGCCAATAGGCTACTTTTATGGTTACCAGACTAACGGTATCTTTCAGAACGCAGATGAAATCGAAGCGCATCCTTCCCAGTTGGCTCTGGGCGCAGCTGCGCAGCCCGGAGACATTCGTTACGTCGATGTAAATCAGGATGGAGTCATTGACCCCAGCGACCGGACCAACCTCGGAGATCCGATTGCCGACCTGACAATGGGACTCAACTTCCAACTGGAAGTCAAACGTTTTGACTTTCTGGCCTTTGCCTTTGCTTCTCTAGGTGGAGACATTGTCCGGAACTATGAGCGCGCCCTTTCTGACGTCAATCGCCTCGACTACTACCTCAGTCGCTGGACCGGCGAAGGTACCAGCAACGAAGTCCCCAGAGTAACCACAGCAGCCACTTCCAACGGCGTATTCTCTGACTTCTTCGTCGAAGACGCTTCTTTTCTTCGCTTGCAGAACGTCCAGTTGGGCTACACCCTTCCATTCAAGGTTGGTGCAAAGCGCAACTCCAGCTTAAGGCTCTACATCAGCGGAAACAACCTGCTAACGCTGTCTGACTATAAAGGCTTTGATCCCGGTGCCTCCAGCGGTGCCCCCATCGGTGGTGGCATCGACTACGGCTTCTACCCCATTGCCAGAACCGTACTCTTCGGCGCTAACCTCAGTCTCTAAAAATAAGATCGGGCCAGGTGGCCCTCACCTCAGGAATTTCCTCGATCATGAATACAAGAAATTTATTTTTATCCCTTACTCTTCTGTTCATCGGCACATCTGCCTGTGAAGAAGACTTCATCGGCCGGACACCGGTTTACTCCATTGATTCCGAAAATTACTTCAATGCGGAGGCCGATTACAAGAATGCGCTTATTGCAGCTTACGACATGCTGCAATCATCTTACCTCAACGTAATGCTTGGAGAAATTGCTTCGGACAATACGCTGGCAGGCGGTGAGAGCGCCACTGATGTTATTGGCATCCAGCAGGTGGACGATATGATCCACACCCCGGTAAATGCTCAACTGCAAAGCATCTGGAATTGGATGTTTGCGGGTATCAACCGAGCCAGTTTTATCCTTGAATTCAAGGATAAAACGGAATTTGAAGGTAAAGCTCAGATCATTGCTGAAGCACGCTTTCTGCGGGCTTACTACCAGTTCGAACTGGTCAAGTGGTTTGGTCCAATTCCTTTAAAAGGTGATGAGCGTTTCGCTTTAGGCGACGAGACCAGCCTGCCCCGGTCTTCCGTGGAGGAAGTTTATGCCGCAATTCAGACGGACCTGAGTTTAGCCATTCCGGACCTTGCCGTAACGGCTCCACAGACCGGACGGGTTAGTAAAGGTGCCGCTCAGGCGTTGCTTGGCAAAGCCCACGTTTACCGGGGGGAATACCGCGAGGCTGCGGTCGTACTTCAGGCAGTAATCAACTCCGGGGTATACAGCCTGCCAGCAGACTTTGCCGACATCTTTGAGATGACCGGAGAGAACGGCCCGGGCTCGGTTTTCGAGGTACAGTACACTGACGCAGAAGGTGCCGGTTTTGGCTGTCTCCAGTGCAGTGAAGGAAACATCGCCGTGGGGTTCAACGGTATTCGGAACCACACCGGCCCGGTTTACGACAGCGGCTTTAGCTTCAACGTCCCCACACAGGGCGCTTTTGACGCCTACGCTCCGGGTGATCAGCGCCGCGACGTGTCCATCCTTGACATCAACGCATGGGCCGCTGAAACAGGCGCAAGTTTTGGCACGGGGAATGAGCACACTGGTTACTACAACCGCAAGTACATCGCTCGCAAGGGGGATTCCAACATCGGTGACCAGAACCTGACCAATCCGAATAATTACCGGTCGATTCGGTACGCAGACGTCTTACTGTTGGCTGCAGAAGCCCTAAATGCAACCGGTAATGATGAACTCGCCAGAGATTATCTAAACCAAGTCCGTCGCCGTGCATTTGGAGATATGGACCACGACATCAACTCGAGCGGAGATGCCCTGCGGGACTTTATTCTGCAAGAGCGTCGGTTGGAGCTGATGGGAGAAGCTCATCGCTTCTTTGACCTGGTACGTACGGGCGAGGCCGCAGGTGCCATCGAAGGATTTAGTGCAGGGAAGAACGAGCTCTTCCCGATCCCCTTCGAAGAGATCCAGTTCAGCAACGGCAACTGGAACCAAAACCCGGGATACTGATTCAATCGTATGTTTCCCTATTCATTATAAAACTATCGCAAACCCTTTCGGTCATGCCTACAAAGTATCTTTTCCTGCTTCTTTTTCTCGTTGGCTTTACTGCCTGTGACGACGAGCAGATCCTACCTTCTCTGGAGGACGCTCCGGTTCCTACCGAGCTTTCACTTGACATTATAATGGATGCGGACAACCCCGGCGATGCCAGCATCACCCCCGGCGGCCGTGGCGTAACACTATTCTCCATTGACTTTGGCGACGGTAGTCCGGCAGAAGACATGGTTATTGGTGAATCAGCCAATCATAGCTATACCGTTGGCTCCTATACTGTAACCCTTACGGCTACTGGCATCAACGGACAAACGGCAACACTAACTGAGGCAATAACTATCAATGTTTTGCCTCCGCGTAACCTGGTGTTGAACATTAGTGGTACGCCGGGCAACACGCTTTCCATCAATGTGTCCGCTACGGCAGATAACGCCGACGGCTTCCATGCCTACTTCGGAGATGTTACGGATGAAATGCCCACCCTGTTCCAGGAAGGTGAGACCCTCAGCCACGTATACGCCGCCGAAGGCGATTATGATGTTCGCGTTGTAGCCCTAAGTGAAGGCATGGAGACTTCTTTAGAGGCAACCGAGACCGTCAGCGTCAGCAATGGCGATAATGCGGTGGTACTTCCCCTCAACTTCGAGAACACCACTTTAGACTTCGCCTGGGGCGGATTCGGCGGAGCTGGAGCTTCGGTTGTCGATAACCCCGACGTGGCCGAAGGTAACATGAGTGCCCGGGTGGTAGAGCTCAACAAATCCAGTGGCTCCGAGGTATGGGCGGGTTCCTTCCTTGAATTGGAAGGACCGGTCGACTTCTCCGCTTCAAGCAAGATTTTCATCAATGTTTGGTCTCCTCGCGCTGGTATTCCAGTCATCCTCAAGCTGGAGGACGCTGTGGATGCAGACATCAATGTCGAGGTAAATGCCATCACAACCATGGCCAACGGCTGGCACCAGCTGGAGTTTGACTTCAGCGGAGCTGGTGATCTCACAATACCTTACGAGAAGGTTGTGATTTTCTTCGACTTCGGCACTGCCGGTATGGACGAAAATTTCTACTTCGACGACATCAGCCTCGATCCCGATGGCAGCGGTGGCGGCGGCGGTGGCGGCGATGAAATCGCCTTTCCGCTCGACTTCCAGAACACCGGAATCAGTTACGTATTCGGCAATTTCGGCGGTGCCGGAGCTGAGGTGATCGACAACCCAGATGCCAATGGCCTCAACACCAGCAGCCGGGTAGTTGCGCTGACAAAAAACAGCGCGTCCCAGGTATGGGCCGGTGTGTTCATCGACCTGGACAACCCTATCGACTTCAGCGGCGGGCAAACCATGAAACTCAAGGTGTGGTCGCCAGTAGCCAACGCGCCCATTATGCTTAAACTGGAGAACCCCGACAACGCTGACGACTTCCTTGAAATAATGGTCCCCACCACGGGAGCTAATCAGTGGGAAGAACTGACGTACGATTTTTCCGGCATTGAAGCATTCCCCAACATCAAGCGGGTGGTCCTCTTCGGCAACTTCGGCACTGCCGGTACGGGAGAGACGTACTACTTCGACGATATCCGGCGGGAGTAAAGCTAACTTCCAAAGAAGTCTTCTCCTTTCCTGCTCTTAAAAAACTATCCACTGCACCTGCGGCCCCGCCCAAAATGCATTTAGTAAAAAACTAACCATGAAACAATTTCTTCTACTGACGGCTCTGGCCCTGCTCTGCTTTACCTGCGAACAGGAAGAGTACGCTTTCGGTGACATTACCGCCCCCCAGAACCTGATTCTCGAAGCCGCCGTTACCGGACAGACGAACGACGCCCCGTTCGGCGACGGGAGCGGACAGGTGGTCTTCACCGCCGAGGCCGATAACGCCATTACTTACCGCTATATATTCAGCGATGGTACGGAGCAAATTGCGCCTTCTGGCCGGTTCACCAAACGCTTCAACCAGGTTGGTGTAAACACTTACGGCGTTACCGTGGTCGCCTCCGGCACTGCTGGCGTGAGTACTACGATGACCACCGAGGTGACCGTTGAGAGTACGTTTAGCGACCCAGAAGTTTTACAATTCCTGACCGGTAGTGGCAGCAAAACCTGGTACTGGGCCGCCGATGAGCCCGGCCACCTGGGAGTAGGTCAGAATGACGATAACTCCGAGCTGAACTTCTACGCCAATTACTTCCAAACCACTCCTTTTGAGAAGGACGGTGCCGAAGAAAGCCTCTGTTTATACCAGGACGAACTGGTTTTTTCCCGTGACGGCGACGCACTATTCTACCAGCTGAACAACTTTGGCCAGACTTATTTCAACGTTGGCTCTCAGGATGTTGCCGGTGGCACTGAAGGTTTTGATTACTGCTATGACTTCGCGGTAGCCAGTACACCCCAGCTGGTGCAACTTGCTCCCTCCGAAAGCGTCGTCGTAAACAACAACGTACCCGGCCAGACGCGGGGTACGAATCTGGTGTTCACCGATGGTGGTTTCATGAGTTACTACATTGGTGCCACGACTTACGAACTGATCTCCGTAACGGAGAACCGCCTGGTGGTTCGCGCTGTCCAGGCAAACAACACTGCCCTGGCCTGGTACCACATCTTCAGCTCCACCAAGCCAACACCTGGTGGAGGCGGCGGTGATACGGACTATGATAATCTGGTATGGGCCGATGAATTCAATGCTGTTGGCGCACCTGACCCTACAAAGTGGGGCTACAATATCGGTCGTGGAAACAACGGTTGGGGTAACGGAGAGTCTCAGTACTACACTGACCGTTCAGACAATGTTCGGGTAGAAGACGGTGTGCTGAAAATCACAGCGAAGCGGGAAGCTTTCGGCGGTGCAGATTTTACTTCTGCTCGAATGGTGACAGAAAATAAATTTGAGTTCACTTACGGACGAATCGACATCAGTGCCAAACTACCTACGGGCGGTGGCACCTGGCCGGCGCTCTGGATGCTGGGCGAAGACTATGCGACCAACACCTGGCCCGGATGTGGTGAGATCGATATCATGGAGCACGTCGGCAACCGGCAGGATGAATTATTCTCTACCCTGCATTTTCCGGGTAACTCCGGAGGCGACGGCGTTTCTCGTGGTACAGACGTACCGGGAATCTCCACGGAATTCCACAAGTTTTCGGCCGTCTGGTCTCCTGAGACGATTCGTTTTTTCGTAGACGATACGCTCTACCATACTTTCGCTAATAGCGGAACTCTACCTTTCAATAGTGACTTCTTCCTCATTTTCAACGTAGCGATGGGGGGCAACTTCGGTGGTAACATCGACGCTAGTTTCGTGGAATCAACCATGGAAGTAGACTACGTTCGGGTATACCAATAAAATCCTGGTGCTCCGTTTTTCAAGTTGAGTCAGGCAAGAGACCAAGGTCATGCCAACGAAACTTGTGGGACGGAGCACTACTACACTGTATTCTAGTTTTTTTTAGCTCTATCAATCAAAAAATTATTCATTCATGAGATTACTATCTACCTTACTATGCCTGCTGCTACTGTCCGTAACGGCCATGGCGCAGACCACGATCTTAGATTTTGAGGGCGCTGCCCCCACCTTCGAGGATTTCAACGGCTCTGTATCCACTATCATCGCCAACCCCGATGTATCCGAGCCCAATACCAGTGCTACCGTAGTACAGAACGTGCTCCCGATTGCACAGGGCTTTGCGGGAATTAAGATCACCCAAAGCATCGATTTGGCCGCCGGTAAATCCTTTACCATGCAGGTTTGGTCCCCCATCGAAAATGCGCCGGTCCTACTCAAGTTTGAGGGATCTACCACCAGTGGGGACATTGAGCGTGCGGCCACCTTTACCGGTGCTGCCAACAGCTGGCAGGAGCTAACTTTTGACTTCCTGACCGAGGGCGATAACGTCTTTGAATTTGTCGTTGTTTTCATGAACTTCAACGTCAATACTAACGCAGCTCCCATTACCTTCTACTGGGACAACCTGGTGCAGATCGATGTGCCTGCTCCAGACGGAGACCAAATGGACCTCCCCGTCACCTTTGACGATCCGAACGTAAACTACGGAGTCATTGGTTTTGAAGGCGGTTCCGCTGCCATCGTACCGGGCCCGGTGGATACGGTTAACCGGGTCGGGCAGGCCACTAAAGATCAGGATTCCGGCACTTCAGCCGGCGTAACGGTTACCTCCCTGCCCGGAGGGCCGGCTGGTTTCGCTAGTCCTATTCCCTTTACCGCTAATGCTACTACTATGTCCGTTCGCGTTTGGTCGCCGACGGCCAATATCCCCGTTCGCCTGAAGGTAGAGAATGCGAATAATAATGGCGTCAGCGTTGAAACCGAGGCCATGGTCACCGTGGCTGCTGCCTGGGATACCCTGGTATTTGATTTTTCCCAGGAAGCCATGGGAACTGCCGCCCTTAATCTCGGCTCTTCCTATAATAAGGCCTCCATCTTCTTCGATTTCGGAAGCGTCCCTGCGGCAACGACGAACTATTTCTTCGATGATATGTCATTCGGAGGTGCAGGCGGCGGTGGCGGCGTGCTCCCGGTAACCCTGCCCGTTGACTTTGAAAGCACGGAACTCACCTACGATTTCGGTGGCTTTGAAGGCGCAGACTCCGCCATCGAAACCAACCCCGACCAGACTGGTGAGAACACCAGTGCCACGGTAATGCGGACCACCAAAACCGACGGTGCCCAGTTCTTTGCCGGTACGTTCCTGAACCTCGACGAACCGATCGACTTTTCCGTAAACAAAGGCATTTCTATTCAGTCCTGGTCGCCTAAAGTTGGTATTCCGGTCAGAATCCGTCTGGAAGACGCCGCCAATACTGATGGTGTAGGTATTGAGGTCGACGTAACTACGACTGCTGCCAGCAGCTGGGAAACCCTGACTGCTGATTTCACGAACTCCATCAATCCGGCCGTCGATTATGTTCGGGTCGTCGTCTTCTTTGAATTTGTAGGAGACCTGGCTGGTGATGGAACAACCTATTACTACGACAACATCGAGGTAGCAGAGGGAATCATCGATAACTCCCCACCAGTCACCTTACCCATTGGCTTCGAAAACACCGATCTGACCTACGACTTTGTTGGTTTTGAAGGGGCAGATGCTGCCATCGAAATGAACCCCGACCAGACTGGGGACAATACCAGTGCTACCGTTATGCGGTTGCTTAAAACGGATGGTGCGCAGTTCTTCGCCGGTTGTGCGATTGAACTGGACGAACCCGTAGACCTGTCCAATACCGGAAAGATCATCTTCAGCTCCTGGTCACCCAAAGCTGGTATCCCGGTAAAAGTACGCCTGGAAGATGCTGGCAATACGGATGGTGTTGGTATTGAGGTAGACGTAAATACGGTGACGGCCAGTACCTGGGAAACCCTGGAGGCTGACTTCTCCACGCTGCAGAACGCCAACGTTGACTATGTACGGATCGTGCTCTTCTACGAATTCGTCGTTGATCTTCCTGGCGATGGCACCACCTACTACTTTGATAATCTCTCAGTTGATGAGCTTACGTCTACTCGAACGCTTACTGCGGAAGAGGTACAGGTATTCCCCAACCCGACGGCTGATCTCTGGCAAATCGCGTCTCCCGACGCCCGCATCGAGACCCTGGAAGTGTTCGACCTCTCCGGAAAACTGGTTTTCAACACCAACCCCAATACCAACACTTATGAGATCGATGCGCGCCGGCTTCCAACCGGTACTTACATCGTTCGAATTACCACGGCCGAAGGCCGGCGTGTTGCCCGTCTGATGAAGCAATAAAAATTGGTTCTTGACCTCAGTTCTGTTTAGAACTGTGGTCGGTATGGCATTTTTGCTTGTGAAGCGGTATCGGGGAAACCTGGTACCGCTTCACTATTTTTAGGAGGCGGGGCCGCAGGTGCAGGGAAGGTATAGCGGAGCAAGGAAAAAAGTGATCCGCCTATCCGGATCATCCAGGAAATGGACTAACCTGGCGTTAGATAGCCACGCGTTGCCGGAGGGAGCTTCGTCCGGTTTCTCCCCAATAGACCAATAGACCAATAGACCAAAATACTAATAATACTTCCCCCCCCACCAGAGCTTCAACCGCTCCAGTATTCCCTTTTCGGTAGGGTTATTCGGTTTCGGCACGAAGAAGGCTTTACCGGACAATTCATCCGGCAGGTATTCCTGCGCTTTGAAGTTGCCGGGATTATCGTGGCTGTAATTATAGTTTTTGCCGTAATCCAGTTGCTTCATGAGCTTGGTGGGCGCGTTGCGCAGGTGCAGGGGAACGGGCAAGGTGCCGGTTTTTCGGATGACGGACTGTGCCTCATTAATGGCCATGTAACTGGAATTACTTTTCTGGCTCGTTGCCAGGTAGATCACCGCCTGACTCAGGATTATCCGCGCTTCGGGGTAGCCGACCATCTGGGCGGCCTGTGCGGCGGTGGTGGCCATGAGCAGGGCGTTGGGGTTGGCCAGACCGATGTCTTCCGACGCAGAGATGATGAGTCGGCGGCAGATGAACTTGACGTCTTCGCCGCCGTCGATCATCCGGGCCATCCAGTACACGGCCCCGTTGGGATCTGAGCCACGGATGGACTTGATCATGGCCGAGGCGATGTCGTAGTGCTGCTCGCCGGTTTTGTCGTAGCGGGTCAGGTTTTCCTGTACGCGGTCAGAGACCAGTTCGTTGGTAATGATGAGTACTTCGCCGCCGGGTTCTGCTTCGTTGGTGACCAGTTCAAGGAGATTGTACAGCCGCCGGCCGTCTCCACCTGAGTAGCGCAGGAGGGTATCGTAGTCGGCTACCTTCACTGCTCTTTTACTCAATATTGCATCCTGCGTCAGCGCCTTATCGACCATACTTTTCAACTCCTCCTTCCCCAGGGGTTCCAGGATGTACACCTGGCACCTGCTCAACAAAGCCGGGATAACTTCGAAGCTCGGATTCTCCGTAGTGGCCCCGATCAGGGTAACGATACCGGCCTCGACGGCGCCCAGCAAACTGTCTTGCTGGCTCTTACTGAACCGGTGAATCTCGTCGATAAAAAGGATCGGGCTGGCGCGGTCGAAGAACTGTCCCCGCTTGGCTTTTTCAATAGTATCCCGCACGTCCTTAACCCCGGAATTAACCGCCGACAGCATATAAAAAGGCACTTCCAGTTGGCTGGAAATGATCTTAGCCAGGGTGGTTTTCCCTACCCCGGGTGGGCCCCAGAGAATGAAGCTGGGCAGGCGTTTGGTCTCCACCGCGCGGCGCAGTACGGCACCGGTGCCCACGATGTGGGTTTGACCGACGTAGTCGTCGAGGGAGGTGGGGCGCATGCGTTCGGCTAGGGGCTGCAAAGGTTGGTCTTTTGAAGTATTGGTCTATTGGTGCTATTGGAAAATTGGTACTATTGGTCTAT
Organism: Neolewinella persica DSM 23188; assembly: GCF_000373105.1. Lineage (GTDB taxonomy): Bacteria > Bacteroidota > Bacteroidia > Chitinophagales > Saprospiraceae > Neolewinella > Neolewinella persica. The sequence goes on along the minus strand of NZ_KB890429.1, from coordinate 67,096 downwards.
TGGGGGCTGCAAGATAGGGCACGGGTGCAAAGAAAAGTGGCGGTGTATCAAATGTAACGATCCGCAATGACTTCGGTTGAGGGTGTCCCAACCCGAAGTCATTGCGGATAAACCTTTTCGGGTGGGGGCACCCTCAACCAAGTGCTTACCAGCCACCATTACATTTGATGCACTTCCAGAAAAGTTAGCGGAGCCGAACTTCTGCGGTCATTGGTGCTGTTGTTCCCGCGTAGAAAAACATACCACCATGAAAATCGGCCACCCCATCAACCAGCTAACTGCTGCTGCCATCCGCAGTCTGATCCCTCGTTACCGTCGCTACACCGACTTCAACCGGCTGGGCCTATTTCGTGGTATTATTGAATCCCAAAAACTTAACCTGAAAGAAAAGCTGGAGCTACGTGATTTGGGTAAAGCCACTTTTACCAAATACTATGATTTCCTGGTCGTAAAAGACCCGCACACCTGGGGTAAGTTGGAAAACCTGGGCAAAACCCACACTCGCCAGGAAGAAATAGATAACTGGCGTAAAATTCAGGAAAAGCAGCAGGAAATTCTGAGTAGAAAGCGGTTCGGACACCGCAACTTCGGAGTCAACAGCCGGCATGATTGCGGTCATGACGACTGTAAGTTCAATAATTACATGACCAAGCCTAAACACCCGTACAGCTACGGTTCCGAGATCTGGTTTAAACAGGACACCAATAAGTACAATAAAAAAGAACAGCGTCTGGCGCGTAATAAGGAAAAACGGCAGCGCGCGTGGTTAGAAGAGGACAACTGGTCTTAATGAGTAGATGGCCCTATCTTGAGCAAAACGAACCTTCCTTCTTTTGCATAGATTCTACCTGGTCTTTCTACTCACCGCCTTACCTCTCTTCCTGATGTCTCAGTCCCGCCCCCGTGCCCTAGGCGTCCCCTTCGGCGTCATGCCCACGGGCACCAATAATGCCATTACCGACGTAACCGGCGTAAAGGTTGGGCACCTGACCCTGATCAAGGGAAAAAACATCCGTACCGGCGTTACCGCCATTCTGCCGACCGGGGAGGATATGTACCAGCGGAAGGTTCCGGCGGCTATTTACCTCGGTAACGGGTACGGGAAACTGGCGGGCTACAGTCAGGTCAAAGAATTAGGAGAGTTGGAAACGCCCATCGTGCTGACCAATACCCTCAGCGTAGCTACGGCCACCGATGCGCTGATCACCCACTGTCTGGAAGCTCCGGGGAATGAAAATGTCGGCTCCGTCAACGCCGTTGTCGGCGAAACGAACGACGGTTTTCTGAACGATATTCGAGGTCGGCACGTAAAAGAAAAGCATGTGCTGGAAGCCATTGCACAAGCCTCGCCAGGCCCCGTTGCTGAAGGCAACGTAGGTGCGGGTACCGGCACCAGCTGCTTCGGTTGGAAGGGCGGCATCGGAACCAGCAGCCGCAAATTACCAGCATCGCTTGGCGGATATACTGTTGGAGTACTGGTACAAACCAATTTTGGCGGCGTACTGCAAATTGCCGGCGTACAGGTTGGCCAGGCATTGGGCAGCTATTATTTTAAAGGCGCGCTGGAAAGCCATGCGGACGGTTCTTGCATGATCATTGTGGCGACCGATGCACCGGTTGGCCCGCGGAACCTCGAGCGCATCGCCAAACGGGCGATGCTGGGCCTGGCCCGCACCGGCGGAATTGCCAGCAACGGGAGCGGGGACTACGTCGTCGCTTTCTCAACGGCCAATGAAAACCGAATTGTTGCGGGAGAAGACCGGGAAAGAGAAATTCGGGAACTCCGCAACGGGGCAATGTCTCCCCTTTTTCTGGCCACCATCGAGGCTACGGAGGAGGCCATCGTTAATTCCTTATTTGCTGCGGAGACGATGACGGGGAAGGACGGTCATACCCGGGAGGCCTTGCCGGTGGATCGGGTGATGGGGTTGTTGCGGAAGCAGGGAGTTATTGTAAAGGGAGGAAGAAAATGAAACAGCCTAAAACAGGGGCTGCTACGCAGCTGATTGTTCTCACAGAGGGCGCACAGAGTTGCCATCGTTGGAAAATGTGCAACAAAACTGAACGCGGCAAATCTGGGGTACTAAGGCTCGACTAAATGTTTGTTCACCATTCTATTATCCATCAGCTGCCAACTATAATTCCAACTCATTCCCCTTATCTTCCACCCATGCCGCAAGCCACCACCATCGACGAAGTCCTTTTGCAACTGGACGTGATCATCGACGCCGCAAGAGCAGAGAATAGTGCCTTAGGCTACTTCGCCTACGTTTACCGGCGGACGACCGCCGCCGTAAAAGAGGCGATCCGGGCCGGCCGCTTTGCCGATAATGAACGAATGGAGGTCTTCGACGTCTCCTTTGCCAACCTTTACCTCGAAGCCTACGAACAGTACCATTGCGGAGATCCATGCTCTGCTTCCTGGCAGCTCGCCTTCGACGCGGGCAAAGAACAGAAGGCCTTGCTTCAGCACGTCTTGCTGGGGATGAATGCCCACATCAACCTCGACCTTGGGATTGCCGCTGGCAGCCTGATGGCAGGCAAAGACCTCAATGACCTGGAGGCCGATTTTCGACTGGTTAATTACATCCTACAGGAGATCATCGAAGAATTGCAGGAGCGGGTGGCCCGGGCGAGCCCGGTATTCACCTGGTTCGACCGGTTGGGCAAAGACCGGGACGAGCACCTCCTGGATTTCAGCATGCGGGCAGCGCGGGAGCAGGCCTGGGTGGTGGCGCATCAGGTCTGGGCCGCTGGGGATGACAGCTCTGTGGTTATATCCAGGACCGATGAAAACGTAGCCCGGTTCGGGGGGCGGGTCAATCAGCCGCGCACGCGGGTGGGGCGGTGGCTTTGGCGGGGGATGGCGCTGACCGAAGGGGGGAGTATTGGGGGAAATATTGACCGGTTGCGGTTGAAGTAAGGCCTTCACGCAACTTTATCACTCCTCCAAAACATTACTTTCCCCGAACACCTATTCAAAACAAATGTCAATAACTGCAAACATATTGCTGTTGCGTCGTCACCTGGCGGCGGTCCCCAAAGCTACCGGTACAAGTGATCGCCGCATGGTTGGCACCCTACTGTCTAACCTGGCATACTTCGGTTACGTACCCAATGTAGAATTGCTGGACAGGCTACAAGCACTCAGCCCGGCGAGCCTCACTACTTTCTGGAGTGGTCTGGAACCCGCGCTTAAACGGGAGTCCGGTGAGGACCGCAAGATCGGCGATACCATCGTTTACCAAAACTTCCCCCGGGAGGTACTGGAGATGTCGGAGGCCGATTACTGGTTCCGCCAGATTCTGATGTACCTGGGTGTGCCCCGCGAAGCGGTGCGGGAAGCCCCTGCCGACCGCCCCGCCCTCTTTGAGACCGGTAAATTAACCGTCCTCCGCTCAGCGGAGGCCACCAGCCTTGCCGGCATCCTGAACGCGCTGTTGTCCAAACCCTCCGTCTGGACCCCGGCCGAACAAGAAGAAATCGACTGGTTCGTCGCCAACGGCTATGCGCCAGATACTTCCCTGATTGACTTTAAGGAAAACCTGGTCTACGTTGGTACCAAGTGCCTGGAGGCTGGTCTCCCGTTTGTGCTGACGACCACTACGGACATACTCCGCTTCTACGCAGGCCTTTCCGCCGGAGACATCAGCCTGAACACCAATACTAAGTTCAAGTCACTCGCCCGCAGCCGCCGACGGCTGTTGTTGGAGATGCTGGAGCAAGCACCCGACCTTGAAGAAGGCCTGATCCGTCACCGAAACAAATGGGTACGGGCTTTGCATTCCTTACACGTAGGCGACTACGGCAAGGTTTTCCCAAAGGTCTGGCTGGCGGCCAAAGTGCTGCGGGAAAGCGGAAAATTTGCCACCTTCAACGGTGAAGTGGAAGCCCTGCTGGTAGCTAAAGATCCTAAGGTCTTGCCATTGTTGCAAAGCCGGCCGGGTGACTTTTCCCGCCGATTGGTGTATATGCTACATACCTTCGGAGACGAGGCTATGGTGGCCTTTCGGGAGGTCGTCCCCAAGCTGCCGACCATGACCCTGCTGCGGTTGGAGAAAGTCATTGATCGGTACAACGTGACGAAATACCGGACCTTTGCACCGTTGGGCAACTGGACCAAGTTGCAGGTTCAGGAACGTAAGGCTAAGGAATACCTGAAGGAGCATTGGATCACCGGCATCACCGGCGCGCTGCGTGCGGAAATACGCAGCCGCGTGGAAGCAAAGTTTCCCGAAGGGGTTCACCTCGACTCCGCAACGGAAAAGGTTAAGCTGCCGACTAATAATGCGGACGGTGCCCTACCCTACGGACGAGGCACGGAATTCGCCCTTCCGGAGTACGTAAAGTTCATCCGAACTGCTACCTACTGGAAGGCTACAAACGGCACCTGCTGGATGGACAATGGATGGAACTTCTTCGCTGAAGACTGGGCTCCGGCAGATAGTATCGCCTGGAACCATACCGACACGCTTAAACCTGCCGCTGTTTTCTCCGGTGACCCGGTGAACTCCCAAAACAGCGAAGGAACCGCTGGCCAACTGATTGACCTTTACCCAGAGCAACTGGTCGCGAAGGGTATACGCTACGGCGTGTGGAGCATCCTCTCTTACAGCCATATACCGTTTGATCAGCTAGAGGAAGTGATGGGTCTGATGCAGCTGGGAGAAAATCCCGAGGCGGGAAAACTCATCGAGCCTTCCCGCTGTCAGTTCACCTTCCAGGTGACTGGAGGTTCATTGACCCGCTACATCTGCTACCTCGATTTAGTGGATCGCAGGATCGTTTACCTGGATGCCGGCCTGTACGGAAACGTAAGTTCTGCAAAAGTCAATGAGGTGGGCCTGGCGGAAAAAATGCCAGCCATGTTGGACTACCTGGCAACTTTACCGTCGGTTCATGACGTTTTCCGGGACGTAAGCCCTGGCGGAGAAGGTCTCCCCGTCCGTTACTCGGACAAAGAAGTAGAGATCAGCACTAAAACAGCTTACGTTTTTCAGCCCGAAAATGAAGCAAATGATTTCCGTGCGATGGCATTGGAAGATTTGTTGCCTTAAAAATTTGAATGCGGCCATTTCTCTGACTTCCTTCTACTCCCAATTTGATTAATAGTCAATAATTTAGTCGGGATACTTTCCGCTTCAACACCTACGGACCGGCCATTTGTGCGCTTCCTTCTATCGCAAATTTTAGCGCACTTGCTTTCCGGACGTTTTTTGCCCGCCCCGCCAGGACCTTGTTTTGGTGGGGCGGACTACGTTTACAGCATCTTGCTCCTTAATACTTTTACTGCGCCTGCGACCGCGCCATATTGGTCTATTGGGGCGTATATACCATTGACCGATGCGGGATGCCGTCCTCATCATACACCTCCCCAACCCCAATGAAGCCTAGGCTGCCGTAATATTTTTGCAGGTGTGCCTGGGCACCAATTTTGATGGGTTGTTGGCCAAAATGAGACACAAGGCCCCTTATGGATTCTTCCATGAGGGGGCGACCAAGGCCTTTTCCACGGGCGAACGGTGCGGTGATGACCCGACCGATACTTGCGTAATCTGGGTAGGAGACGCCTTTGTCAACTATGCGGGTGTAGGCAGCGAGTTGACCATCCTCCGTTGTGCCGAGTAAGTGGATGGCCCGCTGGTCCTTATCGTCCAGGTCCTGGTACACACAATCTTGTTCTACCACAAAGACCTCGGCGCGGAGTCGGAGGATAGCGTAGAGTTGCGTGATGGTAAGATCAGGAAAGTGGATGTGGTGCCAGGTAAGTTGCATGGGAATGATTTAGGGGCGGGGCCGCTGGTGCAAAGAAAGGTTTTTGGGAGCAATTCGAGGGGTAAGCGATGGTTTTAAGATGTGTAAAAAATTGCATGAACCAGGTGATGGGCGATACTGTTTTTTCCCGTCCCTTAGGATCGATCCATTCTTTAAAGATCAATCAGCCAGGAAAAAGCCTGAAGGCCGGACAACCCTCCCTTGCACCTGCGGCCGCGCCCAAATCACCCCGCGGTCCGGCCCATCATTCCGCCTGATTATTGGTCCGATTCCGATAGGCAAGAGTTCCACCAACGATGACACCGACCACCAGCAACAGGTACCAGGGGAACCGACCGGCAGGCGATACCAGCGCCTGCTGCTCAGCACCCCAATAAGTAAACCCGCTCCAAAAGAAGGGGGATTTCAGGGAGGCCCTGACCGAAGGGTCGTCGAGCCAGGCCAGCTGCGCCTGGCGGAGTGCAGCAGCTGCCGGTTGGTCGGCCAAAAGGGATTGATAGAAAGACTGAAGTATCTGTCCCGTTGCCCGGTCGTTGACCTGCCAAAGGGTGGAGATCATGGCCAGCGCACCGGCATAGGCAAAGCCATTCGCCAGGTTCAGGATGCCCTCTCCGGGCTGGAAGCGGCCCGCTCCTGTTTCGCACGCGCTAAGGATCACAAGGCGGGTGGGCGGAAGACGCTGAGAGAGATCGCTAAGGAACAACAGTGAGTCGGCCAACCAAACGGATGGGGAGGTCAGCGAATCCCCGCCATTAGCGTGGGTAGAAAAATGCAAAACCCCCAATGACCCGTTGGTATTTTTTAATGCTGCGACATCTGCAGATTCCCCCGTCAGGTATGTACCCCGAACGCCCGTTTGCAGCCACTCGGCCATATCTCTACCTGCAGCCAACATTGGTTGTTTACCACCCGGCTCCGTGAAGGGTGCCAGAAATAGTAATTCCGCCGAAGCCTCAAGGTCTACTTCTTTCGCTTGGTACGCCAATATCGTTGCCGAAAAAGCGTAGCGCACCAATTGTTTTCTGATCAGGTAGGGAAATCGCCCGGGAGTATTTCCCGTAGCGGGTTCGGTTAGCAAACCAGCAAATGGGATGGTACCGGTGATTCCATCGGGAATTATGATGATTTCTCCGGGCAGTGAATCTACCTCCTTCCAAACCACTGCGTAGAGGGTTTTAAAAATTAAAAACGACTGTTCGGCAAAGCCCCGTGGATCATCCGTCACAGCGTTACTACTACGAAACAAGTTGCTGAAATCTACCAGTGAGGCATCAAGCTTCGGTGTTCTTGCTACTCTTGTCAGCTGGCTGGCATCAGGACCCAGTCGCAACAAATAAAAATAGTGGCGACCGGCGAAGTAATGCAGCAGTTGGGTGGTTGGAGTAGTGAATGCTTTGCGGGCTGCAGTGGCAGTAATCACCTGATCGGCGTAACGAAACTGGTAGTAGGCGGGGTAATCGGACGACAACTCAGTTAGGTACTCCTGATAGTCTGCCTGGGCTGCGGCAAGGGATTTGCTTGTAAGCTCAACGGGCTCGCTCATTATATTTTGGACCCTTAGCATTGATTCTAACCGGGCGTTGGCCAATTGAATACTTGATTGCAATTTGCGTTCCCGATTGGCTAATTCCGGCGGTAATATTTTGCTCGCCTCATTGGTAATAAAAGCATCCAGCAATAGTACCGATTTACTTTTCTCCATGAAATAAAACGCCAGGTCAGTTTCCTGCACCTCGTAACATAGAGCTAGTGCTTCTTCGTAAAGCCGGTGGGCTTCTTCCCGCCAAAAATATCTTGCTGAACTGCTCTGATGTTCCAGTCGCATAGCGTCGAGCACCCGATCAGCCAACTGGTAATGGGCCAGGGCCGCTGCAAGGTTTTCCTCCCCGTTTTCGGTAGTCGCCAAACTACGCAATGCCCCTGCCTGGTCCACCAGACATACGACCAGTTCAGACTTATGGAGACTTACGGCCACCTCCGCCTCGGTGGGTAATCCTCCCGTTTCTTTTGCGTTAAACTCAGGGGCCAAAACGCCAATCGCTTCCCGATAATAACCTACTGCAGCCTGTGGATCTTGCTGCAACATGGCCAGATTGCCCAGATTGTCGAGTCCATAAGCCCGCAGATAATTTTTGGGATATGGTTCCAGCAACTTAAGAGCATTTTTGAACGCTGTTTCCGCCTGACCGTGTCTTCCTTGTTTTTTACGGGCAACACCAATATTATTTCCGGCTTTGACGAGCAGCTCCGTATCGTCCAGTCTTTCGGCAATACGATAGGCCTGTTGGTAAAAACTGACCGATTGTTCGTATTCCTGAAGTTCATCGTGAACGAGACCTGAATTGAGATAGCAGGCGGCCTCATCATACGCATACTCCTCACGTATTTCAGGAGGTAAATTTTGCAGAATGGATTCGGCTTTTTTCAGGGTATCTCTGGCAGCCGGGTATTCTTTTTGGTAGTACAGGATTCGGCCAAAATCCAGATAGGTCTGGGCCAATACGTCTTTATGACCGAATTCTACGGCCCGCTCAAGCGCCAGCCCGATATGCAGACGTGCCAGCCCGTAATCCCGTAGTTCACTGTAAGCGTTTGCCAGTTCCCGCCGACTCCCGACGGCCCGGTCATGGTGCAGCCCATCGTAGATATTCGCTGCTTTGCGGAAACGAGGAATGGCCATGTGGTAATCCCCCTGACTTTTGTAAAAAACGCCGAGGTTGTGGTTCGACTTACCTAGCAGAAAACGCCCTGTAGGCAGTCCCTTTTCCCGAAAAGAAATCGCCTCCAGGGTTGCCAATACTGCTTCGGGTAAATCGCCTTCCAGGTAATGTAGAATGCCGAGCCGATGGTAGGCATCTCCCATGATCGAATCCGGGACCGGACAGTTATTGGCCCTTTGTAAGAGTTGGCTCAAGGCTGTTGGATCATCGCCTGACGTTGCCAAATTGATTTCAGCCACTGCCGGGCATTGTGCCAGACTCCAACCTGCAGTTAGCAGGAAAAGAAAGGTGGTAAGCGGAAGTCTAAAACAATTCATTCAGGCGCTGTTCAATCGCCGGCAATTATCAATTTCGTTACGCCTTTTTGTTGCGCAACGGTAACAGTTAGGAGGTATAAGCCCGGCGGAATACCTCTTAAATTTAGGTTGACTTTTCCATTTCCCAGCAATCGTGAAAAACGAACCTCCTGAATTTTCCGGCCACCAACATCAAGAATCGTCACTTTCCCCGGAGTGTTGAGCGTTGTGCCTATTTCCAAAACCGCTAGTCCGGCGGTGGGATTTGGACTTAATTTCAGGGCAAGGCTTCCGATGTTCACATCATTGGTGCCGACGATATCACAACTACCTAACCCGGGGGCAAGTACCCTACCTTCCAGTACCGACGCGCTAAGCGCTTCGGTGCTGGATGCTGACGCCAGTATACAATCCCGCACATCCCGAAAAGTAACGTCTCCCCTGCCTTGCCGATAGATACGACCGGCCTGTGCCGCTACGGCTGGTGCGGACATGGAGGTTCCGCTTTTACGTGCCTGACCATTATTTCTTACGGTACTGAGGATGTTCTCCCCTGGTGCGGCCAAGTCGATATAGGTGGCGGAAAAATTGGAGAACGGGCTGAGGTTCTCCCCGGCGGCATCTACGGAGGCCACCGCCAATAGGTTTTTCCGTTGGTAACAGGCGGGGTACTGCTGAAGGGTATCTAGCCAGATAGCGTCGTTACCCGACGCGGCGACAACCAACGAATTATAGACAATGGCTGAATCCAGAATATTTGACCAGACTTTGCTGGAATCTCCCAGCCACCCCCAACTACAATTTATCACTTTAGCCCCCTGCTGTAGGGCGTAGTATAGTCCGCAACTGGTATCGAAGAGGTCGGAGACACCGTTTTGATCATGGGTTTTAACGGGCAGCAATCTATAATCGGTTTCCGGGGTTGGCGCAGCGGCCATATGCTGAACGATGATGCCCGCAAGGTGGCTACCGTGATCGTGGCTGTCTCCGCTGTTGTTGTTGTCATCGACAAAGTTCCAGCCGATGGTATCTGCCGGGAGGCAGTTTTGGGATTCCTCCTCGCCCTCCAGAAAAATGAAAGGGTTCAGGGTTGGGTGTTCGAATTCTACGCCAGTATCGAGGATTGCGATGACTGTAGTCTCGTCACCTGATGTACCCACCGCCGGAATTGAGAGTAGCGGAGGCAGTGGCCCTTCGGAGGAAGGTTGTATTTCATTCCAATTATAGAAATTCGGGTCTACACCGTCTACTTTAGAGGAGGAGCTTGCTGAGGCTTTTAGCTCGTCTATTCCGAGGGATCTTCCGGTGGGGCCGGGTGGGGCCGCAGGATCTGTAGGCAGTGGATTCCCTAGTTGCCAAAGTTCAATTGCATTACACATACAGCCCGACACCTCCATTACCCCAAAATCTTCGCGCAACTCCTCCTTCTCTGCATCCGATACACCGGGCTTAAACTGAACGACGAGTTGGTTGGGGACGATGGCCGTCCCTGCACAATTGACCGCATAGGGTTTCCCGTAGTTTGCTAAGCTGTCCCCAACGTAGCCTGGTACCGTGACCGGATATGGATAAGCATCATAAAGGGTAAGGTCATCAATCAGCCAAAAATAGTAGCTTCCCTGAAAAGTAAACCGAAGCTGAAGTTGGGATCCGGTAAAGGGGAGGTCGGAAAGATCGATGACCACCCGTTCCTTGGATGACGTCTCTACATTTGGGCCGACAAGTTCATTATTGAATACTTCAAAAACATCGTTTGATTCCGGGTCCACAACCGCTACGCTTGTAAAAGACTGATGGCTTCGGTAGTACTGATAAAAGCTGAGAAAAAGCGGTGCTCCGGGCGTTCCGACATTGAGTACCGGAGAGGTAGCCACCCCACGATGAGGGGCCAATACACCTGTTTCGTTTAGCAAGTAATCAGAATCGAAAAGCAAAGCACCTCCACCCGAATTGGAACCAATTGCCTTACGATCATTCCAAAATAAGCCTGCTGCTGTTCCGTCTGGTGTCCAACTCCAGGCTTCGGGGCTTTGAGTTCCTCCGGTAGTCCACTGTTCTTCAGGTGAAGTCTCAAAGGGAGAATCCTGGAAAGTCTCCTGCCAAAGTATGTTTTGTGCAGAGAGGCAGGTAAAGCCTAAGGTTACCAAAAGAAGAAAGAGTAGTGTTTGTTGTTTCATGGTGGATATTCAATTTAAGGGTTTTCTGTCTAATTAGAAAGACCACCCTAAATGAGTGGCCTTTCTGATTGGATAAATTTTGTCCCGGATTTCGGATTTATGCTGATCAGGCGGGGGCAAGCCCTACGGAGTGCACGAATCTTTACAGTGCTCTAAATGATCGCGATTTCACACATCCGATGAACTTTCAGCCAACTACGTCAAACTGAAAGCTGCATCGGGTGAGAAAACCGCTTGACTGTCAGGCCGTTTTCTCATCGTAGGCACCCAAGAGATTAGTCCGATTTGATAAGTCGTTGCACGGAAGTCCTACCTAGACTTTCTATTTGAAGGAAATAAACGCCGGCGGGCTCCTCCGTCAACAGTATCTGATACGCTTCGCCAGCCAGTGACTGTCGATACAACTGTTCCCTTACCAGCGAACCATCTGCCCGGAATACGCGTAGGCGTATTGGCGTAAGCGATGCTGATGACACTTGTACCGTTACTGAAGTTGTAAACGGATTTGGGAATATCGTGGCGGGAGGTACCCAACCGGACGATGCCGCATCATTTGTTGCCGTTGTGGCATCTTCCCAGCTGTATGGTTCCCCGGTAGTGTACCAGATTGCTTCGCCCCTTTTGGTTACTGCTACCAGACCTGTGTAAGAAATCACATTTACCCCCAGTTTTTGTTCCAGGGCACAAACGAAGGCCCTGCCTCCCTCGCCCAAGGCAACATTACAGGACATAAGCCTGACTTCTTTGACTTTTCCTTTTATGGCTTCCGCAAACGCGTCGATATTTTCAATGGTCAGCGTGTCGCTCCCAATAATGACGGAGCCCGATGCGCCGTGCGCATTAATGACCAGACTTAAAGAATCCCCCTCTTTCTCGTAAATGCGACAAATCAACGCGGCAGCAGAATCTAAACTGGTAGCAAACACCCCAGGCTCACCCCAACGATTTGGGCTTCCGTTGGTGCTGCTTAATACTGCCAGGTCAGGATCACCACAGGGGATTTCCTCGTAGGCTCCGGTGGCACAACTATTATTATCGAATACATTCCCGGGAGATTGCGTGTCGACATAAATGATTTCCGTCGTCAACTCTCCAGCCATAGTAAGGTATTGTACGAGATATGGGCCGGAACGGTCCAATGTAAGGTCAATGGAAGTTGCCGGGAGTTGGGGTTGATCCATTACTGCGCGATAGTCCTCCCCACATTGGTAGGCATTGTCTGCCTGAAGCATTTTGGGGGGCAACACCCAAAAATCCGTGATTGGGCTGGATAGGCTTTCGTAATGCACTGTAACCCCAGCGGTTACTTCAATGATTGGGTATTCTGCCAGGGGGATGTCCTGGTCGGGTAGCTGCATCCGTTCACAATTCAACGGAAATTGTTGTTGACAAGCCGGTGGCAGGAACGTCTGGGTGAACGCACAGCCCAGGTCTCCGGTCAGGGCAACCGTAAGCATCATCGGCTCACCTCCGGCTGGAAGGTTATCAATTCTATGAATGCCGGAGATGGCCGGGGTCTGCGCTACTAATTCTCCGTTTAAATAGAACTCAAGCCCGTCACTATTGGCGCCATATTCAGGCCCGGCGCTTACATCATTTTCCTTAAGGTCACCCACGTTGCGGCCATTTAAGGTCCAGTACCCTCCCTCGAATCGTGGCGTACCGTACGGGCTACATACCCGCACCCGAACGGATTCACCCGGGCCGACACAGGCCGCTGGCCATTTAATGTCCATCCGGTTACTTACCTCATCATTATTATTGATTTCAGGTGCATCACACCCCGTCCCGTTTTTCAGGATAACGGTTAACAGGTCGCCTCCCGTCCCTGAGAAAGTGGCGTGCAGGTCGTTGACCGACTGATCAAGGTTGTTGGTAAAGGTGTATTCTTTATAGTGACGGGCTGCTGCGTTGACGTTCATATCCACGGCGATGCCGAAGGTATTGTCCACTTCACATTCGTCGATATCGATGCTGGCAATGCTGATGGGGCATTCAGGGGGGAAACTCTCCAGAGTAATAAATTGCATTTGCGCGCCCTGCGCGCCCAGTGGTTGCGGCATATTCAGGTAGAGCCTGGCTTGGTCGAAAGGCGCAAGGGGCGGGTCGAAAAAGATCATGGTCTCCCGACCGGTGCCCAGGGGGATTTCACTGTTTTCGTAAGGGGCTTCCAGGAACAGGTTTTCCATCGGTTGTTCCGGAAGCACAACTCCGACGGCTGCAATGAATTCTCCTGTTTCGTTTACTAGTCGAGTTGTTGCACCGTTGGATCCAGGGGGTAAAAAAAGTGATGCCATAACTCCAGGAGGGCCCAATGGGGTGTTTTCTAACATGCTCGAATGAAACCCGTGGGGATCTTCATTAGAAAAGACGACGCTAAGTATTGCACCTGGTGCCGAGAGTGTGTCGAAGTATATATCGACAGTAACCGAATCCTGAGCACTAATGGGGAACTGGCCTGAAATGATTGTTCGCGCCTGGGTTGCCGGCGGATCTACCATCTGGTCATTTTCAGTACTATCCAGGGTATTCATATAATCATCATCGACAAAATCTGTCTTATCACGGATGTCAACTTGAGTAATGTTACCGCCCCCGGAGAGGTAAACCATAAAGTCAGTGGCCACTTCACCGTTAGCATTCTGCACCTTAATAGTCGCCTTCCTGGTAGGTACTCCTACCGGAATATCTTTGGCTCCCTTTACGACGTGGGCTTGACCGGCTAACGATAAGCTTAGGGTCATGCTGCTCCCGAAGAGCAAGAGGAGTAAGTAAAAAGTATACCGTTTCATAACTGTTGATTTTGTTGATTAGAGAATGGGTTAGCCTACACGGCTGATTTGAAAGTCCTTCCCCTGCACCTGCGGCCGCGCCACCTGATCTAAAAGGGAATGGGGCTTCCTGCCCAGCCGATTCAAAAGTGTATAAGCAGTTGCTTGCTATTGTTACCCCCCTCTTTTCAGATTAAACCAAAACCGTAAAGGTTAGGGATACCGTTGACCTGAAAGCAGCAGCGTTTGCAGACGCTCAGCGCCAGGGGTTTCCCAAACAACTTCGTGATGAGTATATTCGAAAACCGTACCTTAACCAACAGTTACTCCCCGCTGAATTCATTATGAAAGCACATCAGGATCAGGCATACATAGAGGGTATCATTGCCAGAGATGCTGGCGTGATCAGGGATATTTATGTGCAAAATTTTGAATCGGTCGCCCAACACGTCCTTCGAAATTCAGGAGATCGGACCGATGCAGAGGATATTTTCCAGGAAGCGATGGTGGCCATTTTTCAGCGGGCAAAGAAGGAAGAATTGCTACTGACCTGTAAATTCAGTACTTACCTCCACGCCATTTGCCGTAACCTTTGGCTGAATGAACTGAAGAAACGGCAGACCAGGGGAGTAACATTAGCGGGGTACACACTATACAAGGAGGGAGACGACTCCCGAAAAATGGCCGAAGAAACGATCCTTCAAGAAGAAAGAGATCGGTTCTTCCGGGAAAAATTTAATGATCTGGGGGAGAGTTGCAAAGCCATACTCCGGAATTCCTGGGCTGGTATGGGGATGAAGGAAGTCGCAGAATTGTTAGGCATCTCCTACAGCTATGCCCGTAAGAAAAAATCGGAGTGTATGGCGAGGCTCAGTGCGCTGATCAGGCAGGCGGCGGAATTTTCAAAGTTAAAAGAGGGCTTATGAACGAGCGGTATGAGGAAATAGAACGGTACCTCGCCGGTGACATGCCAGAAGCAGAACGACTTCATTTCGCTGCGAGGCTTGCGGAGGATGAGGCGCTTTCGGATGAGCTTCTGGCCTTGAAAATGGCCAGGGAAAGTATCCATCGACAAAGTGCTAATGAGCCGGAGGTAGAAGAACTCCGGGCCGTGATGCGAAATGCGCGTAAAGGGCTTCAAAAACAGCGTCCGATAGTAAAAAGACTATGGTTCAGGATAGCAAGTGGCATCGCTGCAGCGATTATTTTGGTGCTCGTTTATATCGGCTGGCCAATTAATGGATCGCTTTACGAGCAGTATGCGGAACATCCCCATCTGGAAATGACAGCGCGTGGCTCGCAGGATAACGTAACGATCCAGGAGATGGAGGAAGCCTTTGGTGAAGAAAATTATGCAGCGTCGGCACAACTGTTGGAAACCTACGCTACGACCAATGGCTGGAATTCGGAACTACGACTTTTCGCGGGTATAAGCCAATTGGAACTAAATAATCTGACGAGCGCGCAAGCGCAGTTTGAAATCCTATATGCAGGGGAGACGGCTAACAAATGGGCGGGGGGCTGGTATTTGGCCCTTACTTACTTGAGGAAAGCCGAAGCAGGTGACAAGGCAGCCTATCAGCAAAGTGAGGAGGTGCTTCGGGAGATTCCTTCAGGGTCTGATTATCATGAGCAGGCGGGTAAGTTGCTGGAAGAAATTAGGGGTATGACTGAAGAGTAATTTTTGGGGCGGGGCCGCAGGTGCAAAGGAAGATTTGGAGCGCAGGCGCCTAAATGCACGTTTTTAAAGTATAATTTTTTATTTTAAAACTTATTGTTTATCATTGCATGCTAGACCCTACATTACTTAAAACAGCAAAACGTGGCGATTTCAAAAAACTTCATCTTCCGTGAAGACCTGCAATTAACCAGTACATTAGGTCATGCGCTTGGTCATCCTGCCCGAGTGGTGGTAATGAGAAAGCTGGTACAGGGAGGTGCTTCCTGCTATAGTGCGCTGATTAGTGGTATTCCGCTCACGCGCGCCACGATTCATCAGCACGTGCACATTTTAAAAAAACTTGGCTTTATCCAGCCTGTTTTACTCGCTAGTAATCAGGCAGGGTATCAGCTAAATCGTGAGTTTTACATTCGCTGCATTCAGGCTTCCCGACGAGAATTCCGGCAGATTGCTCAAGTTATTCCATTGGAGGAGGAGAGGGATGCGGGGACGGGGAGTGCGTGATATCAGCGTTGTTGTACTTCTACATATTTACAACGGCGCTTTCATTAGTTTTGCTGTACAAGCGTCGTACTTCTACATATTTACGGCACCCTGAAGTTCTACACAAATTAGAACTGTCGTACTTCTACATATTTACAAAATGGCCAAAACCAAAATAGCCTTCTTCTGCCGTTCCTGCGGTGCCGAATCCCCCAAATGGATGGGCCAATGCCCATCCTGCCGCGAGTGGAATACCCTCATCGAGGAAAAAGTCGTCAAAACCAAGAACGAACGCCTCGACAATAAGACCGATTGGCGAAGCGTCAACGACTCCCCACCAGGAGGCAACTCCGGCGGAGGACCGGTCGGCAAAGGCCCACGCCCCATCCAACTCGAACGGGTTGTCGCCGGCGACGTAAATCGCCTGGAGTCCCCCGACCGCGAGCTCAACCGCGTACTTGGCGGCGGCATCGTCCCCGGAAGCATCGTCCTCTTCGGCGGGCAGCCGGGCATTGGTAAATCCACCTTACTACTCCAGCTAGCCCTCCGCCTGGGCCGGAAAGTACTCTACGTCTCCGGAGAAGAATCCGAACAGCAGATCAAGATGCGTGCCGACCGATTGGGAGGAGACAAAACCCAGTGCTACCTCCTCACCGAAACCAATACCAACAAGCTCCTGCAACATGCCGCAGAAGTCAAACCGGAATTACTGATCATCGATTCCATCCAGACCCTGGCCAGTCCCCATGTCGACAGTATGGCTGGCACCGTTAGCCAGGTTCGGGAGTGTGCAGCAGAGCTGCAACGTTTCGCCAAGGAGTCTGGGATACCCACCTTCATCATCGGGCACATCACTAAGGAAGGCTCTATTGCCGGCCCTAAATTGCTGGAGCATATCGTCGACGCCGTACTACAGTTTGAGGGGGACCGCAACTATACCTACCGCATCCTCCGCACCCTGAAGAACCGCTTCGGTTCCACCGATGAGCTGGGCATCTATCAAATGGAAGCCACCGGACTACGGGAAGTCTCCAACCCCAGCGAATTATTGCTCAGTGAGCGGGATGAAGACCTCTCCGGCTCCGCCGTCTGTGCCACCCTCGAAGGCATGCGCCCAATGCTGATCGAAGTGCAGGGGCTGGTCAGCACCGCCGTCTACGGGAACCCGCAGCGAACGGCAACCGGCTTCGATCTTAAGCGCCTCAACATGCTATTGGCGGTAGTCGAGAAACGTGCCGGCCTACCGCTGGGTAACCAGGATGTTTTCCTCAACATTGCTGGCGGACTCAAGGTAGACGACCCCGCAATTGACATGCCCATCATCGCCGCGCTGCTCAGCAGCGCCATGGACGTAACCATCTCTCCCGAGATCGCCTTCGCCGGCGAAGTAGGCCTGAGTGGAGAAATTCGCGCCGTCACCCGTATCGAGCAACGCATTCAGGAAGCCGACCGGCTGGGGTTCAAATCCATCTACGTCAGCAAATACAATACCAAGGGCCTGGACCCGGACCGGTACGGAATAAGGATAATCACGCTGGCTACGGTACGGGAACTGTATGAAGCACTGTTTGCCTAGTGCTCTGCAGGGCCTTTGGCAATCACTAAAAGATTTAGTTGCGACCCGGTATTAAACGAATCCAGCCAGCTTAACCATTTCAATGGCCCATTTCTTGCTGTTCTTTTCGTCCTTACCTGGCCCCTGTGGCGAGATAACCTGAAGGGTATAACCTTCAAATTTAACCTCAAGAATCCGGTTAGAAGGGTTCCAGATAGCAGCCTTACCAAGGTTAGGGACCCATTCTGAAGATTTACTGATGCCCTTTTTCACGGACCAGTTATCCTTCCATTCTTCTTCAACGCCAGTAACCTCCTGAACCAAAGCCAGGCTCCCAGTAGTGTAATCAGGTTGATCTGCATCATCGTTAAAGATGATGGTGTAAACACATTTCTTCTCTGCGGGAATTGGGCGGTAATCGACCTTCTCAACCGGAATGCTCATCATTGAAGCCACAATGGCTTTGGAGATGTACTGACAAGGCTGGGTGAATTCGGCAAGGTTGATCTTGTTGCCCGTGAAGTAGGTATTTTCGAAGCTGCTGGCATCCTCAAAGGTGGCACCAATGGCACTGGCTTTATCTCCATGGCTGCAAGCAGTAAAGAGGAATAGAAGGCCAAAAAATAAGGTAAGAGAGAGTGATTTCATAAAGGGGTTGTTGTTTATAGTTTTATGCAGCAAAATCAGCAAACATTACAAAAATCAGTCACTTTTTTACACTTTATCAAAGCTCCCGCCGTCTACCACCTCCATCACATAAACTTCCCAGCCTCGCCCTTCTGGCTTTAAGGCCCGGAATTGTGTGCCAGAAGCAGTAGTGAAATAAATGAATTGTTGTACCGGCTCCCCTACCCTGCCAACAAAGCGTTTCCCGCGCTGCTCATCCCGGGGATAATATCGCTCTTTACCGTTGTCGAAACGGAGTGGGTGAACTTCGTTTTTGAAGCCTAATACTTCCACTTCAGCATCATCCAACCGTCGTTCTTCAAAATAGGCCCAGCGTTCCCGCTCGTTCTGTGCATAAAAATGTGTTTGATCACCACCTCCTCCGGGTATGGCCTCAAGCTGACGCCCTACCGTAATGTGCTTATCTTCCCAATCAATCTGTGCGGAGCGGCCTAAGCGGTAAGTTTTTCCCAGATAAGTAAAGGCATCTCCCTCTTTAGCGTGGTAAAGCGGATAAACAAAATTATGGGTAGGCGTTGGTAGTGGGCGTGGGCCCGACAGATCCTTCCGGGCAAAGAACCCATCATCCTTCGCAGAGGAACCAGAACCGCCGCCTGAGGTACCGCTGCTACGAGAGGAGCCACTTGCCGATCCACCTCTGCCGTTAGCTTCCTGAAGTATCTTCTCCTCCGCCAACTCCATCTGCTTCACAATGCTGCCGGGCAGCCATTTCTTAAGCTTCTGCATCTGCTCCAGTTGCGCCTTCATTTCTTCCAGGTCTAGGTTTTCAAAGCCCTCTTTCCCGCTCAGGTCCAGGCTGGTGTCATTCTTAATGTCCAGGTAAGTTTCTATGGTTCGTTCCAGGTCCAGAAGCAACTGCTTATCCAGTTCTGTTTTAATCAACGCCACTTCAACGCCAGTATCAAGCTTGGCCTTAAGGTTAAAAGTCGGCTGATCATTGACCTTAACCCCGCTCTTACTAACAAATAATTGCACCAGCGACCGCGCCGGAATACGCTGATTTTTAGCGAAAGGCCACGGAATCGGGCCATTATCAATCAGTAATTTCTCCCGGTCAATCGTAATCTTGGTACGGTTTGTAAACCGCGTGATCGTATACCAAGTGATAAATATTCCCGCCAGCAGGTGCAGACTGATAAAAAGCCCTGCGCCAGTCATCAAAAAGAAAACGATGAACAGGTCCCAGATCACCGAAAAGAAGGCCAGGAACCACATTCCCGGTGTTTTCCATGAGTAGCTGATGGACAAATTACCCGATTCGCGTTCAATTAAGAGCTTGTTGGCCATTACGATATTTTTATGCCCCGAATTTAGCACGATTTATCCGAACATAGTAAGTACACTATCCTGTTTCAGGGGAAAAATACAATGCCAGATAAGTCACACGACGAAATTTACACCAACTTCTACGATACCGTAAACATGGCCCCCAAGGAACTGGAAGAATGGTTGGAAACCGATGAGTCCAAATCAGTGGGTGACACCGACAATGGAGAAAGTACAGGCCACCGCTCCGGGGGGCGGATCGTCAAAATCAAGCGTAAGAAAAAAGAAGAATTGACCGACGCTGATTACGAACACATGAACAAAGTTATTGGCTATATCCATCGCCACCGTGCCCAGCGACCCGACGGGGACGTCAGTGGTACCAACTGGACCTTTAGCCTGAAAAACTGGGGGTTCGACCCCACCAAATAACCCTTCTGCCGACTAGTGCTATAGCGCCTTCGCTACACACTAGGATTAGGCCACCGCTGCTGCACCGCCTCAATGTCCTTCAGCACATCTTCAGACAAGCTAAGCTCCACACTCTCCAGGTTCGTCTTCAGTTGTTCCAGGCTGGTAGCCCCAATGATGTTGCTGTGGTTGAAATCCCGGTCATTAACGAAGGCCAGGGCCATTTTAGTTATGTTCAGCCCGTGCTTGCTGGCCACCTCGGCGTAACCTATGGTGGCCGCCAAAGCATTTGCGTTGGTATACCGGGTGTACTGCGGGAAAAGATTTAGCCGGGCATCCTCACGGGCAGTACCGTCCAGGTATTTTCCGGTAAGGCGGCCCATACCAAGGGGCGAATAAGGAAAGCCGGCAATGTTTTCCCGCAGGCAAACCTCCGCCAGGCCGACCTCAAAGCCGCGACTCAACAGGTTATAAGGATTTTGAATGCTTACCGGGCGCGGCAGGCCGTGTACATCTGCTAAATGGAGGACCCGCATCACGCCCCAGGGAGTTTCATTGCTCAGCCCCCAATGCCTGATGGTTCCACTCTTGATCAGCGCGTCCATTTTAGTAAGAATTTCCAGAATATTGTCTTCCCACGGATCATCCTGAATCGTATGCAGACCTCGTTTTCCAAAGAAATTCACTTTGCGGGCCGGCCAGTGCAGTTGGTACAAATCCAGGTAATCAGTCTGCAGGCGCTCCAGCGAGCCACTTAGTGCTTCATCGATCTGCGCAGGGCTAAAGCCCAGGTTACCGTTGCGAATGTGAGCAGCGAAAGCTGCCGGGCCAGCTACTTTGGAAGCCAGAAAAATATCCTTCCGCTGGCCCGTTGCCTTAAACCAGGTGCCGATAATGCTTTCCGTCTTCCCCCAGGTTTCGGCGGTACTCGGAATAGCATACAGTTCGGCGGTGTCAAAAGCATTGATGCCGTGCTCCACGGCGTAATCCATCTGCGCGTGGCCTTCCGCCTCGGTATTTTGCCGGCCCCAGGTCATGGTGCCGAGGGTTACTTTGGAAATATTGAAGCCAGTAGTACCAAAATGGTTGTAACGCATGGGGAGTGTTCTGTTTATCGTTAGTAGGAGACGTGCAAGAGCAGCATCGCGGGCACAAGACAATGATAGACGGAACAAGGTTCAATGCTTTTTCAGGAATCGCCAGTTACATCATTCCTTTGGGCGGGGCCGCAGGTGCAGAGAATGGTTGAGGGCATTCTGCCCGAACCGGGCAAGGGAGCGCAGCGATTTTGCCCGGTACGTGCACCCTGGTCCTTCAGGGACTGCGGCGGTAGCCGCTAGCAGGGCCCTTTGCACCTGCGGCCCCGCCCAAAACCCCAAATTACTCGCAGCCTCAAAGCCCCTCTAAACACCTGCCACGAATGCCGTGGTTTCCTTTTAAAGTTGTGGCGCGAAAAAAAAGTGAAACTTTTTTCGAGCAGCTGCAACTTTAAATAGAAACCACGACATTACACCTCTGAAACAACATCAACCGTAAACCGTACCCTCACTTACGCGCTAAGAAAAAGGTACAGCCGGGAGGCGGATATCCGTGAAACTCCGTCAAGCCGGCACAAACCCCCGAAAGGGGCAAACTATGGCACTCGATACTCGCGAGCGTACTTTCAAGCTGGAGATGCAGGAGCACTACCAGATCGTTTATAACTTCCTCCACCGAATGTGTGGTAACGGGGCCGACGCGGCAGACCTTACCCAGGAAACTTTCGTGCGGGCTTACGTTAAGATCGATCAGTACGAGCCCGGCACCAACGCCCGGGCCTGGCTCTTCCGCCTGGCCAAGAACCTGTTCATCAACGACTACCGTAAAAAAACTCGTCGGGGTGAAACGGAACTGGACGAACGCATCGCTTACAACCAACGCGATGAAGGCCACTCTATGGCCGGATTTGCTGACCTCCGCATCGCAGGTGCCATGGAGCAAGATTTTTCCGACGAGATAGTGAAGGCCATGGCCCTCCTCAAGGACGATAACCGCGCCATCATCATCATGGCTGACCTCTACGACTTCAGCGAGAAGGAAATCGCCAAGGCGATGGACCTCAACCTGAACACCGTGAAGTCGACCACCCGACGGGCACGTCTTGCACTTATCCGCCAGCTCGCAGTCTATGCTGAAGATACCTACGGTATCGTCAATACGCGAAACCTCGGATAACTCACCAAATCATCAATGCCACCCCGCGAAACATTTCACGGGGTGGCATTTTCAGCTTTACGTATCATCATCATTTATTCATTCAATCCAAAATAATGTCACTTTCAAGTCGCAACCCCCAGGAGAAACGCACGCATCAACTTCCCGAAGTAGCTGATCGCGAGCCAGCCGTACCAGCCGGGGAATGTCTGGACCTATCGATAGACCCCCAGACCGAAGACCTCGTTGACCTCAAGACTTATAAAGTCTTTATGAAACGAAATTTAAAGTGGCAAGCTCCCCCCGTTGACTTATTAGCCAACATCAACGCCAGACTCGAAAAAGTTAAAGCTGGAGAAGAGTAGCATTAGAAAAAAAACTCCCCGGCGCACGCCGAATACCGCCAAACACTGAGCGAACAATATAGTCACGTGCGCCCCCCTCATTCATAAAGTGAACATTTCCTGAGCTCCGTCCATTAAACTGGTAGTAAACTATCATCTCATGGGCGCTGACTCCGTACGCCTATTGGCGGCCATTCCCCAACTTGTTCACGTTTCCGACGATCAGCCCGGCTGGTCACGACGCCGGCATGGCCGGGGTTTCCGATATTTCCGGGAAGACGGAAAGCCCATCACCAACAAGCTGATCAGGAACCGGCTCAAATCATTAGCCATTCCACCGGCGTGGACCAGCGTTTGGATCTGTCCACTGGAGAATGGGCACCTGCTTAGCACCGGCCGCGACGAAGCTGGCCGGAAGCAGTATCGCTACCATCCTGACTGGATGGCCTACCAGCAGCTGAATAAATTTCGGCAGCTGGTTGACTTCGCCAGCCAACTACCTAAAGCCCGCCAGAAAATCCGTGATCTGATTACTGATCGTAGCCAGGGATGGAACCAGGACCGGGTCGCCGCGCTGGCCGTAGCCATCATGGACGAAACCGGCATGCGGGTTGGTAATGCAAGTTACCGACAACGCAATGGCACCATCGGGCTAACCACCCTGCGCCGTAAACATGTGGAAACAGATGACGACACCCTGCACTTCGAATACGTAGGGAAAAGCGGCATCGATCGGGCCGTCGACCTGGAAGATCCAACTTTAGTGAAGTTGGTTAAAAACGTCAGCGAACTTCCTGGATATGAACTTCTGCGCTATCGAAGTGAGGATGGCCGGATGCATAATCTGGATAGCCAGGACGTAAATGAATTGGTAAAAAAGCTGGCAGGACCGGCATACAGCTCTAAGTACTTTCGCACCTGGGCAGGCACCGCCGCTGCCGTGGCAGAATACTGGCGGCTTCAGGAAGAATCTCAAGGTACACTTCCTGACCGACCAGACCTGAGGGTAACCGAACGAGTTGCCGAATTCCTCGGCAATACCGTTGCCGTATGCCGGAAGTACTACATACATCCGGCCGTTATGGCAGGCATCGTGGAGACCACCTTACCGGCAGCCACAGACATAACCAAAGCTGAATTACACCAATTCGGCGACGAATTTTCTGCCGGAGAAATTATCGCTTACCGCGTTTGCTCGTAGATACCGGAGCTCGCGAGCGAACGCTCGGCCGGCTGCTGCCACTCGTATTGTACCGGATATTACGGTAAGAAGAGGACTTCGAAGGGTCCACCCGGGTCATCGCCTGGATGATGGTATTTTGCTCGACGCTGGGAGCTGCCTTATAGATTTCAATAATCTCGTCCCGCTTAGCATCAACAAATGCCTGAGCATACATCGTTTGGGGATAAGCCTGGTTTGCCTTCTGCAAATCTTCGATGGCCAGGGTAACGTTATTACGGCCGGCAATCACATCTTCAGACATGATATCCAGCCCCCTACGGTGGTAAGTGTAATAGGCCCGGCGAAGCGGCAGCATCCGGGGTTGAAGGATATTTTCCATCAGCCAGTAGCGATTTCGGCTCTTAGCTGTACTTGCCCAACCATTGTTCACATCGTTGGTAACGCTGTTTGGCAACCGGTTATACAGCTCCTGCGCCTTAGTGAAATAAGGATCGCCACCTAGTGGACTGAAAGTGTCGTAGTCGAGCCCGATGATGATGTAGCTGTAAAAAGCGAATATGGTTCCCAGGTCACTCAGGTAGCTTTGTTCCGAATACTGAACGCCTTCTCCTTGCCGGTAAGTAAATTCTACAAACTTATCCAGGGTATTCAGTACCGGCGTTTTTTCACCGGAATTATAAATCGGTCGCAAGCTTTGAATAGCGACCGTCGCCTTATAGGCATTTGGAACGGCAACGGAAGCTCCGTCTCCTTTGCCCGACTTTTCAAAGACCTCACTTACGGTAAAGAACATGGTCGCTTCAATCCGTTCCTCTTCCTCGAATCGGTCATTGGTCCAGTTCTGGCTATTCAGAAAGGTGATGATGTCCTTCTCCAGGGCATTGAAAATGCTCTTGTCCGTCTGGAGAATCTGGTCCGTATTCATGTTCAACGTCCATTTGATCTCACCCTGGGCAACAAGGGAGGAAAGGGAGAAAAGAAACAGGACCGAAAGGATAAATAATCGTTGTTGCATCGGGAATAACTTGTTTAAAAGAAGTAGCTTTTGTGGCGGGGGCGCAGGTGCAAAGATAGGGTTCGCTGGGCTCACGTTGCAGGGGTTCGCTGCGCTCACGTTGCAGGGGCGGAGAACAGCGTAACTCACTGTAACCCCTGCAACGTGAGCAAAGCGACCCTGCAACAACTGCAACAGGAGCAAAGCGACCCTGCAACAACTGCAACAGGAGCAAAGCGACCCTGCAACAACTGCAACAGGAGCAAAGCGACTCCTGCAACAACTGCAACAGGAGC
>NZ_KB890429.1:0-42169 GCF_000373105.1 Neolewinella persica DSM 23188 | reverse complement strand
TACAACACCTGCAACAGGAGCAAAGCGACCCTGCAATAACTGCAACAGGAGCAAAGCGCCCCTGCAACAACTGCAACAGGAGCAAAGCGACTCCTACAACACCTTAACCAACGCATCCAGAATATCATCTGCCACGTCGTCCTTAGATTTTAACTCGAATGCCGTCACCTTATTGCCAGTAACCAGCTGAATCTTATTGGTCGTATGGCCGAAAGCGGCACCTTTGTCGTTTGGGGAATTGAGAACGATAAAATCTAGGTTTTTCCGCTTTAGTTTACCCCTGGCATTTTCGAGGCCGTTCTCGGTTTCGAGGGCGAAGCCGACAAGGCGTTGGTGCGGGCGTTTATCCTGCCCTAATTCCGCAGCGATGTCGGGGTTACGTACCAGCTTAACGGTCATTGGACCTTCTTTCTTCTTGATCTTGCCAGCTTCGGTACGCGAAGGGCGATAATCTGCCACCGCAGCGGCCAGGATGGCGGCATCTGCCTTCGGCCATTTGATGACGGAAATGGCGTGCATCTCCCGGGCGGAGCGAACGTTGTGTAGCGTGACTCCTTCGGCAGTAGTGGTCAGCTCCGTGGGCCCCAGGACCAGGTTAACGGACGCGCCGCGCGCAGCGGCGGCCTCGGCCAATGCAATGCCCATCCGGCCCGTGCTCCGATTCCCCAGGTAGCGTACGGGGTCGAGGTCTTCGTAGGTAGGACCAGCCGTAATGAGGAGGGTTTTGCCTTTGAGGTCTTGTTTGGCTGGCGAGGACACGCCAGTACCCGTTAAATCTGCCTTAGTGGACATACCAGTACCCGTGTTGCTGGCCTTTACTGGCAGTGGAGTACCCTTACCAAGCGGCTGCGCCAAAAAATCGGCCAGGATTTTTATAATGTCCTCCGGTTCCGCCAGTCGGCCAGCACCACTCAACCCTGAGGCCAGTTCTCCCGTACCTACATCGATGAGGTGATTACCGTAAGACTGCAAAAGCTCCACATTGCGCCGGGTGGCCGGATGCGCCCACATGTCCAGGTCCATAGCTGGCGCAAAAAACACCGGACAGCGGGCAGACAAATAGACCGCCACGATGGCGCTGTCGCAAATCCCGTTGGCCATCTTACCCAGGGTCGTTGCTGTGGCAGGAGCCACCAGCATCGCATCGGCCCATAGCCCAAGCTCCACGTGGTTATTCCAGCTTTCACCGTCGTGTACCGAGGTGGTGACCTCGTGCTTAGACAGGGTGGCCAGGGTGAGTGGAGAGATGAAGTCCGCAGCTGCCTTCGTCATCAGTACCCGCACCTCAGCACCGGCTTTCACGAGTCCGCGGACGATCAATGCCGCTTTGTAAGCTGCGATGCTTCCGGAGACACCCAGGATGATTTTTTTGCCTTTTAGGGACATGTTTGGTGCTGTTGGACTATTGGACTATTGGTACTGTTGGTCTGTTGGTGGACACAAAATACAAAGGCCGTCAGTTAAAAGTTAATTTAACTGACGGCCCGATATCAGGGTTTTCAATGATCGGCCCTGCAGCTTATTGAAAAGCAGGACAACCCGACAACTTGATAACCCGACAACCTGAGATTAAACCTCTTCTTCCTCCTCCCGGTCCGAGTTGTACCGGCTGTAGAGTTCGTCGTCGAGGTATTCGCGCATGGCGATGAGTACCGGGTTGGGTAGTTTTTCGTAGAACTTGGAGATTTCGATCTGCTCCTTGTTCTCGACTACTTCTTCGATGGTATCGGTTACTTCAGCAAACTCTTCCAGCTTCTGGTCGAGTTCATGCTTCAGGTCAACGGCCAGCTGACGAGCACGGCGGCTGACGATGGCGAGGGTCTCGTAAATATTACCCGTGTCTTTCACCACGTTGGCGATGTCGCGGGCGCTTACGTCTGGACTAAGGCCTTGAGCCCGTGCTTTGATATCTGACATTTTCGAGTTCTTTTAGTTGTTTTGTGGTTTTTTTACTGAGATCCATTATTTCTTCGCTGTACTGACTGTCAGGGTAGCGTTCAATAAAGGCATCGATCAGTTTTTCGGCTTTATCAAAACGTTCTCCCTTCCGGGTAACGTAGCTGAGATCGGCGTACTGGTATTGACTTTTAGCCATCAGGAAACGGATTTCCTCGGCGCGCTGAGTTTCAGGATACTCTTTGAGGACGTTCTCAAAACTTTGCTGCGCTGATTCAAAACGCCTGAGGTCTACATAGAGTTTTGCGGATTCGAAATCCTTCAGTTCCATCTTCGCCCGCATTTCGTCAATCAGGCGGTTGGCTTCGGTAATTCGCTCACTGTTGGGATAGCGGTTGGCAAATTCCTCGAAGCCGTCGATGGCTTTTACACTGTAGCTTTGGTCGAGTCGGTAAACGGGGCTCAGCCGGTAGTTCGAATAGGCGGACATAAAGTCTGCTTCCTCCCTTAAATTACTACCGCCGTAAGTGGTGGCAAAGTTCTTGAAATAGTAGCTGGCCAACACAAACTGCCGGGTATAGTAGTAAGTATAAGCATAGCGGTAGGCAATCTGCTCTGCTTCGGCCTTACCACGGAAGGGAGCGATGGAGAGTTCGTAGAGGGTCTGGGCCCGCTGGTACTCTTCCGCATCGTAATATTCATTGGCCTTCTGCAGCCACAGCGCGGCGTCTCCGCTGGTACGGACGGTCTCAAATTCGGACTTACAGCCGAAGGTGATGAGGGCAACGAAAAGTAGGGAAAGGATGGAAGTAAACTTCATAAGGGGCGCAAAGATAAGGGTTTCTACGACAAAAGCGATTCGGCACTGCGGAAGATGATAAGAATTTTTGCTTACCGATTTGTTGCTTCATAGGATTCTACTATGCCAGGGCAGTGGACAACGCGTTTGTTGTAGAAGATCTGGAATTGAAATTTCGCTAAAAGGAGTCGCTTACGGGTGGTAAAGGTTGGTTACCGAGCTTTACGCGTCAACCTGAATAGAGGAGGCGCGGCCGCAGGTGCAAAGAGAAGGGATGAGGAGCCGGCTCGTCTCCACGACGCAACGCGTCGTAGGGCGGTTGTAGCCCATTCGTTGCCTGGGACTGCGTCGTGCCTCCTTGTCCCAGGCAACTCATGCATCGTCGCTACACGACTATCGGCGAACGAGCGACTTCGTGATTACTATTTAGGCCCCCTATCCGGGAGAACACTTAACTTGCAGCCAATAGAACAATAGTCCCAATAGACCAATAACTCCAACAGACCAATCGCCTCTCCTCCCCGCATCGACGAATTACGGATGTACTACAACACCACCATCCGCCCAGAGCTCTACCGGCTCGAACGGCTTCGGGTGCGGTTGATCCGGGGAATAATGGTATCACTGATTGCTGTAGTAATCCTCTTTATTGCTTTCGTCGTCTTTGACCTGGGGTTCCTGATCTTCCTGTTGGCGATGCCAATCATCTTTTACGTAGGGTCACTGTATTACCGGATCGAGAAATTTCGGCAAGCCTTCAAGCCTGCCATCATCAATCTTTTGCTGGAGTTCCTTAACGATGCGCCTAACTACCGCTCCCTGACCTACGACCCCAAGCACGCCATACACCAGGACCGGTTTGAGCGCAGCGGGCTTTTCCGGCCCATGCCCGACAGCTACCACGCCGAAGACTACATCAAAGGCCTGGTGGGCGAGATGGCCTTCGAGATGGGAGAAACCTACGTCAAAGAAATCAGCCCGGCGAGTAATCGGTTGCTGACGGTCTTCAGCGGTCTGTTCGTCCATGCCGTTTTCAATGAGCCGACCACCGGCCGCATCGCAGTGTGGCCCCGGCATAACCTCCGTCGGCTCAAACGGACCGTCGATGCCTACGTCTCTAAAGGCGGCAAGCCGGCAGACATCGAGATCATGAACCCCGGTTTCCGGGAAGAATTCGCCGTTTACGCCCACGCTGGAACGCACGTAGCCGGCATCCTGACCCCGCCCATGCAAGATGCCCTACTGGAGTTTGCCAGAACCCAGGAACAGGACATCTTCTTCGCCGTCCACAACCAGGATCTCTTCATCGGCGTAGCCCACGACTATGACATGCTGGAGCCGAACTTCTTCTCCTCCAACCTCTCCTTCAGTATCATCCGCAAATTTTATACTGATATAACCTTAATGCTGGGGGTGATTTCGGATTTTGACCAGACGCATTAGTTCATAGTCGGTAGTTGGTAGTTCATAGTAGCTGCCGCATGAGGTAGCTCGCTTCGCTCGTTCATAACGCTAAGTGACCAATAGATCACTCTCTTGCCAACATAAATGCAGGAGCCCGGTACGCTGCGCAGCAGCCAAGACAGCCAAACAGTTCCCCTTCTTACCTTAGTGTAACTTCTTAATGCCTTAGTGTCTTAATGGTTCCTCTCCCGCTTCCGCCGCCGTATCTTAGCCCTCCCGAAACCATCCCCAGCCGAATGAATCAACGACGTCCCCTACCCTGCTCATTTAACGCCCTTTTTGCATCCTGCGGCCGCGCCCTAATGCTGCTGCCCCTTTTTCTTTCCCCATTTAATCCCTTACTGGCGCAAGAACACGCGGATTATTTCGCCCACCACAAATTCACCCAGGCGGACACTCTGCGCGGCGCGCTGCGCCCGGAGCGGACCAGCTTCGACGTAACGTACTACGAGCTTCACCTGGAGGTCAACACTACCGAACGATCCATCGAAGGACGGGTGGATATGGACTATAAAGTCGTGCAAGCCACCAACCGGCTACAGCTCGACTTGTTCCAGAACCTGGCCATCGACAGCATTAAACAGGACGGCCGCCACCTCCCCTTCGAACGACAGGCTAACGCTGTTTTCATCACCCTACCCCGCCTCATCAGCCCCGGCAATGCGATTCGGCGCATGTCCATCTGGTACGGCGGTAAACCAGTAGCGGCAAAAAATGCTCCCTGGGACGGCGGCTTCGTTTGGAGCCTCGACCACAAAGACCGGACCTGGGTTGGCATCGCCTGCGAGGGTACCGGGGCCAGCCTGTGGTGGCCAAATAAGGATCACCTCAGCGATGAACCGGACTCTATGCTCGTATCAGTAACTGTCCCTAAGCGTTTCTTCGTCGCCAGCAACGGAAATTTACGCGAGGAAGTCGAATTGGAAAACCGCTACCAAAAACGCTACGACTGGTTTGTTTCCTACCCCATCAACAATTACAACATCAGCCTTGGCATCGGCAGTTACGTACACTTCGACAGTACCTACGTTGCCTTTGACGGAGAAGTGCTTGACCTGGATTATTACGTACTCGATTACAACGAAGACCGGGCACGGAAGCACTTCCGGCAAGTTGGGCCCATGCTGGCCGCCTACGAACATTATTTTGGCAAATATCCGTTTTGGGACGACGGCTACGCCCTGATCGAGACGCCCTACCTCGGTATGGAGCACCAAAGCGGAATCGCCTATGGCAACAGATATATGCGCGGCTACCTCGGCGGTATGCTCCCCGACGACATGGACTGGGATTTTATCATCATCCACGAAACCGGTCACGAATACTTCGGCAATTCCATCAGCGTGGCCGATCACGGTGAAATGTGGATTCACGAATCATTTACCACCTATATGGAAGCCCTGTACGTGGAATATCTTTACGGTAAAAAAGATGCTGTCCGCTACCTGAAGACACAATTAAAGTACATTAAAAACGAATCTCCAATACTTGGGCCTCAGGGCGTCAATTTTGACGACTTTGGCAGTTCGGACCACTACTACAAGGGGTCTTGGGTATTACATACCCTCCGGCATGTGCTTGACGATGACGGCTTGTTTTTCGGCATGCTGCGCAGCTTTTACCAGGACCACCAACAAAGCATTGTGAACACCCAGCAGGTAATTGATTATTTCTCCCGATATGCTAAAAAGGACCTGTCTCCTTTTTTTGAGCAATACCTGGAGCACCCCGACCTCCCCGTCTTAGAATTACGGCAAACGGGACAACAAGTGGCGTACCGCTGGCGTACCAATGTTACCGGTTTCAATTACCCCGTCGACGTACTTATCGGCAGCGAACCGGTTCGGCTCGATGCCACGCAGGAGTGGCAGGTAATGGGTAAAGGGTTTAGTCCCCGGGATGTTACCATCGATAAAAACCACTTCCTCGTCAATCTTGAGCTAATCAAATGACCATAAAAACAGTCTTCAGTAATAGCCAACAAATCCTACTAGTATGCCTTTTCTTCTATTCAATTTCCTGGGTCCTGAAATCATCATTTTGGCTTTCGGCCTCTTCCTAATGGCTACTTTCGTCCTAACCATTTGGGCGGCCATCGAAATTGCCACCAAACCCTTTAAACGTGAAAAAGACAAAGTCATCTGGCTCATCATTGTCCTGCTGTTAGGTGGAATTGGGCCAATCATTTACTACTTCAATCGTAAAAACCTGCTGGCAGCCACTGAAGGTAACGACCGGGAATATCTGCCACCTCTGGAGGATCCTCAGGCGCGGCCGCAGGTGCAAAGCAGGTTGGACAATAACCAGGATGACTTTGTATAGTCCTGCATGAAATATCTCCTCCTCTCCATAGGTACCCGGGGCGACATGGAACCCTTCCTGGCGGTGGGCGACATGCTCCTGAAAGCCGGCCATGAGACTGTCTGTGTGATGCCCGCACAGTTTCAGGAACTGGCGGAAGGTGCCGGCTTTCCCTTTGAAGCGCTGGACAGGAGGTTCCTCGAACTAATTGACGGCTCCGCCGGGCGAGCCATCATGGGGCAAAAAGGAAGTGCAGTTAACCGGGTGGTGCAGTTAGGTAAATTGGCGTGGGAGTCGCTTAGTATCCAGAGAGACTTGGTCAAAGAACAGCGGGACGCCATTTTTAAGCACCAGCCCGATCGCATTCTTTACCATCCCAAATGCGTATTTGCCAGGGCCTGGGGCATTTGCCATCCTGGCAGGGCAATTGTTATAAGCCCTATTCCTAACTGGCTGCATCCGGTCGAAAAGTACCCACATATTGCCATCAACACTAATTTTGGTCGGCGTAGCAACCTCCTGAGCTACGCAGTAATCAATTACCTGACGGCGCTCATGTCTGCCAGGTCCGTCAAAGCCTTTTCCGCAGATTTTCCAGGCCACCAACTTAACCGAAAAGCCATTGCAAAGTACATGAAAGAACAGGAACGAGCGCTCTACCTCGTCTCTCCTACCCTCTTTCCACGTCCTGCCTACTGGCCTGACCAAGCTATGGTTCCCGGCTACTTCGAACGGCCAAAAACCGGCAATTGGTCCCCACCTGCCGGCCTGATGGATTTCCTTGCCCGCTTCAAGGACGAGCACCCTACGTTCATCACCTTCGGCAGTATGGTTAATGCGGCCCCAGATGCGACCACCAATGTTATCCTCTCAGTGCTGCGTAAGCATCAGATACCGGCCATCATCAACACCTCTTCCGGAGGCCTTATTCACCAAGAGGACGTGCCTTCGCACATTCATTTCGTGAATAACATTCCCTATGAGTGGATATTCCCGAAAGTACATAGTGTGGTCCATCACGGGGGCTCAGGCACTACGCATACTGCCTTGAAGCACCAATGCGCCAGCTTAATTATTCCGCACATCATCGACCAGTTTTTCTGGAACAAGCGGGTGGCAGCCTTGGGCGCGGGGCCGTTGGGTATTAAGATTAAACAGCTGAATGAAACGACCTTTGAGCAATTGATCCTGGACTTGAGGTCTAATGTTTCTTACGGGGAAAAAGCCATTGAATTGGGCCAACTAATGGCTGGAGAGGCGTCCGGGAAGGCGTTGCTTGAGGAGTTAACGCGGTAGTGGAACAACATCATCACTGCATGGACTATCCGTTGAGTTACCCGGAACAAGCAGGCTCTATGCACACCCAAGTGACGATAGCATCATGAGCGTTTGACGACGATGCTCGTCGTATTGAAAAAGCTATCCGGCCGTTACCCCGGACTTCGTCCAGGGTAACCAATGTGTATTCGCTACGCGAAATCACGAGCAGCAGCGAGCTACCCTTTGCGGCAGCTATTCACTCATTCAGCCGTTCTTCCATTATCTCACCAAGCCACCAGGTGCTCATACACCAAATTCACCGGCAAGCCCATCACATTAGGGTACGTCCCATCAATGCGGTTGATCTTCGCCAGGCCCACCCATTCCTGAATACCATAGGACCCCGCTTTATCAAAAGGCCGGCAGGTATCGATGTACCAATTAATTTCTTCGTCGCTCAGTTCTGAGAAGTAAACCTCAGATACACCGGAGAACACCTCCTGTTTGGTCCGGCTCTTCAAACAACAACCCGTTACGACCGTATGCTTATTGCCGGAAAGTGCCCGAAGCGTTGCCGCTGCTTCTTCCCGGTCGGCTGGTTTGCCGTAAATCTTACCTTTAATGATCACTACGCTGTCCGCCGTAAGTAAAACCTCTTCGTCGCTTTTCAGCAGATGCATCGCTCCTGCAGCCTTCAGCGTCGCCAGATAGGGCGCGACCTCCATCACCGGTGTATCGGGCGGATAGACTTCTTCTACATCAGCCGTACGGATAGTGAACGGTATACCTGCCTGTTCCAATAGGTACGATCGGCGGGGGGATTTTGAGGCTAGGATTAGGGAGAGCTTGGGGGATATTTGCATCACGCAAATATATAAAGTCGCTACGCGGCTTTCTCAGACGCGTTTCGCGCTTGGTAGATTAGCTGCGCGTCTACTGAGCCGGAGACTTAAAGGTCGATCCATATGTAAAGTAATGTAAGCCTTCTGTTTTACCAGATCTGCTTTAGCAGGCAACTCAAAGTTGTAATCTTTTAGCAACCGGGCCAGAATCAGCTGCATCTCCAGCATGGCGAAGTGGTTACCGATACAGAGGCGGGGACCGCCGCCAAAGGGGAGGAAGCAGAAAGGGTGGCGGGCTTTTTTAGCCTCAGGTGTCATCCGTTCGGGGCGGAATGCTTCGGGATCTTCCCAGTATTCAGGGTTACGGTGTAAGCCGTAAAAGAAGATGCCGATGGAGGTGCCTTGTTGGATATCAAAACCTCCGGCCTTGTCTGGGCCGAGGGCCACCCGGTCGGTGATCCAGGCTGGAGGATAAAGGCGCATGCTTTCTTCGATCACCTGGGTGAGGTAAATCAGCTGACGAGCGTTGTCGAAATTAATGGCCCCCTCCCCTTCTACCTCGGTGATTTCAGCGCGTGCTTTGGCCAGGGTTTCCGGGTGGCGGAGTAGCAACCAGATGGTCCAGGCCAGCGCGTTAGCGCTGGTTTCGTGGCCGGCGGCGAAGAGGATGATGATCTCGTCTACCAGTTGTTGGTCGGGCATCGGTTGCCCGTCATCTTCGTAGCGGCTATCAAGCAGCATCTGCAGTAGGTCATCTTTTGGTACTCCGGCCCGGCGGGCATCAATGCGTTCCTGCACTCGCTTCCGTACGTCTTGCGTGAGGGCTAGTTTCCGGCCTTCGATGCCCAACCATTGGAGGGGCTTTAACAGGAAGGGCATTCTGACCGGATAAACCACATAACGCTGAATGGCATCGAGGGTCTTCTTCAGCTTTCGGGTTTCAGCATCGTCGAAACCATCGGTAAAAATGGCACGCGTGATCACCCTGAAAACGATGTCACGGGTAACCTCCTGCAGGTGTATACGTCCGTTTTCCTCCGCCGTTTGGTTAAGCCCCTTGCAGGAAGTATTGATCACCGCTTGCATCTCAGACACCAGCGCCTCCAGGCGCTGCCGGTGAAACCCCGGTTGAATCAACCTCCGCTGCGTAAGCCAGGGCTGGCCGTTATTCGTCAGCAGGCCACGGCCGAGATAACGCGCCAATTCGTCGGTCTGGATGGCACTCTTGTGGTAGTTCTTATGGTTCTTCTGCAACACATGCTGGATAACATCTGCGTTGACGGTGAAGTGAGTCCGGCGGCTTCCTCCCACCGAGAGGATAAAGTCCCGGCCGTACTCCCCCAGGTAACGGTTAAACCGTTTAATCGGATTGACCATCATCCGGGGCATATTAACCAGGACTCGGGCCAGGGGGACTTTGGGGGGTTCGTGCATGATGAAGGAACTATTAGGTGTCGCTAAACTACAGTTTAATTTAAAGGTTGCTACCATAGCAGCCCCCAAAAGAATGTCGTAAGACTGGGCAGGAAATAAAGCTGCCGAGGCTGCTAAAGCAGCAAATGTTCTCACAGAGAACAGCCCGGAGGGAGGCACGGTGGCTTCGCAACTATTGTTCGAAAGATGACGGCAAAAAGCGAGCCCAAATAGTCGGGTCTATAAACGCTCTTCCCATAAATCCCGCAACAAGGCAGCTGGCACCTGATCAAGGCGAGCCAGTATTTTTTCTACACCCTCCTCGGCTTCCAGCCGAACCTCAGGTGTTCCCGACAGGGCATTGATGACGACGAGGGTGCGGCCCACCCTTTCATTACTGGTACCTGGGGAGCAGTTCAGGATATAGCGCAGAACGAATTGCTCCTGGTCATTACCTAATACAGCTACCGGACGCAGTTCCGGCGAGGTGTTTTTAACCAACGCTGCACCTGCGACCGCGCCTGATCCAACACAGCTAATGGAGTCTTGATACGTCCACAGTAGTTTCGAATTAATGTTGCCAACTTCGTAATGGCGCAGAAAGATGCCGACGAAATCACCTGAATCATCGTATTCACGGGTGAGCATCGAGAAAACTTGATCCTCTCCCTTTGCCCCAATATGCTCGTCGAGTACTTCGCCATTAATGGCTTCCCGCAGTTCAGCCAATTGCTGTTCCAATGATTCTCCCGTCAGGAAACGGCGGTCCATTTTCACTTGTTCGGGTTCCCCGGCACAGGCGGTCAGGGCAATCATGGCAATACATAAGAGGGTACTGAATCTGAACTCCATAATTTAATTCCGCTATTTTCCGCCAAAAAGGTAACGGCTGCCAAAACGCAGGTTACTCAGATGGATCCGATCGTTGTAAGGGCCAATTCCCTGGTCTACCTTAAGGTAAACTACCCGACCAATTGCGGGAGAAACATAAATGCTCCAACGTGGGTTCATCAGCCGTTCCACTACGATTCCACCGCCAAGATAAAAACTGGAATTTGCCAGAATAGAACCACCTTCCAACCAGCCATTGGGTGGATTTTGAAGCTTCCGTTGACCGCTAAAATCAGTAGGCCGGCCACTGCTTCTTTGCCCATCAGGCAAATTGCCGACCCGCTCTTCAAACTCATTGAAGCCAGCTACTACTTCATCCTTACCGTCAAACGAAGAGCGCGCAATCACACTCAGGGACACACCCATACGGCCGCTTACGCGCCAATTTTCGGAAGTCAGCAGGGTCCGCTTATAATTAAAGTCGAAAGTGATGTTTTCAAAGTTAAAGCGCTGATAACCTTTAATCGGCTCAAATGCCGTGTATTCATCCTGCAGGTACCATTTCAGGGCAGTTGGGATATAGGAGCGGCGCGAATAGATCGCACCAACCTGAAGGCCATTTTTGCCTTGAATGAAATCGAAGAGTAAACCGACGCTGCTGCCATAAGTGAAACGACGATCACCGCTAATGTCAAATTCTCCGATCGATGTGCGCGGTGTTACCACCTGGTTAATATCGAGGGGAGAAACAAAAGCATTGACGTAGTATTGAACCGGCTCACTACTTTCTACCTCAGGCAAATTCAATACCGGGCTTGGCAAATAAACAGTTTTTCTCAGTTGCTTGATCTCAAGGGAAGGAACCCTTACCAGAGCAACCTCATTGTTTAACAAGTCTCTACGTTCTTTCCGCGCAACAGTTTTCTCGTAGCCAATATCCACAAGGGCAGTAGGGAGCACCAACGGAAAATCTTTCCGGATCTGGTTCTTCTTAGCGGAGTTGGCTACCGGACGCTGGGCGCTAAATCGAGTATTGTTAATGTCCGCCACAAGTGGTGCTTCGTCCTGAATCGTAGCGACCGCTTCAGCCACCTCCATCGGGACAGGAAAGCCATTCTCTGCTTTCGCGATGGGCAGGACCGGCCCTTCTGCCAATGGACCAAAGCGAACCACGAGCAATAACATGCTGAGCAACAGGGAGGCTTCGGTTATCTTCCAGGCAGAGACAAAACCACGGCGCCAGCCGATCAGTTCAAGCCGTGCCGCCAAAGCGGCCCAACCGGAAGTAACACCGACACCTGTACGCGCCAGGCCGTCTGCGACAATAGCGTCAACGGCCTGATCATTTTCCTTTTCCAGCCGCGCTTCCAGCGCAGCCCACCCAGCGATGGTCACAGTTGGCTGTAAGCCATTCAGCTTCCCGGCAAGATCGGAATCAGCTTGATTTATCGGATCTAATTTGCGCTCCAGTGCCTGCCAGCCTAAGGCAGTTGGGGCGGCGGACAGACCCTGCAATGCAGCCTGAAGGCCGAGGTCGGCATCTGCGTCCATTTGGGCTGACAGCGCAGCCCACCCGGCCTCGGAGGGCGAGTCCTTCGGCAGCTCTTTCAGCAGCCGTTGCCGGAGCAGTGCGTCAGTATGTTTAGTTGATTTGTTCATTGGGATTACTACCGGCCGGGGGCGATTAACACTTTTTGCAGTTTGCCCCGGGCTTTAACCAGGTTAGAGCGGCTCGTACTTTCTGTAATTTGCAATTGTTCTCCTATTTCCCGGTGACTGTACCCTTCCACCACGTAGAGGTTAAAAATCGTACGGTAAGTAGGAGGAAGTTTTTGCACAGCTGCCAGAATCTCCCGGGCACCAAATTGGGCAAATACGTCAGGAGCATCGGTGCTCAGACTGTATGCCTGGTCCAAATCTTCAGTACGCCGACGAACGTTGCGGCGATAATGATCAATGGCGGTGTTTACGGTGATCCGGCGCATCCAGGCCAGCAAGGCTGTTCCGGATTCGTAGCGGCCGATCTTTTTAAAAATTTTAATGAAACTCTCATGCAACAAATCCATGGCCTCATCCTCACTTCCTCCATAACGCTGACAAATCGACATCAACTGTCCGTAGTAGGTCTCATAAAGCACCTTCTGCGCTCCCCGGTCACCTTTGACAAGGGCGGCGATGAACTGTTTTTCGTCGTTATGTAGGTTTATGGTAAAGTCCATAGGGATAAGGATAAGTGGATCCAACAACGTGAGGCTGGAAAATATCCGTAAGTTAAACGATTCTTATGGGGAATTCGCTGCCAGTGCCAGAAATTAACGATTTTTGCTAATGTCCGACCTAGTGCCGTGGAGGTGAATTTCAGTTTTTTCCTCCATGCTTTTTGGGCGCGGCCGCAGGTGCAAAGATGGGCTGAAATGCAAAGCGGGGACCTCCACTGTTGTGAAGATCCCCGCTGGAAGTCGAGTTATCGAGTTGTCAGGTTATCAAGTTGTCGGTTGTCAAGATTTTCCCGACAACCTGAAAACTTGACTACCACTTGATCGATATCTTGTAATTGTCAAGATTACTGCCAGCAACAAAGTTGACTTCATCGATTCGAATGAGGTAACTACGTCCGTCGCGACGCACAGCAAATACATCACCTGCCTGTAGCGCTGTGGTTACGATTTCGGTATTGCTGTCATCACCGGGAATGTCCATAAAGTTGGAAGCATCAGATCCGCCAAGAACGGCATTTCCGTCATCAAAGGCTTGAGCAATGGCCTCACTGAACACTACATCATCAAAGGTAGTTCCGTCGCCCAGCAGGCTTAGGTCAGCAATACGAAGTTCTGCGTTATTGGAAGCACTGATTTGGGTACGCCAGTTTTCCATACCCACCGCAATGGTGTTATCGAGGCCTTCGTCCTCAATTTCTGCATCCGGGCTGTTGAACCTGACGGCAGTTCCATTGTCGAGGTCGATACCACCGAAGTTCATACCACTTGCATTAAAGAAAACGCCGGTAGTGTCAAAAGTCAGCGCTGTTCCCATTGGGGGGTCAAACGTAATGGAAACAGTGCGTTCCGCCGTGATGCCATTAATATCAGCTACCCGGAAAGTGTACGTACGGGTTTCCATCATAGTTACATCGGGGTTGATGTTGATGGTGTAGGTAACACCTACTGCTTCTGCAGGAATTAACTGAAGGGGGTTCATTGAACTAAAGCCGGTGTAAGTAAGCAGAGCAGCGTCCATTACCGTTCCGTTTTCGAGGACAGTGAAAGTCGACAGCGAATCCTCAGTATCATCAAGCTGTACCCGCACATCAAAGCTGGTACCGAAGTTGGTGACCGTTGCGTCTCCGCTAACAAATCCATCGGCAATTAACAGGTCTATGTTAGGTGGGTTAGCCGTGTAGGTAATGGTTACCTCAGTAGTAGCTATTTCACCGTCGGTGTCCGTAAGGCGAAAAGAAAAGGTAACTGGTCCAACTGTGGTGTTTGAAGGCGTTATCTCCACTCCATAGGTGAAGCCTCCGGCATCGGCACCAGCAGTCAGGATGGGGTTATTGGCAGTCTGGCCGGTAGTAAAATTCAGTTGGTTGGCAGGAATAGTGAGACCATTTTCCAGAATGGCCAGGTCACGTAGAGGAGCATCTCCGTCTTCACCTGAGATATTTACGTTAAAAGTAGGATTAGAAAGGTCTCTTTCCTGGTTAAAGCTGATCACGTCAGTACCACTGTTCAGGGTAATAACGGGAGGCAAAGTAACGCCGCCGCCACCGGGAGTATCCGGATCACAGCCTGCAGAAAAAAGAACGATAGCCGCTGCTGACATCAGCACGGCAAGACGAGTTAAAATACGCATAAAATATTGGTTTTTAGCGGGTTTGAATTCAAAAAATGTGATTACAACATGAAAATTACAAAGCTGTATTTCACGACACAGCCTCCGTAACGGTAATGATCACACGGATATTATTCGCCATACAAGTATGTGATAATAATCTCGGTAAGAGTTAGACGTTTAAAATTGAAAAAGGTCATGTCCCCGGAGAGACATGACCTTTTTACATTTGAGTAAATGTAATTTCTTCTACTTCGCAGCCTTGGCGGCATCGCGGTAGCGCTGCATTTTGGCATTGTCCGCATTGCGGTAACGGGGGCCACAATTAGCCAGGATTGCGGCCATTTTCACGTTAGACAGTTTAGACATCGCCGCTGGAGTCTTTACACCCGCAGCTTCGAACTGAGCTGCCATGGCCGGACCTACACCCTTGACGGATTGCAATGCACTGACCGGAGCAGCTGGCTTGGTTCGTGGACGACCAGGACCTTTTTTCTTAGCACCAGTAGCCTTTGCTTTAACGGGAGCAGCATCTGCGACTCCAGCAGTAGCAGCAGAAGCGGCTTTTTTCGGACGACCAGGACCACGCTTCTTGGCAGTCGGCTTAGCAGCGGAAGCAGAAGCGGCTTTTTTCGGACGGCCAGGACCGCGCTTTTTGGCAGTCGGCTTAGCAGCGGAAGCAGTGGCGGCCTTTTTCGGACGACCAGGACCGCGCTTTCGTGCTGGCTTGGCTGCAGCAGTCTCCGTAGTCTCTGCAACTTCAGCAGCTGCAACTTCAGAAGTCGCAGCAGTCTTTTTCGGACGACCAGCACCGCGCTTGGCAGCCGGCTTGGTGGTTGCCTTTTTCGGACGGCCGGCACTACGCTTGGCTGGTGCACCAGCTTTAATAATAGCAAGTTCAGCCTTGAGCGCTTCTACTTCTATACGTGCAGCTTTAGCTTCTGCTTGTGCAGCCTTAAGCGCTTTCTTATGCTTCTTCGTTATTTTCTTCAGCTCTACTGAATTTGCCGAAAAAGCTTCTTGTGCCGCATCAAAGCGACTGATGAGGCTCATTACCTCTTTTTTTAAATTAGCCATGTATCTGTTTTGAGTTCAGGTACCCTTCTGGCCATCAGCCACAATAAGCACCTGACTTAGTGTTAAATAAGTAGGAAAAACAAAGTGTATTATGTGTCTGATTATATTGAAGAATCCATTTACTCGCCGCAAAGATAGTCTTTAATATACATAATATACACTAATATTGTTCAATTCCAAGGATACCTCCCCCTTAATTTATCATTAAATGAGGCTGTTCGATTACCTGAATGCGTCTTCTAACTACTCGAATGGTGCGGTTATTTTTCTTTACCACACAGTGTTGACTTTGTATTAATGACCGGTTCATACAACTCTACCGAACCTGTTTACCGGTCCTTCCGTCAATTTTATTTATAAATATTTAAAATATTAAAATTAATCCAGGTCGCTACATATTACCCACCAATCTAAAAAACATTGGGATACGGTTGCCGGATGTAAAACGAATTCTTGTACTTACCGGCAGCACTGAAGTACTTACGCCGGGTCATTGCAAGAATTTAGTTTATGCGCTTACGTGATGGGGGCATCATGTATGATAATTTCCCTAATACAGAATGGTAATAATCCTCACCAGAATTATAATTTTCCATTAGCGATGCTCCTACTATACCCAAACCGTGAAGGTTTGGGATACAGTCGACCTGAGATCAATAGCGTTTGCCGGCGCTCAGCGCCACGTAATTTTCCAAACCACTTCGTGAGGAGTATATTACTGTCAAGATATGCCACTTTCAATTGCCTAACAATACCTCTGGAATTAATAGCGGAGAACCGCTGATTGTAAACACTGAATTACAAATCAGAGCCGTTTATCATCCCGATTCAACCAGTTGTTACTTTCCAATTTTCAAGATCAACCTAACGCATAACGCCACCCTAACGACCAGGCAACCTGGTCGCTCATCAATGTCGATATAAAGCGGATATCCTGGTGGACTATCAATGGTTGCGGCGGTCGGCACCCCAGTTAAGCTTGGACCTTAGCGTCTCCATAAAGTTCACTCCTGGTAATCTTACGAGGTTCAACCCAAAAGAATTCTTCCTGACTGCCAGACTGTGAACAGACGTTATTGTCTCAAAGCGAGAATCCAACGTACAAAGAAAATTCTCCGCACGCCCCTCTATTTCGAAGCTGATCACTGAATCATCACTGATGACTATTGGGCGGACATTCAGGTTGTGCGGGGCGACCGGAGTTACCACAAAATTCCCACTTCCCGGAAAAACAATTGGCCCGCCACAACTCAGGCTGTATCCAGTCGATCCGGTAGGCGTAGCGACAATAATGCCATCCGCCCAATAGCTGTTCAAATAAGCCCCATTAATAAAGGTATGTATGGTGATCATCGAGGAAGTATCCCGTTTGAGCAAAGTACAATCATTCAATGCATACGGTGTATCGCCAAAAATGGGCATGTTGCTCTCGAGGTAAAGCATATCTCTTTCCTCCGTCTCAAACCTGCCTTTAGCAAGTAAATTCAACGTTTCTTTAAGCTTTGTCTTCTCCACCCGGGCCAAAAAACCCAGTCGGCCAAGATTAATACCCAGGATGGGAATATTAAAATCCCGCACCAGCGTAGCTGCTTTAAGAATCGTGCCATCCCCCCCCAGGGTAATTAACATATCAAAGCGCTTCAGGCTAAAATCGATGTGGCTTTCGAATACACCGACGTCACGTTTAAAGGTTATGTGCTGCCTGATTTCCTCCAGATAAGGGCCATACACGTAGGTAGAGAACTGCCCGTCCGCCAGCAGGTCAAACAGTTCCTGGACGTGCGGAATGTCCTTTTCCTTTAGTACCTGACTATAAATAACTACTTGCATAATTTAGAAATTAAGGTTTAAAGCCAGAAACACTCCCCCCTCCCCCAGGTGGTTACGGTTATACTGCAGACTTCCCACCATATCGTAAAACAAAACTACATCCAGCCCAAGACTAGCGCCCGTCAACAGCGTATTATTCAGCTCATTATTCTCGCCGGCAAATGGTGCATTTGCGAAGCCCTGGTTAAACTGAAAAGCCAGCAATACCCGAACCGGTATATACCTGAAAGCAGGAATAAAGACCAATTTACCTAAATCCAGATCAGTATCAAATAATTGCCTGCGGACACCAAATCTCCAGATGGCCATGTCTAACCCATCTACGACGTAAAATTGATACCCCACAATCCCATTATTCCCAAAACCGATGGCGCGGTTCTCCAGGAAAGGTTGCTGATCGCGGATTAAACTGTATTTGCCACCCAGGCCTGCATTCACAGAAAGCTTATCGCTAAGCGGCCAAAACTTTCTCAAGGTTAATCCGGCAGTAAATCCGCGTCTTTCATTAGTCACTCCTAAGCCGTCTTTCACTAAAGAGGCTTCTATAAAGTAGCCATTCCATGGGTAGTTTCTTACATCCCGACGATCATTACGATAGCGGTACTCCAGCTGAAAGTAGGATTGGCTACTTCTTCCATCCCCTAAGAATTCAGGGTTCAATACCCTGGCGATGGTATCGGCAATCTCCGTACTACGGTATCCCATCCTCAACACATGCGATACGTATAACTTACGCCGGTAGGTCATTGCTATGTCGGCGCTGGTATTCTTATAAACAAAGGCATCCTCATCTAAATAAAATAGTTGCTGGTTATTGACCGTCTGGTAATTCTGCTCCCTACGTTGCTTAAAGCTGTAATCAACGTTTACGCCAATACTGCCTTCTTTATTAAGGTAAGGCAAACGATAGCCCGCTTCGTATTCCCGGGTATAGCCGGTGGTAAAACCTATTTTAAACCGGTCGCGTCGGCCGGTAAAATTGTAGTAGGAAAGTTTACCACCGAGGTTGACCCGATCCAGCGAACCACCCTGGTCTCTCCACCAAACGTTGAAATTTCGGTCAGCAAGAGAGAAAACCGGCACCGGGTAGATGTACCAGGTTTCCCGGATATCAATGGTAATGGTTTCCAGGCCCTTACCCAATAGACTATCTGAATGAGAAATCTCCATACTGGCAAATAAGCCAGTATTCATTAAGGCACTGTAGGTCAGGGCAATTTCACCTTCCAGCTTATCGGCGGCAATTCTAGCGCCCTTACCAAAAGTCATTTCCCGAAAGATGACTGCACTTCGGGTCCGCTTGTGGCCGCGGAGAAAAATATCGACAATCGTCACAGAATCTTGCGTCGAATCAGCAGACGGCGCATCCAAAGCTACCGGCCCGAAGGCGGGGGCCGCTAAAGACTTGTGGTCAAACAACGGTG
The DNA here is from genome assembly GCF_000373105.1 of Neolewinella persica DSM 23188. GTDB lineage: Bacteria > Bacteroidota > Bacteroidia > Chitinophagales > Saprospiraceae > Neolewinella > Neolewinella persica. The sequence continues at coordinate 23,204 of NZ_KB890429.1, read as the reverse complement.
AATCCGCAGCGCTGCCCGCTGCCCGAAGGCCTCCTGCCATCAACAATGTTAAACACACTACTAGTACTATGCACTTCATTGCCCTCAATAACGGAATTTCCCCGTTAAAAGCGCTTGTTTGGGCTTACTTACGTCGACTAAGGAAAATTCCTATCATAATCAGAGCAATTGCCGGTAACTGCAGGGCAGCAAAGCCTTCCCCGTCCAGCAACCCCCAGGATATGGCAACAACCGGGACAATATAACTCACGGTACTGCTGAATACGGCTCCGGTCCGTTGCACCATTTTAAAGAAGATGATACTCGCCAGCACGGTACTTACCAGGGCAAGTGCAGTAACGTAGCCCAGGGCCCACCAACCGGTATTGCCAGCGGCCTTTGCTACCGTCTCTCCCACTGCACCTGCGGTTCCCGCCCAAATTAAAGCCGGTAATCCTACCAGAAAAAAGCTGGACACCGTAATGGTCAGCGAAGAAATATCCTTAAAATAGGCACCCACAAGGTTTGAACTCAATGCATAACAAAAACAAGCCAGCAAAATAAACCCTGCGTAAGCGAACTGTGTCGTTTGCCCCGCTGCTCCGGGCGCAGCCCAGGCCAATAACACCGCTCCTCCTAACCCCAACAACACCCCCAACAACTGCCTGATGCCAGCGTCGCGGTTAGCGAAAAACAACCAGGCCAGTAAAAAAGTGCATAAGGGCACCAGTCCGCTTAACATACCGGTAAGGCTGCTACTGAGTTCCGTTTGGGCAAACGGGAATAAAAAAGAGGGTAACCCTGTCCCGGTTATCCCGATAACAATTAATAAGGGTACTTGCTTCCATTTAATCTTCCGCAAATGGGTATAGGCAAGTGGCGCTAAAGCCAGTGCAGAAATGCCTAAGCGAAGTGTAGCTACCTGCAAAGGGCTGAATACCTCCAGCCCTTTCTTGATAAGGATATAACTGGTTCCCCAGATGAGGGCCAGAAAAACGAGCGTAAAGTAATCCAGGTAGGTTGGGGGGGCGGGTTTGGACATGGGGCCGCAAGGTAGTCAGGCGGCAATGAATCATTGTAGTCCGGGAGCGGAAGTATTTAGCATCCGGCGGCAGGAAAAGTGACAGTTTACAACCCCGACGATTTCACCGTCTCTAAGCCTCCGTTTTCACTGGCTATCAGAAAATATCCCTCCAGCTCCGGGCGGGCATTAATCAGCTCCAGCGCCTTTTCGGGGCCCATGACCATACAAGCGGTGGCGTAAGCATCTGCCGTGGCACAGTCGGGCGCCAGCACACTGGCGCTCAATAAACGGTTGCGTTCCACTAATCCGGTCTTGGGGTTAATGGTATGGCTGAAGACTTCGCCGTCCACCTTATAATAGTTCAGGTAATTGCCGGAGGTGGCAATGGCCCGGCCATTGCTCAGGGGCAGGGTCCCGGCCTGAGCAATTTTTGCTTTGTCCTCATCCGGCAGACGAATAGCCACGTTCCAGGGGCGGCCATATTTGTTTCCGCCGGCGCGCATTTCTCCGCCGATGTCTACCAGGTGATCCGGGCGGCCGGCGGCCGCCAGTAACTGCGAGATCAGGTCGACACCGTAGCCTTTGGCACTGGCATTAAGGTCGAGCATCACCCCCGGAGAAGACTTACGCAGCATCGTACCCTCCATGCTTATGTTCTGGAGACCGACCAACGGCAAAAGCGCCCGGACCTCTTCCATGATGACTTCAGATGATTCCCGGGGCGTACCGGTTCCAAAGCCCCAGTAGTTCACCAGCGGCGCAATTGTTGGGTCGTAGGCGCCGTCTGTTTCCCGGCTCACGCGCTTTGCGAGTTCCAGGTTCGGGGCAAAATGCATCGTTCCAAACAGGTCAACACCCTTCTGGCTTTCGTTAAATGCCGTCAGTTTACTCGTGGGTACCCAGGCCGACAACTCCAGGTTATAGGCATCCAACAGGCTGTCAATCCGTTCGCCGAGGCCCGGAATACTATCTCCCACGTAGGTCACCCGAAAGTAACTGCCCATTGCCTCGCCCTGTAAACGGCAGATGGGTGGCGGGTTTTGCGTGATGGTTTCCGCAGTGTTTTCGGGGGCGCGGTCGCAGGTGCAGAGGAAGGACAAAAAAAGCAGGGAGACTACAGGGAGGAGGTACCGCATTGAGTTGAAAGGTTTTGCGTTGGCAAAGGTACTTATTGGACTATTGGTGCTATTGGTCTATTGGACTGTTAGTTGGTATGCACTACTGGCAATATTACCCTGTGCTTAAAAGCTTCGGTAACCCCGCCGGCGCTGGTACCATTGAGCTTCTTAGCGAGATAGTGTAACATAAATTCAACCATCAAAAAAGTAAATTGAGTACATGAACAACCAGATGATTAAATAGGAATAGTCCCAATGCGCCAAAAAAAAGCGCGAACCCGAGCAAAAGCCCTGAGTCCGCGCGATACTAATACACACACTAAATATTCTTATTTGGTCTATTGGTCTATTTCCGCCCAAAAGTCCAATAGACTAACCTACCACCCCGGTAATAAATTCACCCCAAAGCTCCAGCCCGCGTTCTTAATCAGGGGCTTTGCCAGGAAGGGCTCCACCACCAGCTGGCCGAACACGTTCACCCTGGCCGAAACGCCAGCGGTAAAGATTGGTTTAACGCCGGGGCTGGCGATGTATGGTTCGCCGGTCGTCGGGTTGATCAACGGTTCGCCGTTCTGATCCAGGGTAAAGGTGGGGCCGCCAAACTGGTCGATGTTCGTAAAGGCCAGACCACCGTCGACGAAGAAGTTGAGGTCGGAAAAGAGGAACTTCGACTTAATCAGTGCCAGCTGTTCGGGTCCGGTAAAGGGAATCCGGATTTCGGCATTGGCAACGAGCAGCTTACTACCCACCAGCTCATTCACGTCCCGCCCACCGGCGGCCAGCGTTGGTACTACATCATTGCCCGTCAGGCCACGCAGGTACCACGGGCTACCGAGGTAGAGAGGAAAGAGATCGTTACCGTTCCCGCCGTACCGTCCCTGGTGCATGGCGCGCAGCGCCAGGGCGCCTTTGCCGAACCAGATGTACTTTCTGAAGTCTGCCGTCACGTTGGTAAATTCAAATTCACCCGCGTACTGGTCTACCCCCAGCCGGTACCGGTAACCGCTGATCGGTGCCGTCAGGCCAAATTTGGAATCGTCCCCAACCAAAGCCACTCCGGCTTTACCCAGCAAGAACGACTCCGTCTCCAGATCCTCACGGCGTTCGGGCCGGTTATTGATCAGGTTAACGTTGCGGCCGGTAACCGGGTCAAAGTACCGGTTGTACTGATCTACCCGGTTGGAGTAGAGGCTGGCGCTGACGGACCCTTCCAGGCGCAGCTTGGTACTAAACGGAATAGAGGCGAAGCCACCTACCTGGTTTTCATATAATCGGCGAATGAGGTAGGGCGCATTGCCCACATCCACGGTTACGTCGTTACCCAGGTCAAGTGTTTCTAGGCGGGGAGCCAGCTGGCCAAAGCTACGAAAGGGGGTACGCCCTACGGTAAAGCCGTAGTTCACCCGGTGTTTGCGGTTAAGCCAGGCGGCCGAGCCGCCAAAGTCACTCAGTTCCCCATTCAGGGACAGGCCGCCAAACAGTTGGTTGTTGCCCAGTATGTCGCTAAACAATGCCTGCACGCCGCCGGCCAGGCCGGCGTTGGTCCCGAAGACCGGATTATTGTTCACCCCTACGCCGGTACCGCCGGAGATATGGTCCAGCTTAAACTTAGGCTTATAGGGCCGCTCACTGATGTCTTCCGGGGCAAGCACCTCATCCTTGTCCATATTTGCCAGCAACCGGTCTACAATCAGGTTAGCACGAGGGTTTAGGCGCGGTAAAGTAGCTGGCGTAAGGTCTACGCTGTCCGCACTGACGATCTTTCCTTCGAGCCGGTCGGCCAGAGCACCATAAATCCGGTAGCCCTTCTGGTTGAAGTAGGTGTAGACCAGTCGGTTGTTCCTACGGTCAATACTCATCGCCGGAGCGAAGTGCGTAATGCCTGAAACGCCCGTAATGAGGTCCGTTACTTGCTCCAATTGTTCATTGGCGGGGTTGAAGCGGTAGATGTTACGGAAACCGTCCCGGTTACTAAGGAAGTAAAGCGTGCCGTCTTCAGCCTGCACGGGGTTAAAATTGTCAGCACCAGGGAATAACGGCAGGTCCTTCGTCTCGCCAGTGACCACATTGAGCGTAGCCAGGTTAAATCGCAGGGCACCGTGCGGGCGGCTCTTCGTCTGTATGGCAACCCGATCGGTACTGTAATAAATCGTCTGTCCGTCAATCCCCCAGTGAGGATGCGTTTCGCTGTATGCGTCGTCGGTCAGTTGTGTCACCCGCTCAGAGCGGACGTCCACCTGGTAAAGGTCCGTTTGTCCGTTTACCAGCCCCGATACCACAATTGACTTACCGTCGGTACTCCAGCTCGGAAGCGTGAAGGCGTCAACACCTTCCGGGAAGATGGTGCGTACCGCCTTTCCTTTATCCACGTCGGCAATCACCAGGGCATTCCGTCCTTTTGCGACGATGGTGTAGGCAAACTGCTTGCTATCTGGCGACCAGGTTCCGCTGTTCTCGATGTAACTCAGGTCATCCACGTGACCGCGGGTGGTATTGGTCCTGATCTTGCGGATGACTTCTCCGGTCCGTGCGTCCGCCAAAAACAGGTCGATGTTAAACAGGTCACGCTCAGACAAGAAGATGAGGTACTTACCGTTAGGGCTGATCTCCGGGGCAATGTTGATGCGACCACCACCGGAATTTGGGGAAACGAGTTCCTTACCAACGTTACGATCCTCCTTTGCGCCAGCGACCTGTGGGCCGTAGGTTTTCTGTAGTGATTCCTGCCAAAGTTTGCTCAGGTCTTTAAGCTCATAGCCCAGCACCATTTTAGTGCTCTTTTCCAATCCCCACTGAGCGGTTCCCCGGAAGTAAGGATTAATGATGTCATCCCCCTTTAGTCCGGTGACGAAGGCCCAGAAGGCTTGTCCGTAACGGTAAGGAAAATATTTTCCGGAGCTAAGGTCCTTAATACTGGGCACGTCGTCGTTAAGCACGGCGTCCCGCATCCACATGGCAGTGAAGGGGTCCACGGAACCGATACTCAGGTACTCCGCCAGGCCTTCTACCATCCATAGTGGGATGTTCTGCAGGTCCTGGAGTTTTGTTCCGTCGCCCCGGATCACCATATCGTACTGAAATGCATGCACCAGCTCGTGGCCCAGCACGTGGTGGGTCTGTTGGTTGGTGTGGGCAACGGGCAATATTACCCTGTTCTTAAAGGCCTCGGTCACACCGCCGGTACCGGTGCCGATGGCACCGCTGATGGCGTTGGTTTGCTGAAAGTCGGCGTGGTTGGCGTAGATTACCATTGGGTTCCTGAAGGCAATCGTGTCCTGCAGCACCAGTTGATGCACCTTGTACCACTCTTCGCTGTCGTTCAGAAAGTCGCGTAGCCACTCCTCATTATTGAGGTAGGTATACAGTTCGAAGTGCTTTGTTTCGTGCACCTTGAAATCAAAGTTTTCATAGTGCGGCTTATTCCGGCCAAAGCCACCGGTTTGTGCCGTCAGCAAGACGGGCAGGATCAATGCCAGGAGCATCAACCAGGGATGATAGTTGGTTTTCATTATGTTCATTTTGCACTTAAATCTCAAACAAGGCCAGGGGCCTTTCGATTACATAACACTATAATTGCGCTTCCCCCTCAAGCGACAACTATTAAAGAAAAGTTATAAGATTAATGAATTTCCTAATAAAAGTTAAGACTTTGCAGGCGCGGGCGCAGGTGCAGTGAAATGGGACGAGGAGCAAGTAATGGATAAGAGATTGTGTTTGATCTGTAGCAATCAGACAAACTTTTGTCCGGCTCCGCCAAGCCAAAAGGATTTGTCGGACGGCAAGAGTACCCGTAGTAACACCAATCCAAAAACATACTCCCCATAAGCGCGTTACACCTCCGATTCCGGGCTTGTCCACTTTGAGTAAGCGGGCCGGCCAATCGCTTTCCCTTATCGCTTTATATATATTGCTTATCAGCCCTTCCTACCTCCCCATCGCCGATTACGGCATCATCGGCAACCTGCACACTACCGCTCTGATCAGCATCAAAGGCAGCATAGATTTTCTTTGCCTGCCGCGGTTTGACTCCCCTTCCGTTTTTACCCAACTGCTCGATGCAGGGAAGGGCGGATGCTTTTCCTTCATCTGTCAGGACGATAACACTAATTTCAAGCAACTCTACCTCCCGGGGACCAATATTTTGGTTACCCGATTCCTGAGTAAAGACGGCATTGCTGAAATCACCGATTTTATGCCGATTGCGAAAAAGGAGGATGACTTTGCCATTTTCCGCCGGCTAAAGGGTGTTTACGGCAATCACCGAATCGTTGTTAACATTACCCCATCCTTTGATTATGCACGGGGGGGATGTGTTGCCACAGAAGCTCCGGACGGTAACGGCTACATCCTTAGTGATCCTTCCGGCAAGCAACCGGCAATGCGGCTGATCACTAAAGCTAAACTCAGCATTACCGATCAGGGGCTTACCGGAAACCTGAACCTGGCCGCAGGAGAAGACATTGATTTCATCCTTACCCTCGATATCGGCAAACCTTTCAGACTCGACTGGATTCGCCATTTCCACAAAACCCGCGATTTTTGGTCAGCCTGGGTAGCTAAATCTACTTATCGTGGTCGTTGGCGGGAATCCGTTATGCGCAGTGCATTAACCCTGAAGCTCCTCACTTCCTCCCACTTCGGCAGCACCGTAGCTGCCGCTACCTTCGGCCTCCCGGAAACCATCGGCGGGGAACGTAACTGGGACTACCGTTTTACCTGGATCCGGGACTCGGCCTTTACAATGTATGCCTTTCTTCGCCTCGGTTACCGGGAGGAAGCCGAAGCTTTTGTCGGTTGGATAGAGCAGCAATGCATGGACAACCTCCAACTCATGTACGGCATTGACGGACGTAAGGACCTGGAGGAGATTTCGCTGGATCACCTGGAAGGGTATATGGGTAGCCAGCCAGTCCGCATCGGGAACGGTGCCTACGACCAGCAACAGATGGACATATACGGGGAGCTGATCGACACCATTTATCTCTATAATAATGCAGGCGGTAGCATAACCAATGAATTCTGGAAAGCAATCCGGGGATTAGTCGAATACGTCATTGCGCATTGGCGGGACAAGGATCATGGCATCTGGGAGGTGCGTAGCGGAAAGCAGCGATTCCTTCACTCCGCCGTTTGCTGCTGGGTGGCCATCGACCGGGCCATGAAGATCGGCGAAGCCCGTTCCCTGCCTCACCCGAGGTCAAAATGGCGAACAATAAGAGACGAAATTTATCAGGAAATCTACGACGACTTCTGGAACGAAGAGAAGGGCTTTTACCCACAGTTTCTCGGCAGCGACACCGTAGATGCCAGCGCGCTACTGATGCCGCTGTTGCGCTTCGTCTCCAGCAAGGAGCCCCGTTGGCTGAAGACTTTTGCGGCCATTGAGGAAAAATTATCCGCCGATGTGCTCATCTTTCGGTACAAACAGGAGCATGGTGCCACCGATGGACTGGAAGGCGAAGAAGCCTCCTTTACCATTTGTTCTTTTTGGTACGCTGAATGCCTGGCCAGGATCGGCCGGGTGGAGGAAGCTACCCTCGTAATGCAAAAACTCCTTGGTTACGGTAATCACCTCGGCCTGTTCAGCGAAGAGATCGGGATACACGGTGAGCAATTGGGGAATTTCCCCCAGGCATTCTCTCACCTTAGCCTGATTTCTGCAGCGTTTCAGATCGACAAGCAGTTATAAGCATTACAAGGCTAAAAAACGTAGGGGAGAATAGCAATCAGGCTAAACACGCCAGGCCTTTACGGGCATAAAAGAAGCCACCGATATACTATCGGTGGCTCCCATACACACTTGAACATATTTGGGGCCGGATCCCGGAGCGGCTTATTGAACCGCCAGCCGTTAGCCAGTCATTATTGCTTTACGATACGACCACTAAAGTGCCCATCCGAAGTGGTTATGTTGAAGAGGTAAACGCCCGTCGGCCATCCTGCTACATCCACACGTATCCACTGTTCGCCGGCTTCTGCCCGGGAGGGTCCCTGCTTCAGCACACGGCCGTTGAGGTCCGTGATGGTCACGTCAACACTCTGGGCCTTATTGAGCAAAATACCCAACCGGGTAAAGTTTCTGGCGGGGTTGGGCAGTACGCCCAACAGCTTACTGGTTGCCCCGGGTTCCAATACCTGCAGATCAGAACCAGTGCCGGGGTTATCAGTGATGGTTTCTTCCGTCCAGGTAAGGAGCAGAGGGTGCACCCCCAGCTCCTGGTCATAAACTTCTTCGTTGAGCGCCAGGTCCGCAGCAAGGAAGAGGTTACCAGCGAGCAGACCATCCTTCAGCGCGCGGAAGCGCAAGGTCATGACCCGATCCTCTTCAAGTGCAGTACCCCAGACTAACCAAAGGTGGTCTTCACCAACGCGGATGTTGCCGTTGTCGTCAAGCTCTACGCTGGATTGGTCGAGGTGTTCCAGGGTTGTTGTATTCCAGCTAAGGGCGAGTTGGCCACCTATGTAATCAGCGACATCGGGAAGATTAACCGCCACCGTCACTAGTTCTCCGGCCCGGAAGGACTGGTGATTCAACTCCAGGGATACTGGGCGTCCGGTGTGCTTTACATTGCTTCTTCCACCGTTCGCTGCACCTGCGTCCGCGCCGTATGAATCATTCAGGTCACCCAAACGAAGTCCAATGAAGTCATGATCAAAGGAACAGGACGCCAGCTCACTCAGTAAGATTGTTTCTTGCGGGTCACCGATTCCGTCCCAGTTATCAGCAACAAATCGCCACATAGAACCGACAGGGTACATTTCCCGGCGAGCCAAAATCAGTGCACGCAATTGTATGAAGTCTGTCAGGTCCACAAACCCGTCCCGGTTAATGTCGGCCGCCACGCGCATAAATGGGTTACTAAAAGTCTCGATGCCTAATAAGTGACGCTGCATAATGACCAGGTCAATGGCAGAAAGGCCGATTCTCGGATCAACGTCTTTTGAAGCACTCAACACGTAGCTTTCCCCCACGGTGCCACCAATCTGGTAAGCGCCAAAGTTATTGGTCAGGGTTTCCCCATCATTCGCTAAAATGGTGACGTCATCAAGTGGTGTACCACTGAGGCTGTTCACGTGTCCGTTGACCGTAATGCTTTCCTCCACCTGACAAGAATTACAGGCAAGGCCAGGATCCTGCACCCGGACCTTTACGACGCAGGAGCGCCAGTTTCGGCCACCGATGCTGCCATCAGGCTGTACCACAAATGGATTGAAGGTCTCATCCCAAACGTATACCTCCAGGTACACTTCGTAACGATCTCCACAATCAAGGAAAATACTCTGCATGTTTATGTCGGCTGGTTCCCCTACCCTGTTCACGGAGAAAGTAAGGTCTCCGCTACAGTCAAGGAAGTTGCACTGTGCCAGGTCTACAGCTTCTACTAAAACCGCCGCTTCTTCAATGATTCCATCGTCATCAATGTCGCCTTCTTCGAGGAGAGGCTGGAGGTTATATATCCGGTCTCCCCGACAAACCAATGCGGGTACGTAGCAGTCATTGACCCGGAACTCACGCTCGGTGACGGAGGTGTTGCCGCAGTCGTCCGTTACGGTAAATACGTAGCGGTGGTCACCGATTGGTAAAGAGGTCGTGAAGACATAGTTCGGAAACACTCCGGTCAGTTCGCCGGTGGTTTCACTCGTCGACTCCACCGTACCATTGTTATTAATGTCAATTCCTACCACCAGCTGACCGGGGTCTACCTGGCAAGCGTCGATGATCTGAATACCTACGGGCACTTCCGCACGACACAAACTGGTGTCAACACAGATCATATCGATCATCGTCAGCGCAAGTTCGGGAGCAGTGGTATCAAACACTTTAAAGCGCTGACTGTAAACGTATCGACCGCCGGTTTGGTCGGTTACTTCCCGAACGTACCCCTCTGGGTTTTGGCCATTGCACAATGCTCCTGCAGCTGGCAGATTATTGCCTGGCAGGCTATCAGTATCAATGAAGATGCCATCATCGGTACGGACCAGCCATACGTCGGCGTCTCCCGGCGTATCGCTGCAGTTTTCGTTCCGGTTTACTCGGATGGACGGCGAAACACCATCCCATTCACACCAGTTGGTGACGACAAAATTGCGCTGTACGTAGCGGCATTCTTCTCCTTCCGTTGGCAAGAAGATGTCAACAAACGCCATAGTAATGCTGTCACAGCCAGCACCAGTAATAAGCAGCGTATCGACAAAGTCGGTACAGTCCGTTTCCGTATCCATCGGGAACCGAACGGCGTAGTTGAGCGATGGGGTAACGTGGATGTCCTGAACGAATAGACCGGTGCTCAGGTTACCATGCTGGTCTACGGCCTGGAAACGACGCCGAATCCGCTCGGGGGAACAGTTGTCTCCCGTCACGATCGGAGGAAATTCAACCGCTCTTGCCGAACAGTTATCAATCACCTCGGGCATGCCCCACATCATGCGGAGCTGGGTGGTATCATAGGCGTTGAAATAACCAGGAAGGTCGTCACAGCTCAGGTAAACGGACTCGAGGCCAGTACAGTACGGCTCCGTATTGTCTTTGATCGTAATGTAGGAGGTACAAAAATTCCGGTTGCCCGCCGCGTCAATGGCTTCTACCTGAACTTCGATTATGGTGCCAACGTCTTCACAGTCAAACATCAGTGCGACGTCATTCCAGTCAGACCAGCCGGTGCTGTCAGCGCGCCAGCGACGAATCTGGAGGGTATCTATGCCACAATTGTCGTAGCTCCCCTGATTGACGATACTGACCGGGACAGTAATCTGCCCGCTACCAGGCAGAGAAAGGTTAACCGTTGTTTTACAGACGGTAACCGGCTCGGAAAGATCAGCCACCCGAATCCGGCAATAACGATCCTCGATAACTTCCTGCGGGTGAGAGCCAATAAAGTGGAGGAAATAATCCCCGGGAGGAACATCTTCCACCAGGCGGCTATCGCCAAGTTCGAGCGAACGGTAAAGGGTCGTATCTCCATTAAGCTCCAGGCGGAGTACTTCAGTAGTGAAGACCCAGTTGGCAGAGTCACAGATATTGGCCAGTTCTGGTTGAGGGACTTCGATGTCTGCAAGACAATCTTCGAAACCAGTTGCCCATAGCATAATGTCTTCTTCTACGATCGGGCAATAGTGGTTGGTCACCGGGCACGTAAAGAACGGCAGTCCATTATTTTCCAGTTTGATCAGTTGGGTATAGGTTCTGAAAGTGAAACGGCACGGGTCCTGTACCGTCCAGGTCCGGTGAATATTTGTTCCTCCGTCTGGCCGGAGCGCCTCAACATCTGCGTAGTCGATTATCAGGTTATCGAGTGTCGGCGTGCTGAGCGCAACTGGTACACCGCCACGGTAAACGTAGGGATAGCCAGTATAGCTTGGCGCGGGGTGGTTGTTCAGGTCGGTTGGGAAAGTATCCGAACAGCCGAAGCGGATTTGGGATTCGGGCCAGGTGATGTCCATAATACCCAGGGCACGGAAGTTGATATTTTGCTCACACACCTCCATCAGGGTGGTATCTCCCAGGTCAAGGCCGAAGGAGCGCACAATTTGGGCGCGGTCGCAGGTGTCAAGCTCCTCATCGGTGAAGGCAATGTTCGCAACACCACAAAGGTCTTCTACTTCCGGGCCGCCCAGCGTAGCGATGGAAGCCGGGTCATTGAGGAAGCCCGTCAATTCAAAGTTCAGCAGGTCAAAGACTACCGATCCGCTACTGAAAGTGCTGACCGGGTCTGGCCCATCAGCCATCTGAACAAACAGTTCTTCCTGTTCTGCTGAAACTACGAGCCATTCGTAATCACTTACCACCCCGGCGTTCGGGCTGCTGACGATCAGGGTGTAGATTTGATCGGGCCGAAGCGCTACGGAGAACCGCTGTTGCAGCACCATACCATCCGGCCGCAGGCTGTCGGGGATAATGGGGAGAGAGCGAGCGTTGGTGGGAGCTGCTGATACCGGCCCATCATTGGTCAGGTGGCAGCAATCCAGCGTTTCTTCCAACTGTTGGCTGAACACGGCTCCCAATAGCTCTACCTCTGCAGGAGCATATAGGTAGAAGCTGAACAGTCGTAGGCCCGTGGCCCCTTCTTCCATACGGCTGATGGCGTAGCGGCCGAAGTAACGACGCTGTCCGTCTAGCACTTCATCCTGCTGCCAGCAGATTTCCTGGTTCGCGGGCTCAAATTCACTATTGGTGGTAAGCTCACCACCGAACCTTTGCAGGCCGACCTTATGGTCGATTTCCGTTACATCGTCAGGGCAAATCACCTCAATCGACGGAGCAGTCACATTTACTGCGGCAGTACATTCACGGTTCCCCTGCTCAAAAATCATTACGCTCAGTTCTCCAGCTCCGGGAGAGATTCTTCCAACATTTACGTATTCATCAAAAGCACCCTGGGTGCCATTAGGCAATTCCCATCCACTCGAAAGCGGGTTCTCAGTTGTTACCAGAATCTCTATCGCGTATTCGTCGTCTTCTTCGTCCTCGGTTCCAAAGTCGTTGCAAACTACTCTGGCGTCTTCGATATTCAGACTACATGCTGGTTCACACCCTGCCGGAGCTTCCGGAAGTGTAAACGTAATCGTACAGGCTTCTCCTCCGCCAAGATCTGTGACAACAAAGGTGTAGTCAGCATCAAGGCTCCTGAATGGGCCAAAAGTGATCGTTTGGTTGTAGAAAGATGCGCCAATCCCGTTGAGGCTGTAGGCAGGGGATGCTGTATTTGTTCCTGCGACCATGAGGTCAAAGAAATAAACATCATCGGTTAAGTCAAACGGCGTCCCATTATCGTCACAAATGGCGTTAGTGATTTCCGGTTCCAAAATACACTCATCGGAACAAGGCATCGGAGGCTGAACGGTGGCCGACAGTACACAATCCGGATTATCGACATCGGTAAATTCAAAGCTTTGGGCACCATCAGCGATCAGGTATGGGCCGAAGGTTACCATTTCGCCGTAGTTACCGGTCATGCCCTCACCATCAGTCCAGCCATCGCCCAGGTTAATACCGTCGATGATCAGACTAAACGTAAATTCATCATCAGTAGGGTCGGTTGGAGTTCCCGGATCGATACAGGTCGTATTTACGATATCACCAGTAGTGATGGCACAACCATCGCTACAGGCCATTGGAGCGTTGATGTTGATCGATTCTGTGCAGCAGTCATAAATGGCGTCCGTAGCAGAAAAAACAACATTTCCACCAGCAATGGGGAACGGACCTATTTCAATTTCGACACCATAATCATAGGTTACGCCACCAGAAACAAAGTTGGCGCTGTTGGCCCCCTCCACCCGGACCCTTGCAGTGAATACATCATCTCTTGCGTCGGTATCCGTTCCATTATCGTCACATGCGACACCTAGTAACACCAGGTTCAGGTCGCATTCCACATCCATCAACATATACTTCCCCGTGCTTTCACAACCGAACTCATCGGTAACGATTACGGTATAAATACCGCTTTGGCCTACCGTTACATTTTGCTCATTGTCAAACGCAGGAATCGGACCTTGAGGGCCGGTCCACCGGACTGTTTCAATCTCGTTCGCGGCTGCATAGTTGAGCATCAGCGCTACGTCCTCTTCAGGACAATGCATAAGAGGGCCATCAACGCTTACAGCATCAATCGGCACATCAAATGAAGTAACCGTACGGCTGGAAGCAAACCACCAGGTGTTCAAGGTATTCCGGTCACCGTAACCCGTAGTGTTATCGTTGTTTACGCTACAGTCTTCCGAAGCATAAGCATCGAAGTTCGTCCAGGTACGACAGTTTCCCGTACGACATTCACAACCGGTAAGCACCCGTTTGGGCGCGCCATTCCCCGGATCGTCCGGAATATTGATGTCATCATAGTACAAGGGTGTGGTACCGGCTTCGCCACAGATAGGCCGAACGGGGGTGACACAGAACCCGTTCCGCATCAATTCGCCGTCGTACAAAGCCCAATGCTGAACACCTTGGGTATAGTCCACAATAATGTCCACAGTCGCGCCATCTGCGGGCCGCGTTCCATCAGCAAGTACCCCATCCCAGGGGACACAAGCTTCAAGGCTGTTAATGTCAGTAAATCTGTAAGCTAAAAGCCGATCAGTTGTTGCATCATAAACACCATTACTATTGAAATCAAGCAAGATTTGAACCTGTCCCGTCAATGTTGCTGTAATTGGTATACAGAACGTATCGTCTTCCTGGCAAGTCAGGGCACCGGAGACTTCAACGCTGCCACAAGCGCCGTCCGGGAAAAGGTTCGCATCTGGTTCTTCAAGAAAGATAAGATGCTCCGCTACGTTATTGGTGGCATTTTCTTCAGCGATCGACTGGCGGTCGAGCAAAAGATTACCGGTTTCACCGGGCCCCGACCGGTTAAAGGCGAGATTAAAGGACAATGGCTGAAAGCCTGAATCGGTAAAGTCGATTTCCGTAACAAACCCGTCCGACGTATAAGAGAAAAATTTTGTACTTAACTCTGCACCGAAAGCACATTCAGGTAATTGCGGTTCAAGTTCTGGTACCCTAAAGGCCCAGTTCCGTGAGTATACCCGGCCAACCTGCTCTACACCCTGGCTGGCAATCGTAATGTCCCACATACCAATATACCGTGGACGGCTGCCAACCTGATCAAACTCAATATAGTATTCTCCTGCTGCAGGAGCTTCAAATGTAGTATTCTGATCTGTAGGATAACCACCGGCAACAAGTGCCTCTGGTCCCAGTTGAGCCTGCTCGAAACTGGTCAGGTTCTCCCGGTCAGCATTAATCCGGATTGGACCAAAAACAACACTTCCATCAGCGGCGCTCTTAATCCGAAAATTATATTGTCCGAATGATTCAGGAACTCCGGAGCTCCTGAAGGCACGAGCCATTCCAAAATAGACAACTTCACCTGCTGCTGCAATGCTGAAGTTCAAACGGCTATTCTCCGCGCTGGAATAAGTAGCAAAATTGCCAAAGTCTGGATTACCCACAAAGAGCATCACCGGATCTCCATCAGAAGTTCTGAGATTAGCCGTTCCTTCAGCTTTTGCGAAAAAAGAAAATAGCAAAAGCAATAACAGAAAAGGAAGCCTGCTATACGCAAGCTTTCCCGGATGGGGAAGATGAAAATACATGTTGTTGTTGTTCAAGTGTTAGTAATAACGCAAAGCAGAAAATAAAACCAACTATAGCCAATGTACCAGCAAGGTGCATTGAGCTAGATTAATCCAATATTTGTGTGTAGATAAGCTCTCTATGGCCTTCAAATAGAAGGGAGATCAGGCCGCTCAATAATATCCGAATATGCTCTCTGAAGGAGCTGACACAATTTAGTGAATTGTGTACCTAAATCATAATGCAAAGTTAATCAATTTTCGTAGAAAATTTAAAGGGAGAATGGTAGTACTACCATTCTCCCTTATTTACGACATCTATCAGCAGATAGATGTCTTATCGGCGCACACGGAGCATTGTTCTGGTCAGGCGTTGACCGTTGAATGTTAGTGTGTAAATCAGCGTCTCAGCGGGGAAGTTCTTTCCCTGAAGCTTCACAGCATGCTCACCTGCAGCGTACTCTCCGGAGAACTCCTTAACGACACGTCCGTTCAGGTCGTATACATTGAGGGTTGCTTCACCTGCCTCCGGTAAAGTGAAGGAGATTGTTGTTTCCTCCTTAAACGGATTGGGGTAGTTTTGAGAAAGTACGATGGCGGGTTCGAGTCCTATACCGGGATCTGAAATCAAGACCGGAGTTCCTGTGTTTACCTCCGTAATGTTCAGTGCGAGGTCTACTAGCTCTTCAGTACCAATCTGATAGGCTTCAGAGTAGGTCGGGTTATCAATGAAGGAAATAGCGTCACTGATCGATACCGGACGCAGGCTACGCAGGCGCACCGTAAAGAGTACTGCTTCACCGGAGCGAACTTCCTCTTTTTGGGTCCAGGTTGCAGAAACATAGCCTCTGGAAACCTGGGTTACTCCAAGTTGAGATTGATCCAACAAACCAGGAACTACTCCCTGAATTTCAACAGCATCAGTAGCGAAGTCAAGGGTGAATTGCATACCAGCAAGTTGTTGAATATCTCGTACCCTTACCGGGAGGTCGAAGAGATCACCACCTTTGAGGTGGCGCTCTTCGATTTCCAGTGGGTGCGTATCGTTAGAGCTCCGGCCACGGGTACCATTCAGGATGGTGCCGTTGGAAGCACTAATGAATACGGAGTTATTGAGGTCACCTTTCTTAACGGCGTAGAAATCATTGCCAGAGAGGCAGGATTCGATATCGGAGAGCTTGATGGATCGCGGAGCTTCCATCATTCGGTCAAGTTCGATGGTATTTGAGCCGTCGAAGTAGCTGACCGGCACGAAGCGCCAGGTTTCTCCATCAGGAAGTACTTCCGTATTTCCAAGGATGAGATTACGCATCAGCAGGCGATCAATAATCGTCAGGTCACCGCTGTTGTTAAGGTCAGCAGCCATGAAGATCATCGGATCGGTAATCAGCTCAATGCCCAGTAAGTGGCGCTGCAGGATCAACTCGTCCAGTGTGGAGATACCGTTGGCGGCATCATCCTCTTTGTAAGGTGTGATCGTGTAAGTGCCGACATTTACGCCAGGGAAGGCATACTTACCGTCATCACCACTCAGCACCATGCTGCTGGTAGTTCCTGCGAGTTCGAGCTCAACGCCAGGAAGTGTGATTCCACGTGAAGTGGTAATACCACCACCAAGGGTAAGCGAGCCATCAGCGTTACAGTCGTTACAAACAAGGTCAGGATCCTGTACAAGTACTTCTACCGTACAAACCTTCCAGTTCGGTCCGCCAACCGTTCCATCAGGTTGGACAGCAAACGGATTGAAAGCGTTGTCCCACATGTAAACCTCCAGGTCTACGGTGTAACGATCATCACAAGTCAGCAGAACAGAAGTACTGTCAACGTGAGGTACGTCACCGATGCGGTTCACGGAGAAGCGCAGCGGTCCGCTACAGTCTTCAACGTTACAGCTGGCCAGGCGGCCTGCCTCTACCACTACTCCGGATTCGATCAGTTCACCGTCCGTTCCGACAACCGGAGTCTCCAGATTGTCAAGGTTGGCAATCAGGCCGCTGTAGCAAATCGGGTCAGGAATAGTACAGTCAACGATCTCGAACGGAATAGCTATTGCTTCGGAGTTGTTACATCCATCAGTGTAGCGGATCATCAGGTTATGCTGACCAATTGGCAGAGCAGCCTTGATGAAGTAGTTCGGGAAAGTACCCTGTACCGCCAGTTCAGCCGGCAGGCGCATATTCGGGTTGCCGTCACGACCAAGGTCGATCAGGACTAACCAGTTAGCACCGGCAGCAGTACACTCGCCTGAGATAGAAATCGGAATCTCAACAACCGTTTCACAGTCGGTTTCTTCAGATGCACAGAAGGTATCTGGCACATCGAAGTTGAGGACTGGACGCGTTTCGTCAAAGATCACGATACGCTGGGTGTACGACCATCCACCAGTATTGGCGAAGGAACGTAGGTAGCCCGCACGGTTAGTTTCACCAGTACACTCCGTACCGCGGGTACCCGCAGCAGGGATGGCATTGTTGAACGTCGTATCGACATCCACGTAAGTAGAGTCACCGGAGACGATACCGTAGAAAACAGATTCACCTTCCAGACCATCACAGTCCTCATCACGTGAAATCACCATCAGGGTGTCCGTTTCAGGATCGAATACACAGTTATTGATAACCGTGTAATGGCGCTCAATAACCATACATGCGTCACCATCAGAAGCCAGGGTTTCTACCAGTGTATCCTTAAAGGTTACGCTGATGTCAGCACAGCTGAGTCCGAAGACATCGAAGCCTTGGGCAGCATCGAGACAATCAGTGATCGTATCCTTAGGAATTACCAGGGTGAAGCCGAGGTCTGCAGTAATCGTAATTACCTGAGTAAACTCTTGGGCGCTCACGTTACCGACACGGTCAATTGCTAACCAGCGGCGTGTAATAGTTCCGGCACCGAAGCATTCATCAAGATCAACGATCGGAGAAAGCTCAATGGCATCTGCAGCACAGTTGTCAATTACGACCGGCGTACCGAAGGTGCTCTGGAGATCAACCGTATCGGTCAAGTCAATACCTGCTGGTACGTTTGTACAAGTAAGGAAGATGTCTTCCAGGCCAGTACAGTATGGCAGGGTATTGTCAACGACTGCAACATTCGTAGTACAGATGTTTTCGTTTCCACCGAAGTCAACTACGCGGAGCTGAACGACAACAACACTTCCAGCATCGTTACAATTCATTTCAGTGTATGGTCCCCATGCACTCCAGGTAGGAATGTCAAGGGTGTCACCAGTTACCTCATCAACCAGAATCTGGCGACGAACGAGGATGCTGTCAAGACCACAGTTGTCGTAGCTGCCCAGGTCAATCATCTGGCTGTAGACGCGGGCGATGCCGTAGCCTCCAACACTAACGTTGATGTCACTGATACAGATAGCCGCAGGTTCCTGCGTATCTGCTACGCGGAAGATACAGTCAGTCGTACCGACATTTCCACAATCATCCGTTACGCGGTAACGGAATACGTAGTCGCCAGCAGGCAGTGTGATGTCACGGAGATCACCTTCGTTGATCACGAAGAGCGTATCACCTTCACCGCGGTTGTCAACAACGTAGGTAACAATCGTCCAGCTGTCAGAGCAGGCATCAGTTACTTCAGGAGTTGGCACTTCCAGGTTAGCCACACAGTCGAAGTGATCCATTGGGAAGAGCATAATGTCATTCTCCAGGATTGGGCAGTAGTGGTTACTGATCGGACACGTTACTACCGGTGCGCTGAAGTCACCCGTACGGATGATCTGCTCAGCGGTAATTACATCGTCAGAACAAGCGTCCACGGCAGTCCAGGTACGCGTAATCGTCATGGTTCCGCTACAGGTCTGCTCTTCTTCGTCGCTGTAGGATACGCTGAGCGTGCCACAGAAGACATCGTCGAAGCTAATAGTGCCACCGAAGACCGTTACGATGGACGGGATACCCGTTACCGAAGTAGCAGGGTTGCCGTTAGCATCGGTTGGGAAACCATCACCTTCACAGTCGAAATCGACAGGTCCGGCAGGGAAGATTATATCAGTAACCTGTGGCTTACGGATCGTGATCCGTTGCGTATCAGCCACCATCAACCCGTTACAAGCCGTTGCCGTGAATACACGCTGGATCACCGTAGCCTCACAGCTGGTCGGATCAGCATCCGGACCGCCACTGAGGTAAGTATCAATGATGTCCGTTGACTCGATACCACATCCGGTAATGGTTGGTGTACCCGTCAGCGCGCCACCGTCACCGAAGATGCCGGAGTAATCGTCACAGATCAGATCACGGATCGTTCCGCCATCATCAACCATGTCGGTATCATCAGGAGCAGTAATGGTGATTGCAGGAGCAGTTGCCTCGACTACATCGAGACAAGTGTCATCGTCAGCGTGGTCTGCATCACGGAATACAACCCGGATGTCATCACAAGCGTCAGCTACCGTAATGGTAGTTTCCACACCGTACTGACCAGACTGTCCGTTATCAGCTACCCAGCCATTATCAGAAGCATCTCCCGAGTTGGTCACCGTAACCGTGAAGGTGTAGCCACCTTCGTCGTTACAAACCGGATCGGTTGTCACTTCTGCGGTGAGGTCACATTCAGGGACCACTACACAGCTTTCAGGTACTTCCACCTCAATGGTCGTTCCACAGTCAGCATTATCAGCGTCGACTATTTCGAACGTAAGGTTTCCAGTACCGGTAGGCAGGGTGAGGGTGAATGGTTCACCGTAGGCGCCGGAGATAGACATTCCATTGCTCTCAGAGATCCATCCGTTTGCACCTGCGTTCGCGCCAGATACCGTGAAGGTTGCCGTGAAGAAGTCATCACTTCCATCTTCTGGAGTACCATTATCATCACATGGTGTTTCTACCACGTCACTTGCGATCAGTTCACATGGACTACAGGTTTCCGGAGCTTCCACCATGATGGTGAAGTCACAGGCACCCAGGAAGGTCATGTCGATGAACGTCAGTAATACGTTCTCGTTACCCGCAATCGGGAATTCGAGCGTAACCGTCGGGTTACCAAGGTAAGTACCAATGACCTGTGACTGGCCGGGAACATCCACCATGTAGGCGGTGCCTTCTCCCTCGTGGTTTACCTGGAGGGTAACTACGAAGGTGTCATCTGATGGATCAACCGTGCCCTGGTCATCACACTCATTGCTGAGTTCGACAACACTGATCTGACAGTCAACACATTCACCAGTAGACTGAACGAAGAGCGAAGCCCGCTCGTCGCAGTTGTCATCATCAGGAATGATTACAGCGCTCACGTTGAAATCAACGTCAACTCCAGAGAACGTTTCCGTTACGCCGAAGGTACCACGGTCGTTCGCGCGTCCTGCAGGTGAGGAGTAGACTACGGTGTAGTCACCAATTGCGCCAGTGGCCAGGATAGTGTAGGAGTAAGTGTCATCACTTCCGTCCGTTGCGGTACCGTTGTTATCACATTCCGTATCGAGAATGGTAACATCCAGATCACATTCAATAATATCCGGCGAGCAAGTACCCGGCAGCTCAGTATCCGGGAAGTTCACGCGACAGTAGAAACTGGTCGCATCTTCAATCCGGAAGTAGGCCGTCGTTCTCAGGGTACCGTCCGCATTGTGTAATGGGAACGGACCGAAAGTGTAGGTGTTACCGAAGATCGGTCCTACACCGATGATGGGAGCAAGTCGGCTGTTACCGTCACGGAGTACCCAGCCTTCGTTTCCGTTGTTGGTGCCTACCGTACTGGCGGTAGCCACTACGAAGAACACATCATCGGTAGAATCCGCAGGTGTACCATTGTCATCACAGTAGATGTCCAGAATTGCTCCTTCGATCTCACAGTCCTCGGAACAGCTTTCACCGGGAGAGGTGAACGTTGTCGTAGCTGTACACTCATTGTCAACGTTAACGGCCTCAACCGTGATCGTGATCTCTCTGGCGATTTCAGGGTTCGGGTAAGGACCGAAAGTGTAACGGCCTGGTGCCAGGCTACCACCACCGCTGTTCAGGTCTGGAGATGTCCAGCGGACGAAGTTGCGTCCACTTACGATAACATCCGCGTACCATACATCATCGCTGTTGTCATTTGGCGTGCCATTGTCGGAACAGTAGCTTGGGCCGTCAAACTCAACGGAGATAGAACATTCATCAGAACAAGGGAAGGTCAGTCCCGCTACGTTTACACGTACAACGGAGATACAGCCATCACTGTCATTGTCACTAATGGTGACTGTAACCCTTCCATCCACTACATCTTGCATGGTGAATGGTCCTACTTCCATATTCTCGATTCCGTAATCTCCGGTACCAACGACACGTCCGTCTCCAAGAGTGGCTGTCCATCCACTACCTACTGCATTTCTACCAAGAGTAGTAATACCGAAGTAGAAAACGTCATCACGAGGATCGGAAGGTGAACCATTATCATCACAGTATGGTGATGTGGTGTTACTGGCGATAATCAGGCACTGATCGGAACAGGATTCCGTTGGCGTGAACGTGACCATAGCCACACATTCAGCATCCTCCGAGTCGGAGAAATTGATAGTGATGTCCGAGAAGTCCCCACCCTCCTGTACAACAGGCAGGCGGAAAATGAATGGCTCACCAATGGTGCCAGTGATGGGGTTACCATTGACGTCCAGGCGGCTGCTCACCCACTGTCCGGATGTTCCTTCACCAGTTACTAAGACAGTAACGGTGTAGAAGTCATCACCAGGGGATGTTGGCGTACCATTATCATTACACTCAGGATCAATTGTTACCTCAGCAATGATTGCACAGGTAATTTCAGGAACGATACCAGCGTCAAGGTCTGGGTAGAATTCTCCTTCTTCCAGTGTTACCTGTTCCGTCATACCGTCCATCGCAGGATTCGCATCGCTATCTACATCTTCGTTTGTACCTGCAACTTCACCCAATATTGTCCATAGGAACTCATTAGGCAGTACGAACTGAACACTGTAAGTGCCCGGAGCCAGGTTTTCGAAAATATAGAATCCTTCCTCATCAGTGGTCGTTGTAGCAATAACGTTACCAGCTGCGTCTTTCAGATTAACCGTGACGCCAAATACACCTTCTTCGTCATCGTCCTGAACACCGTCTTCGTCAGTGTCTAACCAGACGTAGTCGCCAAGGCTGGCACAAGCATCGGTATCTTCAATAACTTCTCCAGTTACTTCAATGGAACAATCTGAATCGTTGTCAGTGACTGTAACCGTGTAGGTTCCTGCCGCCAAACCAGTTGCCGTAGCTTCTGTTTGACCGCCGGTAGCAGCATCCCATTGGTAGGTGTAGTTTCCACTACCCAACGTTGCCACTACGGTAAGGCTACCGAGTTGATCTGTATTAGGACAAATTGTATCATTCCCAATACTTGCTTCAAGCGAGGACGCAGGTGCAAGCACGTAGGTTTCAGTAGCAATGCAATTGTTTGCATCGGTTACTACCACCATGTATGTTCCAGCGCCAAGGTTCGTCTGATCCTCAGAAGTTGGTACTACACCAGGTCCGGTCCATTCGAAGCTGTAATCCGTAGTTCCACCAGTTACGGTGAGATCAATGGACGCGCCGGTTAACTCGTTACAGTCAAGCTCAGTGATCGTTTCATCGATAATCAGGACTTCAGGCTCGTTAACCGTGCCTTCGGCAGTCTCGGTACAACCGTTAGCGTCCGTTACCGTCACTGAGTAAGTGCCAGCAACAAGACCAGTAGCCGTAGCGCCAGTTTGTGCAGGAGTTGTGTTCCAGGCGTAAGTGTAATCTGGCGTACCGCCGTTTACTACTACCGTCAGGGTTCCGTTGTCGTCGCCGTTACAGAGAACGTCCGTATCAGCAACCGTAGCTTCCAGATCCGTAGACTCTTCAATTTCGAAGGTCTCATCGATCATACAACCGTTGGCGTCCGTTACCGTCACGCTGTAGATGCCGGCCGTCAGACCGCTCTGGTCTTCGTCACCAGCAACAACGCCGGTGCCAGACCAGCTGTAAGTGTAGCCCGGCGTACCGCCACCGACAGTGATGTCGATAGAACCGGTA
>NZ_KB890428.1 GCF_000373105.1 Neolewinella persica DSM 23188 | reverse complement strand
GAGTTCACCGCTTCTAAGAAGATGGTGGTGGTTAAGTAAACTGCACATACCGGACGCTCAAAGGTCCCCTAGGGCCGCTTTGAGGTCCTTGTACCGAAGCCCCGCTGCTCCTTGATGGAGTGGCGGGGCTTTTTTATTTAGCTGTATCCGGTTCTTCAGGAGTTGTACATACGTTGGGACGTTTTTTACTTGCTACACTGTCAGACTGTTTTATTTTAAACACTGAACGTTCTCTGTTACTACCAGCTCCTGCATTGGCTGGAAATGGTGTGCCCGATAGCCAATAAGAAATACAAGCTGTATGGCATAAAGGCTGAGGAACATCAAAACACCCTTTGAATAAAAAATGCTGGTTAACCATCAATTTTATTAGTCCTGGGTACTATTTATTCAATTGTACCCTCTTCTGTCCCCCCTCCTTTTTGTAAAAATCAGGTTTAAATTATCAGTTTTGTCTATTGAAAAGAGCACTGTCCTGTTGCTTTTCAAATTTATGTCTATTGTTTTAATTGTCTCTCATTACATAAAGCCTTCTCATGGAATTCAAACCTGTCTTTCCCCTATTCCATCTTTTTCGAGTAATTACCTTTTGACTTAGCCCCGATAGGCTAAGGCGTCTATCGGCGGCTAGGTAAACTGGTTTACACCAGCGATAGTGTATTCGAAAATGGCCCTTAAATGCTCACGCAACAATACTTCTGGTAGCGGGCCAATTACTCCTGCGGAAGTTTGGATACTGATATTTAAATCTACAATACCAAGACTTTATACTATTGGCGCTGTCTTTTCCGATTGATGGAAATGCATTTAGCCAATTTTTTTGCTTACTCATGAAACGACCTAAAAATGAATTATTCTATTAAGACCTGGTTGATCAAACCAGGACCTGATAAGCTGATAGTAATGCTACGAGCAGTAGGGCTATTACTATTCTTATCCACGACTTCACTCCCCCTACTTTCAGGGCCTATTCAGGATTGGCATATAGGAGATAATCCTTTTGTACAGACACTAATACCACTCAATCATGAGGAGTATTATGCCGCCCCTACCCTACCTGAATGTGAGGAGGGTGTCGCATTAATGCTGCCCCAGCCCTTTGCCCCCTGCGACCAGACGCCCGACACGATTCGGGTGAATATGGGCGGCGGGGATTTAGGCCCGGATGCCGAGGGGCGCGAATGGACGTCCTATACGGCCTTTAACCTGCCCGGAAGTACCTACGCTAATGGTGCTGCCGCCAGTAATGCCGACAACTCCGATAGCCCCCCCACTTCCAGCGTGGAATTATACGCACGGGGACAGTTCGATCAAACGCTGGACATGCACTTCCCCGTGCCCAACGGGGACTATACCGTGGTGCTGCACTTTTCCGATAACGCGAGTTTTACGGGCCAACGCGTATTCGACATCACCCTGGAGAATACCAAAGTAGAGGACGACTTTGACATCTTTACGCAGGCGGGCGGCCAATACGTGGCCCTGGCACGGGCTTACGACGTAACGGTGGACGGCAATGACCTGAGCGTCTTGTTGGTTTCCGAAACGGTCAACGCCATCATTCATGGCATTGAGATCATCCCGAAAAGCAGCGCCGTCCTGACCAAGTCCGTCGACCTGGACGTAGACGTGACGGGTTGTTATTTTGCGAATGGTGAATCCAGCGCGACGGTCCAGGCCCGGGTCAACTGGAACAACGCCGTTCCCGGCGACGTGGTCAACATCAGCCTGGGTGGCGTCACCCGTACGATCCGGCCCGGTATGATTACCGTAGCTTACGCGGGTGGATATTTGGGTAGACAGGTCATCGTATCTCCCCAGGACGTATCCTTCGAAGTGCCCGCCGACGGGGCTGCCGGAATGATCACCGCAAACTTTAATGGTGACGTAACGTGCGAAACAACGGTCCCCTTTACCGCCCCGGCGGCTTGCGAACCCACCACTTGTGCCGGCGGTTCAGGAGTAGTCGGTGGTTACGCCTTTATCGATAATAACCGCGATGGAATCAATCAGCCAGGAGAGTTATTGCGGGAGACTGGCGTTGCTGTGAGGATATACGGCAGTGATGCTGCCGCGAACAGTACTCTGGTTGCCTCCACTACCACGGATGCGTTTGGCAACTATTCCTTCAGTGGCCTCACCGACGGGGAGCGCTACCGGGTAGAATTTGACTTCCCGGGTGGTGCTGGCCTTGACCAAACGGTTAACGGGACCTCTAACCGCACCTCCGTACAGTTCGTTACCGCCCCAACCTGCGGTGCCCTGATCGGCATTACGGACTCGGAGGTTTTCTGTCAGGATAATCCTCAAGTACTGGTGCCCTGTTACGTTAAGGGTAATCACTTGGGTAGTGGTGCTAACCGCTCCGCTTTAGTTGGCTTTCCCTATCTGTCTAATGGCGCACCCGCAAGTGGCCCGATCACCAATTATGCGACCATCGGTGCGGTCGGTGCACTGTGGGGAATGGCGCACGATAAACACCGGGACGTGATGTACTCAGCGTCTACCATGAAAAGGCACAACGGACTGTTGGACCGCCCTACGGCACCAGCCGAGGGGATGCTGGGGGGCATCTTCGTAACGGACATGACCGCTCCCCCGGCCTCTTCCACCAGTTTCCTGGTCGACCTGGAAGCGATCGGAGCCGAACTGGGATTTATTGGGAATGACGTAGCGCGCGGGCTTACGCTCAATTTTGGGCCAGACACGGATGCTACCGCTTTTGCCAAAGTAGGAAAGGCAGGCATCGGAGACATTGACGTGACCCCTGACGGTAATTTCCTGTTTTACACCAACCTATTCGAGCGTAAGCTGGGCCGCGTGCGGATGGACGACGACGATAACCCCTCCACCCCGTATACGCCGGTAAGCGGCGACCTCGTGGAGTTCGACCTGCCCGCGGTCGCCTGCGCCGGTTCCGGTACGCTCCGCCCCTGGGCATTAAAAGTCTATCAAGGTAAGGTTTACGTCGGAGCAGTCTGTGACGCAATGGGTGGTTCCAAAGGGGACCTGCAAGCCTTCGTGTTTTCTTTTGACGTCACCTCTGAAGCATTCGACGCCACTCCGGCATTCGATTTCCCCCTCACCTACCCTAAAGGTTTTCCTGCTGGAAACTTAACCAGCACCTTCGAAGACCGAACGGGCTGGCACCCCTGGACGGATGACTTTTCCGACATTCGGCAAGGGTGGCCAATTGCTAATAATTGGATTATTCTTTATCCCGTCCCCATCCTTTCCGACATTGAGTTCGATATCGACGGTGCCATGGTACTTGGCTTTATGGACCGTACTTCCCAACAGATTGGTTACCTTGATCTTGACCCTTCCGGAGGACCGACTCCCTACAATATTGTAGCCGGAGGTGATGTCCTACGTGCCTATTTTTCCAACGGTAATTTTATTTTAGAAAACAATGCTAAAGCCGGTCCTGCCACGGGTTACGGGCCGGGCAACAACCAGGGCCCCGGATTGGGCGAATTTTACAATGATGACTACGCCCCTAATAACCCAGCACACGCCGAGTCTTTTCTTGGTGGCTTGGCCCTCCGGCCCGGAAGCGGCGAAGTAATGGCTACCGCACTTGACCCGACGCTAACCACCAACACCAATGGAGTTCGACGATTAAGCAACACCACGGGGCAAACCACCGCTGCCTTCGAGATCGTCAACAGCGTATCCGGTACTAACCGCAAAGGCAACAGCCTCGGCGACCTAGAGCTCGCCTGTGCCCTATTGACCGAAGACGTCCAAATCGGTGGTTATCTCTGGACCGACACCAACCCCGACGGCATCCAGGCCTCCGTGGAAACGCCCATCGAAGGCGTCACCGTCCAACTCTTCGACCCCGTCACCGGCGACCTGCTCGCCACTACGACGACGGACGCCAACGGCGAATACTACTTCACCGAAGGGGACACCAATACCCCCGGGGGACAGCCCCTGGTGCTCGACCCCAATACCTCTTATGAAATCGTGTTTGGTAGCGGACAGTATGATACCACCACCGGCGAACTGACCGTTGGCGATAATGTCTATATGCTCGGCACCCCTGCCGTCGGCCAGGGGCCAGACAATACGCTCAATGATTCCGATGGCGTGCCCCTGGCGGGTACCCCGCCGAGCACCCTGGGTTCCTTCGCGGGCTTCCCGTCCATCAGTGCCACTACGCCCAGCGCTGGCGGCGTGGACCATAGCTTTGACGTTGGCTTTAACCCGATTTGTAACCTCGTGTCCCTCACCGCCAGCGCCAGCGGCTGTAATTCAGACAACAACGGCCACAATGTGGCCGGTACCATCAGCGTGACGGGTGCCCCGACTTCCGGCACCCTCACCGTCATGATCCCCGGTTTCGGCGGTGGGATGCAGACCTTTGACGCGCCCTTCACCAGCCCGATTGATTACTCCATTGACGGCGTTGCCTCCAACGGCCTGGAACGAAGCGTGATCGCAACCTTTAGCGAAAACGGCGGCATGTGCGCTAATACAGTGATGTATCTGGCGCCGGAGCAGTGTTTGAGTTGCGTTTGCAATAACTTCATCTATCTGAATGAGCCGGGTGCCGGTACGGTCCTGAAATTCCGGGTGGAAGCGGACAGTACATTAACCCTGGTTAGCGATCCTTTTGCTGCGGGCATTGGCAGCCCACATGGCCTTGGAATAGACAATAACGGATTTATCTACGTCGGCTCCTTTACTACCGGTCGGATTCATAAGTACTCCTGTGACGGTGATTTTATCGAAATACTCCCAGCGAGTATTACCGTTCAGCAGCAAAATACGGTCGTTAAGGGGAATTATCTTTACACTACTTTCAGTAACTCTCAGTTTGTCCAATGTTTTGATCTTTGTACCTATCAACGGGTCGGTTACCTCGATTTTGCGGGTACCGGAGGTTCCTGGGGCTTATCGGAAGGAGAAGATGGCAACCTATACGTAGCCGGTGGTTCAGGGGGGCAGCCCGTTATTGTCTATCAATTTCCGCCGGACCCCGCGCTTTTCAAGCTGACGGACATCACGGTGTACGATACGCCCTACTGGGACACTAACCCAGGCTTGGTGGGTAATCTGACCGGCATCGACGTCGATGAATTCGGAAACGTTTATTTAGCGATTATTAACCAGGGAACGGTTTACAAAGTGGCTCCCGACGGAACCATCCTATTTCAAGTTACTGACCCAGGCGTTGGTAACGGCAGCGGATGGGCCAATGCCTTCGGCATTGTCTATAACCGGGAGACCCAACAATTGTACACCAGCCAGAACAATGCCAATGAAGATTGTATCGCCGTTTTTGACGCCGCCGATCTTACTTACCGAGCGGACCTGATCGTGCCCGCAAATCCTCCCCTGACGGGTAAAGGTATCGGCATCCTCCAGGAATGCTGCCCTACCCTGGATTCCGTTCGGGTGGATACCACCATCTGCGCCAGGGCCGGCGTCTCCTTCGAATTGAACAAATTACTGCCTTGCTCAGGCCTTTGTGCTCAGCCTACCCCCAGCGGTGGCTGGACCAGATCGGAAGGTACCGGCGGTACCTTCAATGAATGTGACCTGTCCTTTACGGTAGATGAATTGACTACCTCCTCCTGCTTCAAGTTCAGCGGTGGTTCCATCGGAGGGGCATGTTTCCCCTACGTGATCGACATCTGCTTCAACATCGTGGACATGACGCCACCAGAAATAGCCGGTAATGCTTGTAGTGATCCGGCCGGAGAGGAGTTATCCGTTTCCGTCCTTTCTACCGGCGTAAGTAATATTACTTACCAGTGGCAGCGCAGCACCATCGGCTGTGTCGGTTTCCTGGACATCCCCGGCGCGGTGGGCCTGACCTACACGCCCACCAGCCCGGCCCAACGCACCTTCTACCGCGTCAAGGCCACCTCTCCCGACGGACTGGAGTGCGAACAGTTCAGTAACTGCCTGCGGGTGGAGCTGGATACGATGACGACCACGATGTTTTGTGACGGCGGCACCAACTCCGTTACCTTCAACGCGGCGGATGACCTTACCGACGTCGTCTGGTTCAACGAAGCCGACGTAGAAGTAGGTACCGGTGCCTCCCTACTGGTCTCCGGGCTTACCCCGGGCCTAGAAGACGGCCAGGAGAACTTCCGCTACACCGCCCTGGACGCGGAGGGCGAACCGTATCCTTCCGCCTGTCCTTTCCGGGTAGTGACTTCAGTTGTCTCCCTTACTGCCAGTGCAGGCAACTGCGACAACGATAACAACGGCCACAACGTTGCCGGCACTATCACCGTTACGAACCCGCCCACCACCGGTACCCTCACGATCATGATCCCCGGCTTCGGCGGCGGGATGCAGACCTTCGACGCGCCCTTCACCAGTCCGATCGATTACTCCATTGACGGCGTGGCCTCCAACGGCCTGGAACGCAGCGTGATCGCTACCTTCAGCGATAACGGCGGTATGTGCGCGGATACGGTGACGTATCTGGCGCCGGAGCAGTGCTTGAGCTGTACGTGTAATAACTTCATCTACCTGAATGAACCTGGAGCAGGTACAGTACTGAAATTCCGCGTAGAAGCGGATAGCTCATTGACACTGGTCGGAGATCCATTTGCCTCAGGTATTGGTAGTCCGCACGGTTTGGGAATCGATGCCAACGGCTTTCTATACATTGGGTCGGCGACAACTCGACAAATCTTTAAGTACACCTGCGACGGTACCTACGTGGAAACATTACCCTTTACGGTATTACAAACGAATACGGTCATTAAAGGCAATTATTTGTACACTACGGTCAACAACGCCAATTTCGTACAATGCTTTGATCTCTGTACTAATCAAAGAGTCGGTTATCTGGATTTTGCCGGCATTGGCCCTTCCTGGGGATTATCCGAAGGAGAGGATGGAAACCTGTACGTAGCGGGGGGAACGGGTATACCGGCACAACCAATAATTGTTTATCAATTCCCTGCGGACCCCGCTTTGTTTAAACTAAGCGGTATTACCGTTTATAATACGCCCTACTTTACGAATAATCCGATGATTACGGGTACTCAAACGGGTGTTGACGTAGATGAATTTGGCAACGTCTACCTGGCAGATATGAACCAGGGGACGGTGTATAAAATTGCTCCTGACGGGACCATTCTCGCGCAAGTTACGGACCCTGTATCCGGAAACGGAACAGGTTTTCGGAATGCCTTTGGTATAGTGTATAACCGAGAGACCAAACAACTTTACACTTCTCAGAATAACCCCAACGAAGATTGTATCGCGGTATTTGATACTGAGCCCCTGGCCTATCGCGGTGATTTGAGAGTACCAGCAACTCCTCCGCTCAGAGGCAAGGGCATCGGCATCCTTCAGGAATGTTGCCCCACGCTCGATTCCATACGCATCGATACCACCGTCTGTGCCACGGCGGGTGTTTCCTTCGAGTTGAACGAACTGCTACCCTGCTCCGGCCTCTGTGCCCAGCCCACGCCTGGGGGGGGCTGGACCAGATCGGAAGGCACCGGCGGTACCTTCAACGATTGTGATTTATCCTTCACGGTAGATGAGTTGACGACCTCTTCCTGCTTCAAGTTCAGCGGCGGTTCCATCGGAGGTGCCTGTTTCCCCTACGTGATCGACATCTGCTTCAATATCGTGGAAATGACCCCGCCGGAGATTTTTGGCCCGGTTTGCAGCGATCCGGCCGGGGAGGAGTTATCCGTTTCCGTCCTTTCCACCGGGGTAAGCAACATTACTTACCAGTGGCAACGCAGCACCATCGGCTGTCTCGGCTTCCTGGACATCCCCGGAGCGGTGGGCCTGACCTACACGCCCACCAGCCCGGCCCAGCGCACCTTCTACCGCGTCAAGGCCACCTCGCCCGACGGCCTGGAGTGCGAACAATTCAGTAACTGCCTGCGCGTAGAACTGGATACTATGACCACGACGACGCTCTGTAACGGCGGCACCAATTCGGTCACCTTCAATGCGGCGGCGAACCTGACGGACGTCGTCTGGTTCAACGAAGCTGACGAAGAGGTCGGTACGGGTGCCTCCCTATTGGTGTCCGGCACGACGGCGGGCCTGGAAGACGGCCAGGAGAATTTCCGCTACACCGCTATGGATGCGGATGGAGCGCCTTATCCTTCTGCATGTCCTTTCCGGGTGATCACTGAGACTTGCCTAGATTTAGGTGATTTACCCCCCAACTACCCAACCTCCCTGGCTGATAACGGCCCGTCTCACGTGCTTGTTTCCGGTCTTGGAATCGGAGCTACAGTTGACGAGGATACTGATGGCGTACCCAGCGCCCTGGCCGACGGTGATGGTGCTGATGAAGATGGTATTACCAACTTCCCGGCCTTCAATCCTGGACAACCAGCACCGATCACCGTAAACGTGAGGAATAATCAGGAGATCCCCGCTGATGCCATCCTATATGGCTTCATCGACTGGAACGGCGACGGCGACTTTGACGATGAGAACGAAACAGTTTCTATTACTGTGCCAGCAGGCACTAATGGAGACGTGATTCTGCCCTTCGAGGTGCCAACTACAGCCGTTCCCGGAATTGACCTCGGTGTCCGGATTCGACTCAGCACCGATACCGGGCTGGGCGCAACCGGGTCAGCGACTAACGGAGAGATCGAAGATTACCTGATTCAGGTTCCACCCTGTACCATCGCTATATCTTCGCTGATGGTTGATTGCAGCGACAATTCCACTTTCATGGTCTCGTTCAGCGTGGACTATGACTTTGGAAACGCAGCCACGGATATGATCCAGGTAACTATTGGCGGCGTAGCTCAAGCCCCCATCGCTACTACTGGCTCATCGGGCTCCATCCCGGTTGGTCCGGTATCCGTTCCAGGCCCCGCTTACGATGTATTGATCGAAGCAGCTTTCGTCAACAATCCGCTTTGTTTAACTAGAATAGCCGCCGACCTCATCGCCTGCTCCGATCCCTGTACGACCGGTTTGGGCGGCACTGCCTTCAACGACTTCGATAACGATGGTGTCGGTCCCGATACCGACACTAACGACGAAGGGCAGGAGAATGTACTCGTGGAAGTGTACGACTGCAACGGCATGCTGGTGTGTGAAACCTACACGGACGCGAACGGCGACTGGAGTTGCCCGATGCTGACGAATACGACCGAGCAATATCGCGTTGAATTCTCCACTCCACTTCAGCCCTACCTTCAGCCGAGTGTTGCAGGAGCGGACAATGGGACCAACACTCAATTCGTCGTGGGAGGAAACTGTGATGTTGATTACGGGGTGATCGATCCGAACGAAAACTGTGAAGCAAATCCATCATTGATGACCAGCTGCTTTGTCTCCGGAGCTACCACCGCTACGGGAGATAACAGTGTACTCATTAAGTGGCCTTACCTCAGTAGTGGTTTAGCTACCGCGAGCCAGACCATTGAAGGGACCAAAGACCAAATGGGTACCGTTTGGGGCCTCGCTTACGCAAGGAATACTCAAACGTTGTTTAGCTCCACCTTCCTGAAGCGCCACGCCGGTCTCCCGGATTTTAACGGCGACAACGAAGGCGACCTGGAGAATATTTACGTTACGGACATCGCTAACGGCGGAACGACACTGTGGCTGGACCTCGGTACACAAGGTATCGATGCGGGCACCATCCCTGACGATGCCGGCCGCGGACTCAGCCTGCCGGAAGCTCCTACCTCAGATTCGCTTGCCTACGGTAAGATCGGAGAGGAAGGCCTTGGCGACCTGGAAATCTCCAGCGATTTCAAAACCCTTTTCTCAGTGAATTTATTCACCAAGGAGTTAATGGTCATTGATATTGCCACCAAACTGGTCACGAACCGCTATCCGATCCCCGACCCAGGATGCGTTGGTGGTTCGCCCCGCCCCTTCGCCCTCAAGTATTATGAAAATAAGGTCTACGTAGGGGTCACCTGTGATGCCAGCGTTTCTCAAGATTATAACAACCTTAGCGCGACCGTATATCAGTTTGACCCCGCCATGCCTGCGAACGGCTTTGTCTCCATTCTGGACATTCCACTGAATTACACGAAAGGTTTCCCAAATACCGGATGTGGTGGAAAAAATCGGTGGTTTGCCTGGTACGACTGGCCTCTCCCGGCTGGGGTCAACCCGAATTGTACGGCTAACTTTGCCTTACCGCAGCCGCTGCTTACCGATCTAGAATTCGATACTGATGGTTCCTTGATTATGGCCTTCGTCGATCGCTACGGCCATCAGAATGCTGCAGTTAATCTTGAACCGGACGGTTCGGATCGGTACGATATGGAAATACTTGCCGGTGGCGACCTCCTACGGGCCTACCTTGATGACGGAACCTACCTATTGGAGTCTGGTGGTACCGCAGGTAACGTTTCCGGCTCAGCTAACAATCAGGGCCCCGGAGGTGGAGAGTTCTACAACGGAGAATTCATTGCCTGCTGTGCCGGCGCTTCTGAAACTGCGGTTGGAGGGGTAGCCCTGTTGCCCGGATTGGGAGAACTGGCCGCTACGGTTTGGGATCCTTTCCGCCCTAACGGTGGCATTGGTGTCAACTTCCTGAGTAATACGAACGGCACGGCTGTTCGTCGGTATGAGATTGGGGAAAGCCCGTCCTTTGGAAAAGGTGGTGGCCTCGGCGACCTGGAGTTGCTTTGCTCTCCTCCCCCAATTCAGATTGGCAACTACGCCTGGGTTGACACCAACGGTGACGGCATACAGAGTCCTTGTGAACCACCCTTGGTTGGTCTTATGGTCAAGCTGTACACAAAACCTGCCTCCGGTGAGCCGGTGCAGGTAGCAAGTACCACAACAGACGCCAATGGCAACTACTTCTTTATCGGTAACGGATTAGACGACGCTACCTGGATCGTATCTGATACCATCGAAGCCGGCGAGCGTTTCTTCGTCGCCTTTTGTGGAGACGAGCCGCTTAACCCCAGCAATAATACCATTCAGGTTGGTGGCGAGAATTACTGTCTGACGCTGGACAATGTAGGGGAAGGTAACAACCCCGACCAGAATGATTCAGATGCGACCCTGCAGCCACTTGGCAGTTTGGGCACGTTCCCCGCCTACTGCACAGTGGCCGGAGAGGTAGATACTACAAACCATAACTTCGATGTTGGCTTCAAGCCTAACCTGGAGTTTGACCTGGCTATTTTCAAGGTCGTAGACGGAGATGCTACTCCCCCTCCCTATGTCTTTGGTCAGGTGGTGAAATTCAATATGGGTATTGTAAGCCAGGGAGAGTTAGCAGCAACCGCTGTAGAAATTACCGACATTATTCCGCCGGGCCTGCATTATGATCCGACTTTCGGAATGAATGCGGCGACTGGATGGGTTGGAGGTGCTGGTGCTTCGGCCGTAAGTCTGGTAATAAACCCGACTTTGGCAGGAATCAACATTACTAACCCGGGGCAATCCCTGGCGCAGGGCGATACTGCACTAGTCAGTATCTGGATGCGGATAGATGAGGTCTCCAATCCTTCTGGTGACGGCGATTACACCAACTACGGAGAAATCAGTTCCGGCACGTACATCGATCCTACAACGATGACAGCCCTAAGGGTTACCTCAGATGGAGATTCCCCTTATGGTTTAGGCGTGGGTAACGACACGGGAGGAGGTGTAGGCACTGATGATGATGACCAAACGCTGGACAACCGTCCTGGCGAAGACATCGACAGTCAGGACCCTGCATTCGTCTTCGTCAACTCCATTAATTGTCCTCCTCAGATAACGTTGGCTGACCCTTTCACTATTTGTTCAACGGGTACGATCACGCTTAACGCAGGGGCAAGTATTATCCCTGAAGATCCCACTGCTACCTGGAGTACGACAGATGGCACTGGTACCTTTGATGGAGGCACCACCTTTTCGACGGCAACCACCTACTCACCAAGTAGTGAAGATGCGCAAAGAGGATCCGTGACTTTAGTCCTTACATCATCAGGTCCGATAGGCTCCTGCCCTCCGGAAAGCAGAGCAGTAACCATTCAAATCCTTAAAGTGGACTGCGGATCGATGTTCTGGGATGGTAATGATTAATACTTTCCATTTTAGGAAATATTAATTATGACCAAGAATTTTAATGGTTATACATATTGATTACGATTAATTCATTTTGTCGTCTTACTTATTTCTGAGTACTGATTTAGCCGCTGGTCAATAGGCCAGCGGCTTTTTTGTGAGCACTATTTAAGATTTATGGGTGAGACCGTTCGTCTGCCGTAGGGTATTCGGTTTATAACACTTTATGTTACAATTTAATTCACTCTCATCATTCCAAGAGTTAACGCATGCTTATCACCCAACATCCGATGGAACCTTGAAACGAGGTGCGTGCTCCTGATTATCAGGGCGCGGCCGCAGGTACAAAAGCAGTTAAAAAAGGCAGAGAACGCAGCTTCGGTCTTTGCTCCGAATCCTCCTTTTGCACCTGCGGCCGCGCCACCTTACGAACCCACCTTCTGAAAGTCATAGACTAACGATAAGAAGGTGGTGACAGCGAACCATCACCACCTTCTTAGGTGTAAAAAAAACTAAGCCTGTTACCGGATCCGGGTTGATCCTGAATCATTACATTAATCCACAATCAATTTACCATTGACGACCCGGTCGCCAAGTTCAATCTGGTAGGCGTAAAATCCACTTTTCAGTGCGGGAATATCTACTTCAGTGTCTCCCTGGAACTTACCATTAAACACCCTGCGGCCTTTTGAATCATAAACGGTAAAAGAGTAGGCTTCCTCCGTATTCGTATTAATAAACAGAGGTTTTCCAACTACCGCGGGGTTGGGATAAACCACAAATTCAGTAGTCAAAGCATTTAAGGTGATGCGTTTGATTTCAGTCCGGGTGAAGGTACCGTCGAGGTCGACTTGCTTCAATCGATAGTGGTTTACACCTCGGTTAGGAGAAGTGTGGATAAATTCGTACCGCAGCGTTTGTGTCGAGTTTTCTGCCTGGCTGGCAACCTGGCCGATAGTAGTAAAAACCCGGCCATCCGTACTCCATTCCACGTCAAAGTAATCATTCGCTACCTCCGTTGCTGTTTCCCAGCTTACTTCTACTTCTTTCCCATTGAGAGATTGCACCTGAAAATCAATGAGTTCAACGGGTAAGATAACGCCTCTGTTCAGCATAAACTGGCTGAAACTGTTGATGCCATTCGCTGTGCTGAAGGTCAGGGAATTGCTGGTTGCGGCATCCGCACCATCGATGGGAGTTCCCCAGGTGTCACCCATGGCGTTCGAGGCCCGTTTATGCAGGCCATAGGTAGCGAAAGACCCCGAAATCACCCCGGACAAGCCCTTGAAGGTGATGCTTTCCAGTTCGGAGAAGGTGGGATTAATACCAAAATTATTGACTACCCAATAAGCAGGAGGTGAAACAGGATTCACCCCTGCTGGGTGGTCTGGCGCCAGGTTAATACGAGTCACGACTATATCTCCATTCGGGTAGGTACCCGAAGCAGGAAAGGTAATTTCAACTTCTGGCCTTAGGAAGTTTTTCAGGCCTCCGCTGTTGACATTCATGCGCTGGAAAGTTCCTCCTCCTACTGGTGCGGTAGAAGTAGTTCTTAATGCACTTCCAGAAAGATTGGCGTGATTGCCACCAGTCTTATCGTAAATAGGTGAAGTTCCGACTTCATTCAACTGGTAATAAGCAACTAAAGAAGCATCTGTTGTAGGTAGGCTTCCCGCATTTGGATTATTGCGTGTCAGGTGCATTAATTCTCTAATTTCATCTGTTGTTAAAGCTCTATTATAGATACATATCTCATCCATATCCCCTATAAAGTGATCAGATGAATTACCTCTGTCAGACCCAAAATAGAATTTACTGCTAAAATCAATGGCATGTGAACCATGCGAATTATTAAAAGCAGGTACACCGTTCAAATACATAATAGCTTGACCCGGTTGTATCACCATGGCTACATGAGACCACTGATCTGCGGGTACAGTTAAACCTGAATGATAACCCCATGAGTAAGAATTGTTGCCCCATACGTACCCGACTGCTCCTCCTCTTATTACTAATCCTGTGGCATTACCACTTAAAGTCGTAATCAAGCCTGGGTTTCCAGATTGCGCACCATTAGGTTTAATCCAACAACTCATGGTAATCTTATCAGTGCTTATCCCTAAAGCGTTCGTTGTCTGAGCATCATCGGTACTGGATCCAATACTTAGTGCTGTACCAGGCATTGTATCTATGCTACATCCACTGCTGCCTCCTGAAACCTGGATGAAATTAGTTAGCGTTTGCACATCCGATCCATGGGCATCTGTAACTGAAAGTGTAACATTATAGTTACCATCAGCGGCACCTGCATAAGAAACGATTGGGTTCTCTAAACTAGAAGTTGAGGGTGTACCTCCAGGAAAACTCCAGGACCAGGTTGCCGAGGCATTTCTTACGGTCGAGTAATCTCTAAATTGAACTGTTGCAATTTGTGGGCAGGGAATAGATTGTTTGTCAGCAGAAATCTGTGCTTTAGGAGGAGAAGTTTCAAACAAGTCGTGCTCCCATGCTCCTCTTGAGGTTCCGATTCTAAGTTTACCTAAATTATAGTTGATAAATAACCACCTGATGTCCATTTTAGGTAAGCCATTACCTAAAACAGTCCAATCTGACATCGTATTATTTCTGTAGTAAACACCATCCTTGTTCGCGGTATAAATGCCACCATTTGAGCCTCGTTGATGTACTATCCGGGTTGTAGGTTGCGAACTTAGTGTAGGTGTTGTCAGGTTTATGGGCCATGAACTTCCTCCATTGGTTGATTTGATGACTTTGGCAGCTGTCTGCACACCACTGTATACAATCCAAACTTCATTGGGATCTACGTCACTCACTGCAATATCGGAGATGTTTGTCAGGGAAGAACTTTCTGCAAGAGAAGGGGTAACTTCAATCCAGGTCGTTCCTCCATTGGTGGTTTTCCATAATTTGTTGTTGGACAATCCCACGACTACGTACATCACGTTTGGATTTGTCATGCATATC
Organism: Neolewinella persica DSM 23188; assembly: GCF_000373105.1. GTDB lineage: Bacteria > Bacteroidota > Bacteroidia > Chitinophagales > Saprospiraceae > Neolewinella > Neolewinella persica. Next base: position 97,751 of record NZ_KB890428.1, on the reverse strand, counting down.
TTCTCCCGGTACACCTGGCCAGCGAATGTTTTAACGATACTTATGGTATTTCCCTGATCATCCGTTCGTATCAATGAATTTTTCCACGTAGCGAGATTAGGATTACCCGAAGGAAACCCACCTGCATGGTGGGTAATCATCGTGTTGTACAAATTTGGGTGAAAGGCCACATTATTAAAATACTCTAAACCGCCTATGTCTAACAAGTTGTCTTCAGAAATTAACGTATGAGGCCCTGTCCTGACTAATCGTCTTTGAGCATATCCTCTGGTGTGTATGTAGCGATCATCAAGTGGATTGACATCCGTATTTTGCTGATCTGCCCCATAGCCATTATACCAATCAAAACCGTTATGTGATTCTTTGATCATCACGGGGCCATGATTCGTACCAACAGCGATCAGATCAGATTTAAAAGCGGCACCAAATCCCCAAAGTTCATGGTTGCTAATTGGATTAGAGATCGAACTCATGGTAACACCTCCGTTTGTAGAAATTGTAAGTTCACCATCAGACCCAGTAGCTATTTTACCACCGATCATATCCAAGGAACGGATGTCGGAATGAGTATTATCAGATGCAGGGGTGGTGAATGTTACTCCATTATCTGATGAAAAATGGATCTTTCCCTGAGAATAAGTACCATAAATCATCTTATTCTCATCATTCCTATCCATTACCAGATCTCCGTGGTGTAGTTCATTGGGGGCAGTACCATTAATCATGTTGATTCTGCTCGTTGCAATAGTTCCGGTAGTCTTATCCAGCTTATACAGATGTACTGCATGGTGACCATTCTGGTTGCTACCCGACCCAACAGCTACGTAGATATGCGAAGTATTATTGGTTGGCAACAACAATTTAGTCCAGCCAACTACTAAGCCATTTGCTGGCGCTGCGAGTGTAATAGTCTGTATTGCTGAGAAGGTAGCCCCTGCGTCTCCAGACCTATATACGGTTACTTTATCATCATGCGAAGTACTTAAGAAATACACAACTTTGTTGTCTGTCGTGCTCCAATCAACCATTTCACTTATGACACCACTATCAAAAACTACGTGATTCGGCAATCCTGAGGTAATTATTGCCCAGGTATCTCCACCATCTATAGTTCTGTAAATTTTATCGTTCCACCTTGCTACAACTACGTTAGGATCGGTGGGCGAAACTGCGATATCGTAGCCAATACCCGGGTGAGTAGCTGAGGTTAAACCGGTATTGGAATAGGTCAGTCCACCATCTTTAGATTTGATGACGCGTGTCTTTGTGACAGCATAAACGATAGAAGGAGAGTTTATACATACGTCTATGTCGTGATAAAAATCATCTGGCATATTGGCATCAGTAAGCGTCCAATCGGCTCCATCATTAGAAGTCATCCAAAGACCACCAGTTATAAAGGAGGCAAACACCTTCGAAGTGTTAGTGGGGTCAAATCTGGTCAGATAAACGTATCCTCCATGATTATAAATACTTCCATAGGGTGCTCCGAAACTATTGACGGGCCCCAACATATCCCAGGAACCAACGCTCATCGTGGTCCCCGTCATAACGGAGTGTGTTGCCGTATGCCTTGATGCCTCAAACGGTGGTTCGTCCTGTACTCTACCGTCTTTATCTAAGTAAGCCAACTTAGTCTTAAGCCAACCCTCTCCCAATTGTCGGGTTTTGCTCTTTTCCCACTTGTGATCACCGAAGAATTTCTCATACGCCGACTTAACTTTAAAATAATCAGCATTCGGTTCGCTCATCGCCCGATACCAATCTGAATTTTTGTGGATTTCTTCATACTTACTATCTTCTTCTTCATACTGACTCGCCACGTCATGCAGAACAGGCATCCTGTTGCTGATTTGATAAATAATCAGACCTGAAGTCATGGCAAAACACAGGAATAAAATAATCTTTTTCATAAGAGTCGTTTTTTCATTGAGAGGGTGAATCCGGAAGTTAATTGGTCATTAACCAGGAATTACAAATTTCAACAACAAGCAGCGGATTCCGGGTATAAGTTGGGGGGGCAAAAAGGGGTACAGATCACTGTTTGTCTTATTTTCCCGCATTATATGCTCATCACGAAGTGGTCTGGGAAATTAAGTGGCGCTGAGCGCCAGCAAAAACTATTGATCTCAGGTCAATTGCATCCCAAACCTTCACGGTTTGGGTATAGGTTCCGACATTTTCTTATTAAGCCCTTTTGCCCCCAATTGAATGAAAACCACGGAGTTTCCGGGGGATCAAAGTGATTGGGTTCCATCATTTTTCTGCTAAATCATCAGGGCGGCGGCGCGCAGGTGCCATAAAAGGTTAAGAAGCAGTAGTCCACCCTACTCCAATGCTCCTGGTTTGGCAAGAAATTCAAACAGACTAAAGAAGAGTCCACCAGGACAGCACCTAAGCATCATCAATAAGGGGGCAACCATTCAACAGCCGTAAGGAGACACCGTAGGGTCAAAATGTCGGTGGAAGAATATTTGAAATCACTCATTTTGGGTGACAAAAGGGGGGACAACCACTCCAGAGTGGTAAAAGTCAGGTCCAAACTCCCTTCTTTTACTTTTTGCTTACTAGTTCTATTTGAGAATGGCTTATGCTTCTGTGATCAGAAATCACAGGAGGCTCCTACAACAACAAAAGATTTGATGTTAATTTATCCCAAAAACATTTTCATTGCTTTCCTTTTTTTTGTGTCTTCTTTACTCGCAGGACAAGCAGATTTTCGAGCGCATTATGAACGAAACAACCCCGCCCCACCTGATTCGGGATTGCCGACAGAAGAGCGGTTATTGGTTCACAAAGAATGGCTTAAGAAAGCTGAAGTTGATAAGGACACGTTACGCCAAATTATTGGGGAAATATATCTTTATTACGATTATTTTCGTCTATTGGATATTCCCACAGCCACGACTCACCTGCTTATTGCTGAAAATCTTGCGGAAGCTTCCGGGGAAATTGGTTGGCGAGGCGGAGTAGCCTACCGCCGTGGACACCTCAATGTGAAACTGAGGGAGAATGACGCAGCAATTGCTGCTTATCAGAATGCTGTGAGTTGGTGCTCCGAAGCGGGTGATAGTCTCTGTGTTGCGGAGAGCCTTGAGCAAATCAGTGCCATGTATGGATTGAAGGACAGCTTTAACATTGCTCGACAATACTTTGATCGCGCGCTTCCCATGTTGCGAAAATTTGGAACGAAGAAACAATTGAAAACGGCCAACGCAAATTTTGGCACCCTATTAACACAGGAAGGCAAACCTGATGAAGCGATACCGTTTCTTGAGGAAGCCAAAGCGATCAGCGAAGAATTGGGCGAACTAATGTCACAAGGATCGGTGATGAACAACTTAGCAAACGCATATTTGCTTGCAGGGCAAACTGACCTGGCCATCAAAAAATTCAAAGAAGCCGCCCAGTTCAACAAAAAACATAATTTTCAACATATCCTCTTCCGTAATTATGCCGGTTTACGGGAAAGTTATGAAGCAGCAGGCAACTATCGGACTGCAATGGAGTACCAGGAAAAGTTCCATTCGCTCAGGGATAGTCTGATTGGTGACGAAACAAAGCTAAAAATTGCGGCCCTGGAGGCTAAGTATAAAGAAAGCCAGTTTGCACTTGAATTGAAGGAGAGTGAACAAAAAGCACTTATTGCTAAGAAGAAGTTAGAGCGAATGATTTTAGTTTTCGCAATAATGCTGTTACTTGTATTGATTGCGCTATGGCGTTGGAGATTGCAAAAGAAACAATTACATTCTGAAATTAAAAACAATCGACAAAATCTACAGGTTGTAGCCAGGTTGCTAGCCGAAAAAAACGAAGCGTTGGCAGCAATAAAGGTGGCTAAAATTGAGACTCCTTCCAGTCCGACTGAAAACACTGCTGACGATCCAAAGTCCAATCTGGCAAAAGAAGAAGAACGTCTAAACTTATTTGACCACTCTATTCTCACCAATACCGATTGGACTGATTTCAAGGTGCTTTTTGATAAAAGTAATCCTGGATATTTGCAGGAGATCAGAGAGGCATTCCCCACGATAACGGAGTCAGAAGAGCGCCTTTTTACACTAATAAAGTTAAACCTCAAGTCAAAGGAGATTTCCAACCTGTTAGGCATTTCCGTGAATAGCGTCAAGAAGACGCGGAACCGGCTGCGGAAAAAATTACCCTTGAATGCCGAGGATGGATTAGAGGATTTTATCCACCAATTCAAGCCCAAGAAAGGGACCCTGCCAGGAAAACCACGCGTCTGATATTAATTTATTAGCAGGTATACTGGAGTGCCGTACTTGTTCCCGTCAGAAAGCCTTTATATGTAGTCTTTGATAGGCCCTGCGATTCAGTCCGGATCCTGGAATCAAGAAATTCCTGTTAACGTACCCGAGATCAAAGGATAATGGTTCCTGTCGGGTTAAAAAACGGGGTGATTGCGAATGGAAGGCTTTATTTTTTAGAAAAATGGCACCCCATAAGCGCAGTGGAAATTCTTTTTACCCCCATATTCATTGGCTTTCATCTCCTAAAATTAGCTTGTCCCCTCTTTTGTCCCCCCTCTTTATTCGTCATAACATTCACCGTAGACTCAACTTTGGCCAGTGGAAAGTAACTGTCCGACTTTCCAATTTACGCATTGTTTTAATTGTCTCTCATTACATAACACCCTCTCATGGAATTCAAACCGTTTTTTCCCCTGCTCACCCATTTCGAGTAATTGCCTTTTGGACCTTGCCCCGGTAGGCCAGGACTGTCTACCGGCGGCTCGGTAATTTGGTTTGCGATAGCAATTATCTAATTCGGAATAATGTCTAGTAAGTGCTAAAGTCACTTAGAGACTGCCAGTCAATTATCTGAATATTGATAAGCGTAATGAGCTGGTAACCTGTAATGTACGAGATTTTTATTCTTAGTGGATCTGCCTTTCGTCGCGAGCGAAAAGGCTTTGATCCAATCCTTTTTGACTACTCATGAAAACGACCTATTCTATGAAACTGTCCTTTAAATTTAATCCCAGCAAGCCTAACCGGGTAAGCGTGGCACGCCGTGGGTTAATAATGCTCCTTCTGGCTACGTTTTGCATTCTATTTGCATCTTACACGGCATACGGCCAAGCGCCGGGCGGGGTAAGCGCCAACCTTAAGCTCTGGCTGAAAGGTGATGCCGGGGTGACGGTAGCTGGAGGCGGCATTTCCGAATGGGCCGATCAGGGCCCCGGTGCATACACTACCACGCAAGGATTCAGCGACCGGCGGCCGCAATACACCGCTTCGTCCGCCCTTTTCAACTGCAATCCCTCGGTGGATTTCGACTTGGGACTCGATGCCATGAACACCGACGTACTGATGTACAACCGCCCTTATACTTTCTTTGCGGTGTACAACAGTACCAGTACGTCTACCGCCGGCCGAAGAGCGATCCAGGGTGATAACAACTGGTTAATTGGGCCACATGGTAATACAGTAGGTTTTTTTGCAGATGGATGGGTCGAAAATGCTCAGATTCCTTCCAACATCATCCCGACCATCAGTACGGCCACCAGCAATGACGATGTCGCCAATAATGCCTTCTTTTATTACAACGGGGAAAACCGGACTCCGGCGGGAGTAACGGCTCCAGGTGTCCCCGGCAGGGTTTACCTGGGCCGAGCGCCGAGGGCAGAATCCTTCGGAGGTAGCTTCGGAGAAATCATCGCTTTTACCCGGGAAGTTACCCCCACCGAGCGGAACAAGGTCGAAAGTTACCTCGCCGTCAAATACGGCATCAGCCTCGACCAAACGATCTTCACCAACTATGTCCGCTCGGATGGTACCATCATCTGGGATAATACTTTCAACGGTGATTTTAATCAAAATATCTTCGGAGTCGGTAAGGACAGCGGCAGTGGCCTGCAACAACTCGGCTCGCAAAGCGTCAACTCCAGCCTGATTCGTTTGGACAATCCTTCCGCCCTGGGCGAGGGAGACTTTTTGTTCCTGAGTGATAACGGCCTTTCGAGCGGCGCCCAGGTTCAGCCAGGCCTGCCCGGCGGGGCGGTGGCGGCTTCCACCCTGGTTTGGAACGTCAGCAAAACCGGTACCGTGGGTACGGTGGGCATCACCATCGAGGCACCGGCGGCCAATACCGTGCTCCTCCTGGACAATAATAACGACGGCATTTTTGAAACCGCGCTTAGCCCAACTTCCAGCATGGGTAATACGAACACCTACGAGGGTTTGTCGCTGGATAATTTTGCCAAACTCAAAATCGGTTACCTGGAGTCTTGTTTTCCCGGTGGCATTACCGCCGACATGGCACTATGGCTTAAAGCTAAGGATGTTCTGTCTGAGGGCGGCAAGGTACACACCTGGCCCGACTTTAGCGGTAACAACGTCGACTATCGTCAGGCTTTTGCGGCCAATCAACCCGAGTTAATCGACGAGGCAATCAATAACAACCCGGTCGTAAATTTCACGGGTGATGTGATGACTAACCCCTTAGGTATTACTGGAGATAATACGCTCAATGATATTAATATTTATACCGTTACGCGGGTAAATAACTCATTGGGAACTGCTAACTTTTTCAGGAGTCCCGCAAGTGGTGGCTGCTGCAACGAATTGGCCATTTACATGCCTTTCAGTAACACACTTTTCTGGAGACCGGGAGGCCCCGATGTCACCACTCCTTTTGGTAATATTCCGGATAATACCTTACCGAGGTTATACAGCTTTCACGCCAGTACCACTTCCGGTCAAACCTATCCCGGTGTTAAAAATGTGCTGGCTTCGAATAACCGGGTTTTTGCATCAAGTGGGACCTTTAATGGCTTGAACGGGCGTGCGGGAACGTCCAATCTGGGCAATAATATTCCGAACAGTGATATTGCCGAATTCATCGCTTACCCAGGGCCCATCGATGCGGCCCAACACAACAAAATCCAAACTTACCTGGCCGTAAAATACGGCATTTCGCTCGATCAGACGGTCGCCACCAACTACACCAGTTCCAACGGAACCGTGGTGTGGGATGCCGCCGCGAACAGCGTTTACAGCAACAACATCTTTGGGATCGGACTGGACAAAGTCGGCTGTCTGGACCAGCAGACCTCCGTCAGTGTCAATACCGACCGGATCAGCATCAGCAACCCTTCGAGCCTGGTGAACAACAACTATTTATTGTTGAGCGACAATGACCTGTCCACCACGCCGGTAGCCGAAGCCGGCCTGCCGGGAGGTGCTACTTTAGCTACGCCGCTGGCCTGGAACGTCAGTAAAACGGGTTTGGTGGGTACGGTTGACCTGAGGATCGTCTCCGAAGTTCAGGGAGCCATCTTGCTGATTGACAACAACAACGACGGCATCTTCGAAACCGCCATCCCGGCGACGAGCCAAATTTCCGAAGGCGATGGCTTTGTCAATACCTTCCCCGCCGTAAGCCTGAACAACTCGGCTAAGATGAAATTGGGCTACGAGTGTGCACCCGCCCTGAACAACGTGGTCACCATGGAGTACCTCGTTACGCCTACCGTGACCACCTGTAGCGGGACGGGAACCTTTACGGTACGGGTCAAAAACCTGAGTCCGGCCACCATCGATAACATGATCTTCCGCGACAGCCTGCCTCCGGGCATCAGCTACGTCCCCAGCTCGGTAAGTGGTACCGGTGTTACCTTCGGTGGCAACATCATGGATGACCGCGTGGTGACCTTCAACATCGCGAACATCCCAAGTAGTGGTTCCGTGGACGTCAGTTTCGACGTCGCCGCAGCGTGTGATGTTTCCACCGAAGCGGCGAGCATCACCAACAGCTACCAGGTTTTTTGGGATTGCTCCTTTTCCGCGGTCTCTACAACGCCCTCTTACCCCATACTCTTCCCGTCTTTGTCGATTACCTTGGAGAATGCCAACGCTTCGGTAGGTTGTTACAGCCCATTTGTGCGGACGGTTACCATCTGTAATGGTGGTTTCGGTTCGGTCGATTCGGTGACGGTCACCGACACGCAAAACAACCCCAGTATCGTGGTCCAAAGCTTCGACCTGGGTACGGTCAGCGGTGCGGGTACCACCAGGGGGCAGACGGTGCTAAAAGCCGCAGACTTCATGACCGTGGGTAACGGCGACGGCAAGTTTGACCAGAACGAATGTATAGTCGTCAACGATACCCTGCTGGTGGTTGGCTCCGCCACGCCCGTTTCCGGCAACATTCGCGCCGACTGGGGTTGTAACGGGGAGACCTGTATGAACGGTACCACCAACAACACGGTACTGGTGAACACCGCTATCGTCTCCGGCGGAGGAACGATGGGGGACATCCCCAACCTCACCCGGACCCTCTCCATCATCAGCGACATCAAGAGCGATAGCTCCGGACAGCTTTACAACCGCCCCATAACCTACCAGTACATAATTAAAAATAATTCCACCGCGCCCGCCATCGACGTACACGTACATCCGGTGGTCACGGGCTTGAACTACATTGACCGGGACTCCATCTGGGTCTACCGGGACGGGGATGAGCGCTACCACCCGAATTGGAGTGTGTTTGCAAGTAATTTTTTCTTTACCAACGTTGCGAGCAACACCGCTGGGGTACTGGAACCTTATCCGTTCGATAATTTTGATCAGCCGAGTAACACCCTGATCGATCTGGAAGAAATAGCCCCGGGAGACAGCGTGGTGGTCACTTTCGTGGTCGGCACGGCCGGCCCCGTGACAAAGTATAATTCTTTCACTCAAAACTTTTGTGGAGGAGGCTCCCGAGTTTTTTGTAATACCTGTTATGCGTATCGTTTTGGCCCCGCCGTCGGGGGGGTAGTGGATGCGCGCACGTACTGGCGGGGGCTGGGTTGTCCCGGCGGCCTTTACCAAATCTGCCGGGCTAATTTCCCCAGTACGATTTATAATGGTCGTGATCCCGAACCGATCCCTTCGTACACGGCGGGTTTTGGTGCTTTGCACCCCCTGGCCCGGTTTTCCGGCTTCTCCCTGATTGACAGTACCGACCTGGACCGGGAACGCTGCGCCTACGGAGAAGACACCCTGAGGTTATTATTTAGAGCTGGTGAATTGGACCTGCCGTTCTTTACGGAGCGCAGTCAATTTTACATCAAAATTAAAACGAACGGCGGGATTGCCTGGGACGGTGATCTCGACGCGACCTTCGGCCGGCTGAGCAGCTGGTCGAACGAGGCATGGCAGGCCGACCGGGTAGAAGACATGACCGCGATCGACAGTACCATCCTGGTTTATTTCAAACGCAGCGACCTGCCGCCTACGGCACTGAGTACCTTCGAAGCCAGCTATGACAATTCTTACCGTGGCGGCGATTTCGAGCTGGCCATCCACGTGGTCAATCTATGCCCCGGCCCGGCGGTGCGGCGGGTGTACATGACCCGCTTTTTCGACATCGACAGTACGAATACCGAGCCGGGCATCGAATCGGGTGCTTTCGACTTCCAGGCCGGAATGGAATGGAACAGCATCTGTCCGGGCCCCTGTGCCGATGGGTTGCAAATCCTGGAATTTGATCAAATGCGGTCGACTTTCGGGGCCCCCGACAACAACAGTGACGGGGTGGCCGATGCCTCGGGATCGCTGAATTTCGATATAGTAGAGGATAGAAGAATCACCTGGACGGACACCCTGCAAGTGAACTACCGGATGGTGGTGCGTACCACCAAACCCGGGGGCGTGCCTTATCTGTACATGAAAAGTACGATCGATTATGTTTCTTTACCCGCCGCAATAATCTGTAATGAATTTCTGGAAAAGGACTTCCCGAGGGTAACACTGACCAGGCCCGGCGTGGGTGTTTTTGATGCCGTAGGTAACTCCCGGGGCGTCAATACCGACAATACCTATTTGGTGGACCTCTCGCTGCAGGGCGGAGATGGGCTGACCATTCCGGGGATAACGTCCTATCAGGATGGGGATACCATCGATTTTGTCCAAAACCTGACCTACGCTACGCCGCATTACGGCTGGAACGTCATCGAATGGAATTTACTGCACGTACCCTATACCTCCCTGGTCCAGGCCCCGGAGCCCCCGGAGCAGTTCAAATGCGACTCGGTTATCTGTAGGTTCGAGACGGTGGACATGACCAGGGATCAAACTTCTTCGCTGGTAAGTGGTGGCCCCAGCTGCGGAACAACGAACGTCGTTCGGATCGGTTCCCGTGCACAAGTAAATGCTTCCGGATGTAACAACTCGCCCTTCCCCGGAGAAGTGAGGAATATTCTTGCTCCGGTGTACATGAAGTTTGTCAATCCCGCGTCCAGCCGTTGGACCATCACGGCAGTCAGGGCCTATTTGAGTACCAATATCGAGTCCTGTATTGCTCCGGTAAATAACGTGTTACCGCCCGAGTTGTATTTCTATTCCGGCGATACGCTCATGCTCGACCTACGGGCGATCCACGCCTTTTACGGCTACGACACCGAAGAGAGTAATCTGTATTCCATTTCGCAGTTTGATCTGAGCATGACCTACACCCCGCCGCCCAATTTGGTCGGTTGCGTGAAGGATCACGCCGATATTGCGACGGGCTTTGCTTTCTTTACGGACTACGAGGTAACCGAAGGGCTACGGTTAGATTCGACTACACTGGTAGGCGTAGGCGGAGGTGTCACCGCCAACCTGAACTGGCCCGGAGGTAACAACAACTCCTTTACCCAGTACGCCGGTAGCAGTATCTCGGTGAATAGCCCCAAAGTGATCTGGCCGGTGCAGTACAACAAAGGCAGCTCCGGCGTTTACGGAAACGACTTTATTGCCATACCGCCCAGCGATGATGTGGTGATAGATAGTATCGTGGACCAGGTAACGGGTGCCACGGTATTTACTGAACCCGGTAGTAATATCTGGCAGGTTGGTTATATTCCCAACGGTGGTAACCGGCGTTTCAATATTCACACGACCCTTACTACGTGTAACGCCAACCGGCTGGATATCTATGCGGACCGCACGCCCTGTAGTGGTTACCCCGAATCGTGGGAAGCGTACACCTGCAAGGCTAATGCGCGCCGGGCCACCTTCAATTACGTCACCTTCGAGGGCGAATTGCAGATGGTGGACAGCCTGTTTACGCCGCTGAAAGATCTTTGTGTCGAAGACACGATTCAGTTCCGGGTCATCAACAGTCAGACCCAGGATGCCAATTCGGTGAAGGTTTCCTTTAAGATGCCGCAGAATTCGTTCATTGAACCCGGACACACGCGGTTAAGATTGGGTACCGGTGCCTGGGTATCGGTAGCAGATCCTATTCTGGAAGCCGGTGTTTATAGCTGGACCCTGCCGTTGTCGGATACGTTGCGTAACGTCAGTTTAAATCCGGAAAACATCATGCTGCTGCAAGTGGGGTATAATACGGGATGTGGCTATACTTCCGGTTCTCAAATACAGAGTATGATTGCGGGCAAAGTAGGCTGTGGTGACATCACCAGCCTGTTTAACACCAATCCCCCTCCCCTATCCATCATCGGGGCGCCCACTTTAAGTTATTTCACCAATCCAACGATCACCATCGAGCAAATCGACGACTGTACGCCGGGTGCGGGCTACGACTACAGCGTATACCTGCTGGTGAGCGGTGACGAAACCGGTGCCACGGATTCGGTACGGGTCACCCTGCCGGAGAATTATGGTTTTCAATCTTACAATGCCGCCGCAGCCGGTGCGAACAATGCACCGCCCGTGCAGCCGATAGTGCTCAACCTTCCCGACGGGACCAAGCAGTTGAGTTGGCAAGTGCCACCAGGCGTGATGCCGGGCGACAGCATCAAGTTTACTTTCCAGTACGAGGAGTCGGTAGGGAGCAATAAGTGTGCACCTATACCGGAACAGGTAAGCCGGTTGAGTACCATTATTTCTACCGGTGTTTACTGTGTCACCATCAATGCGATTTGTCCGGTGGGCATTGAAAACGGGGTCGATACAGTGCAGCTGCAAAGTTTTAAACCGAACATCACCCCCACCGCCGTAGCTACCTTCACTCAGGGTTGCGACAATGTGGGTAGTGAATCCAATCTGGACATTACGGGGCTGCTGACCAACAGCGGAAGTGCTGAGCTTCTGGCGGGAACCGACGTGATCATGGAGGTATTCCTCGATATGGATGCTTCCGGTACCGTAACGGCTGGCGATATTTCCTTTGATCCCCTCGTTTACGATCAGGGCCTTATGGTAGACAGCAGCTACACCTATACTTACGCGGATGCTATTCCGATCGAGAATTGCGTGGATTGCGCGGGCAAGAACGTATTGGTGCGGATCAGCAAAGATCCGGATTCACCAGTGGGGGCCAGCCAGTGTCTTTGCGATAGCTTAACGGTTATTTCGGTCATTCCGGAGTTGATCGTCACTGAAAAACCCAATGCTGGTGATGACCAAACGGCAGACTGTGCGGTATTACCCGGTGGTGTGTCTACTTTACTTGCCTTCGGCGAGGGTAGTTGGACGGCCCAGGCGGGTAACCCCGGTACGGCGACTATCGCCAATGATAGCAGTTCACAAACAAACGTGACCATGTTCAGTGCGGTGGGCGACTACTTCTTTATTTGGTCCGATGGTTCTTGTCAGGATACCGCGAAGATTACCGTGACGGCTAAACCCGAAGCGGGCCCGGACCAGGTGGTTTCTTGTGTCCCGTCCTTCCCGGGCGGTTCGGCTACTATGGCAGCCAGCGGTACGGGTACCTGGACGGCGGAAGCCGGTAACCCGGGTACGGCGATCATTACCAACGATGCCAGCCCCGGTACGACCATCACCGACTTTGAAGTTGCGGGTACCTACCAGTTTATTTTCACCGACGGGATGTGTACCGATACGGCCCAGGTGGTGGTATCCGATAAAGTGGATGCCGGACCTGACCTAGCCTTGGAGTGCATCACATTACCGGGTGGATCGGTTGCCGCCGAGGCAACCGGAACTGGCTTGTGGACGGCGCAGACGGGTAACCCCGGCGCGGCGACCATTACCAGTACGAGTAGCCCCACGACGACCATTACTGATTTCACGGCGGTGGGCACCTATAACTTTATCTGGGCCCAGGGAGTCTGTACCGATACCATGTCGGTAATCGTCACCGAAAAACCAGAAGCCGGACCCGATCAAATGGCTGATTGTGTGGCGTTGCCGGGCGGAACGGTAACGATGGCCGCTACTGGTACGGGCACCTGGACGCCAAGTGCTCGAAATCCGGGTACTGCTACGATCACGACCCCCAACAGTCCGACGACTACGATCACGACCTTCCAGTATTTCGGAACGTACGATTTTGTCTATTCAAACGGTGCTTGTTCCGATACCGCATCGGTAGCGGTAACCTTAAAGCCCAATGCCGGACCCGACCAAATCGCTTGTGTCACTACGCTGCCAACCAGCACGACGACGATGCAAGGTGTCGGTTTGGGTACCTGGACGGCCGACCCCGCTAACCCCGGGACGGCGACGATCGACTTCCCGACGAGCCAGACGACGTCCATCACCGGCTTTTCGGCCTACGGCACCTACACGTTTTATCTGACTTACGAAGGTTGCGCCGATACGGCGATGGTAGAGGTACAAGACAAACCTGATGCCGGTCCCGACCAAACGACCGAATGTCTGGAATCGTTCCCCGGCGGAACGGCTACGATGGCCGCCGCCGCGGGTATCGGAACCTGGGTGGAAGAGCCCGGAAATCCAGGCACGTCTACTATCGTTAGTACCACAAGCAACACAACGGTCATTAATACTTTCAGTGCTCCTGGTACCTACAAGTATGTCTGGAGTGACGGTCCCTGTACGGATACGGCCTTTGTTTTCGTATTCGCTAAACCGGACGCTGGCGCGGATCAAATGGTTGATTGCGCTGCATTGCCGGGCGGAACGGCGACCATGACGGCAACGGGCACGGGTACCTGGTCTCCGGCAGCCGGTAATCCGGGCACGGCGGTAATTGCAACCGTAAACAGCCCGACCACGGACATTACGACCTTCAGTGCTGCGGGCACCTATGAATTTGTGTGGACGAACGAGGATATGTGTACGGACACCGCTTCGATCGTGGTGACCGCGCAACCCAATGCTGGTGCCAATCAATTGGCAGACTGTGTGGTGTTCCCCGGCGGATCAGTTACGATGGCTGCGGTAGGCACTGGTATGTGGACGGAGCAAGCGGGTAACCCCGGCAGTTCGGTCATTACCACCCCGAATAGCAATACTACTACGATTACTACTTTCAGTGCGGCAGGTGTGTACAATTACATTTGGACGAATGCTGCGGGGTGTGCGGATACCACTTTTGTAACCGTAACAGCCAAGCCTTCTTCGGGGCCAGATCAAATGTTGAGCTGTATCCCCACCCAACCGGGCGGCAGCGTCACGATGGCGGCTACCGGTATGGGAGCCTGGAGGGCACAGGCCGGTAACCCGGGCATGGCCGTGATTACGTTCAACCGCGTGCCAACCACGACCATCACGGCTTTCACTTTACCAGGAACCTACAACTTTATCTGGACCGATGAGGTGACTGGCTGTACGGATACGGTGGCCATTACAACGACCTTCGTGCCCGATGCCGGCCCGAATCAAGTGGTCTGCCGAGGTTCGAGTACGGCCCTGACGGCAAGTATCGATCTGAGCGGTACCTGGACGGCGGACGGTGCTAATCCTCCGGGAGCTAGGCTCGGAGCCACGACGGATGGGGTCAGCATGGTGGATTTTGAGCTTACGGCCAGTGGGGTCTTCAACTTCATCTACACGGTCGCCGGTTGTACGCCCGATGTGATGAGCGTGACCATCAAGGATCTACCCACGGCTACATTTACCACGACCCCTTCGACTTGTGCCGACAGTGAGTCCAACGATGATGGGATGATTACCCTGGCCACCCAAACGGAGGCTACTCACTTTGGCGTAAGTACGCTGGACGCGGTAAGCTATGACGGACCGATGTCGATCGGGGGCGTGATGCCGATTACGGGCTTACCGGTAGTGAAGGAGAATATTCCTATTACCGGCGGAACCTACATCGTGCGTGTGTTCAATGGTTCAGATGATTGCTTTACTGACGTACCGGTAACCTTGGCCAGTTCCTCTTGTTGCGAAACGCCGACCGCTAATGCGATAACGGTCAGAGGTACATGTACGAATGCACTTGTGCCTAATGACGATGCCCGTATTGTCTTGATGGGCTCCACCAACGCGGATGCCTACGGCATCAGTGAAGGAACGAGCTATAGCGGGCCGGCTTATCCAGGTACTGCGCTAGGTACTGCTCCTTTTGACCTCAAGTCAGATGTACCCAATGCCGGTGCTACCTATACGGTTCGGATATTCAATAATTCAAACACTTGTTTCTGGGACACTACCATTGTCGTACCCGCCACCCCCTGTATTTATGACCCCATCGGTTACTTCTACTGTGAAGAAACCGGAAAGATCATTCCCGGCGGTAGTTTCTCCGCATCGGGTCCAGGGGTAATCCTGATCATTGAGGATGGTTCAACGGGTAGGTATCAGTTTGAAACCGACGGCACGCCAGGTGTTTATACCATGAGCTTCACAGCGCCTCCTGGATATGCGTTTAGCACTACTCATTTGGCATCGGCGGGTCCTTTGGATCCAACGGGCCAGCCCGATCCGTTTGAAGTTGGTTCTGGAACCACCGACGGTGCCTTCATGGATGACTTTAGCCCGGGTGCGAATCTGTTCTACCTGTCATTTATCTACGAGGCGGGAGATCCTGAAATAGTCTTAAATAACATTCCCCTCAGCGGCTGTTGTACTGCCCCACCTGAGTTGACGGTCAATGACAGTACGACCTGCGCTGGAACCGTACTCGATCTATCGTCGCTCGTGACGACCGACTCACCTCCGGAAAACGTAAGTTATTACCGTACGCAGGCGGATGCAATAGCCGGGACTAACCCCTTAGTGAATAATTACGTCGCACCTGGTGACACTACGACTTATTACGTGCGTAGTGCCTCGGCTTCTGATTGCTTTAGTACGGAACCGGTTGCCGTAAACGTGCTACCGTCTCCGGTGCCGGTGATTGCTGGAACGGCGGGAGCAAACGCCACTTGTTCCGGGGTAGCCGTCAATCTAGCAGACTTGGTGCTGAATGCGGATGGCGGAGTACTAACATTTTACGCTAAGCGCGCTGATGCGGAAGCCGCCACCGCCCCCATCTCGGCCACGGTATCTCCGACTACTGCAACCAATTATTACGTGCGGAGTACGGTAACTTCTGGAAGCGTAAGCTGCTACGGGGTCGCCGAGATTACGGTCGTAATCGCGGCTGCGGATTGTGTCGCCCCAACCGTAACGAGAAACTAGTAGATCAAAATGGAAAAAGCATTTGCGCTTTTTGACCAATAAAAATCAATCATGAAGAATACAGTGAAAAAAAGACCGATGAATAAGCGTTATTTTATCATTTCATCCATACAGGCTTTAGTAAAGCAGTACATAGCGGAGGGTTTTCAAAAAGAATTACGAGCCGTAATTACCTTACTCTTACTATCATGTGGATTATCGATGAGTGCCCAGGCACCACTTTGCTCCGCTGGAGAAACGGGCGGTCGTGTCTGGCGCGACTTCAATAATGATGGACTCCTTGATGCTGAAGAAACCTCCGGCGTAGCCGGTGTGGTGGTAACGGCCTATGACGATGACGGAGCCGTAGAGTCCACGACAAGCGACAATTTCGGTTACTATGTTTTCACGACCCTGAATTTCCCAAACAGCTATCGTGTTGAATTTTCAAGTTTACCGGCGCCTTACGCGCAGACTTTCCAGAGTCAGGAAGTTCAATTTGTGGAAGCGGCGGCTTGTGATGTTAACTTCGGCGTTAACGACCCGACGGACTATTGTGAAGACAACCCTTACGTGGTCACCGCTTGTTACGTAGGCGGCGATAATTCCGGTACTGGAGATGTACTCGTAGGAGCTCCTTACAACCAGATCGGAGACATTCGGGAGTATGCCGTAGAAAACGAAATTGGCTCTACCTGGGGCCTGGCCTACAAAAGAGCTTCCCGGGAACTGTTCTCCGCGGCAGTAATCAAGCGCCATACCGGGCTGGGGCCTGGTGGTATCGGTGCCATTTACCGGACGGATATTCAGGCGGGTACTAGCAATCTTCTGTATGATTTTGGCGCGGCCGCAGGTGCAATCGGAAGTAATGCCGACCGCGGATTAACGACACCTGATGCTCCAAGCTACGACACGGAAGCCTTCTACCTTGCCGGAAAAGCAGGGCTTGGCGACTTAGACATCTCTACCGACGAAAGCACGCTATGGGTGGTCAACCTAAACGACGGCGGGCTCTACTCTCTGAGTTCCACCGCACCGGCCTCCAATAGTGCGGTGGCCGCTCCACCGATTCCTTCACTGGCCTGCCCCGTTACCGTACCAACGATCACCGATCAGTTGATCGACTGTGGATCATCTACCGCCACAAATGCCGCGACGGGCTATTTGCCGGATGTAGGCCGCTTCGGTACTGACCCGATTTTGGCCCTGTCTTATGGAGCCCCGTTTACGCCTACGGGAAGTGAATATCCTTTTCATCGCTTCGGCTTTTCGGGAGACGTGAGTGAAGCCCCGGTAATGATTAATTCCACCACCTTCTCAAATGAAGCCCTTCGCAACGGAAATTTTGTTTTCAGTAACACCAGCCAAAGGCTGTTGCACTACCGGATACCCGTACCCAATGGCTTTTACGAGGTAGATCTGGGCTTTCATTTGGCCGCCGGCAACCTTGCCATCACCGAAATGGATGTTACCCTGGAAGATGTGAAGGTACTTGATGCCTACAAGCCCGCGATGGCCTTAGTTGCCGAAGAGCAAAACTTTACGACCACCGTAGCGGATGGGATACTGAATATTACATTTACAAGCAACCTAGGCACTGCCGCTATTATCAACGCCATTCGGGTCACCCAGGTGACGGATGCCAACGACCCACCCACCGCCACCCAGCGCCCCTGGGGACTGAAGGTACACAATGACGGTACGGGCGATAAAATCTACGTGGGTGTGGTCTGCTCCGCCGAAGAAAGCGGAAGAGACCAGGATCTGCAGGCTAACGTAATGGTTTACGATCCGGCCACAACCTCCTGGTCCGGCCCTGTATTATCCTTTTCTTTGAATTTTTCCCGGGAAGAAGCCACTCTGAATGATCCCGCGAACTGGATTCCCTGGTCGGATTCCTACCAAAACAATCTACGGAATCTGCAGTCTCTTTCTGAAGGTGACGGTGGAACCCCGATGCCACAGCCGATCATCTCGGATATTGAATTTGAGGATAATGGGGATATGATTCTCGGGATGCTTGATCGGGGTGGCTTGCAGATTGGATTCGCAAACTATCGCCCCGAAGCTCCCTACGGACCGGGAGGTACGGAGCTGGTAACGCTGGTCTCCGCCGGAGACCTGATGAGGGCCGGCAAAACCGGTGCTAATTCCTGGACCATTGAAAATGATGGTCAGGTGACCAACTCCGTCACCGGTGTAACCAACAGTGGTAGCACCGCCTCGCCGGCCGGGCCCGGAGGCCGGGAGTTTTACTTCGGTGAAAATTACAGCGGTGCCGGACACCTGGAATCCTCCTTTGGTGGAATCAGTATTTATCGTAGCGCGAACGAAATAATTCATACCGCACTGGACGCCAGCAGAACTACTGCGAATGCCGGTGGCCTGCAGTGGCTGAATAACACCGATGGTTCTTTTTCTTTTGGTATCGACCTCTACGACGAGAATACCACCGGCAGTTTTGCGAAGGCCGTAGGCCTGGGCGATGTAGAGCTACTGTGTAATCCTGCTCCCCAACAAATTGGCAACTATGTCTGGAACGACATTGACCGCGACGGCGTAGCCGACCCACTGGAAGATCCGATCGAGGGCGTTACCGTGGCACTTTACGCGAACGTAAATGGTACCCTGACCTACCTGGCCAACACGACCACTGATGCCGCAGGCGAGTATTATTTCACGGGAATCGGCACCCCGGGAGAAAACTGGGAATCCACCAGCGGCACCGACAGTATTATGCCCCTGACCGATTATGTGGTCGTTTTCGGTTATGACGGAACTACCCCCCAATTCGCTAACAATGAATTAGTCGTAGGCGGACAAAACTACTTCCTAACCCAGGCTAACACGGGTAACGGAACCAGTCCGGACCAAAACGACAGTGACGCCACGCTAATGCCGGTAGCTGGGGTCAATTATCCATCAGTTAGCATCACCACCGGAATTGCGGGTGTATCCAATCCCCGTACCGATGCCGGATTCTGGGCCTGCCCGACAATTACCAGCCCTTCTGCGGCACAGACCATTTGTGAAGGGGATGCAGGTGATGACATGACCGTGGTGACCAACCAAAACGCACCGAATAGCATCCGCTTCGTCCGGTTTTCGACAGACCAAACGGCTACCAATGGCAGTGAAACTGCGATGGAGCTGGCGACAATCTATGCCGGTGGCATGAACCTGGACACCGTTACCCCAATCGGCGTTGACGATCCGTTTACCGCAACACTTGCGGCAAACAGCGGCAGCTGGGCACCAGGAACGTATTACGTCTACGCCACGCTGGCTCCAGACCCGGGTCCGACTTGTCGACCGATCCAGGAAATAGAAATTACGATCGTTGACCGGCCCGACATCAGCGCCAATGCGCTAACCGTCTGTGAATCCATGCCGGGCAGCGGAGCAACCGCAGACCTGGTAGCACTGGTGCAAAACCCCGATGGGGCTACGCTCGCCTTTGCCGAAGGTGCCAACGCGATTACCACGCCGATGGCCGCCGACCTCGCCGCCGGTGAACACCTCATTACCGTGACGGCCACCAACGCTTTATCCGGGTGTGATAGCATGGTGATGTTCACCGTCACCGTCCAGGAGTTCCCAACGGCGCAACCGCTGTGCCCTGGGGAATCCGTTACGCTCACCGCCCCCGCTGCGGCCATGAACGTGATCTGGTACCGCGATGGCCTTATCGTTGGCAACGGTCCTACCTATGACGTTCTTTTGCCCGGAAGTTATACTTATACCGCCGACAGCGGAGGCGGGTGTAGCACCGGCTCCTGCTGCCCGGTAGTTTTTGAAATGGGTAATTGCATGTCGGTAGGCTCCACCGTCTTCGTCGACTCGGACAATAACGGCGTTCAGGACCTGATCAACCCCCTGGAAACGGGTATTCCGAGCGTCCTGGTAGAGCTCTACTTTGATGCGAACAATGACGGAGTCATTGACGGATTGGAGACTACGCCGTACGCCATGATGACAACTGATGGCAACGGCAACTATTTCTTTGACAACCTCCCTCCCGGCAACTACCAGGTTGGCATCCCGATGCCGGACGTGGCGAACCCCATCTCCTCCACTGGACAGAACACAACTAATGATCTTGACCTTTCAGATGACGGAGCACAAACCGGCTCCGGTACAGCGACACTAAGCCCAATCTTTAATCTGGCCCCGGGAATGGAGCCTACAGAAACCTCTGGAAACCCAGGTGCAGATCAGGACGATGCGTCTGATTCAAATGGTAATATGACCATTGACTTCGGCTTTTTCGCTCCGGTATCCGTAGGAGACACCACTTTCGTTGACTTAGACGGAAATGGCCTGCAAAGCCCGGGGGATGTTGCACTAGTTAACGCTACCGTTACCATTATCGATAATTCTACCGGCCTGCCAGTTGCCCTGGATGCGGAGGGAAATGCCTATGCCTTCACCCAAATGACCGATGGCATGGGAGCGTACCTTTTCGATAATCTTCCTCCGGGAGATTACTACGTCACTTTCGACATCAGTACTGCCGACAATGCTGAATTCTATGACTTCACCACGCCGAATTCGGGGAATGATTTGCAGGATAGTGACGCTGTTCCGGCAACCCCTACCGCTAATGTTGCCAACAGCGCTCCAACGGGTCCGTTAACTTCCGGTCAGTCTGATCTGACCCTGGATGCAGGCGTAATCTGTGCGGTTTCAGTTAACCTGGCTAATCCGTTTACGGTATGTGCAACGCAGAAAATCACATTAAACGAAAGAGCAAGCATCAGTCCCGTCAGCCTTGACGGCACCTGGAGTACCAGTGATGGTACGGGAGACTTTGATAATGGCAACCTCTTCTCAACGGCTACGACCTATACCCCCAGCCCGGAAGATGCCGCCAGAGGTTCCGTAACGCTGGTTCTAACTACTGAGGATCCGGCAGGTCCATGTCTGCCGGTGAGCAATACGATCACTATAGAAATTTTACAAGTTGATTGTGGATCATTTTTCTGGGACGGAAAAGAATGAGAAAAACCATCAGGAATTCATGGAGGGCAGGTTTCAAACCTGCCGTCCTGGAATCCTGGATAACCACTAATTCATTTGTCGTTTTTACTTTCTTTCACGAGTACATTGTTTTTGCCGCTGGTATTGTGCCAGCGGCTTTTTTTGTAATTTCCAGGCCGGATGTTGACGTTTCTACTGAGCTTCTTAGGAGCCCTGGTATGAAGAGCGTTAGAAGAAAGCAGAGAACAAGGATATTAGTCTTTCTCAATATTCTGGCAATCCCACCTGTATTTAAGCAAGGATTCAAAATATCTGTTCTTTTACGGCTGTTATCCGGCAGGACCTCTACGACAGCCTGCCAGTGGAGGGAGAGGTACAAGTGGCCAAGGCGGCCTTACGAGAATATTCGCTTAACATTTCAGATGTTCTTAATAAGTGGGCGCGGCCGCAGGTACGAAAACGGGTTTTAAGGCAAGGACCGCAAGTGTGTTCTTTGCGCTTCAACTTTCCCATCGCACCTGCGGCCGCGCCCAAAGTATACGCCACGCGTCTATTCCCTGAATTATCCTTAATGCTAAGATAATATCCGATGCCCCGATCCTGGCGCTTAAATCTTAATCTTTGCACCCGCGGCCGCGCCCTAATTAGCAGATAAGCCGCAAAAATAAAATGAGGTTGACGTTAACAACGTTCAACTATTAAAGCATTCTCTCACTCGCCTATTTTCCTAGTGCCTGACCAACCAAACACCACACTCATTGTCGAAGGAGGTGGCTTCAAATCTGCCTTCACTACCGGTATTCTGGATGCTTTTCAGATGACAGGTTTCCGGCCATTCAACCGTTACCTTGGCATATCAGGCGGGTCAATTGCCTTATCCTATTTCCTGAGCGAGCAGTATCGTTTTGGCCTTGCATCCCTGCTACACCTGGCCCAGGATTCCAATTTCACTGCCTTCAGCCGCATTTTTTCCGAGCAGGGATACATGGACATCGACATCATCGGTGCTGTTGCCCGGGAACAAATCGTTTTCGATCTGCTGAAAGCCATGAAAGTTTCGCTTCGGCACCCCGTAAATTTTGTGGCCACTGATGAGCTAACGGGCCGGGCAGCCTACCTGAAACCCAATCGTACCAACTGGATGGATGCCATTATCGCCTCTTCCGCCATTCCTTTTTTCACTAAAGGGCGTCATAATTTCGAGGGCAATACCTATGTGGATGGTGGTTGCAGCGACCCGCTGCCCGCACGTTGGGCGTACCAACAAGGCGCCCGGAACATCCTGGTTCTTCGCACCTGGCCACGTAGTATGCGGTTTGAAAGGACCTGGACCGACCTGGCCGGCAGTTACTACTACCGGGCTGATCCCATTCTCAGTAATATTGTCGACCGGGGGCACGCCATCTATAACGAATGCGCCGATTTTCTCGAAAACCCGCCCGATGACCTGAACATAATTCAGTTGGCACCCGTGACGCAGCTGGCCACCGGGACTTACCTCAACTCCGTTGATTCGATCATGAAAGATTATGGGCTGGGGCTGGATACCGGGTTACAGTATGTTGCTGGTTTGATATAATCCGTTCCAAAAACAATGCCCTCCCTATCTTTGTTGCTCTGACAACTATCTAACCTCCACCGTCATGCCGATTTACCATCGCCTTGGAAAAATTCCACCAAAACGCCACACCCAGTTTCGCCAACCCAACGGAGAGCTTTACTACGAACAGTTGTTCGGTACCATCGGCTTTGACGGGATGTCATCATTGACTTACCACCTGCGTCGTCCCACACAGGTAAAGGAAATTCTGTCCTCTATTGACGTTTCTCCCAAGATTGCTGAAGCAAAGACGATCAAGTCCCGAAAGCTCATCGGTTTTAATGCACCGCCTGAAGATGATTTCCTGGAGGCAAGAAAGGCGCTGCTGGTAAATGCTACGGTACAGATTGGCGTGGCTGCGCCACGTAAGTCCCTCACCGATTACTTCTACAAGAATGCTGATGCTGATGAGATGCTCTTTATCCATCGGGGCACCGGTACGCTGAAGACCTTTCTTGGTAACATTTCTTTTGAATACGGCGACTATCTGATCATTCCCCGGGGCATGATCTACCAGATTGAATTCGATACCGAAGACAATCGGATTTTCTACACCGAATCTACTGATCCGATTTATACACCGAAACGTTATCGCAATCACTTTGGTCAGCTGCTGGAACACTCTCCTTACTGTGAGCGTGACTACAAACTGCCCACTGACCTGGAAACCCACGACGAAGTCGGGGAATTCACGATGAAGATCAAGAAACAGGGGATGCTTCATACCCTTGTTTACGCCAGCCATCCGTTCGACGTGGTTGGCTGGGACGGCTACAACTTTCCCTACGGTTTTTCCATCCACAATTTCGAGCCGATTACCGGACGGGTACATCAACCGCCGCCCGTACACCAGACTTTTGAGACGAAGAGCTTCGTCGTTTGCTCTTTCGTACCTCGTTTGTACGATTACCACCCGCTATCCATTCCGGCGCCTTACAACCATTCCAACATCGATTCTGATGAGGTGCTTTACTACGTTGATGGCGATTTTATGAGTCGTACCGGCATCGGTCCGGGGTACATTTCGTTGCATCCGGGCGGGATTCCGCACGGGCCGCACCCGGGCACTTACGAAGGGAGTATTGGCCACACGAAAACCGAAGAATTAGCGGTGATGGTCGATACCTTTTCTCCTCTGCAGGTTACGGAGGAAGCGGTGAAGATCGATGATGGGAAGTACTATCAGTCCTGGCTAGAGAAGTAATATTGGTCTATTGGTACTATTAGGCGGGGCCGCAGGTGCAAGAATCGGTAAAAGGAGCAAAGACCGTAGTGATGTTCTCTGCTCCTCAAGCTCTTCTTTGCACCTGCGGCCCCGCCCATATACCTTTGCGCGATGCAGCTACCAAAGAACCACTTCAAAGCCAACCTCCACTCTTCTACCCACGGCATCTGGAACGCCATGGTAAATACCTACGCCGTCGAGATCTGCGCTGGCGCAGGATTTGACTGGGTCGTCATCGACCCGGAACACGCCCCGTTTGAGTTAACGGATGTCCTGCATCATTTACACGTCCTGAGTGGCTACCCAAAGGTCTCCGCCGTAGTCCGACCGCCTGATCATGATGCGGCTTACATCAAACGGCTACTTGACGCAGGTGCGCAAAACCTCATTGTCCCGATGGTGAATACGGTAAAAGAGGCGGAAGCCCTGGTCAGCGCCACGCGGTATCCACCAGAGGGCATCCGGGGCGTTGCCTCGGCGCTGGCGCGTGCTTCCGCCTTCGGCAATATTGAAGACTACACCCGCAACGCTAACCGAGAGATTTGCCTAATCGTGCAAATTGAAACGGTAATGGCCCTGGAGAACATTGAAGCCATCGCCTCAGTAGACGGCGTTGATGGGTTGTTCATCGGTCCGGCAGACCTTGCGGCCTCCATGGGGTACCACGGAGACGGCGGGCATCCTGAAGTGGTGGCGACCATTGAGGCTGCTCTTACCCGGATTAAATCCACCGGTAAAGCCGCCGGCATCCTCTGCTTCTCCCCTGAAATGACGGAGCGATACACTGCGGCAGGTGCGACCTTATTGGCCGTTGGCGTTGACCTCCTGGTCCTGAAAGAAGGGGTGATGGCGATGGCAAGAAACTACATAAAGTAGCCTATCTCTTAACTCTGGGCTCCCTTTGTGCCTCCCTCAGCGTGTGCTCTGTGAGAACTGGATTGTTGTGTACTAACGCTCAGCGAAGTGGTCCTAAAAGAAAAAACCACCCCCAATAATCATCCGACCGATCTCCCCATCTCCAACAAAATAACTGATCTTGATGGTGGCTAAATCAAAGGGGCTGATGAAGATACCGCCGCCATAGCTATAATGCCAGATATTGGAGTCTTCTTCTTCGATCCAGACACGGCCCAAATCGTAACCGGCCAAAACGCCAAGGGAGAACGGTACTGCCCTACGGTTAGAACTCAAGAGGCGTAAGCGTAAGTCATT
This sequence comes from Neolewinella persica DSM 23188, assembly GCF_000373105.1. Taxonomy (GTDB): domain Bacteria; phylum Bacteroidota; class Bacteroidia; order Chitinophagales; family Saprospiraceae; genus Neolewinella; species Neolewinella persica. Next base: position 72,463 of record NZ_KB890428.1, on the reverse strand, counting down.
ATTCAAGAAGAAGGCCTTTTGCCCGGAAAAACGCTCCCGGCGAAAGCCTCTGAAGTTACTGTCTGTACCCACTCCACCCAGGGTAGCGGCCTGGAAGTAAGCCAGGTTAACGGTAAAAGTTTCTGAATAGCCTACCCTATTGGCCAGGACCAGATTCCCCCTCCTGTCAAGCCGTTGGTTGATGGTGAGTGCTCCGCTCAACTTGGGAAAGCTTGCGCCAGGACCAGCTATAGACAGCTGATAACTTCCCGCTAATTCCAGATGAACGCCGCGGGTAGGCATCGCCTTTGAATCCCGATTATCAAAAGAAAAACCAGCTTCCAGGCCGAGGTAAGTGTAGTTGCTGAAAACACCATTCTCCACGGGCCCCTCAAAGTTGTCTGCTAAGAAACGTCCTTCGGTTCTTGCCGTTTGAATAATGGAGTACCTGGGGCCAAAAGAATACTCGGTAGCCGGGTCAGGCCGTCGTAACAGCATAGGTGCGAAATGGATATGTTGCTGCCGGACCCGGTTATAATCCAGCCCACGCGTTACCTCTTCATTGACGGTTTCATTACCGAATCCATAGAAGTTGACGCCATAAAGAGAAGTTGAAACGCCACCGTCCAGCAGCAATTCACTCTCTCCGAAGAAGTCAGTAAACTCACCGTTGTAATCGAACTTTAATCCATTCGTTTCCAAAGCAATGACACCTCCCAGAGTGTGCTGAGAAGCAAAGGGTTCCCTTTTAAATCCGTACTTCGTCAGTGTACCTGCTACTCCAAGTAAGAATCCATTATCCGGGTTAAGTCCAATCACTGGAACCAGGGAGAGGAAGTCATAGTTTTTATCGAGGGAGAGGCGGCTGTAGGTATTGTAGCGGGCTATTGGAGAACGCCGGTCTTTTATGCCACTTATTCCGTTGAATTTTGTCTTCTTGGTTCCCTCTGTGTAGTCGTAATAATAGACCTTCTTTCTACGGCCCTCTACGTCGTTTTTGTTTCTTACCTGGTCTTTTCCGGTCCCCCCAATCAACCGAATACGCATGCCCGATTTTCCGTTTCCGGAAAATTCGAAAGTGTCCTCATTGTCGAGTCCATACAGTATGATTTCTTTAGTCTCCGAAGCCAGGAAGAGGCGCTGATAACGGGCTTTCCCTTCCCGGTCTCCGTCGCCATCCGCATCAAATACGCGAACCATCACGTTACCGTTTTGGCGAGTCTCGATGGCGAATTGGTCCTTTTTATCCGTTCCAATGATTTCCACCACCTTGGCGTTGAATTCATACAGGTCGGTGATCAATTCTACAAGATTATCCCGTCTTTCCTTCAAGGTGGTAATTATCTGTAAGGCGTCAGCCCGGTAAATGGTCTCTGGCCAGGTTTCCTTAAAGGCTGCCTCAATCACCTCGTCGGTTACGTTTTCTTGCAGGTGCTGCGCTTCGCGCAGCCATGTATCCCGGTCAATACCCGCCAGAAAGGTAGCGTCGAAGAAACGGTTACCGTGCGTACTCCAATGAACTGACTTAGGGTTGCCCTTAAATGGGGCTAACGGGCGGGTATCAGGCACCAGCATTCTTGCCAGACCGAGCATTAATCCGTCGTAGTGAGAAAATGCTTGATCACGATCTCTGGGGATGGGGCTGTAATAGGTCCATCCACCCTTTTTTTCTACAATCCATCGCCATTGATCATCGTGGCGATCCCAATCGCCAAGTAAGACATCGAAAGCACGTGCCCTTGCCATGGCTTTATGGTCCAGCACATGTTTGTGGGATTTGCGGATGCGCGCCAACATTTTAGACGTACTGATGATGTCTTCGGCGTTGTCAAAAGATTCCTGCTCTCCCCAAAGGTCATCGTCGGGGCGTTCTTCCACCAAATATACTTTGTCTCCGAACTGAGCATTATATTTACCAAGTGCGGGTTGGGCAGGCACATAGTACAGTTCCGGATTAGTATGGTTAACTCCCGCCGCATCCGCCAGCGGTGCCACGGGCAAGGCCGACAAGGGATGAGCTGCAGTAAAGGCATCGGCGACCAGCTTTTGTATCGCCTGAGATTGGCTCAGCTCATAGCCCAAGGTGGCCGTGGGGTCTTTAGCCAGTGATCGCATGGCGTATTGTTTCCCATCATTTGCTTCCAAACGAATTGATTTAGTTTGATTACCACCTCCTTTCTTTATGGTTTGTAATCCACCTTTATATCTGGCTAAATCCAGGAGGTTTAGGTCAATCGTATCGTTGAAGCTTTTACGATAATGATCTCCCAGTATCAGCAGGCCGAGTTTACTGCGGTTATAGTCTTCGTGTACCAGTTGACACTCTACTGTTTCGGAGGTGAGCGGATACTTATCAAAGGAAGTTGGAGCTACGTAATTGTCCGTAGCCGAAAGAGTCTGCACCTCCTTCTGATAGAGCAGTCGTTCGTTCTTTCCATTTTCATCCACCGTATAGAACGACACCCACATGGAGCCATCTTCATAAAGGTCTAGCTCAGACCAACCACGGCCGCCGTAGGCAAAGCGACTACCCTCTCCCATGCCAGCCGGGGCGACTTTAGAGCCAGCACCACTGACGATGTATCGCTGGTTATCCTTTTCAATATACTGCAGGTTGTGTTCGTGGCCGGATACAAAGGTGGCATTTCCATTCAAACGTACGTGCGCCAACAATCCTTTACGTAGTTCTTGAAAAGAGGCGTTTACATTGTCCTGCAGACTCCCAACATTAGTGCGCAGGAAAGGAAGCAAGGTACTCAGGCCAGGAACTGGCAGCAAATAATCCTTTGCCGTAAAATGACCACCGTGCCGGCCGTAAGTCTCCATCGGATGGTGCATGACCACTACGATGTTCTTCTCTTTGTTACCCTTCACAGCATCCTTAAAAAGCCGCATAAAATCTGTTCGGTTTGAAGCATCGCAGCCTTGGTTGATGCCCGGATACTTTTTCCAGTTGGTCAACCACCATTGGGAATCTATGACAATGTATACTAAATTGTCGCTCGCTTCAATGACCTTCGGACCGCCACACCCTACTTCCGGATACCATACTTTTTTACTCCCTAGTTCTGACTCTATGAATTCCTGCTGTCGCCGCAGGCCATCAAGTCCGTATTTATACCAATCGTGATTACCCGGAATGAATAAAACCTTGCCCGGGTATTCCTTCACCGCATTTGTCTGCAATAGGATTTTATGTTCCGCCAGCTCGCGCTCATCGTCCTTTTCCTTCGGCATTCCTGCAGGATAGATATTATCTCCCAGGAAAACAACGGTACTGTTTTTGGGAGCAGCCACCAGTTTTTTCTTCAAATAAGTGATGACCGGGAGGTTCTCTCCTTTAGCCGCATTTCCGGCATCACCAACCAAATAAGTACGATAAGCCAGTATTTTCCCTTCCGGGATGCCTTGAGCTGACCAGTCAGCATCCACCTTCGCAACCTGAGGCATGTAGCTGGCGCAACTTACCTGTAAGCACATTAGTATGAGGAGTGCAAGGGAAGTTTTCAGGAAGTGAGAAATCATAGCAACTGGTTATCATTAAGAAGGGAAAGCGAAGTCTCATTAGAAAAAAACATGGCAGGCACCAAACATAAAAACACTAAGGATGGTCCCAAACAGGAAAACATCATAAGATATCCTGATCATACTGTATCGCCGACTCAGGTCAACCCCCAAGCGGTGAATATCTCTTTTGATGGTCCCGTACAAAAACTCGCGGTCTTCCATTACCTGGCTGATGGCGGCTTCGTAATCTGACAGTGGCATTTTATAGAAGTCATCAAAAGTCATCAGGCCAGCGGTCCCAGAGGTGATTTCTTCGGAGGAGAACAACCCTCGTTGAATTTTGGGCCGGGTAGCAAAAATGGCAAAAGTCATGGAAGAAATGTTCGTCAGTACCATTGGCCCTACCGCCCAAAGCAGATGTGGGTCCTGAGCTAACCGAGGATAAAGACTGCCAAGAACAATAGACATGATGATGGAATTTACCGTAACCAGAATATTAGATTTCGTATCCACTATCTGCCGACGGGTATAGAGGTTTTTGGAGGCCAGTCGAAACCAGGTTTCAATGCCCTTTTCCGGAATAGTATCCGCTTTCCTTAACCGCTTTTTCAGTTTCTTAAGTGCAGTTTTATCTATCCCCAGTTCTGCCATCAAGTCGGCATCGGCTTGCTTACTACTCATGTCTATTGATTTTTTCTTCAGGACTTAAGATAGAGATAACCTTAGCGTTATAGTCAATGGTTCCTTCCCGACGAAGTCCGGTTAAAACGTTATTAACCGTTTGTCGGGAAGTATTGGTCAGGTGAGCAATATCCTTATGAGACAGTAATTTCCGGGCCTCTTGGCGGCCGTTGACGGGTACACCAAAGGCAGTGACATAGTATCGGATAAATTCCTCAATCCTGGTTCCGCTGTCCTTGTGCAACAGATCCTGCAACCTCCGTTCAAGGCGTTTTATCCTAAAACCATAGATTTTCAGCACCCCGTTTTTTAGAGATGGATGCTTTGCCATCAGTTCATTCATTTGATTAGCAGAAAAGGTGCAAACAACGCTTTCCTCCAGCGCATAGGCCGTCTCCTCTCCCTCACCAGGCAGCTGATATAAGCCGAGCTCTCCGAATATGTTACCCGGATGGGCGATAAACTTAGCGACCTCCGTATCTGAACTGACGATCTTCACACTCCCCTTTTTAAGGAAGTAAACGGACTGCTCATCGCCAGAATCCAGATTAATCCTTGCTCCTTTAGAATAGCGGTGCATCACGAGCTCTTCGCAAAGTTCCATCATCGCATTCATCCCCAGTTTACTGAACAGGTTGAAGCCTTCCAGAAACCAATATTTGGTAAGTGTTCCCAATGCAGTTCTTTTCAATTTCCCCAAAGTAGGGTAATAAATTGACCAACAAGAACGGGAAATACCAAGAGTTACCTATGCCGACACTTCAGCACGATAAGAAAGGAAGGTAAAAGCACTGCTTTACCGCACTACCGGCTGGCATGAATTAACCCACCACCCACAACATCGTCTCCTTCGTAGAAGACCGCACTTTGGCCTGGTGCTACCCCGCGGACATCGGCGAAAAAGTCGACGGCAAAGCGGTCGGGGGAGATTTGCTCAACGAGGCTCAGCGTTCCGGAATCTTTATACCGGACTTTCGTAGTGAACTCCATGCCTTCTGCTGGCAATTCTGCATATTTCTGCAACGTCGCGCCACCTACCATCATTCCGTTACGGACAAGGTCCTCTACCCTACCCAGAGTGACCTGGTTGGTAGCTGCGTCGATCTTGGTAACGTACATCGGCTCGCCGAAGGCAATGCCCAGGCCTTTACGCTGTCCGATCGTGTAAAAAGGATATCCGGCGTGCTTGCCCAACTTCTTTCCGTCAACGGAGACGAAATCACCACCCGCTACCTTAGCCTCCAGGTCGGGTAAACGCCGCTTCAGGAAGCCACGGTAATCATTGTCAGGCACGAAGCATATTTCAAAACTTTCTGCCTTTTTGCTCAGCTCTTCGTGGCCCCAATCGTAGGCGAGTTGCCGTACTTCCGGCTTCGTCATGTGCCCTAAAGGAAAGCGGCTGCGGGCCATACATTCCTGGCTCAGCCCCCAGAGCACGTAGCTTTGGTCTTTATTGTCATCGGCGCTTTTGCGGACGTGCCAACGGCCAGCGTCGGTTTGGTTCAACTGAGCGTAATGACCGGTAGCGATAAATTCACAATCCATCGCATCGGCCCGCTTCAGCAGTGCACTCCACTTAATATGGGTGTTGCACAGTACACAGGGGTTTGGTGTCCGGCCAGCCATGTATTCATCAACAAAATTGTCGATCACATGATCTCCGAATTCGTCCCGAATATCTATGATGAAGTGGGGAAAACCCATGTCAACGGCCACTTTCCGAGCGTCGTTGATGGAGTCGAGGCTACAACAGCCGGTCTCCTTTTTGGAGCCTCCACTGTTGGCATAATCCCAGGTTTTCATGGTGATACCAACGACCTCGTAACCCTGTTCATGCAGGATCATGGCCGTAACGGTACTATCGATGCCGCCACTCATGGCGACGAGAACACGTCCGTGCTTACTCATAACTTATTGTTTTTCGCGCAGGTTCAAGGGCCTGGCCAAAATTGGTCTTTTGGTATTGTTGGTCAATTAGTGCCAGCATTGCCAAAAGGGGTGCAAAGGTAACACTTGTTGAAGACTGGAGGTTGCGTTTTGTTGAGGGGCATGTTTTTTTTGCGCGGCCGCAGGTGCAGGGAAGCTTTTAAGGAGCAAGGTGAGTACCAGTCCGGTCTCCTTCATCTCCGGGGAAGACTGGACGCAGCGCTTTGTAAGCGAAAGGGCATTTGAATACCATATCCCTTGTGCTCATAGAGCACTTCATCCGAACGCTATTACAAATAGCGGCTACCCAAGTCCCAAACGCCCCACCCGATCCCCCACCGTAACATCAATCATCTCCCGTTCCAGTTCCGGGTAATCCGCAGGCGTAACGCTTCGAATAAAGAGCCCCTCCCGCAGCAGATGAATCTCGTCGCAAGTAGCACTCAGGGTAGAAAAAATGTGGGAGGAAATCAGCATGGTTTTACCTAATCGCTTTAGCTCGTGGATGATCTCCGTGATTACAATATTGCTTTGAATATCGACACCATTGAAGGGCTCATCGAGGATAATTACGTCGTTATGTTGCAGAAGTACGCCGAGCAGGGCCAGCTTCTTCTGCATGCCGGTCGAATAGGATTCAGCATAATCGTCCAGTGGTAGTTCAAATACGTTACGTTCGTCCAGCTTCTCCGGGGAAATGTGCCGGGCCTGGCAGAGCAACCGGAGGTACTCCCGGCCGGTCATTCTGGGAAAGAAATAGTTGTTGGTTTGCAGGAATCCGAGGGTGTGGCGAAAATCAGGCGTAGCTCCTTTTACTGTCCCCTCATGAACGATCAGGCCCGCAAGACAACGAAATAAGGTCGTCTTGCCCGCACCGTTTTCACCAATGATGCCATAGACCTTACCGGGAGCAAAATCAGCGGTGATGCCCTTAAGGACTTCGTTGTTACCGTAGCTTTTTTTCAGCGCTTTTAATTCGATCATCTTGGTTGGATTATCATCAATTCAATTCAAGACAAGGCCAAGCTGGCGGACTGCCTTTTGGTAGAAATAAGGAATTATAAAAAGCAAAAGTGGTGGAAGTATGAACCCGGCCCCCATGATGAAGGCTTTGACAATGTCCACTTCGTTGGGGTAAGCCGTGTATTTTACCGTAATCGTCATGGTCAGGTACAGGATTGCCAGGAGCTGCCCGGCAACGATCAGTAACCATTGTTCAGGAAAGAAGACCAACAGCGCAACGAAAAACGGAAAACCCAGGATAACCAGGTGAAGCCCGCCAAAAAGTAGTTTTCGATTCAACAGTTGCCTGCCCGTCATGGCGTGTACCCATACGTAAAAGCCTGGTTCGGGTTTTTGGTAAAAGGCCGTTGCTCCAAAAACGGTGACGAACCAGGAGAAGGCAGACAGCTCAAAGTTATCCGCCCGAACCCCCATAACCAGTAAAAACAAAGCAATCAACCACAACCACCAGTATTGCCGAAAACCATGGGCAAACTCCCAGGGTTGCTTTGAGAATGGCGTGGGCAAGGTAGCGGCGGTAAATCCTCCCCCCGAGCGCAGGGTCATTGCTCCTCCAACCAATAATTGCACCAGCGCCAGCGCCCAAAAACCCTTGAAGAGAAAAAGCAGAAGAAAGGGCAAACTCACCAGGCCATTTTCCAGCAGACGGATCTTACGGAATACGGGCTTGCCAAAATTCAGTTGAAGGAAATCATTCCGCTTCCGGCCACTGAACCAGTTGTAGGCAGAGAGACTCAGTACGGCGATCAGGTAAGCAGCGTAATCCGTTCGCTCCAATAACAGCAGGCTGCCAGCCACGAACAAGATCGGGACCAGCAGGTAGACCAACCACGGTGCCAGCCCCCACCCCCTAAGGAAGCGTTCGATGATCACTTTTTGTAGCTGGAAATAGTCTTTCATAGGGACTTTGGGGGAGGTGTAAGGTAGTTACTCCGTGCTGAATGGAGCTAGTAACGCAAGGCTTAGCCCACTACTCGACGCCTCAGTTAAGAAATCGTATCCTTACCAACTCGTCGAAACTGTCGCAAACAAACCCTAAACACGTTTCCTCACCGGTCACCATTCCAACGGTTTACCTTTACGCCTCCCTCAAATATTCCCGATGCGTTTATTCCCTTTTTTCATTTGCCTGTTCGTCGCTGCGTCGCTGTCGGCCAGCCCCTGGCCCCAGCCCAAGGGTAAAGGCTACTTCAAGCTGTATGAATGGTGGCTCCAATTCGACCAGCACTTTACCAGCACGGGCGCACTCGATCCGAACGCAACTTTAGGGCTCTACAACACCTCGGTTTATGCCGAGTATGGCCTGACTGACCGACTGACCGGGGTGATCAATCTGCCCATCTACAGTCGCAACGTGATTAACAATCAACTATCTGGCACACGGGGTAACGTGATTATTCCCGGAGAAGCCATCGGTGGCCTGGGGGATACGGATATTGCCCTGCGTTATGCCCTCAACAAGCCAGGATCAACACTGCCTGTTTCAGCAACGCTGACCCTCGGACTTCCGCTGGGAGAATCCGCCGGAGGGGAGCAGATGAACCTGCAAACCGGAGACGGAGAATTCAACCAAATGCTTACCTTAAGTGCGGGTAAAAGTTTGACCAAAGACCTGTACGCTACGGCATCCCTCGGCATAAATAACCGTAGCAACGGGTTCAGCGACGAATTCCGATACGGACTCGAAGCCGGCTACGGGCTGGCCGACCAGCGCGTCTGGCTCATCGGCCGCCTGGCAGGCAGCAAATCGTTTATGAACGGTGAAACCGCCGAAACTGTCTCCTCCACCAGCATCTTCAGCAATAATGCTGAATACCTTAGTCTGGGCGGGGAGATCAACATTTACGTAACCTCCAAGATAGGAATTAGCGCTGGCGCGGCTACGGCTTTGAGTGGTCGTATTATCGCTGCGGCACCATCATTTAGTATTGGTGTATTTTTGGATACTTCTAAGTAGGTCATTTGACGATACCCAAAGCCTAAATATCCGGTGATCGAACACGATGACAACAACCTGCCTTAAAGGAAAGAACCGCTAACCTTACATTATGCAACGCATTTATCGCTTTTTCCTCGGGTGGGTTAGAAATGCCTTCGACAGCCTCGCCTTTCTTCCTTTGCCGATGATGATCATCGCGATGTTATTGGGCTTCGGTTTGTTTTCCCTGGAATTGAACACCGAGATCAGCGCAGAGATCTCTGAAAACCTGCCAGCGGTAGTCATTAGCAGCCAGGATACGGCAAGGGCTATTCTCGGTATATTAATTGGCGGAGTAATTACCCTGATGGTTTTCACTTTCACCCAGATGATGACCTTGTTCAGTCAGGTAGCCAACAGCTACAGTCCGCGTTTGTTACCAATGTTCACCGGCAGCAGGGCCTTGCAATTTGTGATGGGGTTCTACCTCGCCACCATCATTTTAAGCATCATTGTGTTGCTCAGTATCCGGGAAGACGACAACGGATTCGTGCCTAATTTATCCGTACTCTTATGTATCGTTTTAGGAGTGCTTTGCCTTGTCTTTTTTCTCTACTTCGTCACTACCATCTCTAACAAAATCCAGGTATCTCACATCATAGAGGAGGTTTACGGAGAAGGATTAACAGCGATAGAAAAAGCGATACATAACGATGACTTTACGACCGCCGAGCTGCCCGAAAACCTGCAAGATTGGTACGCGATCCCTTCTCCCATTGGAGGTTTTGTCGGTACGGTAAATCATCATCAGTTGTCCAGGCTTGCCAAAGATTACGGTTCCCGCTTTTACATCGGAACGGCAAAGGGGCAGTTTGTCCCAATGAATAACCCTTTATTACTAAGTGAGCAAGAGCTGGATGAGGAACAAATAAACAAGGTAATGGAGGCAGTTTCTCCAATCAGCCAGAAATTCAACAATTGGTATTTGCCGCCCATCAGACTCCTGACCGAAATTGCCGTAAGGGCCATGTCTCCGGGAATCAATGACCCCGGCACCGCCATTGACGTGATGGACCGGCTAACCGGGCTAATGGGCCGGCTGATGAACCTACCGAAGTACAATAAATTTTGCGGGGAGGAAGGTGGAGGAGAAGTCTGGCTGAAAGTAAATACGTTTGAAGAGGTACTGGTAGCAGTCATGCAAGAGCTTCGGCAATATTGTAAACAGGACGTGCTGGTCATGCGAAGGCTTTTACAAATGCTGTTTCATCTACTTGGTGGAGTAGGGAAAAACGAGACTTTCCAACAAACCATTATTATAGAGATACAAGCACTATTGGAAGATGCCGGCAACAACATCATCAATTCTGCCGACCGCCGGGTATTGGCCCGTGAAGCTTTTGCCGCCCGTCAGGAACTGAGACACATGCTCAAAGACACTGAATTTTTACTGGACGCTCACTTATCGGAAACTGGGGTGAAGTAGGAGTTGCAGGAGTTGCAGGAGTTGCAGGAGTTGCAGGAGTTGCAGGAGTTGCAGGAGTTGCAGGAGTTGCAGGAGTTGCAGGAGTTGCAGGAGTTGCAGGAGTTGCAGGAGTTGCAGGAGTTGCAGGAGTTGCAGGAGTTGCAGGAGTTGCAGGAGTTGCACAAAAAAAATTGCCACAGGCAATTCAGCCAAATTATTCCAGGATTTTTTTCAAAAATATCGCACGAGCGAAGTGAGCTTCCTAGTGCGGTAGCTGCAACCTGCAACGCGCCGAAGGCGTACTGCAACGGGAGCGAAGCGACCCCTGCAACGCGCCAAAGGCGCCCTGCAACGGGAGCGAAGCGAACTCCGTAACTTACCCCCATGAAAATCCTGTTAATTTCCGCCACCCTCTTCGAAACGGAACCTACCATAAACTGGCTGAGGGCCAGGGCCGAGAGAGAGGAAGGTAATATCCTGCATTTCGGTACGGTTTCATTGGAGGTTTTATTTACCGGAGTCGGACTCACCGCTACGGCCTATACCCTTGGCCACCGATTCGGGAATGGCCCGTTACCTCAATTGGCCATTCAGGCGGGTGTTGGCGGCGCGATTGACCCGGGGCTTGCGTTGGGCCAGGTCGTCCGCGTCACCTCTGAGCGTTTTGGTGATTTAGGGGCGGAAGCTCCGGATGGGACGCATCTTAGTCTTGGGGAGATCGGTTTGCCTCCCGGCAGACCATTTAACCGCAGGGAGGAACTTGAAATTCCAGAAGGATTGGCCTCCTTACCTTTCGACGATGTCGCAGGCATTTCGGTGAATCGAGTAAGTGGTTCAGCTGCCGGCATATCCCGGCTTCGGAGTCGGTTTCCGGAAGCCCGGGTCGAGAGCATGGAAGGAGCCGCATTTTTCTACGCTTGTTTGCAGTCCGGAGTAGCGCCATTGCAACTACGGGCAATCAGTAACTATGTTGAGGTGCGGAATCGGGAAGCCTGGAAAATGAAGGAAGCGATCACCGCATTAAATGAAGCGTTACAACAACTACTGAAGGCGTTTATTCAGGTCTAGAATCAGGCGGGGCCGCAGGTGCCGGGGAAGAGATTAAAGGAGCAAAGGGAAATGGTTCCGGATCTCCGGGTCCTGCGATCATTTGCCGGATTCGGAGGTCTGGAACTCAATTAATAAATTCCTACTTTCGGCTGACGAACACGAGACAAAGTCACCATGCTAACCAACTCCCGCCGGATATTCCTCCGCAATTCCATCATCGCTGCCGCCGGCCTGCCACTACTTGGTTGTGGGAACACAACAAATAAGACAACAACGAAAAAAACTCCCGAAGAAATGCCCGAATCTACCCTGCCCTACCTAGACACCATCGGCATTCAACTCTGGACCGTCCGCGATCAAATGGAAAAAGATCCTCACGGGACACTGAAGACCCTGAAGGAACTTGGCTACTACCAGGTTGAATTTGGAGATACCCGTCTACTGGGTGAACTAAAGCCCGTCTGCGACGACCTCGGCCTTAAGGTCCACAGTTCCTTTATTAATTGGAACACCGTAACTGGCGGCTGGCAGTACACCCCGGATGATACGCCCTTCGAGTTCAACGAGGTACTGGACCAGGCTGGCGAAGCCGGGCTGAGCCACCTGGTATTCGGCTACCTCCGCCCGGAAGAACGGACCAGTGGCGATGATTGGCGAAAACTGGCCGATGACCTCAACGAAGCTGGCCTGAGAGCCAAGCAGAGTGGCCTCCAGATGGCCTACCACAACCACAATTTTGAATGGGACCCAATTGAGGGTACCACAGGTTTTGACTTGCTGTTGGATCGGATGGATGGCGACCTTGTCCCCTTCGAGCTAGATCTTTTCTGGGCACAGATCGCCGGGCAGGATGCGCGCAAGACCATGGAAAGAATCTCCAACCGCCTCGAGCTTCTTCACCTTAAGCAACTTCATCCGGGCACACCCGTCGTCACCCGGTTGGACGACGTACCCGGCAACGCCTACGAGGAACTGCCCGACGGCGAAATGCCCATCAAAGAACTGATGCGGTACGGCAAAGAACTCGGCGTAGCATACTGTATGGTGGAGCAGGATGGCAACTACGACACAGGAAGCCTGGCCAGTGCAGAGAAGAGCCTGATCTTCTTACAAGGTTAATGAAAGAATGCCCCCTGAGGGGGCGACCCCAGCTAAACCCTGATAAAGACGCCAAGGCTGGTATTTGCCTCTACATTATTGTCAATAAAGCCTAATCTTTTCCTTCCGCAAAATGCACCAATAGAAAAGCGGGGTTTACGCTACTTACTTTGCTTTTTAGTCTTACTGTGCACCTGCGTTCGCGCCCGAAAAACGGTTATCCGGTAACCTTTTCTTAACCACTAATACTGAGTTTCTTAACAAGGAAGTCCTTATCTTCGCGGGCAATCTCACATGCCTACTGAACATATTGCCTTATGAACAAAGATATCACCACACCCGAAGTCCAGGACATTATTGTAGCAGTAGTACCTCGCGATAATGGTACTGAAGAGGAATTGTGGGACACCTATATCGTAAACCTCCGCACCGAGCCCATGGAGAGTGTTCTGATTACCAGCCAGGGTTATGGAGAAATTAACGGAAGCGATAAGACCACGACCGTACTCCGCCACTTCCATCAGATCATTATGCCAAATTCCTTTTTAAAGGTAGAACCGATTCAACGCGAGCTTTTTGACCTCAAAAATGAGTACTGGATCAGTTTTAATGAGGGAGAGGTAATGCTGGATAAGCGTTATGTCTTTCAAGCTGGTGAGATCAGTCCGCAGGCTTTAAAGGTAGTACCCGTTCTCGACCGTCCGGGGGTTATGCTTCGGTAACGGCTTCAATCTTAGCTCTACATTATCTAAACTAAAACTTGTCGGCGCAGCTTTTAGCGTTGGCCCATTTCCTGGTACCTGAAATTGAAATTCGCAGGTTAAGATTCTGTTTGCCAACAGCGCTTGTATCCGTTCAATAGAAATGAGGGAGAACCCGCCAAATAGTCCTTTCTTTGCAGCCGCATTCGCATTAGTAAACCCTTCACAGAAGCAATCAAACCAGATGTCCCGACCCGCCCCAAAGAAAATCGAAGAAAGCCGTACAATCATGTCCGAGTTGGTAATGCCCAACGACACCAACCCACAAAATAACCTGATGGGTGGGAATATGCTGCGTTGGATGGACATCGCCTGTGCTATTTGTGCAGGAAAACACTGTGCCAAACCGGTAGTGACTGCTTCGGTCGACAATGTTGCCTTCGGGTCCCCCATCCGTAACGGGGAAGTTGTGACGTTGGAAGCTACCGTGACCCGGGCATTCAACACCAGCCTGGAAGTATACGTACAGGCCACTGCGGCAACCATGCAGGGCATGAATCCCAGACGCACACACCACGCTTATTTCACCTTCGTCGCCCTGGACAAAGACAATGGATCCCCGGTTCCGGTTCCAGAAGTAGTTCCGCTCTCTGAAATTGAAGAACAACGTTTTGAAGCGGCCCTTCGCCGACGGGAGTTGCGACTGGTCCTGGCCGGGAGAATGAAACCTGCGAATGCTGCTAACCTGAAAGAGCTTTTTGGGTAGCAGGGGAGTTTTCAGGATTAAGGGTTTAGTACTCAGTGCTCAGTATGTAGCATTCAGAGCCAGTTACAACTGAACCCTGAATACTGATCACTATATCCTGATACCTAAAAACTAACTACAGCATCCCCTCCAGCTTCTCTACCACATAATCGACTTCCGCTATGGTATTATGATGGCTGAAAGAGAAACGTACCGTATGTCTTTTACTGTCCGGATGCAGGTGGGCGATTACGTGGCTACCTACGTCAATTCCGCTGGAACAGGCCGAACCACCACTGGCGGAAATACCGTTCAGATCGAGGTTCATCAGGAGGAGATCGCCTTTTGGGGATTCTGGAAAGCTCACGCTCAGTACTTTGTAATGGCCATTCTCAGTATCACCATTAAAGGTTACCGAGGGATATTTCTCCAGCAAAGAGGAACGGAAGTGTTCTTTTAATGTCCTGATCTTGGCGGCACGTTCTTCCTGTTCAGCAACGGCCATTTTCAGCGCGGCTGCCAGCCCAACAATGCCGTAGATGTTCTCCGTGCCACCGCGCATATTGCGTTCCTGCGCACCACCATTCAGGTAGGGCTTGATGATGTTATCGTTGTTTATGTAAACAAAGCCCACACCTTTAGGGCCATAGAACTTATGGGCCGAACCGGATAGGAAGTTAACCCGGGTGGTATCCAGGTCAATGGGAAAGTAGCCCATCGTTTGAACGGTATCACAGTGGAACAGTGCGCCGGCGGATTCACACAAGGCGGCTACTTTTTCTAAAGGCAGCATATTCCCGATCTCGTTGTTAGCGTGCATAAGGCTAACCAGGGTCTTCTCGGAAGAAGCCGCCAGCCGCTGTTCCAGGTCGATTAAGTCTACGTTTCCACGCGCATCTATGCGTACCATTTCAACGGCAGTATTACCACTTTCACAGATGGCGTCCAGACTGTGGAGCACGCAGTGATGTTCCAGCGGAGAAGAAATGATTCGAGTTATGCCCAGATCACGAACACTGTTTTTCAGCGCCATATTATTGGCTTCGGTACCACCGGAGGTAAAGAAGATTTCACCAATACTGCAATTCAGCGTATTGGCCACTGTTTTACGCGCCTGCTCAATGAGTGCTCTGGCCTGCCGGCCTTCAGCGTGGATGCTGGAGGGGTTACCATAGTTCTTCGCCATGACCTCTGTCATCGCTACTAATACCTCAGGATCAATGGGAGTAGTGGCGGAATTATCCAAAAAAATGCGATCCATGCTGCGTTGGTTTCTGTTGTGACAACAAACATAGATCGAATTGGACTAGTAAAGCAACCCGTTTAAGGAAAATGAGGGGGGCCACTTTATGGAAACGGATAGGCCATTTTTAGTGGGTAAGGGAGTAGTGGGTAGTGGGCAGTGCTGCCGCACCTGATTGCTCGCATGCGTTCTTTGAAGGAAGATCCGTCTTCCATAGCGTTCCGAAGGACCTCTTTGCGTCCTCCTTTCTATCCTCTGTAAGTACACCGAACTGCGTAGCAGCCGAGCAAAGCTGTACACTGCTCACTACTCAAGCTCCAGCAAAATCGCGCAATGGTCAGAGTGTACGGCGTCTTTGAAATGGTCTACTGATTTTACCCGATCGATGATTTCCTCATTTAGGCTCAGGTAATCGATCCGCCAGCCTTTATTGTTGTTTCGGGCGTTGGCGCGGTAGCTCCACCAGCTGTAAGCCTCAGTTTCGGGGTGGAGATGCCGGAAGGTATCTACGAGGCCGGATTCCGCGAACCACTTTGTCATCCAATCTCGTTCCGGACGGAGAAAGCCGGAGGTATTCATATTGCTTTTTGGGTTATGGATGTCGATTTCTTCGTGTGCAATATTGTAATCACCAACGACCAGAATATTAGGCCGCGATTTTCTTAACTCGATGATATAGCTAAGAAAGTCATCCAGGAATCGATACTTGAAGCTTTGCCGTTCTTCGCCTTGTCCCCCGTTCGGAAAGTAGCAGTTAAAGATAGTCAGGTCGCCAAAGTCGGTTCGTACTACCCTACCCTCACGATCATAATCTTCCATACCGATGCCAGCCTGCACCAGATCAGGAATGGTTTTACTTAGGGTCAGTACCCCACTGTAGCCTTTTTTGCTCGTGGCGCTGTGCCACTGTGCATGGGCGAAGCCGGCGGCTTCCAGCTCAGTCATGTCCACCTGTTCTGGGTGAGCTTTCGTTTCCTGAAGGCAGAGGACATCAATATTCGTATCAGCGGCCCAACCGGCCAGATCTTTTTTCAGAGCGGCACGGATGCCGTTTACATTATAGGTTACTATGCGCATGGGGCGAAGATAGTGGACAGGGGGGTACGTTGCAAAGGAGTATTTGAGGCAAGGGTTCCAGCTAAGTAAGAACTTGACTATCCTGAATTCTCAAAGCAAGATCGGGCGCTGACGCAGGTATAAGGAAAGGTTATATAGCTGTGTCGCAACCACAAGCCTTAGGGGAACGCGGATAGCCGGGGAATTGAACTTTACTAACCTAAGGCGTCGTAAAAAAGAACGGGGATTTAGGCCGCTGCATAAAATTAAGTTTGTTCAAACAGTGGAATTGATTAACTTAGCCTTAACGTTTTACTAACAGTTGTAAAACTATTACGATAAAACTTAGGGATTTCATTGACTTCAGGCCTTTAGATTTGAGACTAAATACTTCACTCTTCCATCAATTCTTCAGCCGCTATCGTGCATTTGCACGCCATAGGGAGCTGCTCTGTTTATGGCCCTCTCCCTAAGAAAAGGCATTTTTTTTAAACCAACCGAGAATTTGGCGGGCGTGGCTCCGACCAATTATTTACGCTACTATTTGAACCTAGTTAATCAACTAATCATACTAACAATGAGAAGATTCTTATTTATAATTGTCATGGTCTGTCTTGGCTTCAGCGTTGCTGTTGCCCAGTCCATTTCCGGCGTCGTCAAGGACGGCTCCGGTGAAATGCTGATCGGTGCCTCAATACTCGTAAAGGGTACGACTTCCGGAACCGTCACTGACATTGATGGTAAATTCAGCATCAACATTCCAGCAAACTCCGAGCAACTCGTTGTCAGCTATACTGGTTACACTACTCAAGATGTACCAATCGTAGCTGGTAAAACGACGTATGATATTGTGCTGGAAGAAAATGCCCAGCAACTGGGAGAGATCGTAGTTACCGCCCTTGGTATTGAGCGCAGGCGTGACGACGACCTCTCGTCTGCCACGCTGATCGAAACCGACGTATTGAATCGCTCCGGTGAAACGGGCGTTGTTCAGGGTCTTGCTGGTAAGACTTCTGGTGTAACCATCACCCGTAACTCCGGTGACCCCGGTGCCGGTGCCTACATCCAGATTCGTGGTCAGAACACGGTTTTGGGTGACGCTTCTCCACTGATCATTCTTGACGGTGTGCCGATCTCTAACTCATCCGTTGGTAACAGCACTGCAGGCGTTGTTCAGCAGAGCCGCCTCAATGACATCAACCCTGATGACATCGAGAGCATCACCGTACTTAAAGGCGCTTCCGCCGCTGCCGTTTACGGTACCGGTGCAGCCAACGGTGTACTCGTCATTAAAACCAAGCGTGGTAAAACAGCAGGTAAGCGCTTCAGCGTGAGCGGTGGCTACTCTTATGCCTCTGATGTCATCAACAAGGAATACGAGAAGCAGGATGTCTTCGGCCAGGGTAACCCCATTACGGGCGCTGCTTTCGGTAGTTACGTAAACAATACCAGCCTCAGTTGGGGTGACCGTATTTCAGATCGTAGTGGAACAGATGTTGTAACTGAGGGCGGTGCCTTCTTTACTGGCGACCAAACTGGCACAGTTTACCGTCCCATCACCACCAAGGGTGACCGTACCATTTACAACGACGTAAACCGCGACCAGGTATTCCAGAACGGTTGGACCTCGGACGCCAACTTGAGCGTAAACTACCGTGGAGACCACAGCAACACCTACTTCAGCTTGAGCCGTCTTGACCAGGAAGGTATCATGCGCGGTAACTCGGACTACAAGCGGACCACCGTTCGGATCAACCAGGACTTCGACATGATCGATAACCTCAACATCCGCGTCAACACCAGTTACTCTGGCATCCAGTCGGAGCGTATCCAGACAGGGTCTAACCTGAATGGTCTTTACCTCGGCTACTTGCGTGGCTCTCCCGATTTTGACAATACCGATTACTCTGGCGTTTACACCGGAGCCAACGGCATCTCCCGCCCCGGCCATCGTGGCTACCGCCGTTACCTTGGTGATGCTCGCCCAACTTACAACAACCCGGGCTGGACAACCAACGTACAGCAGAATCCTAACATCGTAGAGCGCTTCCTGGTCTCTCCTGAAGTAAACTGGAAGATCCGTCCTAACCTGACGGCTACCGCTCGCTACGGTCTTGATTACTACACCGATGAGCGTCGTACTATTTACCCTGTGAATTCTGCAGGTGACTGGGGGCAAGGTGGCCTTTTCCGTGATGAGATCACCGAGAAGACTCAAAACCTATTCCTGATCCTGAATGGTAACAGTAACATTTCTGACGGCTTTAACCTCGACTATACCTTTGGTTATAACCTATTCGACAACGAATATCAACGCCTGAGTGGTTCTGCAGTAAACCTGCTTTTCAACTCACCTAACCAGGAGTTCATTCTGGAAAACGCTACCGGTCCTAACCAGGATGCTGATCAGTACCAGAGCCGGAACCGTAAGAATGGTGTGTTCGGTGTATTGAACGCTACTATCGCTGACAACCTGCTCGTTGAGCTGAGTGGTCGTGCTGAACGTACCGCTGCCATTCAGGACGAAATTTTCTTCTTTCCATCTGCGTCCATTGGCTACAAGGTATTAGATGACCGTACCAAAGGCGTTAGTTTCGCCAAGGTCCGCGCTAGCTACGGCCAGGTAGGTATTGAGCCCGGTCTTTATCAGAACCGTAACACCTTCTCTGCCTCTTCCGCTGGCTCCCCAGGTTGGGGTGATGTGCTGGACGGTGCGAACTATGGAGGTACCTTCAACCGTAGTGGTACTCAGGGTAACCCTGATCTGACGATCGAACGTGTAACCGAAATTGAATTCGGTGTTGACCTGCGCTTCCTTCAGAACCGTGCCGGACTGAACCTGACCGTTTACGACCGTAATACGACCGATGGTATCCTGCCACTCGAAGCTCCACCCAGCTCTGGCTTCTCTACGATCTACGCCAATGCAGCCGAGATCAGCAACCGCGGTTTGGAAGTTGACGCTTACTTCAATGTCATCCAAAAGAAGGACGTTAACTTGCGCGTTTTCACCAATTTCACGACCAATAAGAACCAGGTTGAAGCACTACCAGGTGTAAGCCGCTACATCCTTAATGGTTTCACTTCTACCTCTTCTGCAGTAGTGGAAGGTTCTCCATTCGGCGCCCTCTACGGTGGTCGTTGGGAACGTAACGCCGACGGTAGCCTGGCGACCAACGAAGAAGGTTTCCCCTTCAACGCGTCCACTCAGGGTGTAATTGGTGATCCAAACCCGGATTGGCGTGGTGGCCTCGGTACCGAGTTTTCCTACAAAAGTTTTTCTGCCAGTGTTCTTTTTGAGACCGCTCAGGGCCAGGACATGTGGAACGGTACTAAAGGTGTATTAACTTACTTCGGTATCGACCCGGAAACTGCAAACATTTCAACTCCTACCCAGGACCTGACCACCTTCACCGGTGAGATCATCCCGGCGGGTACGCCTTTCCGCGGCAACATCGTTGACTTTGGTGCCGGCCCCGTAGCGGCAGATGCTGAGTGGTACCTCGACAACGGTGGCGGTTTTGGTGCAGTAGGTGAGCAATTCATCGAAGATGGCTCCTGGACTCGTCTGCGTGAAGCAACCATCAGCTACGCACTACCTGCTAAAGCACTTAGTGGAATTGGTCTTAGCAACGTCTCCGTTGGCATCACCGGTCGTAACCTGATTCTGTGGACCGCCTTCGAAGGTGCTGATCCCGACACCAACCTTACCGGTGCTTCTAAAGGTCGTGGTCTCCACTACTTTACCAACCCCGGTACCCGTTCTGTTCTCTTTAACCTCAAATTCGGTTTCTAAATCAACACTTACCGACCGGGCGGGAAAGCCGGCTTGCTCTTTAAAGCAAGTGATTTCCCGCCCGATCTCCGGTCCCGCCTGCGGGATGGTAATTGAATACCGAACAAGCTAAAATATAAATAAATGAAACTATTTCGCACAATTGCGTTAGCTGGCCTAGTCGCCGGTGCCTTCGGCTGTGAAAGCTTTGTCGAAGACCTCAACATCGACCCCAACGAGTTTACCGACATCAGCACTGCGCTGCTGGTAAACCATGCTGTCCTCAACGTAGCCTCCGTTCAGGAGGCTGAGCCTGCGCGTATTGCCGGCATGTGGACCGATCAGTTCACTGGTTCAGATCGCCAGTACATCACCCAGGACAACTACGGTGTAGATGATTCTGACTTTGATGCCACCTGGAATGAACTGTACCGTGATGGTCTTGCTCCCGCCCGCGGTGCCAAGGCTAAAGCAGCCGCTGAAGGCGCTACTGGTTTTGAGGGGATTGCCACTATCATGGAGGGCTTTTACGCAGCAGAAGCAGCCTTGCTCTTTGGTGACGTACCTTTTTCAGAAGCAGACAACGCTACGGATTTTCCAGACCCGGCTTATGATAGCCAGGCATCCGTAATTACTGGTGCCATTGCTCTACTAAACACGGGTGGCGGTAAAGCAGGAGCTTTGTCCATTAGCGGGGGTAACTCCGTACTTACTGGTGGTTGTACCTGGGCCGAGATGGCCAAGGCACTGGAAGCTCGCTATAAGCTAAGCATGAAAGATTACCCCGGTGCCCTTACCGCTGCAGAAGCTTCTTTCGATGAACCTGACGATGAGCCCAGTATCATCCATTCAACCGTAAACTTTGCTGAGAACCTCTTCTTCCAGTTCGAGGCCGAGCAGCGTTCTGATTACCTGACTTTTGATGGTAGCTTCCTCTCACGCGTACTGTCTGATACTACCGACGTATCCAGGACTGGCCCCAAGACCAATGACACTAACCGCCGCTTATTTTACCAGTACACCGCTGGTGGATTCGATCGCTTGAACACCAACCCTGGCGGTCTCTTCGCTGCTGATCGGGACTACCCAGTTATCAGCTACCCAGAGGTGCAACTCATCATCGCCGAGGCAGCTCAGCGTACCGGAGCCAACGGCAAAGCGATTACTGCCCTGAACAATGCCCGTAACTACTGGGATGGTCTCATGGGAACTGATGACTATATCGACTTCGAAGCTAGTGACTTTGCAGACGACGCTGCCCTGCTCAAGGCCATCATGCTTGAGAAATTCGTCAGTGTCTTTGGATTGCCGACTTTCTATGACATTATCCGCACCGATAACCTGATTGGTACCGACCTTGACGGCCGGGACGAGCCGGTTCAGCGCTTCATTTACCCCTCTGTAGAACGTTCTTCCAACAGCAGCTACCCGGGCTTAAAGACGCTTGATGACCCTACGCCGATTAATATGTAGGTCCACCAATCACGTTTAAAGTGAAGGCTTACTCACGGACCCGTCTGCTCTCGCATTCGGGTCCGTTTTTATTTTCTATCTTATATTTTCAATATTACAAGATTATGATCCGCTACCTCCTACTTACCTGCTGTTTACTTTTTCTCTCCGCCGCTTATTGCCAGGAAGAAAAACTGGAAGACATCTCCGAACAAACCTCAGCTACGGACGAGAGTAAACGCAGCTTCATCAACGATAATGCCCCGGTCAACAGGCTCATTAAGGGCGGAGCTTTCTATGTCAGCACCCCGCCACCCTTAATGGAATTAGATCCTAAAAAAGCTTACTACCGGACCGAGTGGGATAGCTTAGTACTCCGCCTCGTCACAGGAGGAACCGTTGAATTGGAGGGGCGTTACCGCCTGTTAGATCAGAAATTCGAGATTAAAACCGACGATGGGATTTACGAAATCTATAATACGATGGTAGCGGAAGCTCAACTTGGCGACGACTACTTTGCTGTTTTTAGAGACAAGTTAGGAATGAAAATTTTCCAGGTTTATTACCGCTCTACCAATCATTCACTAATTGGGCATCACAGTTCTGAATGGCAGGACCCGCCTAATAAGAACATGTTCGACACACGGGAGGCTAAACGCACGCTAAAGAAAAAGCAACAACTATTTATCGCTTTTGAAGGAGGTACTAAAGAGGCCATCCGTAATCGGGGGCAACTGATGGATTTACTGGGTATCAATAAGAAAAGTCCCGCCGGAAAGTTTGTCAAGCAAGAAAAAATTGATAGCGACAACCCGGCCGATGTGGTTCGGCTACTCCAATTCGTAGACCAAAGTAGCGCAAATTAAGCGTACTGTATATCTCTTCAGACATTCATCATTTCGCACATAATTAAGTTGTAGTTATGCATTTTCCCTACTTTCCCATACTACTGTTTGTCCTATTGGGGCTGACGGGTTGTACCATCAAGCCCTCCACCTACGACTTTCCTGTTCCAGTCGATACCACGACGCGGCCCATCAATATGCAGGAAAAAAAGGCCTACGAGTTTCCGGCAGTTGGCCTTACGTTTGATAACCTTTTCGACGGGGCCCGACTGGTAGAACTCAATGGTGTCGAGGGAAATGAATTCGAAGCAATGATCCTTTCGGAGAATGCTCCGATTAACCCCAGCCCCTGGTATGCTTTTCGGATCAAGGCGGAGAAAGACGTGAGCTTCACGATTTTGCTCAATTATGGCACCGCTCGCCATCGGTATGATCCTAAAATAAGTACCGATCTGGAGAATTGGCAACTACTCCCCACCGAAAACCTGACTTACCAGGGAGACTCTACTGGTGTCTACTTGAATATGTCCCTGAAAGCAGGGGACCAGGTTTATCTGGCGGGGCAGGAAGTCATCAATAGCGGCCACGTAGACGTTTGGATGAAGGGCCTGGCACAGACCCCTGGCGTAGCGTACGCTGAGGCGGGAAAATCACGTCTTGGCCGGACAATACCCTACCTGGACGTTCATCGGGGCGATCCGAAAGGACGGGAAACCATCGTTCTCTTCAGCCGACAGCACCCTCCGGAGGTAACTGGTTATTTGGCCTTAAAGGGATTCTTGGACGGGATGCTTAATTATGAAAAGACGAATGAATTTTTGAACCGTTATCGCGTTTTGATCTATCCGCTCATCAACCCTGACGGAGTGGACCTGGGCCACTGGCGACACAATACCGGTGGTGTGGACCTTAACCGGGATTGGGCACAGTATCGACAGCCGGAAACCCGTGCAGTGAGCCGACACGTAGTGCGGGCTGTCAATAGTGAAAAAGGTGACGTGATCCTGGGGATGGACTTTCATTCTACTTACTATGACGTTTATTATACGCCCGACGAAACCGTAAAGACTAAAATGCCTGGTTATAAGGATGCCTGGCTGGCGGAAGTCGAACGGCGAATAGGTGGCGACTTCAGGGTCAACGACGCTCCCCGGCCAATTGGCCCACCCACAACATCCGGTTGGTTCAACACCCAGTTCGGAGCAGTTGGTATCACTTATGAAATCGGTGACAAAACGGAACGGGATTTTGTGCAACGCAAGGGGCAGGTCTCAGCAGAAGCAATGATCGATCTGTTGTTAGCGCGTTAACACATCAGCTCGGAGTAGTCCCGGTTCTCCGGAAGTTATGCCGGTGGATCCATCATCCGGCATACCTACCGGGGAACCAACACTACCGCTCTCCTGCGAGCACACCTACAAGTTTTTCCTCCTTTACCTCTCCATCCGGGTTGACCAACTCAGCCAGCAAGACGTAGAGACCAGCCTTAGCCTTACGGCCATCGTCGTTGGCACCGTCCCAAAGCAGGGTGCCGGAGGCACCCAACAACTCCGTTTGACGCAGCGTACGAATCAACCTCCCCTGTGCATCCATGATCCGAATGCGGGCAACAAAGCCGCTACGATCAGTCTGGTACTGCAATTCGAGGAAATCTTCGAAGCTATCACCGTTGGGGCTGAAGGTGGTGTTTACCAGGCTGAAAATGGTCTCCCCGGCTACCGGTAAAGCATCACGCTTTTGAGAGTTCGGGCGCGTCGGCGTACCAAAATTTTCGGAAGAGGCAGCGCTGTACCAATTTGCTCCATCCTGTGTATTACCCTGCTTGCGCAAGCGCTCCAGGCTGACGCCATCGTTGGGGCTCAGTAGCGTAGAGTGAAAATCTTCCGTATAATTAAAGGCATCGAGGACAATGCCCGCCGCAGAAGCGACGGTGATGTTTCCTTCGTCATCTGGCATCGTCGGCAAGGTCTGGTCGATCAGCAAGGTTGCGTCCACCTCCAGAAATGTGGAGATGATGGATTCAGGATCAGGAGAAAAGGTAAGGTACTCCCCGGGCAGGAAGAGCCGGCTTACGGAAACAGTCCTTTGCCCCGAAGAGGTGGTGGATTGGTCATTTGTCAGGGTCCAATCCCGGATTTGAAAAACTTTGTCGGAGCAGTTGAACAACTCAAGAAAGTCGGCGCCACCAGAAGCGGGATTAAACAAGACTTCGTTGATGACGACGTCTCCCGCAGCCGGTTCGCCGGGAATGGCGAGTTGAAGCACAAGGTTGTCGTTGGGGAAGTTTCCACCACAGTCACTAAAGTCTGACAACATCGTGAGGGTGTAGATAATACCTTCCTGAACGTCAGCAGAGAGGAAAATCTGCCGGTCATCGAAGAAGACAACGTTGAATATCGTCAGGCCATTATCTGCACTAAAAAGGGCTGGCGTAATTTGATCCTGGACGAGTGCCTCATCGAAAGTGAGTGTAATGCCAAAGACACTAATGTCTACCTCGGTGATCATCGGCGCCTGGTCATCAGCCGGCATTCCGGCAACGGAGTTGGCCCGGCCCGGCGTGCCGCCGGACGCGTCAATGCTTGCCCGCCAACTTGCATTGCATCCTGCGTCCTCGCCACCAACAAACTCCAGGCTATAGCCCCCTTCGTCACGCTCAGGGTCATTGTACCAACCGTCGGTATAAGTGAGTGTCTGCAGGGTCGTACTCCGGTAGCTTAAGGCAATTTCATCACCGCCGTTGGTCAGGGAAGGAAGGCCATTAATGGCAAGAATAGGAATGCTGAGCGCCTGAAAATCTGCCACGTCATCCATATCCACCAAAACAATGTATGCTCCAGGTTCTAAACTTGCAACGCCACTAAATTCTACTGGCGTTCCGCCACTGGCAATCATGATGCCTTCCAGGTTAACCGAGGTATCCGTCGGATTATGAATCTCGATATATTCGGCGTTGGGCAGCCCAACCTGAGGAGATGGATCCGCCATGAACTCGGTGATGACAAGATTTCCAGGCCGGGGGGCAACCGTAGGATCGTAGCGCAAGTTGGCAACGAGGTTGTTGGCTTCATTCCCTGCTTCATCAACCGAACGGCTAACGGTAACGGTAAAGTCCTCACGCAATGGAAAAGGTTGCGTAAATCGTAACCGTACAGTCGTGCCCGACGGAGTAGCAGAAGCGATAGAATTTCCCGTAAGTGAGGTAGCATAATTATTGGGGTCGTCAGTTGGCACATCTGCCAGTCTTTCTGAAAACCTGAGCACCACTTCGTCTTCATCAATTACGAAAGCATTGGCAAGTGTGGGAGCCGTCTCATCAGCGGGCAAGAAAACCTGGTAGTTGAGGTCGTCGAAACTGAATTTGTCGGAGCGGGAAGCCGTGTAAACGCAGGTGATGCGCAGGAGGTCGAACCTCAAGTCGCTCAGCACCGGAATCGTCCCTTCCAATTGAAAATCTCTACCACCCGTGTAATCGGCAAAAAATTGGTAGCCGTTCTCTGGGTTGAAAGTGATCATCAGCCGTGCGATCGCCGGGCTCTGACCGAGCGCGCCAGGCGTTCCATCAAAGCTGCCTGATCCTACATCCCCTTCGAAAATGCTTCCGGTTAACGCGTCCTGGTCTCCCGTAATTCCGCCGAGTTGGAGGAAGGCGCCGGTCTGGGAGATTCCGCCAATGGAACTTTCCCTGTAGAGGTCGATTTTACTAAAATTACTTGCTGAAGGGGCGAAATCCATGTCGACCAAAAATTCAAGCCGGAAAGAATCCGCCTGTGTATTTCTGCTGGGGGGAAGGCGTAGGTTGAGTACCGACTCCCCTGCCCCGTCTGCCATCAGGCGAAGGCGGCCATCAGAGACCATAAAATCGCCGGTATCGCCAAACCACCCGGGATTGAGGAGATCGCCGTCTTCGAAGTTATCGGAGGTCGTTTGGGCCGGAAGGATGGCAATTATAAAAATAGAAAGGACTGCGGCAAGGCCCCCCCTGGCAACCGTTCGGCGGCCTACGGGAGAGATTTTTTGAAAACGCTGCGCGTTTTTAGTTGAATTGGTTGAGATCTTCAGGTTTTGCGACTGCCTTGGCTTCATGGGGCTAAGGTACGCGGCCCATCACTTTTTTTTCCTTTTCTTACTAGCTTTCGCCAGCGGATTAAACGCCAGGCAAAGATCCAGCCAATAACCCAGCGAATCATCGTCGGTAAAGCCTTCACGGACAACGAAAATATAACCGCGCATTGGCCGGCCGGTGAAATCCATTGGCAACGTCACATCCTTTTCAATTTCAGCCGGGTAGGCTTGCTCCCCTATTCGGGCCATCAGGAGGTCATCTCCATGCTTTTTATCGGTGTGGATGCCGCAGAGCATTTTCTCGTCAACCTGAAAGAGCCGTCCGCCCATCATCGACTTGTCGGTAAACGCTACACCCCGTGCAGTAAGGAGGTTTCGGATGCGATCGGCAACGAGGTGATCGTAGGGCATGGGATAATTGATTGTGTTATCGGGGAAAGGAAGTCGTCGTATAATTTGCGGGGAAATATACAGCGAGGTAATTGGGACACTACAAATACATAAAAGGAAAATTATGGATGAGTAAAACAACATTAGGGCGGGGTCGCAGGTTCAGGGACCGGATTTGGAGCAAAGGAAGGGTGCATTGTCGTCCTGAGCTCAGCTTAGTATGGGGTATATGCTTCCGCAACGTCTTCGCTTTAAGGCGGAGAGACGGGTTTATTACTGGTGCGGGACATACTTTACCGATACCGAATACTCTCTGCCATCAACCGGAAAGCAGGTGTTTTGAACCATTCCCCGCCATTAATTCTCCTTGCACCTGCGACCCCGCCCACCCCACTCAACTAATTGACAACAAACACCTTATATTTGTATACTTATGCTCGGCTTTACCTATTATCAACAGCTGGAAGAAATGGACTGTGGCGCAGCGTGTCTGCGTATGGTAGCCCGTCACTATGGCCGGTACTACAGCCTTGAGCACTTGCGGGAGAAGACCCGGATCAGCCGCGAAGGCGTAAGCCTTTTGGGCATCAGTGAAGGTGCGGAAAGTATTGGCCTGCAAACACTGGCCCTGCCCGTTACTGTCGACCAACTCGAACATGAAATCCCACTCCCCTGTATCCTGCCCTGGAACGAGGAGCATTTTGTGGTGCTGCATAAGGCCAGAAAGGGGCGTTTTCTTATCGCCGACCCAGACCCTGTCTTCGGCAAACAAGCCTTTAGCCGGGAACAGATCCAGCGGCACTGGGCGACTACTCAGGGTGAAAACGGCGTGCAGACCGGCAACGTCCTGGTGCTGGAGACTACGCCGGACTTCTTCGCTAAAGATCGTGAGGGCATCGATAAGAGCAGCCTGAAATACGTACTGGAATACTTCAGCAACTACAGCAATCTCTTGTGGCAGTTTGCCGCCGGCCTTCTTTTGGCCAGCATGCTCCAGGTTCTGATGCCTTACCTGTTGAAGAATATGGTCGACTTCGGCATTGTCCACGTCGATTACAACTTCATTGTCCTTGTTGTCATAGCTCAGGGCGTGTTGATGCTCTCTACTACCCTACTCGGCGCATTGCGCCGATACATCATGTTGCACATCGGTGGCCGGGTTAATGTGGGCCTGGTGAGTGATTACATTCAAAAGCTTACCAAATTACCGCTGGAGTTCTTTGACAGCCGCAGCCGGGGCGATCTTCTGCAGCGCATCAACGACCACGAACGGCTCCAAAACTTTCTGACGGGCCCTACCTTGGTACGGGTTTTCAGCCTGATCAACTTTGTTGCTTTCGCCATCGTCCTTGCCCTCTGGAGCACCGCACTTTTCGCCATATTCCTGTTGGGAACTATTGTCAACATTCTCTGGGTGTCGTGGCAAGAGAGTCGTAAGCGCGACCTCGATTTCAAGCTGTTTGAGCAGAGTGCTGCCGGTAAAGAGCAGCTTATGGAGATCATCGACGGTATCCAGGAGATCAAGCAGGGCAATGCGTCCCGACAGAAGCGTTGGGCCTGGGAGCGCAAACGCTCCGGACAGTACCGGACCCGCGTCCGACTTAGCACCATTGACCAATGGCAACGGACCGGCGGTACGGCCATTAACCAAATCAAGAACCTGCTCATTACACTGGTGGCCGCTACTGCAGTACTTAAGGGAGACCTTACCATCGGTACCTTGGTAGCCATCCATTATATTCTTGCTCAACTTGATAGCCCAATTGAGGACTTCACCGAATTTATCAGAGGTTACCGGGAGAGTATGATCAGCCTGGAGCGGATGAACGAAATCCACAACAAAGCCGACGAACAAGATGCCACGCACCGACTCAGCATTATACCCGGAGACGGCAGCCTGAAACTTCACAACGTAGATTTCCACTATAATCTCCCGAATGCACCACAGGTGTTGAGCGGTATCGATACGGAAATTCCTGCGGGAAAAATTACCGCGATCGTCGGGACTTCGGGCAGTGGAAAATCAACTTTACTCAAACTACTACAGGGCTTTTATCAACCCACTTCCGGGGAGATCCTGGTGGGGGGGACCAACCTAGCTACCCTCAATAAAACCTTTTGGCGATCACTTTCCGGGGTTGTTTCACAGGACGGGTACATTTTCAGTGACACCATTGCCAGGAACATTGCCCTTGGTGAAGAATACATAGACCAGGAAAGGCTCATTAAGGCCGTAAAGATTTCCCAGATCGAGCGATTCATCGACCGTTTACCTAACGGCTACGGGACCATGATCGGTGAATCCGGGGTAGGTTTGAGCCGGGGGCAGCAGCAACGATTACTGATCGCTCGCGCCATTTACCACCAGCCGAAATACCTATTCCTTGATGAAGCAACCACCGGGCTCAATGCCTTTACGGAGGTAACCATCATGGATGAGCTGTTTGAGTATTTGAAGGATGCTACCATTGTAATCGTCGCCCACCGCCACTCCACTTTTGAGCGGGCAGACCATATTGTTGTACTTAACGACGGAGTCGTCGTTGAGCAGGGCAGCCACAAGGAGCTGATGAAAACCAGGTCTAATTACTTCCGGTTGGTGCGTAATCAAACTTTACTGGGAAATTAGGAAATACCAGCAATTCCTTACATTAACTTATGTGATTGCGACCGCGAGGCGCGAGCTTACAAAATGGGTCCTATCAGGCCGTCGAGGCTTCGCCCCGACGGTTTTAACCAATAATCATTGTACGGGCGCCCCTCGCGGACGCCCATATCATTCCACATTGGGGAATTAATGAGGAACCTGTAACTTGCAACCCGCAACTTGCAACCCGCAACTTGCAACTTGCAACCTGCAACCTGTAACCTGCAACCTGTTATGACCAAACAAGATTGGCAATATGCTCCTCGCAGTCAGGACATGGAAGAGATCATCAACAGACCACCTTCCTGGCTTACCCTCTACGGTACGATTTTTCTAATCGTATGCATATTAGTGCTGGTGTTGCTTAGTTCAGTATACACCTACCCCGATACCGTTACCGGAGACCTTACCCTGACGACCATAGACCCACCTCGTCCTTTGAGGGCCCCAAGAGATTTCACCATCGACCGGATGTTGGTACATCACGAGGACTCCGTAAAGGCTAAAGAAGTTTTGATGGTGAACAAAAGCCTTGCCGACTTTGGGGATATTTTTGAATTGGCCGAAAAGCTCGACGGCAATCAGGATCATTCCGACATGGGGTTAGCCGCCTTCAACATCCCTCCTGCCTGGAACCTGGGAGAGATACAGGAAGCTGTATACGAGCTGCAGGAGAAACAGGAGATTTACAAGAACCTGAAGGATCGCCGGCTGGATGGCCTGACGACCCGGGAACTTGAAACCAGAATTATCAGCCAGGAACGATTCATCCGGGGACAGCGGCAACAGCAATCACGCATCGAGGATGAACTCACCCGAAACCGGGCGCTGCTCATTCGGGAAGAACAATTGAACAGTGACGGCGTAGACAATCGGGAGAAACTAAATACGGTTCGTCGCCAGGTAGAAAACACCGAAGATAACCTCAATGCAAGTCGCAGCGAGGTCCGTGCCGCCAGCTTCGATATCGAATTGATGCGCAACCAGATTGAAAGCTACCGTGGAGGATTACCCAGTACTTTGCTGCAGGCTGGTGAAGCCTTGCGTAATGCTTTTGATGGGCTGGAAGCTGCGGTTTCTGGCTGGGAGGACAATTACACCATCGTCAGTCCGGTAGATGGCATGGTGCTCTTTGACCGCCAAGTACGGCAGGGTCAACCATTGCTACGTGGCGACAATATTGGCACCATCATTCCCGCAAACGCCGGTGGCATCATTGGCCGGATCGACTTGCCGAACAGAGGTTCCGGGGCAGTGAAGGAAGGACAAAGGGTACTCGTACGCTTCGATAGTTACCCACACCTTGAGTATGGCTCCGTTGAGGGCCTGGTCGCCAGCATCGGACAACTATCCAGCGGCGGCATAACGGCCGTGGAAGTAACCTTCCCCAATGAGCTACAGACCACGAACGGGAACAAGCTTAAAGCTGGTCCTTTGATGGAGGGAGAGGCTAGTATTATTACGGAATCCCGGTCATTGTTGCAGCGGTTTTTTAACCGGCGATAAACCAAAGACTCAACGCGTTACATCGGGAAAGAACCTTACGAATGCCAACTTAACCGATTATATACTATTCCTCTTGTGCCAGAGCACCGGCTTATAGCCGTTAGAAATTACACAAAAGTTCTTGAGGGAGGCAATCTGATACCTCCCCCTCGCCAAAATCATTGCTTAACTACTTTACGAAAAACCTGACGTCCTTTTTCATCCTGCAGGTGTAAGTAGTAAAGACCTGAAGTAAGGTGCCTTACGTTTATTTCTTCGTTAAATTGAGTGCCACGCCTTGCTGCTGAGTAATATAAAATCCTTCCTTGCCCGTCTATCAGCCGCAAGGAAAGCTGTTCCCAATCCCCGTCATCCACTTTCACCTGCATAACCGTGGTAGCCGGATTAGGAAAAACATCAACCTTCATCGATAGCGGAGGAATTCCGGGGGCCGTAACAATTGTCCCCTCTTCCCCAATAACGAGTAAAAAAAGCTGCCTCGACGTATTACCACCCGGTTCAAAACCGTGACCATACATTACGATACGGCCATCCGGCAAGGAGGTTAATTTGTTCGGACTTAGAGATAGTCCTTCCGGGCTGTAGTGAAAAATAGTGTCAAGAACACTACCGGATACTGGGTCGAGGGCTCTTATTTCTGTGGTATAGACTTGCTCTTCGTTTATAGCAACGTCACGCCTATCGCCCCAGGCCAGCAGTAACCGACCGTTTTCAGTGAGGTGAAGTAAAGGATCATATTTATAGTTAGTGGAGCTATCAATGGTATCCCTTAGAATTTCTTGCCCCGAGGCATTCAAAAGAGAAAAGAAGATATAACTCTCTATCGATTCACCATTGAATACCGGATCACTCAACACGGCGACCCCATACCTTCCATTGGGAAGGGCAACGACGTCACTAGCGTAAATTCTGTCCGTATCATCTAGACCAAGCCTGGTTTGCCAGTTCTTTTCGCCAGAAATTGTGTGTAGGCTGGTAATAAGTATCGAAGTTCCGTCGGAATCTTGCCCGGAATAGATCAATTCTTCGGCTCCATGACCTTTGAATAAGCCAGTTGTTTCAGAATCCGTATAGACTTCGGGAAAGAATAAGGTATCGACTACTCCTCCTTCTCCGTCAGTACGTTGGATTACGCTGGAGAGGCCTTGGAAAAAGCTTCCGTCAAGCGCATCCACGATCCATAATTCCCCCTGTTCCGTTTTCTGTGTGGCTACCGGGTCAATGGAAAATATCTCGTTATTAAAGACAGGAAAAGAATAATGCTGTAGTAACTCCCCTGAAGTAGTGTAATGATTAACTACCAGACTGTCATCCTGGCGAAAGCTAATGCGCACGTTATTGTCAGCCGTCGGCTCACTGTACACACCAAACCAGTCGTCGTCATCTGCCAGGGGAGTAAGTCGGACCAAATTGCCCTCACGGTCTACTTCTACCATTGTTGGTACCGACTGGCCATACCCCCTTGCCCAATCCGCCAACATCATATACCCACCTTCCGGCAACAACGTGAGCCCGATTGAAAATTCAGAGGCCTGATACCAGGGCGTACCATAAACCACTTGTTTAGAGGTACCCGTTGTTGGTACTATGCGCTGCAGAAAAATGTCCCGAACAGCAAATGGACTCCGGTTGTGATAGGTTGAATACAAGCGCTTTGTTACGGGGCTGAAATAAGTCCCTCTTCTTATCAGGTCTTCAGGATCATTTACACTTATCCGGAAGGATTCCATTCTAAATTCATCAAACGTAACGAAGGCATATTCCCCTTCTATCGATGAAGAAATAAACAAACTATCCTTACTTATCCAGGTGGTTTGTTCAAAAAACGACCTACTAGGCTCAGTGATGATTAGCTCGTCGTGCAACAGACTCCCGGTAGTGTCTAACACGGTAACGTATAATCCGTCAGTATGCCTTCCCGTTACGACGATCCTATCATCATCTCGCAGCCAGTGCGCGCCTTTGAGGTTCAAGTAACCATCGGCATAAAACAGTGGAGCAGCGGTGGTACGTGGAATATTTGTCCGCCATACTTCTTCTCCTTCAGTATTCAGGAGCATCAGGTAGTTGACTCCAAGCTCTTGCCCTCCGACCAGCAGACGGCCATCTGACTGTCGTTCTACACTCGTAACGGTCAACCCGTTCGCTGGAAATTGAACCTGATTTGTCACTCCATCCGTAGCGGAAAAGAAGAAAAGTGCGGGCGTTATATTATTGTTTCCCCACACACTGAACACCAGTTCAGAAGGGCTTTTGAAAGAAAGAGAAGAAATTCGCAGCAGCGGGTTGGTACCCGTCAATTCTTTTTTCCAACTCAGCTGTCTATCCGGGCCGAAGTAGGCAAAAACCTGGCTTGAGGATCCCCGATACGATTCGTAATAATGGATCAGGACACCACCATCGGGGCCTGGGTAAATATCCGCGATTTGCTGTTCTCCTGGCTGCGTCCAGGTCAGACTGTCCAGCAAAGTAAGGTTTTCCGGTTCAAAAAACCAGAAGGCAATATCAAAGGATCTGCTTTCCAGGTTTTCCCGGACACCAATCACTGCCAGCTCGTCACCGATTGAGGCAACGTTTGTAGGTATTTCGCGGGAATAGGATTCGTCCTGTCCGTAGTATTTACGAAAAGTTTCTTCTTGGGCAGTAAGGCTAAAGGAACCAAGCATCACTGCTAGGAGTAAGAAGTAATAAGGCATGTTAAAAGGGTGTTTAAGAAGGCTAAAATATTATCACTTCGGACTAAGTACGGCCCAAATCATCTGGAGGTGTTTATCCAAAAGTAGATAAACTCATCGCTAAAAATCAATTTTGGGTGAAGATTTTTTAAGTGGTTGAAAAGCTATTCGAAATACAAACTGGTTGTTTCACTCCTTCTGCAACAAAGCATGGAGGTCAGGGAAGTAACCGCTGGATTAATTGATACCCTTTATTTTCGTTGCCGACAACCCTTGCTTTTCAAATCTTTCTTTGCACCTGCGCCCGCGCCTTTCTGTCCGAATCTTGTCCCTTGTAATAAATCATTGGTGAGTGAGTCCGGTCCCCCTTAACTATCAGGTCATTTCCTAGCGGACCGGTACTGCCCGATTCTAAGCCATCCGAACCACCCGAGGAATAAACTCCCCCAGGACTTCCACCAACTCCGCCTGTCCGGCAATGACCTTGCGAATATCTTTATAAGCCGTAGGTGCCTCATCTACCCCACCCCCAATCAGGTGAACATTTCGTTCCTGCAGCAAAGTTTTTAGTGAAGATGGAGTAATTCCGTTCTTCGCATCGGAGCGGGACATATGCCTCCCGGCACCATGGCTGGCGGAATTGAGCGACGCGGGGTTACCCAGTCCACGAACGATGTAACCGGGGTCCGCCATGGAACCGGGAATGATGCCTAATTCTCCTTTTGCTGCGGGGGTGGCCCCTTTGCGGTGTACGATGACCTGCCGGCCATCAGGTAACGTGTCTTTCCAGGCAAAATTATGGTGGTTCTCTACGCGGACGATGGCGCGTTCTCCCAACGACTTACTAATTCGGGCATGGATGTCATCGTGGCAGGCAGAAGCGTAATCTCCGGCCAGCGTCATCGCTGCCCAGTATTCCCGGCCGGCATCGTGGCGCAGATCAAGCCAGGCCAGGCTCTTCAGGGCTTTGGGCAAACGACATTCCTTCATGGCCAGGTCCGTATAATGAAGTGCGAGTTTCGCGCCCATACCCCGGGAACCGGAATGGGAAAGCAGCGCCAGGTAGTTACCTGCCGGGCGGTTGAAAGCGTTATGTTCCGGCAGGGTCACCTTACCGAATTCAACGAAGTGATTTCCGCCTCCGCTGGACCCAAGTTGCTTTGCTGCTTTGCCCAGCAATTCCTTCGCTTTTGGCAAATACGTAAAGGTTTCATCCGCTAATACCGGATGGTCATTAGGCCGATCCTGCGACTGTAGCCCAAAGGCGGTCTGGGTGGTCAGGATGCTGGCTAAACGAGACTGATCGTTGTCGGCCAGTTCTCCTGGAAGGTCAAAGACAGACAGGCACATTCGGCAACCAATGTCTACCCCTACACCGTACGGAATAACGGAGCCCACTGTTGCCAGCACACCACCAATTGGCAGCCCGTAGCCCTGGTGAGCATCTGGCATCAGCGCACCGGCTGCGGCCACCGGCAGCCGCATAGCGTCGTATAATTGCTGGACCGCATTGGGGGCAATGCCTGCATCGCTATCAAAAATCGTGAAGTCACCCGGTGACTTCCTTACTTCAGGTTTGTGGTAGCTAGCCGTAGCGACGGCAGGGGTACCACCCAAAGCCAGTGCCACCCCACCCCATTTCTCATCATCAACGAAGCTGTCCGGATGTGCCAGAAGGTTGCTTAGCGTTGCCATCCGCCATTCTTCAGCTTCTCGCTTGAAGCTGGCGGAAAGAACCGTAATGGCCAGGCCCGCGGCCCGTTTGGGCCACCCGAGCTTCACGAGGTCTTTGGTGCGGAGTTTTTTTGACATGACGGGGAGAGAACGTTGTGGCAACTGGCGGAAGTTGCGGAGATTGGAACCATTAAGGACAATTAGGTATTAAGAGCTGCTTAGCAGCAGAAGAGAAATCCTTAATGGTTATTCCTTCTCTAGCCCTAAAACTCAATACAAACCGGTGTCCCAGTTACAAAGCCCTGTTCCATATAGGTAAGCTGCCCGCTCTTCTCGTTCAGGCTAAAGACCGTAATTGTGCTGCTGTTTTGGTTGGCAGCATAGAGGAAGCGGCCATCAGGGCTCAGGCTGAAATTTCGGGGTGCATCGCCGCGGGTGGACTCATGGCCCTTGGCCGTCAGCAGGCCGGTTTTTTGGTCGACGAGGAAGCCGGCGATGCTATTATGGCCACGGTTAGAACCGTAGAGAAATTTTCCGTTGGGGTGCAGGTGGATATCTGCCGTCGAGTTATTCCCCGTCCAACCCGCGGGAAGAGTGGGAATGGTTTGAAGGATAGTGAACCGGTCCGGCTTTTCATCGTAACCCAGGACGTTTATGGTACTGTTCAGCTCATTGATGACGTAAAGAAATTTCCCGTTACCGGACCAGACCATGTGCCTGGGGCCTGCCTTATCGGCCAGCTTGACGGAGCCCTGTTTGTGTGGTATCAGTTGGCCGTTGGCGGTATCGAGGTAAAATAAATTGATTTGATCGAGGCCGAGGTCGGCGATCGCGACAATCCGGTTATCGGGAGAGAATTGGGCCGAGTGAAGGTGAGAAGACCGACCAGTACTTGATGCATCAAAGCGATCAATGGGCAGCAGAGTCCCGTCTGTCTGCCGGCGATACATTTTCGAAACGCCACCAACGTAATTGGTCGTGATGACGTAATTACCGGTATTGTCAAGTTCGATGTGACAAGGCGCTTTTCCGTCGGTAGGAATTTTGGAAATTTCCTTATAGTTATTTTCAACGTCAAGCACGTGGATAAAGCCCGTCGGTTCATCTTCCCGCGACAGTTCGCTGACGACATAGAGGTAGCGCTCATCGGCAGATTCAACGACAAAGGAGGCATTCGTGATATCGGAAATTTCGCGTTGTTCCAGAATACGGCCGGTACTGACGCGGACATCGATTTCAGTTACACCACTGCCTTTACCGTTTACCCAACCTTCGTCGCGCGTATAGCTGCCAACGTAGGCGGAAACAGTGTCCTGATCTCCATCTTTATCAGTGGGGAGATTTACGGAACAAGTGGGAAAGCTACCAAGGACGAACAGCAGCGCAAATATCAGGCAGGGCGTTTTCATGGCCGTAAGCTACGGGATGTATTGCAATAAGTGAATGGGCGAATAGTGAATGAACGAATGAGTGAATGGCTGCCGCTGTTACCGTTCGCGACGCTGTGCTTGCTCACCATAGCGAACAAGCACAGCGAAGTGAGTGGCATGTGCGGAAGCCATTCCATTATTCCCTCATTCCATTGTTCCATTATTCTCTCATTCACTACTAGGGCGGGGCCGCAGGTGCAAAGAAAGGATCAAGGCATGGTTTACCCGGCCTTCAACTCATCTCATTTCAAGGCCAGAAGCCCCGGAAACAAGCCTGCTAGATCATACTTCTGACCAAGCTCACCACACCAGCAATCAACATTTCGATACCGATAGCCATGACGAGGAAGCCCATGATCCGGCTGAGGGCGGCAAGGCCGCCCCGGCCAAGCAGGCGGAACAAATTTGGTGCGAAGTGCAGGACCAGCCAGATCAACCCCGCCATCACGGCAATAACGCCAATGATGAGTCCACGGCTAACCCACTCACTTTGCTGTGCAAACAGGCTGATGAGCAGAGAAATACTACCCGGACCAGAAAGCATTGGCATCGCCATGGGCGTGAAGCTGATGTCATCAGCTTCCTGGGCCTCTTCTTCGATTTCATGGCTGATGCGCCGCTCTTCGAACTTGCTGTTCAGTAGTCCATAGCCACTATTCACGATGATGAGGCCTCCGGCAATGCGGAGGGCGTTCAGGCTGATGCCGAAAAATTCCAGAATAAAGGTGCCGGCGAAGAAGAATACCACCAGGATAAGCAGAAACCACATGGCAGTTTTACGCGCCATCAACTCCCTGACCTTTGCCGTCATGTCCGACGTAAGGGTGAGATAAATGGGCACTGCGCCGAGGGGGTTAACGACTGAAAAAAGGGAGCCAAGGGTGGCTAGAAAGAAGGTTAGCAATAGATTCGTATTTGGCTGATTAAATCTGTTTGCTTTTACAGACTAAGCAGTAGGCGAAAAGGCACCAACGTTTCGTTGGAGGGCAAAGTTTAATGCGAAGGTAAGTGCATTGCTTGGTTATCCTTTCTTTGCATCCTGCGGCCGCGCCCTGATTAGTCTTGTAGTAGATAGTTCAGTAGTCTCGTAGTGCTGCCGCTGTAACCACTCAATTCGCTTCGCTCTTTCGCCAGGGTGAGTAAGCGCAGCGAAGCGAACGGTTCTGCGGTAGCTTATTCAATTATTCACCCATTCAATTATTCTCCTGAAAATAGTAGCTTTGTCCAACACCCAACATCCTATGTCCACCTTAATAGAACAGTTTAAATTTCAGCTTCTTTCCGATCATTTTGAAGCCGACCCGCACCTTGAAGTAAGGAACCTGCCCATCCGTGAAATTCACTTGTTGCACGGCGAAGCGGCGGACGATGATATTGTGGTCGTTGAATACGAAAACAGTCCGGCGCTGAGCTTCTACAATACCCGGGGCAGATTGATTGACGTCGACCATTACCTGCCGGATCATTATCCGGAACTCGACCGGGAGAGTACCGACAGCGTAATGAAAAATCTACGCGGAAGCTCAACGCTTGAAATGAATAACCCGGATAAATTCCGGGAAATTATCGACGAAGTTTACGAAGCGGGCGGAAAGAGCCTCTCAGCAGGATTACGAAAGAAATTTGGGCTTGAAACTACCAAAGCGGATGAACGACGATTCAAAGCACAGTATAATTTCAGGGGCAATTCTGAGGATTTCAAAAGTATCATCGTTGGCGAATTCCAGCATTTTAAAGACTTCCTGAACGGCTACCTTGGCACCAAGTTGCAGGGAAGTAATGGCTACGTTCACCTTACCCCGATTGGGAACATCATCATTACGACCCTGAATAAGCGCAGTGGTATGGCGGTGCTGATCGAAACGAGGGATACTGAAGGAATACTGCTACCAACATCGCGGTGGCTCATTACCAGGACAAACAACCCCAAACAGCTCGAGCAAGCACTGGTTTTCCGGAGTAAGGACATCCAGGATTTCTTTACCGCAGATGGCTACGAGACCACCTTCAACACCGATCGTTACCAGCTGACGCACAGTGACGGATTGCTTGAGATCGACAGTCTGCTCGACAATACGAACAACCTTCTGAAGGTCGACCTCTACCAGAATTGCTACCACCTGTTGGCCGGTGACCCAAACCTGATCGTTGCCCTAATTTCCAGTAATGAAGTAACCATCATCAATACCCATCGGTCTGTAGTTCCGGGAAAATGGTCACAAACCATCAAGCTGACCAAGTCTGCTAATCTGGTCAGGGCCGATGAAAACCTCGCTACCCTCTTCGCCCAGGGAAGCGACGGCATCATTACCGTTTACGACATCACACAGCCTGAAGTTGCAGAGATCGCTGAACTGGGTAAGTTCGCTCCGGGCTTCCAACTTGACGCTATGGGTAGCGTGGTAGGCCGGGAGTCAATGAAGAAAACCCTGGTGAAGGTTCGAACCAACGCTCCCGACCTGGAATTACCGGAAGACGAGGCCAATTTTGCCACCGCCTTCAAAAACTTATCTCAGTTCTTTAAGGGGGAAAGCCTTTTTACCAAAACCAATTATGCACGCCCGATAGCCGATGCTTTACCGGAAAAAGCAGACCAACTTCCCTCCGCAGTAGAAGTGGCCCGGTACGATTTCGAAACCAATATCGAACACCTGCTGGCGGACGCCGGGCAGGATTATGAAAGGTTGCTGGACGTTCGGGAAAAAATTGCGATTGCCCGCACCAATATTGGAGAAGAGCTGACACAGGTGGCGGAGCGGGAGGGAATACTTTTAGTTGGCCGACGGCTGCAGAGCACCATCAATAACATCGTCCGGCCCGTAGAGCGGCGGGTCCGCGGCCTGGTAGAAACCACCAGAGCACAGCAGCTCATCGAAAAAGCGCGCGGCTACCGCGCCGCGATGGACAGCATCGAAGATCCAGCGGCCTACCGCGACATCATCAATGGCATCAGGGCAGCCTCCGACGAGTTGGACGGCATGACGACGGGTGAGGGCGTAGCGGAAGTCATCACCGAATTCCGGATCATCCAACGGGAGATGAACGCCGCTTTTTCCGAGCAGATCGCCAAAGATGGCAACAGCCTGCAGGAGTTCATCACCCGTGAAATTGAGCAAATAGAGTTGGCCATTACCAACACCCACGAATTTCGCCAACTGGAGAATCTGCTGGCCACCCACCCCGCCTCGGTAGAGTTGATGAGCTTGCTGAAGCAGCCCTTCGTGTTGCAGAGCATCGCCAGTGAGCAGCGCCTGTCACCTGCCGGCATCCAGAACAGACTGCATAAGGCGGTGAACCTGCGACGTTCCATCCTCAAGCAGGAACAGGATCGTAAAAATGCCGAGGTCAACGCTGCCAAACTACAGCTGGCACAGATGGTGCAGGAGAGTATCGATTTCTTCGTAGGCAACCATTCGGGGAGCTTTTCGGATTTGGAACTTGCCAAGACAGCTGCCTATCAGGACATTCTGAAGGACACGGGGCGGATCGAAACCCAGTTCAACGACGTCAGGTTGGCGCGGGAACTGCGCCAGCGACTCGAACGCCGTATCCTGGAACGCAACCGGGAGGACATGGAGCGGATGGTCGCCTTTGAAGGAAAGTACGCCTTCATCCAGAATGACCCG
The DNA here is from genome assembly GCF_000373105.1 of Neolewinella persica DSM 23188. Taxonomy (GTDB): domain Bacteria; phylum Bacteroidota; class Bacteroidia; order Chitinophagales; family Saprospiraceae; genus Neolewinella; species Neolewinella persica. Next base: position 31,986 of record NZ_KB890428.1, on the reverse strand, counting down.
GACCTGTTTGTTGACCTGGAGTCCAGCTTACAAACCTTTCCCAAGTGGGACCTGGAGGTCATCGAAAAGAAGGGCCAGCCGGATATTTACGCCGCTACGTTTATTCGCAACACGGACAAAGAGGTTTACCTCCCCACCACTACGGACAACCTTCGCAGCGGCCGAGCCTTCGAGATCAGCGGGAGCCAACAGCAGGACTTCTTTGCGGCTTATGATTACTACGTTGCCCAAGAGAACAGCTATGAGCTTTGTAACGCGCTGTGGGAGATGGCCAATGGCCTGAAGCAAGCCGCCGACTTTCCGCAGTTCAAACCTGAACTGCTGAAGGAGCTGCTGCCGGAGGGCGAAGCCAGTAAAAAAGGCCTGCGCTGTGTATTGGAAAAGAAATACCGGGAGGACCTGGAGCGGAAGCGGTCGCGAAATGTCCCGGTTATTACGCCAGAGTTTATTGATGAGACCCCCTACTTTCAGGAGAAGCTCCGGGAGTTTATCATTAAGGCTAAGCTACAGCTAACTACGGGTGCGGGAATCATTCTGCTGTCCGGGCCGCCAAGTACGGGAAAGAGTGCCTTTCTCAAGTTTGTCGCCGCCGTCATGAACCGGGAGTACTTCGAGCACGCCTCGGATAAATGGCAGACTAAGAACAGTCTGGTAACGGCCATAAAATTCGGAGAAAACGGCCCCTACACCACTCCTGCGGGCTTTACCAAAGCCATCACTACACCAAATAGCCTGATCAATATCGAAGAGATCAAGGAGTGGCCAGAGGCCCTGCGGAAATCGCTGAACCCCTTCTTTGCGGGGAGTGACGTGTTCCTGGCACCCGACGGTACGGCCTACAAGATCGGCGACAATATCCTGCTCTGCGCCGCCGCCAACCTTGGGGCCATCTACCGCCAGGATGACGAGCCCTTTACGGCAGATTTCTGGTCACGCATTGAAGTGGTGGAATACGACTATGCGCCCCACGCCATCGAACGTACTTACTACGACGATCTGCACGCCCCCCGCAAGAATAACCTACTGACGATGCGGGATCTGGCGCGGAACTACTTTGGCTACCGGGAACTGAGCGAAGACCCCAAAACCAGGGCCAGAGAGCTGGCCAGGAAGTTCCTGGACTTCCTGCTCTTGCCCAAGGCAGACGAGAAGGTTAAGCGGGACAACCTCCGTCACCAGATCGACGCCTTTTTTCGGGGCGAAGCTTCTCCGGAGACCATCTTTGGCCCGGAGGAAGCCGCCAAAGTTGCCCTGCGTCGCCTGCGGGATTTCCAGGGATACTCCCCCGCCAACTTCTTTGACCTTTACGACCACTTCGTCAATAACCAGCCGCTGCGCGGCGCCCGCTTAGCCAAGCTGCAGACGACGGACGTCCAGCAGTATGAGCACCTCCGGGTGATGGTGCTGGCACTGCATGCTTTGGAGGGGTGCCTGCGGCACCTGCGGGAGCAGTTCTACTCCAGCGCCGGGCAGACGGAGATTGAGGGAACTAACCGGGAGTTTATCGGGGCGGTTTATTTGTTGGGGCTGGTGGGGTGATCTCACCATTAAAGGCATTGAGGGAAAGAGTTCTAAGCGGTAATTCGAGTGCCGACATGACTGGGGCGGGGCCGCAGGTGCAAGGGAAAGATTGATGGCAAGCTATGCTCCTCCAAAACCTTCTTAGCACCTGCGACCGCGCCCTAAAAGTGAAGGAGAGAATAATTGAGTAGCTGCCGCAAGCTCCACTCACTTCGCTTTGCTCGTTCGCCTTTAGTGAGCAAGCGCAGCGCAGAGAACGGTAACAGCGGTAGCCTATTCTCTCCTTCCATTATTCGATTATTCACTTTTGCTCATACCGCAGCAACCGCAAAGCATTAAGTACGACCACCAGCGTGGAGCCTTCGTGCCCGACAACGGCGGGACCGATAGCAACGGCGCCAACGATGGTCAACGGCACCAGAATCGCCACCATCCCAAGGCTGATGATTAAGTTTTGCTTGATGATCTGTTTGGCCTTACGGCTCAGTCCAATGGCAAAAGGCAGATTATCCAATTTATCAGCCATCAGAGCGATGTCGGCCGTCTCCAGCGCTACGTCTGAGCCAGCCGCTCCCATGGCGATGCCAACGGTACTTCGCGCCATTGCCGGTGCATCATTGACGCCATCTCCGACCATGGCTACGTTTCCCACCTCCAGCTTAAGTCGTTCGATGGCCTTTACCTTTTCTTCGGGCAGTAAGCTTCCCAACGGGTCTGTAATACCGATGCTTTCGGCGATGGCATTGGCGACCTTCTGGTTGTCGCCCGTAAGCATAATCATGCGCTTAATGCCCATCTTTTTCAGCGCTGCCAGTGTGGCTATAGCCTCCGGGCGGGCAACGTCCATGACCGAAATTATGCCAAGGTATTTATCTCCCTGGTGGATGATCATGGCGGTATGGCCTCCGGTTTCGAGTTGACTCATTTCGCGGTCGATCTCAGCGGGGACTTTTTCCCCGGTCAGCTCTTCGAATAGTCTGCGGTTACCGACGTGTACGGTGGTTCCTCGCCAGTCAGCGCGAATGCCCCGCGCAGTTAATGCCTGAAGGTTCCCCGCCGGGGTGATGTCCGTCCGTCCCAATTCCTTCTCTCCTCCCGCTACGATCGCGGCAGCTAAAGGGTGGTCGCTCAAGCCCTCCACCGCAACGGCGACCTCGAGCAGGTGGGCTTTGGTCGTGTCTCCGAAAGGAATGGCGTTGGTAAGCGTTGGCTTGCCTTCGGTCAGCGTGCCCGTTTTATCAAAAGCAATGGCCTGGAGTCCTCCCAGATCTTCCAGCGGGCGCCCACCTTTGATCAGCACGCCCTGCCGGGCGGCGCGGGCGATGCCCGCCAATACAGCACTCGGCGTCGAAATGGCCAGCGCACAGGGGGACGCTGCGATCAATACGGACATGGCCCGATAGAAGCTTTGCTTGAAGGTCTCATCGATCACCAGAAAAGCCCCCAGAAGCAACAGTACGACCAGTAGAACTATGGGGACGTAGTATTTTTCAAAATTATCCGCCAGATGCTGAGTAGGCGATTTCTGCGTTTCAGCCTCCTTCACCAACGTGATCAAACGTGCCAGGGTACTGTCTTTTGATTTTTTCAGCACTTTCACTTCCAGGACCCCGCTTCCATTGATGGTGCCCGCGAAGACCCGGTGTTCGGCAGATAGTTTACTGACTTCTTCCTGCAGGCGCCACTCTTTGTGGGCGCGTTTGTCTACCGGCACACTTTCACCGGTTATGGGTGCCTGATTAACGGCGGAATTCCCCATGACCACTACCCCATCGGCAGCAATTATGGAATTTGGTTTTACCACAATGATGTCGCCCAAGTCGAGTTGTTGGACGGGAACCTCGACGACCTCTCCATTTCTTTTGACCAATGCCACTGGAGGCGTCAAGTCTGATAGTGCGGCGATAGATTTCCGGGCACGCTTCATGGCATAATGTTCCAAAGCGTGTCCCAGGCTGAATAAAAACAGCAAAAGGGCACCTTCTCCCCATTTCCCTAAGGCGCCTGCTCCTACGGCGGCAAAAAGCATGAGGAAATCAATCTCAAACTTCCCGCGTAAGATGTCTTGTCCGGCAGTAATGAAGGTGAAAAAACCGCCAAAGAAACCACCGATGATGTACAAGATCATCGGAATGTTCGGCGGAATACCGGAAATGAAACCCGATACCACCCCAGCAACCCAGAATACACCACTGGTGATGGCAAAATAGAGCTCGGTGTTCTCCCCGAGAAACCTGAGATAAGCCGGAATATGCTCATGATCGTGGTACTCAGTTTCTTCGTCTTTCGATTTCGTATGAAGGATCTCAACACCAGACTTTTCAACGTCCTTTAAAACAGCCGACTTATTGGTTTTTTCGGCATCCCACTTCAGTTGTAAGGTGCCGGCTGAAGCGGAAACGGAAACGATTCCCGGCCTTCTACTAAGAATTTGCTCGACCCTCCTGGCTTCACGGGGAGTTCGAATTCTCTTTATCTCAACCTGTAGATCATTCATACTTAACCGATGGCTTTTAACGCCTACCTCCCCACAAAGATAACGGTCAATAGTCTTTAGCTCCGTAGACTAGAATCACTATTCTCCATGATTTCCATCACTGCTTTTTAAAGCTTTCTTACTGAATTTTAAGGAAACAAATCATGGGTACCATGTATAAAATAATTGTTCCAACAGATTTTTCCAGTACTTCGGCTGATGCCTTGCGATATGGTTGCTACCTGGCCGACGTTACCGGTTATGACCTTGAAGTAGTTCACGTACACGACGGTTACGACGGCGACGAGGCCTTTGTAGTCAAGAAAGGAAGTGCCAGGATCCGGGCACGGGTCAGGGAGCGCCTCGAAAAATTCGTCAGCCTTCATGCGGATCAAATGACCTTTACGGGAATACACGCCGACGACGAAACGCTGCCCTTCATCAAGTGCAGAGAAGTAGTAGGCACGGCCATTGGTCAGGTGTTGAAGCTCAGTAAACGAGAGGATACCGCGCTGGTCGTTATGGGAGGCGTCGGTTCAGGCATTCCAAGCCGGGTAACGCCGGTTTTCGGTAGCGTTGCCAAAGGGGTCGCTATGGGCGCGGAGTGTCCGCTGCTACTGATTCCCCAGAATTCGGGCGTCCCTAATATAACGCATGCAGCCATTGCTTTTGATGAAGTGAATACACTGGTTGAATTAAGTGATAAATCCAAATTCCTGCGAAAAGCACTTGCTCCGGCAATGCACTTCACGCACGTCGCGTATCGGGACGACCTGAGTGAAGAGATGATGGAGTTAGAGCTTTTCCGCAAAATGGTCAAGAATAACTTCCCTGATTATGCCGTTGACTTCGATCTGTTACCCGAGGGAGACGTTGCGAACGTGCTGATCGACTATTCGCTGGAACAAAAAGTTGATTTACTAATCCTGGGCCGGCATAAACGAGGATTCCTGATGAACCTGCTGGTACGGTCCGAAATCCCCGACATTATTGGGTCCTGTGGTATCCCCATGCTAATCATACCATTAACTGAATAATAATTAGAACAACAACCATAAGCATGAAAAACATACTAGTACCAGTAGACTTTTCCGACACTTCTGCCACGGCACTACGCTTCGGGACCTACCTGGCTGAAGTAATGGACCTGGACCTCCGGGTCGTCCACGTATTTGACGCCAAATTCAGTTTTGCCCAAACAGTTTCAACCGGAGCATTGCGGAAAGAAAAAGAAAGGCTGGAGAACGAGTTGGCGCTTTTCGTCCAACGTCACACCCATCCAGTCCTGGCAACGTTCCAGGGCAACCTGGAAACGCTACCGTCCATAAATAGGCAGGTATTTGAAGGTTTTCCCGCTCCCGTAATCCGCGAATTAAGTGAAGAAGAGGATACCGAATTAGTAGTAATGGGTGGCGTGGGTTCAGGTAAACGGGAGAACCCACCGGGGCTTTTTGGTGGAGTTGCCAGTGCCGTTATCCTTCAGGGTAGTTGTCCGACAATTTTACTTCCTCCGGGCTACGGCTATCCATCAGTTTTAAGTATGGCCATAGCCTTTGGGGACGCCGGGGAAATCGAGCACATGAGCACGATCGTCCGGCGAATCATTAAGGTCTTACGGCCTGAGGTGAGGTTCGTTCATGTGGCAGGAGGCGAAGCATCACCCGAATGGGATAACGACGACAGGTTTTTAGACCTGGCGTTGGGGCCCGGTTTTCCAAGTTATACTTTTGGCTACGACGCTTTGCCTCCCGGGCCCGTTCCCCGTCGATTGCTCGACTATGCACAGAAAAAAGAAATCGGGATGTTGGTACTCGGACACCAGGTCAGGAACCTGTGGGACGGTCTCTTTACAAGAAGTAATGTGAAGCCGATCATGAAAGCCTGCGAAGTCCCCTTACTAATTGTACCGCTACCTCCAAATCGCTGAATCCAACGGCCCAAAACCGGGCTGATAGAAAAGCCTTAACCGCCATGAAACTTAGAAAAAGCACCAAGTTTGGTCTCGTCCTAATTGCTATGTTTACCGCATTCAGTTTTTGGTACCTCGGCACCTACTCTATGGGAGTGATAACCCCTTACGAAGTAAACGAACCTTCGTCGGAAAAGCATTTGCTGATCGTAACCCAGCAAAGTGCCTATAAAGACAGCCTCACGGCTGGAATTGTGAGGGCATTTCGAGATAAGCCAGTGTACATTAACGTGATTGACCTTACGACTGCCGCAACCTACCAGGCAGAAAGGGAGGTGGACGCCTGCATCCTGCTGCACACCTGGGAGATTGGGCGTCCGCCCGGCATGGTTCATGCCTTCAGGGATTCGCTTGGGGGTAAGGTCCCCCTACTCGCCATTACTACATCAGGCTCCGGGAGCGCAATACTGGACGATGAGGTTGATGGGATCAGTTCCGCTTCGGAGCTATTCAACACTGAGCTCGACATCAAGCGTGCAGTAATTTGGTTGAACTATGCCCTTGGTTTCGCGCCATTAGACTATAGTGACGAGCCAGAGTTACCGGGTAAAACTCATTTGGGCAGTACCCTGGCAGAAGAGCGCATCGGGGCTTCAGAGGGCAATTAACGGGTAAATACTTTGCGCTTTCATCTCTGCTTTGCATCCTGCGTCCGCGCCCTGATGATATGCCTCTTGAATTAAATAATGGGAGCGCTGACGATTACGGTGACGGGTGTGGCGCGGCCGCAGGTACCAGGAATAAACTGAGGAGCAAGCGGCCCAGTAGCGCGGGTTTAAGCTTTACCTAAGCTGGTCAGGGTCCTAAGCGCCAAGTCGGCTACCCGCGGGTCAGCATCGTCCAATTGAGCCCTTAACATGGGAGCATACCTGGGGTCACCCAACTGACTAATCAGGTAAATAACGGCCAGTTTCAACCGGGGATCATTCCCGGCAAGCAAACGCTCAAGGCTTTCAAGCTGCTCTGTTTTGAGTTGCCGCCAATCGCGCGCATTAAGTGGAGATTCGCTATCCTGAGCTTTACCGTTGAAGACGCGATCCAGCAAAGGGATAATCCGTTTTCTCAGCGATGGCTTAAGCAAATTATCAAGCAGTTCAAGGGCGCTCGCCCGGTGCGTGCCCCCTTTTTCAGTAAGTGCCCGGTAGATCGGAATAATGTCACCTACGGGGTGCTGCAAACCGAGTAGCCGGAACAACCGACTAACGTTACCGTGCTGTCGCCTCGCCAAAAGGGTAATAAGCCCTTTCCTGGCGGAATTGATTTCTTCACGTTCCGGAATAAGGGATAATCTGGTCTGAAACACACTGATTTCCTCCGCCATACGAATGAAAGAAATTTCCTGAAAAAGTAACCGCTTGATCCGTTTTTTGGGTAAAATCAAATTAGGGAAATTCCGCTTCAGCGTATTGAACGCCCGAAAAGTTTCTTTCCTTAAAATCAGGTCGCGGGGATAATACTTCTCCACCAAATCAAAAAGTAATGGCGCGATATTTTGGCTATTCATTACTTTGAGCAGAGCAGGCAAGTGTCTTGCGTCCTTTACATCTGGCAGCTTTTCTTCAAGCAGGCCATTGAGTATACCGATCAGGTCTTCACCATAACCAAGCAATTCTTTTTTAGCCTGCGAACGGTATAGTACCTCTGAGAGAAACCCAATTAGTGGCAATACCCAAAGGGGGTTTTGGGTACTCCCCGCTACCCGGATCGCCGAGGCGATCAACGTGGGCTCCTTATGGGAAAGAGAAGAAAGAATAAAATCATCTGCAAGCGGGGAGCGGATTAAACCGGAAGCTTCAAGAAGTACTTGTCTCCAGGCAATTTTATGCTCAGGAGGCAGGGTTTCCAAACTGCTTATTCGTTGTTCAAAATAATTGTCCAGTCCCCAGCGCTCCCTCAGGTTTGTGTTTTCGCTGGACTCGGCAAGCAGCTTAAGAAACAGGTTTCCCGAAATGGCAGGGTCATCGGTGTTCAATTGCTCCCGGATCTGAGCTTCGTAGCCTTCGAGGTCATGACTAATCAGAAACTCTAAGGCTGCCGTGCGAATCCCGGGATCGGGATCATTCAGAAAACGATCCATCTTCAGTTTAATCTTTACCAACTGCCAATTGCTCAACTGGCGTAGGGCTTCGGCTCGTACCACCGTGGAAGGATGCGTCAGTAATCGTAAGAGCGGGCGTTTAAACTCCTTCAGATCGGTAATTTCCTTTCTGGACAGGGCAAACAGTAATTGATCTTCCCGAATTACCCTTCCCGGCCAGTTAAGAATCTTAAACAGACCATTCAGCAATTCCCGATGACTGGTAACCGGCTTGACCGGCTTGGCCTCTGGCAGGAACTGGTGCAGTTCTTTGCGAAAGGTATTGAGATATTCGGACCGCATTAGAAGTACACAGGCAAGCCACGCCAGGGAAAAGAAGAAGATAAATACGCTGACTTTGGCTAACGGCAGCTGAAAGCCGTCGATCAGTAGTAACAGCAAAAGGCCTCCTAAACCACCGGCTACGGTATCGACCATAACGTCGAGATAGGTTTTAACCCGGCGTTTCACTTCCGCACTCACCGGAACAAACAGCATCTCGATGCCTACGCGCTGCAGACTTTGCTTCAATCCGCCGTCGACCAACCGGCTCAACGTTGCCATATTTAAGCCTGGAAAGAAGAACATTAACACGGCACCGAGGGTGAGCCCGGCGGGCAATAAAGACAGAGAATTCCCAACCCCAAAGCGTTGAAAAAGCCGATGGGTAAAAAATAGTTGAAGGGTAAGCCCAATAACGTTGAAAGTAGAGAACCAGAAACCGAAAAATGAGGTCAATTCCGCCGCACCTTCCAGGTGCATAGCAGCGAAGGAGCTGAATTGAAACTCGACCAATTTTGCCGTTATGACGCTCAGGGCGATGATGCCAGACAGTAGTTGCAGGTGCCGGGACTCCATGATCAGCCGGGCGGGAGATACCTCTTCCTTCTGATGTATGCGCTGAGGGCGACGTTTCTCGATATCCGGCACAAAGCGTTTCCACAGGTACCAGCTAATGGGCAAGCAGGGAAAGAGCAAGAGGGTTGCCCCATAGAGCAATCCGTTCATCCCGTAGTTTTCCGCCAAAAGGGAGGCTAAATAACCACCGGCGATGCCTCCGGTAATTGCTCCCGCACCGATCAATCCAAACAGGCGTTTTGCTTGCCGTACGTCAAAGACCAGGTTGGCCATCATCCAGAACTGAGAAGCGGCCAAAACGCCAAAAACGCCCACCCAGGTGTATAAGCCAATGGCAACTACCTGGCGGCCAACGGACTGGGGTTCGATGACCGCGAAGCCGAGTAAACTCAGCAGACAAATAACCAGTGTCCATAAATTCACCCGGAGGAAAGTGTAACGTCCCATTGCCCGGGAATAGAGAAAGGAAACAATGCCTGCCGTTCCGGCGGTCAGCAGGTACATCCATGGGAGTTGGTCTGCACTGAAATAGGCCAAAAAAATACCCGTCGCTGCCGGTTTAGCCATGAGAAGCACCGTAATTGTCAGAAATATCTGCAACTGCAATAGCCCCACGACCAGCCATTCTCCTTTTCGAATACGAAGAACTTCGCCAATGATTTTAAGTACTTTTTTGATGTCTGTTTATTGTTCGGAACTCAAAGGAAGAGAAAATGGGCGGGGCCGCAGGTGCAATAAAACGATTTTAGAGCAGTCCTCATGACGATAACACAAGTTCTCCGGAAACATCACAGACATCTTTGAGCGTATTATAGATCGTTCCGAATTTTTGCAGGTTTTTGTGCAGTAGCTTCAGGTTCAGCTTTTCGTCCACACTGTTGAGCTTAATAACGTATCGAATGGCCACTATTTTTGTCGGCTTTTCCTGTCGCTCACCGATAACTTCAATGCTTGCGTCGGTATAATCAAAGCCAAGAAGCTCAGAAAAACGCTGGACATTCTTCAGGCAACAGGCCGCGAAAGCACCTAGTAAAAGTTCAGCGGGATTTGGAAGCTCGTCCTGGTCACTACGGACACCAAACACTATTTCTCTCTTCTTAATGGTAAAAGTTGCTTCCCGGTTTGGGTTGATGTTTCCCGAAAGGAGGTACTGCATAAATCTATTTTTTGCTTCGGACTTGGATGAAAATTGAGCTGAGGCAGACCGCTAATCCTGAATCTCCCAGTCACGCTCTCCCAGAATTAACAACGGGATATTAGTTATGCCAGCAGTCTCCCTGGTTTCACTGTGGGACAAAAGACGGCTCCACCATCCTCTATTGGGCTTTACCATGACCAGTAAGTCGTGGGGTTGGGTTTGAAGATACCCGAATATTCCGTCAGTAACGTCCTCGTTATTGACTACAGTGAAGGTTGCTTCCATAACTTGCCGGGGTCGCTCATACGCATGCCGAAAAAAATCGATGCCTTCCGGTGGTTCGGGCGCTCCCGGGTTTTGCACGTGTAGAAAATACATCCGGGGCAAAAAAGGATAGAACACCTTATGCAGGTACGTTGCTTTCTTAATGTCGTGGTCGCCAAAATCGGTGGCGAAGCAGATTGATTTGAACGGCTGGAATTCCGCCCCATTTGGAATTATCAGTATCGGTGTCTCAATTTTCCCAACTAAAGACGCCGCGTTCGTCCCGAACAGTCGGTCCCAATTATCATGTATACCGTGAGTACCGATCAGGATAAGATCAACCTTGTGTTCCTCGCTTTCTTGCCTGATGCTGTCCTTGAAGTTTAAAATACTAACTGCCCGCGTAACGGTGGGCAAATTCTTCAGATCAGCTCTTGTAACTGCTATCCCCTCCTCCCGAAACAATTCCAGCCTTTCTTCTGCCCTCCGAAATAATTCCCCATTCATCTCTTGAAATATTTCAGGATGAGTGGTTGCTCCCCTTACGGAAGGCTTGCTGTATAGAAGATGAATGGCAGCGGAGAGTTCATCAGCGAGATGGAGCGCGTAGTGGTAGGACGCTGCGGCCAAGTCACTGAAGTCCACGGGGACGAGGATTTTTTTTACGGCATTCATAGACAAAGGATTTTAACCGGGAACAAGGTGCGGAAAATACAGGACCATTCCCATGATTGTTATCAATGCCAGTGATGAGTTAACTCAGTATTGCACCTGCGGCCCCGCCCTACTTATCAATGATAAAGATTAACCCCAAAGTTGATTTACATCAGCCGTTGATGAGCCACAGCCTCCGATCTTTAAGAAGGAAAAACAGCTCATTACCTTACCCTTAAAACACCTGATTATGGTCGCTCCTGCATTAGTTATGGTAGTCGGATTACCGGGAACGGGGAAATCTACTTTTTCGCGTGCATTGGCCCTTCACCTGGGAGCAAAACATTTGAACAGTGACGTTATCCGCGCGGAAATAGGGCTACGTGGTAAGTATTCACCAGAAGACAAAGCGAAGGTCTACAGAAAACTGGAAGAACGCACCGAAGGCTTCCTGAAGGCCGGTTCGACCGTAATCGTAGACGCAACCCTCTATCTGAAAGATTTACGCCAGGCTTATACCGATTTAGCCCAACGACTGGAGTGCCCCATCAAATGGATTGAACTACAAACCGGGGAAGCAACCATAAAAGAACGAGTTTCTAAACAACGTCAATATAGTGAAGCCGATATGTCCGTGTATAATAAGATCAAAAAGCTTTATGAGCCTTTAAGCGGGGATCACCTGAACTTAAAAACCGACACGGCTTCGCTCGAAACGTTGGTGGATACGGCTGCAAAATTCATCAATCATGAACCAACAACAAATTGAATTACTGCTGAATAATCCGTTGCTGCAGGACGCCGAGCTCATTGAAACGCATATTTCCTGGCTGCTTTTGACGTCGGGTAATGTGTATAAAATGAAGAAAGACGTACTCTTCTCTTTTCTGGATTTTTCCACGCTGGCTAAACGAAAATTCTATTGTGAACGGGAGCTAATGCTTAACCGTCGGCTAGCCCCTGATCTATACGAGGATGTAGTGGCTATAAACGCAACTGAAGGCGGGCTTGAATTTGGGGCCTACCAGTTCGACTCCATCGATTTTGCCATCAAAATGAAGCGAGTTGCCCACAATTGGGAAATGACCAGGATGCTAAAAGATGAAAGGGTCCAACCAGAACATATGGACTCAATTGCTGACAAACTGTCCGCATTTCATCAAGATTCTATACCAGATAAAGCGTTGTTCAACCCGATAAAAGCACTGGACGATTTTAGTGACATCGCCAACTATTCGGAGGAACTAACGCGGCACATTGGGACAAGTAAAATGGATGAAATTATGGACAGCCTGAAAGTAGCCAGGTCCTTCCTGCGTCGGCACCATCAAAGATTCCACTATCGGCGAATATTAGGTTTTACTGTAGATGGACACGGAGACCTGCACGCAGGCAATATTTTTCTGGAAAACGACAAACCGATTATTTTTGATTGTATCGAATTCAACGATGATTTTCGAAAAGTTGACGTATTGGATGAGGTTGCTTTTCTGTGCGTTGACCTGGAAGCCTTCGGACGACCTGATCTGGCGCAACGCTTCGCGACCAGCTATCAGGCTGGAAACCGCACGATGGTAACGAAAGAGGACGAGCGGCTATTCAATTTTTACAAGTGCTATCGTGCAAACGTCCGTCTGAAAGTAACGGCGATCAAAATAGATAATTTACCTATTGAAGCGCACGCGGATACTCTGCTAGACCAGCTTAATCGTCACTATGAATTATACCATAAATACGTTGAAATATTAAAAGAATACGATCAAGAAACATCAAATTAATAAAAGGGGTAAAACTATACCCAATCCCATACTACTGGACATTTTCATGAAGCCACTGTTTTTTCTGCGCCACTCCGCTTCTCGGCCACTCCGCGCGAGAATAGAATAATAAAAATTATTAACGCTAAACAAAAATCAGCCATGAAGGACATTAGAAAATTCAATTACGATGGAAAGATCGTGACAATCGAATTAATCGATGGGCAAAAGATGGTTAACGCAACCGAGATGGCCAAGCCCTTCGGAAAACGCCCAGCGGACTTTTTACGCAACAAAGGAACTCAGGAATTTCTCTTTGCTCTCCGCCATAGTCAAGAAACCAAAGGGAATAGCAAGGAGGTGTTACGAATAGTACGGCATGGAGATACCGCGCTTAGAGGAACCTGGGTAAACGAACCACTTGCGCTGAAATTTGCCGCATGGTTGGCTCCCGATTTTGAAGTATGGATATATGAGCGAATACATGAACTTCTGACCAAAGGGCAAACGGAGCTTTCTGGGCAACAAGATGACTATCATTACCATCTTCGCCAGTTGGAGGATAGATTAGCGGCTACGGAGATGGAGAAGGAGCAGATAAACGAGCGGTTACGGAAGCTCGAGGCAAAGCAGGTTAGTGCAGGAGAAGATTACTTTACCGTTGCCGGATTCTGCCATTTACATCAGGTAGATTGTCCACTGGAATCAGCAAAAAAATGGGGTATTGCAGCTAAACGGGAAAGTAATCAACGGGGGATGGCTGTAGGGACAGTGCATGATGCCCGGTACGGTAAAATAAATAGCTACCATAAAGATATCCTTAGGCATACTATTCTTGGAGAGGGATGACGAAGTCCGGCGAACTCATCGTCTATCCCTTGATCAGCAAACAAATACTTTTTCGATTAGCCGTTAGAGAATGAACTACCCCGATGGGGATTTCATGTTCATCATAATCAAAAAGCGGAAACGTATCTATGGGATCATTGTAGAGCACACAGCCGTCAAGTACAATCAATCTGGTTTTTACGTCGGTTGTGTGATCAGCAAGAAGCTCCCCTCTGTTAAGGCCAATCACCATGACAGAAAGACCGTCGACGGCATGCAATTCTTCGGTTACGGGGCCTGAAGATTGCTTCATTTTCCGCAATACGCTTTTAATAGTGCCCGTGGGATAAGCTGATTGATTGTCCATTTCAAGATTGTTTTCTGGCTTGAAATTAGCGCTTCAAGGGCTGATTTCAACTGATTGCAATCAATCCTCCCACTGACTTTTATCAATACCGGAAGTAGCGACCAGGGATAATTTTGTCTTGCTAAATAACCTTAAAATTTATAGCCATGCAACGACTAAAGGATAAAGTCGCCATCATAACCGGAGGGGCAAATGGTATTGGACTTGCCACTGCGAAGTTGTTTCTTCGAGAAGGGGCTAAAGTCATGATCGTCGATAAAGACGCATCTGCGCTTAAACAAGCAGTGGCAGAAATGGCTACGGCAAACCTGCAACATTGCCAGGCGGATGTTTCTCAAAGGACTGAAGTAGAAAAGTACGTCGCTGCCACGCTGTCCGCTTTTGGCGGTATCGATGTTTTCTTCAACAATGCGGGAATCGAAGGTACGGTGAGCCCGATAGCCACCTACCCGGAAGACGAATTCGACCGCATTATGGCCGTCAACATCAAAGGAGTATGGCTGGGCTGCCAGTACGTCCTGCCCAAAATGCGGGACGGCGGAAGCATGGTTATCACCTCCTCGGTCGCCGGCCTGCAGGGATTTGCTGGTCTTGGCGCCTACGTCGCCAGCAAACACGCTGAAGTAGGTATCATGCGCGTAGCCGCGCTGGAGAATTCCGACCGAAAGATCCGGGTGAACAGCGTCCATCCCGGTCCGGTGGAAACCCAGATGATGCGACACATCGAACGGCAACTCAGCGCGGAAGCGCCGGACCAGGCCAAGGATGGCTTCCTGGCACAAATCCCCTTTGGTCGCTATGCGCTCGCCGAAGAAGTAGCTGACTTGGTCCTGTTTCTGAGTTGCGATGAAAGCAAGTACATTACCGGTAATACCCACGTTATTGACGGGGGGATGATCGTAGGATAAACCTCCACCAACCAATGAAGCTATTCCCTTTACTGCTACTAATTATTTCCCTTGGCAGTTGCACAAAAACGGAGCCCGGCATCAGGCCCAGCCTCACCACCATCACCGAAGCGGTGTACGGTACCGCGACGGTTGTGCCGAAGGAATCGTACACGGTTTACTCCCCCGTAAACGGTATTATTGACCGTAGCCACCTTGAAGAGGGTGCCGTTGTTGATATGGGCGACGAGCTTTTCCGCATCGGCAGTCAGCAGGCGGAATTGGAAAGGAAGAAGGCCCGGCAACTGTACATCAGCGCCCTGGATAGTTACCAGGGGGAGGCTGCCATTTTGCAAGAGATGGAAGAACGCCTGATGACCGCTAAACTGGGCCTGGTGAATGACTCCATTAATTATGAGCGGCAGTCCCGCCTTTGGCGTCAGAACATCGGCTCGAAGCAGGCCTTCGAAACAATGGAGTTGAAGTTCCGCACCGCCAAAAATACGGTCAGAGAACTACAACGGGCTTACGCCCGGACCCGTCGGGAGCTGGCGAATCAGGTTGACCTGGCCAGTACGGCATTAGAAATCAGCGGACAGCGGGCTGGCGAGTACGTTACCCGAGCGGAGATCGCCGGCACCATTTACGAGGTGCTGAAAGAAGTGGGAGAGTCCGTCACCACGCAAACAGCCGTCGCTCGAATTGGCAGCACAAATGAATTCGTTATCGAATTGCTTATCGACGAAGTAGACATCGCGCGCGTGCATGAAGGACAAAAGGTGGTCGTAATTCTCGATGCTTACCGGGATCAGCCCTTCGACGCCAAAGTCACCCGCATCCTTCCCCACAAAGACAGCCGGTCGCAGACCTTCACCGCCGAAGCTGTTTTCACCTCTCCGCCCGCTCGCCTCTACGACGGGCTCAGTGGCGAGGCCAACATCATTATTTCGCGGCGGGAAAATGTGCTGACGCTGCCAACGGAACTTATCGGGCCAGACAAGCTCGTGAGCACCCCGGATGGCAACCGTCGGGTCGAGACCGGCATCTCGGACCTTCGCTTTACGGAGATCATTAGTGGGCTCGACACCAGCACCGTCGTCTACCAAACGAAATAAGATGGACTTAAAGCTATTATTTTACATTGCGGGTAAGCACATCTTCAGCCGGCTTAAGCAGTCCATCATTGCGGCCCTGGGTGTCACCTTTGGCGTTGGGATGTTCATCACCATGAGTACCTTCATGACGGGGCTGAATACGCTGCTCGACGATTTAACCCTTAACCGAACGCCCCACATACGCCTGTACAAAGAGGTTGGCCCCTCGGCCAGACAACCAATGAGTTTTAGCACCGCGTACGAAAACGACCTACTCGTAGTGCACTCAATTAAGCCTAAACAACAGCAAATCCGCATTGCCGCCGCGCCTTCCATGATCAGGAGTATTCGTGCATACCCCGAGGTGCGGGGCGTTAGCCCACAGGTGAGCTCCCAGGTATTTTACAGCGCGGGAGCTCTCGACCTCAACGGCGTAGTTGCTGGTATTGACGTTGCGGAGGAAACCAGGCTTTTCCCGCTGCAAGACTACATAGTGGAAGGGAGTACTAACGCGCTGGAGCGGGATGACAACGCCATCATCCTGGGCTACGGCGTTGCCCGAAAGCTAAGTACAGGCATCAATGGCCGGGTACAACTGGTCAGCCCCACCGGTAATAGGCTTTCGCTGAAAGTCGTAGGGCTTTACCTGAGCGGCCTTTCGGAGATAGACGACACCCAAAGTTTCGTAAACATCGGTACGGCGCGGCGATTATTGGGAGAAAGCAGTAGTTACGTCACCTCCATGAACGTCAAACTGTACGACATTGAAAAAGCCTTACCGCTTGCAAAGCGTTTTGCGGAGCTTTTCAACATCAAAGCAGTTGACATTGGTACGGCCAACGCCTCGTTCGATACCGGAACGAGCATCCGCAATCTTATTACCTACGTAGTCTCTGTGACCCTCCTCCTGGTAGCTGGATTTGGCATCTACAATATCCTCAATATGTTTATCCGGGAGAAGATGAACGACATTGCCATTCTTAAGGCCACCGGGTTTTCGGGCCGCGAAGTAAAAACGATATTTATGATACAGGCCATGACCATCGGGGTTTTTGGTGGAATATCGGGCGTATTACTGGGGTGGGGTTTATCCGTCCTCATCGACCATACCCCCTTTGAGATCGAGCAGCTGCCAACCATAACTACCTACCCGGTAAACTTCGATCCGGCCTACTTCATCATCGGGTTCGTTTTCGCGCTGGTAGCCTCTTTCTTCGCTGGCTATTTACCGGCAAACAAAGCAATGAAAATGGATCCTGTAGACGTCCTAAGAGGAAAATAAATATGGAAAACCAATCCGTTATTCGAGCTACTGGTATTAACAAGTACTTTCATGACCCAACGGAATTTCACGTAATCAAGGACGTGTCCTTCGAAGTGACGCGGGGGGAGTTCGTTTCCGTTATGGGAAAATCTGGCAGTGGTAAGTCTACCCTACTCTACATTCTCTCGACGATGGATACCGACTACACCGGCGAGCTTTTCATTAACGACAGAAAGGTGACGGGGCTGCCTGCGGTTGAGCTCTCTGCCGTCCGCAACGAGCATATCGGCTTTGTCTTTCAATTTCACTACCTGCTCGATGAGTTCTCGGTACTCGATAACGTAATGCTGCCTGCCCGCAAGCTCGCACGAAAAAGCCAGGAAGAAATTCGGGAAGAGGCCATGGATTTATTGAAGCTGCTGGATATCGGGCAACTGGCAGAAAAACGGGCGTCCCGAATTTCGGGTGGTGAAAAGCAACGGGTAGCCATCGCCCGTGCGCTGATCAACTCCCCGAGTATCATCATGGGCGACGAGCCTACGGGGAATCTGGACAGTAAGAATGCAGAGAATGTGCTCTCCATCTTTAGGAACCTGTCTACTTCCCGGGGACTTACGCTACTTATTGTTACCCACGATCAGGACTTTGCTGACCGGACGGATCGGGTGATTACGATGGAGGATGGACGGATTTTGCCCTCATGAGATGAATGAGTGAATTTAGTCAGGATAGTGTTTTCAGGGCGCGGTCGCGGGTGCAAGAGATAGTTTTCAAGAGCAATGATGCCAACGCAGGCTTAGTTGCTTAAAACTTTCCTTTGCGCCAGCATAAGCTCTCATAAAGAAACCAGGGCCACTCACCACCAGTTAGATTAATTTTAACACCTAAAAAATCAGTCTAAAGTACTTTGACATGAAAAACGTCATAGCAATCATACTTCTACTCCATGCACTCATCCACTCCATGGGTTTCCTGCAGGCATTCTCCCTAACCAAATCAACTCCTCTGAGTACACCCCCGTCAGCACTCGCCGGAACATTATGGCTAGTCGCCAGCATTTTATTATTCCTTGCCGTAGTGCTATGGATGGCGCAATTTCCCTTTTGGTGGATTGTGGGCGGTATAGCGGTTCTATTTTCTCAATTCCTGATAATTGATTCCTGGGCGGAAGCTAAATTTGGAACACTGCCAAATTTGATTTTACTGGTAGCCATCATTCTGGGATTTGCCCATAATAACTTCACCGCTAAAAATACACACCTGCGAAACGATATGCTCGCAGCAGTCAGAGCGGCGCCGCTTCAGCACAACTCAACCAATAAGCTACCGGCTCCGGTCAAAAAATGGTTGAATAACAGTGGAGCACTCGATCGCGGCTATCCAACCTGGGTATCGATGAGCCAGGAACTAATGATGAAGCTAACTCCAGCGCAAGAGAACTGGTATTCAGCTACGGCTGAGCAAGTAGTAACGCTAAATCCGCCAGCTTTCCAATGGACCGTAAATATGCGGATGAATGCATTCACTTACATCTCCGGCACAGACAGGTTTACGGAGGGAAGCGGCTCAACGCTGATGAAATTATGGTCCCTGTTCCCAGTAGCCCGTGCGGAAAACAACCCCAAGACGGATGAAGCAGCCCTACAACGATTCCTTGCCGAAATGGCGTGGTACCCCATGGCCGCCCGTGGCCCCTCCGTTACCTGGGAACCGATAGATCACCTTTCGGCCAAAGCCACCATCCTGGTAAATGGACTCCAGGGAAGTGGCACCTTTCATTTCACGGAAGCGGGGGTATTTCAAAAATTTACGGCGCAACGCTACTATGAATCGGACAGCGATGCCAAACGGATACCGTGGGTCATCGAGGCGATTGAACATGGCACGTTAGACGGAGTTGAGGTACCCGTCGTTGTACGGGTCTCCTGGATCTTACCGGAAGGTCCGTGGAGATGGCTGGAGGTTCGGGTAAATGACTTAAATTATCAATCCGGTCAGGAGCAAGGATAAATAGCGCATACTATTACCTGGCAGTGGGGGAAAACAAAAGAGCATGACTAAGATCAAGGAAGATACTGATCTAAGTCATAAGTCCATTACATTTTGGTATTGATCTTTGGAGAAGCTAGTGGAGATATTTCACTACATAAATTTGTCCCTGATGAAAAATGTCGTTATACCCGTTGATTTTTCGGAAACCGCTGCCATTGCCACTAAATTCGGCACCTATTTGGCGGAGATGATGAATTACAACCTCCGCATTGTTCACGTTTCCGACCTGGTCTTAAGCGGTGCGCATAGCTTAACTACCCCCGAACAAAAGCGCGACGAGGAGAAACTTGTCCATCGGCTTGCACAGTTTGCCAGGACCAACGTAAATCCAGGACTTTCAGCTAATCATGGCTCCAACTCTTTTGTTCCGGAAGTACGGCTGTCCGTCCTTTCAGGCATGGCCTCTACCAAAATCAAGTCATTAAGCAAGGAAGCCACCACCGCCTTTATTGTCATGGGCGGAGTTGGTGCGGGAGCCGGCATACATCCTCCAGGCTTATACGGCAGCGTGGCAACACCGGTTGCCCTACGAGGGGGCTGTCCGGTGATGCTGATTCCAAAAGGGTACAGCCAGATTGTAGTCAAACGTATAGCGATCGCTTTTGACGATGCGGAGGAGATCATCCGTATCGGACAGTTTTCCAAGAGTATCATCGAAAGATTGAAGCCCGAGGTCCGCTTCGTACACGTCAAAAAAGCCGACTGGCGGCAGGAAATGGAGAATGAAGACGACTTTATGGAGCTGACCTCGGGTAAAGAGGCTCCGTCTTTTAGTTATGAATTCGACCTGCTGCCCACCGGGAATGTTGTCGATCAGCTTTCCCAATACGTGGACGACAAACAGATTGACCTGCTGGTCCTCGGGGGCAAACGTCAGGGATTTTGGAGTCGCCTATTAGACAAAAAAAATCTAAAATCAATTATTCAGGTTGGGAAGGTGCCGATGATGGTCATCCCTTTTTCTGCCAACGATGATTGATAACCAATAAGTGGTAATCTGATTTTCGGGCAACTTCATACAAAATAATAGCAACAAATGAAACATATATTAGTAGGCATCGATTTCAGTAAACCAGCTGACCGCGCCCTGGCCTATGCCGAAGAAATCGCGTTAGTAATGAATTCGAAAATCAGCCTGGTGTACGTTCTCGACCCATCAAAGTCAGGTTCAAAGGATAACACAGCGTCTGCTGCCGAATTGGAAAAGCAGCTAACTGAACTGGCCGAAAGCATCGGGCAACGGGGGATCACGACTGCTGCGTACCTCTATGAAGGAGCCATTGTTCCTACCTTAAGACGAGTTATTGACGACGGAGACTGTGACCTGGTTGTAATGGGGTGTCAGGGCGAACACTTCCAACCCGACGATCCCTGGGGAAGCACCACAACTTCCCTGATGGAAGATACCCGGATCCCGATATTGGCGGTTCCCAGTTATGCTCCGGTAAAATATCCACGCCGTTTTATGCTGGCCGCCGACAAGGAATGTCCCAGAAATTTACGTCAACTGTCCCCTCTACTCCAATTACTGGATTCTGAGCGGACCCAATTACTGCTGTTTCATTATTTGCAGTCTACCGAGCGGGCGATGCCCGACAAGGCATATGCGAGGTTATTGACGGGGGTCGAATATCGCTTCTATTACCAGGTCGATGAACATCACCCCGTCGGGAATGCCGTAGTAGGATTTGCGGACCTGACAGCTGCAGATATCGTCGTCGTCACCCACCGCGCAGAACATTTACTGGGCAACAAGGCAACGGGTTCGGTAGCCCGCAGAGTTACCGGGTCAGCCACGATCCCTATACTTATTTTACAGGATAGTTATTAACCTACCGGGCCGACCTGTGTCAGAAGTTAGTGAAATAAGGTGGCGAGGTCGCGGGTGCAGGGAAAGGAATCAGGGAGCAGGGAAAGACCATCCATTACACCTGATCTTAGATGACGGGAATTGTTGTATTGCCAATAGCCTTATTTATCAATTATTGCCGGTAGCACGATGGTGAAAGTCGACCCCGAATCGACCTCACTCGTAAACTCGATCTTCCCCCCTAGTAACTGGACATAATGGCTAACAATATTGAGTCCCAGTCCAGTCCCTTTTACGTTTTCAACGTTACGGGCGCGAAAAAACCGATCAAAAAGATAAGCCTGATCTTCTGCGGGAATACCGATACCTTGATCAATAATACTGATAAAAAAATCTTTCCCGCGTCGCCCGCTGGCGATGGTGATCCCCATTCCCGGCGAAGAATATTTAGCGGCGTTCGAGATCAGGTTGACCAGCACGTGCCGCAACAGCTTGGCGTCCGTCATAATAAGACCAGGTTCCGGGGCCAAATCAAGCACCACATGCTGGCCTTCCTTTAGCTGCCCCTCGCTGCTTTCCACACTGGTTGAGATGATCGACCGCAGGTCGGTCACCCGGGGCGATACTTCTACCTTCCCTTGTTCCAGCTTTGATAAAGACAAAAAATCATTCAGTACATCGATGAGTTGGTTTACCGCATCCTTAATCCGACCAATATGCTTTTCACGCTTCCGTTCCTGTTGCGCTTCCCGGTAATGCTCAATAAGCTCAACCGAGCTGAGGATGGTACTCAACGGAGTTTTAAACTCATGGCTGGCCATACTCAGAAAGCGGCTCTTGAGCTCATTTAGTTCTCGCTCCTTACCGAGTGCTTGTTGCAGTTCCTTTTCTCTGCGGCGCAGCGTGGCCGTCCTGTCTTGCACCTTTGTTTCCAGTTCACTGTTGAGCTGCGCCACCCTTTCCTGAGCTCGTTTATAATCGGTCAGGTCGTGCAACATACCAAGATAAATGATCTGGTCGTCGAGTTTAACCTCGCTTATCGCCAGGCGCAAGGGGAATTCTTCCCCATTCTTTCGACGGCCAGTAACTTCCCGGCCAATGCCAATGATGTGAGGTTCCCGGGTACGCTGGTACCGTTCGAGGTATTCATCGTGGTACATTCGGTCATGGTTCCCCATTAACATTTTCACCTTCTGACCACACAACTCTTCCCTTTTATACCCGAATAGCTCACAGACGGCCAGGTTAACGTTTTCAATGATACCCTGCAGGCTAATCGTCACAATCCCATCCGTGGCCATTTCAAAAAGAGCCTTTAGCCAGCGGTTGTCTTCCTCACTCATTTTTTTTGGCGTACTACGCATGGAACACTTTTAGTATTATCTACGCGAATCAAGCGCTAAAGTGAGCCTGTCTACTTCACATGTAGCTTGGAATTCAAAGAATAATTGAATGAGTAATCGGCTACCTCAAGTATCACTCACTTCGCAACGGTGAACTTCGTAGCTGTTTCAACAGATAAGTACTTTTTTAGCGCTTGATTTGCGTTCTCTATATAAACTCTTTCGTCAGCGCTATTAAGCGCTCTATTCCGGCAACTTTGTCGGATCAAGCAGGTCATAGAACTGATTCAGCTTAGGTAATAGAATGATGCGCGTACGGCGGTTGATGCTACGCCCCTCCGCCGTATCATTGGTGGCCAGGGTGTTATACTCTCCACGGCCGGAGGCAATAAGGCGGTTGGGGTCAATGCCGTAGTTATTTTGCAAGGCTTTGACTACAGAGGTGGAACGAAAAACCGAGAGGTCCCAATTGTCCTTGATACAGCTGTTGGAAATTCTAACGTTATCCGTGTAACCTTCCACCATCAAGTCCAGACTAGGACGGCTTTTAGCGATAGTAGCAATTTTCTGCAGAACTTCACCGGCGCGTTCGGTGATTTCGTAACTCCCACTTTTGTAGAGCATCTTGTCGGACAAGTTGATGTAGACCACAGTCTTATCTACCTTGATCTCAACATCCTGGTCCTCTATGCCTTCACGGAGGACACTCTTGAGGTTAATGGCCAGGGCAAGGTTAATGGAATCCGCCTTGGACTTGGCATTTTGGAGCAGGCGGATATACTTGTCCTTAGTCTCCAACTGCTTAAGCGTATTGTTAATATTCTGGTTAGCGCCTTGGCTTAATACCGTAAGGTCACCCACCTGGGTAAGCTGCTGATCGCGCTGTTTTTTCAGATCGGCGATTTGTTCCTCCCGAATCCGGACCTGAGAATTGGCATTCTCCACCTGGGTTTGTACCACGGCTTCACGCCGCTCGCAATCGGCGAGGCGCTGAGCGTAACGATTAATTTCCTGGTTGTGCCTCACTATGGTTTCCTCTTGCTGAGCAAGACGTGCCGTAGTGCTGGCCTGTAACTCATCGTATTGCTTTTTGCTGACACACGAGGTAAGACTCACCAAAATGGTGAAACTGATAATAATAAATTTATGCATAATCATAGGTGGTTTTGTATTACAAACTACGGCGGGAGCTGCCTTCTTGTCAATAGCATTGGTCATCAAAACAATTGATCTTTATCACACATAGTCCTCCAATCGGATCTCCTCTTCATCAATCAGCCGGATCAGATCCAGTGTTGTCAGCATTCCGATTAACTTTTCTCCCTCCTGTACCGGTAGGGCGTGAAATTTATTGAGCATGAATAGATTTGCAGCCGTTCGGATCGTGTCTGTCGGTTCCAGGCTGGCAATGTGAGGCGTCATGATCTCTTTGACCGTGTGCAGGCCCGTCCCCCGGTCATTCAATTTTAGAAAGTCCGAGTGACTCAGCATGCCAACTAATCTGCGTTCCGGGTCAAGGACGGGCAAGTGGTGGATATTATGCTTGTTTAACAAGCCCAATGCGACGGCTACGGGTGTATCAATGGTCACGGTGACGAGTTCCGTACTCATCAGGGTTGATATTTTAGCTAGTAAATTCATGGAACTGAATTATAATTGGAAAAGTAAGATGGAGGGATAACGATTGACATGACCCAGCACCAGAGACTGTTTTCATTGCAGAAATACTGGTGGTTACACCCACACCGTAAAGGTTTGGGGTACGGTTGGCTCTCGGTCGGCAGGCTATGCAGGCGCTTAGCGCCGTGCAATTTGCCAAACCACTTCATAATTGGTATACGCCTCGATATCACGACAGGATTTCCGGAAAAACCTGCCTCTTATTCATGAAGAAATGAGAATTTTAGACAAAAAAAGTAAAGGATCGTCATGGGCAAATATGGACGTTTAGGACATTGCCCGTTGGTGACATGGATCAGTGAGAATGGTGATTCTGGTCAAGATTAGTACTTCCTATATTTTTGAGTACCTGACCAGAAAAATTGATATAAATCATGCTTAAAATTGAATTTGGTCAGTACCAATAATAAAATTGTACCTCAATTTTGATAAACAATTAAAACCAACCACATTTTCTGTAGCATTATCTCAACAACACGCCATGACTATCGAAGAAATCAGCTCGCTTAATCGAATCTACTATTCAGATTTTCAATCGTTCGCCCTCTCGCTTACCCGAGATGTAGATCGTGCACAGGACTTACTTCAGGAAGTCAGTTACCAGGTGTTTAAAAATCGAGATAGTTTCCAACATGGTACGAATTTCAAGGCATGGGTGAAGCGGATCATCCGCAACACTTTTATCTCAGATTACCGCCGTAAGAAGCGGCGAGAAAGAATCATTGCCAAAAATCAGGTGCCGGATGGTTGGCTGCTCGAAGCTTCGGTTCCAAACACGGCAGAGCGCATTCTTGAGCAGGAGGACGCTTATGCGCTTATTAGCCAATTACCCAAAATTCATCGTCGTGCATTTCTGTTACACTTCCAGGGAATGAGCTACCGGGAAATAGCCTTAAGGATTCAGGTACCGACAGGCACCGTTAAGAGCCGGATATTTGCGGCCAGAACCCTGCTGAAAAAGAAACTTCGGCAACGAGACATTCGGGCTTAGAGCTTGTTGGAGAATTAAGTTCCTGACCGAAAGGGAGTAGATTTAGTCAGACCACTTCCATCCCAAAACCTCCGGCATATCCACCCCATGCTCCCGAATGTACCGATGATGCTCGGTCAGCTTACCCTCCATCTCCTTAGCCAGGGCCGTTCCCTCTTTTCCAAGTGCGGGCAACCGCTTCAGCACCGCCAGCACAAGGTGAAAACGATCTAGTTCGTTGAGCACCTTCATGTCAAAATAAGTCGTAATGGTCCCTTCTTCCTGATAGCCATGGACGTGCAGGTTATTATGATTACTGCGCCGATACAGCAGTCGGTGAATGAGCCACGGGTAACCGTGGAAAGCAAAAATAATGGGCTTGTCTAACGTAAAGAGGGCGTCAAACTCCTCAGCGGGAAGGCCATGGGGGTGGGTCGAGGCGGATTGAAGCTTCATCAGATCTACGACGTTGATTACCCGGACGTTCAGTTCGGGCAACCGTTGACGCAAGATCGAGACGGCCGCCAGGGTTTCCAGCGTAGGCGCGTCACCGCAGCAGGCCATAACAACGTCCGGTGCGCGGTCCGGTGAACCGCTGGCCCATTCCCAAATACCGATGCCGCGGGTACAATGCTCCGCCGCGGCTTCCATCGGAAGCCACTGCAGCGCCTGGTACTTACTGGCAACGACTACGTTGACGTAGTCTTTGCTGCGCTGACAATGATCCCAGACGGAAAGCAGGCAATTAGCGTCGGGCGGCAGGTACACCCGTACGACGGAAGCTTTTTTGTTGACGACGTGGTCAATAAAACCCGGGTCCTGGTGGGTGAAGCCGTTGTGCGCCTGCTGCCAGACGTGGGACACCAATAGGTAATTGAGCGAAGCAATCGGCTTACGCCAGGGCAACTCCGCCGTGATCTTGAGCCACTTGGCGTGCTGGTTGAACATAGAATCCACCACGTGGATAAAGGCTTCGTAGCTGTTGAATAGTCCGT
The DNA here is from genome assembly GCF_000373105.1 of Neolewinella persica DSM 23188. GTDB lineage: Bacteria > Bacteroidota > Bacteroidia > Chitinophagales > Saprospiraceae > Neolewinella > Neolewinella persica. The sequence goes on along the minus strand of NZ_KB890428.1, from coordinate 5,982 downwards.
GGCGCCCAGTTAGCAGGTAGCCTTCCAGCCAGCCCTGGCACTGGTGCTCGCTGAGCATCTCCACTACCCTGCCCTCCGGGGCCAGAAACTCATCGTTTGCCTCGATGGGCAGCATCCATTGCCGGTTCGTGACTTCGAAAACGGCCTTGAGGCGGTTGGAGAGCGTTTCGTCCGGGCCAAAGATGCGGAAGTTACGTTCCGCTTCATTCAGGACAATGATGTCCCGCAGAAAGCCGCCTAAAACTTCCGTGTCTGCGGCCCGGATACTGCCGGGAGCAGGTACAGCAATGCCGTAATCCCGGAAGTCGGGCAGTACCAACTCCTTAAGGAGCAACCCGCCGTTGGCGTGCGGGCTGGCCGACATCCGGAATTTCCCGGTAGGTGCAAGTGCGGCTAATTCTGGAAGCAGAGTCCCCCGCTCGTCGAACAGTTCTTCGGGGCGGTAGCTCTTCATCCAGGTTTCGAGTTGGTGCAGCGCGGCCTCTTCGTTGTCATCCTCTACCTTGATGGGGACCTGGTGGGCACGAAAAGTACCTTCGAGGGGTACGCCCTCGACTTCGACCGGGCCCGTCCAGCCTTTAGGTGACCGTAATACGATCATTGGCCAATGGGGCCTTCTCGGTGGGGCTTCATCATAAGTCAGGTCCTTGATGGCGTTAATTTCCTCAACGACCGTTTCGAGTGTTTCCGCCATGAGCCGGTGCATCGCTTCAGGCTCGTGGCCCTCCACGAAATAGGGTTTCCAGCCATAACCTTCCAGCAACTGGTGCAGTTCCTCGCTTTCCATGCGTGCGAGTATCGTGGGATTAGCAATTTTATAACCGTTCAGGTGCAAAATGGGCAGGACCACGCCGTCGGTCTGCGGATTAAGAAATTTATTTCCGTGCCAGGCGGTGGCTAATGGTCCGGTTTCGGCTTCCCCATCGCCAATCACACAGGCGACAATCAGGTTGGGATTGTCAAAAGCAGCACCAAAAGCATGGCTCAGGGAATAGCCGAGTTCCCCACCTTCGTGGATGGAGCCAGGGCATTCCGGAGATACGTGGCTCGACACCCCTCCGGGAAAGGAAAACTGGGCGCAGAGTTGCTTCATGCCCGCCTCGTCCTGCGAACAATCCGGGTAGACTTCCGAGTACGTCCCTTCCAGGTACGCGCAACTGATCATGGCTTGCCCTGCGTGACCCGGGCCGGAGAGGTAGATCATCTCCAGTTCGTGTCGTTTAATCACCTGGTTCAGGTGAACGTAGATAAAATTCTGCCCCGGCGCAGTTCCCCAGTGCCCTAACAGTACGGATTTGAGGTGTTTGCGTTGCAAGGGACTACGTAGAAGGGGATTATCCCGCAAATACATCTGCCCAACTGACAGGTAATTGGCGGCACGCCAATAAGCGTTAATTCTATTGAGTTGTGCTTTCGTCAGGTTCATAATCAGGCGATAGTTTCTTGTTCAATTAACTTGATCAGGTGGGCGGGGCCGCGGGTGCAAGGAGAAGGTAAAAGAGCACTAACCGTTCTTCACCCTCCTTTGCACCTGCGACCCCGCCTAAAAACGTCAGGCGCTTGCATAGGAACCTAGATCCAACACAAGCACCTGATCAGAAAACCTGGACTACTTTGAGTATTGTTGAGCAACCACGTCCGCCAAAGCTTTTTCCTCATCCTTCTTTTCCAGCGGCAGAATCAGGAGGGGCACGGTTGCTTCCAGCACGGCATCACGCGTGTTGCTTTTGCCAAACAAGCGACTCATCCAGGAGTGGCGCGGGCGGTGCATAACTACGAGATCGGCCTTGGTTTCTTCGGCAAATTCAAATATTTCTTCCGCTACATCGTCGTCTTCAAGGACGTGAAAGCGGGTATCCAGCCCCGTGTTAGGGCGATCAAATACCTCCCGCAGCAAGTCCATATTGAAATTCGTTTTTTGTCCTTTCCCCGTCTTGACGTGGACGAAATCCAGACGTGGCTCGAAGACCCGCAGGGTCCTGAGCAGGTGGCCGGCCTGGAAGGCATCGAGGTGGGACAGGTCGGTGGCATAGCAAACCGATTGTAGCGGCTGGAAGGCAAAACCTTCCGGAACGACGAGGACGGGGCAAGGGGCCTTATTGACCAGTTGCGAAGTATTGGTGCCGAAGAATCCCTCCAGGTCCTTGGTTTCACTGTGGGTACCCATTACGATGAGGTTATTGTCTTCAGCTTCAACGTGCTTACGAATAGCGGCACGGATTCCGCCGATTTTAACGTATGGGCTGATGGCCGGCACATGTTTCAGGTGTCCGGATACTGCCGTTACTCCTTCCGTAAAGAACTTCTCCAATTTTTCTTTGGCGAGATCGACCTGCTGAACGGCCAGCGACATAGAAATCAGGCTGCCGTCGTCCGACGGAACGGCGTGCAGTAGGTCGATACTGGCGTCTAAGGAATCGGCCAGCCGGAGGGCGTAACGAAAGGCATTTGCGGAAACTTTAGAGAAGTCTACCGGGACTAGAATGGAATTGATGGAATGCATGGTAACGATCATTTGGTGATGCACCAAAGTTGCGAAAACAGCTGACAAGATTCCATGATGTTAATCAGGAGAACCACTGATTTATAACAGCTGAATCGCTGTTTACCGTACCGATATTTGAGGTAATAACGCACGTGAAGCCAATTGATCATTCCGCTTCCGGTCAAAGCATAGTTTGTTTCCGCTGATGGTGGACTGGTTCAGAAGTGTTCCGGCCGACAGGTTTCGTTGGCATGAGTTCCGGCGGGCGTTAAGAAGTAGAAGTATTTAAATGCCTTATAAAAAAATCAAAGATGAAAATCCTCCTGCCTACAGACTTCTCAGACACTGCTGCCAGCGCGCTTCGCTACGGCGAATTTCTGGCGAAGCGATTAGACTTTGAACTGGAAGTCGTTCACGCACACGATGGCTATGGCCACAGCGAAGACCCCACCGTCAGAAAAGGAGACCTGACCACTAAGATGAACGTTCAGCACCAGCTGGACGAGTTCTTGCGCCTTAACTCCACCCAGGCTACAGCAAACAAGGCTACGAAAACCGAACCGCTCCTAAAGATCAAAACAAGGGAAGTTACCGGCTCGCCGGTAGACACCATCCTCAAGCTGAGTGATGACGGCGATACCGCCTTGATTGTAATGGGTGGTGTTGGATCCGGGAAGGTGAGTTCGAATACGCCAATGTTTGGCAGTGTTGCTAAATCTATTGCGCTCAACGCAAAGGTTCCAGTCCTCCTCATCCCACAAGGACACGACCAGCCATCACTTGAAAAAGTATCCATAACTTTCAACGATTTTAAGCCACTTCAGGAAACAAGTGACAAGGCCGATTTCCTGATCGATGCTTTTAAGCCTAAGATGCGTTTGGTCCACGTTGAGCATCACGACGACGACAGAGAATCACTTAAAAAAATGAACCTTCTCAAAGCCTCCCTGAAAACAGGTTTTCCTGATTATTCCGTTGATCTCGACGTACTCCCACCCGCTAACCTCGCGGAATCATTATTAGCTTACATTGCCGAATTCGACCTGGACCTGTTGGTTATGGGGCACCGCAAACGGGGATTATTTAGCCGCCTTTTCTTAAGGTCCGGCGTTGCTCCGGTGCTGGACATTTCTCCCATTCCAATACTTGTCGTTCCAATCAGTAATTATTAACCTTATATAACATCAGCAAGCGAAAGAGGCTATGGAACCATTATTCAACCTCAACAAAGAAAATCTATCGGGGGAACACATTTGCTGTGCCATCTCCGACAAGAAGTGTGCGGATAGTTACCAGGCTAAAAAAGATTGGCTTCGCAGAGAATTCAACAATGGTTACGTATTCAAAAGAATTGACGCCCGGGCAAAGGTCTTTCTCGAATACGGGCCGGCGGAGGTGGCGTGGATTCCCATCACCGCCGATAACTATCTGAATTTAAACTGCTTTTGGGTTTCCGGGAGATACAAAAAACAGGGGTATGGGAAAAAGTTGCTCCAATCTGCCCTCGACGATGCCAGAAAACAGGGTAAAGACGGTCTGGTTACGGTGGTTGGGACCAAGAAGTTTCACTTCATGAGTGATACCAAATGGCTGTTGCGGCAAGGGTTTTCAGAGGTGGACAGGACTTCCAGTGGGTTCAGCCTGCTGGCCATAAAACTGCACCCGGAAGCAAAGGATCCCGTATTCAACCCAAGCGTTCGCAGTGGCGAATGCCCGATAAAAGAGGGGCTGGTCGTTTATTATTCCAATCGGTGTCCCTATGCTGAATTCCACGCCAAAAACTCCTTACTCGAAGCAGCGGAAAAGAGGGGGCTAACCGTTACACTGATCAAGTTGGAGACCATGGAGGAGGCCCAGGCCGCTCCCACCCCGGCAACAATATTCAGCCTGTTTTACAAAGGAAAATTTGTTACAACAGACATTAGCGCTTGTATGGACAGCAGGTTAGACAAGGCCCTTGGAAAAGCTTTCTAAAAAAAGAGATTAGCTAAAAGAATAATGGAGATACTTGAATACATACAGTCCTGGTTGAACGAACACCCGGTAGCCACCAGTATACTGGAATATTCACTATGGATAATTGCCGTCATCATCGTTATCTCTTTCCTGCGAAGGGTAATCAAAAAGCGCCTACCAGACGCCAACGTCCGGTATAAAACACAAAAAGGTGTTGAGGTGCTGGGCTACTTATTGATCATCCTGCTCAGCATCTCCTATTTCACCGGCAACATAAAGGATTTCACCCTCGCTATTGGCTTGCTGACGGCGGGAATAACCATTACGCTGCAGGAGTTGATTCTGAGCGTCGCCGGATCTTTCTACATCTTTTTTATAAAGGTCTATAAGCCTGGAGATCGGATTGAGCTGAACGGAATCAAGGGAGACGTAATTGACATAGACAGCATATACACCACCTTGATGGAAATCGGCGAATGGGTGTCGAGTGACAACTACAGTGGCCGGATTGTGAAGATCAGCAACGCCTTTGTATTCAAGGGACCAATCTATAATTATTCCCAGGATTTTCCCTTCGTTTGGGATGAATTCAACCTGCCGATCAAGTACGGGTCTGATCTGGAGTTAGCCAAGTCAATTGTGGTCGACATTGCCTCTAAAACCCTATCCGCCTACGTCGAAGAATCCATTTCGAAATGGAAGGAGGTCGTGAATAAATATTACATCGAGGATGCGCAGGTAGCGCCCAGTCTTGCGATCACCATGACGGACAATTGGGCCCAGTTCAATCTTCGGTACATCGTGGACTACAAAAAGAGAAGATACACCAAGCACCTGCTGAACGATGCCATTGGAAAGGCGATTAGGGAGACGGAGGGGAAGGTCAGTTTGGCCTCGGTTACGCTGGAGATTGTGCAGATTCCGACCGTTAAGTTAGCATCACAAGAAGAAAAATGAGCGAACAAGAATTGATCGGCTGGCTATTAGACGGGGATGTCTCGATACAATATCAAACGAACAGAGACTTGTTGAACATCAACAACCCAGGACTACAAAAAAGGATATCAAGTGAAGGTTGGGGGCAACAATTTCTATCTAAACGAAAAGAAAACGGGCATTGGGGCGTAGCTTTCTATCAGCCTAAGTGGACGTCTTCTCATTACACTTTGCTGGACCTTCGGAATTTGAATATCAGCCAGGATAATCGAATTATTAAAGACACCATCGAGTTGACATTAAACACCTGTAAAGCAGGTGATGGTGGTATTATGTTGAACTAAGCCGCTATCGCGCCAACCGCTACCGCAAAATACCCCTAACTTAGGAGTAAATCAAACTCCTTTTACAATGGCTAAAAAAAGCTCCGCCGCAGCCTGGCGTTCCTGGCCCATCATCCCAGTTGTCAATCCTCGATTGATCGCCAAAGACAGCACCTTTGGCTGAAAGGAAGGTCAGAAAGTACTACCCAATCTTACTGTCGTGCCATTCGTGACCTGCAGGCATACATTGATCGGGACATCAATGAGATCACCACCAATGAG
>NZ_KB890427.1 GCF_000373105.1 Neolewinella persica DSM 23188 | reverse complement strand
AGCGTACATCTTTTTGAGACGTGCGTTTTCCTGCTGAAGCTTTTTAAGCTCGCGTTGAGTATCGTCTTCGTCAGTAGCTTTCTCCTTTTTCCAATTGTAAAGCGTAGCTGTACTGATCTGATACTCTCGACACAGGTCGTCGATTTTTGCCCCGGCATCCCATTTGGCCAGGACCTCAAGTTTCTGAGACTTTGTGAATTTACTTTTCCGCATGTTGGCGCGATTTAGAGGGTGAGTAAGATAAGGTTATCTTTCTACTAAATCGTGGTGGCGTCTAATGGGAAGCGTACACCATAACTTGCAATAGAATTTGGGTGCCGCTGCTCCGTCCAAGAATTGGCGGCCCCGGGTTTGAAAATGCGCTCCGTCCCTTCATTAGGGTGGGGCGTTTTGAGTTTTACTTTATCCCGACGGTCAACTGGTCGAGTTTCGCAATTACTGATCGGTGCTCCAGGCCCCAATTGCTGATGTAGGAGGTGCCTAGCAAGACGCGCTTCAGGGCAAGCACATCAGCCGCCTTCAGTTTCAGTTTGCAGGACTGCCCGGCGTAGAGTTTCGTGCCGAGGCGCTGGTACAGATCGTGCAGCACCAGGACTTCCAGGATCCGGATGAATCCGTGCCGGACGTCGGCGAGGGCTTCGGGGAAAAACCAGCAGAGAAACTGTACTTCGTGTTTCGAAAACGGAATCTTGTAGCTTTCTTCGAGGCGGGTACTGGGGAGGTGTTCGCGGATGGCTAGTTCACTCATCTTCCCTGGTGTTGGTGCCATTCCCCCCGCAAAAGGGTGAACTGCAGTATTTCCGGGCCGTGCTCCATTCCGTTCGAGCAATCGTAGATGGCCGCCCATTCGACCAGGGTGTATTTGGGGCTGTTATCGATCCGGATCTTTGCAGCGCGTAACTGGGCGAGTTCCTTTTCGAAGTCGCCGCCGTGGCGCTTGTCAGACCAGATGGTCATGGGGCGGGGGTAGGAGCTGTCGACGATGCGAAGGCACAATTTCAGATTGCCGGCACTCATCGGTTTCTTCTGATTTTTCGGTCGGCGGCGGGTGCGCTCAGGTGGTGGGGTGGGAGCCGGTGCTGGCTTGGAAGTGGGTTTAGACATGTGATTGAATTGATTGGTGAAAAAATGTGTTGGTGGAGTCGGCGGTTAAACCCCCTCCCAACCCTCCCCACGGGGGAGGGCTTTCTTGCGAAACGCTAAGCGTTTCTAACTGCTCCCTCCCCCGTGGGGAGGGTTGGGGAGGGGGTTTATGCCACGAGATTAATGCTCGGTGCGGTTTGAATTTTGTCGGTAAACAGCTTGAAGAGGGCAGGTCCACCGCGCTTCTCCAGACGTTGCTTGATGATCCGGATGGCCTCGTCGACATCGCCGCCGTTACTCTCCAGGGCGCGCCAGTAGATTTTGAGGCAGGTGTTGATTTCAGATTGAATCTTCGCCTTCTTGAGTTGCTGCTGCTGGGTCTTGTACCAAGCCTTCGAGACGGCAAAGCCCATGGGGTTCCGATGGTCGAACCACAGCGAAGGGAGGGGGATGAAGGCCTTTTTGCCCGCTGCGGTCCTGCGCTCACACCAGCCGGTGACCAGGTCAACCCGGGCAATGAATTCGGTGGCGGCATCTTTCCAGCGCTCCGGGTTGGAGTAGGCAAAGAACTCGGCCAGGCCGATCTTTCCCTTGGTGATCTCGGAGCCAACCAGATATCCCGGCATCCATTCATCAAGTTCGCTGAAGGCGTGCTCCCACACGGTTTCGATGAGGCGGGGCAAGCGAGCGCGGTCCCGATCGCTCAGGTGAGCCGTAGCGGCGGCCATCGTCCGGGGTCGCTTCGCCGGTGGGGAAACTTTTTTTCGCGGAACTTTTTTTGATGGGGACGGCACAGCCGTTGGATTACCGGCAGGGATTTCGCTGCTGGGGTGGTAACCCGTTGAGGTATCCTGCTGCTGCTGATTGACTGTAGGTGCCGGCGCGGCTGACGCAGTCGTCGCCGCGTCGGTGCCGGAAGGCAAGCCGCTATATTCATTCTCTTTATTGGTATCCTGACGGGGTACCCGTGATAGGGTATTCGGCAAAAATTGCCGCATAGAGGGGAGGGGATTGGCGAAAATCCCGGTCACGCTGTTCGAATGGCAGGCGGTCGTTTCCTGGAGGTGCAGGAGATCCAGGTTCAGGTAAATCTCGAAAGCGGCGTTACTACCGTGGAATACCTTTTTGATCCATTCACAGGCCGCCAGGCGGCTCAGGCGATTACGTACCGTACGCACGGAACATCGGAGCATCTTCGACAGCTGGACGCTGTTGGTGCGCAGGGAGCGTAGGTTGTGGCCATCGGGGCCAGCCTTCCGACCAAACACCTGGTAATGCCCAATCTCCTTTTTCAGGAGCCGTACCAGGGCTTTCATCATCTCGATGTGGCAGCCTTTAAGCTGAGCAGTCGACGGCTTACCGTTGTTCTGCTGATCAAAAACCGTTTCCATCAGGACGTACGATTTCGCGGGGTGAATTACTATCATGTTGCAATGAGTATTAAAACAATTTTTATAAGGTGACCGGCCCGAAGGCCGGCCACCAAAAGCCCGGCCGGATGGCCGCGCTGCTAGGGTCACGTAATGAGTGCATCTGCAATGAGAGAAATGCGGGGCCAGAGAAAACCAACCGGCCCCGCCGCACTCTCAAGAAAAATAAAACTAGTTCTGTGCCAAGTGAATTCTGACACAGAGCTTCGTGCCGGGGGAGGGTATCGAACCCACTGGAGCCGCCAACCGGCCCCGGCAGAAGCCCCCGGCGCTATTGCCGGGAGCCCTATCCCTATGAGAAAACTGGGTTAAAAGAGGATCTTTAAAAGGGAAGTTTGTCCATAGCCTTCAGGTCATCTTGTAGCCGGGCAACTTCCGTTTCATCGGTGATCCGGTCCAGCTGGAGAAACAGCTGGTAGGGAAGCGCATTGCAGGCTTTGGCACAAAGGGGGGCCGGGTAGCGCAGTGTAGTGGCGTAGTCCACCCGGTAAAACTTCACGTCGTCGGCAGCATTATGGCGAAACACGACATCGCCGGTTTCAACCATGTTTTCTCTGGGGGCATCGTAGACGTGCAGCACCTGGTCGTCGGCTGGCTCGATGAACGTGCGAAAGGTGAGCTCATTCAGGTTTACGTGCATGACGACCACGGGAATCTCCTGGTCAGTGGGGTAGGCATCATTCATGATGAAAATTTAGGGGCGAGGACGCCGGTGCAATGAATAGTTATAAAAAGCAGAGAGGGGCCTAGCGCAGTCGCGACGGCATGAATACCTTCTCCTGGTCGATCTTCTTTTTGAGTTCCATTACCTGCTCCCGGGAGTAGGTGATGGGGTTCATCTGGCCGTGGACGGTCAGAAAGCCCTTGTCCCGGAAATGCTTCAGGCAACGGGTATGCTCTCCTGACTTCGTGGGGATCTTCCCCAGGGCCACGGCTGCTTCGTCGCCCGTCATCCAGGGGTTCGGTGGTTCGATCTCCTTGCGGAGCAGCCGGTTCGTTTCTATTTGCTCTTCGAGCAAGCGGTACACGGCGCGGGTCAGGTGATTGACTGCGTCCGCCGTGAGCGGGGGGAGGGGAGTTGGTACGCCGGCTCCCATTAGGCAGCTACGTTTATCCGGCCCAACTGGCAACCCTGCGGGTGCAGCATCCGGTCGAACTCGGAAACGGTACAGCCATCGAGCCCGGCACCAAAGTTGACCACCAGATCACCAAACCAGTCCTTCAGTTCAAGTACCTGAGCGAAAGCCTCCAGCTCAGCAGCGGGAAAGGATTGCGGACTGTTGATCCTGCGGGTGAGGCGGTGAATCTTGTAGTCGGTGGCCAGGACATCACCCATACGAGTAACTAAATCCTCGTGAGTAAGACCGAGTTCAGCCAACCGGTCCTCAACGAATCGATCCAGGGTAGGCTTCACCAGTTGTTTTGCTTTTGTGGCGGGAAACATGGCAATGAGTTTAGTGTACCGTTGAGTCCGGGCATGGAGTAGCCCGTTCGCCCCGGTGCAATTTTCGGGGCGTATAGTTGAACTTTGTGGTACAGTTGTTATACTTTTGGGTTAGTATTTCTAACCTTACGGTGTAAATTTACGAGCTAGAATCTCATAAAAACAATATTCTAGTTCATAAAAATGAATAAAAAAATCACATCTAGCTTCTTTAAATGTATTTCACCCAAAATATCAAGCACTTATCTGATAAGTCGAGATGGAAAAATGTTGACCTTGCAGAGAGGTTAAATATCACTCCGACTCAAGTAGGTGCGTATATGAAAGGAAAGTCCTTTCCTAAATTGGAGGGAGTAATTGAAATTGCCCGTCTCTTTGACGTCAACATTGACGATCTCCTTTTGAAAGATTTGAGTAAAGAGAATGGACGGCCGTTCGGTGCTGAAGGGGAGGATCAAGCCTCTGCGGATGCTACGCTGGATCGGATGAATACGCTTCTGGAGCAGCGGGTTGCGCAGCTGGAGGAGGAGATGAAGAAGAGTGATCCTGAGCGGGCTCGGGAGTTGGGGATTGAGTGATGACGTGCCTGATTTTGTGAATCTGTTCTTACAACGAAAAGTATAAGCCTAAGCTAAGACACTAAATACACCATATGAGTATCTTATATAAGGACATTGAGGAGCTAAGATTCGATCCTGAGAATCCTAGATTACCTAATACCATCCGTAATAAGAGTGATAGTGATATCATTTCTTATATGGTTGCGAATGAAAATCTGTTTGATCTTATTTCCTCAATAAAAAAGCAAGGATTCTTTGATGGAGAGCCATTATTGGTTATTCCAGATGGTTCAGGTAAGTTTATCGTCGTTGAGGGTAATAGAAGGTTTGCAGCTGTAAGATTACTCAACAATCCAGAGCTCTCTAAAAAACTTCAAAATAGACTTCAACAGATTCTACAAGAAGGAGACCATGAAAAAGAGCCACCGATTCCTAAATCAGTGCCTGTACTGGTTTATAAAGACAAAGAGAAATTATGGGATTATCTGGGCTACAGACATGTAACTGGAGTAGATGCATGGGATTCACTTGCTAAAGCAAGATATCTAACACTACTTTTTCAGCGCCATTATGCTGATTACCCTTCTACTAATGACACCTACCGGCATATTGCTAGTTTAATAGGAAGTAACCGTCCTTATGTACAAAAACTAATTGAAGGTTATCAACTGTATGAGCATGTAGAAGAGCACAATTTTTATGGAATTCGTGAACTAGATGAGACAAGTTTTAAGTTTTCACTGATAACAACCGCTGTTTCTTACACTAACATTAGTGAGTTCCTAGAGATTAGAGTGGACGAAAGCAATATCTATTTCAATCCAGCAAAACTTGAGGAATTAACAAGGTATCTTTTTGAGATCACAGAGTCTGGAAACTCTAGAATTCCAGACTCTCGGGACCTAGGAAAGTTCAGCAAGGTTGTCAAGATTCCCTTGGCTTACGAAGTCTTTTCTGAAAAGAAACGTACTCTCGAAGAAGCTATAATTTTTACAAATGCACCCGTGGAAGCCATGAGGAAGTTTGTTCATAAAACTTATAGTAACCTCAAAGCAGCGCAGGACACACTTTCTAAAGTTCTTGACGTATCAGAATCATCTGATATTATCGAGCGCCTTGAAGAAATCCATCGACTTAGTGATGATATAATCGTAACAATAGAAACCAGAAAAAGGAAAGCAAGACAAATAGATCGTATCCGTGACGAGATTTAGTAAAACGTTCAAAAGGAAACTCTATAAAGAGTATTTGTGGCTCGATTACCTGGAAATCCGTACGCTTTGGCTGCCTGATAAGGAGCTGTCTATCAATGCGTTTACAGATATCATTGGGCCCGAAAGAGAACTTCTTGGAGATACCGACGACGATGATCTTGAAATGGACGGAGATAGATTCATCTCTCATAAAGACAGAGACAAGTACGAGAAAAGGTTCGAAAGTTTAATTCGCTTAGCAAGAGTTCGAATAGCCAAGTATGGAAAAGATTATCCCTTTGAAATTATCGGCGGAAAATCTCTAAAGCAAGTTAATTCACTTGATAATGGGCATTTTCTATACATATACCTCCTTTGCAGTTCGTTACTTAGTCAGTTTAGAGACTTACAATCAGTTTTAACATCCGAGTTTGAAAGTTTATGTTTAGAAGCAATCAAAGAACTAGCACCTTCCAGGTCTCAACTCTTTGTATCTGGCAGGAATGCTCTGAATGATAAAGACGCGAGATATCATGGGAGTTTGATGACAAAACTGCAAAAGATTTCAGAAGACCTCGAATTAAACTTCAAAAACCGTGACTACAAGCCAACCTCTCCCACTAACTCGGGTGATGGAGGAGTAGACATCGTCGGCTGGGTTGATTTTACAGACAAGAGTATGAATAAGCTTAGCATTCTTGCTCAATGCAAGTGTAGCGAAGAATGGTTAAAAGGGGGATCCGATGCATATTCTCAATTAAAAGGTATTTTCTCTTTTGATCCTCTTCCCGTGAACTATTATTTTATACCTTTCTGTTTTAGAGATCATGCTTTTAGCTGGAGGGATTCAACTCCTGTAAACAGTATGATACTCATTGATCGAAGCCGTCTAATTAACCTACTTAGTGAAGATAAAATTGCTAAATTTGTAACAACTTCTGACTCAATCAAAAGATTGAAAATTTTAATGGCCGAAGAGGCTGAACATATTTTTGAATGAAAGCAGTATCCCTTTTTTCCGGCTGTGGAGGCTTTGACCTTGGTCTTACCCGTTGTGGCGCTGAGATAATCTGGGCTAATGACGTCGACCGTCATGCGGCTTCGGCTTATCGTTCCATCTTCCCTGACACGGAGTTTGTCCACGAAGACATCCGAAAGATTGAACATTTCCCCCAGGCGGAAATTTTAATTGGGTGTTACCCGTGTACTGGTTTTTCTCTTGCGGCCCGTCGTAACTGGAAACACCGTACAGATCGGGACTTGCTCGATGATTCCCGAAATTTTCTTTTCCTTGAGTTCTTACGTGCCATTGACCAAGTTAAACCAAAATTCATTTTTGTAGAGAATGTCCGGGGAATGCTCAGCGCTTCCGGAGGCTACTTCTTTCAACAACAATTAAAAGGGTTGGCCAGCCGTGGCTTCCATGTAGAGAATGTAAAACATCGCCTGCTAAGTGGTGAAGAATATGGCTTGGCTCAATCAAGAAAGCGAATCTTCATTGTAGGAATACATGAGTCCGTTAAAGACTGTGATTATTCAATCCCTACCCCCACCCACGGTGAGGCCAGCGACAAAAAAGACATTCTATCTCTCAAAGATGTAATCGGGGATATGCCCGAATGGCCAGAGGGTGAATTCTTCGATAAAAAGTTCCACGGTCACTACCTCACCCGAAACCGTAAGCGGCGGTGGGATGAGCCTAGTTTCACGATCGTTGCGAATCAATCCCACATTCCTCTTTATCCAGGAGGAGATCCCATGTCTTATGTAAAAAAGGACACCTGGAAACTTAACGGTGACCTTAACCGCCGGCTCTCCTGGAAGGAGTGTGCTGCCATTCAGGGGCTCCCCCTTACCATGGACGTAGATGGAGGGCTGTCAGCTAAGTATAAGGTTGTGGGGAACGCTGTACCGCCTTTACTTGCCGAGACGGTGTCTAGGCCTATTATTGAGTTTGCCAAGCAGGCTGGTTATTAATCTCTACGAGGTATTTAAAAGCCCCGATCGCTCTCCAGCGACTGGGGCTTTTTACATTGCAAAAAAAACAATGTCTTTAAAGTCTCGTTTATTGAAAAAATTGTTCGCTATGCCCGGTGAAGGCATGTTAGGCAGTAGGTAAAAGTCATACTTTATTTAATACGATCATCGATCATGTCAACATAATATCCGGTCAATACTTTGCTAGTAGCCTGGATATTGAATGTCATGTAAGAAGGGTGGCTGTTGGACATTTTCTATATATTTGAGTAGTGCATATGTAGCAATCCTCGCAAAGTGTGTATCTAATTATGCACTATGTAAATAAGAACTGCACTAACGCATCGAAATATATTATCATTAACATAGTGGTGATTAATACACTTACATTATTCTTAACTAAACATTAAAATGCTCTCAGGTCCACCATTCGTACTATTAATCATTGGCAGCTTACTACTTGTTACGATTATCGTAATAACCACTCTTGAATTTTTACATTCCGTTAATTTAGCCGATGAGAATCATGATGAAAGCGGTAGGCCAATTTATGTAGAAATAAAAAATAAAATTTTAGACATACTTGACTGGAGTCCTATTATTTTAGGAGCGTTTATTTTTCTGGCTTTTTTATCCCTTTTAGTATTATCATACCTTTTAGTCCCCTCTAAAAGAGTATTAACAGAAGAGTTAAAGGAGATCATAATCAACGCTAGGCCAGAATTGATTGGCGCCATATTTGATTTATTTCTTCTGTTTATTTTTGTAGAAGTTGTACGAGAAAGATTTGCTAGAAGAAAAGAGATAAAAGACTATGTTGAACAGCTGAGCGATTATAAAAAGTGGCACGACAACGATGCTAGATTTAGAGTCGCAGGAATTGTAAAGCGATTGGTTAAGTTGAATTTTGACTGGAAAAAACTAGACTTGCAAGAATTACACATTGGTAATTTACCATCAGAAATAATAGTTTACAACTTAAACAAGGAACATGTTAAATCTACAGACTTCAGCTATTGCAATATTAGAGATGGAACATTAAAGGACATTATGCTGGAAGAATGTAGATCAGTTAAATCATATTTTTGGAACCTACATATATATTCAGGTATAATAGAAGATGTTGATTTTTCAGGTTCTTATTTTATTGGCATGACGTTTATGGATGTTGTTTTTAAGAACTGCAATTTTACAAATTGCAGATTCTATGGAGACATTGATCACGAAAATGTAGAGTTTGACGAATGTGTTTTCACCGATGTACAGTTTCAGCGGCCTAATTTATCATCGATTAGCTTTGTTTCTTCAGTGTTCACAAACGTGGTGTTTTCGTCACCAGATTTCAGCGATTGCAACCTTGCTAATACCGAATTTAAAAATTGCGGTTTTATAGGTAACGTAAACTTTGACAATGCAATAATAACAGACTTCAACTGGATTAAAGATATGCTTGAGAGTAAAAGGTTCGGGTTAGATAACCTTGAAAGGGAATACAAAGTATCAGACATGATAATTCCGGACGAAATACATTCTCTACCTTTATTTTACTTCGTTCTAAATAAAAAATGAGTGCTCAGAAATACAACTGCCACGATAATACGCTAGCCTATATATCTGCTTGAAGGTGCCGATGAGACCGTCCAAGGAACTTATGACGCAGATATTAGTTTTGAAGAGAGAATAGGGGAACAAGATTGAAAAAGTCCCGATCGCTCTTTAGTGGTCGGGGCTTTTCCATTGCAGAAAACATTAATATGTTTAAAGTCTTGTTTTTTAAAACACAAAGTGTTTGTTTTGTGATCTCTCACTGCTGAACTTCAAACACTTTGTCCCCGGATCACCATACTTCCCTTCAACGGCTCCGCCAAGAGCTGGCTGATCCGGCTACGACTAAACGCCGGCGCTTTGTGCTCCGGCTCCAGCTGCTCGCTCTTTTGGGGCGGCGGTGACACTTGTATTTATTTTGCAACATTCAAGTAAGTTTTTGCCCTGCCTGGTTTTACTGGGTGGGGCTTTTCGATGTCAATGCTTTTTCATCTTGCTCTTTAGCTCCTCTATCGTCAGCGTTACCTCTTTCTTTCTGTGAACCATCCTGTGGCAATTCGCACACAGAACGGCAAGATCGGTTTCAGGATCGGTTTCGACTTCCTTTCCCTCATTGCTTGCCAAGGACTGCAGGTGATGAACCTCAATAAAGCCAGCACCCCATTCTCCATAAACCTCTTCAAAGTCAAATCCACACCCCTTGCATTTCACCCCGTGAATCTTAATCGCTTGATTCTTGGCCGAGAGACTTCTTTCAAATCTGCTAGAAGTGAATACTTTTCTTCCTCCCTCTGTTTTCCCTTTTTTATATTCTGCTTCGCTCTCTTGAATCCCTATAAGGTCGTCAACGATCTGCTTGTACTGCTTGATGTCTAAATCCGCGTATTCTCGAATTTGGTTCCAAATCTCACTCTCCGTTTTGTCCTTGGATTCATTGAAGACGACTTCCGCTTCTTCACTCAAAGACTTGGGCTTTCTATTCTTCCCTCTCCAGCCAGTTCTGCCAGAATCAGGTAAATGGCTATCAAATTCGTCTCTCGTATTCTTCAGGCTATTTTCGAAAGCAAGAATGCTTCTTCCCCCATTCAACCTTTCGTAAAACATTAGGTAAGCCTGTTTCCACTGATCGACGTTTAGCTTGGCAGGAGGGCCAGGATACTTTCCATCTTCTTTTTTCTCACTGAACCGAGAAAGATAAAAACTGGCTTGTAAAAATTCCTTCGATCTCTTTTCCATTGGTACTTTTGATTGGTTTCGGGCGTGTTCTTCTCCTTAATAAAGGAGGTCTTGTTGACTTATAGTTGACCCAAATTACAACCACCTGACCGTTAATTGTTTGAAACACCCCAACAAGCCCCTCACTACCCACTCCAAATTACGCCTTCTCCCGCTTTGCAGAAAGAAGCGTTTTTACCTTAAAAAACTCCCGCTCCCGCCTATTACACAGCCCTCCTAATCAACAACACCCCCCAGATCCATCCATGCAACTACCCACAGTAGGAATACGGACCGGCCATTTTTCCAGCACCCTAAAAAGTTTTTCCCTTATTTTTAATAACAGCTTCCTCCCCCAGTGAAAGCCCACAATTGATACCACCTCAAGCCCATAAAATATAAACCCATGTCAACATACAATTACAGAGAAGATGCCCAATCCGGAAGAGAGATTACGATTTACCTTAACCATGAAGAAATCGTGGCCGTAAAGGAGGCGAAGGACATAGAAGACGTCCTGGCTGGCCTGTATTATGTGTTTATGGACGAGCGCATTTCAGGGGCCATCCAAACTGCTTTAAGTGATATTTGGCCCGAAATAAAGCAGCAAGACAAAGTGAATAACCACAAGGGGTGTACCATAACCCTGTATCAGGACCGGGGCTTTGTACCTATGCCGATTAATATCGCCTAAAATTAGCGCGTTCCGTCTGATAAACGTTCAAACAATACGGTTGTTGATCGCAAAAAACACGCGGCGTTTAACCGGCAAAAAACAAAGTATAAAGCCGGGGCATACAAAGCATTAGTTGAGCTAATTACGATCCTCTTCTCTCCCCGGAACTCCGCAACTCCGCGCGAGAATGAATCCAGTTTTCGCGAGGAGCAGCGGAGCAGCGCGGAGTTTATGTAAGTACCCGTTTAAAGTTTTCTACTCTGGCCGGGAACTGTTCATTTTTGTGAGGACAAGCGGATAAAATGGCCAGAGGAACACAAGTTCCGGTCATCATTATGATGGTTTACGGCGTAATTTTCGCCA
Source organism: Neolewinella persica DSM 23188 (assembly GCF_000373105.1). Classification (GTDB taxonomy): domain Bacteria; phylum Bacteroidota; class Bacteroidia; order Chitinophagales; family Saprospiraceae; genus Neolewinella; species Neolewinella persica. The sequence goes on along the minus strand of NZ_KB890427.1, from coordinate 116,044 downwards.
GGGGTAGGGAATCCAGACAAGCGCTCAAAATTTCACGCTTCTCCCCTTCCGCGCACTTTTAGCGGCAGCCTCCAACACCTCCACTACCAGTACATTATTCTCTAGTGCCGAAAGATCGTGCGGCTGCAAAATGTGCCGCCCCCGAACTACCGCCTCCAATAGCGCAAACGGATCGTCGTAAGGAGCTGGACGTTCGGGAAGGGCCATTTTAGTTTCCGCAAAGCCATCGTAGCCTTCGGCTACCCGTAAGCGCAGGTCGTTGCGATTATCGGCGAAAATTGATCCGGTAAGGCCGTGGAGCTCCATGTCCTTACGGCCAATCGGCCAGTTCCAGGACGCCTGAATAATGGCCGTTGCGTCCGGATAAGTGAGCAAAATAGTCGCTTCGTCATCAACCAGGGGGTTGTTTTCAGGCTGAAGTTGCTGCGTGATGGCCGTGACGGAACCTGGTCGCTGGCCATGGCGAAGCCAGGTGATAAGATTGACGCCGTAGCAACCGAAGTCCGTCAATGCGCCACCGCCGTTAAGCACCGGGTCGGTAAGCCAGTCCAGGAACTCACTATTGACGCCTATTTTCTTAGGCCCACGGTGCCCGTCGCGGATGATGGCCTTACGCAGCGGACCAACAGCCCCCTCTTCCAGCAATTCTCTGGCCTTATGGTTGGTCGGATACCAGGTCGTTTCGTAATTGGTGAGCAGGTGGATCTTGTGTTTACGGGACAGGGCCGCCATTTTTCGAGCGTGCTTAACGCTGACGGCCAGTGGCTTCTCGACCATGACGTGTACGCCACGTGGAGCAAAAAATTCGGTAACCGCTAAGTGTGCGTAAATCGTTCCGAAGGCACAAACGGCTTCTGGCTGACGGGCAGCAACGAGGGCTTCCATCGTAGGATACACCAGGTCAATGGACAGTCCGTGCTGTTCCGTATACCGCCGGGCCAAATCCTCATTGGCTTCAACGATGCCAACGATTTCGATATCCCCACGATCCTGGCGGCCCAATATCCAATGAACGTGGGTATGCGTTAGCCCAATTACGGCTACTTTCAACGGTGCTTCCTGAGCAACCATAAAAAAGGAGAAAAATAGTAAGGAGAAGAATAAAGGCAGACGAGTGTTCACAAGGTTAAAGTTATCAATAAAAGTGCTTCCGCCCCGTTTGATGCGCCCAAAAGTGTGCATAACGAAATGTACAACCAGTCAGTAATAGTCACCTAGTGGACGAGTTCGGACGCCCGCAGGTCAACCAACCCCTCCGCTTCGCTTCAGGGTTTGGCCGAAGCTACGGGGTCCTGAGCAAGTCCAGCCCCCCGTGGCGTCCCGTGCCCTGAAGTTACGTAGCAGTGAAAGGGCTAAGGGCCCCGCAGGCGTCCGGGCCCAAAAAATTCAATTTGTGCAATTTGCTGTGCGCACCTCCCAAAAAAGAGGCCAATCACAAAACTACCGCAGCTCATACTTAGCCACCACCTTACCGCCAGCCTTAACGACCAGTTCCATCTTAGTCCCCCGCGGCAATTCGGGCAGATCGACTTTGTCGGAATAAGGCCCGGGGCCACGCACGGGCAATTGTCCGCGCCAAAGCAGGCGGTTACCGGCGCCGACGATGAGGATCTCCGGCCGGCCGCCGGCCGGCATGCTGTAGCTCACCCGCACCGCACCATTGCCGTCGCGCACCAATACGGCAGGCGCTGACGCAGCCTGGATGGAAGGCGTGCTCTGCGCCGCCAGCGGTGGGTTGCGGGCCATCGAATTGGCCACCTCCGTGCGGCGCAAAATCCGCAGCACATCGCCGGTGTTGGCCGCATCCCAGTAGTACATACCGGGAGGAGATTTGAAGCGGGTCTCCAGGTTGTTCTCCTGTACGACGTAGCTGGAACGGTCGATCATAACGGTACGGACCTGTACCTGGTTAATGTCTACCCAAATCCATTTAAACTGGTTGAACCGGCCGCTGGCGCGCGTCCAGGGCTTGTTGTCGTTGTTGGCGCGCAGCGGCGCGCCCCAGCAGCCTTCGCCGACGTATACGGTACCACGCAGGTCATCCCGGATAAAACCCTGGGAAGATCCGGGCTCCTGACTGGGCCGGATCGGCCAGGTTTGTTTTACCGTATGGACGTCGGACTCCACCACCAGATTCATGCCGTAGCGATAAAATTTAGTCCCCCAGTGGTAGATCAATTCGTCGCGCTCTGGCTTGGAAACCGTGTGGGGTCGCATGGAATGGTGGTACTGGGCGAATTTCCACATCGTTTTGCAGGAGGCAAGGTCCTGCTCCAGCCAGTCGGCCTGATCACCGCCAGCGGGAAAGAGACTGTTGAGGGTGTAGGTCCGCAGCAGGCCACCGGCAAAATCAAGCGAGTAATAAACCTTCGGGTTCGGAACGTCAAAAATCTCGTAAATGGACTCATTGGATCTTTCGTGGTTTCCCCGCGCCGCGACGATGGGGGTGAGCCGGCCATCTGAACTGATGGTGGCCTGCCAGTCGTCAAGCCACTGCTGCCATTCCTCGGGCGTATCTCCGTTGGTCATGTCTCCGCCGAACATCACGAAGTGCGGCTTGAGTTTGCTGACCAACCGGTTTGCCGCCATGGCAGTCTCCCGGTTATTCCGGCTATCGCCTCCGGCGATGATGCTCAGCGGTCGGTCGGGGGAATCGTGCGGGGTTTCGAAGCTCATTCGTCGGCTGGTACCGTCGGAGTCCACCACCAGAAAATAGTAGACGGTCGCTGGCGTCAGCCCTTTCAACCGGACAAAGACGTTGCGCATCCCCGCGTGGTTGACGAAGCGTGCCGGATTGGCCGAAAGCGGATAGGCGTTCGCATCCCGGCCATGGTCCTCAGTGCCGTAAACGACCCGGGCGCTGCTGCCGTGGTACTGCTCGAAGCCGATGGTCATGGTGGTTGCCGGGTCGGCCCGCCAGGTCAGGCGGTAGCGTTGGGTATTGGCGGAGGAGGCGAGGGGGGAAAGGAGAAAAGTAAAAAGGAGGAGGAAGGAGACAACGGAGGTGCTCGCTACGCTCGTACGCCTCTCCCCCGGCCCCTCTCCCCCGGAGCGGACTCGAAAAGGACAGCGTAGAAGCCGCGCAGCGAAAGGGACCGAAGGAGAGGGGAACGTGCGCCTGCTTTTCAACAACTTACCGTGCACCTGCGGCCGCGCCCAAGAGAAAGTGGTCAGTAAAAATCTAGTTCCGGAGGATGATGTAAGCTGGGGCATGAAAGGAAAATATAACTGGAAATCGTATGTGCCTAACAATTTTAGTCGGCGGGAGATTGCTAACGGCGACATTATAAGGCGTAATTTTGGGCTTTAAATAACGCAGACCCAAAACGGGCTACAAAGAAACAACCAATATGGGACGTGATTCCGCAGTTTTCTCCCTAATCGAACGTGAACTCGAACGCCAACGCAACGGCATCGAGCTGATTGCTTCGGAAAACTTCACTTCTCAGGCAGTTATTGACGCAATGGGCAGCTGTTTGACGAACAAATACGCCGAAGGTTACCCCGGCAAGCGCTACTACGGTGGTTGTGAAGTAGTAGATGAAGTCGAGCAATTGGCCATCGACCGACTTTGTAAACTCTTCGGTGCCGAATACGCCAATGTACAACCTCATTCCGGTGCCCAGGCCAACGCCGCCGTTTTTCTCGCCTGCCTTAATCCTGGCGACAAAACCCTCGGCTTCAGCCTCGCCCACGGCGGGCACCTCAGCCACGGCCACCCGGCCAACTTCAGCGGTAAGTATTTCGACGCCCACTTCTACGGCGTGGAAGAAGCGACCGGCCGTGTCGACATGGACAAAGTAGCCGAGAAAGCCCACGAAGTTAAGCCCAAGCTGATCATCTGTGGCGCTTCTGCGTACAGCCGCGACTGGGACTACGCCCGCTTCCGCGAGATCGCCGACGAAGTCGGTGCCGTCCTTTTGGCCGACATCGCCCACCCCGCCGGCCTCATCGCCGCCGGTCTGCTCAACGACCCAATGCCGCATTGCCACATCGTAACGTCGACCACCCACAAGACCCTCCGTGGTCCCCGCGGTGGCCTCATCATGATGGGGAAAGACTTCGACAACCCCTTCGGCAAAGCCTTCAAGAGTGGCAAACTTTATCCGATGAGCCGCCTTCTCGACGGTGCCGTATTCCCCGGCATGCAGGGTGGCCCGCTGGAGCACGTGATCGCCGCTAAGGCCGTCGCTTTCGGCGAATCTCTCCAGCCCGAATGGAAAACCTACGGCCAGCAAGTGATTAAAAACGCCCAGGCCATGGCCAAAGCGTTGGTCGCAAAAGGCTACCACATCATCAGCGGCGGTACGGAGAACCACTCCATGCTGATCGACCTGAGCAACAAAGACGTGAACGGCACGCAGGCGGAAGATGCCCTGAACGCCGCCCACATCACCCTTAACAAAAACATGGTACCTTTCGATAAGAAGACGGCCATGAATCCTTCCGGCATCCGAATCGGTACCGCCGCCATTACGACGCGCGGTTTCGTCGAAGCCGACTGCGTCAAGACCGTCGAGTGGATCGACCGGATCATTAAAGACGTGGAGAACCCGGAGGTGATTGCTGCGGTGCGGGAAGAAGTGCATGCGCACATGCAGTCGTTTCCATTGTACGAAGCGACCCTGGTGTAGGTGAAGGTGTGAATGATTGAAGGAGTGAATGTCACCTAGGCTGATTATTCACTCCTTCAATTATTCTCCCATTCACGACGAACGAAGTGAGCATTCACCTGCGGTAGCACTATCCACTACCCACTACCTCCTACCCACTATCCTTTACATCCACATCCCTTTCTGCAAGCAAGCCTGCTCTTACTGCAATTTCCACTTCAGCACCAGCATGAAGACGCGGGACGCGGTGATCGACGGGATTTGCAAGGAGTTGCGGACGCGGCGCGGAGAGCTGGCGGACGGCCCGGTGCCCTCCGTTTACTTTGGTGGCGGTACGCCTTCGTTGCTGACGGAGGTGGAGTTGGGGCGGATATTTGCAACGCTGCAGGAATACAACTATCTACTTCCTGCAACACCTGCATCGCCTCAGAAGACGGCCTACAAGACCATAAGGCCACAAGACCACAAGAATAATCAGGGCGGGGCCGCAGGTGCAGGGAACGGTTTGTTCCCCGGCCTTCAGGCCGGAAGCCGGCCTGAAGGCCGGGGAACAGCAGAAATCACCCTGGAAGCCAACCCCGACGACCTCGACGAAGCCACCATAGCCAACCTGGCCGCCTCCCCCGTCAACCGCCTGAGCATCGGCATCCAGTCCTTCTTCGAGGAGGACCTCCGGTTCATGAACCGGGCGCACAGTGCGGGCGAAGCCCGCGCGGCCGTCGAGAAGGTCAACCGCGCCGGCTTCCACGACGTCAGCATCGACCTCATCTACGGCGGGCAGACGACCACGAACGAAATGTGGGCCGAGAACCTCCGTATCGCCACCGACCTTGGTGTCAACCACATCTCCGCCTACGCGCTGACGGTGGAACCAAAGACCGCCCTTGGCGTCAACGTTGCCAAAGGCAAAATTGCCGACACCGACGACGCCAAATTCCAGCGTCATTTTGATATGCTGGTGAACCACCTCACCGCCGCCGGCTACCGCCACTACGAGATCTCCAACTTCTGCCTGCCGGGCCACGAGAGCCGGCACAACTCCGGCTACTGGAGCGGCCAACCGTACCTCGGCATCGGCCCCGGTGCCCACGGCTTCGACGGCAACCGCACCCGCCGCTGGAACGTGAGCAACAATGCCGCCTACGCCAGGGCCTGGGCGGAGATCACCTCCCCCGCCGACTTCGCTGCTGCCGATGGCTTCCTCTACGATGCCGAAATCCTCACCGATAATGATCGGTACAACGAGTACATCATGACCGGGTTACGGCGGGATATTGGCGTCTCCGTCGAAGATCTAACGCGCTTATTTGGGGCAGAGAAGGCCCGGCACTTTGTGGAGAGCCAGCTGGGGAATGTGGCGGCTGGTTTACTTCAGGACGTTAGTGATGGTACCTACCGGCTTAGCCGGGCGGGGTTGATGCGGGCGGATGGGGTTGCTGGGGATGGGTTTGTTGTTTGAGGGGATTTATTCACCTAGGATCAATTATCAAGTCCTCCAAACCTGGGTTGTCCTTACGAGCGAATATGACGGTTCCTTTCATTGCTTACCTTTTCTCTCAGGTGAAGATAATGGCCTATATCACCGCTTTGTGGTAACCCTGGCCTCCAGGATCGACGGATTTTGTTCCCCGGCACTTGTGCCGGTCCCCTCTTCTTAACCGGCACAAGTACCGGGGAACAAAACACGAAGCACCTTTTTTTTACACGCTCATCCTTTCCAGCAACGCCCTCCTCCAGAAAATTTACCTACTTTCCCACCCCCAACCAGGGATCATACCTTAGAAAACCAGATCAAAACATGAGATTACTAAAACAATGGCCACTATTGGCCATCCTGTTCGTGCTGCTTACCACGGCGCTGACGGCCCAAAAAACCTATCCTTATAACGGTGTTTACGACCAGCGGGAAGGCCACTACGCCTTTACCGGAGCCACTGTCCACGTCAGTCCGGAGCAGATGGTAAAGAACGCTACCCTGGTAATTCGCGACGGCAAAGTCGTTGGGGTAAGCGCAGGCGGAGCCGTGCCAGCTGGCGCAGTGGAAGTAAAGCTCGATGGCAAGCACGTGTACCCCAGCTTCATTGAAGCTTACGGCAGTTACGGGATGCCCGAAGTAAAATCCGGCGGCGGTGGCTGGGGCGACCCTCCCCAAACCGACAGCAAGACCCCCGGTGCTTTCAGCTGGAACCAGGCCATGAAATCTGAAGTAGACGCCGCGGAGCAATTCACCATTGATAAAAAGGCGGCTAAGGCGCTGCGCGACATCGGTTTCGGCACCGTCTCGACCCACCAGCCCGACGGCATCAGCCGCGGCTCCGCCGCCGTAGTCAGCCTGGGTGAGACCAGCGCCAACGACGTTATCCTCAAGCGCAACGTCGCCCACCACCTCAGCTTCAGCAAAGGATCTTCACGGCAAAACTACCCAAGCTCCCGGATGGGCACCATGGCGCTGCTGCGCCAGGCTTACCACGACGGGCAATGGTACAAGAAGCAAAAGGGCGAAGAAACTAACCTCAGCATCGAAGCCTGGAACGCTTTGCAGGACATGCCCCAAATTTTTGATCCCGGTGGCAACTGGCAGGATGCCCTGCGGGCCGATATGATCGGCGATGAATTTGGCAAACAGTACATCCTCGTGGGCGGTGGAGACGAATACGAACGCCTCGATGCCCTGAAGGCCAGTGGCGCCACCTTCCTCCTTCCCCTTAAATTTCCGGAAGCCTACGACTTGGGCGATCCCTTCGCCGCTGACCTGATCAACCTCGGCCAACTGCGCCATTGGGAGCGCGCGCCCGGCAACATGGCCGCCGTGGCCAAAGCCGGTATTCCCTTCGTACTTACTACGAACGGCCACAAGAAAATGTCGGATTTCACCGACGCGCTGCGCAAAGCCGTTGAAGTTGGTGCCGACGCCAAAGCGGCCTTTGCTGCCCTGACGACCGGCCCCGCAAAACTGCTGGGCATCGACGGCATGGTCGGTACCCTGGACAAGGGCAAACTGGCCAACTTCATCGTCACCGACAAAGACTTCTTCACCGAAAAGGCCACCATCTACCAAAACTGGGTACAGGGAGAGCCCTTTGCCCTGAAGGACCTGGACGTGGTGACGCTGGCCGAGGGTTACAGCATCACTGTAGACGGCAAGGCATTCGACGCAAAGGTCTCCGGCGAAGCCGGAAGCCAGAAGATGAAGGTGATGCCTGCGGGTGACTCCACCGGGGTGGACGTCACGATGTCGACAGACAACGACATGATTACGCTGCGTTTCCTCCTTAAAGGAGCCGATGGTTTCTACCGCCTCGTCGGGACCCCCGCAAAGGATGGTGGTTACATCGGTACGGGCCGGGATCCTATGGGTAAAGTCGTCAGCTTTACCGCATCGCCTAAGGCGATGGACGACAAGGAGGCCGCTGATAAAAAAGACGACAAAAAGGGAGAGGAGGAAGACGACAGCTACGTTAGTCGCCTGACCTACCCCAACATCGCCTACGGAGCTGATGCCGGTGCGCTAAAGGCTGGCACCTACCTGATCCGGAACGCTACGGTATGGACCAACGAGGACGCAGGCATTCTTCAAGCCACCGACGTCCTGATCTCCAACGGTAGAATTACCGGCGTGGGCAAAAACCTTTCCGCCGCCGGCGCTACGGTGATCGACGGTAAAGGCATGCACGTCACGGCCGGCATCATCGATGAGCACAGCCACATCGCCCTGAGCAGCGTGAACGAAGGCAGCCAGGTATCGAGCGCCGAAGTTCGGATGAACGACGTGATCGACGCCAACGACATCAACATCTACCGCCAATTGGCCGGCGGCGTAACCACCAGCCAACTGCTGCACGGCTCGGCCAATCCGATTGGCGGGCAGTCGGCACTGATCAAACTCCGCTGGGGTAAGACGCCGGAGGAGATGAAGTTTAAAGGCGCAGATGGCTTCATCAAGTTTGCCTTGGGTGAAAACGTGAAGCAGTCGAACTGGGGAGACCTGTACCGTGACCGCTACCCACAAACCCGGATGGGCGTGGAGCAAGTGTTCGAAAGCTACTTCAGCCAGGCGAAGGAATACGGAGAAGCGATGAAGGCGGGCAAGCTGGTCCGTAAAGACCTTGACCTGGAAGCCCTGCTGGAAATTCTGAACAGCGAGCGGTTCATTACCTGCCACAGCTACCAGCAGGGAGAGATCAACATGCTGATGAAAGTGGCCGACCGGCACAACTTCAAAGTCAACACCTTTACCCACATTCTGGAGGGCTACAAAGTAGCCGATCAAATGGCGAAGCACGGCGCTGCCGGCTCTACTTTTTCCGATTGGTGGGCCTACAAGTATGAAGTCAACGAAGCCATCCCCTACAACGGCGCGCTGATGCACGAGCAGGGCGTACTGACCGGTTTCAACTCCGACGATGCCGAGATGGCCCGTCGCCTCAACCAGGAAGCTGGCAAGGCCGTCCTCTTCGGAGGCGTGAGCGAAGAAGAAGCGTTGAAATTCGTGACGTTGAACCCCGCCAAGATGCTCCACATCGACGATCGGGTTGGTAGCATCAAGACCGGAAAGGACGCCGACGTGGTGGTTTGGAACAACCACCCGCTGAGCATTTACGCCCGGGCGGAGCACACCTTTGTTGACGGAGTGGAATACTTCAACCGCGCCAAAGACGCGGAGCTGCGCAAAGGCATCCAGGAAGAGCGAAACGCGCTGGTTCAGAAAAGCCTCGATGCAAAGAAAGCCGGAGCAAAAACGCAGGCACCGAAGGGCAAGAAGCGGCGGATGCTGCACTGTAATTCGCTGGACCACCGGATGGAGAACCACGAGCACTAGGCAGGCTGAAGGAGATCCCGGAAGGATCGAATCGCTTTTGCCCCGGGTGAGGCGGAACGCCGAAACCCGGGGATAATGGGATGGCTTCAGAGATTGGCGGCGCGGAGCGCCGCAACAATTTTGTCGCCAACTTCAGCCCCGGGTAAAAGCCGCTTTGCGGACTTTCAACCGGGGCAAAAGAGATTCGACCACTCCGTGGTCACCTTCTTCCCACCAAATAATCTTAAAAAAAGCGCGCCGATTAAGTCGGCACTAACAAAAAACAATCGCGTTATGACTTACGCAAACCACAAACAACGGAGCCTGCTAAGCCTGCTCCTTTCCTACTTCCCGGGCACCCGCGTCCGCGCCAGAAAATGGGGCATCGAAGAACTAGTAATCCTGCTTCTTTTCAGCGTTGGCGGTATACTACAAGCCCAGAATCCGGTACCGGCAGCCGACCAGGGCAGGCCCATTATGTTCCGGTCGGCCACCATTCACGTAGGAGACGGAACGGTGATGGAGGAGGCCGATATTTTGCTCGATGAGGGTAAAATTGTCAGTGTAGGCAAAGACCTTCCCGCCCCCGCTAACGCCGAAATCGTAGACGCCAGAAGTAAGCACATCTACCCGGGCCTGATTGCCCTGAACTCCCAGCTCGGCCTGACCGAAATCGGTGCTGTCCGCTCCACCAACGACCAACGGGAAACCGGTGGCGTAAACCCGAATGCCCGGGCTTTGATTGCCTTCAATACCGACAGCCAGGTGATCCCGACCGTACGCAGCCGGGGCGTATTACTGGCGCAGATCACGCCAATGGGCGGGATGGTGAGTGGCCGTAGCAGCATGGTACAGCTGGACGGCTGGAACTTCGAAGATGCGGTGGTTGGCGAAGACGACGGCGTTCACGTCAACTGGCCCCGGCGTAACTCGTGGAGCTGGGAGACGCAGACCATCGGAGAAAATAAAAACTACCCCAAGCAGGTCACTGGCCTGATGGATTTCATGAAGGAAGCCGCTGCCTACTGCGGCACTGCCCGAAGTGGCGACCGCCTCCTGAAGCTTGAAGCGATGTGCGAGGCAATTGCCGGCACCAAGAACGTTTACGTTCACGTAAACGGTCCCCGCGAGATCATGCATTCCGTAAAAATGGTGAAGGAAATGGGTGGCAAGCCAGTTATCGTTGGTGGACATGAATCGCACTTAGTGGCGGAGTTCCTGAAGCGGGAGAATGTGCCGGTGATCCTGATGAGCACCCAGTCTTTGCCCGATGCCCAGGACGAGGGCGTGGACGGACCTTACCGCAAACCGGCGCTGCTGGCAGAGGCTGGCGTGGAATTCGCCATCAGCCACGGCGGCTACTGGCAACAACGCAACCTGCCCTTTGTGGCGGGGCAGGCGGTCGGTTTTGGCCTCGACTACGAGCAGGCGATCAAAGCCATCACGCTGACGCCAGCCAGGATTACCGGCATCGATAAAATGTACGGGAGCCTCGTGGAAGGAAAATCTGCTACCCTCATCGTCGTTGCCGGCGATGTGCTGGACATGCGAACGAGTCAGGTGGAGTATGCCTTGATTGATGGCCGGCAAGTGGATTTGAATAATAAGCAGGCGGTGTTGTATCGTAAGTTTAAGGAGAAATATTCGCGTGAGTAGTCAAATGGTTCATAGTCGGTAGCTCATAGTGGCTGCTGCACGCCTGCTCACCTCATTCGTATTCTCTGTACGAGTGAAGCGGATGCATCTTGCGGCAGCTACTACGAACTATGCACTACCGACTATGAACTATTCAAGGGGCGCGGCCGCAGGTGCCAGGGATGGTCGTTGAAAAGCAAGGTAAACCTCCGCGACGACCAGGTTACCCACCCATGCAGCCCAGCTGTCGAAACGATACAGCGGAAGAAAATCTATGCCAAAAAGCGGGCCTCCCAAAAGCCAGAGACGGAAGGAAACCGCCGCCAGGGTAAAGGCGTAACTGCGCAGCATCCAGCGTTGGTGGGCGTCTACGTTGCCGGCTCTGATGGTTTGGAATCCTCTCCAGGAGGTGAAGAGCCAGCCGATGGCCATGCCGGCAAACCCCAGCTTTGCGATCCAACCGCCGTAGGCCAGGAAAGCAATAAACAACCCGGTACTGCCAGACCAGGCTACCGCCATCAGATAAGTCTTTCCGATCCGGCGATGTAGCATTTTTCGTTTACGGAGCAGCGTACGGGAAAACTGGAAGCCGCCGAGAGAAAGCGCAACGGCGCCTCCTGCCAAATGGGAATAAAACAGCAGTTGGTACCACCGCTGGCGGATGAGTTCTTCTTTTAACAGCAGCAGGCTTTTAACCTCAAAGTCGAAGTAGCTGAGGGAGTAGCCACTCACGCCGATGGCAAGGAAAACGATGAATCCTTTGAGTAAACGGTGGAGCATTGTTTTTTTTCACAAAAGTGGCGCGGCAGTGGCCTCCTGTCGTCCGTCCGGGCAGGTTAGGACGCCTTTTTTAGGTTTTTTCGGCGAAAGGCGGAGGGCGTTTCTCCGGTTGTTTCCTTGAAGACCTTATTGAAGGAGGCCTTGGAGCCGAAGCCCGCATCGAAGGCGAGGGCAAGAATGGTAAAGTGGGCCAGCGAAGAATCCTTCATTTTCCGCTTTACTGCTTCGATGCGGTAAGCATTGACGAAGGTAAAAAAGTTGGTGCCGGCTTCCTGGTTAATTACTTGAGACAGCTGATTGGGGGTACAACCTAGCTGGGTAGCCAGACCGGGGAGGTTGAGATCAGCCTCCAGGTACGGATGGTGGGTGGTCATGTGCTCAGTAAGGTCAGCGTACAGGACAGCTGCGTCTTTGGACGAAAGGCCGGAATTGGCGTAGGCCGGTTCTGACTTTCCGGTGTTGGATTTAGCGACGAGCTCTTCCTGAGCCGGCAACAATATCCGTTGGCGCAAGCCGAAGTATCCTAAGATAAAGACGTGCAGGGTGGTTACGACGCCAACAAGCAAGAAGACGTTGTTTGAGGTGATTAACGCTGTATCTGGTCCGAACTGGATCGTGGCAAAAATGACGCAAAAAAACAGAACGGCGACAATGGCCAGGTACCGAAGCCAATCGAGGTTAACCAGGGAAGGGTTGGCGTGCAGCTGGGGCAGCCGGCGTTGGTAGCGCAGAAGCCGTATTAGTCCGGCGACGGCATAACCTGCTCCGGAAATGGCCAATGGGATACCTGCGAAGTAACGGTAGTAAAGTGGGTCGGGGCCTCCATGCCGGATAAAGCCCCGTAGGAAGCTCAGCTCAATGTTCGGGTCTACGTAATAATACAGTAACCCCGCCCCGCCGATTAAGAAGGGGAGGGCATGTACCAGCAGGGTGAATCGTTTGATGGCGGCACCGGCCGTGAGCTGATGAATATAGGCAAACATGACGGGTGCGTGTAGCAGGGGAAGGTAATAGCCGATGACCTGCAGAGGTACCGGGGCCGCAGGCACCGCAGCGTTGGCGTCGTAGAAGAAGAAAAGGTTGAGGCTAATGAGCAACAGCCAGGCGACCAGGTACCGGTCGGCACGGTTGGAGGGACGTTTGTTGACCACCAATACGAGCAAAAACAGGGCCTGAAAGGCACCGGCGATCAGGATGGGGCGCACTAGCATACAGCCAAGATACAACGAGAGTAGACGCAAAGTCGCTTTGCTCCCTTGCTTGGCAGATCGGCCTTTGGCCTGGCAGTGAGTAGGGCTACCCACGAGCCAATGCACACTTCGGACCAATAGCCATACGAGCGAGCTGAGCCATGCGGCAGTAACTATGGACTAACCAGCTGCTTTGTCGGTCACCAAAGGCCATTAGTATAAAGTTCCGTTAAAGCCCAATGGAAGATATAGGCTGATGATTACATTCGTAGCTCATAACCAACGACCCCATGCGTTACCTTACCCTGCTCCTTTGTCTTTTCTTTTGCACCAGCGTCCGCGCCCAAACCCTGACGGGCCGAATCACCGATGCTGAAACCGGTGACCCGCTACCCTTTGCCTCCATCTACGTCCCCGCCTCCAAAAGTGGAGCCGCCAGTAACGCAGACGGATTCTTCCGGGTCGACCTCGGCGGTGGCAACAAAGCCGTTTTCTCCTACCTTGGCTACCAGACGCAGGTAAAAACCGTGCGAGGTGGCGATCTCGACGTTCAACTGGTTAGTGAAGCTCTCGACCTGGAAACGGTAGAGATCATCAGCGGTGGGGAAGACAAGAGCTACGCCGTCATCCGGCGGGCCATCGCCAAGGCCGACTTTCACCGCAACCAACTAGACGCCTACACTGCCCAGGTGTACATCAAGGGGACGGGCAAAGTGAATAAAATTCCCGGACTGATCCGGATGATGGCCCCGAAGGAAGACAAGAAGGAAATCGACGAGGTGATCAAGCGACCATTTACCTCCGAATCAACCAGCAAAGTGGCGTACACCCGCCCCAACACCTACAAGCAGGAGCTGCTTTCGAAACTGGAAGTCGGCGATTCTGACTTCGATGCTAACCAGTATCTTTTCACTTCCTTTTACGATCCGCTGGTTGCCGGAGAGGTCGTGAGTCCGCTCAACCCGAAGGCTTTCGGTTACTACAAATTCGAGCACGAGGGCGTCTTCGTAGACCAGGACGAGCTGATCAACAAAATCAAGGTGATTCCGCGGAGCCGGGGCGAGGACGTCTTCGAAGGCTACGTCTACATCGTGCAGGGAGACTGGTCGTTGCACAGCCTGGAATTGACGACCTTCAAACTCGGATTCCAGATCGACATAGCACAAAATTTTGCCGAAATAGAAGAGCATGTCTGGATGCCCGTCACCACTACCCTGGACGCCGCTGGTCAAATCTTCGGCGTCGGATTTGAGTACCACTACCTGAGTACGGTAAGCGACTATCTACTGACGCTGAACCCAGATCTTGGCGGCTACGTAGAGGTCATCGACGAGAAGAGCCAACCCGAAATCGCCCGTAAAACGACAAAGGCCCGGGAGGTCTCAGAATTGGAGCAGCGCCTTGCCGAAGGAGAAGAGATAAAAGCCAAAGATCTGCGCAAATTGATGCGCAGCTACGAAAAAGAAGAGCGCAAAAAAAGCGATGAACCTGAAGTCGTCAGTAACTACAGTTACATCCAAGACAGTACGGTGGTGGTGATCAGAGACACGGCAGCCTGGGCTGAGATCCGTCCGGTACCACTAACCGCTCAGGAAGTATTGGCGTATGCGTTGGCGGACAGTGTTCAAAAAAAGGCCGAAGCGGAAGCACTGAAGGTCAGCGTCAATGATGATAGTGGAGAAAGCGGCATAAAAATCAAGACCGGAAACGATCGAAAGCGCAAGAACCCGCACCAACGCTTCAACTTTTTCCCCGACCCCTTCTTCAATCCAGTGGAAGGCTACGCCCTCGGTGGGCGAATTGGCTGGAAGGACACCAAAAAGAAAATCGGCCTCGGGGTGACCCCACGGTACGGCCTTGCCTGGAACCGGCTTAGCTGGCAGACGGACCTGCGGCTGGGCCGCAGTGGTGAAAACCAAAAACCACGCTTCCAACTCAGCGGTGGCCGCTTTCTGCGGCAGTTTAATGACCAGCCAGCGATTGAGCCGTGGATCAGCACCTTCGCTAACCTGTTTAACGGGAACAACTACATCCACCTCTACGAGCGGGCCTACGGACAGTTTGAGTACAACAGGAAGTATAATGAGGCAATCACCGTTAGTGCCACGTTGGCCTACGAGGATCGCCGGGCGGTGCGCAATAATTCTGAGCAAACCTGGTTTGGCAAAGACGAGGCTTACGCTCCGAATGCGCCGTTTAACGCCGAGTTTGGCGTGATCAACACCGTCAGTCCGGCAGCCACAGCCCAGGTCAGTATGGCCTGGCGCCCCGGGCTGGAGTACCGCATTGAGAATGGTAAAAAGCGGCTGATCGAAAATACCGCCCCAACCATCACGGCCAAGCTGCGCGGCGGCCTGCCCGGCATCGGCAACAGCACGGCTGACTTTACCCAGCTGGAAGCCGGCTACCAACGCCGGTTTGATGTGGGCCGTAAGGGCCAGGTCGACTTCCTCGTACGAGGTGGTGCCTTCCTGAACAACGAAGCGGTTGACTTCCCCGACTTCAAGCACTTCTCCACTTCAGAGCTCATCCTCACCTCCCTCGACCCCATTGGCAGCTACCGCCTGCTCCCCTATTATCTGGAAAGTACCAATCAGGAATACGTCGAAGCCTATGCCCACTATCAATTCCGTAAGTTTCTGCTCACTCAGATATGGGAACTTCACCTGATGGGCCTCAAAGAGGACCTTTTTGTGAACTATCTCCATACCCCCACCTCAGAAAATTATACCGAACTTGGTTATTCCATTGATAATATTTTCCGCGTTCTACGTGTGGAGTTCGTGACAAGCTTCCGGGATTTCAAGTATGATGACTTTGGGGTGCGGATTAGTGTGGCCAGTACTTTTGGGCGGCAGTAGGGAGAGGAACCATTAAGACATTAAGAAAAAAGGGAAGAACAGGGATATCTGGCTTGGCCGCTGTAATAGTCAGAGCGTCAAATAGTCCGGGAGTCAAACAGTGCGAGCAGGACTGTTTGACTTCTTGACGATCTGACTGCTTGACTAATAAGGGCGCGGCCGCAGGTGCAGGCACACCTTATAAGAAGCAGGGCAAGTGCAGGCAACCGTCTCCGATCAGGCGACCAACGGTAAGTCTGCCATTTTGGTGGCTGCCACACTAATCCGAAGCGAGAGGGTTAGAAATTGCTCGCCGTTCAGAACCGGGTAGGTTCCGCGCCTGATTTTTACTGTTTCCCCGGTATAGCCTAAATTCTTGGCAATGCTTGTCGGGATAACGAAATCGTCGTCCATGCGGAAAAGCTGGTTGTTAAAAAACCGTTGCTGCAGGTTTCCTTTGATCAGGGAAGTCGGAAAATGAAGGAGTAAACGACCGGTAGGAATATCTACCCGTAAGTATCCCCTAAGGCAATTATTGCAGCCATTGTGCGTGGTTCCGGAGATTACCCTCATTCGACAAATTCCAAAATTTCGGCAATCTAAAAATTTGGGCGATCCTAAAGTAACTTGTGTTAAGATCCCGGTCTGACAACTGTCCACATATTGAGCGTTGATTAATTTTTCGTGCATATCGGTTTTATTTTATCTGTTTTATACTGATATCACAAAGGTCTCCACAACAGATTCGGTTACCAAAGACGAAGAACATTTCATTGTTCCGCCAATACGAACCTCCCAAAATCATTATTTGCGCCCAAACACCTGTATTACAACAACTTAAGACAATTTACGTTTTGCCGTCCAGCTAAGACTTTCTACCTTACCCAATATCCTCTTTCGGCAAATCGGCAAATTCTCAACGTTAGGTTATTTTCCGGTAGTCTAATTGGCTATTATAGCTTTCTTTTCTATTCTCTTTTCCAGAGTATACGACGTGTTCTTTTTCTGTCCGGAAATTATATAATGTACCAATTAGCCGTCCTCATTCAGCAGTTGGGGCAGGGTTACCTGCCACTTGACCTTTCGCTAAAAGAAGGCCGTACGGCCCTTGGGCTGTACACCTACGTCAAGCGTAACCTTGGCACTACAACGAAAGAAAAAGCAGCCACCCATCTTGGTCTTGCGAGCGACTCCGTAATGTTTCTACAGTCATTAGCCTATCTGGAGTTTTCTTTACTGAACGGCCTATCCGCCATAAGTAACGCCCCAAAAGGGAATGATGATCCTGAGCAAGCCAGCAGGTATGTCTGGAAGCTTATTGCGGTGGCTAAACGGCAAAGTCTCGTGGCGGATTCATCGGTACTTATCCCTTACTTAAAAGAAGCCTTTAAGCAGGCGGAACGTCATCATTTCACCGATGCTTCGCGCGTATCCGTGGAGTTGTTGGCGCTGCTACGGGCAAACCGTTATTATGAAAAATCCGAGTATCGTCATTACCGCGAGAAGGCAACTTATTATCGGGAGCTTTGCCGTCGGTTGAGAAAATTAAAGAGTGCCGTCAACCACCTGGATCTCCTGGAGCGAAGCTGGCCTCCCTTACAAGAAAGAGAGGTGGCCGTTTCTTTTCTTCGGGGGGATATGCAACGCTATCGCGAAGCCACCAACAACCTGCGGTTCAATCTCACTTACCTGACCTTTGAAGTAAAGTGTTGCTTTTTACTGGCTGACTACTCGGGCGTAATTGCCAAAGCTCACGAGGCGATAGATTTTTGCCTCTCCCAGGAGGAACGGTTTCATTATTTACAATCTCCTTACGTTGCCTCTCTCAGTTATGCGCTGTTACAAACTGACAACTATGCGGAAGGCTTGGTGTATGCTAAGAAATTGCTGTCCTCGCAGGACGCTGGCAGCTTTCAGTACCTGAAGACCGTAGAGCTGATTGTACTTTTATCGTTCAGGTCAGCCGATTTCCAACAAGCTTCGGATTACTTCTCCCTGCTACAGCGCGACCTTCGGACACAACAATGGGAATCCTACGTCCTTTTCTCCGCCTACCTTCTACTACTAAACAAAGCAGGTAAAATCGAGGATGTCAGTGGCCGATTCGGCGGTTCAAAGACCAAATTAAAAGACTCCCTGACCGCCTTTACCACCTCCTATCCGGATTCACACAACAGTATCCATTTATTGCTGGCACAAGCTTTTTTGGAGCTTCACCGTCGGCGGTATGCGAACTACCGCAGAGTACTTGAAGCCCTTCTGTCGATTCAGCCAAACAGCTGCAGCAAGCGTGCGGGGCTATTAATCAGTGCATTAGCCATACTTCCCGAGCAGGCTTTTCACCGGGTGGCCGTAACCAGACATACCTTAAAGTATTTCGAGAAGATGGGCAAGCATAAGGCTGACCGCCCGCTGGAGGAAATAATTCCTTTTGAGTTGCTTTGGGAACTTTTTCTGGACCTGCTTGGCATGAAGCGAGTCAGCGCTAGAAAGCCACGCACTAAAAGTACCCAGTCATGAAGAAATTCAAAGAACTGGTTAGTTTACTGGGCAAAAGGCATCTGCCAATTGACGACACCAAACTGGGCCGGCAAGCAAATGCGCTGTACCTGTACATACGCAGGGTCGCGACCCCGACGGATCAAGGAGCTGCCAAGAAACTTAAACTCTCCAAAAGCAGTCCCGCTTACCGTAAGGTGAAGCATAAGCTTAAATATGCATTACTGGACGGGATTACTGCAGTGTCCCCTGACACCCCCTCGCCAGAAAGTCGCCCGGAAGCATCCCTGCTTTGCTGGAGCAGTATCGCATTAGCCAGAAGTAATCCTTACGCCTACGACCTTCTTCCCCGCAAGCTGATCGACGCCAACATCCAACTCAGTCAAGAGTACGATTTATTGGAAGCCTCTTCCCTGCTGACCGATGTCCTTGCAGATCGGCCCTCCGTTGGGCCAGATATTGTGCATTATCTGGAACAGAGTGATTATTTGGGGGAGTTGGGGGTGGCTATGGCGGAACTTTATGATGCTTCTTTTTATATAGCCCATCTAAGGAATTCCCAAGAATCATTTGAGAAAATTAGAGCGATTGCATTTAGGGCGTTTGAAAAAATGCTGCCCAGAAGAGATCATTTTAAGTTCATTCTTTGGCACTATCACTTATTTGTTCTTGAGATAAACTTTTACCTTGCTGAGAATAACTTTGTTGAAGTTTTAAGAGTAAGTAATGATGCTATCGACTTCCTCGTAAAACGCGAAGAGCTAGTATTAAAAGATAAATACCTTGTAGTTTTCAAAATTAATCGAATCAGTAGCTTTTTACAATTATGCGAGTTCCGAAAAGGTGAAATAGCTGCGCTTGAACTGTTGAATTCTATTCCTGAAGATTCTCGTAACTATTATAAGGTCCAAGAACTGTTGATGTTCCTATGTTTAAGAACAGGTAATTTTCAAAAGGGCTATGATTACTTTAAAGAGTATAAATTTGGAGAGATTAGTGAAAACATTGACAACTACTTCTCAGAAACTATCCTAATCTTTGAAGCATACATATTCCTTGGGGTAACATTAAAACAAATTAGACTGAAAGACGGAGACGTGCATTTCATAAAGTTCAGAGTTGGAAAATTCTTAAACAATTTTGAATTTGTAACAAAGGAAAAAGGGTTTAGAAATATTCAAGTTGTCATTCTCAGACTGTTATTCAACCTACTCAAAAGAGAAAAAGGAGATTTTGACTTTAAAAATGAATTCGCGGACAAGTACATAAGAAGGCACCTAACACTTAAATCATTCAACCGAAGTAGACTTTTTATTAGTGGGATACTGTACTTAGGCAATCAAGGAATAAATATTCAATCTGCTTCCATTGCTTACAAAAGGTACATAAGGAATCTTGACAAATTTCCTTTTCAAGAAGTTCATCAAGATTCTTACAATGAAGTTGTCCAGTATGAGCGATTATGGAGTTTAATTTTGGATTATTACAATATCCATATTCCTTAGAACATCAAATCCTCTACAATAGTCACCCCCGCAGAATCAAGCACCCCTGCTAAAACATCCACCTGATCGTCAGTCCCCCCAAAGCAGCCTTTGAGTTCTTCGACGGTAAGTTCCGTTAATGGGGTAGTATTGGTAACATCTTTCATGATAATTGAATTTTGTGATTAGAAGATGTTCCAAAAGTGGTCGGTTGAAGGGAGGGAGAAAAAGACAGAATAATGTCCGGCGTTCGAGCGCTTCTTTCTGGGCCCAACCTTATTTATTCGCAATAAATTGACAATCAAATACTTACGGTCAATAATTTATGCATTTATCTCCTGCCTGGCTTTTACTAGACGGTATTCATGAAAAAAGGATAAAGCTTACAAAAGCAGCCTATTCACCATTTGAAGCAGATAAAATCATTATAAAAAAACATGGTAATACGCTTGTAATCAAAAGGTTAAACAAATACTGCGTTTTAATTAGCTCCCATAATTCGGTACAACTACCCGGATTTCGTCTTTGCCGTTCCTGCTAAGTTCCCCCCACCTTTGGATTGCAAGCCATCGATATCAATTCAATGGCGATAATTCATTTTTTAACCAATTAATTTTTCTACCATGAGATTTACAATACTATCCATGTTTTTATTCCTGGCTCTTTTCAGCTGTGAGAAGGAGGTAGACAGTTTTCATCCTATTGAAGAAGCGGAGGTTGTTACCACCCCCGTAGTCGTCAGTAGTCATCCTGATTTTCAAAAATTAATGGCATTCATCAGTTCACAGGTAGATCCCAAGACCGGGCGCCTTACAATAACTGAAGAAGCCTTGTTTCAACAGTTCGATTTAAGCAAAGTGGCCCATGACCATGCAGACATGCTAAATCAAATAAATGCGTTAAACCATTCAGCCGACGCATTGAGCCAATATCTTATCGACAATATATTGATCGTTGACACTACTCCTTCTTATGGGAAGCAACCTTGCTATCAGGAATACAAACAATCTACCATTAATGCAGCGGCTACGCTAGGAATATGCGCGTCATCCGCTGCTTCTTATGAAGAAGGAGCCGTATGTATAATTCGCTTTGGTCTTAACTTGATCAACGCTGATACAGATTTCAATCAATGCCTTCAAAATACCTACCCTAACGCTGATTACCCGTAGGTCATACAATCGGGCCATCCTTCAGATAGCTACCACATACATTTTCATTATTAACCTGCTTCTGCCTGGCTAAGCCAGGAACAAGCTAAAACCTCCAACCATGAAGTATTCCTTCCTGGGAGCATTGCTCCTGTGCCTCCTCGTTTCCTTTTCCTCCTGTGAGGAAAAAGACAATGCCGCCCCTTGTCGTTTCTGCATCGAACAAATTGCAGAAAGCGACGAACTTCTTGCCTACAAAACGGCTACCGATGACCTGTTCGAAATGGTCCTTTTCGAAGACATTGACATGGCTGCTATTCAGCAAATCGTCACTAAATATCCGGAAGCCCTCCTTGACGAGGAAAGCGCCATCAAATCGTTGGCAGGCGTAAAAGGGGGGACCAAAATTGCCAAGCAAATAACCGCGCTCCACCAAGCTAAGTTAAATCTCCAGGCCCAGTTTGATTACCTCAGTATGGCCCCAGAGAAGAAACAAGAAGTGGACCGGCTATTCGCTAAAAAGCATCCAACTCGCTTTGACGCAAATACCGGAGATCGTATTCTTGAACATCGCCGGGCGCTCAACTAGGTTCCTCATGTCTATCACTTCCCCGAAGAAGTATTATTCCTCGACCCTTTAAGGCAAGATGAAGAAGCTCTTCGGGGGAATGGTACGACTACCTCAAACTATACCTTATTTATTTACCATTTAATTTAAAATTATGAAATCTACTACTTTACAGCGGGGCCTTTGCGTCTTTGCCCTTTGCCTACTCTTTGCTTCAGTACAGGCTAAAGATTGTCTTACCCCGTTCAACGTGACGGTTAATCAGGCCCTTGACGAGGCGCATGAATCTGTCCGGGAGTGCAGCAATAATGAGCCTTACGCGATTGCTCATTATTGCGAACTAGAAGTCGCTGTCCTTCTTAATCACAACATCAACAATGCGCTGGATTCTTATGACAACTGCCTGCGCAAACCATAAAGCTAGTATTTAGCCTTAGCCTAAATTTCTGATGATAGCCCATTAATGCACAAACGAGTGCTCCGGTTAGCATCAGGAATTTTTATTTTGTCATATCGTTCTCCGGCCATTCGTTTTGCCTACACCAAGAGTACTATTAAAAAAAGCACGCCGCCCTTAACGATTGCTTGCTCCGGCAACTATCTTTGCACCCGCGTTCGCGCCTGCTTCAAAACCACTGGCGGCTCAAATACACCTTCAGGGATGGGATTGCCTAAAACGATCTTCTGTTTGAGGCGTTTACCAACTGATCAAAACGACTAGCTATGCAATACGATCTCATCATCATCGGTAGTGGCCCAGGCGGCTACGTGGCAGCCATCCGCGCCGCTCAACTTGGCCTTAAGACTGCTATCGTCGAACGCTACAACGATCGCCTGGGTGGAACTTGCCTCAACGTGGGCTGTATTCCCTCTAAAGCCCTGCTCGACAGTTCAGAGCACTACCACGCCGCGCATGAAAAGTTTGCGGAGCATGGGATCAAGATCAGTAACCTCGGCATTGACATGCCGCAGATGATCAAGCGGAAGGATGATGTGGTGGACCAGACGGTGAAAGGCGTTCAGTTCCTGATGAAGAAGAACAAGATCGATGTCTTCTACGGCCACGGTTCCTTTGCAAGTCCCCACGACCTGGACATTGCGATGAGTGATGGAAGTGATGATCAGACGATCTCCGGAAAAAATTTCATTATTGCCACGGGCTCTAAGCCAATCACCCCGGCTATGATGAACTACGATAAAAACCGGGTGATTACCAGCACAGAGGCGCTGAACATCACCAAGGTTCCAAAAAACATGGTCATCGTCGGTGGTGGTGTCATCGGCCTGGAGCTGGGCAGCGTTTTCGCCCGTTTGGGTACGGAAGTTGAAGTTGTTGAATTCCAGGACCGGATCATCCCCACCATGGACAAAGACTGTTCCAAAGAACTGATGCGGGCCCTAAAGAAAAACGGCATTAAGTTCCACCTTAACCATAAGGTGACGAATGTGGAAGGGTTGAAGACCAAAGCCAAGGTAACTGTCGAGAAACGTGATGGCGGCGAGCCATTTACCATCGACGCCGACTACTGCCTGATCGCTATCGGCCGCCGGCCGTATACCGACAAGCTCGGCCTGGACAAGGCCGGTGTCCCCCTCGATGACCGGGGCCGCGTCGTGATCGACAAGCATCTGCGTACCGCGCAGCCACACATCTACGCCATTGGTGACGTAGTGACCGGTGCCATGCTGGCACACAAGGCCGAAGAGGAAGGTATGTTCGTCGCCGAGACCATCGCTGGCGAAAAACCCCACATTGATTACAACCTGATTCCAGGAGTAGTTTACACCTGGCCAGAAGTTGCTGCCGTCGGTAAAACCGAAGAAGAATTGAAAGAAGTCGGCGTGCCGTATAAGTCCGGTAAATTCCCGTTCAAGGCCCTGGGCCGAGCCCGCGCCAGCATGGACCTGGAAGGTATGGTGAAAGTACTGGCACACAAAGACACCGATGAGATCCTCGGCGTACACATGGTTGGTCCGCGTACTGCCGATATGATCGCCGAAGCCGTTGCGCTGATGGAGTTCCGTGCTTCAGCCGAGGATGCTGCCCGCATGAGCCACGCTCACCCAACTTACACCGAAGCGTTTAAAGAGGCGGCGTTAGCGGCTACGGGGAACCGGGCTTTGCACGTGTAGTTAAAAATGATTAATAGAATAGGTTGAATAATTTAATGGCTACCGCACTCGGAAGCTCGCTCCGCTCGTGTATTGAATACTAGAATTGGGGAATGGCTACCGCAAGTGACAGCCACTCAATTATTCCCTCCTTCCCTTATTCACTAATTACGACACGGAGCCCCCGGTGGTCAGAATACCCCGTCTCAAACCGTTTTACTTCCCTGATCGTAAAAGTCGTATCAACCATTAAAAAGTCGATCCGTAAGCCGGGTAGCGGGCCGGTAAAGGTGGTGCCCAGGCCGAAGCCTGCGGTTGTCCAAGCATCACGGAGGCGAGGGCTTAGCACGCGCTGGTAGGTATAAGAAGTCGGCACGTCGTTGAAATCCCCGCCAACAATGACGGGATGAGGACTTTCTTCCACAAATCGAAGAATTTCTTCCGCCTGCCGGGCCCGGGTCCTGGCACTTTGACCATAACGACGAAACATGGACTCGGCTCTGTCCAGTCCGTCCTGAACATTTTTATCCTTCCCCAATTTCCCCGCTAAGCCGGATATCTGGTTAGACTGCAAATGGGCATTAATAAAGCGAATGGTACCAAGCGATGTATTTACATCCGCCACGGTATAGCCATTATAGTTTTTTACAGAGGTGGCAATGGTCTTTAGGTTTTCGGCATAAGTGGCGATCGCCCTGCCATCTGGCTGTAGGTGAGCGAAATAAGGGCCGGCAGCCAAAATAGTGGGGGCATATGAGTTTTTGCCAGTATCGGCTCCCGATTCCTGTAGCATCAGCACATCAGCTCCCAGCTGACTAATTACCCGCTTTACGTCATTCTTATCCACTGCGACCCAGGCATCGTTTTTAAAAGCCCGGGCATTGTTGGTGGCAATCGTAAGCGTTTCTTCAGCGGGCGTTTCAACGGAGCTGCCGAAAGCGAAGAGCCTGCCTAGAACTGAAAAAGCCAACAGCAGAATAATGGAAGGGAAGGCCATAGCCCCCCAGCGGCGGCGGTAGATCATCAGTGCGGTAAATAAAGCCGTAAGTAAAAGAAGGATCGGCAGCATCAGGGCAATGAGGGTTGGAGGCCACAGCATGTCTGGCGGAACAAACCTGGCAAATAGGCCTACTCCGGCAAGCAGCGCCAGTAGATTACCCAGAACGTGGAAGATGCGGCGCATCAAAGGAATTTACTTTTTGTTAGAGGCCCGGAAGAGGAAGTCTTTTTCTTCCTTGGTGAGGCTATTGTAACCCCGTTCTTTGATCTTGTCGAGAATGGCGTCGAGCTCCTCCTGGTGGGACAGTCGCTGCTCCGTCGGGCTTTTACTGTCGCTTTCCTGGCTGCCTTTACTGGCAGTACCACCGGCTTTGCGCATAAAGGAAGGCCGGCTTTTGGGGGTGGTTTCTTTGACGGATTTACCACTTCGGTAAGCAGCACGGGGCCCAGCCTTTTTGTGGTCCTTACTGGGCTTCATCAGGTTGTGCCAAGTGTCCTGTATCCAGGTAATGGCGTTGCCGACGGGAACCGTGAGGTCGGTACCCCGCTTGAGGTAAAAGGCAAACAAAAAGCCCATTATGATGCCGCCGATATGGTCGAAGGTGCCGCCGATGTTGGGCATCTGCCCCAAACCAATGACCTGCACCATGATCGCAAAAAACACAATGTACTTCAGGCGAATGGAGCCCAGCAGGAAAAGCCGGATGGTGTAGTCGGGGGCAAAAACACCCGCAGCAACAAGGATCGCGAAAATAGAACCACTCGCACCGACGATGTAGCTAATGCCATCGCCTAGTTCCGTTAAGTTATAGGCAAGAAAGTAAGCCAGGAACCCTGCAAGACCTCCAAGGATATAAAGAGGGAGTACCCTACGGTCACCAAGCAGATCGCCAAAAATGCGACCAAACCAAAACAGGTAGAGCATATTCCACAGCAGGTGAAAGAAACCTTCGTGGACAAACATGTGGGTGATCAGTGTCCAGGGCCTGGTGAGCGTGTGGAACCAATCGTGAGAACCAGCGATAAAATGGAAGAACTGGTAGTAGGCAGGAGGCGTCGGATTGGCAACTCCGTAAATAAGCTTCAGAACGACGTGTACTATATTGACGGCTAGAAAAACAGCCACATTGACAATGATGATCCTGTTGATCATATTGCCAAAGCTGAATTCGCGGCGGACGTCGTCCCAGATGGATTGTAGCATAACTCTAAATAAGTTGCGCTATTAGAATTGATTCAGTAGGTGAATAGTTGTGTTGAGGAGGAGGGAAATTTGTCCCCTACGGGCCTACATCCCAGTCGGCAAGCCATCAATGCTGGTGGTGTTCTTGTTTTCCCAGTACTCCAGGAAGTCCTGCTGATCCTTTTTCCGGGCCCAATCTTTAAGTAATTCCCGATCTTCATTAAAATCCATCAGCGGGACGGCCATGCCACAACTGGTCTGCACGACCTCTACCTGCATGTCATAAATTTGGCGAGCGCCGGGAAGTGCTGGGAGCTGGCCGGCAAGTGCTGCCCACTCCGGGTCAGCGGGATAAATGGCCCGGGCGGTTCCGTAGGCCCGCAGAATCAGTGGCGCACCATTGAAAGCGCACCACATTAGGGTCATACGGTTATTTTCCAGTACGTGAGCCGCCGTTTCATTGCCGCTTCCCGTCACGTTGAGCCAGACTATACGGTTAGGGCCGATAATTTTTAACGAGTCCATTCCTTTAGGAGAGCAATTCACCCGACCAGCGGCCGGGGCAGTAGCTACGAAGAAAAGATGTTGATCGGCGACGAAGGCAGAAAGGCGATCGTTGAAATGGGGAAATTGTTTGGCCATAGACTGCTAAGGTATATCCAATAGGTCCGGTAGTAATAGTCCACTTTTTTATTTTTTATGGCCCATATCAGGGTATCTAGTTGTCGGGTTATCGGGTGTCACCTGATAACGGGGCGACCTGATAACCGAAAACCGGACAACCGGACAACCGGACAACTTGAGTTAAATTTCCGCCTTTAACATTCACACTACAATCTTTCTAAAATTTCACCCGTTTGTCCAGTAGTCTCACGAATGACAATCAGCAGCAAGGCCTGCTGAAAACACCTTCTGGATGAGAGTCCGAAACCGATATAGAGTAGTTTGAATCTTTTTGCGGCCAACCGATATTATTCGGTTAGCCGCTTTTCATTTCACAGATAAGCCCGATATTACGGCATGGATTTATCTCAACTACTTCAGCAACAGCTGCAACAACAACTCAGCGGCGGTCTCATGGACGTGCTTACCCAGCAGACCGGAGCCGACCCCAACACAACAACGAAGGCATCCAGTGCCATTCTAAGTTCACTGATGGGCGCATTGGCACGCAATGCCTCCACGCCCGAAGGAGCCTCCTCTTTGGCTAACGCTCTGGAGCGTGATCACGACGGCAGTATCCTCGACATCATCGGCGGCCTGATGCAAGGCGGCAAGCAGGCACCAGGCCCGGACGTACCCACGGGCGGTGGTCTGATGGACCTCATTACCGGCATGGCTCAAAACAGCCAAGGTGGCGGTGGCGGCGGCGGCGCACTTGGTGGTTTGCTTGGCGGGCTGCTCGGCGGCGGCAGCCAGCCAAAGCAACAAAGCGGCGGCGCACTCGGCGACCTGCTCGGCGGCATGTTGGGCCAGGCCCAGGGCGGCAGTGGTGGCCTCGGCGACCTGATCGGCGGCATGATGAGCCAGACTCAGGGCAGCGACGGCGGTGGCCTCGGTGACCTCCTCGGTGGCCTCCTCGGCGGAAAACAGGCTGGAACCCAGGAAAAAATCCCCCCACAATTCCGTAAAACACTGGACGGCGGTGGCATTCTCGATCACGTGCTCGGTGCACAGAAAGAAGATGTTGCTAAGCAAGTCAGTGAAAACACCGGCCTGAGCTTGAGCAAAGTTCTTCCTCTCATGGCTACCCTCGCCCCCATCCTGATGGGTATTCTCGGTAAAACCAAACGGGAGACCGGCATGGACGCCGGCGGACTCGGTGGCGCCCTGATGGACATGGTAATCAAAGGCCAAAGCAACCCCCGCCAGAATGCGCCAGACCTCGGCCTGGCAGGTGCTCTCCTGGACCGGAATGGCGACGGAAGCGTTATGGACGACGTGCTCGGCATGGGCGCAAAAATGCTCGGCGGTTACCTGAGAAAATAGGTTTCCAGATCACTACTCACTCAAAGCAAAAGCCCCACGATACCGGTTGTATCGTGGGGCTTTGCTCTTTTAACCTCCCCCCTGCGCCTGTGGCGCTGAGGGGTCTTTGCACCTGCGACCGCGCCCTGAAAAAAAGGCCAAGGAAGCAGGTACTTAGTATTTGAACGCCTAGGCGCTCTTCTCGTCTCGGGTAATAAAAGACTCCTCGCGCTTACGCTGCGCTTCCCGCTCACGTAGTTCACGCAGTTCGCGGGCGTCTCTTTCTTTTTGTTCTTCTTCCTTCATGCCCGCCTGAAGTTCTTTTTCGAGCGTGCCTTTGGCAGTATTGAATTCACGAATACCCTTGCCGATGCCTTTCATCAGTTCTGGGATTTTTTTGCCACCAAACAGCAACAAAATGGCAAAAAAGATGACGATCATCTCCGGGCCAAGGAAATTAAAAAGGAAAGTGGAATTGTACATTTCTTTTATGGTTGTCGATCCATTGCCGACGATATTCGGGAGGATCGGGATGATAGTAAATCCGGGAGGTAAAGGTAAGGGGGAAAAGGGGAAAGGAGGAAAGAGAAAAAAGGGATTAAGGCAAAAAGGGAGGATTGAGGCTTCCGGAACGGCGTCCCTTTTGTCCTTTACTCCTTTAATGTCCTTACTTCTTCAGACCGATCTGCCGTAACCGCTCATCCAGGTATTCACCCGCCGTAGTGGGAGGATAATGCTGGGGGTTATCCGCAGTGACACAGCTGTCGAGCACGTTGAGGCTCATTTCAGGCCGGGGGTGCAGGAAAAAAGGAATACTGAGGCGGGGCTTATGCCATTCTTCGCGCGGTGGATTCACCACCCGGTGAGTAGTAGACTTGAGGTAGTTATTAGTCAGTCGCTGCAACATATCGCCTACGTTGATCACGATTTCATCGTTCTCAGGCACGATTTCCTGCCATTCTCCATCAGCGTTCTGCAACTGAAGGCCACCGGCACTGGCGCCAACCAGCAGGGTGATCAGGTTAATATCTTCGTGCTGCTCAGCCCGGATCGCACTTGCTGGTTCGTTGCGGATCGGCGGGTAGTGAATGGCCCGTAGAATACTTATACCCTCTTTGGTGTACTCCCCGAAATAGCCCTCGGGTAAGTCCAAATGCAGTGCAATGGCACGCAGCAGGCTATTGCCTTTTTGTTCAAAAGCACGGTAAAGCTGCATACCCAGTTTCATGAATTCGGGCACTTCCGCTACCTGTGGGTTGCGTTCCTCGGCGCTCATACCGTCCGTTTCTTGTCCGATCTGGAAAAATTCTTTTAGGTCGGCCACTTTACTTTGCTTGGCCTTCTCTTTGCCAAAGGCCGTGTAGCCTCGCTGGCCCGCTGCGCCGGGAATCTCCTGCTTGCGCTTCACGTCCTCAGGCAACGCGAAGAACTTTTTGGCCGCTACGTAAAAGTCATCGATCAATTGCTTCGGGATACCGTGACCCGTAACGCCAACGAACCCAATGCCGTGGAAGGCATCGCCTAATTGCTTAATGAAAGCCTGCCGGGTGGCTTCGTCTCCTTGCTCAAAGTCGGAGAGGTTAACGAGCGGAATTGTTCTTACGGTGGATGACATGTTCGAAATATTTTGGCTGGTAAGATAGGGGATTAGGAGCTAAGGAGCCAGGAACCAGAAGTTAGGAACTAGTCTCCAAAAACCAAAAATCAGGCGCCAACAACTAGAGGCTAAGAACTAAACGCCACGGTCAAAGCAGTGGTTGTATTTACCTGGGTCTGAAGATTGTCAGGATCTCCGTTATTTGATGACAACCTCCTCTAGGTAAGCTTCGCCAAACTCGTCGTTCAGTCGCTTTTTAATCCCTTCACGGTGCATGAACAGCTGGTTGCGCAACGCTGCATTATTAACGTAGACGTACAGCTTTCGATTGCGGACCATCAGGTCACGCGTATTATCTTCCACGTGTTTGCCGAAAAATTTGCCCCACACGAGTTTGGTCCGTGCCTTGAAATACCCTGCCTCGTTGCGCTTCGTGCGCAGGAGTTTCATAAACGCTTCCTTCAATGGTGTAGGATCGTTATTTGGTGGCTTTTTCATAGGATATTTTTTGGCGGGGCCGCGGGTGCAAGGTACGGGTTTCAGGAGAGCAGAGGGGGGCGCTGCGCCAGAATTTGATTATTCACTAACCGCACCCTCCGCCACCAAAAACCGTTTCCAATCCGCACCGTCTGTAGCTTCGATCAGCGTAGTGACCCGTTCCGGGTCAGTATCGGTGATGAATACCTGGCCGAAGGCAGAGGTGAGAACCAGTTTCAGCAGTTGGCGGACACGGTCCTGGTCCAGCTTATCGAAGATGTCGTCCAGGAGGAGAATGGGGGTTCGCTGGGTATTCTGTTCCAGCAGGCGGTACTGGGCCAGCTTCAATGAAAGGATAAACGATTTAAGTTGTCCCTGGCTCGCGACCCGGCGTAGCGGATGGCCCTCCTGGGTAAACACCAGGTCATCGCGGTGAACGCCGGCGCTCGTTCGTTGCAGAACGCGATCTTTCTCCCGGCGCTCGGCCATCAGTTCGGGCCACGGCATTTCACTCAGGTGGCTTTTGTAGGCGATGTTGACCAGCTCCCGGTTGCCGCTGATGGCGGCGTAGGCCTCGGTGAGCAGTTCAGAAAAGGGCTCAATGAAGGCAGCACGGCGCTGGTGGAGATAACCGGCGGGTTCGGCCAACTGGTGATCGTAAATATCGAGCAGGCCAGTCGAATCCTTCCGGCCATCCAACTCCTTGAGCATTGCGTTCCGGTTGGCCAGTAATTTATTGTAGGTAAGCAGGTGATTGAGGTAGGCGGGGTCGGTTTGGCTCAGGCTGTTGTCGAGCAAACGACGGCGGATCTCGCTGCCCTCCAGCACCAACCGGCTGTCGTCTGGGACAATAATGACGACGGGGTACCGGCCGACGTGGTCGGCCAGACGATCGTAGGCCGCGCCATTTCGCTCAATGATCTTCCGCTTCCGCTTCTGCAGCTTAACAACGATGCGCTCCGCTTTAGCCCCGGCTCCCGCCGGCTGGAAAGCACCTTCTATCCGGCTAACATCGTCCCCATGCCGAATGGCGTACTGATCGGGTGAACTGTCGTAGCTCTTACCCATGCAGAGGTAGTAGACGGCCTCCAGAAGATTTGTCTTTCCCGCCCCGTTAGCACCAACGAAGCAATTCAGCCGTGGGCTCAATACCAGCTGCTGGGCAGCGTAGTTCTTGAACTGGGTGAGTTGGAGGGTGGCAAGATGCATTGGGGCGAAGGTAGTGAAATAGAGAATGAGAGAGTGGGGGAATGAGAGAATGGCTACCGCAAGAGTATGCTCGCTTCGCTCGTGTGTCCAGCTGCTCAATTATAATAAGCACTCCACGAGTGCGGTAGCCATTCTCTCATTCAATAATTCTATTATATCAGATAATTCTCCCACTCACGCATTCCCTTTCGCAACCTTCGCCCCCACCCATTTGTATTTCTCAGGTACGTAAACCCATTCATGCTCGGTCAGAACACCAACCTGTCGCAAAACCAGTCCGTCCATCCACGGCAGATTCAGCTCATGCAGCTGTTACAGCTCCCCGTTATGGAGCTGGAACAACGCATTAAAGAGGAATTGGAGAGTAACCCCACCCTCGAAGAAGTTCGTTCGGTAGAAGGGGAACCCACCGAAAGTGAGCCACAGGAAGACCGTGACCTAGCCGGGCCAGATGACCGCAACTCAGAATACGACGACGATTATTTCCAGCAATACCTGGAAGACGACCCCGGCAGCTACCAGCAAAATGCCGGTGCCGACACCGACGACTACGCCGCCCCGGGCAGCTACACCGCCGATGAAACGACCTTCTTCGAGCACCTGATGGACCAACTGATGAGCCTCGAACTCGAGAGTCATCAGGAGATCCTCATTGCCAAACAGATCATTGGTAACCTCAACGACGACGGTTACCTGCAGCGAACCCTCAGCGCCATCGCCGATGACCTGCTGATCAACTATCACCTCGACATTCGCAAAAGCGAGATTGAAAAGGTGCTGCGCATTGTGCAAACCCTGGAACCGCCCGGCCTGGCCGCGCGGGACCTTCGGGAGTGCCTGCTGTTGCAACTGGACAGCAAGATCGAGAACGGGGAGGACCTGGACATCATGGTCTACGCCGACCTCATTCTGGCTCAGACGATCATCAAAGAACATTTTGAACTCTTCACCAAGAAGCATTACACTAAGCTCTTGGAAAGACTGGAAGTCGATGAAGATGAACTGAAAGACGCCCTCGGCGAAATTCTCCGACTCAACCCTAAGCCCGCCAGTGGCCTCAGCGGCGCAGCCGGTGGCCGCGCGGCCCAGACAGTAGTGCCGGACTTCATCCTCTCCACAATCGACGGCAAGTTCCGCCTGCAGCTTACCGCGCGCAACGCTCCTGACCTCAAGATCAACGACCACTACCAGGAAATGCTGGCCGACTACCGCAAGAAGCAAAAAGCGGCCGGTAAATTGAGCAAGGCCCAGAAGCAGGCGGCCGGTTTCATCCGTCAGAATATTGATTCGGCGACCTGGTTCATCGAAGCTATTCAACAGCGCCAGCAGACCCTTTTCAGCGTGATGCATGCCATCCTCCGCTATCAGGACGGTTACTTCCGCAGCGGCGACGTTGCCAACCTCCGGCCGATGATCCTGAAGGACATCGCCGAAGTGACGGAACTCGACATCAGTACCATCAGCCGGGTGGCGAACAGCAAATTCATCCAAACCGACTTTGGCACCTTCGGCCTGCGGGAGTTCTTCAGCGAAGGGATGACTAACCAGGAAGGCGAGGAGGTCAGTACCACCCAAATCAAAAAGGTCTTGGGTGAGATCATTGCCCAGGAAGACAAGCGCAAACCGCTTGCCGACGGCAAGCTGCAAAAAGCGCTCGCCGAGGCCGGCTATGACATTGCCCGGCGGACGGTAGCTAAGTACCGGGAGCAGTTGGGGCTGCCGGTGGCGCGGTTACGCAAGGAACTTTAGTGAATTGGAGAATGCGAGGCCGCCGCAGGCAGCAGCGTAGCTAATAACTACGCTGCTGCCTGCGGCGGTCTCTCCTTCTATAATTCTCCCATTCACTCACACGCTACGTAACACCTCAGCTACGCGCCGGGCAACATCCTCCCAGGCAAAATCCTTCCGCCGTCGCTTACCGTTCTCGACCAGGCCAGACGCCAAAAAAGGAGTGGTTACCAGGGCAAGCATGCCCTCCGCAATGCTCTTTATGTCCGTCCCCTGCACCAGCGTCCCCGCCCCCTGCATTACTTCGTTATTTGTACCCAATACCGGAACTTCAGCCGTCCACGCATCCAGCACCGGCAAGGGAAAAGCGGTGGACAACGATGGATGCAAAATGGCCCGCGCCGAGCTGACCACCTTCCGGCGTTCCACCTGGGACAAGGTTGGTAAAAACACAATGTCTTTGTGGTGCTTCGCTTCCTTCCAGGCCTTTTTTACCGACTTTGAGTGCTTGCCAAACTCCGGATATTCTACCAATAACCGAACCGGTTCCTTACACCGCTGCCGGAACAGATCGTAGGCCGCAAAGAGACGCTCGAGGTTATCGCTTGGGTGCCCCGCAGCAGGTGCCAGAAAATAGGAATGCTCGTTGCCGTAAACCTCCTTGGTAATTCTACGGGTGACGGTGTCGGCGGGGGTGATTTGTTGATCGGCGTTTGGCAAACCATAACCCACTACGTGAATTTTAGCTGGGTTAATGCCATAACGATCCATAAGCGCTTGTCGAAGAACTTGATGAGGAACGATAATTTTTACTGCATTTTTCAATGCTTCCTGTTGATAATCCTTTGTCTTAAACAGCGACGACCACCAGCTTTTACGTGGTGCTTCTTCCTCATGGTCGGAAAGGACTGCAACGGTCTCAGGGACCTTTTCAAAATAGCTATCCGGATAAATACAAAAAGCTTGATCTACTTCAATTTTTTCATATCGCTCTATACCTACTACGTTTTCTCCTGGAGCGTAAATCGGCTCAATACCAGCATCGTGGTAAAAGAAAGTCACCTCTGGCATTGTCCTGGGAAGAAGGTCCAACAAACCAAAACCAAATATTTGATCGTAGGAATTTCCATTGATCAATATGGCGGTATTTACCGCAATCCTGGTGCCTTTATCTTCCTTCGTTGCCGCCATTTTCTGGTTTTGTGATTGACTAAGTTAATACCTATAGTCATCAGACGACCGAAACTCGAAACCGACTTTGGTCCGCTGCCCCCTGAATCCTGAAAACTATAACCTGAGTTCTAAATACTGAACCCTGAAAACTATTCCCTATCCCTTTCCCTTAATCAACTCCTGCAGCCGGTGCTTCTTCACCCCAAACCGTTCCTTCAGCACCTTGATCTCTTCCTTTACCTGTGGCCGTTTGCGGCCCCGGATGGCGGTGATCATTACGTTCTTGGCGGTGTGTTCCAGTGGGATGAATTCGAAGAGCTTCGTTTTATAACCTTCCTTTTCAAGTAATAGGGCGCGAATGCCGTCGGTCAGCATGGCAGCCTGTCGTTCGAGGAGGATACCGTTTCCAAGGAGGGGCTTCAGTTCTTCGGGGACGACCATGTCTTTACGCACCTGTTTTTGGCAGCAAGGCGCCACAACCATGATCTCAGATTTGGCGATGAGGCCTTTGTAGAGCGCATCATCGGTAGCGGTATCGCAGGCGTGGAGCGCGATAAGTACGTCGATGCTGGGTGGACGAAAATTGTCGATGTACCCTTGTTCGAAGAACAGGTTCTTGAAGCCGCTGCGGCGGGCGATGTCGCGGCACTTGTCTACCAAAGGACCGCGTAGTTCCACACCGGTCACTTTTACGTCGAGGTCAAGGTTATTGACGAGGTGGTCGTATAGTGCGAAGGTGAGATATCCGCTTCCGGAGCCCATATCGACAATATGCGCGCCGGGTTTCAACTGGTGTTCGCGGAGCAGGGAGCCGATGATCTCGACGAACTTATTGATCTGTTTGTACTTCCGTTTTCCATCGCGCACCACTTCGCCTTTGGCATTCGTGATCCCAAGGTCGCGCAGGTAAGGGCGGTCAGCGGGTATGTCCCGGTGTTTCTCCCGGTTATGGTCCGTACTGACGACGGGAACCGAAGGAGTAGCTTCCGCAGTCGGGATATCCGGGCGCGGACGCGGGTCCTCAATTTGCTTAACCAAACGCGCGTTTCCTTTTCTGCTCATGATGACGCTGTACCTCGCGTTCGTAGTGAAAAGGTCGGCGTTGCTGAAGTCTTCGCCAAGCGCGTTTTCGAGCAGGGCAAGTCCTTCGATGATCGGATGGTTCTTAACTTCTTCCCGGTCAGCGTAACGGTGGGTGATCTGCAGCATGGGCCGCTCTTTGATCTCCACCAGGCGGGCGTAGCGGTTGCGAGGCAGGTCTTCGGCGCCGTGACGGGCCTTGCTCAGCGTGAGCTTGAGCAGTTCGCCCGCTGCGCCCGCTGCGCGGGCGGCGGACCAGAACTCTTTAAGGTGGGCAATTGCAGCCATGGTTCTTGGTCTGATAAAGGTTAGCGTAGAAAAATCGCTTGATATAAAGCAGCAAGTGCTTGAGACCGACAAAGATAGGAGTAAGTAAGACGTAGACAAGCGGTGGGTTGAGGAAAGAAGCCTTATCTTTACTTTGTTCTTAAGCTAACCATGAAGTGTACGTGTACCCGAAGCCACTTCAATAAAACGTAATCCCATGAAAGGAGCCCTCTTAGGCGACATAGTAGGTTCCCGCTTTGAACGCAGCGGCCCAAAAACCACCGACTTCGACCTGTTCACCGTAGACTGTAGTTTTACGGACGATACGGTCCTCACCGTAGCCGTAGCCAACGCCATCCTCAATCAGTTGGATTTCGGCGAGACCATCAAAGACTACGCCCTGCGCTACCCCGCCGCCGGCTACGGCGGTACCTTCCGCAAATGGATGCGGGATGAGCTGACCGAACCGTACGTCAGCTGGGGGAACGGATCGGCGATGCGGGTCAGCCCGGTGGGCTGGCTGTTCAACGACCTGGAGACGGTATTGGCTGAAGCGAAGCGGTCGGCCATGCCTACCCACGGCCACCCCGAGGGTGTGAAGGGAGCACAGGCCATCGCCTCTGCCATCTTTCTGGCCCGTCAGGGCGGCGGCAAAGAAGACATCCGCAAGTACATAACCGAGACCTTCGGCTACAACCTTCGCCGCACAATAGAAGGTATTCGGCCGGATTATAAATTCGACGTCAGCTGTGCCGGCTCCGTCCCCGAAGCCATCATCGCCTTTCTCGACTCCAAAGACTTACTCGACAGCATCCGCCTCGCCGTCTCGCTCGGCGGAGATACGGATACCCAGGCGGCCATGGCGGGCAGCATCAGCGAAGCATTTTACGGCCCGGTGCCTTCGGCCGTAGAGGAAGTGATGAATGCCTTTTTGCCCAACGAGTTTATTGATGTGGTGGGGGCGTTTGAGCGGGCGTTACAGGTGGGGTAAGTATCGGTTACCCAGCGTTTACGCTGGAGAACAACTACTTCAATTCAAAACTCAACGTCTCCGCAAACTGGTCAACCTGAGCTCCCGGACAGCGGTACCGGATCTTGGTGAAGATGTAGCGGTCTCCGGGTTGGGCTTTCTTAATTAATGTAGCGGTTACTAGTCCTAACCTGCCTCCTTCGTTATTGGCAATTTCGGCCTTCAAATCCGAAGTTATCCGAATTACCTCGTAGCTAATGACATTGCACTTAGCACTAATATCATAACCTTCCACTTGAGCGTACACTCCGGGCTGAGCCTTGAAAGCAATAGCAGGAATTCGCCCTTCGGTAATTGCACCCCATAGCCCTACTTTACCTACTGCATCAAGTTGTTTAGTATGGAAATTATACTGCTCCTGACGGTCTACTAACTGAATGACAATACTGACAATACCGGTCTCTTCCGGATGTATCGTGAACCTGTCCCCGTCTTGCTCAACCTTAAGTGGGATCGGGTCAGACTCCTGTATTTCACCATAGGTATGGAGCGTTGCACTTAACTGATTCAATGTTACGGGGTCAGTTTGTTGGGCTACTACCCGAAAATAGTTGGTCATGCCAACAAAAACCTGGTCATTGCGAAAAGACACCATCGACCGATTCGCCTTTTGTGCCGAGACTCCAGCAAAAGCCACAAATAGCACTCCTAACATCAGGAGACCGATTCTCAAGTTACACATGCTTAATAAACACCCTTAGGCATACTGTTTAGTATCAATTGGTCCGGATTACTTACGCCAAAACGATTCATTACTTCACCACGTTTCCCAAGCACCACCATGCTAACGTACACCGCCACCACCTCCTACCTCACCGTAAAATCCTCCCTCCTGCAACTACAGGAAAACGGACGCCCCCTCGCTTTCACTGACGTGATAAAGCACTGGCAGGATAGTGCACCCTTCCGAGAATTCTATACGGACACCCTACTAAAACACGGCGGTAACGGCTGCTTTTGGGAACACCCAAGGCTTAACAAATTGACTGCTAATCAAGCCTACGAATGTGTCATCACCCAAACCGACGCCTTTAGTCTTCGAACCGCCAATTTCAGGCCTTTCTCCCGGGCGGTGAGTCCCGGCGATAGAATAGCCACCTTCCCCAACCTCTCCGGTGAAGCGCTGCTGGTGGTCCCTAACCCTTCAGATGAAATCAATTTCAACGGTCGGGACCTGATCTCTTTCCTTCGAACTGCACCCGACGATTTCATACATGATCTTTGGGAAAACATTGGTCAGGAGACGGCAAA
Source organism: Neolewinella persica DSM 23188 (assembly GCF_000373105.1). Lineage (GTDB taxonomy): Bacteria > Bacteroidota > Bacteroidia > Chitinophagales > Saprospiraceae > Neolewinella > Neolewinella persica. The sequence goes on along the minus strand of NZ_KB890427.1, from coordinate 78,412 downwards.
AGCGATTGCTACCGATGCGCCTTTTCAATACCTGAGTACACACGGTCTTGGGGTACTTTGGTTGCACGTCCGGTTGGAGCAAGGACCTAAATATTACCATCATCGAGCGTATCGATAATAAGTGAACAACCACTTTACGGGACATTTTCTAAACTTGAGGTCGGACGCTCGCAGGACCTCATCAATTTCACCTCCGGCTCCTTTACTGAGGACGCTACGAGGTCCTGCACCCGGTAATTAGGACCTCGTAGCGTCTCGATACCGAAGCGGAGCGGAGGATTTTCGAGTCCTGCGAGCGTCCGGTTCAGAAAATGTTCCGTAGTATGGCAGGCCATACTTTACTGCAACTTTTATTAAGGCTCGCCATGTTCTCCGCCCAGACCAAAACCACCCCCATGCGCAAGATAATTTACTACGTAGCCACCTCCATCGACGGCTACATTGCCGGGCCGGGAGAAGACATCAATGACTTTCAGCATACGGGCAACGGGGTGGATAAATACCTAGCCGATCTGAAGGATTTCGATACGGTGATCATGGGACGGAACACCTATGAATTCGGTTACAAATTCGGCATGAAGCCGGGCGATGCGCCTTACCCACATATGCAGCATTACATTTTCTCCAACCAGCTTAAACTGGAGCAGGCGGCGGAGCAAGTGAAGATTTACCCGATGGATGTTGAGCTGGTACGGGAATTAAAAAGTACCGAAGGCACCGACATTTACCTCTGTGGCGGCGGCATTTTTGCGGGTTGGCTGCTGAACCACGGTCTGATTGACCAGGTGAAGATCAAGTTGAATCCGCTAATTCTGGGAGGAGGTACCAAACTATTTGCCAACGCGAAAAAAGCACATCGGCTTTTACTACAACAGCAGGAAGCCTACGAAGGAGGCTTGCAGATGTTGACCTACGACGTGCTTTATGTGGGCGGGGACGCGGGTGCAGAGTGAGTTATTGAGCGCTGAGTTGGTGAGTTGCTACCGCGGTTACCACTTACTTCGCTACGCTCGTTCGCCTAGGTGAGCAAGCGCAGCGCGGCAAACGGCATTTGCGGTAGCCACTCAGTAACCCGCCAACTCATAAACTCACTCTGCACCTGCGGCCGCGCCAAAAAGAAATTTAATCAGGACGCTGGCTGAGCAAATGATCTACCAATCCCGCCCCCAATCGGGCCGTATGCCCATCAATGTCGTAAGTCGGATTCATTTCAGCGAGGTCAACGGAGACAACCTTTCCCGAGGCCATCAGGTAATCCAGCACGGCCATCACAAAGGCAGGGCTGAATCCCAGCGGCGAGGGCGCACTCACACCCGGCGCGTAAGCAGAGGAAAAGCCGTCAAGATCGATGCTCAGGTAAACCTGGTCGTTCCGATCAAGAAACCTGTCCAGGCTTTGGACGATAGTAGGTAATTGGTAAGTCCGGCAATGCTGCGCCAGCATGTATTCCACCCCGTATTCTGCGGCGATATCAAACAGCTCTTTAGTATTTGCCGGCTGCTGAATCCCCAGCACGAGGTAGTCGACCAGGTCTTCCTGGAGAATCTGGTTAAACGGGGTACCGGAGTTCGGCAATCCCGTCAACGGCCGTAAATCAAAATGCGCGTCGAAGTTGATGATGGCCAACTTTTGGTCAGCGGCCGCCGCCCGCACACCACAGAAATGCCCGTAGGCAAGGTCATGGCCACCGCCAAGAACGATGGGCATCCCCCCTGCTTCAATGATCCCGGTCACCATCAGGGCCAGCTGGGCCTGGGCTGCCTCCATGTCTTCGCCGACACAAACCACGTCGCCGTAGTCCGTCACCGTTTTGTCTTTATGGTGCCACGCCAGTCGGGCCAATCGCTCCCGCAATGCCTGCGGGCCTGCGGCCGCCCCCAGGCGTCCCTGGTTACGCCGAACGCCTTCTTCACAAGCATAACCTACGATCCCAACACTACCGGCAGCAGGACCTTCCTCCCAATTTTTCAGCACCACGTTTTGGTACCAATACTCCGCACCATGCGCTGCGGTGGTACTGCGGCCCTTCCAATCATCCTGGCCTGGCGGGCGATAAGCTGCCTTTACGTGACCGGCGATCCATTTTTCCATACCTGATTGGGTTTTAGTTGGCCCTGATGATAAAGTATTTCGCGGTAATCGTCGGTGGGAAAAGCGACGACATCGGCGCGCGCGCCGGCCACCAGCCGGCCCCGGTCATTGAGCCCCAACGCCGCTGCTGCCCGAAAGGTAAGCCCGGCAAAGATTTCTGTGGCGCTAAGTTTTTCAAAGGTGCCAAGTATTGCAGCCTGGGTCAGCAAGTCACCCATGGGCGCAGAGCCAGGGTTCCAATCTGAAGCGATGGCTACGGAAGCCCCCTGGTCAAGCAAGCGACGAGCGGGCGTAAATGCGCAGCCCAAACCAAGAGAAGCACCGGGCAACGCAACGGCAATGGTATCACTCAGCGCCAATGCTTCGATTTCGGCAGCGCCGGAAGCTTCGAGGTGATCAACACTTAGTGCACCTACATCGACGGCCAGTTGACTCCCACCGGTCGTGAATTGGTCGCCATGTACAGTGATTTGAAAACCACGGTTTTTCAATTCCTCCAAAAAGGGCTGGCTATTGGCCACCGTGAAAGTGCCTTCCTCCACAAAGATATCGAAGCGGCGCGCCAGTTTCTCCTCCTTTACAACGGGGGCAAGTTCTTCCAGGATCGTTTTCAACCAGGCTTCTTCGGAGTCCATTTCAGGCGGAATCACGTGGGCGGCGAGGCAGGTGGCCACTACATCGGCCACGTGGGCATCTCCCGTTTGACGGATGATGCGGAGCATCCGCAGCTCGTCTTTTACCGTCAGGCCGTAACCACTTTTCACCTCCACGGTAGTCACCCCGTTACGGAGGTGGCGGTCAAGACGTGCGGCGAGGGAAGTGCTAAGTTCGGCGTAGGACGCGGCGCGGGTGTGGCGCACAGTGTCTTTTATGCCGCCGCCGGCGGCGGCGATCTCCTGGTAAGTCTTGCCACCGTTGCGGGCGGCATAGTCGCGGGCACGGCTGCCGGCAAAACAAAGGTGCGTGTGGCAATCGATCAAACCCGGCAAGCCAACGGACGGCTCGCTGACCTCTTCCACGTTTAGCCCCGAACCGACGTATGCGCCGTATAGCTCATGAAAACGACCGACGGCCACTACTTTTCCGTCAGCAACAAGTATCCCACCATCGGCGATGATGTCCAGCTGTTCATCCCGTAATGCTCCCCGAACGGAGAGGCGGGCGAGGGGAAGTAATTGCGTGAAGGGGCCGATTAGGGTGAGCATGGAAAATATTTAGTGGGTAGTGGGTAGAATTTAGCGCAAATTTTTCGAATCGTAAATTATCCGATCCTTCGAAAACAGGACATTTGTTATCCTACAAGATGGTCTTCCTTTAAAAACGCCTGGAGTTTTCAAAAGCCCCTCCCCCTTCAGACAGGGGTTGAGGAAGGGTTTTCGCCGAGCCTGAGATTACTACCAGGTCCTGATAATTCGCTATCAAAGCGAATGTACCAAAGAATTTACGGACTAAAACCTCAAGCCCTCAATCACCCCATCATCCACTACTTCAGCCCGTGTAACCGTCAGCCCCGGGGTGCGGGCCATCTCCCGCTCAATGGCAAATTTGGCCTCGGGGTTCCGCGCCCAGCTGCGCCGGGCGATGCCGTTGTTGACGTCGAAGAAGAGCATATTCCGCAGTTTACGGTCGGCTTCTGCGGAACCGTCGAGCAGCATGCCGAAGCCTCCGTTAATGACTTCTCCCCAGCCGACACCGCCGCCGTTATGGATACTGACCCAGCCGGCACCGCGGAAGCTATCTCCAATCACGTTGTGGATGGCCATGTCGGCCGTAAACTGGCTGCCGTCGTAGATGTTGCTCGTTTCGCGGTAGGGCGAGTCGGTGCCAGATACATCGTGGTGGTCCCGGCCAAGAACTACCGGGCCGATTTTCCCCGCAGCAATAGCCTGGTTGAAGGCTTCGGCTATTTTCATCCGCCCTAATGCATCGGCATAGAGGATTCGGGCCTGAGAGCCTACGACCAGGCGGTTAGCTTTAGCGTCTTTGATCCAGGTAATGTTGTCCTGCATTTGCCGGGCAATTTCGGAAGGGGCGTCGGCCAGCATCGCTTCGAGTACGCCCTGGGCAATCCGGTCCGTCTCATCGAGGTCCTCCGGTTTACCGGAAGCACATACCCAACGGAAAGGACCGAAGCCGTAGTCGAAGCACATGGGGCCAAGGATGTCCTGCACGTAGGAAGGATAGCGGAAAGAGACGCCATCGTCGGCCATTACGTCGGCGCCAGCGCGGGAGCTTTCGAGGAGGAAGGCATTGCCGTAATCGAAGAAATAAGTGCCGCGTTCGGCGTGTGCATTGACTGCTCTGACGTGGAGCTGCAGAGACAGTTCAACGGCTGTCTTGAAAGTTTCCGGCTCGGCGGCCAGCAGTCTGTTCGCTTCCTCGAAGGTCATACCAACGGGGTAATAGCCTCCTGACCAGGGGTTGTGCAGCGACGTCTGATCAGAGCCGACGTGGATGAAGATGTCTTCCTGATAGAAGCGTTCCCATACGTCCACCACGTTACCGATGTAGGCGATGGAGATGGCTTCTCCAACTTCCATTGCATCCCGCGTCCGCGCCACCAAATCCAGCAAATTATCCACTAAAACATCCACCCAACCTTGATCATAGCGCTTGCGCGCTGCCGCCGGATTGACTTCTGCACATACCGTGATGCACCCGGCGATGTTACCGGCCTTGGGCTGAGCGCCCGACATGCCACCGAGGCCCGCTGTGAGGAAAATCTTCCCTTTTGGGTCGGCGCCAATTTTACGAAAGGCGTTCATCACCGTAATCGTCGTACCGTGGACGATTCCCTGCGGGCCGATGTACATATACGAGCCGGCGGTCATCTGTCCGTACTGCGTTACGCCCAGTGCGTTCCCGCGTTCCAGATCATCCGGGCTGCTGTAATTCGGGATCACCATACCGTTAGTCACCACCACCCGGGGAGCGTCTGGAGAAGAGGGAAATAAGCCCATGGGGTGCCCCGAATACAGGTGCAGCGTCTGTTCATCGGTCATGGTAGCCAGGTACTTCATCGTGAGGCGATACTGCGCCCAATTCTGAAATACCGCACCATTGCCGCCATAAGTGATCAGTTCATGCGGGTGCTGAGCCACCGCCGGATCCAGGTTGTTCTGGATCATCAACATAATGGCTGCCGCTGTTTTGGACCTGGCCGGATACGCCTCCATTGGGCGGGCGTACATATCGTAATCCGGGCGATAGCGATACATGTAAATCCGACCATGCTCTTTCAACTCTTGCAGGAATTCAGGCGCGAGCGCAGGATGCAAGGAAGGGTCAAAATAGCGCAGGGCGTTTCTCAACGCAAGTTTTTTTTCTGCCGGAGACAGGATGTCCTTGCGTCGGGGGGCGTGTGAAACGTTTAGGTCCAGCGCTTTTGTCTCTGGCAAACAAGTTGGAATCCCTTCGAGAATGGACTCGGTAAAAAGTGTGTTCATAGTAATGTTCATGTTCGTATCTGAGAGGTGAAAAACAAAATAAGTGGCCTAATCATGGCAAAAACGAAATACATAGACAGCTCATTGACAAGAGCCCAATCTACATGTTTAAACTTTAGTACTTTTCAAATAGCGCATCGTGCGAACTAAGCTGCTCGGGCCGGTGCTCTCCGACAATATTCAACAGCGCCCTACTTTTAATGATTTCCTCCGCAAGAAGCAGGTCTTTTCCATAGATACGGTCTTCCTTAGCTATATTGATATACTGGCGGATATGTTCATGTACAGCTTCCAGTGTAGGACTGGACTTCAGGGGTTTATGAAAGTCAAAGGCCTGAGCGGCGCAGAATAATTCTACGGCCAGAATGCGCGCCAGATTACCGCAAACCCGCAGCGCTTTCCTTCCGGAGATGGACCCCATACTCACGTGATCTTCCTGCCCCAGCGAGGTGGGTATACTATCGGCCGAAGCCGGAAAGCAAAGGCTTTTATTTTCGCTCACCAGGGCAGCGGCGGTGTATTGAACGATCATTAGCCCCGAATGAAGACCAGTGTCCGTTACCAGTAATCGAGGTACTGACCCAGGGATACCGTGAAGGGAGAAGTAACTACGGCGGTCAGAAATACTGCCCACTTCGTGGGCTGCCAGGCAGGCGTAGTCGAGCGGTAGGGCGAGCGGCTGGCCGTGAAAGCTGCCGGCGCTGATGATCAGTTCATCATTAATCACAACGGGGTTATCGGTAACCGAATTCAACTCCACCTCAACGATTTCTTTCAGGTGGAGCCAGGAGGCTCTGGACGCGCCGTGCACCTGCGGCGCACAGCGCAGCGAGTAGGGGTCCTGCACCCGTTCACAATTGGCGTGCGAAGTATTAATTTCAGACCCTTTCAGGAAATGAGCGATCCTGGCAGCTACGTGTACATTACCAGGGAATGGCCTGGTAGCGTGCAGGGCCGGATGAAAAGGCATGGCTGAGCCCAACAGGCCTTCGATCATGAGGGCAGCGATCAGGTCGGCATGGTCCAGGAGGCTTTTCAACTCGTCCACCAGCTTAACGGCATGTGCCAGGATAAACTGCGTTCCGTTGATGAGGGCCAGGCCTGCTTTGGGGTGGAGGACCAACGGTTCCAAACTAAAGGCCTTCAGTAAAGGAGCTGTCGGCTGCCGTTTTCCTTTGTACTCCACCTCTCCCTCACCAATCAGCGGCAAGAACAGGTGCGACAAGGGAGCCAGGTCTCCCGAAGCGCCAACGGAACCCTGCTCTGGCACGATCGGAATAATGTCTTGTTTAATGTGCCATAAGATCCGTTCGATCACCTCTGGAGAGATGCCGGAAAACCCTTTTGCGAGGGCATGAACCTTGAGGATCAGCATCAATTTTGCCAATTCTGTTTCAATGGGCGCGCCCATGCCGACACTGTGACTGAGCAGAAGGTTATGTTGCAGCTCTGCGGTTTGCGCACTGTCGATTCGGGTGTTGCAGAGTGGGCCGAAGCCAGTATTGATGCCATAAACAGCAGCGTCCCCCTTGCTCACCTTCAAGACGATGGCGTGAGCAGCTTCTACTCTTCCCCTTACTTCGGGTGAAAAGGTGGTTGCCAGTTGTCCTCGGGCAATGGATAGAGCTTTGCTTGACGTTAGATGGTCCTGACCGTATTTAAACATTAGGCGCTTTGTAATTAAGGATGACTTCATTGGGCGGAGCGCCGCCAGGCGGGACTGTTTACTTAGCGGCCCCGCCCGCCGGCGTTTCTTCCTGCAAAGAACCGACCCTATTGATTACTTAACAAGACAAATAGTACGTACATTGATAACCATGAGTAATCAATTAGAACTTCGTCACCTCCGCTACTTTCAGGCATTAGCGGAGGACCTTCATTTCAGTAAAGCAGCGGAGCGCCTCTATATTTCACAGCCGGGGCTCAGCCGACAGATCAAACAAATGGAAGAAGAGTTGGGCTATTTGCTCTTCCAGCGCAACAACCGCAAGGTCGCACTGACGCCAGCTGGCCAATACCTGCATACGGAGGTAAATAAGCTACTACAACAATTAGACGGGGCCTTACAACACGCCCGGATGCTGCACGAAGGCATGGAAGGCCGGCTGAATTTCGGCTATGTGGGTTCTGCGATGCAGAACATCATCCCCGAATTACTCCTGCGTTTCCGGGCCGACTACCCCAACATCAGGTATGGGCTCGAAGCACTCAACAACCAGCAACAGATCGATCAGCTGCTGACCAGGGACATTGATATTGGCTTTGTCCGTTTGGAACGCATTCCGCCGGAGCTCAACAATAGAGTAGTATTTGAGGACACCTTTTCGCTGGTGCTGCCGCTCGACCATTCGCTTTCAGAGCAGAACTTCACCTCCCTGGCACAGTTGAAAAATGAGTCGTTCATCCTCTTCGACCCCGCTTACAGCCGTCCGTATTACGAGAAGGTGATGGAGTTATTCGATGACGCGGGCTTCTCCCCGAAAGTCTCCCACCGGACGGTCCACGCTACAACGATCTACCGGCTAGCAGAAAATGGTTTTGGCCTCTCCATCGTTCCCACGTCTTTACGAATGGGCTACCAGCTGGGCGTCAAGTTTATTGAGTTGACAAACATTCCGCAACGCACTAAGCTTTCGGCAGTTTGGCGGGCGGACAATGAGAATCCTGCGCTGGAGAATTTTGTCCGGCTGCTTTAATCTTTGCCTGCTCCTTCAACAAAAAATGCACCTGCGGCCCCGCCTGAGAATAATCTTTTGGCGGGGCCGCAGGTGCAGGGCAAGGGTAATAAGGAGCCAGGCATTTACGAATGGTGGCCGCCAGAGATTCATTATAAAGCCTTTGCTGATGGGGCGAGGGCTTGGCAGCGGGGACCGAGTGAGCCTGCAGGCGGGGGACGAACCAGCGGGAAGGAGTGAACCAGTGGGAAGGGGTTGAACCAGCGGGCGGGGGCAAGCCCCGCCCTTGCTGGTAAGCACAGGACCCTACCGCGTTCGCTATGCGAACGCGGCTGATAATCTTAGCGCTGTCACGGTAGGGGGCTTATTGCGATCATTAAATCCCCTCTCCTTTCTTGAGCTTTTCGATCATACCGGCAATGGCATCTTTGTTCGGCTGGTTAGGCGCGTTGGCCAGTGCTTTTTCTGCGTGTTTGAGGGCCATTTTCAAGTCTCCCGTCGCGGAAAGAGCGCGTGCCAGGCCAACATTGACCGGCCAAACATCTCCATGCCGCTCCATATTGAGTTTGAAGACTTTCAGCGCCTCGTCATTCTTGCCTGCAGCGAGCAATTGCCGACCAATCTGGTGCACTTGAAAAACGCCGGCGGAGGCGTGGTTCGCCGCTTGCATCATCGTCTCCATTCCTTCACTTTCCTTACCAAGTTTCATCTGTAAGGAAGCCAGGGTCTGTAAGGTGGTGGCGTTTTCCTGTCCAACGAAATTATTTTGCGCAGTTTGCTCTGCCCAGGCCAGCGCTTCTTCCAGGTTGACATCATTTTGCAGGCAATACTGCGCTGCATTATTCCGCTCCGTCCAGGAAAAGCCGATACTGTTCTGCATCGCCGAGTGGAGGTAATCGACGTATAACTCTTTACCATCCGGCAGGCCAAAAGTGATGGGCACGCTCAGCTCGTCCCACTTAAGGGCTACGGTGCAGGACTCCTCCTGTCGGTCGGTAAACTCGAAGGTCAGCCATTCCGTATAGGGACTAGCCTCTGGTTCGGTCATTACCCGCAGTGCGTCTTCGGATTCCCGGTAAAAATAGCTCCCCCATGCGCCGCTGTTGTGAGAGAAGATCACCGTCCATGCTCCGGTTTCCTGCGGAATCAGGTGTAAGCCGTACTTGCCGGCCGGGAGAGGTTTGCCCTGTACGACCATGTCGTGCGAAAGCTCCACCACCGTGTTTTCGTTGGCGCCCGCCCGCCAGGGGGAGGGGTTGTCTGCTGTGCTTAAGCCAAACTGTAAGTTTTGCAAGCCGTAGGGTACCACACCTCCCCAGATTTTGCCTCTGCGCGACTGGCCCTGAGGAGAGGTCACATCGGGGCTCCTGTAAGTGATCGTCACGTGAGCATGCGCACCGACGTATTGGGTAACGACGGATTTTTGGTTGCCTCCGCTTGGCGGTAGTTGAAGCTGTGCAGATCCGGCAAAACTTAGACAACAACAGAGAAAAAACAGGAATATGTGTTTCATACCAGTGAATTCAGGGGTCAGTAAAGATCCCTAAATTAAGTGTTCCGACACGATTAAGGAAACGAGATTGCCTTATTTGTCCGCCGTTTAGCAAGAGCGGATTACTGATCGAACCATTCGGGAAATTACTACCCAAAGGTCGATATTTTATTGACCGCTTCTTTATTTAACCGTTCCTGCATTCAGGTAAGACCGCAACTCTTCCACCTGCAAATCCGACATCCGCTCCTTAGTGTAGTGGGGCATATAGGCCTTCTTACCGGGGATCGGACTGGTGCCGTACCGGACTACCTGATAAGTTGAATAACGGGTGTAGCGCGGGAAGTGCTTCGTTAAAAAATTGTAATGATCGACGCCCTCACCTAATTCGAAAAAACTGTAGCGTTGTTTTTCGTGGCAATGCAGGCAGGCCAATTTGTACACTGCGGCACCGTTTGCCGGATTGGGCTTTGCAGCAACGGGAAAGCCTGTATTCCGATCTTCAGGCGGTAAAACAAAGGTAGCGGGGCTGGCGAGCAGGTAACTTGCTTTCAGGTCAGCAACGACCCCTTCACGGCTGGCGTCCTTATTAGTGACCGCACGATTGATGCGCTCAATCGTCGGTGCCGCATCCGGCAAATCACTCAATTTAAGGCCGATCGTATGCAAGTAGGCCATTACAGACTCCATCTCCACCTCGCTCAAAGCTTCGCCCTGCGCGCACTCGGTAGCGCACAGCTGGATGGCGCCCCGCAGGTCACGACGGGCGTACTTGACGAGGTCGCCATATTTTTTTTCGTAATCACCGTTGTAATAAGATTCCCGATTCACGGCGCCCCACAGGGTCGTACCAGGTAGAAAGGGCAAGTCATTTGCTTCGGCATAGGCGAGGCGGGCTGTTGGGTCCATTTCTGTAAGCACCGGATCTTCCCGGACCACGTTGTGGCAGCTGGTACACTTAAAATGTGCCGACTGCTTTCCACCAGCAGCGAGCTCCCCCTGAAGGACAATTCGACGGCCCAATTCTTCGGAGGCTCCATCTACCGGGCGGACCATCACGTCGGCCCGGGCCGGTGCACCAAGCGAGCGAATTACGTCGTAGACCAGGGTATCTGCGTCCACTACGGGTAAAACATCCGGCCGGCCGGCCAGGGCCATTACGGCGATCAGAAAAATCGGGAATAAATATTTCATGTTCTAAGATTACGAATACCAGAGAATAAACGGATTGGGATTAGGCTTAGTTTTTAGCAGATTCCTAAGAATAGTATGCTGATTGCCCCGGGGTGAAGCTCCAAGAACGGCAGCGATCATCCACCTAGCTATGAACTATTGGAGCATCAACTATTAAACTAATACCCCACTTCCGATGCCGCCGCCTCATCCAGGAACCACCGCAATTTGCCGCTCGTGGGTTTGATGTGGGCAACGGGGAACTTCGTTGCACCGTGCTCTTCATTGATGATCTGCGCCACGCGCTGGGTCTTGCTGTTTCCGGTGATCAGGAAAACGACTTCGTCAGAAGCATTGAGTACTGGCCCGGTCATGGTCACCCTTTTTTGGCCGCTGTCGGGATGAACGGCTACCGCGCAGACCCGGGGATCGGTGAGCAGCTCCTCCATATTTGAGGGAAAGATGGAGGCCGTGTGCCCGTCGCCTCCCATGCCGAGCATGTTGAGGTCGAGGATCGGCCAGCCCTCCGGCGTAGTGGGCATCAACTGGGTCATCAGGTCTCCGTACGCTGCCGCAGCAGCCTCCGGATCAAGGCTCGTATTGACGGCATGCACCTGGCTGTGCACGACGGGAACGTGGTCGAACAACAGGCGCATCACCTCCCCGTAGTTGCTTTCCGGATCATCGTGCGGCACGCAGCGTTCGTCTCCCCAGAAGAAGTGGATGCGCTCCCAGTCGACCTTATTCCGGTACTCCTCCGCCAGTAATTTGAACAAAAGTTTCGGGGTACTGCCGCCGGAAAGAGCCCAGAAAAAGGGACCGGTTTTCTTTTCGTTCAGCATTTTAACGAGGTGGTCGGCAAAGGCGCGGGCTACGGCGGGGCCGTCGACAAAGACGTGAAGATCGGGCGTGGTCATGGGTCAGATTTTTGTTTGGCGGCCGAAAGGTCCCTGGGAATGCTTCTTTGGGCGGGGCCGCAGGTGCAAAGAAACGGATTTGAGGGGCAAAGGTAGGGGCTTCGGTTATCTCTTTTATCCGTGGTATTCATGTGTAGAAAACAAAATTCGCCTAGATGTTAACTCAGAAGCCGTCGTACGGAGTTTTTACCGACTGCGTCAGGTAAAAACAATCCGACAGACGGCGAGCAATTGCGTGGGCGGTCGTCCGACCAATTCTTTTAGCTGGTGTAGCCGGATAAAAGATGGTCTGACGACTAAGGCCTCTGCAATTTATTCTACACACGATATTCATTGCTCCTCGAAACGTTGGCCTTAAAGCATTACCTTAGTATTTATAAACCTAACGACAAATGAATTCGCCCTATTTACGTACTGGCCTTTTCTTGGCGGCCCTATTCATGGCCATCGCTATTGCGATGCTACCAGGCCTTCCTTGTGTTTCGGGGGAGCTTCCTCTGACCAACACCGGAGATCTGCACGTTTACGAGTCCTGGGAAATGGCCAATTACCGTGACCGCCCCGACATCGAGCTCCCTACCTTCCCTGGCTGTGATGACCCCGACTACGAACAGCGTAGCCGTTGTGGCCGGGTTCAACTTGGTCGATACCTGAATAAGAACCTGAACAAAAGAGTCATTGGCGCCAGAAAAGGCCGGATCAAGATTGCTTACGCCGTTGACCTGGACGGCAAACTATTCGAAGCAGAGTTGGCTTCCGGTTCAGACCCTGTGCTTGCTGCCGAAACGATGCGCATGATTGGATTGATGCAGGGGCAGGACTTGCGTTGGCGGCCGGCAAAAATCGATGGGCAACCGCGCAGGATGACCGTTTTACTGCAAGTGTCTTACGGACTGCGTTGTGAGAGTTGCCAGGGACTGGATGAGGAGTTGGCGATTACCTGGGTGCCGGAGTTACAGTAACTGTTTAAACCCTCCGCACGCTGGTACGTTTCCCATCTTTCATGATTCCCCTGTCTGCACTCCGGACAAGAACCAGTTGATTTTAGCTATGCTTGCCAAACGCATCATTCCCTGCCTCGACATTAAAGACGGTCGTACCGTAAAGGGCGTCAACTTCGTCAACCTCCGCGACGCAGGGGACCCTGTCGAACTAGGTGCGAAATACTCCCTTGCCGGTGCCGACGAGTTGGTGTTCCTGGACATTACCGCCACCCATGAGCGGCGTAAGACACTTGCTGACCTGGCGCGCGATATTGCCAGCCACCTCAATATCCCTTTCACCATCGGTGGCGGCATTAAACACATCGACGACGTCGATGTGCTCCTGAATGCCGGCGCAGACAAGGTCAGTATTAACTCGGCGGCCGTCCGCCGTCCGGAGTTGATCGATGAGTTGGCCTACGCCTTCGGCAATCAGTTTGTGGTGGTGGCCGTCGACGCTAAGAATGTCGATGGAGAGTGGTTTGTACACCTCAACGGCGGACGGATCAAAACCGAGCATAAGTTGTTCGATTGGGCAAAGGAAGCCCAGGAGCGTGGCGCAGGTGAAATCCTGTTTACCAGCATGGACCACGACGGGACCAAAGCCGGCTTCGCCAACGAAGCCCTGGCCGAAATGAGTGACCTGCTCAGCATTCCCATCATTGCCAGCGGCGGTGCCGGGAATAAGGAACACTTCGCCGAGGTGTTTACCGCCGGCAAAGCCGACGCTGGCCTCGCTGCCAGCATTTTCCACTTCGGAGAAGTTGGGATTAAGGAGCTGAAGGATTACCTGGGGGAGCAGGGTGTGCCGGTACGGCCGGTGTAGTGTTGAGGTGGAAGTTGGCGGACTATTAGTTAATTGGTGGAGGGATTGGCCATGATCGCTCAAATCGGATGACCGGGTTAACATGAGGAGAATAATTTCTGGTCAGATCCGACACCAGATTGTTTAGGATTCTGTAGCTAAGACGATGGGGAATAAATTGATATACCCGGTAGCCAGGCCATGGGATCGCGCAACGAATACGAGGCGGGCCGGTTGACCATTATAATCTGTAGTCCGACGATTATAAGGCCACGCAACGAATACGATGGGCTAAAGCCCATCGCTAAGCCGGGCGACCCTCCGGGCTATGGTGTACACACAAGTTTACGGCCCTCTGAAAATGGTGGCATAAAATCGAGCTCGATCAAGTTCCTGTAATCCTCTCTGCATGGTAATTGGTCCGGGTGGACGTTGGCTTTGATAACCATCCCACCCGCCTATTCTGGCAATGACCCATGCAGCCCAAGCTAACGATTCTGGATCATGAGAGTTAATTACTTTGGTCCCCTGCGAGGACATCTCGACGTTCATTTTAACGAGGATCTTCCGATCCTCCTCGTTAAACATTTCCTCAATGGGGACAAAGGATTCCCCTGACCGGACATTGGTTAGGCGAATGGCATCTACAGAAGCTTTTAGGGCCATAACTAATAATTTCTTGATCTTTTCCGGCTTGTCGAGTTGGGATTTTTCGATATCGACTCCGCTCTTTTTCAACACTCGAAAGAGCTGTTCTACGTGCCACCTGCTTCGATAAGCGTCTACGACCTGCAATGCCGTAATCTTATCTTCAACCTCCCATGTCGTAAGTAACTTCCAGTGGATCGGCTTTTCGCCCGCCGGTACTGTACTTTCATTTTCTCTTACTTCAACAAGATAAAGCGGTTGATCTATTAAAGGGGTATGTTTCTTGAGCTGTCTTGGTTTGTCAAGTTTCACCTTTATTGCTCGAAGCTCCAGCTGTGCGGCACGAGCTGTGCGAACAACCATTTCACCACTTGATTTACTGTAATGATTAAGAGCGCGTATCGGAGTGAGTCGCTCGTCCCATATAGGTTGTTCACTAAGGTGATAACTCATTTTTCCGTACCGCTCTTGCTCTAAGTCTTTGGCTTGACGGTCGATCTTAGAACGAACAATGAACTCGGCCCCTGTTTGAGCCAACAGGTGCTGTAATACTTCGTATTGGTCGCCTCCCTGGTCCATAACGAAAGTGCAACGCATCGCCGCTTCCAGTTGCATGGCCGTGTTACGTGCCGAGTACAACCAACTCGCAGATTCCTTGTGTTCTATATCGAGGGCTTCTCGCAATTTACGCTGGACATCTCGCTCATCCTTATTCGAAGAAGCTATAGCTCGGCTGTATATAAGTAGATCCCCCATGCCAAGACAATCACCGCTATTACGATCAAGCAGCAAAGAAGGCATGACATTAAATCCAGCCGTCCGATTATTATTAATAACTCCACACTCATCGGCCCAGGCCAAGCGTACCTCATTGCGGGAACTAAGCCCCAAACTGATACTGCAGGCATTCAGAAGACAAAGAACATCACGGCCCGTTACCCGCTCAGTATCTAATTGGGTGGAATGGCGGATGAGTTCTGCCAAAGTCACCCGATCATTAGATAAAAAGCGATAAATAGCGGCTCGTTCAGTACGGGAAGTACCTAAATGATAAGCTTTTCCGGTACGACGCGATTGCATTGAAGCAACCATTCGTTTATAGCGGCGTGACAAACGTAAGTCCCCAAAAGAATTTCGATAGCGTTGGTTATTCTTTAACCCGGGTTGAAAACTATGACGACCAATGGGAAAAAAAGTTCGGGCAGATTCCATATTACAAAGCTACGTGTAAACTTGTGTGTACACCGTAGCCCGGAGGGTCGTCCGACTTAGCGAGGGGATTCATCCCCTCGTATTCGTTGTCTAGCCCCTGCTCCCAAAAACCAATCATCGCACCTGCGGCCCCGCCCTCAAGAATATGGCCACTTGATACCCAAGCCTGCAAGCAATGTCAAAACGAAGCAGAGTAAGTAAATAGATAAACCCTAGAGCTTTGACCGGCATAACCTCCGGAAATAATGGTCCCGGTGAATAAAACGCCCCCAAATACAGCAGCGTTGAGGGCGACGACAATAGAAATGAATTTACCCCATTTGCCAGCTTTCTTGAGATTCTCCAGATCTTCGGTAGACAGTTGTAAGTCATCTTCCGTATTAACCGGGTTTTCCATAAGCATTTAGGTAAATTTGCAGCCAATTTACCGCAATATGACCGTTTCACCGGACAATCTAGACCAACTAGCCTTCGACAAATCCCCCGACGGCCTCCTGCCCGCCATCATTCAGGATGCTGCCACACGCGTAGTCCTGATGCAGGGCTATATGAACCGGGAAGCGCTTGACAAAACCCTGGAAACAGGTAAAGTCACTTTCTTCAGCCGGTCCAAGCAACGCCTTTGGACTAAAGGAGAGAGCAGCAAAAACTACCTCCACCTCGTTAGCGTATCCGCCGACTGTGACAATGATAGTCTCCTCATCCAGGCGCGGCCAGACGGCCCCACTTGCCACACCGGCGCCGATACCTGCTGGAACAAGGCTAACCGGGGAGAGTTTCTTGATCACCTGGAGCGTACCATCCAGCACCGACGAGACAACCCCAGCGAAAAAAGCTATACGAGCCAACTGCTTGCCCGGGGCATCAATAAGGTCGCTCAGAAAGTTGGAGAAGAAGCCGTTGAACTCGTGATCGAAGCAAAAGACAACGACCGGGACCTCTTCCTGGGAGAGGCTGCCGACCTTATGTACCACTATATCGTGCTACTGGCCGCTAAGGGCTATTCGCTGGAAGATGTCCGGGAGGTGCTGCGCTCACGACATAAGTGATTGATCGATTGGGTGAAGGGGAGAATGGCTGTCGCACAAAGACGCTCGCTCTGCTCGTGCGGCAGCCATTCTCTCCTTCACTAATTCTCCCATTCACTCCCTTCGCAACCTTCAACGGTAGTAAAAGCGTTACCACTAAGTAATAAAACTCCCCCTACCATGACGCTAGAAGAGCGCATCACCGCCGACATGAAAACGGCCATGAAGGCAAAAGACAAAGTAAGCTTGCGTGGCATCCGTGCCATCAAGAGTGCAATCATGCTACAGAAAACCGACGGTACAGGTACTACCCTGGACGAGGCTGGCGAAATCTCTATGCTGCAGAAGCTGGTCAAAAGCCGGCAAGACAGTTTAGACATCTACACAAAGCAAAATCGCGAGGACCTCGCCGTTACCGAACGGGAGGAAATTGAAGTCATCAGCAAATACCTTCCTGAACAGCTGTCTGACGAAGACCTGGCTGCCATGATCGAAGGCATCATCTCCAAAACCGGTGCCAGTTCCATGAAGGACATGGGCCGCGTAATGGGCATGGCTAATAAGGAAGCTGCCGGCCGCGCCGATGGTAAAACGATTGCATCAATGGTGAAGGCTAAGCTTGGTTAATTGGTACTATTGGTGCTATTAGGAGCTACCGCATTTTGGAACTCTCGCCCAATGACTATTCCAGAATAGATTAATAAACGCAAATTCCGGAAGCCCGATTCGCAAGCGTGGGTCGGGCTTCCTATTTCCCAGAAGCCCAACTGACCAATAGACCAAAATGTCTTACCTCTCCACCATCAGTAATCTAGTCCGGGAAAACCCGTACAAATACCTGCTCAGTTTCGCCTGGCGATATGCCAAAGGCATGCGCGGGAAGTATGTGCTCATATACCTCATGTTTACTGGTGTGAACATTTTGGTGTCGATCCCCCCAATCATCTATGGCCTGTACATCAATTTCCTGCAAAAAGGGGAAGGGGATCCAATGCAGGGAACGTTGATTTATGTGTCAATTTACCTGGCCATCACCCTTGCATTCTGGACCCTTCAGTGGCCGGCCCGGTTGCTGGAACGGCGAATGGCCTTCGACCTGAGTCAACGGCTATTGATGGAAAGCTATGACAAAATAATCCACCTGCCCCTGGCCTGGCATCGGGAGCACCACAGTGGCGACACCATCAACCGGGCCCGAAAGGCCTACGAGGCGCTGAAAACGTTCTTTGACTACGGCTTTGCCTACTTCCAGACAGTTGCCCGCATCCTGATTGCCATCGGAGCCATCATGTGGTTTTCTCCATTATTCGGCGCCATTGCAGCGGTGTTTGGGGTCATTATTTTGCTGGCCGTGCTGGCCTTTGACGAGCCCATCATCAGGGCCAACATGGAAACTAATGATCGGGAAAACGAGCTTCAGGCCAGCCTGTCTGATAACCTCAGTAACATCATTACCGTTACCACTTTGCGGCTGGGTCGCCGGACGGCCGAAAGAATTCGCCAACGGATAGAAAACATTTGGCCCCCATTTCTCCGTAATACCAAGATGAATGAAGCCAAGTGGTTTTCCGTTACGGTACTGTCAGGTCTGATGTATGCCGTATTGGTAACGGGCTATATTTACCTCAATTACATCCCGGGCGAAGTATTTTTAGTGGGTGGGCTGGTAACACTGATTGGTTACATCACCCAATTTACGAACATGCTTAGTGGTATGACTATGCAGTACAATCAGATCATAAAATTCAGGTCTGATTTGGCGGCGATTGAGCCCATTTACACCGCCTATGCTGAGCATGCACCTCCTGTCGCGAACAGCCCCATCCGAAGAGTGTGGGAGAAGCTGCGGGTAGAGGGGCTAAACTTCCGTTATGCTGAGGATGGTGCCGGGATATTCGACGTTAACCTACAACTGGATCGGGGCAAACGTATTGCCCTTATCGGGCCCAGCGGGAGCGGTAAAACAACGACGCTTTACACCCTTCGCGGGCTGTACCCGCCGGAAGAGATGCGCCTGCTGTTTAATCACACTTCCCCTGCACCTGCGGCCGCGCCTGAATCTCCCGCTCAACTGTTTGAGCAAACTACCTTAATTCCGCAAAGCCCGGAAATTTTCGAGGAGACCATCCGTAACAACCTTACCGTTGGGCTGGAACGCCAACCAGAAGAACTCGATCAAGCCATCTATATTTCTGTACTGGAAGACGTGATCAATCAGGCTGAAGACGGCATAGATACCTTCCTGGCCGAAGGCGGCGCTAACCTCAGTGGTGGGCAGCGTCAGCGCTTCAGCATCGCCCGAGGCCTGCTGGCAGCTGACACTTCAACTCTTTTGTTGCTCGATGAACCAACCAGCAGCCTCGACCCACAGACAGAGATCATGGTTTATGAACGTCTTTTCAAGGCCTTTCCCGACAAAACCATCGTCTCCACGCTGCACCGGCTCCATCTCTTACGCTTCTTCGATTACATTTACTATATGGAAGATGGCCGGGTAAAAGCGGAGGGCGCCTTGGAAGAACTGCTGGAACAGAGTGATGGGTTTCGGAAAATGTACGAAGAACAGTTACTCGTCAAATAATCATTGGTTCAGTAGTCGACAGGCACTATTGTGCACTATCGACTACTGTGAACCATTGATTTTTTGACGAAAAATTACTCTTCTTCCTTAGCAGCCTTTTTCTTAGCCTTAGGTTTCTTTTTTTCCTCTGATGGCGCTGGTTCGGGTTCTGGATTTGCTTCCTTGAGCGCCTTTTCCTCATCCTTCCGCTTCTGAATCTTATTCAGCAAAATGGCTGCCTTGATCATGAAGTCATCATGCACTTCGGTGTACTCGTTAAAGACCATCAGCAGGCGTGCCGCATCAAAGGCCGCGGTACCTGGGACAATCTGCCGGGCAGCAATCGGGTGCAACCAGTACTCGAGATTATTAGAGCGCAGGTACGAGCGATCGGTATGAAAGTCGATCACCTTCGCCAGTTTGTTGAGGCTGAAGAGGTAGTCGGTTTCCCGGTTCAGGTCCTTCTGGATGTCGATGATGTTGACGTAACTGAAGTCGACGCCGGAACGCTCACAAAGAAAAATATCCCGACGACCATCAAAGACGATAAGGTCATCAAAACGGTATTTGCGCAGGTTTTTCAGCAAAAAGTTCCGAACGGCCATTTTAGTGGACCGCAGATTACGGAATGCATACTGCAGTTCTTCTTCTTCAAGGCGGAAGTCTTCTTCGTAGCGGAACCGACGGTTGCTGCGCATGTTGAGCACTTCCCGCACCCGGCGGGTTGTGTGGCCAAGTTCGTCCGTCTCGGCGTAAACATCTACGATGTCTACGTTAGCCTGATTGATCCAGCTTTCGAGGAAGATTTTGTTAGAGCCCCGCTCAAAGACGAGCAGTGCGATTTCACTGATGGCGTAAAAATTTGGGTAGCCTCCGTAGATGTTCCCATATTTCAATTCTAGAAAGGCGATGTTCTCGTTCACGGTTTGAGGTTAATTTCAATTATAAATGTTCCCGGTATTCTTAAATAGGGCTGACGCTAAGACTGTGGCACAAGGTAGGTAATCTGTCGTTAAGTGCTTGTTAGGAAATTCTGTCATCGGCCGAAACAGACCGTTTTTGTTCTGAATTCCCTGACGATTACTAATAAAGACGACTTGTTCCTGTAAAGGTTGACCTCATGGCCATAATTCAATATTAAAACGTCCATCCCTGTAGATTTCACGCCCGTCGGCGTAAATAATTCCCCCTTGCTTCATATCGGCGATCATGTCCCAATGCACGGTGCTTTCGTTCTTACCACCAGCCTGGGCGTAGCTCTGTCCGATAGCCATGTGCACGGTACCGCCGATCTTCTCATCAAAAAGGATGTTTTTACTGAACCGGTCGATAGTGTAATTAGTTCCTACAGCTGCTTCGCCAAAACGGCGGGTACCCGGGATATCGAAGGTTTCATCCAGTACTTCCTGACCGCTTTCGGCGTGCCATTCGATGATCTCTCCATTTTTCACCTTCAAGGTTACGCCCTGTACTGTTTGCCCATTACGGATAGCGGGATAATCAAAGAAAATGTACCCGTTTGCAGAGTCTTCCTCCGGGCTGGTGTACACTTCACCACTTGGCATGTTCGTCTGCCCGTCACTATTGATCCAGGTGCGTCCGTTGGTGGTAAAGGTGATGTCCGTTTTCGTGTTCACGTAGCGGAAAGTAGTACAACTGTTGAGGTGGTCCACTACGGCCTGCTGCCGACTTCGAACCTCCAGCCATGCAGCTTTGGGGTCCGGCTGATCAATCTTAGTGGCTTTGGCCACAAATGCGGTATACTCTTCCAGGCTCATTCCTGCCTCTTCAGCTAATGCGGTACACGGAAAAACGCAAAGGCTTCGTTTGAGGCGACGATCGGCCGTTCGTTCAAAGTACGTTTTCATCACCGGCTTCATGGCCGCCCGCTGGGCGGCTTGCTGGGCCGGAGATGCTGGCGGGGAGCGCAGATTAAAGGGGGCACGGATATTTATGTAGGCTTCGAAGTCCTCGATGGCCTTACGATAAAGGGTGGGCACATAGCCGAATTGATCTTCGCTGCCTAGTTCCCGCATGGCAGCTCCGTCTCCCTGAACCGACAGGGCATACTCCAAATGGCCACCGGCCTTGAGTACCTCACGGCGTATTTCAGCTACCAGGGGGGCTGCTTGAGTTGTGGAATTTACGAACAACCGTTCACCTGGTTGTAAGCTCACACAATAGTTGACGAGCAGCCGGGCGTAGGCATTTAGTTGGGATGGTTTCATGTATGGGCGGTTATCAGTTAGGGAGCCCGAAAAAGGGAAAATAAAAATCGGCTTAAGACAAAAGTGCAAAAAAGGGGGCTGCAATCATAACCCTCCACCAACAAACCGGATAAATAGCTGTCTGTGGGTTTAATTTTACCCCCTAACCGAATACTCTATGGGCAACCTTAGGGTACACTAAGCCTAACTTCACCTCCACAAAAAATGCTTATGCTCCGTATCCAAATCTTGCTCTTTACCTTCTTCCTTTGCACCTGCGTCCTCGCCCAATCACCAATGGCAGAAACACTGAAAAATAACCTAGCTTACGTCTGCCCTCCCTGCAATAGTGTTTGTGACGAATTGAAGTTTGGGGAGGCAGGAAAATGTCCGCACTGCTCCATGACGCTGGTTCACCAAGACTCGTTGGAGCCTCAGCCTGAAGCCCCTACTACTATCGCCTTCTACCTCCAATCCGGTGTAGAAGTCCTGGACTTTGCCGGCCCACTGGAAGTACTCACCTACGCCGGTTTTAAAGTCTTCACCGTTTCGAAGAGCCTGGATCCGATCATTTCCCAAGGTGTATTGAAGGTCCTCCCTGATTACAGCCTGGAGGATGCTCCCGAAGCCGACATCATCGCCGTATTTGGAGGTAACGGATTCAACACCAGCCAGGATACCGCCGTCACCAACTGGATTCGCCATCAGGAGAACACCCAACTACATTTCTCCGTCTGTACCGGTGCCCTTATCCTCGCAGAAGCCGGCATACTGGACGGTAAAACCGCTACCACCTTCCACAACACACTGGACTACCTGGAAGAAAGCTATCCAAAAATTAAGGTGCTACGTGATGTTCGCTACGTCGATAATGGCAACGTAATCTCCACGGCAGGCATCAGTGCCGGCATTGACGGTGCCCTTCACCTGGTAGCAAAACTCAAAGGGTATAATGCTGCCCGGGCTACGGCCTATAATATGGAATACGACAACTGGCAACCGGCAGACGGGCTATTGTTGTCGTCTGACGATCCGTACCGCCAGATTCCTGCGGAAGCAGTATTGTCTGAGTACGTAGGTATTTATGAGCACTGGAACTTACCGGAATTACAAATCCGGTACAACGCACGCGACAGGGGATTGGAGGCCATCTTTCGGGAATTACGCTTTCCTCTTTATTTCGAAGCGAAGGACGTATTCAAGGATGTGGGAGGTGACACAGTCACCTTTGAGCGGAGTGCAGATGGGCGGGTAATTGGTTATCGTCGCTCCTACGAGCCTGATCGCTTGATGAAGCGGCTATAACGTGTGCGATCAGCGTTCCCGCAAAAACTTTACCCGGTCAAGATTTCTGCTCAGTATCCGTTCGTAGCTCGCGGGCATCAGGCGGGTGATCTTGTCGATAAAGCGGGCGTCAGCACCGATGGGGATTCGGTTTTTACCTCGTTCGATTCCGTTGATGATAACGGCCGCAGCCTCGGCAGCCGTTGTTTTAGCGTTCTTATCGAATGTTTTGACGAACCGCGCATTAGCGGCATCATCGCCGCCTTCAGCGTTACGGGCGATGTTGGTTTTGATGCCACCAGGATGTACGCATACTACCTGCAAGCCCGTTCCCCGCATTTCCACCCGGAGTGTTTCCGTGAACCCACGTACGCCGAATTTACTGACATTGTAAGGCGCCTGCCCTGGAAAACCCATCAGACCAAAAACGCTGCTGATATTGACCAGGCAGCTTTCTGGCTGTTCCCGAAGGTGGGGCATAAAAGCAAGCGAGCCGTAGATAACGCCCCACAAATTAACGCGAATCACTTTTTCGTAGTCCTCGATCTCGCTGTGAATTATGGGATTAATCGCCAGGGTAAAACCAGCATTATTAACCACCACGTCTATCCGGCCCAATGCCTTCCTTGCGCTGGCAGCAAAGTTCTCCACGGCAGTACGATCACCAACATCGAAGGCTTCCATATAGCCACGCGATTCTTCCGGTATAATGTCCCATGTCTCGGCCAATGTTTCTTCTTTGAGGTCGTTCAGGGCAAGGATTGCCCCTTTGGCGGCAAATTGCATGGCTAATTCCTGGCCTATGCCGGAACCGGCTCCGGTGATCACGATTACCTTATTTTTGAAATCTTGCATGGTCGCAGCTTTAGCGCTAATTGTTTGAGCAAAGGCCAACAACCGATCAGGCGCAGCCAGAGAAGCACAGGTGCAATAAAGGGTTTTTTGACCAGCAATGTTTCGGAAACCTGATTTTCCTTGATTATTTCGGATCGACGAATACGCGGATGCCAACCTCTATTGTAGCCTGCCAGGGGCGGACAGCGGTAAATTCCTTCCGGCTCATTGACAACAGGTGGTACTGCAATACCGGCATAGCGTACATCCCGACACTATCATTGAAATGGTAATCAAAACCACCTCCCAGGCGGCCGACTACCGTCGAATTTCGGAAAGAATCGATGGTGTCATAGTCTTTCGTTGTTTCTGTAAAAACGGTTTTTATTGCTGTGCCCCCATATTTGCTCAGGCCAACCCCTCCTTCCACAAACGGACGCCAAAGGCCCCGCGCAGGAATTTCGTGACGTAGTGCAATAACCCCCTCTACGTTCAGGTGCCGGTTCCTTGTTCGCCAATCTTCCTCCGGTTCTCCCGAAGGTTGGTTAGGGTCAAACCCTCCAGAACCATCGTGTTGGGTTCCCCAACGAAGATTGTCGAACCTTAGCCTTTCGCCATATTGACTGAACTGCAAACTGGTACGCAACAAGGTTCGCTGCCCCACTAGGATACTGGCCCCAAAACCGAAGCGACTTGCTATGACCGGGCCAGATTTGAAGAGGCCACTCTCCATGCCTGTGGGTGTCCCAGAAATTCCGGTCCCTCCGAACACTTCAAAAGAGCCGTAGCATTGCGCTCCAATCATTAATGGGAAAAAGAAAAAACATAGCGTGAGGTATTTCATGAGAATGAGTTTAGGGTAAAGCTTAAGGTCTCAGCTGCGACTTATGACATTCGCTCCTCCGCGTGCTCCGCGCATTGAAAGCTGAAAGCCCTAAGGCGCCCCTAACGAAATCGATCGTTTTGGGCTTGCAGCCAAAACCTCAGGCTGTTTCTTCTGATCAGACCGAAAAACCGGTCTATTCCGCACATGTACCCTGAATTTTAACATTTCGTTTCGACTTCCCGCCCGTTCAGGCGTTGCTTCTCCATGACCATCCTAGATCTCCTGCGTCGGCACCCCCGCTATCTGACTTTCGGTTTCCTGCACTTCTTTTTCAGTGCCGTGGGCCAAACCTTTTTCATCAGCCTTTTCGTAGCCGACATGACGGCAAGGATGGCCTGGGGCGATGGTACTTTTGCTGGAATTTACTCCGGGGTCACCCTGGCGGCGGCCTTTGCTTTGCCGTTCATTGGCACCCAGGTAGACCGCCTCAAGGTCCGCTACGTCAGTACCGTCACTGCAATTGCGCTCATCTTCGGCTCGGTCACCCTTGGCCTTACCTCCAATATTTACGGATTGGTGGCGGCGCTACTTGTTGTCAGGTTGGGCGGTCAGGGGGTGATGACGTTGATTGGGTCAACGGTCATTGGCCGGTATTTCAACGAAGGGCGGGGTAAAGCACTTTCCGCTTCCATCATTGGTATTTCCGTTGCGGAAGTCGTTTTACCTCCGGCCGTAGTATGGCTCATGGTACGTCATGGTTACACCACCGTCTGGTTGGTCGCTGCAGCCGTCTTGCTGGTCGTCTTCATACCGGCCATCTGGCTCCTCATTCGGCGAAACGATAACTTTCAGCGAGCGGATACCGTAGCGGCAGAGCACCTTGTCACTGCTTCCGATAAAACCGAACAAGTATCGTGGACACGATCGCAGGTACTACACGACCGCAGGTTTCAATTGCTTATTCCTGCTTTCGTTTTCATTCCTTTCGTGTTTACCGGGCTAGTTTTCAACCAGTCATTTATTGCCGTCGAACGCGGCTACACTGCCACGTGGATGGCCTTGGGCCTGAGTGCCTATGGCCTGAGCAAGGTTTTTTGTCTACTCTCTGCCGGTGGCATCTCCGACCGTTTCGGACCGGGGCGGATGCTCCGGTTCGTTTACCTCCCCGTATTATTGGGCCTGCTGTGCCTTACGGTCATCGAAGGGAAGTACTCCATTCCGGTATTCTTTGTGCTCACGGGCATTACTGCGGGGATGGAATCCGTCATTTGGCCCTCACTTTGGGCCGACCGGTACGGGCCACGGTTCCTGGGCAGCATCAAAAGTACCGTCCGTTTTCTTGTGGTACTGGCCTCGGCTTCAGCACCAGTTATTTTTAGTTTCGGGCTGGGGTTTGGCATCCAAAACCTATTGATTGGCCTTATCGGCTACGGTTTATTATGTGTAGTATTGGTTTGGGTGGAGTATGGATTACGGGAGTGACTTTTGGGCGCGGACGCGGGTGCGGGGGTACGGTAAAAGAGAAGGCGGGGAAGCACTTGATGAATGCGGCGGGGTTGGTGTACTTCCGAAAAGTGCAGGGTGTACTTCCGTAGAAGTACGGGTTACTACAGCATTCAAAGTACTTTCAGCAAGTCCCATCCTCGTACTTCCGTAGAAGTACGGGCTACTACAAGAGTCAAAGCACTTTCTAAAAAAGTGCCATCCTACCCACTCCCAGCCCCCCCTTGCCCGAGTCCTGCACCTGCGACCGCGCAAAAAAATACGGCACCTCCAGCTCTGGAGCCGGATGGTGCCGTCGAACCTACTTCACAAAATTCTTTATCGCTCATCGCGCTAATCCCGTGGCTGCTCCCTGATGAGGAGTGCTTCAAGGCGGGCCAAACGAGTCTCGAGGCTATTGATTTTCGTTGCCTGCTGATCGATTATTTCTTGCTGCTCCTGCACTGCCTTAAGGGCAATGACGCTAAAGCCGGCGTAGTTAACCCCATACAGTTTATCTTCTTTGGAGTACGACACCAGTTCAGGAAAGATCGGAAGTACCTCCTGGGCCAGGAAACCAATAGTAGTTTCTTGCTCTTGGCTTGACTTGTATTCATAGGTGGTTGGGCGTAACAGGCGTACCTTATCCATTACTGAGCCAATTACGGCAACGTTGGTTTTCAGGGTTTCATCAGAAGACTGGGTGTAAGCACCTGTGTTCGCATTAATAAAGCCGCGTAGCGAGCCACCGTAATGAAAACGAAGGGCAAAACCGTGGGTAACGTCCCAATCCTGATTCGCCGTATTATCACTGAAGCGAAGGCCGGTGCCTACCGTTTGGCTACGTTGGTGAACGTGCAGACGAGCGGTTGGCGTACCGTTGATGCCGACCTCACCGTCTCCAGTGATCGTCATCCGATCCGCAGCGCCGGAAGCGTTGCGGAAATAGAAGTTAAGGCGAGCCGAGGAGGTCGTTGCGGAAGGCAAGCCGGCCACATGCCAGAAGGCACCACCGGCAGCATTATTCGTCAGCTCCAGGCGGGCATAATCGTTACCCACTTCTTCCAGTTTCAGCTGCGGTTTAAAAATGGTACTGTTGGCCAGTACGTGGGACCAGGCGCTGACACTGCTAATGCTTCCTACCTGAAATTCTCCATCCTGCCGGAACCGGAACCGGGTGATATAAGTGTTGGAGCCGCTGGGCTTGGACCGCAGCTGAAGGTCCGAGCCCGTACCAATGGTACTGAATGACCAGCGGGCGCCGGTGCCAGGATAGCCGATTTCAAGATTTCCGAGGTTGGATTGTACGAGCAGGTTTCCTCCTACGTGCATTTTCTCCTCCGGCTCATCGATACCGATACCAACGTTGCCCCGTCCAGTAGTGAGGGCTGCAACTCCAGAGGAGGTAGTGTAAAAGTGGCCACCAACGCCGCCGCCAAAGCCGTAGCCCTGTACGCCTACCCCTTCCGCAGAATTAGAGACGCCCTGCACCCCGGCATAGAAGCTGTTCTCCGAACGACCGTATACTCCATGAGCAAGTGTCGAAAAGCCCATCACCCCAGCCCGGTTACCCGGGATTGTTGAGGAACCCGTTGATCCCACTAGACCGAAACTGGCGTTGGTACTAATATTATGGACATGGAAGGCACCGCCGGATGGTTCTGACACCTCGTCGAAGTAGGGCAGGTCCAATGTAGTACTGCCACCGCCAGGCAGGTTAACGTTGCCGCCACCGTTGCTTAAACTCAGGTTGTTACCGGAGAGGCTAAGGGTCTGGATTTCGTTGGTAGGGTCGGCATCGGCGTCGTCCACTTGGTCCTGGAAAGCGCCGCCGCCGTTAGACAAGGTAACGGTGGGACCGACCTTAGTAAGTGTTTGCAGTTCGTTGTTAGGGTCTGCGTCGGCATCGTCCACTTCATCAGTGAAAGAACCACCACCGTCGGAAAGGGTCACGGTACTGCCTGCCTTAGTTATGGTCTGAATTTCGTTCGTCGGGTCAGCATCCGCATCGGTACCACCGCTGGGGAGTGTTACGGTACCGCCGCCGTCGCTCAGGCTTAATTCATTGGTGCCTGCATTAAAGCTGAGGCTCTGTAATTCGTTGGTCGCATCGGCATCCGCATCGTCCGTATCAATTGCAGAAATTAGTGGCGTAAGGTCCAGTGAGCCCCCGCCGTTGGAAAGACTAATGGTGGAGCCAGAAAGGGTAATGGTCTGAATTTCGTTCATCGGATCCGCATCAGCATCAGTGCCGCCGGAGGGGATGGTAATGGTGTTACCACCGCTAATGGTGAGTTCGTTGGTGGCTACGTTAAAGGTTAGGGTTTGGTTGTCCGTGCCGCCACCGCCAGAAGGAATTGTAACCGTACCGCCGCCATCGCTCAGAGAAAGCTGGTCTCCGGAAATGGTAATGGTCTGGATTTCATTCGTTGGGTCAGCATCCGCATCGGTGCCACCACTGGGAATAGTAATGGAGTTACCCCCGGCAATGCTTAATTCGTTGGTGGCAATGTTGAAACTGAGGTTCTGAATTTCATTTGTTGGATCAGCATCCGCATCATCAACGCCGTCCTGGAGGACGGAAAGGTCTACGGCGTTTCCGCCTTCGATACTGAGGGTCGTGCCGGATAGCGAAATGGTTTGGTCATCCGTTCCACCACCACCGCCGCCAATTTGCAGGGTTACGGAGTTACCGTCCGTTAGCGTTAACGTTTGTGTGACGGGGTCGTAGATCAGATTTTGTAATTCATCGGTGGGGTCACCGCCATTGCCAGACCCGCTCTCCTTGGCGTAGAGCGCATAGGGGACAGAGAGGAGTTGACTGGCCCCCAGGTTAACGTAGCTGTCACCACCCATCGGGTCGATGTCGATTTTGAGGAAGTAGCTGTCTGTTCCCCAGTCGATCGTGTTGATGTCGCCAGAGAGGGCACTACCATTACCGATGTGGAGGTCGAATACACCAAGGTCGGTGGTCGTTACCTCGTGGCGTTCTGAATAATCTACGGCACCGGAAGGACCGCCGCGCAGTAAACTGACGCGTACGGCTATATTGTCGGTAGCCATTACGTCATTGGCCGCATCACGGGCTACCGCCTGAAAGCGAAAACCACTGGGTGCCTGGGCGTAAAGCCCCGCACTGGTTAGGAAGAGTAAGAATAAGAGGATAGCGTGTCTCATGGATAATATATTTGGGATGATGTCTTTCCCTTTCATGCCAGGTGGACCCCATGCGTTACACTTTTCGCGAAAAATGTTTAACCCGGCAAAAAACCTTGCCATTAACCTTTCCTCGCACCTGCGGCCCCGCCTCCCAGGCAGTATCAAGACCAATAAAAAGCCCCCCCGAACCAATGTCCGGAGGGCCTTCAAACGTGTTTCGCAATTGAAATTTCGAGGGATTAGAGATTTGTGTTGAGACTATTAATTTTTATTATCTCCGGATTACCCGCAAGCTTTTCAATGGCCGCCCCTCCCGCAGGATCGTAAAAAAGTAGGTGCCTGAAGGGTAGGTTGCCAACGAAACTTCCGCGCGTTCCAGGGGCAGTACGCGCTCCACTAAGTGTCGGCCAAGTAGATCGGTCACCCTTAGTTGATCATCGTGTTTCCAGTCTCCCCTGAGGTTGACTAAATCGGCAGTAGGATTAGGGAACACCGTAATGTCCAGGTTTATCTCGGGGGAAGACCACACGGAAGTACTCAATAATTCGTAGATGCCGTGGTGAAATCCACGTTCGAGAATAAGACCGTTCGTCGTCCGGTCAATCGCGATTTCACCGACGGTAAAGTGGATGTTTCCTACGTTAACCGCAGAGAAGTAGCTGCCGGCGGAACCGACCACACTACGACTCAATTCCTGAGCGGTAAGAACCGAACTCAGGACAAAGGCGAAATAAATCACCAAGCCAGCCCGGAGCATTTTTTTCAGGGCGCGGACGCGGGTGCGGGGGGAGGTATAAAGAAGCATGGGTTGATAATCTTTGGGATGATAAAAATAAATAAATGGTTAGCGCATGAGGGTGATTTGCCCCCGAACCAACTGGCTGGTGCCGTCGGTGTAGCGGAGGGTGGCGGAATAAATGTAGGTGCCCGGAGGTAAAGGCTGCGTTCCGTCGGTGCCATCCCATCCAGCCTCAGAAGGTGGTAGTTCTGTTGTTTGCTGTTGGAACCGGATGCCGCCCCAGCGGTCAGCAATTTGGAGGCCAACTACGGCCTCCGTACGGGGTCCGGCAAATATTTGCCACCGGTCGTTATGATCGTCGCCATTGGGGCTGAAGGCCGTAGGAGCAAAAAAGCGCCGGTTGTCTTTTACAAATACCATAGTACTGTCGGTCACCGAACAGCCCCCAACTGCAATTGCTTCTACCTTGAACTGAGTATCGGCCATCGGGAAAGCCATTGGGTTGGGGCAGTCGTCGCAGGAAAGAAACGAAGTACCGTTCCAACGGTATTCAACTACTTCAAAATCGGTCGTCAAGGAAAGGGGTAAAGAGTCTCCTCGTTCTATGGTGGTTTCAGGCGGCAACGATGAAGTAATATTGAGTGGGGGAGGTTCCGTTAAGGAAGCAGAACCCGTCACGTTACAGCCATCGGCGTTTTCCACCATCAGTTCATAGTTGCCCGCGGGGAGATTCGTAAAGATGGTGTCCTGCTGGAAACTTTGTCCACCGTCGATGGAATACAACAGATCGGTATCACCGGAGGCGACAAGTGCTAAGGTACCCGAGCTACCGCCCGGGCAGGCCGGGGAGGTGGGGTTTGCCTGCTCAATTACCAGTTCTGTTACCGCCAGGTTGTGGCTTAGTTCCAGGGTACAACCGTTGAAGTCGGTCAGGGTAAGGGTGTAAGTTCCGGGGGCGGAGACTGGCGCATCGTCGCCGTCATTCCCCGTACTCCAGGCGTAGGAAGCGAACGCGCCGTTAACCTCTAAGCTGGCATTGTTGCCAGCGCAGATCCGATCAGGGCCGGAGATGACCGGCCGGGTGGCAAAGGCAACGGAGACTTCGTAGGTCTCACTGCTGTCGCACCCCGCTACGGTCATGAAATGCTCCGTGAAGGTCGTATCTGCCAAAATGCTACGCCCTCGAAATTGCTCTCCAAGGCAAAGGTCGATGAGGTAAAGTTCTTCGTAGGCAGGTAGTATGTTAAGGAATGTACTGACGATGCTGTCGCAAGTACCGTCTGCAGTTTTCAGTAC
Source organism: Neolewinella persica DSM 23188 (assembly GCF_000373105.1). GTDB lineage: Bacteria > Bacteroidota > Bacteroidia > Chitinophagales > Saprospiraceae > Neolewinella > Neolewinella persica. The sequence continues at coordinate 47,555 of NZ_KB890427.1, read as the reverse complement.
CGTACGATGGTTCCCGCCGGTTGTTAGTGGCGTTGAGCCCACAAAAACGGTATCTCCCTGGCAGCGGGTGAGCCCCTGGCTAAAGGAGGGAATAACGACCGAAAGTCGGGTGGCGGAGGTCGTCTGCCGGCAGGCAGCATCGGCCAGGCAAGCCGGACTGAGGGCATACGCAAGGCGATAACTGATGCCGGAGGCGGGGCTGTTGATTGTTAATGTAGCGTCACCAGTTCCTGTAGCATTCCAGCTTGTTCCACCATCAAAGCTGCGCTCCCACTGGTAGAGGTAGACCTGACCATCCGTCAACGGACTCATGAAGGTGAAAGGACCTTCGGTGCATACTGTGGTCGTCGGCGGGAAGTCCTGCCCAGCGAGAACGCCGGAAAGCAAGGAACAAAACCAGAAAAGGATGGACCACCTGAGCATGGGCAAGGGATGTTTGTTCTTTGATGTCCGTTCCACGGGCAGATGTTACACTTATGTCGTGATAATTTTCGCGCCACCGTATTATCTTACGGCATGGCGGAGTACAAAAATCAATCAGAACCGGAGACAGGGGGTTTGAAGAACTGGCTGGACAATCTCCAGCAGGAAAGCTGGCAGCTGGAGCTCATCATCAGCGGTGTGGTCATCTTCCTGATGTTGGGCGCCTACGGGCCCATCATGGATGTTCAGCCCTTACTTGCCAAGAACTATCTGACGGGAGGGGGGCTTTTTGTCGTTGTTGCCGGAGGATATTTTATTTTCATCATCGCCTACTACGCTCTCCTCATCATTTTCATCATCCACCTGGTCCTGAGAGGCTTCTGGATTGGAGCCATCGGCCTGCGTTCCGTTTCCGGAGATTTTGACTACGATGTACTCGACTATCAGCCAAAATTCAACAGTTGGCTCCACAGCCAGTTGGGGTCTTTTGATGATTATATCGAACGCCTGGAGGTGCAGTGCAGCGTAGCCTTCTCCTTTGCTTTTCTTATTTTCTTCAGTGTGCTTAGTGTGGGCGCGTTCACCCTGGTAATAGCAGGAGCTACATTTGGCATGGCCACCATCTTAGGTGCCAACAATCCAGACGCGGCCTCCTGGAAGAAGGCGGTTGTTGCGGGGACCAACCTCTTCAGCTTATTTTTGGGCGTCATTTACCTGATTGATTTCACCAGCCTCGGCTGGTTCAAAAAGAAGCGTTGGTTACAACGCATCTACTTCCCATTTTACCGGTTGATGGGCTGGATTACGCTGGCGCGGTTCTACCGGCCCTTCTACTATAATATGATCGACCACCCTTTTGGTCGGAAGCTGGTGAAGCGGCTGTGGCTGATCATTTTCGGGACCATGCTGGCGACCTCGGTGACCATCATCCGGAATCCTTTTTACCCTACCAGCAAGACGATTAACAGCGTAGTTAATGAAGCCGTCTATCTCGACAATGTAGCCGTTGAAGAAATAAGTCATTCCCTCCCCAGCCTGGCCAGTCGGTACGCGGAACGGGATTACCTGGAGATTTTCGTCCCCTACCTGGGTGTACAAAACGATCGCACCATTATCCATTTATTCCCGGATTTAGCTCCGGCACTGAAGGGAAGTTTTGCTATCGACGGGCCGATAAATATGTGGAGTGCCCGCAACCGGTCCGTCAACAATGACAGCTTGCTGGTGGCCCAGCGGGCCATTCACCGGCTTTACCTTAACGACAGTTTACTGGCAGACGTACCGTGGCAATTTTATGAGCATCCTGTGCGGGAGCAACAGGGCCTATTGTACGATCTTCCGGTCTATGACCTGCCGCGGGGCCGGTACACCTTGCGTTTTGAGGAGTACACGCTGTCTTACCCAGATAGTCTGTACTGGGATAAAAAGGCCGAAATTCTGTTTGTGCGTTGAGTCGTAAAAAGGAAGGTGCTTTCGGGGCGGGGCCGCAGGTGCAAGGGAAGGTTAAGGGCATTGAAGGTTTAGGTATGCTCCCTGCGCTTAAAGTACCTTACCTTGCACCCGCGTCCGCGCCACAAAAGTGAACCTTTAGCAAAGGCTTACCTTTACATCTAAGGAAAGTAATTCCACCAACAACATCACCATCCAAAATTTACCACGATGACTCATCAACTCTACGACTTCGGCATGATCGGCCTAGGCGTCATGGGGCGTAATTTCCTCCTCAATGTAGCCGATGACGGCTTTGCAGCATTAGGTACCGACATCAACGAAGAATCCGTAAAAGCGCTGAATGAAGAAGGCGAAGGGATGAACGTGAAAGGGGTGCACACCCAGAAAGAATTTGTCAGCCTGCTGAGCAAACCCCGGAAAATAATGCTCCTGGTTCCAGCCGGTAAGATCGTGGACAAAGTCATTGAAGGACTGTTGCCTCTACTGGATGAAGACGACATCATCATCGACGGTGGAAACAGTCATTATGACGATACCAACCGCCGCTATGAGTTCCTGAAAACAAAAAATATCCGCTTCTTGGGAACGGGCGTTTCCGGGGGTGCGGAAGGTGCCCGCCGTGGGCCCAGTATTATGCCTGGCGGTGATAAGTCTGCCTGGGAGGTCGTCAAGCCCATCCTGGAAACCGTTGCCGCAAAAGTAGACGGTGATCCCTGTGTCACTTACATCGGCGAAAGCAGCTCTGGTCACTACGTAAAGACCGTGCACAACGGCATTGAGTACGGCCTCATGCAACTGATCGCCGAAGCTTACGACATCCTAAAGCGCGTCGGTGGCATGAGTAACGACGAAATGAGCGCACTCTTTGACAAGTGGAACAAGGGCCGCCTCAACAGCTATCTGGTCGAGATCAGCGCCGACATTCTCAAACAACGCGATGATGAACTGGACGGTCATCTTCTCGACGTTATCCTCGACAAAGCAAAGCAAAAAGGTACCGGTAAGTGGACCAGCCAAACGGCGATGGACCTCGGCGTTCCAACCCCAACCATCGATTCGGCGGTTACCATGCGCGGTATTTCCGCGTTTAAGGAATTCCGTCAGGACATGTCTACGCTTTACAATGTTGTACATCCCCATGAAGTCCTGCTGAAGGGAGACGGACTGGCCAAAGCAGTAGAGCAAAGCTTGTATTTCAGCTTCGTCATCTGTTATGCCCAGGGCATGCACCTGTTGGCAGAGGCCAGCGAGGAACTCAACTACGACCTGGACATGGAAGGTATTGCACGGATCTGGCGTGGTGGCTGTATCATCCGCGCTTCCCTTCTGGAGCAAATCCGCGGTGCATTCAGCAACCATCCGAAGCTCAAGAACATGATTTCCACCCGTCAATTTCGGGACGAATTGCACGGTTGCCGCGAGGCCATTGTAGAAGTTATGCACCTCACTAATGAACGGGGCATTTCCACCATGTGCATGGCTTCCGCGCTCCAGTACTTCGATGCTTTCCGCTCAGAACGCCTCCCGCTGAACATGGTACAGGCCCAGCGGGATTACTTCGGTTCGCACACCTACGAGCGTATCGACCAGAAAGGAACTTTCCATACTAAATGGGATAAGTAGGCTAAAGCTTACGTGTTGCAAGCAAGGCAAAGAATCTTATCAATGGCTACCCGACGAAGCCACAATGAGACAATGCTGCCAGACCTCACTTACGTGTAGGTACAATTAATTTTACAAAAACCTGTTTTTCAACTAACAACTATTGGCCAGAAGCGTTATAGTACCTGTTATAACCAACTAGGCCAGGATTAAACACAGTCTCCTGGCCAATAAATTCAAGTAATATGAAACGCTTTTTTGCACTAATTGCTATTTCCTCTCTTTTTGTCGCCTGTGGCGGCCCAGAAGGTACTGCCGTTGAATCTATGGATGCCGTAGACGCCGCTGCTGAAACTACCACCGAGCTGGTAGCCTCCGCTCAGTACAACGTTGACCCTGCTGCAAGCATCGTCAACTGGGAAGGAGCGAAGATCGCTTACGGCCACGTTGGTACCGTACCGGTTACAACTGGCCAATTGATGGTCGCGAATGACAACATCGTAGGTGGTAAGTTTTCTATCGACCTGCGCAAGATGGAGAATACCGACATCCCGGAAGCCGAGAAGAAGGCCAAGCTGATTGGTCACCTGCAGAGCCCTGACTTTTTCGATACCGAAAAGTACCCAATGGCCGAGTTCACCATTACCCAGGTACAACCTGCTGAGGCTGATTCGGGCCACACCCACAACATCACCGGTAACCTGATGATGAAAGGCCAGGAACGCAGCATCACTATTCCAGCTATGGTTAGCATGGAAGGTGGCATGCTGAAGGCTTCCACGCCTAAGTTCACCATCGACCGCACCGAATGGGGCGTGAACTACAACAACAGTGGCATTGCTGGTATCATTAAGGATGACATCATCAATGACAACCTCGGTCTCCAGATCGAGCTTGTTGCTGGCAAGTAAGTGAATTAAGTATCGTCTTAAGAGACGATCGTTAGCCCTCGAATATCTTCTTCATTGCCTTGTGCAGGAGTGGATGTTCGGGGGCTTTTTTATTGTGGCCAAAGGCTACCTCACCCGTTCGTAGACTAAGGTTTGCCCCAGGAAGGTTTCAAAATTGCCAAAAAAGTGGGCGTAGAGGACGCGTTCGGGAAAGATGTTGCGCGGCCGGAAGGCGCGCAGCAGCCGCGCGTCGTCTGCCTGGCCGGTAAGCAGTTGCTGCATCAGCTCACACTCTTCGACTTTATTGCAGTTGTACACCTCCTCGCAACAGGCCGGGAGGCCGAAAGGAGTAGTCATACTCTTGTAGTAGCGGCTGAAATACGTTTCGTGGAGGATGGCGTAATCCCAGTCAATGTCCATAAAGAAACGGGTACGACGCAGGTTTTTATGCTGGACATAGCCGGAAACGGCGACTTTAGCGTCGGCGGGGAGTTCGTTGTTCACGAACTCGCGCATGGCGTAGCGGGAATCAAACCAGTGGTTACTCTGGCCCACGACGGCAAAAGCCAGGGTGTAGGCAAGGACTGCCGCAGGCAGCCACGGGCGGTTTTTAAACCATTGCAGGCCGTAAGCCGCCAGCAAACACACTGCCGGCATAAAGATGTTGACCCGGCGAATGAAGGCAGTATCCACCGACCAGCGAACGAGGAACTCCGTGGCTAACCAGCCGAAGAGGTAAAGCAGGAGCCAACGACGAGGCTTCGCCCAACCCTGCTTTTCAGTTTCTTCATTTGCTCCTGCGTCCCCGCCCCGAAAAAGCTTGCGCAAGCCATACAATGCAAGACCAAAAACGGGTAAGCCGATACCTGCAATGACGCCGGCAGGGTAAACAATGAGGTTGTCCCGAAAGTGGTCATCAACCGGAACGCCTTCCCGGTTGAGCTTGCTCAGGGTTCGGAAGGTCGACTGAATATTGTTCCACGACCAGCCGTAGACGAAGGAGGCGATGAAGCCAGCCACCAAGGCGATCCCGAGCACCACGTACCACCAGGAAATGCGGCGGGTGATGGCGAGATAGAGGAGAAAAAGTCCGCCCCAGGCAAAGGGCAACACGTCAAATTTAAAAGCCATGGCTCCGGCGGTACCCAGCGCCAATAAGAGTAGGCTGACGATGTCTCGTTTGTCGTCTGCCGCTGAGCGGGCAAATCGAATACTGCCTAAAACAGCCAGGTAGCTCCAGAAAATATAACCGGAAGCTGGCAGGCAATAATGGCTGTAAGTAGCGTTGACGTCGCAAGCCGCCATTAACAGGGCGGCTACGCCGGCCATGGGAGGACTCAGGCCGCTGGCGCGGCCCATAGCCCAGACCACAACGATCAATAATAAAGAGAATACGGTGGACAGCTGACGGCCAAGTAAAATAAAATCGTGGTACCCTGGCGGCCGGTCGGCCAGCGAATACCAGCCGTAAGCTACGTAGGCCATGAGGTGACCGTAGCCACGGACGTTCCAGGGCGGGTTTTTATAATCACCGATGTCCGGACCACTTTGCAGGTCATTGTAGCGGGTGATGGCGATGTGGACATGCTGGCCCTCATCTGGCTCGAAGGTTACCCAGTCGTCCTTCATGTCTTGAGTAAACCACCCCGGTACGCGCAGCGCCAGGCCCAGGAACAGCGCCAACGGTAATAACCAGCGGGTGGAAAATGGCAGTTGCATCAGAGGCCGTTGAAATAGGTCTCCAGGTAAGCCCAGTGCTCCCGCCAATTACGCAGGATCAGGATCAGGCCAAGCAAAATTGCGAAGAACAGGATTTGCTTGGCCCGGCGACCGGCGGCGTCGTTGCGCTCGCGGCGGCTTTTGTAGCTGTGGCGGGTGGATTGTTTTGGCATTTGGCAAAGGTAAAGTTTGATGGGGGAACCATCGTACTCAATCAATATCCGCAAACGCACTTTCCGTTTAGAAAGGGCGCGAACGCAGGTACAAGTTAAATGGATGGGCAAGCTTCGACCAGACATGCTCACAGATCGAAGCTAAGGGTGGTATATTCCCTCCTTCACCCATTCTTTTATTCACTCATTCACCATGCCCATCATCCTCCAGGGAATCAACTGGGACGAAAAGTCCTCTTACCAACAAGGCCCGGCGAAGGCACCGGCGCTCATTCGGGAAGCCCTGCATTCCGGCTCCATGAACCTCTCCTCAGAACTGGGAGTGGAACTGGGCAGCCTTGGCCTTACCGATGCCGGTGATTTTCCGATCACGGATTACTTCAGCATTGAAGGGATTACCGCCAGGCACCTGGCGGGTGGCAATAAAGTGTTTACGCTGGGGGGAGATCATTCCATCACTTACCAGATCATCAAGGCACACGCGGCACATTATCCCAAGCTAGATATTCTGCAGATCGATGCGCACAGCGACTTGTACGACGAATTTGAGGGTGATAAATACTCCCACGCCTGCCCCTTTGCCCGAATTATGGAAAGCGGGCTGGCCGTACGTTTGGTACAAGTTGGCATCCGAACCCTGAACCCGCACCAGGCAGCACAGGCAGAACGGTTCGGCGTCGAAATCCATGAGATGCGGAACCTGGACCTGAAGGCCATTCCGAAGTTCAATAACCCGCTGTACCTGACGCTTGACCTCGACGGGATTGACCCGGCCTTTGCGCCGGGGGTGTCTCATCATGAGCCGGGTGGATTAACCTCACGGGAAGTCATCTCCCTAATTCAGAACCTCGACGCCAACATCGTCGGTGCCGACATCGTGGAATACAACCCTGATCGGGACCACCAGGGGATGACGGCGTTTTTGGCGGCTAAACTGATGAAGGAAGTTTTGGGGCGGATGGGGAGTTAGGGTTTAGTTTTCAGTCGGCAGGATTCAGTTTTCAGTGGATGGTTAAAATGTCTGATAGGATACTAAGGCCGTGATCAGTATCATTTTACTTCCAACTTAACCCTACAACAAAATGCGAATTTACCTCCTCCTGATCCTGAGCATTGCTGCCGCTAACCTTGGTGCACAGCGTAATAAATCAGCCGGAAAAAATGGCTGGGAAATCAGTGCCAGTTTTTCACCAGATCTGGACAAAACGGTCATTACTGAAAACGCCCAGTTTGAATTTATCCCTGAGAATGTTCCGATCAGCCAACGGCCAAGATCAAGCTTCGATACGGTGATGATCGGGGGAGTTGACAGGCTGTTTAACCGTGGCGGTGCGACTGGTCTTAGGATCAAGCCAGCGGAGGCAGACTTCTGGTACGCAGCAAATGTGAAAGTACATCGTCGTTTGGCCGCATTCGATTTCGCTGGCGGGCTATACTACAGTAGTGGTGGCTACACTAGTCTTCCGACAGAAACAAATGAAGACTTCGGCGGGGTGGTTTCCTCTTCAACCACGGTATTGTATGAGGTAGCCGACGTCCGCTCGCAAAACATTGGCCTGGAAACATCCATGCATTACCACCTGCTCAAAAAGTTCCGGGTACATCCTTACGTAGGTGGTGGAGTATTACTGCTGCACAACCGGACGGAACGCCAGGTAAATAACCGGGTACACAGCGAAGACTTAAGCGTTTTACTTGATTCGCCGAATGCCGGCGTCAACCAGGTTAATAGTTCTTTTAATCTGGAACTGGTCGTCAGCCTGGGCGTGATTTATGAAGTAACCGAGCAATGGTCCGTTGCGCTGGAAGTGAATGGGCAGCATGATTTTGCCCGGGGTTTGGTGGGTTTACAGGTCAGGCGGATGCTGTAAGTAAAGACGTGTGTACGCTCTTGCCCAAAGGGCTCCGCACGGGGCTTCTCATTGCCCTTTCAACCTTTCCTTTGCACCCGCGCCCGCGCCAAATGCTTTATCTTGAGCAGACCAAAACCATCCATTATGCGTCTGCTACTACTCCTTTTCGCCCTTTCTCTTTCCTCTTTTTGCTTCGGCCAGGCCCGCTTCGCGGTGACCCTGCCAAAGAATATGGCGGATAAGCCGCTCGATGGCAGACTGCTGGTTTTGCTCTCCACTAATAACGACGCGGAACCAAGATTTCAAATCACCGACGGTGCAAATACGCAGATTGTGATCGGCGCTGACGTAGAAGACTGGCAGCCCGGAAAAAAGCAACTGGTGGGCTCAGCTGGCCACGACAGCTACCCCATCGCCAGCCCGGCCGAATTACCTGCCGGCACGTATTATGCACAAGTATTACTGCATATATACGAGACCTTCAACCGCGCCGACGGGCACGTAGTAAAACTCCCCATGGACCGCGGAGAAGGACAACAATGGAACCGCGCGCCCGGCAACCTGATCAGTACCCCGACTCAGGTGACCGTGAGTGGAAAACCTGGAGAAGTAATTGATTTGGCTTTCGACCAAGAGATTCCCGCCATCGAGCCAGCGAAGGATACCGAGTGGATTAAGCACATCAAGATCCGCTCTAAGCTATTGAGTGAGTTCTGGGGCCGCGATATGTACTTAGGTGCCCACGTGCTGCTGCCTAAAGACTGGGATAAGCACCCCGACGTAAAGTACCCGCTGGCCGTTAACCATGGGCATTTCCCGTCCGACTTCGGTGGTTTCCGCACGACCCCACCCGATGAGTCGATGCCCTGCGAATACAGCGCCCGTTTCGGTATGGCTTGCTACAACCGAACCGTTCAGCAGGAGGCGTACGATTTTTACAAAGCCTGGTCGGGTCCGAATTTCCCCCGCGTGATTGCCATCGAGATCCAACATGCCAACCAGTACTACGACGACAGCTACGCCGTAAATTCCGAAAACCTGGGGCCCTATGGAGATGCCATCACCTACGAGCTCATTCCCTACATCGAGGAAAAATTTCGAGGTATTGGAGAAGGCTGGGCACGTTTCCTCTACGGCGGAAGTACCGGTGGTTGGGAAGCCCTGGCCGCCCAGGTGCTTTACCCCGACGACTACGGCACCTGCTATGCCGCCTGCCCAGATCCGATCGACTTCCGGGCGTATACCGTCGTTAATCTCTACGAAGATGACTATGCCTACCACGTGGGTAATGGGTTCAAAAAAACGGACCGGCCCGGGCGGAGAGACAGCCTCGGCCACGTCTCCACCACCCTGCGCCAGATGAATATGCGGGAGAAAGCGCTGGGCAGCAAAAGCCGCAGCGGGCAGCAGTGGGACATCTGGGAAGCGGTGTACTCTCCAGTCGGTGATGATGGCTACCCGCAACGCATCTGGGACAAAACTACGGGCAAGATCAACCCAGCCGTAGCCAGCTACTGGAAAGAAAACTTTGACCTGGCCTGGATCATGAAACGCGATTGGGCTACCCTCGGGCCAAAATTGGCCGGCAAGGTCAATATTTACTGCGGAGACATGGATAATTATTATCTCAATAATGCGGTCTACCTCGCAGAGGAATTCCTGGAATCCACCACTACTCCTTACTACAACGGCGAAGTGGCTTACGGCGACCGTGCCGAGCACTGCTGGAACGGGGACCCGACTCAACCTAATGCCATCAGCCGGCTGCGGTACCACCGGATGTTTATCCCGAAGTGGGCTAAGACGGTGGGGGTGTTGGCGCCGGAGGGGGCGGATTTGAGTAGCTGGCGGTACTAAGGGGGGGATAAAGTAAGAAAGAGCTAAAGGAGGGAAAGGGTTAAATGGGAGCGAACCTCTTTCTGCTTATTGACCGCTCGGTTACTGATGGTAATACCTTTCATGTACTGCCACTCCATGATCTCGTGATTCCTTCGGGATCTATTGTAGAACGTTTTCGAAGCAATACCATTTTCGACTTTGACCTATCTCTCAACATAGGTCTGTCATATCAACTGTCAAAGACCCGGGCCCTTGGAGTGGAAGTTGATTCTCATGGTGATCAATTTGCCGGGCCATTCCGGTTACAGCTAAGGCGGCGAATTCAATCACAAAAAAAGGCGCTACCCACCGGATAGCGCCCTAATTATTTAGAATAATGACCGATAAAAGGGACCTTAAGCCAACGCAGTAATCCGCTTCCGCAGTTCCGTTTCAGAAGCCATGCCTTTCAGGCTGCTTTTGATCTTATTGCTTTCCATAAAGAACAAAGAAGGAATGCTCCTTACCTGAAACTTTTGTGCCAGGTCTCTCTGCTTATCAATATTGACTTTTACAATTTCCACCTTACCGGCAAATTCGTCCGCTAATTTCTCTACCGTTGGGAGCAGCGCCTGACAGGGGCCGCACCAGTCGGCATAAAAGTCAAGAACAAATGGTTTGCCACTGGCGACCAAGTCATTGAATTGCTTATTTGATTGAATAGCTTTCATCGTAATTGATTTTGAGGTTATTGATTACGTAAGCAAATTTAGGGATGGTTGCAGGCCATGACATACCAATACTTCCCGACGATGTATCAGTCTTTCCCTAAATCGGTGGACTACCGTAAATCCTATAGGTGGACTTGAATATCGCCGCCTACACTACTTAGTTTGCTGTCGTATCGCCTAATGTTTACTTCCCCAAAACACCCCTTTCTATGGCCAATCGCTTACAATTCGTCCCCTACACCCCCGCACACGCTAAAGCCTGGTTCGACCTCAACGAGGCCTGGATCAGCGAAAACTTCACGATGGAAGACTCCGACTATGCTTCTTTGCGGGACCCACAGGGATATTTTCTGGATCAAGATGGACATATCCTGATTGCGGAGTACGACGGTGAGCCCGTTGGCACAGGAGGACTGTTAAAAATGGAGCATAGCACTTACGACTACGAGTTGGCTAAAATGTGTATTTCACCCAAGGTTCAGGGGCGTGGCTTCGGCTTGCTGCTCGGCCAGGCTTTATTGCATCTCGCGAAAGAGCTGGGGGCAACTTCGGTATACCTGGAGAGCAACGATAAACTAGCTTCGGCCCTTCGGTTATATCAAAAACTTGGCTTTGAGGACGTTGACGGGAGAAATAGTCCGTATGCTCGCTGCAACGTTAAAATGGCCATCGCACTTTAGAGTATGTCTGAGTATTTGCCTGAAGTTTACCTTTTCACCTCCAACGTCGCTTGTAAATCTCCTAACACTCTCTTCATCTTCCGCTCAATGTACTTAAACGGCATCTCCTCATTTCCTGTGTAGATAAAAAGCAGAGAATATTGTTGTTCGGGCACAACGCCCTGTTCGGTGTGTGCTCCAATCAGGTGTTTGTGCAAACGATAAGCCTCTCGCATTCGACGCTTGATCAGGTTGCGGTCGACTGCTTTTTTGAACCGGCGTTTTGGGACGACGAAGGCCGCCTGAAAAGGGAAGGTTCCCCGCATTTCTTCCGTCTCCGCATAGGCCAGCCGAATGGGATAGGATTTGACCGCGCGCCCATCTCTGCCAAATAGCCGGCCGATCTCTTTGCGGGACTTCAGCCGCTCTTTATTATGGAATTTGTCAGACAAGAACAAAGTGTTTTAGCAGTAGACCTCAGAAGTAGAATAACGAGAGAGATAACTGTCCTAATAGACCAATAGACCAATAGACCAAAATACTAGTCAACTCCCTCATAAGCCGCCACCACCTTAGCCATCCGTTTAGAATTAGTGCCAAGGTCGCTGTGTCCCACCCGGCTCGCGCTGCGGTAATGGATCAACTTAGCCTCTTCGTCGAAGAGGAATTCCACATCATCAATGAAGGGAATTGGCCAGGTCTTGAAGGTATAATGCAGGTAGTTCTCCGACTCCGTTTTAAGCCTCGTCCGCTTCATGCCGTCTACGGCCTTTTTAAGACGAGCCTTCGCTTCGGCAAGGCTACCGGTATAGGCGATGGGGGCACGTTTCTTATCTGCCTGGTCCGTCTGGGTACTTACACAGTTGGGGCTTTGGGGGCATGGTTTGAGTTGATCGGGCATTTGGTCGTTAGCGTAAATTAGTTGATTAAGGGCTTGCTTGTCGGCAGCCATTAGGTCTTGTTTCAAGCTTAGGCTGGCCAGTACTTTGTCGTCGTCGATGCCACGTACTTCCGCGAGGAGTTCCGGTCCATCCGTTTTCCAGACATAATGGAGTAAACCGTAGTTCTTCACCCCGATCAAGGAACTGATTCGGTGGCTGTTCGGTTCATCCGCAGCTTCGTAAGAATGTGTCAAACCACTGGCGGTCACTTCATAAATGGGATAATTCCCTTCTTTCACCTCACTAATTTCAGCCAGGTGGCGGTCTCCGCTGAGCAGTAGCGGCATGTTTGGCTTGGTTGCCGCCAGTAAGGCAAGTAATCTCCGCCGGGCAGAAGGGAAATTCTCCCACTTCTCGTAGCCGTGCTCCTGGGGTAAAACCTGAATACTACTTGCGATCACGTGAGCCGCTGCGGGACTATCAGTCAGTTCTTGTTCCAGCCAGGCCCATTGCTCATTTCCCAGGATGTCCCCGGTTTCGTTCTTTCCATACCGGTGTCCTTTTTGTGTGGGTGGAACCACGGCGTCCCGAAAGTAACGCGTGTCCAAAAGTATGATTTTTACGCTTCGGTCTCCCTCCCCAACGGTATAACTCTGGTAGACGCCAGTGTGTTTTCGCACGGGATTTCCGGCCGGGACATCCAGAAAGTCCAGCAGTTGCTCCTTGGCTTTGTCCTTATGAGTCCACTCCTTACCGCCATCGTTAAGGCCGTAGTCGTGGTCATCCCAAATACCAAAAACCTGCGGGACATCACGCAGAAATGCCGTGTATTCAGGCGCATTTTTTTGTTGGTCGTAATCGGCCTTCATCCGGCCCATGTCATCGGTATCGGAATAAACATTATCGCCTAACCAGAGCCAGACGTCGGGTTGATGTTTGCCGATGGTGGGCCAGAAGTCCTGTGGACTTTTCTGCCGGTTACAACTACCAAAGGCGATGGTCAATACTTCTGGAGGAGCTGCATGCTCCATCTGTAGCACATCCGGGCGAACATCTTGGGAAACACCAGCCGTGTAAAATAAGAAAGCAACAAAGGCCAGGACTATGGCCAGAACAATTTTCAGGCTGGTCTTAAGCATAACGACGACGAACTAATTCGATGAATTCCCTGGCGGTTTCTTTTTTGCTCTCATCCGCCCATTCAAACCGGCGAGCCAGGCTGACCATTACTGGCTGAGCGGCAGCCATGGAACCTGATGAATTCAGGGTCCTCAGGGTGGTGTTCAACAGGTCATTATCGTCTCCAAACAGATCCTTACTGAACAGTACCCGGTTGTTGATCGTCAGAGATCGGGTAAGATCAGCTAAAGGCTGACGGCCGAAAGGACTGGCGAGATCGTCTTCAGAAAACAAGTCCCTTAAATCCGAACTAAGAGAGGTATTGATGGCCGGAGCTGGCGTTGGGGCCGACGCTGGTGGCGGCGGTGGAGGTGCTGGCTTAGGCGTCTCCACCACGGGTGCCGGTGGGGGCGGTGGTGGAGGTGTCGGCTTGGGCACTTCCACAACCGGAGGCGGAGGAGGCGCGGGCGCAGGAGCAGGGGGAGGTGTAGGAGCTGGCGGTGGAGCAGATGGTGGCGCAGCCACCACTTTTGCAGGAGCCTCACCATGCGTAGCGTATAGTTCATACAACTCTCGCAGGTACCCCAGCATCAGATCGCGTTCCATTGCGGAAAGTTTTCCTCCCGCATCCAACTGCAGGCTTTTATGTAAGGCATTGATACGACTGATGAGGCGATCGGAGGAAGACTGAGACATGAGTAGTTGGTATTTTGGTCTATTGGTAGTATTGGTCTGTTAGTCCGTTGAGCTTGTATTACATTTGGGCGAAGATACAGGAGTAGCTTGGTTCTTTTAACAATTACCATATCACCTATTTCAACAGACCACAATACCAACGAAGTAAAGTACTAAAAAATGTTTCTCGAACCTCATTTCAGTGGTCAGCGCAGTGGATGGATAGAAGTCATCTGTGGAAGTATGTTTTCCGGTAAGACCGAAGAATTGATCCGCCGGTTAAAGCGTGCCCGCATTGCGGGCCAGCGCGTCGAGATATTCAAACCCAAGATTGACACCCGGTACGGAGAAACCAAAGTCGTCTCCCACGACAGCAATTCCCTGCTCGCCACCCCGATTATCGATACCAGTAAAATCTTACAAATTCCGGACGACGTGACGGTAATCGGCCTGGACGAAGCGCAGTTTTTTGAGCCCGCGGTAGTCTCCCACGTGCAGGAACTAGCCAATAGAGGGAAGCGCGTCATCATTGCTGGTCTCGACATGGATTTCCGGGGGAAGCCTTTCGGGCCCATCTGCAGCCTGCTGGCCGTTGCCGAATACATTACCAAGGTCCACGCCATTTGCTCCCACTGCGGGAACCTGGCCAGTCATTCCTATCGTCTAACGCAGAACCAGGACACCGTTGTTCTTGGGGAAACGGACCTTTACGAAGCACGTTGTCGCAGGTGCTATGGGATGGGGAATATTCTGGAACTTAAGTAATAAGTAGTCTGGTAGTCTTATGGTCTGGTGGTATAGTAGGCTCCGCAAGGGGATGCTCACTACGCTCGTGGGTACTATTCATAGACAGTTTCACCATATAAACGAGCGCAGCGAGCATCCATATGCGGTAGACTACAGGACTACTAAACTACAAGACTAATGATTGTGCCCGCTATGGTCTCCCCCTTCATGGCTGTGCCCGTGGTCTTCCACCACGTTCGCGGCCGCGCCGAGCGCGGCGTTCATAGAAGATTCCACCTTAGCGATTTCACCGGCCTCCTTTCTGATGTAGTTGATGATGGCATCGTTGTCCATACTTTCTCGGAGTTCGTCAAGCGGCTTGAGGTCCTGCATCCAACTCATCATGGCGTCGTTGGCATCTTCCAGTTGCTCGTTGGCGGCTTCCAACACTTCTTTTTTGCTGGCCTCCAGGCCTTCACTATTGAGTGCTTCCTTAATGGAACGTTGCGCAGCGGTGATTTTGCCCATTAGCGGCATCACCCGATCATGGCCTTCCATCATGGCATCATAGGCGGTTTGCTGAGAGGCGCGGGCAGCATCCATCGTTGCTTTTTCGGCAGCGGCGGTGTCTTCTCCACAAGATGTCAGAGAAAGACTCAGAATAAGTAATAAGCTTAGGTAACGCATGGTTGATTGTTTTCTTAGTAGAAAGGTTTTCCGGAGCTACCGGTTCATTTTGCAAAGGTACGAGTCGCTGCGCTCCTGTTGCAGGAGTTGCAGGGTCGCTGCGCTTCTGTTGCAGGAGTTGCAGGGTCGCTGCGCTCCTGTTGCAGGAGTTGCAGGGTCGCTGCGCTCCCGTTGCAGGAGTTGCAGGGTCGCTGCGCTCCCGTTGCAGGAGTTGCAGGGTCGCTACGCTCCCGTTGCAGGGGTTGCAGGGTCGCTGCGCTCCTGTTGCAGGGGTTGCAGGGTCGCTGCGCTCCCGTTGCAGGAGTTGCAGGGTCGCTGCGCTCCTGTTGCAGGGGTTACAGGGTCGCTGCGCTCCTGTTGCAGGGGTTGCAGGGTCGCTGCGCTCCCGTTGCAGGAGTTGCAGGGGCGCTGCGCTCCTGTTGCAGGGGTTGCAGGGTCGCTGCGCTCCCGTTGCAGGGGTTGCAGGGTCGCTGCGCTCCCGTTGCAGGGGTTGCAGGGTCGCTGCGCTCCCGTTGCAGGAGTTGCAGGGGCGCTGCGCTCCTGTTGCAGGGGTTGCAGGGTCGCTGCGCTCCCGTTGCAGGGGTTGCAGGGTCGCTGCGCTCCCGTTGCAGGAGTTGCAGGGTCGCTGCGCTCCCGTTGCACCTCCTGCAACCTCTGCAACCTCTGCAACCTGCTCCTTCATCCCTCCCCTTGCACCAGCGGCCGCGCCATATTTGGGTAAAAAACCGGGCCTACGTAAAAAGGGCGCCCCCAATTCCGGGACGCCCTCACCATTTGAGACTAGTAATACAAGCTTTAATCGAGCTCAATATCTCCGTAACTGGTCGAGATATTAATCGATCCTTTTCCAATGCCCGGCATGTTACCGGTTGCTGAGCGGGAAGATCCGCTCTTGTTGCTGTTTACGTTCTTCGCCCGGCTGGAGTCGTAGGAAATATCTCCGTAACGCGTCCGAAGTTCGAATTCATAGCCAGCATCGGAATCCACATCAATTTCTACGTCAATGTAGTTAACCCGGATATAGACGCGCTCGAACCCGGCCTTGAGTTGATCGATTTCGAGGTCGCCGTAAGAAGCGTCCACCTCAATTTCTTTCACCACCTTACCGATGGATACGTCGCAGTAATTGCCGTCGAGGTAAATACGGTCTACGGTGCCGACTTCAAGGTCATTATAGTTGCCATCGAGGCGCAGCTCACGGGCACTTTCCACCTCTAGTTCTTCGTAACCGGCGTCGATGGTAAGGCGGCCAACGGTGCCGATACGGGTTTCGCTGTAACGACCATCATAGCGTAGTTCTGATGCTTTCCGGATTTCGTTGCCATCGCAGTAACGTACCCGAAAGGTGCTGTTTTCGCCCATCTCGTCGATGCGGGCGGAGCCGTAGCTGACGCTTACTTCGTTACGGCCGGTCAGGTCACCAGCCACCAGGTTGCCATAACCAACACTGATGTTGGTGTTGCCCGACAAGTCAGGAAGGCTGACGTCGCAGTACTTAGCTTCGGTTTCCAGACTGGCCGAGGCGGGCATTTTGACGCGGTAGTAAACCTTGAAGTCATTAGAGTTGGAACTACCTCTGCCGAGGGACGGCCATTCTCCGTTTAGAATTGATTCGATGAAGCCCTTGGAGTTACGCCCGCTAGTACCAATATTCGTTATAGCCGTAGCGCTGTTGGAGCCACCACTAAAGTTGACTTCAATGCGGTCGAAAGTGCGGTCAGCATCTTCTTGGTCAGCGGCAGAAACCTTTACCCGAACGTCAATTTTAACCTCATTACGATCCCAGGTTTCCACCTTGATCTCACCGTAACGATTCGCCAGGCGGACTTCTCCATCGCCATCAACCTGAAAAGTTTCGGTATACGTTTTCTCGTAATCTTGCTTTAGCAAAAAAGGAGCATCGGCCGCCTGCAAGGCGGGGAGCAACAACAGAAAGGCCGTTGCTGCCAGAAATGGTTTTATGGATTTAAGAATCATTGGTAGTTTGTTGAGTAGTAGTAGAAGTAGAATCGTTGGAAGGCAGGTGCTGCTGAATGCGCAACAAGATGTCAAGCTTCGTGCGGTAAGTCTCAATGAGGCGATCAATGAGGACTGCACGTTGGGATACGGGTACTTCGAGCAGGGATGCCCGGATTTCTTCGGTGGCCTCATCAATTTCGGCCAGGTCTTTTTGCAGTTGTGGGTCGTTACTCACCAGTTTTACTTTCGTAGCCTGGGTAGCGATTTCGCCACGGTAGTAGTTTTCAGTTTCGGCCAGTTCCGGACTGATCTGACGGAGTTCTGCCGCCATCTGATCTTCTTCCGCACTCCGGTAACCATTCTGGGTACCAATGGTGAAGGCCGCAGCGATGAGCAACAGCATGGCCGCAGCCACACCCAGAACCCGCATACGTCGACCACGCCCGCCTAAGATGGCGCGCAGCGGCGGCATTGGGGTAGCGCCGGAGACTTGTCTGACTTCGTCTCCGTCCATAGCGGCGAAGACCAGACCCTCGATTCTCGGTGGTGGGGTGCTGTCATCGAAGGCATTGCGATTCTTGGCGATGAAGGTCTCCAACGGATCCTTACCATTACCTGAGGAATCAATGGCGCTTTCGATCTTGCTCCACAGGTCTTCACCGGGAGTTTCGTCATCAAAGGCCGCTCGGTTATTGAGGATAAAATCCTCTAGCTTATCGGTAGACATGGGGAGGATTATTTTTGATCGTTTAATAATGCAGCCAGGCGCTTACGTGCCCGACTGTACTGTGATTTGCTCGTCCCGACACTGATGCCAAGAATATTCGAGATCTCTTCGTGGTCATATCCTTCGAAGAGGTAAAGAGAAAGTACCACCCGGTAACCTTCACTTAATTGTAAGGTGGCGCGTTTGATCTGCTCCACACTTAATTTCAGGGCCTCCGGAGCAGGTTCGGCATTCGTCGCTTCATCAACAGAATCATGGCGATTGGGGTCCAGATCAGTTGTTAGCAACCGCCGCTTCTTCAGATGGTCGATACAGCGGTTGACAACAATACGCTTTATCCAGGCACTGATCGAAGCGTCAAAATTAAACGTCTCAATCTTACCAAAAATATCCACGAAGGCCACTTGCAAAACATCTTCCGCGTCATGGGCATGCCTGAGCATTCTCAGGCATAGGTTATACATTGGTTTGGCGTAGTGGCCATACAACGCTCTTTGCGCCGTGCGGTCCCTGCGCTGGCAACCCAGCACTAATTCGCGGTGCGTGTCGCGATAGTCGGCAGCTGTTGGCATGGTTTGTATGATTGGCTGTGCTCCCACAATGGTTCTTGGTTACTGTGTTTGATTGTAATGACGCAAGGACAGCAGCAGGGTTGCACCTTTTGATGGAATATTTTGGTAAAAAGGAAGGGAAAAGTAAAATAGGTATTTAGTAGCCAACTCTCCATGGTATGAACCTATCCATACCACTGGACATTTTTCTAAAACCGCTGATTGAAGGCTGCTTTTCGGAGACAAAGTTGCATTAGTTGCAGGTGTTGCCCCCCTGCAACTACTGTAACCCTTGCAACAATTTCTTAAACGTAGTCATCGGAATAAAGGTGGCTAAACAAAAATGTCCAGTAGTGTGAAACCTCTCAAACTAAAGTAGATGCTGCCCAAAGCGGTAGGAGCTGAAGCCGTGTTAACCGGCGCTCGTGGTTGCTGTGCCGGGCTTCAGTCGGTCTAATGGCCTTAAGTTACTACTCTTTTTCCCGCTGGGGAATAGCAAGTAATGTACCACGAACGGCACTTGCAGCTGTCCCTTATCTATTTATTAAGTTCCCCTTTCCTCCCTTCTTCCTTTCGCCCATAATCCGCTTCTGACATTCTCCCCTTCACTATTTCCCGCGCCTGATTATCTTAGCGGCCCCGAACGACCGGACCAAAACTCCAAAAACAAGCATGGCCAGCATCGACATTGAAGCCCTAAACGAACAAATCAAGATTGACAGCGAAGTCGTCGAACGTATCCGTCAGGAGACCGCCAAGGTCATCGTTGGCCAGCAATACATGATCGACCGCCTACTATTGGGCTTGCTCAGCAAAGGCCATATCCTGCTCGAAGGCCTGCCGGGACTTGCAAAAACGCTGGCGATCAATACCCTGGCGCAGACCATCTCTGCAGATTTCAGCCGGATCCAGTTCACCCCTGATCTGCTGCCGGCCGACATCGTCGGTACGATGATCTACAACCAGAGTGTCAACGATTTCACCGTCCGTAAAGGCCCCGTTTTTGCCAACTTCGTCCTCGCTGACGAAATCAACCGTGCCCCCGCCAAGGTGCAATCGGCCCTCCTTGAAGCCATGCAGGAGCGCCAGGTCACCATCGGTGACAAAACTTTTAAGCTCGAAGAGCCCTTCCTCGTTCTGGCCACCCAGAACCCCATAGAGCAAGAAGGTACTTACCCATTGCCCGAGGCGCAGACAGACCGTTTCATGCTCAAGTGCACCATCGGCTATCCCACCCGGGAAGATGAGCGGGAGATCATGCGGCGCAACCTTGAAAAAGGCTTTGCCAAAATCAACGCCGTTGCTACCACTGCCGAGATCTTGCACGCACGCGAAAGTGTCCGCAAGATTTATATGGACGACAAGATCGAACGCTACATCATCGACATCGTCTTCGCCACCCGCGAACCCGATGCTTACCGACTTGGCGACCTCAAGCCGCTGATCAGCTTTGGCGGCAGTCCTCGCGCCAGCATAAACCTGGCCAAGGCAGCCAAAGCCCATGCCTTCCTCGAACGCCGTGGCTACGTGACACCGGAAGACGTCCGCGCCGTTTGTGAAGACGTCCTGCGCCACCGCATCGGCCTTACCTACGAGGCGGAAGCTGAGAATATTCGCCAGGAAGACATTATTGGGCGGGTGCTTAATGTGGTGGAGGTACCTTAATTAGTCAAGTAGTCAGATCGTCTTGTAGTGAAGTAGTGCTACCGCATGGGAGTGCTCACTTCGTTCTTACGGAATAGTTGACCTTTGCCCGTAACTTTGGACAATAACCGAAGCTCGTTTTCAATTCTGGCGCAGGTGGCTCACTTGGGCAAACGTAATGACCATTGGTGGTAACCATGCGCGTTTTTTTGCGGGGACGCGGGTGCATGGGAATGAGTAGAAGGAGCAGGGACCAATCCGGCTGAAGCCGGAGGTACACGTGTGCCGGACAGCTCTAAAATGAGCTGGTGCTACCACCCCTTGCCCTTCAACTTCCCCGGCACCTGCGCCCCCGCCCAAATGAAGCACCTGCCGCCCCTAGCGAACCTATTCCCCCCATCGTCGTTAAACCAGCAAACCAACAATACACGATGCGCGTAACTTTTTCTACCCTGCTCCTCCTCCTGCTCTTCACCGCCTGCGGCGACAGCAGCAACACCTCAACGGCTACCGCCGAAGCTCCCACCGAAACACCAGTAATGGAAAACAAGAAAGAGGTCGTCATGACCCCGATCTTCCATGCTGCCGTGGTGCTGGAGTACGATGGGCTGACCATCTTCGTAGACCCCTACGACAAGCCGGAAAAATTCACCAGCTTCGGTGCGCCAGACATGGTGGTGATCACCCACACCCACGGCGATCACTTCAACGAGGAAGTCCTGTCTGCCCTGGACCTCAGCGGTGCTGAACTCTTCGGCCCAGCTGCCGTCACCGAAAAAGCGGGAGAAATGGGCTTTGAAAAAGTAACCACTCTCGCCAACGGTGAGGATGCCGCCCGTGGCGACATCACCGTCAATGCTGTAGCTGCCTACAACCTGCCCAAGGCCGAAGACAGCTTCCACCCACCCGGCAAATTCAATGGCTACGTCATCGATATGGGCGGCCAACGCTACTATTTCTCCGGAGACACCGAAGACGTGGAAGAAATGCGTGCCCTCCAGGACATCGACGTCGCCTTCGTTTGCATGAACCAGCCCTATACGATGGAAATGGCCGCAGCTGCTGATGCAGTGCTGGATTTCAAGCCCGAAAAAGTTTACCCATACCACTACCGCAACCAGGACGGCTCCTTCATGGACACTAAGGAATTTGCCCGGCTCGTTGAGGAAGGGGACAAAACTATTGAAGTAGTTGTTGCTGATTGGTATAAGTAAGCTTTAGCCCGTCCGCCGAGGCGGCCCCTGGCCTGACTTGTCGGCCGGGCGGGTCAAAAAATCACGAAATCACTCGGCAGCCGGGTCCGCTCCTTTGTCGAGCCTTGGCTGTCGAGTGATTTTCAGCAAGCCAGCTATTTTCCGCTTTCCCCTTAAGTGAGAAAACAGTCCCATCTTTAAGCGCCAAACCCATTCAAAAGCCAACCTCCACCTCCCATGCGTGCGCTGAAAATTACCGGTATTGTCCTGCTCATTCTTGTAGTGGTTCCGCTCATCGCCGTCAGTTTTTTCGGCGGTCCAATCGCCCGGGCGGTCGTCAACTCCCTGAGCAAGAAATTTCCCACGGAAATAAAAGTAGCGGAGTACGATGTTGCTTTCTGGCGTAGTTTCCCCAGCTTATCCGTCAATCTGCAAGACGTACAGGTTCGCGGCAGCGACGGCAGTGACCTGCTGGTGGCCGAGCAATTAAGTTGCCTGCTGGACCTGGGCAGCTTGTTCGGTAAGATCCGGGTAGAAGAGATTGCTATTTCCGATGGCAAGCTCAACCTCATCACCGACATCGACGGCAACACCAACTACCAACTGGCTGGGTACACCCCCGTCGGAGAAGAAGTGCCGGAGGGGGAACCTACCGAGTTTGCTATTGCCGACGCGCAATTGAATGGAGTAGTGTTTACCTACCGCGACGCCCAACTCCAAATCGATATTGCCGGAAATGTTGACCAGGCCACTTTCAGCGGTGACTTTGGCGCCAAAGATTACCTGCTTGCCGCCGAAGGCCTGCTGGACATCTACCACCTCGACCAGGAAGGGGTCCGCTACCTTAACGAAACAAGACTTCGGCTGGAGTCAAAAACAAACATCAATAACGAGGAAAACAAGTACACCCTTGCGCCACTCCGGATCGAATCCGGCGATCTCGAAATTAGTGTGGTTGGTGACCTCACCTCGACCAAAGACGGACTTCTGACTAACCTGCGGTTAGAAAGTGAGTCGGGCAGCCTCGAAGATGTTCTCGCCCTCATCCCTCCAGCCTACGCTGGCACCCTGAATGAGTTGGAAACCCGGGGGGAGCTGTCCCTTTCCGGAAGCATTACCGGCCCCTGGACCAAACGCAAGTATCCCAAAATGGATGGCCGGCTGACCTTTACCAATGGCCGGGTCGGTAGCCCACGCATCAACGTCGGTGCCAAGGACCTCGACCTAAAGGCCCGTTTTGCGTACCTGGACGGCCCAACTGGCGGCGTTCAGTCTTTTGCCATTGAAGAACTGAAGGGGACGTTTCGTAACCAGCCCTTCTCCCTGAAACTCAGCATCGAGAACCTCGATGACCCACGCATCGATTTCTCCGCCGACGGAGCATTCCCTTTGGGCACCTTGCCCGCCATCCTTGGCGAAGGGCCGGTGACCGACGGCGATGGATACGTTCGTATCCAGGGCCTCCGGCTCACCGGACGTTACGAAGACATGCTGCGCCCACGGCGCATGGGCCAGGTGGCGGCCGCTGGCCGCCTCACCTTCGACGGTGGAGAGCTGACCATTAACGAGCGGCAACTATCTTTCCCTTCGGGCACTCTGGAACTGCGAGACAACGAGATGGAGCTGACCAATTTTGCCTTCGAGGGGGCCGAAACCGAGATAAGCTTCACCGGCAAAGCCACGAACCTGATTCCCGTTCTGTTCGCCGATTCCCTAAACACCAATGACGCCGAACTCAACTTCGACGCCCGGCTGACCGGTAAATCATTCGACATCGACGAACTGCTGAAGCTGGCCGGCCCAACGGAAGAAGAGCAGGAAATTGCCGAAGCCGCTGGTACAACCGATAGCCTGCGCGCTAAAACAATGGTCCGCCGAGCACAAATAACCGACCTGCTTCGCGGTCGATTCGATGCAAACGTAGAAGAATGGAACTACGGAGAAATTAAAGGAGAGAATTTCAGCGGACAACTCATCTTCACGCCCCGACAATTAGACGTCCGGGGCATTACCGATGCCATGGAGGGACAGCTTAAGGTAGACGGTGAAGTCTATTTTCAGGAATTGCAACGTGTGGAAGGCCGGATAAGTGGTATCGGGATCGACGTCAACCAGTTCTTTGCTCAAGGTGAGAACTTCGGCCAGGAAGTGCTGGTAGCCGATAATATTGAAGGAAAAATGGACGCCAAGCTCTGGATCCAGGCCTATTTTGATGAGAAAGGAGAACTCGACTACGAAAAACTCAAGGTGCTGGCAGGCATGGACATTTCCGATGGCGAACTGAACAATTTCGGGATGCTGGAGAATTTTGCCTTCGCCCTGAAAGCAGGCGACCTGGACAAGGTCCGTTTTACGCGTCTTCAGAATTTCTTCGAAATCACCGACGAGACGCTGTACATCCCGGTCATGTTCGTACAGTCCAGCGCGCTGAACCTTGAATTGAGCGGAAGCCACACGTTCAACAATTACCTGGATTACTTCATAAAAGTAAATGCCGGACAAGCGATTGCCAATAAAATTGGTCGACACGATCGTAACCTGGACATGCTACCCGCCCGTAGAAATGGCTTTTTCAACCTCTACTACACCGTTAAAGGCCCGCTCGAATCCTATGCAGTGGAAAGTGATAAACGAGCGGTTAAGAACGACTTTAAGCGTAGCGAGTATCGCAAAAACCGTGTCCGACTAGAGCTGGCAGCATTGTTTGCTGAGCCAATTGAATTGGTGGAGGCTCCGGAGGAGACGGCTGATGAAGGAGGGGAGTAGCTTATATCTGGCTTGTACCCCTTTGATCGCTCTTCTCCTGTGTTCAGGCACATTTCGCCTGCCTGAAGAAGTCTTATATCGTCTGCTACAGCCCGTTGGAGATCTTTTTCTATTGTCTCTTACCAGTACGTCGCCACGTACGGATAAGTAGTCTGGTACTGCTCCTTAACCATCTCCACCAATCGCTGGCGGAGCGCGTCCAGGTTTTCTTTTGTGTGGGCAGAGATCAGCATGGCTTCGTGACCAAATTCACTTTCCAGGCTCTTACGCAAACCTTCTTCTACTTCATCGCGGCCTTCCTCGTCGAGGTAGAGGTCGTAATTGCGTTCGCGGAACAGGTCGACTTTGTTGAAGACTAGCACCGTAGGCTTTTCCTCCACGCCCAGTTCTTTGAGCAGGGTTTGTACCGTCCGGATCTGATCGGCGTGGACGGGGTGGGCAACGTCGACAACGTGGAGCAATATGTCGCTCTCCCGTACCTCGTCGAGCGTAGATTTGAAACTCTCGATCAGGTGGTGAGGTAGTTTGCGGATGAACCCTACGGTGTCCGTCAACAGGAAGGGTACGCCTTCGTAGGCAACTTTCCGAACCGTGGTGTCCAGGGTGGCGAAGAGCTTGTCTTCGGCGAAGACATCGCTTTTCGTCAACAGGTTCATTAGGGTAGACTTCCCAACGTTGGTGTAGCCCACCAGGGCAACACGGACCATGGTGTCCCGCCCCTTACGCCGCGTAGCTGCCTGGCGATCCAATTTTTCCAGGTCTTTCTTCAGTTTACTGATTTTATCGCGGATGATCCGGCGATCCGTCTCAATTTCCGTTTCACCAGGGCCTCGCATACCAATACCACCGCGCTGCCGCTCCAGGTGTGTCCACAAACCACGCAATCGTGGAAGCATGTACTGCATCTGAGCGAGTTCGACCTGCGTCTTGGCCTGGGCGGTCTGCGCCCGCCCCGCAAAAATATCGAGGATGAGGGAAGAACGGTCAATGATCTTAACCTTCATCAACTCTTCGAGGATACTGACTTGCTTGCCGCTGAGATCATCGTCGAAGATGACCATGGTGATCTCCTCGTGCTCTTCTACATACTTGGCAATCTCGTTAGCTTTACCGCTACCCACAAAGGTCCGGTTGTCCGGGCTATCCAGTTTTTGGACAACTCTCTTTTGGGTAATTGCACCAGCCGTGAGGGCCAGGAACTCCAGCTCGTCCAGGTACTCAGCTACCTGCTCTTCCGTCTGCTGACGGGTAACCAGGCCGACTACGACCGCATATTCCGTTTCTTTCTTCAGGCCGGACTCTTTTTGTCCGACATTCCATTCGTTTGCCATTGTTAATAGTACATTGTCTTTAACTCAATAGTTCATAGTCGGTAGTTCATAGTTCAGTAGTTCTTAGCCGGTAGTTCAATAGTTCAGGAACAAAGACTATGAACTAGCGACTAAAGACTACCTTTTATTCGTGTATAAACGTAAGTATGCGTTTAAATGACGACTAATAAATTGAAAGTACTGGATGTTTACATCAAATCAACCATCCATGGCTATCACCACATTTAAAACCTGGGCTGTTTATCCAAAGGCCTTGTCTTCAGGCACGAAGAGTAGCGGCCTTGAGCAAGGCATGGCCTAAGCACGAACGGTTTGCTTTGACGGACCAGGTAAAACGTTCTTCCCGCTCCGTTTGCGCCAACCTTGTGGAGAGTTTCGCAAAACGGCGGTACCCCAAACACTTCCTATCCAAAATCACCGACAGTGCCGGCGAGAATGCGGAAACGCAGGTATGGTTTGACTTTGCCCTCGACGAAGGATTTATCTCTGCCGTCCAACATCAAAAACTCATGGCTGAATCTGTAGAAACCGGTAAGCTATTGACCTACACGGAACACCGCCCCGGACAGTATGCTCCGAGGAAGAAGTAGTTAGTTAATAGTGTAATAGACTATGAACTAACTACTATTGAACCATGAACTAACTATTGGCTGCCGCCAATAAATTAGCCATATCCACTTTAGGGCCAATAAACGCGGCCAGGTCTTCGATTTTGATCCGTTGTTGCTCCAGCGTATCACGGTCACGGACGGTAACGGTGCCTTTGAGTTCTCCTTCCTCGATCGTCTCAAAATCAACGGTGATACAGAAAGGTGTGCCTACGGCGTCCTGACGACGGTAGAGTTTACCAATCGCACCGGTGTCGTCGTACTGTACGTCGAAATGGAAACGGAGGTCGTTGAAAATACCTTTGGCCACCTCGACAATTTCCGGTTTGTTACGTGCGAGCGGCATAATGGCTGCTTTGATCGGAGCCAATGCCGGGTGCAGTTTCATCACGTCCCGAACGTTGGCCGGATCGTCCTGGCCAGGAACCTGCTCGGTACGCAGCGCGTGGCTCATTGTTGCCAGGAACAAGCGGTCGGCACCGATGGAAGTTTCCAGTACGTAGGGCACGTAATGTTCTTTCGTCTCCGGATCGTGATAAGTCATTTTCTTGCCCGACAGCTCCATGTGGGCGCCCAGGTCAAAGTCGGTCCGGCTGTGGATGCCTTCCAGTTCTTTAAAACCGAAGGGGAAGTCGAACTGAATATCCACGGCAGCGTCGGCGTAGTGGGCCAGGTTATCGTGGTCGTGGAAGCGCAGTTTCTCAGCGGGGTGGCCGAGGGCAAGGTGCCACTTCATCCGGGTCTCCTTCCACTTCTTGTACCACTCCATCTGGGTACCGGGCTGGATGAAAAACTGCATCTCCATCTGCTCAAACTCCCGCATGCGGAAGATGAACTGCCGGGCTACAATCTCGTTACGGAAGGCCTTACCGATCTGGGCAATACCGAAGGGCAGCTTTTGGCGCGTGCTCTTCTGTACGTTGAGGAAGTTGACGAAGATACCTTGCGCCGTTTCCGGGCGGAGGTACAGTTTACCTTCCTCACCGGCGATGTTACCGAGCTGGGTGGAGAACATCAGGTTGAACTGGCGCACGTCGGTCCAGTTGGCCGAGCCAGTGTCTGGGTCCTTGATGCCAAGATCGACCAGCATTTGACCAAGTTCTTCCATGTTACCGTCGGTCATCGCCGTTGCGAGGCGCTTGGCCACGGCGTCCATTTCTCCCTGATAGCGGAGAACGTTGCCGTTCGTTTTGCGGTACTCGGCCTCGTCAAAGGCCTCGCCAAAACGCTTCTGCGCCTTAGCAATCTCTTTATTGAGTTTGCTTTCTACTTTATCGATGTAGTCTTCGATCAAGACGTCGGCGCGGTAGCGCTTCTTGCTGTCCTTATTGTCGACCAACGGATCGTTGAAAGCATCGACGTGGCCGGAGGCTTTCCAGGTCTTCGGATGCATGAAGATGCTGGCGTCAAGGCCGACGATGTTGTCGTGCATTTGCACCATCGAGCGCCACCAGTATTCCTTCAGGTTGTTCTTCAGCAATACGCCAAGGGGACCATAATCGTAAGCGGCGGAGAGGCCGTCGTAGATTTCAGAGCTTTGGAATACGAAACCGTAATCTTTGGCGTGGGAGGTCAGCTTTTTGAAGTCGGCGAAAGTCGTGGACATAGTTAGTCTATTGGTCTGTTAGTCTGTTGGTCTCTTAGTGAGATGGCGCGCCCTTGTTGTCAGGAACATTATGCCACCTCAAGACTGATTTGGGCGGGCAAAGATAAACAGTACCTTTTTAGTGTTTAGTTGCAACGGGTAAGGCTTTTACAATACCATAGGTCTGGCACCAAAGTGTTGGCATATGTGGCGGGGCCGCAGGTACAAGGGCAAGGGATAAAAGAGCAAGGTAAAAGGTTCCGGACCTCCCGGTCCGGCTTACGTGATCCGGACCGGGAGGTCCGGAACCCTAACAGTGCCTTGCTGCTTTCGTCCATGATTTTGCATCCTGCGGCCGCGCCCATAAACAGAAACCGGTCCTCCTTTTATTTCCCTGTTGACTACCCTTTACCTGGAAAGATGTGTCAATTCTCTAATTGATAGTAAAACTATCATAAAAGATAGTAAAGCTGTCATTTTATCGTCACATGAGTACTTTTCCGGCAACCAGATCCTTCGGGATTCAGTTAGGTGAGTGCATCAGACGGCAGTAAACACCCCACTAAAAACAATCGGGATTGTGCTTATGCCGTTAATCACCACTTTAAATATTCCCAATGAGATATCCCCTTAATTTCCTGGCCATTCTTGCCCTAAGCATCGCCATCGTTTCCTGTAGCCCAGCAGAGCCTAAACCACAGGAGGCCACCGTCACCGCCCAGCGCGCACAACCAATGAAGGGAGTTGTCGAGGACGTATTATCCAAAGAAGAACAGGATGCATTAACGGCCGACATGGTCATCCAGTCCTTTAAAGAAGGTAATGACCGGTTCCTGAGAAACGACCTGACCGCCAGGGACCATTCCGAACAGGTGAGAAAAAGCACACTGGCGCAATTCCCCAAGGCCATTGTACTTTCCTGTGTAGACAGTCGTGTACCCGTTGAGGACGTTTTTGATCGTGGCATTGGCGATGTATTTGTTGCGCGCGTTGCCGGTAATTTTGTCAACGAAGACATCCTGGGAAGCATGGAATTTGCCTGCAAAGTTTCCGGCTCTAAGCTAATTCTGGTAATGGGCC
Organism: Neolewinella persica DSM 23188; assembly: GCF_000373105.1. GTDB lineage: Bacteria > Bacteroidota > Bacteroidia > Chitinophagales > Saprospiraceae > Neolewinella > Neolewinella persica. The sequence goes on along the minus strand of NZ_KB890427.1, from coordinate 18,703 downwards.
ACGAGCACTGTGGTGCCGTGAAAGCCGCCGTCGATGACGTAAAACTGGGCAACATCACGCCAATGCTGGCGAAGATCAGACCGACCGTTGATAAAGTCGTTTACGATGGAGACCGTACTTCAAAAAACGATGAGTTCGTACACATGGTTTGTGAAAGCAACGTCCAGCACACTATTGAGCAGATTCGCCTCAACAGCCCCATCCTGAAGGAGATGGAAGATAAGGGTGAGATCAAAATCGTCGGCGCCGTTTACGATATGGATAACGGTAAGGTGGATTTTTTGCAGTAGTCTTAATGGACCTTTGCTGTCCTGATCTGGCTAGTCAGTTTAAGGGAAAGAGCAATTCATGCAGCTCATCATGATGGTGGTAAACCGTTGCTCCTGCAGCAGCCAGCATCTGATCATTCCCATGGCGAGTTAGGCCGTAGGCGGTGAACCCACCGTCTACGGCCCCCTTAATTCCCGTCGGGCTGTCCTCCACCACCACGCACTCTGCAGGAGGATAGCCCATGGTCGCTGCGGCGTGCAGAAATACGGCGGGGTCGGGTTTCCAGCGCTTCAGGTCATAGCAGCTGAAGGTGTTTTCTCCGAAGTACCCAGCCAGCCCCGTCAACTTCAGGTTCATCCGGATCTTGTGCGGCGGCCCGCTGGAGGCCACGCATACGGGCACCGTAAGCCGGTCGAGTAATTCCTTGATGCCATCCACCGGCTTAAGGTCGGTTTTGAATTTGGCGAAAGTTCTTTTTCGAAAATCAGGCTCGAAGGTGGCTAACAGCGACTGCCCAGTCTCCGCCTCTAAAAAAGCGATGATGCTGTTGAGTGATTTACCCAGGAAGTTAGTCTCTAATTCTGCTTCGGAAAGCCTCACCCCAACTTCCCTACTCATTTCTGCCAATACCGAAAAGGTGATGTGTTCGCTGTCGACGAGGATGCCGTCACAGTCGAAGATGATGCATTTGGGTGGAGTAACTGGGCTGAAATTCATGGGGCGAAGATCGATAAATCAGTGACCACGGAGTGGTCGAACTTTTTTCGCCCCCGGTGAAAGGTCGCGGAGCGGGCTTTTACCCGGGGTGCGAAAGGGTCCCCTTACCTATGGCGGCGCGCAGCGCCGCAATACTAATCGCCCATCTTTTACCCCGGATTTCGGCGTGCAGCCTCATCCAGGACAATTAAAATTTGACCACTCCTTGGTGGCTACTTCGCCAACCCCCCTGCTTGCTGTAGTAGCGCCAACTGCCCACCAAAAGCCTGCTTCAGCAACTCCGGCGTAAAAACTTCTTCCGTTGTCCCGTGGGCGATCAATCGTTGGTTGAGGAGGATGACATGGTCAAAATACTCGGGTACTGCCTGGAGGTCATGGTGGACCACTAGCAGGGTTTTACCTGCTTCGGAGAGCTTTCGGAGTACGGCGATGATCTTCTCTTCGGTCGGAATATCCACCCCAACGAAGGGTTCGTCGAGCATAAGAATGTCCGCCTGCTGGGCCATGGCCCGGGCCAGGAAAGTCCGTTGCTGCTGCCCCCCGGAGAGTTCCCCGATCTGCCGGTTTTGCAGATTGACAATGTCCAGTTCTTCCAGCGCCGCATCGGCCAGCTGGTGGTCTTCTTTGTTCAGGCGTTGAAAGACTTTCTTGTGGGGATATCGGCCCATCAGCACTACGTCCCGGACGGTTGCCGGGAAGGTGAAATCAATCTCGCTTCGCTGCGGTACGTAGACCACTTGCCTGCGGACTTTCTGCACCTCCTGCCCCAGTACCTCAACGGTACCGGTGTAGTCTTCGATTAAGCCCAGAATTGCTTTCAGCAAAGTTGATTTACCCGACCCATTGGGGCCCAATATCCCGTACCGATGCCCTTCTTCGATCTCCAGGAAGATATTGCTGAGTACGCGTTTGCGGTCGTAGGCTACGGAGAGGTCGGAAACTGTTATGGCGGGCATGATGGTTAATTGTTAATTGGTGATTCTTAAATTATCTGGTTCCGCTTCGCAATTTACACATCGGAGGAACTCGTAAAGCGGGGCTTCGCCCGTTACACGCCTCCGATGAGAAATCGTTTCATGGTCATCCTGGCGGTTTCTCCTCCGGGCGTTGAGCCAGACGCAAAGCGGATAGCGCGAGCTCCCCGGAGGTGTAAATCGCATGATTCGCGTTTTGAATTGATGATCATTAGGTTTTACTTAAGCAACACCCCGATTAATCCTTTGCACCATAAAGAAAAATGCCCCCGCCATAACTGCCAGAATAATGCCCAGCAGGATAAGCTGCTGGCCAGCCTTTGGGCCCATACCATCCTTGATGTCGGTAGTATTTCCTTTCAGGGCCTGCACGATGGTGTTGGTATTGGAGCTAAGCATCCCCAGGTAGGTGCCAGCTTCGGTATCGGGTTCCCCCAGGGAGTCGGCGTAGAGGTAGCCGCCGATGATGACGTTGTTGTCGATTGCAATCTGACGGATAAGCTTAGGGTTGATGGTGCTTTCTACGAAGATGGCCGGTACGCCAGAGTCGCGGATGATGTTGGTTAACCGGTTCACGTCGGAGGTCTGCACTTCAGCGTCGGTACTGGTGCCGAGAGCGGCTTCGACCTGGATACCGTAGTGGCGGCCATAATACCGAAAGGCATCGTGACTGGTAATCAGAATCCGGTCTTTTTCGGGGATGGAGGCGATTTGCCGGAAGATTTCGGCGTCGAGGTCCTCTAGCTGTTGCAGGTACACGCCGGCGTTGAATTCATAGACCTTACGGTTAAAGGGGTCTAACTCAATGAGGGCATCGCGGATGTTACGAACGTAAATCAGACCGTTTGCTGCCGTCATCCAGGCGTGTGGATCGCTGGAGTTGGCGTATTCTTCGCTGGCAATTGATCCGATGCCTTCGGTGATGGTAATCGTCTCAGCGGAAGTCCCGCTGTTTTCGATCAGCTCGTTCATCCAGCCTTCGAACGTCAGGCCGTTGATCAGGACCAGGTTAGCACGGGCCACCAGCTGGACGTCGGCCGGCGTTGGTTCGTAAATGTGCGGGTCTCCGCCAATGGGTACCACCGATTCGATGCGGACGTGGCCGCCGGCGATCATCGCCGTCATGTCAGCAAAGATGGAAGCGGAAGTTACTACCAGGGGGAGGGTTTCATCCTGAGTGGCCTGGGCGAAGCACAGGCCGTTAAGGCCGCAGAACAAGAGTAGGAATTGACAAATCAGGCGCATGGTGGAGGTTATGCTTTTTGCAAAGTTAGGCTAATCTAACTTTTTCACCTGAATTGATTCTGGGCACCTCGCTTTTCCCCTAATGTTTGACGATCATCAGCCCTGATAATCAACTTCACTGCTGATGGCACACCGTCTTTCTGTAGTCGTTTTTGCAAATTGCGATTCACCGGTAGCGCTCTGTGCTGCTCTGCAACGGCAACCAACAAATTTAAATTAAAACTGCGCCCGCTTCTCCGACAAATACTTCCAGTACCGCTTAGGCACGTGCTGCAAATGCAATTTCATGTTCCTCCGCTCCGGGATATTCACGTTGTCGAAGTAACTTTTCCAGAGAATCTGGTACTCAGGTTCCGATTCGTCCAGTACACTTTCGTTCAGCTGCCGGTATTGCAGCTGTGTATCGTCTTCAAACGTGATGTATTCGGTTTTGTCTTTGTTGTAAAAGATGCCGTAGTGCCGTTTAACATCATAGATCAACCACTCCTGAGCGGGGTAACGCTTTTCAAAATGATCGTTCAATAATGGAAGTACGTTGAAGTCAGGCTCGATGACGGAGTAGTAAATGTCATCTTTCGTGCACTGGAACCGGACAAAGGCGTGCATCCGGTGTACTTCCCGCCCGATCTTCTTCTTTATTTGGTGGAGTTGCAAAACCGTGTCGTCGCCAAAGTTATCCGTAATGTCGATGTTAGAGTTGACTGACTTTTTAATAAAATCGAAGATCAGCATGGAGATGCCCGGTAGTTCCGAAAGGAAACAATGATAAAGTAGTTTGGTGGCCTTTTTAGAACTCTTTTTCTGTACGCCAATCAAGACCCGCTTTGCCCATTCCTCATTCGTTGCCACGTGAGTGGGGTGCTCAAACAGGCTGTTCTGCCATTCATCCTTAGGGATGATCTCAGCTACCGCAATCTTCAAGCGATAGGTCTCGAAAATAGCGGACAACAACCCCTCAAAAGTTCCATCGTAGGTTAAGACCATTTTCTATTTTAAATTAGGTCAAACGATCAGCCAAACAGACTAAGCTGGTTGAATCCGGCTTTTTGTCGACTGGGAGCAGTAAATATTTGTCGGATTACCAGCGGATCTTTGCCCAGGAGATTAAATTCCTTGTCCGCGCACGTAATGAAAAACCGGGCCCTTTTTAAGACGACACCTATTTTCTTCAGGTTATCAAAACGTAGTTTTCCGTGCCTTCGTGCCGAAACAATCTTCTTGGCAGATCTAACCCCTACCCCTGGCACTCGCAAAATCTCATGATAGGTGGCGTTGTTAACATCGATTGGAAATAAGTGTGGATTGCGAAGCGCATAGGCGGCTTTCGGGTCCAGCTCCAGATCAAGCTCCGGATGTACCTCATTCACGATCTCATCCACCTTGAATTCATAGAACCGCATCAGCCAATCTGCCTGATACAACCTGTTTTCCCGGATCACCGGCGGCTGCTTGAGGGTGGGCACCCTGTTGTCGGAACTGATCGGCACGTAACCAGAATAGTAGACCCTTTTTAGTTGCTGCTGCTGGTAAAGATTATCTGCCAGGTTAAGTACCGTCAGGTCATTTTCGGGCGTTGCGCCGATGACCATTTGCGTGCTTTGTCCGGCAGGCGCAAATTTAGGCGTGGATCGAATGGCCGTCTTTTCCTCCTTAAAACCTTGTATGGCCCCCGTCAGGTAATTCATTGGCTTGTAGACCTCTTTATAGTTCTTCTCAGGCGCTACTTTTTTCAAACTCATTTCCGAAGGAATCTCCAGGTTCACACTCAACCGGTCAGCATACAGCCCAGCTTCATGGATGAGTTCATCGCTTGCGCCTGGTATTGCCTTAAGATGAATATAGCCATTGAATTTGTGTTTCGTTCGCAGCTCCTTAGCGATACGGACCAATCGTTCCATTGTGTAATCCACATCTTTGAAAATACCAGAACTCAGGAACAGTCCTTCAATATAATTCCGTCGATAAAAATTGATCGTCAGGTCAACGACCTCTTGTACGGTGAAGGCCGCTCGTTTGACATCATTACTTCGGCGGCTCACGCAGTACGCGCAGTCGAAAATACAGTGATTGGTCAGCAATATTTTCAGCAGGGAGACACAACGTCCATCTTCCGTATAGCTATGGCAAATACCCACTCCATTCGAATTCCCTAAGCCACCTTTGGTGTTTTTTCGATTACTGCCGCTTGATGAACAGGACACATCGTACTTCGCTGCATCAGACAGAATCTCTAGTTTTTCCTTTACTCTTTCATTCATAAGTGGTACCAAAAGGCAGGTTTGACGACGTAAAGATAGTTGCCAAAACGATAACAAACAAAAAGTTTATATGTATTTTAATGAAATAATTTTTGTTTAATTTCATCTTTTACGAAAGTCCATCCCTGCCCATGTCTCTTTCTTTTAATCCTTTCCCTTGCACCTGCGGCCCCGCCACCTTCTAAGAGAGAAGCCCTGCCAAATTCCCCAACCGAGACCCATACCAGGAAAAAAATTCCCCATCAGCCAACGCAACTTTCGCCTGGGGCAAAATTTCCAACCATTCGGTTAAATGTTCCGCTTTAAAGGGATAAGGTTCGGAAGAAAGGAGGATTTGTTCCGGGGCCAAAGCCCGAATCTCTTCGACCGAAAGGGTAGGATAACGCAGCTGGTCACTTACCACATTTTCATAACCGATTTCCCGCATCACATCGCTGATGTAAGTATCTCCGCCCACGCTCATCCATGGGTCTCGCCAGATCAGGTAGAGCGCTTTTTGCGGGCTCGGTAATTTGTGCTGTTCCAGCGCCTTCCGGTTGGCGGTAATGATGGCCGCAGCGCGTTCTTCCACGGCGAATAGACGGCCGAGACTGGTGATCATTTCATTTGCCTCCGCCACGGTGCTCACCTGGCTGACCCACACCCGAAACTGCCCGGCCAGGAACGCCACGTCCTCCTGCGTATTCTCCTCCTTATTGGCGATGATCAGGTCTGGAGACAACGCCGTCACTTTCTCCAGACGCACGTTTTTTGTACCTCCGACGATCTTTTGGCGGGAACGCAGGTGCGAGGGACGGACACAAAATTTGGTGCATCCCACCACCGAGCTTTCCAGTCCCAAATCGACCAACAACTCCGTGATCGAGGGCACCAGGCAAACAATGCGCCGGGGTATCCCCGGCAGCTCAAGCACCGTCCCCAATTGGTCCGTCGTCGTGATCATTTCTCCGTAACGTTGACGTGGTCATACGGGCAATGCCGGCAGGCGTTGCCGCAGCAAAAACCGCGCTTGCTGTGAAAGGCGGCCGTCATCACCATTAGGCCGTTGTCGTCGAAGTAGTAGTCTTCGGATACGGCGACTGTGGCAGTGTCTTCCTTTTTTTTAGGGGATTGTGGATCTTTATTTGGTTGTGGCATTTTTACGTTTTACACCTCTTGGGAGGTTGGTCAATGGTTGGTGGCCACTACGTCCCAAGTCGCCTCTCCCCCGGAGAGGGGTGGCCCAAGCATTGATGTTTATAGGTGAAAAGAGGATGTTTCTAGAGCTTAATCTCAAGTTTCCAACATCATGGCAACACGAGCGAAAGCGAGCAGAAACGTCTCCCCTCTCCCGGGTAGAGGGGCCGGGGGAGAGGCGAACCCCTACATACTCCGCCGATACTGCCCCCCCACCGAAAACAAAGCATTAGTGATCTGCCCCAACGAGCAGTGCTTCACCGTATCCAGCAGTTCTTCGAAGACGTTTTCGTTGTTAACGGCCATGGTTTTCAGTTTGGCGATGCTTTCCGCAGATTTGTCCGAGTGAGCTTCATGGATAGCGTTCAGGTTGGCAATTTGCAGTTGCTTTTCGTCTTCCGTTGCCCGGATGACCTCCTCCGGAATTACCGTCGGCGAGCCCTTGCTGGACAGGAAGGTGTTTACCCCAATGATCGGGTATTCGCCCGTGTGCTTCAGCATCTCGTAGTGCATGCTTTCTTCCTGGATCTTACCGCGCTGGTACATGGTTTCCATGGCGCCGATGACGCCTCCACGCTCCGTCATCCGGTCAAATTCCAGCAGTACGGCTTCTTCCACCAGGTCGGTGAGTTCATCGATGATAAAGCTGCCCTGTAGTGGATTCTCGTTTTTCGCCAACCCCAGTTCGTGGTTGATGATCATCTGGATGGCCACGGCCCGGCGGACGCTGTCTTCCGTAGGCGTGGTGATCGCCTCATCGTAAGCATTGGTGTGCAGCGAGTTGCAATTGTCGTAGATCGCGTAGAGCGCCTGCAGGGTGGTGCGGATGTCATTGAAATCGATCTCCTGTGCGTGCAGGCTCCGCCCACTCGTTTGAATATGGTATTTCAGCTTCTGGCTGCGGTCGTTGGCCTCATACTTATACTTCATTGCCTTGGACCAGATGCGCCGGGCCACCCGGCCAATGACAGCGTATTCTGGGTCAACGCCGTTGGAAAAGAAGTAGGACAGGTTGGGGGCAAAATCGTTGATGTCCATCCCCCGCGAGAGGTAGTATTCCACGAAGGTGAAACCGTTGGACAATGTGAAGGCCAGCTGGCTGATCGGGTTAGCACCCGCTTCGGCGATATGGTAGCCGGAGATCGAGACGGAGTAGAAATTCCGGACACCCTGGTCAATGAACGTCTGCTGCATATCTCCCATCAGTTTCAGGGAGAATTCGGTAGAGAAGATGCAGGTATTTTGGGCCTGATCTTCCTTCAGAATGTCGGCCTGGACGGTGCCGCGCACCGCCTTCAGCGCCTTGGCTTTGAGGTCGGCGTAGACGGCAGCGTCGAGCACCTGGTCTCCGGTCAATCCCAGGAGCATGAGGCCGAGGCCATCGTTGCCGTCGGGGAGCTCGCCGTTGTAGCGGGGGCGTTCGATCCCCTTATCGTCGTAATGTTTTTTGAAGGCAGCCTCCACTTTGGCTTCCAGTCCGTGCTCCGTGATGTAACGCTCGCACTGCTGGTCGATGGCCGCATTCATAAAGAAGGCAGTAACGATGGCGGCGGGGCCGTTGATGGTCATCGAGACGGAAGTCTTCGGATGGCAAAGGTCGAAGCCGGAATACAGCTTTTTGGCGTCGTTGAGGGAGCTTACGTTAACGCCGGAATTACCGACTTTACCGTAAATATCGGGCCGCTCATTCGGGTCCTCGCCGTAGAGGGTGACCGAGTCGAAGGCAGTGGACAGGCGCTTGGCGGGCGTGCCCTTACTGAGGTAGTGGAAGCGCTTATTGGTCCGTTCCGGCCCGCCCTCTCCGGCAAACATCCGGGTAGGGTCTTCGCCCTTCCGCTTGAAGGGAAATACGCCGGCGGTGAAGGGGAATTCTCCGGGTACGTTCTCCTGACCGGTCCAGCGGACGATCTCACCGTAGTCCTTCCACCTGGGAAGAACCACCTTGGGAATTCTATTGTGGCTAAGAGATACGGTGAAGTTCTCCACCTTGATCTCCCGGCCGCGCACTTCGTAGGTAAAGTGCTCGCCCTGGTAGCTGGCTTTCTTGGCTTCCCAGCCGTCGAGCAGGGCTTTGTTTTCAGGGGTAAGGGCCTGGCTAACGGCGTCTCTTGCTTTTTCTAACTCTCCTTGCACCGGCGCGTCGTCGCCCATATGCTCCATCGTCCGCTGAATACCGAACAGGGTCCGGGCCAGCTCACTTTGCTCCTCCACCTCCTTGTCGTAGCGACGAATCGTTTCACTGATTTCGGAGAGGTAGCGCACGCGTGACGGCGGGATGATGTACTGCTTTTCGCTTTCACCCTCGTCCAGTTTACCGGCAGTTTCCTCCGGGAAAAGACGGCTCATCAACGCATTGGAAAAAGTATTGACGCCGGGGTCATTGAACTGACTGGCGATGGTACCGAAAACGGGCATGGTCTCCAGGTCCTTGTCCCACAAATCATTATTCCGCTGGTACTGCTTGCGGACCGCGCGAATGGCATCGAGGGCACCGCGTTTATCGAATTTATTGAGCACGATCAGGTCGGCAAAATCGAGCATATCGATCTTCTCCAACTGGCTCGGCGCACCGAATTCCGGCGTCATTACGTAGACACTCAGGTCGGCGTGGTCCACGATTTCGGAATCGCTCTGGCCAATGCCGGAGGTCTCCAGAATAATGAGGTCGAAGCCCGCCGTTTTCATCACCGCGATGGCAGAATCGATGTCGGCAGAGAGTGCAGCATTATACTGGCGGGTGGCCAGCGAGCGCATAAACACCCGGTCATTGGCGATGGCGTTCATCCGGATCCGGTCGCCCAGGAGGGCACCGCCGGTTTTCCGCTTTGAGGGATCAACGCTGATGATGCCCAGTTTTTTTTTGGGGAAGCGGGTCAGGTAGCGCAGCACCAGTTCGTCGACCAGGCTTGATTTTCCGGCACCGCCCGTACCCGTGATGCCCAGCACAGGAATAGGGTTTTCTTTGGCTTTTGCCTTCATTTCCGGCAGCCAGCTGGCGTTCTCCTTCGGGTAATTTTCCGCAGCCGAGATCGTACGCGCAATCGTATGGTGGTCTTGGGCGGGAACGCGGGATGCAATGGAAGGATCAAAAGCATTGCCGACGGGGAAATCACTCTTTTCCAGCAGGTAATTGATCATGCCCTGCAGGCCCATGGACCGGCCGTCGTCGGGAGAAAAAACCCGGTCGATACCGTGAGCATGCAGTTCTTCAATTTCTGTAGGAAGGATAGTGCCACCACCACCGCCAAAGATCTTGATGTGCCCGGCGTTCTTCTCCCGCAACAGGTCGTAAGCGTACTTAAAGTATTCCATATGGCCACCCTGGTAGGAGGTCAGTGCGATACATTGCACGTCTTCCTGAATGGCGGCATTGACCACCTCCATCACTGGCCGGTTGTGGCCCAGGTGGATGACCTCGGCGCCGCTGCGTTGGATAATGCGGCGCATGATGTTGATGGCCACGTCGTGGCCGTCGAAAAGCGAACCGGCCGTTAAAACGCGGATCTTGTTGGTGGCTTTGTATGGGGCAATTTTTTCCATGATGGTGGTAGTGCGGTGTGGTTGGTTGGGGCTGGTTGAAATCTTTAGAAAGGGGGACAAAACCCGTCAGACGGACTTTCTCATTTTAGCTCCTTCGTCGCTAATGAAAAAGCATCCGTCGGACGGGCGGTTCGACCGTCCGACAAATTCTTTTGGCCTGGCGAAGCCGGACAAAAGTTTGTCGGACGGCTAATACGAGGAGGAAGACTTCCAGAAGCTTCCATTAGTGTACCACCATTCAAGACTAAAGTTTATTGTCAAGGCAACTTTTTCACACTCCTCTTAAACTAGCTATCTTGCCCCCCATGTTGCGCCTAGTCTACCTGCTCCCGTTATTACTCCTGCCAATTCTGCTGCAAGCCGATTGCACGCCTGCTTTCTACGGCTACCAGTTTCTGAATCCGGACCTGTTGGAATACGACAGCAAATTGGGGCCGATCTATCAGTCCTTCGCCAACCGCTACCGGCTGGAAGGCAACCCGGACGCCATTGCCCGGGAACGGGACAACCTCGCCGAATGGCACGAGCGGTACTGTGAGCAGGTGGAGATTGCGGACCTCAAAAAGCTGATCTACGGAGAAACGTTGGGCAGTTTGCGGGAGATTCTCCGGGTGATGGATAATAAAGACAATACCTCCACCGCACTTTCTTCCACCCTGCGCAAGAATTCCTTCGCCCGGCACCTGGTCGATTACCGGTGTACCGAAGTGCTGACCTACCTGATCTTTGCCAAACGGGTAGAGCCATATACTTCACGGGTCGCCGCCAATTTCAAACGACCGGAGACCGATCGGGTAGCAATGGAACGGCTGATCAATGATGGGCTGGATATGTTTAAGTCCACCGAGAGCCACTACATCCGTCTGCGCTACAGCTACCAACTGCTGCGACTGGCCCATTATCTCAAGGAGTACGCCTACGTTATCGAGTTGTACGACTATCTGATGCCGAAGGTGGAGGCCAACCCCAGTATCCTATACGACTGGGTAGAAAGCCACCGGGCCGGTGCGCTACAAGCCCTGGGGGACAACCCACGTTCTGCTTACATCTACAGCCGTGTTTTCGAACGATGCCCGAGTAAAAGAGAAAGTGCCTACCTGAGCTTCAAGATTACCTCCGACGCCGAATGGCAGGCCGCCAGCAACCTCTGCGCTAACGACCATGAACGCGCCATGCTCCACGTGATGCGTGCCCAGAACCGCCGGGCAGTGATACTGGAAGAAATGGAAAAAATCTACGCCCTCGAACCTGCCAATACCGCCCTCGAACCACTGGTGATGCGCGAACTACTGGAATTGGAACGTGATTTGTTGGGGCTCAACTTCAACCCAAACGCCCAGGCAAATAAACGACAACGAAACCGGCCGCGGCCCAATGCTGCGAAGCGACTGATTGCCCTGCAGGCTTTCGTCAATAATGCCGTTGAGCGAAAAAACACCGCCAACCCCAGTTTGTGGCTTATGGCTAAGGGAACGTTGGAAATGCTCTCTGGGGATTACTTCTACGCCCGGCAGTCTTACCAAAAGCTGGCTGATCAAGCACTGGAAGACACTTTAGCCAATCAGGTGAGAATTCTGCGGGAAGTACTCAACGTACTTGCCCTGAACCGGATCAACGACTCCGTAGAGCTGTATTATTTCGACTTACTTGCCAACGATGCTTTGCGTGCACGATATCCGGACCTTCGCCCACTCGTCAACGACAAACTTGAAGCAGTCTACCGTAATACCGGACGGACGGGGAAGGCCGCCCTACTACAGTATGGTTTTGACGCCCTACGGATGAACCCCATGCTCAACCACGTCAAAGAACTGGAAGGAATGGCCGATAGCCTCCTGGGTAATCGCTTTGACAAAGCCCTGCTCGCAGATCGAATCGGTCCAACACCAGAAGACGACATCAACGACCTGCTCGGCACTTACTACCTCCAAAAAGGACAGTGGGAAACGGCCATAGAAGTCTTCAATCGCGTAGACCTGGGCCGACAAGAAGCCTACGGAACCTACGCCCCTTTTATCAAGCAGTTTAAGGACCGGGTTAACTTCCGTCCGTCTGCCGCCGCCGTTCGTTACACCAAAGCCGACCTGCTGGCCCGCCTGTTGGAACTGGAGGATGAAGCCCGACGCACAGACAATGATACCATTGCCGCGCGAAATTTTTTCAACATCGGCCTCGCCCATTACAATATGAGCTATTACAGCTATAACTGGCAGTTGGCGGATAACTTCCGCTCGGGCAGCAGCGGTGCCCGTGCTGCTGCCAAGCAAACGAGAGACTGGGTGTTTTCTCATCGTGATGCCCCCTTGGGTAATCGCGAAAGCATGAGTATGGACCGGGCAAGCTACTATTTCGAGCGGGCGCTGGAACGCGCGCCCGGCCGTGAAGCCGCCGCCGAAGCAGCCTTCTTCGCCGCAAAAGCCCAACGCAACCAACACTACGCGGCCGGAAGCCCCGGCCAACGGCCTTTTACTTATTTCCGCTTACTCAAGGATGCTTATTACGACACTAAGTTCTACCAAAAGGCGGTGGAGGAATGCCGGACATTTGCCTGGTTTGTGGGAAGGTAGAAGGCAGTGTTCAGGGCCCAGCATTCAGTAATCAGAAGTCAGTGTTTAGGGTTCATTACTCAGGGTTCAGTCGGTTTGCCTCGACTTTGTTCCGTGATCGATCCATTTATGAACCCTCCATCTCGCTACGCGCGACGGCGTACCTAGAAGGGAATGATCCCTGAACCTGGTCTACTGCAGTAATGGCAACCTGATTCCTGAAAACTGAACCCTAAACCCTATCTTGCACCATGCGGGAAACCGATTTTATCGAAAAAAACAAGGACAAGTGGAAGCGCTACGAGCGGGCCCTGGAACGCGATGAGCAAAACCCGGAATTGCTCAAGCAACTCTATATCCATACGACGGATGATCTGTCCTATTCCCGGACCTTTTACCCCAACCGCTCCGTCCGGGTGTACCTCAACAGCCTCGCCCAACGCACCTTCCTGCAGATTTACCGTGGGCGCAAAGGGGAGACCAGCCGTTTCTTTTCCTTCTGGACCGATGAACTGCCCCGCGTTGTCTATGCCCAGCGGCGGCCGCTGACCATTGCCTTGGTTACCTTCGTACTGGCGATGCTGATCGGCATCATCAGTTACCGGATTGACCCGGCCTTCGCCGAAACGATCATGGGGGAGGCCTACATCAACATGACGGAGGCCAACATTCAGGGAGGTGATCCCATGGCGGTGTATAAGCAGACCTCGCCCTTTACAATGTCGATGCAAATCACCCTGCACAACATTTCTGTAGCACTGCTGACCTTTGTCTCCGGTGTTTTCTTTGCCGTAGGTTCCATCGTTCAGCTGATTCGTAATGGCGTAATGGTGGGCGTCTTCCAGTATTTCTTCTATGCTAAAGGACTGTTTCAGGAGAGTTTCCTGACCATTTGGATTCACGGCGCGCTGGAGATCAGCAGCATTATACTGGCTGGCGGAGCCGGCCTGGCCATGGGTAAGGGACTACTGTTCCCGGGCACCCTGTCGCGCTTCGATGCTTTCAAGGCTTCCTCCCGCGACGGACTAAAGATCATGCTGGGACTCGTCCCGCTATTCATCATCGCCGGCTTTCTGGAGGGCTACCTGACCCGACATACAGAACTTCCGGATGCCATCCGCGCTGTTTTTATTCTACTTTGCTTTGCCTTTATCATCTGGTATTACGTCGTTTATCCACGGGTGGTGGCAGCCCGGCCACGGGCAACGGAGGAGGCCCCCGCCCGCCGACGCGATGACGGCGAAGACGTCGTTAGCCTCCGTCAGATCCGGGGAGGAGGAGAAACGCTTACGGCCAGCTTTGCCGTGCTTCGGCGATCCCCCGGCTACCTCTTCGGTGGGCTGGCGGTCATTACCGGAGTTTTCGTTACGCTGGCTTTCTTCTTTTATAACTCAGCTTCCGCAACGCGCTACGTATTTGACGGCACTATTCTTGGAGATTTCCACAATGTCCATGAGTTGACGACGACGTTCTCCCGGTCCCGGGGGCCAATTTATCTGCTGTTGGTAGCTGCGGGGTTTTATGGCATGTTGCGGCTTTCCTTCGAGCTTTTCTGGCGGGCATCAGACATCGAAATACTTCCGGCGAACTGGCGGTCCGAGGCCTTTTTGTACCTCGTTTGTGTGGCCATCGCTACGGGCCTTGCCTTCAACGGAGCCATTGCTGGCCTCTTCGTTTTCCTGACACTCCCCTTCCTGCTGACCTTTGCTTATGCCGGGTATTCTGGCCTGGCTACTTTTCGGGAAACGTTCTCCTTTGTCTACACCAATCTAGTATCGAGTTACGGTAATTTCATCATGGTCATACTGCTGGCCGTACCGGCAATGTGGGTATTAGACACGGCGGTTGGCAGTTTGGTTTTTTCCTTTCTCGACTGGGTTTTCTACGCAGATGCCGTCACCATCGACAACGTAAACGTCATCCTTCAGGCCATTTCCTACTGGTTCCTGTTTGGCATCGTTTTCACCATGTGGGCCGTTTCCTCCGCCCTTAATTTTTACACGCTTCGCGAGATCGAGCGGGCGGATAGTTTGCTGGAAGATATTGAGCAGTTTGGTGCTAAGCGTCGGATTCGGGGGATGGAGGTGGAATAGTGAATGGTTGAATAATTAAGTGGGGGAATAGCTGCTGTACGCAACGTTCGCGTCGTTGCGCTTGCTCATCGTAGCAGACAAGCGTAGTACAAAAGTCTTCACAGCGGTAGCCAATCACTCATTCACTATTCTTACATTCACTTTTTGGCGCGGCCGCAGGTGCAAGGTAAAGGGATAAGAAAGCAAGGGCTATGGCCCGAGGTTTTTTATTTGCAACCTCGACTTTCTAAGGGCATAGCCCTTAAGGAAACACTTCTATTTCGGGAAAAGTGAGCTAGTCCCCGTCCTTTTACCCTCCTCTGCACCTGCGACCGCGCCAAAAAAAGCTGCTTCGGATATACCGTTCAACTGTTGTAAATCCGTTAAAGCCAACGTAAAAGTGTTGTTTTACCGTCTTTCCTCTTATCTTAGACGCCCCGAACTATCACCCCCCATAAAACATACCCGCTTTGATGAACTGCGCCACCCTTGGCCTGGAAGCCTACGTACCCTCGGCCGAGCAGCCGTGGGACGTTGGCCGAGTCCAGCATCTTTATCGCCGTGCCGGCTACGGAGCCCGCCCCGATGAGATCGAACAGGCTTTGCTCGACGGTCCCGCCCAGACCGTTGCCCGCCTGCTAAACGATGCCGCCACCCGAGAACAACGGACGCCGCCGGAATGGGCCAACTGGAATTACGAAGCCTTTGAAGCCGCCGAGGTTGACGTCTTCGAAGCCTACGTTACCTGGTACTTTGGCTTTATGGAGGAATCCATCCAATTCGGCGTTCGGGAAAAACTGGCGCTCTTCTGGCAAAATCATTTTGTCACCCTGTACGAGAGCCACAGCTGTGCCAGCTACCAGTACCAGTACATGAAGGTGATTGAGGACGACGCCTTCGGCGACTTCAAAAAGCTGGTGGAGGACATTACGATCACCCCTGCGATGCTCTTTTTTCTCAATGGTTTTGAGAACACGAAGCAAGACCCTAACGAAAATTACGCCCGTGAGCTCTTCGAGTTGTTTACACTAGGAGAAAACAACGGCTATACCCAGGAAGACATTGTAGAAGCCAGCCGTGCGCTGACCGGCTGGAATGGTTGGACGAGTTACTGTGGCAGTGTAGAGTGGGCCGATTGGGGGTACGACGATACGGAGAAAACCGTCTTTGGGGTTACCGGAAACTTCAATTATTCCAGCCTGATTACGACCCTGTTTGAACAGCGGGGGGAACTGATTGCGCGCTACATCTGTGAAAAACTTTATAAGTTTTACGTCAATAAATCGGGAAGCGAGGAAGTGATCAATGAGATGGCACAGACCTTTATCGCCGAGGACTTCCAGATCCTCCCCGTGCTACAGCAACTTTTTGCAAGTGCTCATTTTTTCGAGGAGGCCAACATGGGGGTACTTCTGAAAAGCCCCATGGAGTTGATGATTTCCTTTCTACGCCAGGGGGATTTCGGCGACTTCGAAAACCGAAACAACTGGGGTTTCTGGGGCATTGCCAATATGGGACAGTATCTCGGCCAGCCGCCAGACGTTGCGGGTTGGAAGGGAGACCGGGCCTGGATAGACTCTAACCGGATCACCCTGCGCTGGCAGTTCATCGATGGTTTTAGCTGGGCGGTACACAACAACAGTGAATCGATCTATCCTGATTTTGCCAAAGCATTAACTGAAGATAGTAACTCGCCAGAGGTCATTGCCCGGGCCATTGTAGATTATTTCATTCCCCGCGGATTACTGACTGAGGAAGCCTATGATAATGCGATTGATGCCCTGAAGTGGGAAATTCCTTCGAATTACTACGATACCGGCGAATGGAACCTGAACTGGGACTCTGCTTCCTGGCAAATCGTAATTCTGTTGCGACACATCGGTCGCTTGCCCGAATTCCAGCTCACCTAATTGATCCATCCGGCCCCGATGACTTTCGGGGCTGAAAAACATAGTCCACCAATGGGACAAACAAACAAAACAAACCCCGGCCTCCGGAAAGGCGATAGCCTGAAGGACGGCCTGGCACACGATCAGGAGCATGGCCGGCGCAATTTCCTGCGCAACCTGGGCA
The DNA here is from genome assembly GCF_000373105.1 of Neolewinella persica DSM 23188. Classification (GTDB taxonomy): domain Bacteria; phylum Bacteroidota; class Bacteroidia; order Chitinophagales; family Saprospiraceae; genus Neolewinella; species Neolewinella persica. The sequence goes on along the minus strand of NZ_KB890427.1, from coordinate 1,832 downwards.
TCCTGGGAACTTCCGGCTTCCTGCTAAATAAATTGCCGGTCAATGCCATGGCTTCGTCGCCGTTATCTGCTGCGCTCAGCGCAGCTGACGATGAGGACCGCGTCCTGGTCCTCATCCGGCTAAAGGGCGGTAACGACGGTCTCAACACCCTGATCCCGATCCACGATTTTGGGAAGTATGAGATGTTACGGCCCGATATCCACATTCCCCGTAACGAAGCGGTTGAACTCACTTCCACCCTCGCCCTCCACCCGCAGCTTGATCCGTTGAGTGGGTTATGGAACAGTGGAGCAATGCGTGCGGTACAAAACGTTGGATACCCCGAATATAATCTTAGTCACTTCCGCTCCTCCGATATCTGGGCCTCGGCCTCTGATTCAGACGAGACGGTGACCAGTGGCGTATTTGGTCGCTACTTTAACGATCAATACCCTGACTTCCTGAGCAGCCCGCCAGAAACACCACCTGCGATTCAGATCGGTGGCCCCGGTAACCTGTTGTTCAATAATGAAGAGGACTTCAACTACGCGATCTCGACGGAAAATCCGACACAGCTGTACGAAATTGCCCGCACGGGGCAGTTATACGACGTCTCCAGCGTTCCTGAATGCACCTATGGCGAACAGCTTGGCTACGTTCGGGCGGTTGCCAACACTACCTTCCGGTATGCGGGCGTGCTGGCCGAGGCCTACGACGCGGGGAGAAATACTGCGGAATACGAGAACGATCGCCTTGGCGATCAACTGGCACTGGTAGCAAGGCTCCTCAGAGGAGGTTTAGGGACCAGGCTTTTTGTGGTCGAGCTCAATGGTTTCGATACGCACGCTAATCAGCCCATGGCACATGCCAACCTGATGAACAGTCTCGGCAAAAACGTAAAAGCGTTTTTTGACGACCTAAGCGCGGGCGCCATTGATGACCGGGTAATGGCCATGACGTTTAGTGAATTTGGCCGGCGGATTTTCCAGAATGGTTCCAATGGAACTGATCACGGCTCAGCAGCGCCTGTATTGCTCTTTGGCAAGGGCTTGAATGGCAACGGACATACGGGAGGACTGCCGGACCTTAACGACGTGGATAACGGCTTTAACCTAAAGTTCAAGGTTGACTTCCGATCCGTTTACGCTACTCTTCTAACCAACTGGCTTTGTATTCCTGCTGATTTGGTGGACCAGGTCATGGGGGCAAGCTTTGAGCGGATGGAAGACCTCGGTCTCTTCTGCCAGGGGGCAACAAGTACCCGAACGCCGGGTCAGGCCGCCAGCCTGAAGATGAACGCCTACCTTAATGGCGGAGAAGTGGTGATTGATTACACCCTTGCCAGGGCTTCGAATGTGGGCATCCACTTCTTCGACGTGGCCGGCCGTAAGCTGAGTAGCCCTTTCCGGGGCAGACAGGCTGGGGGGCAACAATCCCAACGCTTCTCGCTGAACAATATTGGTTGGGCCTCGGGCATCTATGTGGTCAGCCTTGAGGTGGACGGGCAAATGTACAGCCGGAAGGTGGGGCTGTTTAGGTAAAATAACGCTACCGATAAAAGGTAACTTGAGACATCCCGAATTTTCGCTGCGAGAGTTCGGACCTGAAAAAACATGAGTCATCCCGAATTTTGGCGATGACAAAAAATTAGGCCTTTTGTGTATTTTCGAGGAGTTCTCACACTTCAAGAAAAACTCAAAAGGCCTATGTTTTTAAAGTTACTGCAAGATAAAGCAACTACTCCAATAAAGCGAAAAGCAGGTCCATTTCTCCTTCGTCAAGTAGATCGTTACACCCGTCAGATAAGGGTAGATTTGGATGCTGCTATTGATAAGCGACTGGTGGGGACTTTT
>NZ_KB890426.1 GCF_000373105.1 Neolewinella persica DSM 23188 | reverse complement strand
GCCGTGATGGTGGCCGGTAAGCCCGGCAGGTTATCCAGGCTGAATTCTCCGTCGCCATTATTAGTCAGCGTAATGGCGGAGACGGTTAGGTCACCGGTACCATCATTAGTAATGGTGACCGTTTCGGGTGCACTGCTGGTATTTTCGTCCACACCACCGAAGTCGATGGAGGTTGGAGCTACCGTAATTTCAGGGGAAGGCGGTGGCGTGATCTCACAAATTTCAAATCCTTTGACTGCAGGATTTTCGATAACATCGTGCAAAAATTCTACGTCTAAGGTAGCATCCGTAGCAATGTAGGTATAAGACAAAATAAATGCTCCTTTCGGTCCCGCTGTACCGTATGGATCGATATCGTCAAATACAGGGGGGACTACTCCCTCTACGGAAACATCAAATACCCGTTGCCCTGCACTAGTAACTCCGGAAAAAGCTTCCCCGAAGAGTAATTTTACTTCAATTTCTGCTCCTATTGATACGGGAAACTGATACAACATTTCAGCCGGATTAGCCGGATTAGCTGTAGCAGGTGGATCATAGCGCTCTTTTACAAACAAAGCTTCAGGATACCCGGGAGGAATAGAAGGATGGCTCATATTCACCGCTCCTGAGATATTTGAAGTATAGGTTTTATCTCCTCCACCGTTATTGACATAATAGGGCGAAGCATCGGCTCCGGTACCTTCATCCTGCCCCCAATCAGGGCCGGCATCAGTGGAAGTCAATAATGGCCCGCCCGCGTTGACGCGATACAAGACATTCTCACAGGGTACGTAAATCAGCCAGTCGAAAGTTACTTCTACGGGTAAGTTGATGCCATCATCTGCAGAAATGATCACCGTGTAAGGACCAGCGGCTGCCGCGCCAGCGGCGATGGTGCCGGATATCTCATTGCTACCGTTGAAGGTTAATCCCGCTGGCAGGCCACTAACGCTTATCGTTGGCGTACCATTATCCGTAACCGTGATGGGTAAGGTGATGACATCGTCTTCGAAATGTCGTTGCTCACCGGGGTTAGTAATCACGGGCGGATTATCTGAACCTTCACCGGAAAGGGATATCGTTACTGTTCCTTCGCTGGGGTCATTACTTACGATATTAATGGTTGCTGTTGCAGCCCCTAAATTTACCGGGGTAAAATCTACCTCAAAGTCGACGGAGGAACCAGCCGGTATGGCAGCCGGTAATCCCGGCAGGTTTGATAGCGCAAACTCAGCATCACCGTTATTTATGAGATTTATCTCGCTCACCGATAAATCACTACCACCGCTATTTGAAATGGTGATCATCGTCGGTGCGCTACCTACGTTTACCTCTACTACTCCAAAGTCTACCGATAACGGGTCAACCGTAATGTCTTGTGGACCCGCAACAGCAATGGGAAAATTGGCACTACTGACATCCAGTCCGTCAAATGCCAATACCGTAGCGGTATAGTCACCAACATCATCAGGGTCCGTCGTTACCCAGTCAAAATCAACTGAATTTCCGTTTTGGACAAAAGTATAATCTGCCGGATCTACTACCGAATTGTCACTGTCTTTGATTACCTGAATTTGAAACCCAGTAACACCTACTTCATCCGTAGCGCTAATGGTAGCACTGGCAGTTTGACCAGCCGTAATGGATACATTGGGAATTGCTGCAATCACAGGAGCTTGGTTGGCCACACCCGGTTCCCGGATACATAAAGCACTTAACTTAGCATTATCTACTACCGTAACGACGTTGATATTGATCTCGTTGTCAGTGACGGAAACTAGAAATGATTTCACGATTCCGGTCGCCGGAGCAAAGGCCCCACCGCTTGCCGGGTTGATCGCATCAAAATCATCAAGGACAAGGTTCCCTTCAACAGCTACGTCAAATACCCGTTCGCCCGGTAGAGCCGCACCGCCACCGAGGACCCCCTGGAATATTTCTGCGAAATAAAGATCGACCACGTAATCGCCGTTCGGAACAGTGAAATCCACGGAATAATCTCCGTAGCGCTCGGTCCGAAAGAGTTCATCATCCAGGGTGTTGGTAAAATCGACTCCGTCAAGGGTCATGATCTGGTTGCTTCCGGTAGGGTAAACCGTCCCCCCGCTGGCTCCGTTGTCCGCCTGGAAAACGGTGCCACCCTGGGCGGTGTAGGCTCCTCCACCTACATTGACATAGATTGGCGAGAAGGGGATGGGCTCGAAACTTACCGCAATGGTTGCGTCCGCAATAATGTTAACAAATTCATAGCTGTTGACCGCTCCGACAGAACTTCCATCCACCAATACGTCGGCCACCTGAAATCCCGGATCGGGCGTGAAAGTAAAGAGCTGATTGGTCCCTTCATTAACCACCACAGCCGTAGCGGGATCGATAGCACCATTTGCTCCGGCCGTCGGAGTCAGCGTATACGTGTTGACACTGGAGGCAACGAAGCTGACCGAAATGGTTGCATCGGCCATGACATTTGTAAAAGTATATTCATCATTAGTAAGGGTAACGGGTGACCCATCGACCAGGACTTCTTCTATTTCATAACCCCCATCCGGGGTAAACGTATAAGTTTGATCAGCGCCTTCCTCCAGGACGAGCTGACCGCTGGGTGCAATCGTTCCGTTTGTTCCTGCACTGGCGTCAAGGGTATAGGCATTGGTAAATTCAAAATCGCGAATGTTGATACCGCCAGCACCTTGAAAGTCAAAACGCATGGTTTGCAGACCTGCATTGGAGAAGGAAACCTGGGTGGTAATAGGAGGGGTATAAGTCTGCCAGGGATTGGTGCCGGGGGGCTTTGTTTTTGCGACGGTACCGATTTGAGAAAAACCGCCTCCGCCGTCCTCTTCCATTATATTCACATTAAAAGTCCCATTATTCCCCTTTCCGGCAAAAACTTCTAACAAGTACAGTTGCCCGGGTACGGGAACATCAATGAGATACTCTACGAATTCGCCATCAGTTATCCATCCAATATTTTTTGCAGCAGGTGGAGGTTCGATGGCTACCGTAAAACCTGCACCTGGGCTTCCACCATACCAAGGCAATGGACTAGCAAAGGTCCGGGCCAGAATATTACCAGGGATGGCCTGGGCCACATTCACACTAAAATAATCTACTACTGTATTCTGACCATCATCAGCGGTTACTTTGACCAGATAAGAACGGCCGGAACCGGTGGGTGTCGGCCAGCTGAAGGTGTAGGTGTCAACGTTTTGCGTAATCGAATAGTCACCAGAAGATATGACCGTACTCGGTGTAATGGGATTATTGGTTGATCCAACCGGTTCGCTTTTATCATAAAGCACGAAGGTCACCGTGGCGCTGTTGCCATCTTCAGTTACGGTGACGTCAGCCGTCGCCGTGGTACCCTCCAGTACGTTGACGTCGTCAGGCGTGGTGATGGCCAGTTGGCTCAAGCCCACTTGAAAATACAAGAGAGTGGTAAAAACGCTTAGTAGTACTTGCCGGAAGTTCATAGTTCTTGTGTTTGAATTAGGTGGGCTGAGATAAATCTGAAATTGGTTTCAGGAGCACGGATAGAAAACACCGATACTCCTGAAAACCAATTACTTAAAACTATTCTACAATAATCCGCTTGATAAGCTCCTCTTGTCCGCTGGTAATCCTGAGCGTATAGATGCCGGGGGTAAAGCGGTTCATTTCGAACACTTCGAGTAGCTCCTCGCCACTTCGTGTTCTACTTAAAACCATTTGCCCGATTACATTATAAATATTGAAATCTACGTTGGCCGGATCAGCCGCACGAGTTACTTTAACCGTGACGTTGTCCCTGGTCGGAACCGGGAATAGCTCGGCCTCCATCGGCAAATCCTGTACAGTTAAAATGTTGACATTCGCATCCTTGGTCGCTTGTAGCACATTGGTGCCAAAGTTGGTCACCAGGTTAGCTGCTTCGCTCCTTGGATTAAACGCGATACTAGCCTGACCCACTTTTTTGGCCCGGAAAGTAATGCGTGCCAATTCGAAAGTTCCGGTGGGAAAGGCATCGAAAGTTCCCCGGACCAGATCGATCGTTCCGTTCTCGGGATCAATACCTCCCGCAATTGGTACGGGAAGTACATCGCTATAGGAAATTTCAATTATTTCAAGCAGCGCTTTGTCGTAATTCAAATGCGCTTCCACCGCATCAATCAACTGCTCGCCGGCATGGACCATCAATTTCACCTGAAGAAGTTCATCCTGCAGTAACTCGTTTTGTATCGGTACCAGTGCTAAGTCAACACCGTTCTTAAATTCAGGATACGATGGAGCTTTACGATCACGCGTCTCTACCTCGCCTTTGTTCGCTAAATTGGAAACCTGCTCCCCAGCGACATTAAAGTTAGAAGCCAGGATAGAAAAGTCTAATGCAGTTACCTGACCGTCGCCGTTGAAATCGGCCAGACCGTTATATCCTGGACTCCCTTCCGCAAGATTGAAGGTGCCAGCCAGTATTGAAAAGTCAAGTGCTGATACTGCATTATTGCCATTTGCATCTCCCCCTCTTAATTGACCAACATCCAAGGTGTTATTCCCTTCGAGCAAAGTGACAGATTCTACGGCCTGTAAGTATGTGGGGGCTCTCACCGCCACTTCGTAATCGCCCGGCACCATTCCCGTCACCGTAGCTAAACCAGTCGAAGTACCCGTTCCAGTTGGCGTAAAAGTATACGTAGGATTCAGTTCTCCCGCTTCCCAAAATTCTACGGTGAGATCGATGCCCGGGTTATTATTACGCCCTTGTAGAGTATAAGAAATATCCAAAGAAGCATCTACCGTGGCATTCGGGTCATATTCCAGCACGATCACATTAGAAGCCACACTGTTCTCTCCCCCCGGGCTGGTAACTACCGCGATGAAGTGATTCAACCCACCATCCGGAGTATTGTTACCACCCGCAGTTTGCAGCAGGGTTACCGGTATGCTTACGTCACCGGAAGCATTCAATACATCCGAGTATAAAACTTTAGTCATGGCTTCATTGGCCTCGAAAGGATCAATATCGTAGCCGATAGTCGGATTACCCGGATCTATGTATAGCCGGCCATCTACCTGCAATAAAGTCACGGTACCGTTTGAGGGGCCACCAACAATATTGATGGTTTGACTGGCATCGCTGACCAACTGGTTGACAATCGAACCGCCAACATTGATACCTGGCGGATTGAGATCGTTAGCCGTTTGATTGACAACAGCATCAGATCCACCGGCACTGCCTTCGTCGAACAAGCTGGTAGTCAGCACGGCGCCGTTGGCAAATTGAATCGTAACGGTAGACCCGATCATTTCAAAACCGGAAATGGAACCTGCGTTACCGGCGGTTAGATCTCCCTTGATGGTGGTAGGATCCATATCAACTCCAAAGGCGAAGAGTTCGCCCGGATTGAAATCAGTAAAATCAAGGGTGAGTTCGTCGTAACCTTCGTCGTTATCCACACCGTTATGCGGTTGAGCGAATACGCTTTCACAATCAGCAGCATCCGGGCCGCCGTCGGCTGGTACAGTGATACCCACGTCACCCACGGAAGCAGTGCCTTCGGTCAAACATTTGGCCGCATTATCACCTGCGGTGCCGACCGGATCGAAGACTACGTCCATCATAAAGCCAGTAGCCGTATTGATGGTCACGTTGACGATATCAACGTCACCGGTATTCTCGATCTGGAAAGAATTATTACCAAAGGTGGAGGAACCTAGTCCTCCTCCCGAATTCACCTTTACGGTCGCCTCCGGATTACTACCCAGATTTTCTGAGACCGTCCAGACGAAATTCACGTCCGTGCTCAGTGGAGGTACACAGCCGTCACTAACACTTACGGTTACGTTGTAAGGGCTGCCGTCTGCAGCGCCAGCAACGCCTCCTGTGCTGCGTGCCGATTCTGGCAAGGAAAGGCTTTGCGGATTGCCGCTGTAATCAGTCTTCGCCAAGACCATCCGGTCAATGGCATGGGAGGAAGACCGCGCCGATACCAAGATGTTATAGACACCGGGTGCATCAAATCTGGCATAGATCTGATGAGCGTCATTATCGCTCGTATTCGAAACCCAACTCCAGTTGTTAGCTCCACTGGAGTATACCTTGAACCAACCTGCCGCTCCGGCGCCTTCGGGCGCACCTCCGGAACAATCATTTTCGGCTGCATTCAAGCCCTTGGGACAAACAATACTACCGCCGCCTTGCTGTCCGTAAAAAGCATCTGCTTCAATTTTTAGCCAGGTGTCATTGTGTTCGGTAGTATTCGTTCCGTTACCCACTTGATTTCGCCACTGGAATTTATATACTCCTGGTGTCGTAATTTCTACCGGATAAGTCAACAAGCCATTACCTGGGTTTCCGAGAGATTGCCCCCCCTGCCAGATGAGGAAATCGCCGCCGGTAGCCCCGGCCGGATTATTGACGTTCGGAGAGAAGGTCGTACTGTAAGTGGACGCATCCTCCCAGGAACCAGGTAGGGTCTCAACTGACTCCATTTCAATCACAACAATCCCACCACTTTCAATAAATGCACCAGCAGTACCGCTACCCGAGCCGGCATCAAGGGTTCCCGAAATCAATCCGGTATTCGTATCGATAGTCAAGCTAGGCGGCAGGCCGGTAGCGGTATAAGTCAGTCCCGTACAGGGATCGATATCGCTGGCCGTAACCTGAAGTGAGATATTATCCTCTTCGAAGTTAAATTGATTCGGGACTACGTCGACAACCGGAGCGGTGTTAACCGGTGGGCTGCCACCACCCAGGATCTCGATCCCTTTAATGGCTGGGTTGTTGACGCTTCCTTTGAGGAAATTAATGTCTAACACGCCATCAGTTACCGTGACCGAGAAAGTTTCTACAGCGGCTACGTTGTTACCGTAGGAGGCGAAAAGATCCAGATCATCCAGTACCAACGCACCTTCAATTTCTACGTCAAAGATCCGTGCATCATTGGCCGTGAAGAAGGATTCAGCCAGTAGGAGGTTGACAGTATAATCACCATTGTCCACCGGGAAGGCCCAGTTCATATTGTTTGGGTTAGCTACGGTGCTGTAACGCTCCGTCAGGAACAAGGCATCCGGGTAGCCGGTGGTATTGGTCAGCGTGGTATTAGCGGGCGGGCCGTAGGTGAGATCTGCCGCCGGAGCGGTCAAATCAATGTACTGAGAAGGCGTACCGTTAGCAGCCGTTCCATTAGCAGTCCCGCTACCGGTGGTAGCCTGATCTACTGACCAGTCCGTGGGATCGACGTCATTGGTGGCAGTAAGTGGTCCACCTGCATTTACCCGATACAGGACAGTCCCGGGAACTAGAACAGCACTGTTCAAGGTAATACTCGCAGTACTGGCCTCGCCATAGTCTATTACCAAAGTAGCTGTTTTACCGCCTTCAGTACCATTAAATCCTACCGTGAGGTCCAAACTGGCACCTGGGGAGACCAAAGCAAAATCAATGGGCGTATCCAGGGAGAACATGGCTGCATCCTGGCCGGTAATCACTGCGTTAGTAATGATAATTCCGGTATTGCCTCCTGCAGAGGCTGCTGTAATAATGGAAGTACTGTTCGCGTTGATCTCTACGCTGGCAGGTGTCTGGAGTTGGCTTGCCGTCAGCGGCGTACCGGAGGGGTTATCCGTACCATAAAACTCCATATTTTTCATCTTCCCACCACCACCTTTGGTGTTGGAGCCCGCTGCTACGTGAATACCGTTACCAGAAACAATGGCCTGCGTGCCGTGGCGTTCGGTAAGTAAAGGCGCTTGAGTCGTCCAGGTATCAGTATTGGGGTTGTAGGATTCGGTAGCGGTAACGGCATCATCGATGATGTTACCCTGCAGATCCATTCCAATCTCACCTCCGATCACGTATAATTCATCCTGAAATACCGCTACCGAGGCGGCGGCGCGTGGTGTTGGTAAATCAGCTGCCGAGCTTGGCGACAACCAGCTACCAGTATTAAAATCGAACACATCTACCTCTGGAATCAAGGGCTCAAATACACTGCCTCCGTTAACAGGGCCAGACTCCCGGCCACCGGCAACGTATAATTTATCTCCAACCACCGCGGCGTGAAAATGATCACGGGCGCGTGGTGCATCTGCCAATGGCGTCCAAATGCCAGTGGCAGGATCGAACTCATCGAACCAGGGAATATAACCACCGTTATGTCCAATGGTATTACCAGCGATGACGTAAAATTTATCATTGTAAACTACCAGGCCAGCTGATCCTCGTTTACGGGAAGCCGGAATCTCCGGTCCCTGTACCCATTCATCGGTGGCTGGATTATAGGACCAAATGAAATCGGCTGGAGTTTCATTTGGGAACCCATTATCTTTGAAAGCACCAATGACCCAGATCAATCCCTGGTACTCGACGGCCTGGAAATGATTAAATGACGCAGGAGCAGAGTTGGATATTTGACTCCAGGCTTTATTTTGATAATCGTAAACATCCAGCGTAGTCGGGTTTTCCCGACCGCCAAACAAGTAGAAATTATCGCCAGCCTGCACGAACGAACATTCGTGACGGGCAGTGTAATTTTCAACATCGGTCTGGTCGTTCCACGTGACATTACCAACCGGTGCAGTGACCGTCCAGGTGAAGTTGGCGACGGCATCGGTACTTCCTGTTTTAGAAACCGTAACGACAGAGCTGTACGGACTACCAACAGCAGCACCAGCAGTAATATCCCCAAAGATCAGTCCCGTCGTTGGCTCGATTTGTAAACCCGGAGGCAGGTTCTGAGCAGTAAACCCAAAGTTTGCATTAGGATCTCCACCAGAAGGTATCACAGCCAGAGTAATAGCCTGGTCTCCTGCCACGTTGGTTTGATCAGGAATAGACACGACAATCGGTGGTATGACCTGCCCGCCAGCGGCCAGAATTTCAATACCGTTAAACACTGGATTTTCAACAACGTGTCCAAACGAGAGATTGAGGGTTCCATCAACAAGGGTTACCGCATATTCTTTCATACCTCCGGTCTTGTGACCGTAAGTATCCACCAAATCCAGGTTGTCTTCCACCAGTTGCCCTTCAAGGAAAATGTCAAATACTCGGTCCCCGACTTGGTTGGTACCGTTAAAGCCGTTAGCCATGTATACCCGAACCAGATAATTACCGTTAGGCAGCCCAAAGGTCCATTCCATTTCGGGGGCCTCATCTATATCGTATCGTTCACCCACGAAAATATCTTGCGGCACGTAAGCGGGCAAGGAAGCATCCCGCCCCGTGGAACTCTGCGCGGAAACCGAGCTGACATTCAGATTATAAGTGAGGCCATTAAAAGAACCGGATTTAGCACCGGCGCCGGTCAGTCCAATCCAATCGGGATTTGGCGCATCGGTTGCAGCAATAGTAGCTCCGTTGGCCCTGATGCGTAGGACGGGCACCGGTTCATCATTCACGTTGACGGTAAAGGTCTGCTCAACAAACTGGCTGCTGTTGTCAGTAGCTCGTACGGCGATAGTGCCCGTTTCTTCCGTTGCGGGGAAGGACAGGGTCAGGGTATTGCCGCTGATGACTGCACCGATAGCGCCGTTGGTGTTACTTTCGACGGTGTAAGTCAGGTTTCCGTCACCTGCGTCATCACCAAAGTAATCATCCAGGTTGATGTCTTGATCCGGATCATTAATCAGCGCTTCCACATCCGGAAGCTGTGCTTCTACGAAAGGCAGGGTACTTTCCACATTCAGGTAGTCCCAGGTACCCTCTATTTCATCGCCAGAGGTGTTAGAGGAACCAATCAGACCTACCGCCAATGGCGCACTCGTCTGAATGGCCGTTAATACGGCGCCCTGAGCGGCAATGGTGCCCAGGGTCTCCAGAATACCACCATCTTTTCTGTACTGTAGGGTAACAACTCCCGTGACGGCATTCACGCTAAAGAGAAGTTCGATGTTGCTGTTAGGGCGAGCGCCGGCGGCCAGGTTGAGCGTTACCGGTACCTGGGGAACGTCATTGATCTCCTGTCGGGCTACAAGCCCGTTTTGCGTAAGCACGAATTTGAGGTAGTTACTTTGTGTGCCGTCGCCAATGAAAAAGCCTATTTCTCCGCCGGTTGGGGACTGACTATCGTACAGTTGTAAGTCTGATGTAAAATTCAGCATCCGACCGGATACGGTAAAGGAGCCAATACTCTGGTCTACCTTGACGCCATACTGAAAAGCTTTATCCTGGTTATTGGCCGTGCCTAACGCCGTGCCAGACGTCATCTGCATGGTCATGGCACCAACGGCACCGCCAAGAATATCGTTGGTATTGGCGTCGGTGGGGTCGAAGCGACGGTCCAGCCAGTTGGTCCAGTTCGGCCCTGCGTCACCGTTATTCATCATCCCCGTGAAGCCCAGTCCCAAATAGCCAAGAAGCTCCGGATTATCAGAGAATAGTTCATTGAAGACAGGCAGGTCAAACGCATCATCGCTGCTGCCGAGGACCCCGAATTGAAAGGGATCATTGGTATCCGGGATACCGTCTCCGTCATCGTCCGGATCATTGAGGTCAGAAACTAGTGTTCCTCCTAGCGCCTTGTCAAAATCGTTGGGTTGGTTACCCGGATTACAAATCACCTCTTCGTCGGTCTCGGGTAATCCTGACTCGGTTAGTTGTTTACTTTGGATTTCGTCTTCGTTGGTATAGCCGTCGGAATCATTATCTGCAGTGTCCGAATAGCCGACATCACCGGGAAGGATGCAATCAATAATGACCAGGTCATTTGGCTCCAACACTTTAATTGAGCTGTTGAACGGAGCCACCCAGATCGTTCCCGGGAAGGGGTCCGAATCACCATTACAGGTAATGCCAAGGCAATTACCCCCCAGGTTGGACTGCCAGGTACTGGTCAGCTGATCCAGGCTGCCGTCGGCGTTTAATTGTACGCGACGTAAGACACCGCCGTTCTTTCCCGCGATGAGGTCACCCTGCATGGCACCGCCGAAGTTAGAGGCAGTGTATTCGTCGATACCGTTGGTGTTGGTACCCCAGGTAGTGACGAGCAAATCGTTTTGCCCGTCCGGATTGTTGATGCCGGGGCCTCGCCAGTCTCCCTCGATCGGGTTGGCCATACTTACCGGCACCGGCGGCCAGTTGGCAGGTAAAGCAATATTCGGGTCATCCGTAAAGCCTGGACCAGGATTACTGGGGTCGTAAATCAGTGTCCGGAATACGGCAGTAGCCGGATTATAATTGTTGACTTCGGGATTGGTAAATAAACCCGCTCCCGCCGGGTTGGCCCGAATCGGAGTAGGGTGACCACCGTAAAAGTCTCCAAAATTATAGTTATCGATAGATACCGCATTGCCAAAACCACCGTTGGTCGTGCTGTTAACCCGGTTAATCGTGGCGAGGTGCAGATGGTCGGCATTATTAACCGATTCGCCGTCAGCGGTCGGATGCTGACCGGTACTACCGATCTCATTCCCATTGCCATCAATGTTGTAGTTGTTAGTGACGGTACCATCGGTCCCTTCATTTTCCGGCAAACCGCCCCAGCCGCCGTTGGCACCGTTATCGGTGACGTATACCCGACCATTTTGGGTCAGTACCAGGTCATAGGTATTCCGGTAGCCCGAAGAAAAGATCTGCACCGGTCCGCCCGGGACGATCATGGCCTGGTTGAGGCCGTCGTTGCCACCAAAGGGATCGTTAAGGTCAATGCCATCATAGCCAGCAACGTCCGGATCAATAATACCATTGACGTTGGCTCTGGTGGGATCATCTAAAGTTGGAATATCATAGATATATTTCCGGCCGGAGGAATTGTCAGTCAGGATCGGCAAAGCCTCTATTTGTGTGAGGTTGATAGAAAGCACGGCCGCAGAGAGGGCGTATTCCGTCGTCCAGGCAAAGTTATCGGAAGGGCCACCGGAATTAGCGTGCCCACCAGAACAAACAATAAGGTAGTCTTCCCCATTCACGGTGGCAAACTCCAGGCCGTTAGTAGCGTGGTTCTCTTCCGAGCGTGACAATCCCCGTACGATATCCACCGCATCCCAGGAACTACCGTTCCAACTCAGGCGGGTGATCATCCCGGAATTAGTGTCCAGGCCCTGATCTCCGCTGGGACCCCCGATCCGCGAATCACTGGAGGTTACGTAAATCACCGGATTGGTGTCAGTACCGGCTACGGTCAGACCAGTAGCCTGACGGCTGGCACCTGCCGCACTACCATCGTCATTGTGATTGGGAATGGTACTGACCGAGGAGATGTTTTCAGACCCGATCACTACGTAATCGTCCACCCCATTTCGCTGGATTGTGTAGATGTCTACCTCACCAAGGCGGCTCAATACGTACAGGCGATCGTCCGGGCCGAACATCAGCGAAGTAGCACTGCTCACTCCGTTGTTACCGTTGAAGTCGAGGTCACTGGTACTGAAAACCTGCCCGTGCAAGTCATTAAGCCCGAAACATAAGGACAGGCAAAAAAGTACCAGGGTTATTAACCGGGAAATATTACGGGACAACAGGACCGTGCGAGCGGCCTGGTTCCAGGGCAAAAATGAGTTCATTATTATTGTGTTGTTCAAAGTCTAAAAAAAAACGAATAGGAGGCTAATCTCCAGCACTAACTACGAGCGCTGAAAACCAATTATTAAGCAACCTTCCATTTTACCCGAATGAAAAACAGGTAGAAAATGAAAAGAATTCTTGCTATTGGGCAGACGGGCGACGCCTCCGGAATTAATGTCTAACTGCTGGTTACCACTTGGCACAACCATCTCCGAAGGGATACAGGTCACCAGGTTGCAGCTGAAAAAGCTACTGCTGATCCGGTAACCTAAGGGTTGAAGCCGCTGGTGGAATTACCCTCGTCGTCGTAATGATTAGGAATGTTTCTATTACATTCAATATGTTCTTCAGAGCTGACAACTACACGATCATTCCATCCATTCTAATGAATGGAAGTAATATCGATAGTACCATTAAAAGCTCAGAACAGAAATTCAGTCTACAGGACTGAATATTAGGGATGTAAAATTGAAAAGCAATCCATACCACTGGATTTAAGAATACTTCATCCAAACATTTACCCTTATAAGCTAAGGGCAACAAATAGGAGGCACCCTAGGAATGCACCTAGGAATGAGGCCAAGTTGGAGCTCGAAAAAAGCCTGACTGTGTGAATAAGTAAAGTGTGTTCATAACTGTTTGCGTTTAGGTTGTTCACTATCTAACTAGAGGCAGGGAACCTCGAAAATCTAAGTAAATATACTTTGCGTATTTTTTAAAACGGGCAATAAAACATTTTTTTTAAAAAAAAATCAGATTTATTGCCTTTTATACCGTAAATATCACTAGAAGTCCAAACACTAATAAAGTCTGAATAAGGTAGTACGCTAAAGTAAATTATTAGCCGTAAACGTAGAAAAAAGCCTTGAAAAAGGAGCTGAAAATGCCACGTTGACCCCATACCAGCCTTATGCACTGTTGCATTAGCCCTTGTTCCGTAAATCATCAATAAACCGCGTCAGTTCCTGCTCGTCGTAAACGAGTACCTCCCGTGGCTTAGACCCCTGGGCCGGGCCAACAAGGCCCAACTGTTCCATCTGGTCCACAATGCGGCCTGCGCGGTTATAACCGAGCTTCAGGCGGCGTTGGATCATCGAGGTAGACCCATGCTGCTGACTAATGATCAGACGGGCAGCATCCTCAAACATATCATCGAGGTCGGCATAGGAGAGCGAACCAGAACCGGCCATCTCTTCGTCAGTATTGTATTCGGGCAGCAGATAGGGTTCGACGTACCCACGCTGGTTGCCAATAAAGTTGATGACTTCCTCTACTTCCGGGGTGTCCACAAAAGCACCCTGCAGGCGCACTACGTCGCCGCCATTGCTCAGGAGCATGTCGCCCCGACCAATCAGCTGATCGGCGCCGCCGGAATCGAGGATCGTACGGGAATCCACCTTGGCCGTGACCTTATAAGCAATACGTGCCGGGAAGTTGGCCTTGATCACACCGGTGATGATGTTGACCGATGGTCGCTGGGTAGCAATCACGAGGTGAATACCTACGGCACGCGACAGCTGTGCCAGCCGGGCAATCGGCATTTCGACCTCCTTGCCGGCCGTCATGATCAGGTCAGCAAATTCGTCAATGATCAGAACGATGAACGGAAGGAATTTGTGGCCTTTCTCCGGGTTCAGCCGGCGGGCAACAAACTTCTCGTTGTACTCTTTGATGTTTCGCGCAGAAGCTTTCTTCAGCAGGTCATACCGCTGGTCCATCTCAATACAAAGGCTGTTGAGGATATGGATCACTTTGGTTGTCTCGGTCGTAATCGGCTCCGTCTGCCCGGGCAGGAAGGCCAGGAAGTGACTTTCCAGCTTAGCGTAGGGGAAGAGTTCTACCTTTTTCGGGTCGATCATCACCAGCTTCACCTGCGAAGGGTGCTTCTTGTACAGAAGCGACATGATGATAGAGTTGATACCAACCGATTTACCCTGGCCGGTAGCCCCCGCCACCAGAAGGTGAGGCATCTTGGCCAGGTCGGCTACCAGTACTTCGTTTTTAATCGTCTTACCGAGCGCAAGTGGAAGGTCCATTTTAGCGTTACGGAACTTGTCACTCTCAATGGTTTCCCGCATGGACACCATCTGAGGATTCTTGTTTGGCACCTCAATACCAATGGTTCCCCGGCCGGGAATCGGCGCGATAATACGAATACCGAGGGCCGCAAGAGAAAGGGCAATGTCGTCTTCCAGGTTCTTGATCTTGGAAATACGCACACCCGGTGCCGGCACTATTTCGTAGAGTGTTACCGTGGGCCCGATCGTGGCCCGGATCTTGGTGATCTCGATCTTATAGTTTAGTAAAGTCTCGATGATCTGGTCCTTATTGGCTTCCAGTTCCGAACGGTCTACCTCCGCTTTCCCACTTTCGCGGTCAAGCAGCAACCCGACGTGTGGCGGCGCATAGTTGGGCAAGTCCAACGTTGGATCGTAAGGCTCCGTATGGTTTTTGTTTTCTTCCGTTACCGCCAGGCTGGTATCGATACCCGTATCCCCATCCACAATGGTCAGGTTATCCTTGCCAACGGCGAGGGGATCCTGACTGATCAGCGTCAGGTCACCAACAGACTCAAGCGGTAATTGGGTTTGTTCTCCAGGTACTTGCTCGATTCCCTTCTCAGACAACGTACGCGGGCCATCTACTTCAAAATCAGAACCATCTCCCGGAGCCAATGACAGCGGAGATTTCCTGGCCGCGGACGCAGGTGCAAGAGGTTGATCGTCAGAAGCAGTGTCCGTAGTGGCGGTCTTCGCCTCAAAGCGCGGCGGCTTTGGCTTACCACGGAAGCGGACCCGCTCCGAGAAGTGATCCACAATGTCGTTACCAATTTGACGCGGCGTACCGTTGAAGTCAATGCGTGCTTCGAAGATCAGGTACAAGCCAAACAAAGCCACCAGTAACATGAGTACGCCAAAGCCCCCCAACACGCCGGATAGGTGACTGACCAGGTACTTGCCTACCCCACCCCCAATCGGGAATTCGGTAAAGCCGCCAAATACAAAGTCCAGCAAGACAGATGATCCGATCACCGCCAGCATCACCTTAACAAACAGGTTACCCATCGGCTTGATCGACTGCCGGCGCAGCCGGTTCATGCCCAGCTTCCAAAGGAAATAGACCACGCCGAAACTCGACAGTCCAAAAAGATAGTAGAAATAAAAGTTAGAGAGGAAAGCTCCCAAACGGCCCAGCCAGTTATCAACGGAGGGCCCCTGATTACTCAACAGCTTCCATTTAAAGTGCAAGACCCGGTCCTGGTCAATCTTCCAGGCGAAAAGGTGGGAAGTAAAAGCGATGAAGAGGTATACGGCCACAAAAAGAAGGAGCAAGCCGAAGAGTTTCGGAATGCGCTCGTCGTTCAGTCCCAATTTGAGACCGAGCTGGTTCGGGTTTTTTAATTTTCTTTTGGCCATACAGTAAGTCAGGAATTCGCTTGGGGCGAAAATACGCAAGAATTGGGGTTGTGGGGGGATTTCGGGGGATTATGTTCAGCAATTTTACACATCGGATGAACATTTGTCCGACTTCGTAAGGCCAAAAGATACATCCGATGAGAAGATTACTCTTTCACTGAAGTTACGTTAGTCTTTCGCTCATCGGATGCCTTTTTTTTGAGGGCGGAGGCGAAGCCGAAACCCTCAAAAAAGTTCATCCGATGTGTCGAAAGGCGAAATAACCCAAAACCCTACAACAAAGTATCCAACACTTTAACCGCAGCAAACTTATGCGCCTGTTCCTCCACAAATTTCAGGTGCACGGGGTCAATCTGATAAGCATTGTGCGTCTCCACGTCCGTAAATAGCAAGTGCAGAGAATAGTCGAAAGAGTGGTCCGTGACTTCACGTTCAGGCGTGTCTGCCGGCGTGCCAACGAAGCATTGCAACACAGTGGGCGCTTCCGCCAACTGCCTGGCCCCGCGGACAAAGTCCGCACGGCCCGAGTCACCAAGATCGGGTTGCAGCCAAAAATAAACGGTGTGGATCATTCCGGGAGTAGTGGTCATGGGAGTTTGTTTTAACTTGGCGCTGAGCCGATGCGACGCAAGGTAATTCATGCGCTGGAATTCATCCGGTGCCAACCTTTAGCAACTGCTAATCGTATTAGAACCATCATCCGGCCAACAGACCAATAGGCTAACAGACTAATAGACCAACCGAACATGACCTTTATCATCATTGCCATCACTTGCATCATCTCCTACATGGCTTTCAACAATCCGCAATTGCGGGCCAATATGTTGTTTGTGCCGGCAGCGGTAAAAGAACGGGGAGAAATGTACCGGTTCATTACACACGGGTTTATTCATGGTGATTTCATGCACCTGCTCTTCAATATGTATGCCCTGTACATATTTGGAGGTGCGGCAGAGTATGCCTTTGGCATTCTTTTCGGACAAACATTCGGCAAACTGGCGTACCTGCTATTTTACCTGGCTGCTATTGCCGCTTCGAGCTACGTGGTTTACATGCGACACCAGGGTAATTACGCCTATTCAGCACTCGGCGCATCGGGTGCAGTAGCGGCAGTGATGTGGCCCTACATCATGTTCGCACCCTGGAATTGGTTCATCTTCCCACCACTTCCTGCCATTTTACTTGGTTTTGGTTACATCGCTTACAGCCACTATGCAGACAAAAAAGGGGGAACAAACATTGGCCATAACGCTCACTTATGGGGCGCCATTTTTGGCCTCGTGGCCTATTCGGTACTTTGTTTTTTCCTCGAGCCAGAACTGCTTAACCTCTTCTGGACAGAATTGATGAGCCCTAAGGGACCTGGGTTTTAGTAATAAGTGAATGAGAGAATAAGTGAATGATTGAATGGCTGCCGCTGGTACCACTCACTGCGCTATGCTTGTTCGCCAAGGGGAGTGAGCGCAGCGCTGTTAACGTTGCTTTCGGCAACTGTTCAATCATCGCTCCTTTGTCCCCCTTACTTTGTACCCGCGACCTCGCCTAAAAGTGAGTTAGAGAATGAGAGAATAAATGAAGGAGAGAATGGCTGCCCACGTTGCCACTCCATGCGCTGCGCTTGTTCGCTAAGGTGAGCAAGCGCAGCTTTGCGAAGGGTGCTTGCGGTAGCTATTCAAGCATTTCATCATTCTCTTATTCAATAATAAAGCGTACTTTTGCGCCCGATTTGATGAATGATGGCGGTCCATTATTCAATCATTCTATTATTCCATCAATCAATCACTATGGCTCTTAAGTGCGGCATCGTAGGCCTCCCCAACGTAGGAAAATCCACCCTGTTCAACGCCCTGACTTCGGCCAAGGCACTGGCGGCTAACTACCCTTTTGCCACTAAAGAACCAAACATCGGAGTCATCACCGTTCCCGATGCCCGGCTCGACAAACTCGCCGAACTGGTTGATCCTCAGAAGGTACAGCCAACTACCGTCGACATCGTCGACATTGCCGGCCTCATCAAAGGCGCCAGCAAAGGAGAAGGACTGGGCAACCAGTTCCTTGGCAACATCCGGGAAACCGACGCCATCATCCACGTAGTTCGTTGCTTCGACGACGACAACGTCGTCCACGTAGACGGTTCCGTTGACCCTGCCCGCGATAAGATGATCATCGATACTGAGCTTATTCTCAAAGACATTGAGACGGTGGAAAAAAAGGTGGAAAAATTCCGCCGCACGGCTAAGTCCGGCGACAAGGAAAGCAAGATTATGGTGGAAGTCGGCGATGCACTGCTGGCCCACCTGGAAAGCGAGAAACCCGCTCGTAGTTTCGAAACTACGGAGGAAGGAGAAGCCATCGTCAAAGACCTGTACCTGCTTACCGCCAAGCCAATTCTGTACGTCTGTAACATCGACGAAGACAGCTTTCCCGACGGTAACAAGCACACCGAAGCATTCAGAGCCGCAGTTGCTGATGAAGGTGCTGAAGTAATCCTGGTTTCTGCTCAGATCGAAGCCGAAATTGCCGAACTGGACACCAAGGAAGAACGCCTTGAGTACCTCGAAGCCATGGGCCTTGATGAACCAGGCGTCAACCGCGTCATCCAGGCTAGCTACAAGCTGCTAAAACTACTGACCTACTTCACTGCCGGTGTTAAGGAAGTTCGCGCCTGGACGATTACCGAAGGCACCAAAGCCCCCGGCGCTGCCGGCGTGATCCACACCGACTTTGAAAAAGGCTTCATTCGGGCAGAAGTTATCCATTACCCCGATTACGTGGAGTACGGCTCTGAAGCCGGTGCACGCGATGCAGGTAAACTCGGTGTGGAAGGAAAGGAGTACGTAGTGCAGGACGGCGACGTCATGCATTTCCGGTTTAACGTGTAACATTAGCTCTGGCAGGCTTTCTTTGTTCCTCCGTCATTTGTGCCGGTCTCCTATTTGCAACCGGCACAAGTGCCGGGGGAACAAGTTTTTAGCAGACACGTACTGCCACAATCACGCCAGTCCCCCACCCCATTTTAGTTAGTACGAAGTCTTCGCGGGCTTCGAGATAATCGACCAGCCAGGTGACGTTGTCTTCGTGACCGTCGGGCCAGTTGGGCTGCGTAGTCATATCATCAATTACGTAGAAGCCACCGGGCTTGATCAGCGCGAGAATCTCCTTGGTTTGGCTGTATTTACCGGGCCAGGCATCGGCGAAAACTAAGTCGAAAGAAGGGCCAACGTAGGAGGTAATCCAGTCAGCACCATCCGCGCAGAGGATGCTCAGGCGATTGTCATGGCTGAAGAACTCGTTTGCGATACCGGTCAATACCGGATCGTTATCGATGGTAACTAGGCTTGCCTCACCGACTAGTCCTTCAACCATCCAGGCCAGCGACAAGCCGATGCCCGTCCCCGATTCCAGAAACCGACCGCCAGGCTTACTGCTCATTAGCGTTTTCAGCATCGTGCCGATGTAAAGGTCAGAGGGCATGGTGAAGCCAATCTCTGCGGATTTAGCCTGAATGCCGGGCAGGATACTCGGGATGTCGTGGAGGGTGGCGTCGTTCATGCCTTGTGGTTGAGGCATAAACATGGGGCTGGCAACCTAAGCCCGCAAGCCGTTGGTTTGGGGATTTACGACTTGTGGAGCTAAGATATTCTTGCCAATTCTTTTTTAATTAGTTGCTCGTGTTCTGCCCGCTGCATCGAATAAACGCCTGAACGTTCACCTGCGAGGTCATACAAGAGCAGTGCCCGTTGATACAATACTATTTTCGTTGCAACACGTTTTTCTTCATAAGCCCAGGTAACAAGAAAGTCTCCGAGTTGATAGAGGTGGTTAGGTTGAAGTTGCAGGTCATCCAGCTTACTTATGAGGTCTTCCCGACTGAGCTGCAGCAAATCATCAGGCTCCAGCCCTAAGTCGTTTCGTAGTCGGTCTTGTACTTCTTTCAGGCGGGCCTCCAAGTTCATATCGCCCCCTGGGGAGCCGGTGACCAGTGTGATCAGCTTTCCTAATACCCGGCCGAGGCGTTCAATTTCGTCCTTAATGATGTCTCTTTGCTGCATATTGGTAAAAACGCTGCCGCAGCAATCCGGTTAACCGGAATCGACGAATGATTTATTTCATTGGTAGCACTACGGGGAAAAGCCAAGGTAACCAGATCACCACAAACCGGCTCATTCCCCGACAGGACGGACTTTTCTTACTCAGCAAGCAAAGGAATTACGTTTGTCGTAATTTCATCCCGATTCATCGACGAAAGTGGTAAAGGGACCGGGAAGAGAATATTATTGAGGCATGAGACTATTAAACATCGGCACCATGGTCCGGAAATAGTCACCTACCCTATTCGCGCCCGCCTTGCGGGCCCTTGATCAACAATCTTTGGGGGAAGCCGATTTGCTTCCTCGTTCCGCCAAACTTATTGGCAAGTTGAATTCGGGCCGTGCAGTGCGGGCTTTTTTATGCCTTTCCGAAGTTGTCCGCCAACAATTCCTCCATCTTCTCATAAACTGGAATACCGTAGCGTTCGGCTACGATATCAACGTTGCCTTTTCGCCAAAATCCGGTTGGACAGCAAATAATCAGTTTACCACTGGCAGCATAAAGGCCCAACTCCAGCAGGGAAATCGGTGACTTAGTGCCGGGGAGTAAGTTCAGAATAATGTGTGTGGCACGATCTAACCCATTCAACTCCCAGTTTACCTGTTGGTAGAAGTTAGGGCTCGTGAAGGTCTGTTCCCAGTTGCTGTCCCAATCGGCCCGCCTGGGGTTTAGGACAGTAAAGTCAGCTAACGCCACAAAGTAGTCCGTGACCTTCGCTTGCCAGTCTTCAGCCACGCCCATTTCAATGGAACCTGCGAGGAATACGGCGTAAGGGCGGCGGTGGTGAGCAGATAGGGAATGTGGTGGGGTAATTTCTTTCATTAGATAGCTTTAAAACAAAGCTAAGCATTTCTGGTGAAACGTTCCTTTCCAAAGCTACCCGTACAAGCACTTATTCAAGCGCAACATACAATGAGAATACTCCTCTACCTCCTCACCGCTTTTATGGTCCTACTGTGTACCTTCGCTTGCCAGAATGATGACGATACAAACCAGAATATGCCCGAAGAACAGATAGAAAACACCTTCGACAGCCTGCGCTATCTTGCCCTTGGCGACAGCTACACCATCGGCACCGAAGTTGCCGATGAAGAGCGTTGGCCCGTCCTGCTTGCTGCGGCGCTCGAAGCCAGGAACGGCACCGTGCCCAGCGCCCCGGAGGTAGATGTCGACATCGTAGCCGTCAAAGGCTGGACAACCCAGAATCTAATCAACGGCATTGAAGCCGGACGCGATGAACTGCTGCCGGAATACGACCTTGTTTCCCTTCTTATCGGTGTCAATAACCAATATGATGGGCTGTCTATCGACGAGTTCGAACCCGAGTTCGAGGAGCTGCTTAAAACAGCCATTGACTATGCCGGTGGCCGGACAAACAAAGTCTTTGTTGTTTCCATCCCCGATTACGCCTACACCCCCTCTGGCGGTGGCCAGGAGGCGATCTCCACCGCATTGGTCCGGTTCAACGGCATCTGTAAAAGAATTGCTGACCGATATGAAGTCCCCTTCTACAACATAACGCCGATCTCTCAGCAGGGTCTTGAAGATCCGTCGCTGGTGACCACGGACGACCTGCACCCAAGTGGGAAACAATACCGTCGATGGGTGGAAGAAGTGCTGGAGGAACCAGTTTGGGAACTAGTAAAAGATCGGTAGAACTTGACAGCTCTGTGCTCCCTCCGTGCCTCTTTCTGTGATAAGAATAAGCTGCGTAGCACCCCCTCAATAGTTGATGAATAATTGAAGGGGAGAATAAATGACCGCCGCAGGCAGCAGCGAAGTTAATGGCTACTGCAAGTACCGTTCACTGCGCTACGCTTGCTCACCATGGCGAACAAAGCGTAGCGAAGTGAGTGGTTAGTGCGGTAGCGTATTCTCTCCTTCAATTATTCTCTCCCTCAATTATTAGCTGAATCCAAAGCTAGTTGTAAAGTAAAAAGACTCACTTTAGCGCTTGATTCACGTTAATAGTGCACGCTTCCTGCTCAGGCAAGCGTCTTATGATTCCGGTAAGCAGCAACATCATCCGAACGCCCGGGGTAGACTTCTAATGCCCGCTCCAGGCAATTCATCGCCTTTTCCAGGTCGTCAACGTTGAGCACATAAGCGATCCGGCATTCCTGTTTTCCCAGGCCTGGGGTAGCGTAAAATCCGGGACCGGGTGAAAGCATCACCGTAGCTCCTTCGTATTCGAAATCCTCCAGTAACCAGCGGCAGAAGTCTTCACTGTCGGTGATCGGAAAGCGGGCAAAACAGTAAAAGGCCCCACCAGGTGAGTAGCTGAACACCCCGGGCATGGCCTGCAGGCGGCGATATACGGTATCTCTCCGATTGCGGTAATCTTCTTTAACACCCTCAAGGTAGGCGTCATCGTCTTGCAGCATACACTCGGAAAGCATTTGTCCAAGGCCCGGAGGGCTGAGCCTTAACTTTGCAAAACGGTCAACACCAGCCAATATTTCGGGATTCCGGCAAACCAGCGCCCCGACCCTGGCCCCCGTGGCACTGTACCGCTTAGAAACCGAATCAATTACGATAGCGTGTTGCTCCAGGCCGGGGATTTGCAGTACGGAACGCAGTGGTTGCTCGTAAGCAAACTCCCGGTACACCTCATCGGCGCAAAGGAAAAGGTCGTGCTTTTTCACTATCGCTGCCAGGCTGGCCATTTCCTCATCAGAGTAGCAGGCACCGGTCGGATTATTGGGGCTGGTGATGATGATGGCCCTGGTGCGGTTGGTAATCTTGTTGGCAAAAGCCTCCGGAGACGGAAGGCTGAACCCGTCTTCGATGTAACTGGTGATGGCTACTACCCGAACGTCGGCAATGTGCGCATAGCCGTTGTAATTGGCGTAGAAAGGTTCTGGAACAATAATCTCATCTCCCGGATCGAGGCAGGAAAGCATAAAAAACAGGATGGCCTCTGATCCGCCGGTTGTAACCATGATGTTGTCCGCCTCCAGAGATACGTCGAATCGGGCGTAATAATCAGTAAGCGCTTCCCGGTAGCTGGCAATACCGTTACTGGGACTGTACTCGAGCACATCCCATTTAATTTTCCGGAACCGCTCTACCGCACTGGGGTGGGTCTTGATATCGGGTTGGCCGATATTGAGGTGGTAGACGTGCCGACCGGCTGCCTTTGCCTTATCAGCGAGGGGAATCAGTTTGCGAAAGGGCGATAATGGTACCGTTTCGGAGCGGTGAGATACTTTTGGCATGGGGCCTTAAATAAGATTAGGACACTTGCAATGGTTGCAAACGTTGCAGGGCCAGAGCACTGAAATACCTGCGGCCACAAAGGTACCAATACTATCAATTCAATGCCTGGTCTTAGTAATCATTAAGTTACGATCCGGAACCATCTTTTTTCGCTGCTTCAATAATTCTTTCCTCTACTGCGGTAGTTACCGCATCTTCTATTTTATCCCCTTCCATTTGACTGAGGTCAAGGCCCATGGCTTCGGCGCGCTTGCGCCAGCGGTTACGGGCGAGGTCCTGCATGTCCTGGCTGGTGTCCATTTCATCCATAATCTCCAGGCCAAGAAGGGTTTCCATGGCATCTTCCATAGTTACCAAGCCTTCCATGCCACCAAATTCATCGACAACCATGGCGATCGGCTCCCGACGCGCCAGCATCATATCAATCAGTTTGTGCAGTGTCGTGTCTTGCGGCACCACCAGTAGTTCCCGCAGTAAGGTCCGGATAGAGTCCTTCTCACACTTCTCGATGATGGATTTATATACCATGTCTTTGAGCACGTAGCCTTCTACCTGATCCCGGGTTTCTCCGAATACCGGGTACCGGCTGAAGGGGCTGTTGTCAAATTTTTCGTAGAACTGCTGAATGGTCAGCTCCCCTTTGGCACCGACGACAACTGTTCGTGGGGTCATGACGTCATGGACGCTTAGAGACTCAAAATTCAGCAGGTTGCGTAGTATCCGGCCTTCTTCGGCCTTCAGTTCTCCGGCCTCCGTCTGTGCCTCGGCCATGGCCAGAAACTCAGTGCGGTTAAGGGCGGTACCGTGTGGATCATCGCCGCGAAGCAGTAATTTTTTTATTTGATCGGAGACCCAGATGAAGCCCGTCCAGGTAAATATTTTCACCAGTATATTGAGAGACTTCACGGTGAACGGAGCCAATTGCTTCCAATAGGTGGCGCCCAGGTTCTTCGGGATGATCTCAGAAAGAATTAGAATAGCCAAGGTCATTACCACGCTGACAAGGACCTCATAGCTTACCACCCACTCGACAACAGGCAAGGTAAACCCTCCCGGGCCAAAGGCAGCCCCGGTACTGGCACCGACGAGGATAGCTCCCACCGTATGCGCTACGGTATTCAGCGAAAGAATCGCCGTTAGGGGGGCGTTGACATTCTTTTTAAACTTGTCCAGCAGTTCTCCGGTCTTCCCGCCTTCCTGCATTTTCAATTGCACGTAGGAAGGAGAAATGGAAAGCAGGACCGCCTCCCAGATGGAACATAAAAAGGAAAAGGCGATGGAGATAAATGCAAAAAGGAGTAGACTCGTCATATTGGTGGTTGCCGTGGCCGGCCATTTTAGGAAACACAAAGGTAACGGATGATGGGATATGATTTGTTTGGTGAGCGAGGAAAGGTTTTCGGAGGCGCGGTCGCAGGTGCAGGCAAAGGTTGAGGAAGCAGGGGCGGACGGACGCTCAGTATTTCCAAACCTCCTTTCCCCTACCCGCCAAATTTGGTCATAAACACATCTACCCTACAAACAAATCTACCTTATTATGTCTGATAAAAAGACGCGTCGGGAATCCCCCGCCGTGAACGCTGGCTCTATGGCCGACATCGCCTTTCTGCTCCTCATTTTCTTCCTCGTCACCACCACCATTCAGGAAGATCAGGGAATTCTCGTAAAGCTCCCCCAATGGAACGATGACGAAATCATCCTGGAAGTACCCGACAATAATGTCCTTACCGTATTGATCAATAAAAACGATTTTCTTCTGGTCGAGGACCAGGAAGTTCGCGTTGCCGACATCCCCGGTCTTGTACGTGACCACGTCATTTCTCCCAAGCGTACTCCGAAGCAAGCCGTTGTTTCCCTCACCCACGATCGTGGTACCAGCTACGCCCGTTACCTCGACATCTACGATGCCCTGAAAACCGGTTACCTCCTGATGTGGGACGACCTTGCGAACCGCCGGTTCGGCACCCGCTTCGATATGCTGGACGCTGCGCAGCAGCGCTCCATTAAGGAGGAAATTCCGATGATCATTTCTGAGGCAGAGCCCAGTAATGTGGACGGGTTGGCAATTAATTAGTCAATAGTAAGTAGTCGGTAGTTCATAGTTGGCTGACTATTGAATTACCGACTATTGACTAATAACACTCCCTAACCACCGCTTCAGCCAACAGTTTGTACCCCTCTGCATTGAAGTGGATACCGTCGGAACTGTACTTAAGCAGACCCTTTCCTGGCTTCGCCTGAAAATCAACCAGGCATAAGCCTTCGGCAGCAGCGGCAGCCCTGATTTTTACAGAAAGGTCCTTGAGACATGCCGCAACACCCTGAAATTCATCGCTGACCACATCGTCCGATCCGGCAGCAGGTGGAGTAACCAGAATGATACGAGGGACATCCTGGCCGCGCTCGTCAAAAAAGGCTTTGGTCCGCGTCAGTATAGTGGCCAGGTGTTCGTACACTTCTTCCCGCCGGTCACTGTATTCTGCCTTACAATCGTTCGTACCGAGGCTGATCAGTATTTCGTCGATCTGTCCCATCTCAGCGTACCCTTTACGGAGATAAGCCGTTAGGTTCTCCAGAGAGTTGCGGCGGAGTTCTCCCATACCGTCAAAGCCAAAGGTGTTTCCGCCAATTGAAGTATTCACCAGGGGCCCACCACCTCTTAGCTCTTGCAAGTGGTACACCCAGCCTTTGTTGGCTCCGTTGCTGTCTCCAATCACCAACAAGTGGCGTTTACTCAATGGGGTACTGCAAGCAAACAGGGTCATTAGCAGGAGGTATAAAAAGTAGCGCATAGTTTGATAACGGAGTTTTCTTTGGGGTATTTTCAAGTTGTCGGAAGTTAGGGAATAGCGATGATAACTGGAAACCAGGACAGCCTGAAAACTGGACAACCAGAAAACCTGAGGCCTTGACAACCAGAAAACCTGAAACCTGGACCACCAGACGCTCAGCATCAACCAAAAGTTTTCCGGAGCCACTTCCATTCTATGGCGGCGATAGCCGCCAGCAGGCTGACGAAAATTGCTCCTCTTATCCACCATGCTGTACCTGCGACCTCGCCCAAATACACTGCCCCCACGGTTAACAAACCGTAGCTGAGTACCCTTCCCCAAGGATAATTGACCGGAAAGAACCGACGTGAGACCAACCAAGCCAAAAAAGACATAACCATAAAGCAACAAAGCATGGCCCATGCCGGTGCCCAAAGGCCATAAACGGGTGTAAAAGCCATGCTCCCACCAATAACGATGCCACTCCCGATCAGGGCTATTGCCCCACCATAAATGGTCTCATCCGTCAATTTGTAGGCTACACTCAGGTTAGAAAACAGGCCGAAACAAAAGTTAGCCGCCAGTAATAAGGGCAGTACGTAAAGCCCCCCCCGGTTTTCTGCATCAAGGAAGTATTGTAACCACGGTAAAAACAAAAGGATGCCGGCGGAAGCCAATGTCGCCACGATGGCATAAGCCCGCATGGCATCAGCGTAGATGGTTTTATCGGCTGTAGCCACATTCTTTCCTGCCTGCCTGAAAAAGAACGGCTCCGCAGCGTAGTTGTAAGCCGTTATGAAGAGATTGAGGAATACCGCCAGCTTCATCGCCGCGCCAAAATCCCCCGCAAAGGCGAGGTTCTCCGTCACCGTACCTCCGTGATAAAATTTGATGATGGCGGGTGCTACCAGGAAATTAGTGATTCCGGCAATGCCTACTACCGTCAGCGGAAGGGCGTAAATCAGCATAGTACGAAGAGAGGGCGCCAGGTTACTCACTTCAGGCCCGTCAATAACCTTGGGTCCAAAGAGTTTCTTTCCAGATTTAACCGCGCCATCCAGCAACAGCAAGCCATACCGAAAAGCCGAGGCCAGCGCAATCCCAAAGAGGTAATAACCAACTTGATAGTTTTTCAGGTAGGGCCAGCCAAATCGCTCCGCGAACCAGTCTGAATTCCACCGCCAAAAGAAAAGCAGGAGGAAGATCATCAGAATATTGAAGACTACGTTGCCAAGATTCACCAGCACAAAAAACCAGGGTCTTTGCTCCAGCCGTAACCTGGCCAGTGGTACCATCGACAGGGCATCAAGTGCGACGGTAGCCAGCACGAGCTGAACGTAAATTACCCGATCTGGATACTGCAGCGCATCTGCCAGCGGGGTAGAAAACAATAACAGGATCCCCGTAACCACTACTACTGAAATGACCACCCAGCGTTGCGCCTTCCTGAAAACGGCATTCGCGTCGTATTCGTCCCGACTGGCAAAGCGAAAGACTACGGTATCCATCCTGAAAACCAGCACAGAGATCAATAAAGCCGTGTAAAACATCAGATCGCTTACCACCCCGAATTGGGCGCGATCCATTACCTTAAGGACCCAATAGGTTGCAATGACAAAGCTCAACAGCCGGCCCAGCACGCTGCTCAGTCCGTATATGATGGTTTCTCCGCCTAACTTTTTTAACGACATGGCGGCAAAGGTAGAACAGATGCCGGGCATTGTGTTCTGCAAATATCATGAGCAGGGGAAACCCGAGCAGCTGTAGGCGATTACCGACTAATCGCGACTAACAGCATTTAACTCAACGCTTCTTTCTTAACGGGCGCTTAATGAGCCAGCGTGGGATCAACGCCAAATTTGGCATCGCGGGCGATTTCTACGTCTTCCGCCACCCAATTAGTAATCTGTTCCCAGTCGACGTAGCCGACGCGGTTGGTCCAAAGCGGGTTATGGTACTGTTTCTCTGCGGCCTCCACGTACTGTCTCCAATAATTTTCGGCAAGGCTCAAACTACTAATTGCTTCTTCGCGCATTTGCTCATCTCCACTGGCCCGGAACAGTGCCAGTGACGTAGCCCCACTAATTTTTGCCGCATAGTAGTGGCCCAAAAAAGAAATCGTGCGGATATCAGACAAGGTGGCTGTTAATTCCGGGTTGGTTACCGGACCAATCTCACTAATAAGCCCCTCAGCAGATCGGGCGTACGCGTGGAGCCGCTCCACTACCCCACCAGGATGAAGTAGTGCATCTTGTTTACTATTCGCGACAAAACTCCTGATCGATTGAAAACCTGCCTTCGGGTGGGGCGGTAAGCTGATGAAACGGTTCACATCGTGAAACCCCGTTTCGTTCCTGGCCGGTCCGGGCCGGCTCTTACAAGCTTCGGGATACCATTTAAAATCTACGGGTCCCCAATGAAAACCAGTTACTGTTGGATAGATCATTGAGGCAGCCTCCCAGGCTGCGAAGAGTTTTTCAGCGTCTGCTTCCGGGAAACGGTGACCAATTAGTGCCACCAGTCTTTCATCGGGCAGCTCGGGGTCATAGGCCATCCGCCCCCAAAGCATCCAGTGGTACCAATGCTTTTCAATTTCCAGTTTGCCAGGATGTTCTTTACTCAAAAAGTCTCTCCCCCACACCCACTGGTCAGAGCCGTAGTAGATGCCCTCCGCAACATCGTGAGGAAGCTTTCTGATGAATTCCCGCACAAAACCGGGGGAACCCCAACGGAAATGATAATTGGAGTCGTTGCGCAGTCCCCAAATGGTTTTCATCCCTTTGATGTCTTTTACAAAGCCTTGATGGTAGTGCTGCTCTGTTGTGCTGAAGACGTGAGCCTTAGCATACTTAAAGCTGAATAGAAAATCAATATTGGGTTGATCAATGACCGCTTTAAACTTCTCGGCAATGTCTTTCGCACCCGTCTGGTGTTGGCGGTGGATAAAGGTAAAGTTCCGGTCGGGAAATAAGCTGGCGGCCTCCAAAATGCCTTCTGCGTAGGTGTCGTAGGCCCAATTCTCTTTAGCTTCAAACGTTTGTCCGTGCATGTTTTCTCCCGCCGTCAGACCGATGCCCGCCAGGTCCGGATAAGTTCGGAAACATTCCGTGATACTCTTGCGGAAATAATCCTTGGTGATCTCGTTGTCAATGGCGTCTGAAATACCGTATTTGCCTGCCGTTCCGTTGGTGAAAATGTTCCAGGTGATGAGGTGGAAATCTATATTTCTTTCCTTGGCGTAGCGCATAACCCTCCGCCAGAACTCAATCTTTTCGTCTATGGTCATTCGCTTCACGATCTCCGGATTGGCCAAAATTTCCGGTGCAGATAACCCCGTCCCGTGGAGGTGATAATTTTCCTGCCATTTGACCGTCGAGCGGTGTACATCATCCAGGGCCACGTCTTCATAGCCCGGCACTTTCACCAAAGAGGGAAAAGGATGCAGGTTCCACAATGAAACGTAGTTGTAGCGGTGGCGGGCCAGGTTATCCAGGTATTCTGTCCAGAAACCCATGTCCCACATAACCGGAATGTTTTTCTGGCCAGCGTCGCTGGCATCGGTATAACTGGGCGTGCGGGCATCAAGCGGAATATTAAACTTAGTGCCTCTGCGCTTCAAGTAAGGATTACGGGTAATGGGCCTTAGACCGTCGGGCCCGTAGAGGCGAATCTGCTCGGCCAGCTCCAGCCCACCATACATTACGCCTGCGGCCGTATGCCCTACTACCTGGATCGATGGCCCGTCTTTGGTTAACCGAAAGCCTTCTTCTCCCAGTTCCTTTTCTTCATCCGCCAAGCGCAACTCCAACTGAAAACTCCTGGTAAAGCCTTCTTCCCCCATCGTATCCAGTGCGGATTGGATCTCAAATAGCGCAAACTGCGTCATCGGATCCAGCACCTTGTCGGTAACCGATACGATTGGGTCGTCGCAAGCAGTAAAAATTGACATTGTCAGGGCCAGAAGCAGAAGTGTGTAGTTATGACGCATTTCACAAGGTAACTAAAGGTCATCGGTCCCACAACAAGGCCTAAGGGTTGTCAATCCTCACAGGAACAATTCACCTGCGTACTGTTTGTGTGCATTAAAAACGTTGCAACCAAGGGAGATAAATACCCCTTAAGCTTGCTCAGACCATGGCAAACTAAAAGCAGCACCTCTGCATAAGCCACGAAACGGCCGTCTAGCACAAGCTATCGTTCGTCGAAAAGCAAGCCTCTACTAAAACAAAAAAACTACTTTTGGGCACTATGGATTTAATGGAAAATTTTCGGGTAGCCTGGCGCAGTGTTATGGCTAATTTGTTACGCGCTTTGCTAACAACCATGATCATTGCTGTGGGCATCATGGCACTGGTTGGGATTCTTACCGCAATCGATGCGGCGATCTATTCCCTTTCCTCCAGTATCTCCAGTCTCGGCGCCAACACCATTGAGATTGAACGGGTGAGCACCAACCTGCGGGGCAACCGCGGTCCGCGAAAACGGTCCGCCCCATTCACCTATGACCAGGCGATGGAATTTGTGGAACAATACGATTACCCTTCCGATGTCAGCGTTAGCTTCTTTGCGACAGGAACTACGGTGGTAAAGTATAACGATAAGGAGACTAACCCCAATTTTTCCGTCTGGGGTTCCAGCGTTAATTACCTGAACAGCAAGGGATATGAAATTGACCAGGGACGTAACTTCACCGCCAGAGAAACGGCTGAAGGCGGAAATATTGCCGTTATCGGCTCGGCCGTAGTTGATGATCTTTTTAACGGCAATGCCAGCAATGCCATGGGTAAGGAAATTTCCGCAGGCCCCTTGCGCCTGCGGGTAATCGGGGTCCTTAAAAGCCGTGGCAGTGCCATGAATGGCAATCAGGATAGTCGGGTACTTATCCCGCTCCAATCCGCCAAGCGCTATTACGGCAGTAACCAAACCAGCTATGACATCCTCATTGCGCTCAAAGATCCTACTGCAGTACAAGCAGCCATTTCCGAAGCAACCGTCACCATGCGCAAAGTACGCCGCCTTCGTGCCGGCGAGGAAAACGATTTCGAGGTCACCAACTCCTCCGATCTCGTCAGTATCATCAAAGAGAACACCGTAACGCTACGGCTGGCCGCAGTTTCCATCGGACTAATGACGCTGCTGGGCGCGGCCATCGGGTTGATGAACATCATGCTTGTTTCCGTTACGGAGC
This sequence comes from Neolewinella persica DSM 23188, assembly GCF_000373105.1. GTDB lineage: Bacteria > Bacteroidota > Bacteroidia > Chitinophagales > Saprospiraceae > Neolewinella > Neolewinella persica. The sequence continues at coordinate 99,095 of NZ_KB890426.1, read as the reverse complement.
GGACCAAGGAAATTGGCGTTCGGAAAGCACTCGGAGCCACCCGGCGAAACGTGTTGCTTCAGTTTCTCGTAGAAGCCATCGTAATCTGCCAGATCGGCGGTATTCTTGGCATCATCGGAGGTGTAGGCCTTGGCAACCTGGTTGCCTGGGCGACCGGCGGGGGCTTTATCATTCCCTGGCTATGGATCATGCTGGCCCTGGTGGTTTGTACCGTTGTCGGATTGCTGAGTGGACTCTACCCGGCTATGCGGGCAGCAGCGCTTGATCCGATCGAGTCACTACGCTACGAATAAAAGCCTCTGGTTTTTATTCTAGACGTAAGGACGCTTTGCGCCTTGCTCGTAGACGTGCTTCGCGCCTGTAAACGAAATTCGCTTCGTTCATTTCTTGCAGACGGCCTTGCGTCTAAATACGATTTTCCGAATCGGGGAACGCCAGTTTAGGCTCAAATTTTAGTGCTTCCTCCTCCGTCATATAGCCGTAGGCAATAATGATGACCAGGTCACCGGGTTGGCAACGACGGGCAGCGGCACCGTTGAGACAAATGATCCCAGAGCCTTCTTCTCCACGAATCGTGTAGGTCTCAATACGTTCACCATTGTTGTTGTTTACGATCTGGACCTTCTCGCCCTCAATAATGCCTGAGGCATCGAGCAATAGCCCATCGATGGTAATGGAGCCTACGTAATTGAGGTTGGCCTCAGTGACGGTGGCGCGGTGAATTTTACCTTTAAAACGTTGAATAAGCATAATCGGAGGGGTAAATAGTTGGCGTGACAACCTTTAGACGAAGGGTTGACCCGAAAGGAACAATAAAGAAAGGTTAAGGGTTTGGCAAATCGACAATTCGATTGTCAATTAGTCGGACGTCGCCGCATCGAACGGCTGTTGCAACTACGAGTTCACGGACATTGTCTCCGTCCAAATAGGGCAAGAGCGTATCTCCATCAAAAATCTGGACGTATTCAGGGTCCAGCAAATCGTGTTCGCCGAGGGCGGAGAGGGCCATCTGTTCTAGGGGCTGGGTCGGCCAACCGGCGGCAAGACCGGCGACTACTGCCGCGAGTTGTCGGTTAATCATTGCCGCAGCGGCCCGCTCATCGGTATTTAACAACTTATTTCGGCTGCTCATGGCCAATCCGTCGAATTCCCGGACAGTAGGCACTACCAACACCCTTACCAGCAGGTCAAGGCGCTGAATCATTGCCCTAATGACCGCCACTTGCTGATAATCTTTTTGTCCCAGCACCAAAGTGTCTGGTTCAACGATCTCAAGCAAGCGACTCACGACCTGGGCGACTCCATCAAAATGCCCCGGGCGGTTGGCGCCTTCCATCGTTGCGGTTAGAGGCCCGAAATCGATATTCTTAGCGGCATTTTTCTTCATCCCGTCCGGGTAAACGTCGGCAACATCAGGCAAATAAAGAAAATCACAGCCATGGGCTTTCAGCAGGGCAGCATCCTCCTTGGGCGTCCGGGGGTATTTCTGTAGATCTGATCTTTCATTGAACTGGGTTGGGTTCACGAAAATACTTGCGACTACCAGGTCATGGCTGTCCGCTGCGGCTTTGATCAAGGCCATATGCCCGGCGTGCAAAGCTCCCATAGTCGGGACAAAGGCAATGCTTTTCTTCCGGGGAAGCGCCTTCCGGAGGTCGGTGGCTTTTTTTAGTATTCGCATTAATTTTTCTGTTTCTCAGGCGCGGACGCGGGTGCAGGGGAAGGGGGTAAAAGAGCAAAAGAAAGGGGGATAAAGGAGCAGGATTAGGAGCAAAGCGTATGAATGTTCGGTGGAACACCTAATGCTTAGAAGAGAATTTGGCTTCTCAAACCCTAACACTGTACCTGCGGCCCCGCCTATAAAACGTGCTTAAAAATTGCGCTGGAAAACATTACCAGCTTCCCAAAACGGCGGCGAAGATAGTCTGTGTCCATAATATTTCGTAAATTTGCCCCCGATCTGGCGATTAGCCGGGTATTACAGCGAATCATAATGGTGGTCCGCCGAGTCTTAGAAAACCTGAATTGATACCGATAGCGATATGAGTAAACAAAAGGTGCTTATTGTCACCCAAGAGATGGATCCGTACACCGCATTGAACGATATATCTACTACCGTACGGGCCCTGGCCCCCCACCTACAGAAAAACAAAATGGAAATCCGCGTGCTCATGCCACGGTACGGAACCATTAACGAACGTCGCCATCGCCTCCACGAAGTTGTTCGCCTTTCCGGGATGAACATCATTGTCGATGATAATGACTATCCGCTGATCATCAAGGTCGCATCTCTTGCTGAAAAAAGCGTTCGGATGCAGGTTTATTTCCTCGATAACGAGGATTTTTTCAAGCGTAAGTTTGTTCATCACGACAAAGAAGGTAAACCCTTCGAAGACAACGCAGACCGTACGGCGTTCTTCTGTAAAGGCGTGATTGAAACCGTAAAGAAATTCGGTTGGCCGCCAGACATCATCGCCTGCCACGGTTGGATGACAAGCCTGATTCCGTTCTACCTCCGTACTGCTTACCAGACCGAGCCACTGTTTGAGGACAGTAAGATCGTTTACAGCCTTTACCAGCAAGGTGCTGAAGACCACATCGATCCCGACTTTTCGCTTAAGGCAAGCATCAACGCATTGTCGGAAGATGATCTGAAGGAATTCATGAATGACGGCAAACCAGACCTCCACGCTGGTGCCGTGAAGTATGCTGACGCGATAATCAAAGGTTCTCCTGAGCTCAATGCTCATAACGAGGCCCTGCTGGCCAACTGCGGTAAGCCCGTCCTCGACGTCCAGGGTGAGGAAGCACCAGCTGCTTCCCTAGAGTTTTACCACAGCTTACTGGAAGAGGAAGTCGCAAAGTAAATTTGGTGACCAACCTTTCTTAAATCAATACCGTCTTTAGTTACAAAGCAAGTCCTTTCCGTTCCCTGGGGAGGACTTGCTTTTGTTCAATACCCCATTCTTCCGGGCAGTACAGCGTTATACACTAGCTTCCTGGAAAGGTTAGATTGATGTCTTCACTAATGATCTGCCTGTTTGACTTTCTGACTATCTGACTCTTATTCCCCCCTCCCGAATGAAACAAACGTTATTCTACCTGAGTGCACTGGTTTTTATCGTGCTTACCTCTTGTACCGAGCCGATTACCGTTGGTAATGACTTGCTGGACGGTGACCGCGCCAACGTTGGTCAAACAACTGATGTACCCTTCACCACCCGGGTTGTGCGAGACGACAGCCTGCTGACTTTTGATGCTGCCAGTAATGTAGCGCTGTCCGGATTCACCTTTGGCCGGTTACAGGATGACGTCTTCGGCACCTGGACACATAGTGCCTACCTGGTTCCTTCCATCCCTAGAAGTACCACAACCGGATTACGAATTGCTCCTCCTTTCGCCTTTACTGAACGGATGGTTGACTCGGTTGTGTTGATTCTCCCCATCGATACCTCCTATGCTTTTTACGGGCCAGATCGGACCTTTGGTTTTAAAGCCACCACTGTTTCCTCCATTGTTGATCTCACCTCAGACTATTACGCGGACGTATCGCTGCCTAACAGCCCCGATGAAATCAACGCAGAAGGTCAATTCTCCGCCACTAGGACGCCCGCCATTCTGTATGATACCATTTACACCAATGGAGACACTGCCACGGCCGCACACATAAGGATTCGCTTTGACGACGACTTCCTGGCTATGGTGAATTCCAGGGACGAAACAACGTTCCAAAACGATACAATGCTGGCTACGTTACTGGCCGGTGTGTTCATTGAGCCTACGGACGATGTGGATGGCTTAGTGGGTATTCGACCTCTGCTTACTGCGGGATCTACGCCATTTACCGGCTTTCACTTTTTTTACCGGGACACTTCAGCTGAAATGACTCCACGGATATACCGTATGCCACTTTCCCTTTGGTTGCCCCAGTACAGGAAATCCTTTACTGGTTCACTTACCGGAGACCTGTTGGCAAATGGCAGTACCTCAACACAACTCGCCATCGGTGGTCAGGAAAGCGTGATGATTGAAATCACCCTTACTGACCTGGCTGCCTTGGACAATAAGGTTATTAACCAGGCTGAAATAAAATTCTTCCAGGAAATTATCGAGGGATATGCGGGAGATTTGTACACAGAGCCGGAGTTTCTTTCGCTGTATTATAATGACGATGAAGGTAACCTTATTTCGATCCGTGACCGTCAACTCCTAAGCCAATCCGCTGGTGTCCTGGACTTCCTGGGAGGAGATGCACAGCGGGATGAAAATGACAACTTATTCTTTCGAAACCGTTTCTCTGTACACCTGCAGGAGATGATCGAAGGAATCGTTCCTAACAAAATCTATCTACGGGTGGTACCTACTGATCGTGATCCTAGCAGGGTCATTCTCCGTGGACCGGGAGCAACGGAACTACCAGCGTCGATAAAAGTCACGTTTACCGAAATTGGCAACTAGGAACCGGTCAAAGAGATTTTTTCCGGGGTAACCAGAAGTATTTTTTCGATAATCTTAGTAGGAAACGAAGAATTAGTTTCTAAAAAGCAGGTTACAGGTCATCACTGTAACCTGTTTTTTGGGGTTTAGTACTTAGCGTTCGAACCTTATTTTGTCTGGTTGGAGACGGCTCTCCGTGACTAAGACAAACTAAGGCCGTCTGTATTACGTTACTATCGCATAAATTGCTCCAGGGGCATTTTCCTGAATCCCGAACATCGCCCCTCTAGTCGGTGGCGCTCATTAAGACTAAATTATGTGTGGAATTGTAGGTTACATCGGTCATAGACAGGCGGATGAACTCATTATTAAAGGTCTAGAAAGGCTTGAGTACCGTGGTTACGACAGTGCTGGAATTGCCATTATTAATAATGGTTTAGCCATTTTCAAGAAGGCTGGAAAGGTGAAGGCACTTCGCAAAATGATCAAGACTTCAGATACCAGTGGTACCCTGGGCATTGGGCATACCCGCTGGGCAACACACGGCGAGCCAAACGATAAAAACGCTCACCCTCACATGGGAAACAACGGTCGTTTGGCTTTGGTACACAATGGTATCATCGAAAATTACGCCGTGTTGAAAAGTGCGCTGATGGCCGAAGGGCATACGTTCTCCAGTGATACGGATACGGAAGTGCTTGTTCATTTGATCGAGGAAATCCAAAAAGAAGGAAACCTGGCGCTGGAAGAAGCGGTTCGCCTGGCCCTCAATCGGGTAGAAGGTGCTTATGCCATTGCCGTGGTCGATCGAAATAACCCTGGTATACTGGTTGGCGCGCGAAAGCAAAGCCCCCTGCTAGTAGGTATAGGCGACAACGAATTTTTCATCGGGTCTGATGCCTCTCCGTTTCTTGACTCCACCAAACGGGTGGTTTACCTCGAGGATGGGCAGGTTGCCTGTATTTCTCTGGAGAAGGGCCTGCAATTAAGGAATACTGCCAACGAAGAACAGCCCCCCTTTATCCAGACACTCGATCTACAGATAGAGGCCCTGGAGAAGGAAGGTTATGAGCACTTTATGCTCAAGGAAATCTACGAACAACCAAAGACCATCCTGGATGCGATGCGTGGCAGGATCAGCAGCAAAGAAAGCCGGGTGACCCTGCGCGGTTTGGAAGAGTATGCCAATCGTTTTGTCCGTGCTAACCGGATCATCATCGTGGCCTGTGGGACCAGCTACCACTCCGGCCTGATCGGAGAATACCTGATCGAAGACCTTGCCCGGATTCCGGTAGAGGTGGAGTACGCCAGCGAATTCAGGTACCGCAACCCCATCCTTAGCGAGCGCGACATCGTGATCGCCATTAGCCAGAGTGGAGAAACTGCCGACACCATGGCTGCCCTGGAACTTGCGAAGCAGAAAGGTGCCATGATTTATGGTATTGTCAATAGCGTAGGCTCCAGTATTGCCCGGCTAACGGATGCTGGCAGTTACATTCACGCTGGTCCGGAAATCGGTGTTGCCAGCACTAAGGCCTTCACCGGCCAGGTAACGGTGCTCACTTTACTTGCTCTCAGCCTGGCCCGCAAGCTCAGCACCATCAGTAACACCTATTTCCAAACCCTGGTCCGTGAGCTGGAGCTTATCCCCAGTAAGGTAGAGGAGATCCTGAAAGAGAATGACCACATCAAGTACATCGCCAAGGAGGTCAAAGATCACCACAATGCCCTGTACCTGGGCCGGGGCTATAACTTCCCCGTTGCCCTGGAGGGCGCATTGAAGCTAAAGGAGATCAGTTACGTTCACGCCGAAGGTTACCCAGCTGCTGAAATGAAGCATGGTCCTATTGCATTGATCGACGAAAACATGCCCGTTTACGTTACTGCTACCAATAAGTCTGCCTACGATAAAATCGTAAGTAACGTACAGGAAGTTGTTGCCCGTAAAGGCCGGGTGATCGCCATTGTAAACAAAGGGGAGAAATTGATCGCTAAGATTGCCGACCATGTAATCGAAATCCCCTCTACTGAGGAGCCCCTGACTCCACTGCTTTCTGTGATCCCGTTACAGCTGCTCAGTTACCACATTGCCGTTGAACTAGGTCGAAACGTGGACCAGCCACGGAACCTGGCTAAGTCGGTTACGGTGGAGTAGTGAATAATTGGATGAGAGAATGAGAGAGAATACTGCCGCACTTACCACTAACTTCGCTACGGTGCACTTTGTGGCTACCTGCGGCGGTCGATTATTCATCATTTGATGACCATCCCGATTGTTTCAACGGATAAGTGCTCATTTTAGCGCTTGATTCGGGTTCCTTGGCTGTTGGGCGAGGAGCTTCTGCTCCAAAGAGGCACCAATTTTCCTTCGGGCACCCCTGGTTAACGCACATTGCTTATTAACTAACTATCTTCGCACCCGCGTCAGCGCCGAAAAAATAATCTTGTAGTCCAGTAGACCGGTAGTCTAGTAGGATAACAAGACATCGGACATCATAAGACGACCTTACTACAAGACTACCAAACTACAAGACTAAAAATATGGAATGGGACATTGCCTATAACACCACCCAAGACGATTTGCTGATTCCCGAGTACGGAAGAACGGTACAGGACCTGCTGCGTAAAGCCAATGCTGTAGAAGGGGCGGAAGACCGCCAGGCCTACGTAGACCGCGTGATCAAACTTATGCTACAGATGCAGCCGGGCATCAAGACGCAGGATAATTACCAGGAAAGGCTCTGGCGCCACGCGTTTCTAATTGCCGGTGAGCCCCTCAATGTGACGATACCAGAAGGCATAACGATAGAAGAGGAGGCCCTTGAAGAGGCTCACCGCCTACCCTACCCTGACCTCAACAGCCGGATGAAGCACTACGGTCAGAACGTGCAACTGCTGATAAAATCGGCTTCCGCATTAGAAGATGGTCCGGAAAAAGACCAGGCGACTTACGCTGCCGCTTACTACATGAAAATTGCCCTGACCAGCTGGGCCTCCGGCCAGTTTGTTAATGAAGAAATGATCCGTAAGGACCTGTACGAACTGAGTGAAAAGAAATTGATGCTCGGTCCGGAAGTGAAAATCGGGGTACCTGATGCCAAACAACCTGAGCAGCACCCAACTGGCCGCAGAAAGAAGCATAAAAAGAAGAAAGGCCGGTCAAACCACAACTCACAGAGCGGCAATCCGCAGGGAGGGAATAGGAATAAGAGCAGAAACAACCGCAACAAGCGGCGGCGGTAGTTTGAGGGAACGATATACTTAAAGTTCCCTTAAGGCCGGGGGAACCCGGCAACGTTCCGACCAAACAATGTCTCTTTCCGCTAATGCCAGTAAACAATTATTTCCTGACCGTCGAAGCCGGCAATCTATGCCCGGCCAAGTTTTCCCCGGAAGCATCAGCCTTGAGGTGGCCCAGCCTGTTGATCGTTTGCCTGTCGGTCTTGTTCGCAGCTACGGTTAATGGCCAAATCATCGATCCCTCTGCCTCCTCCCGCCCACAGCAGGGAGATCCTGATTTTGATGCATCAACCGATCGCCGGGCTGGTCCGCAGGAACAGCGAGAGACGATTCTGGACACCTTTGGTATTTTTCAGTATACCGTTGACAATCCGGACTCAGAATCGAATTGGAGAGATTCCCTGCTTGACGGGTTTCAGCGATATGAACTTGACCGAAAGGTTGATTTCGATTACGCCACCCTTGGCCAGCGAGGCAGTGCAGCCTATCCACTCCGGTACCAGCCAATAAAGAGACGGGGCACCGCCGTCGGTCTACGCCAATTCGATCTCTATCAGCTAGACGGTGAAGACCTTAGTTATTACCGACTGGAACATCCATTTACCTACCTCTCTCATGTGCGGGAGAGCGAGCAGGAAGACAGCTGGACCATTGCTAAATTCAGCAGAAACTTTGCCGATGGAGTGAACCTGGTCCTGGACTACAGCCGCATTAATCAGCAAGGGGAGCAAGATCAATACCCCAGCCAGGCGTTACGAAATACGCACGTCGCTACGGGCCTGAGTATTCGGCCACCGGGCAGTAGGTACAGTGGTTTCTTCAGTTACGCCGCCAATACTTACGAGCAGTTGCAGAATGGTGGTATTGTACCGGCCTCCTTCCTGAATAATGAGGGCAATAACGAGGTAAACAACCTCGCCAACCTGGAGGCCAACCTGGACGAGACGCGGCTTCGGTACAGCTACCGGGAACTGATGGCCACCCAATACCTTAAGTTCGGCGGTAAGCGAGACAGCCTTTCCGGCAACGAAAAACGGGCTTTTACCCTCCGGCACCGATTGCGGTATGATCAACGCCGGTACCGGGTATCCTCCGAGGTAATCAGTCCACTTAATGGAGATACCCTGGAATTTTACCGGCGATTTCCTTCTCTTCTGATCGATGAACGCGGGGGAAGGAACCAGATCGAACATCGTATTATCGAGAATGATTTCACCCTGTCCACCTTCCGGCGGGGAACCTCGGCGGATAAGGCGACTGTTCAAAAAGATGTACTCGAGGCTGGCCTCACCCACATTCTACACCGTATTCAGCAGGACGGGGATTCGACCATAAATAACCTGCTTGCTCACGCACGGGTGGGCCTCAGGCCCAATGATAACCTCAATCTGCTGATTTCCGGGCAACTTAACCTGGTGGGGCAAACGGGTGATTACCGCATCGAGGGAGAAGGAACCCTTGACCTTGGGGTGGGTGGAAAACTGGAACTTAAGGCACTGAATCAGTTGTATGCTCCGGACCTCGTACAACAAGTATATCGCATCAACGGCGAAACAATCTGGAACAACCGTTTTGGGAAAACCCTGGAGTTAAGACTGGAGGGTGCTTATACCCTGCCCCTCGTAAAAATTCGGGCAGGTTTGGCGTATTCTCTGCTCACCAATTACGTTTTCTTCAACGAATCAGGCCAGCCGGAACAGGCCGATGACGTCAACAGTTTATTGCAACTCACGCTGGAGCGTGATTTCAGGTTTGGCCGATGGAACCTGACCAACCGGATACTTTTGCAGGAGGCCGATCAGGACGTTTTCCGCCTCCCCCGCCTGTACGGCGAGCATAGTTTTTACTACTCGGGCAAATGGTTCAAAGTGCTGAATGTCAACCTTGGTTTCGACGTTCGCTATGCGTCCTCTTTCCGGCCCTACTATTTCAACCCGGTGGTACAGCAGTTTCAGCTCCAGGACTTTGAAAGCAGGGGGTTCCAGTACCAGGTCGATCCTTTTTTCAGCATGCGGGTGACCCGTTTCCGCTTCTTCCTCAAGTACGTTCAGGCCAATAATCTTATCCAGCCAGAGAAGTTGCTGTACCTCGCTGCGGAGCATCCTTACCCGGATGAAGCGTTACGATTTGGGGTTAGCTGGCGGCTGTTGGATTAGGAGGAAAGAACCATTCAGGTATTCAGGGCTACACTTTGCAGGTTTCAGAAAGAATCTGGTGGTGTGGACTACCGACTACCTGACTACTAATTAATTAGGGCGGGGCCGCAGGTACAAAGTAAGGGGATAAAAGAGCAAGGGAAGAAGACTTCATTTTTAGCTTCAGGCCTTTCTCCCCATCCGTTTATCTACCCATGAAAGGACGGGTTTCACGCTCAGGCCGTGCAGGAAAATAGAGACCAGCATCGTAAAGTTGACAATGCTCCAGATGGTATCTATCTCAGGAAATTGCTCGGAGTTGTGGGCGTAGGCGAGGTAATACAATGACCCTACGCCGCGTATGCCAAAGTAACTGATGGCCATTTTCTCCACAAACGGCAGCTTGGAGGGCAGGAAGGCGAGCAACCCGGAAAGCGGTCGGATGACCAGCAATACCATGACGCCAATCAGCGCTCCTTGCCACGTCAGGTCTGCCAGACCTCCGGTGGCCGTTATCCCACCAAAGGCGATGAGGAAAACACTGAGAACAGCTTGCTCGACCTGATCGATGGCCTCATAGCTTTGTTGTCTGGATTCAGTATCAGATCCGTTCTGCCTGCCACTAACAACCGCCGCCACGAACACTGCCAGGAAACCGTAGCCTTCTACAATTTCTGTCAGAGAATACGTCAGTAGCGTGGCCGCGAGCACAAAGAAGCCTTCTTCAATTTCTGTATCGTAACGCTCCGCCACACGTTTTTGAAACCCGTTAAAAACGTACACCATTCCTTTCCCCAGCAGGTACCCGCAGAGCGTGCCAACAGCTATCCGGTAGCCAAAATCCCACCACGCCCAGGTAACAAGTGTATCGGTCAGGTTGGTAGAAGCGACAAGGGCAAGAGCCAGGTACACGAAGGGAAAAGCCAGGCCATCGTTCAGGCCAGCTTCAAGGGTAAGGCCAAAGCGTACTTCGTCTTCGGCACTATCATCTTTTGGCGGCCCGACCTGTACATTGGAGGCAAGTACAGGGTCAGTCGGTGCCAGTACGGCCCCGAGCAAAATTGCGGAGGCTGGGGCCAGGCCCAGCAAGGTCCAGCCGAAGAGCGCGACTGCCGCAATCGTCAGAGGCATAGCAATTGCCAATAGGTACCAACCGGTCGACCATGTTTTCCACCCTGGTGCACGCTTCATCTTAAGGCCGGTACCAGCCAGGGAGATGATCACGATGAATTCGGTGATGTATTCCATCAACTGACGGTCGAAGATTCGGTCTTCGGGGTCTATCAGGGGCAAATCCAACGGGAGGCTGAACACCAGGAAGCCAAAAGACACGTAGATGATTGGAAGACTTAATAACCGGTTGCGCAATAAACCTGGAAGGAGGAAGGAACCCAAAAGGGCCAGGCCGGCAAGTAGGAGGAGAAGGATGTGGGTGGACAATGGGCAATGGTTCAGTGTTCTGTTAACAGGATTAAGGGTTAAGGGTTCGGTATTCAGGGACCAGCGTTCAGACAATGGAGCTACTTTTTTTAAAGATTAGCTGCTCCCTTTTAGTTCATTGAAAATCCTACCTTCGTTACTATCCAAAAGCCAACGACTTCATGACCACACCCCTGAAATGCCAACGCGACCTTTTCCCCGAAAAAGCCGTAGCCGGCTACCTCAATGGTGCCAGCAGGGCTCCACAATTGAAAGCCGTTGCGGCAGCGGGCCGAAATGCCATCTGGTTTCGGGAAGAAAGTGCAGCCATGCCCATTCCGGAATTTTTTGGGCCGGTTGAACAAATTAAACAGGCATTCGCCAAATTGATCAACTGCCCGGAGAAAGACCGGGTAGCCATGATTCCGGCAGCGAGTTACGGCATTGCTACGGCGGCAAAGAACCTCCCTTTGCGGGCGGACCAGAACATCATCGTAGTTGAAGACCAATTCCCAAGTAATTACTATGCCTGGGCGGAAAAGTGTAAAGCTGCTGGCGCGGAGCTTCGGGTGGTGGCCCGGCCGGAGGCCGGGGCTGCAGGCAGTTGGTCTGACCACGTTCTGGAAGCCATTGATCGCAACACCGCCGCAGTCGCCATCGCCCAACTCCACTGGGCCGATGGCACCCTGTTTGACCTCAAAGCCATCCGCGAACGAACGGATGATGTGGCTGCCTGGTTGGTCATTGACGGTACACAGTCTTTAGGAGCCTACCCATTCGACGTCCAGGAAATCCGACCCGACGTGCTTTCCTGCGGCGGCTACAAATGGCTGATGGGGCCCTACGGTCACGGATACGCCTACTTCGGCGAGCGGATGGACCACGGCAGCCCGCTGGAGGAGAACTGGGTGAACCGGGCCGGGAGCGAAGACTTCCGCAACCTGGTTAATTATACCGATGCCTACCGGCCGCTCGCCAGCAGGTACGCCGTAGGCGAACACTCCAACTTTTTCATGGCACCGATGCAGTTAACCGCCCTGCAGCAAGTCAATGCCTGGGAGCCAGAACGTATCCAAACCTACTGTGCGGGGCTGTGGAAAGGCGTGGAGCCAATGTTGCAGGAACTAGGTGTGCGCATTCCAACCGAAAGAGCCCATCACCTCGTTGGCTTGCGACTGCCCGCCAGTATTGATGGGGAAAAGTTAGCCGCTGAATTCAGCAAGCGAAAACTAATGGTCAGCTACCGGGGAGACGCCGTGCGCGTTTCGCCTAACGTTTATAATACGGAGGAGGAAATGATGCGGATGGCTATGGCGGTGGCGGCTAGTAGATAGTGGGTATTGCTGCCGCAGGGGGATGCTCGCTTCGCTCGTTTGTTCCGGTCGAGGACTTTCAGTCCGAGTACGAACGGGGCCGAAGGCTCCCGGAGCGGGCAACGGCGGTAGCTGTAAAACGTAGCTCGCGGCAAAGTCGCTGCGCTCCCTTGGCCCAGGTCGGACTGAAAGTCCTTAACCGAGGCTCCTTTAACCTTCCTTTGCACCTGCGGCCGCGCCCTAATTAGTCAATAGTCAGATAGTCGGTAGTCAAATAGTAGCGGCGCTATTGCGAAATCTGCTTAGTGTAGCCCCTACTGTCTTAATGCCTTAGTGGTTATTCTCCCCAACAGACCAATAGTCCAATCACTCCTCCCCAAACGTCCGCCCACTCTCCCGCACCATCATACCATTGATGATGAACTGGTAGGCCAGCAGGGCAAACAAGGAGACATTGACCAGCCATCCGTTATCAAGCAGCAAGCCACCGATGGCGGCCACTGCAAGTCCGACGGTATAGACCGTCAGAATGGTCTTTTGCTGCTGCCGGACGGGGCGCAGGAAGCTACCCAATGGGATGGTGAGCAGCAAGAAAGCAAAGGCTAAACCTTGCAGTAAGGTACCGCCCGACAGCAGGTAACCGAGAAGGCACAGGATGGCCATACCGAGAGATCCTCCCACCAGGGAAGCCATCAACTTGTCTTCCTTATCGAGCAACAGCCGACCATATTGGTTGGTGAGCAGGTAAAAGTTCATGATTGGGTCGATGATCCAGGTAAGCAGGAACAGGGCCACCATCAGGTAAACAACTGGTAGTAGAAACCAGGCTAATTCGGGTTGCTGATTAGCCATCCGGTTGAGGAAATTGACCCCAAACCATAAACCGATCATGATGCCGAAGCTGGCGCCGCCCGACAACTTGCCCATCGCCTCCTTATACTTGAAGTACATGCGGTAGGGCCAGAAGCGTGCCTTCAGCGCTTCCAACATGGCAAAGCGACCGAGTTGGTCGTTGGGATTTATCGAAAGGGCGTACTTCAACCGCTCCAATGCTTCCTCCACCTTACCCTGCCGCAACAGTTGGTAGCCGTGATTAGCGATGGTGGAACTATCTTCCGGGTTGACGTTCAGTGCCTCATTGATCGTCTCCTCCGTGTCGGTGCGACCTAAAAAGCCACCGACATAGATCTTCAGATTCAACGCTTCGGTATTCTGAGCGTCAATCTCCAGCGCCTGATCTGCGTAGTTGATCGCCGCATCGTAATTGCGCTGGTCCAGTTTGATCTTTGCCATCAGCACCAGGGCGTCGTCGTCTTCGGCGTTCATCTCCAATAGCTGCCGACCAAAGCGTTCCGCGATCTTAGGTTTATTGTCGCTCAACTCAATCACCGCCGCCAGGCGCAGCACCGACGGGTTGTCGGGGTGCTCAGCCAGCATTGGCCCGACCAGGTCACGAGCCAGCTTCTTTTCTCCCATATTCAACACCGTATTGATGTAATACAGTTGAGCTACCGGATCATCGGGATGATCCGCAAGGTAGCTTTCCAGCAGCTCACGACTCTCCGGCCAGCGGGCTTGCGACTGGAGTTGGTTTAGGCGTTCTAGTAGGGCGTTGAGTTGCATTTGGGGAAGTTACAGGTTGTAGGTTGCAGGTTGTAGGTTGCAGGTTACAGGTTGCAGGATGCAGGTTGCAGGATGCAGGTTGTAGGTTGTAGGTTGCAGGTTAGGAGGTCGAAACCCCTCTTAATATGTCAAGTTTGTTTGTGGGAGCATCAGGAGACAGAAAATCAGGTATTGTAGTATCGTTTCGCCTAGGCCCTTTCAAAAACTCAACGGGCCATTCGGTCAATCGATTCACCTTAATGTGCTGGTAGGTACCTGGTTCAGGCTCGTTGATATGCTCTTCCTGCAAAACTAAGGCTAACGGTTCTTCCGAGCCCAGGCAACCTTGGTAAAAAGTCATTGCTTCCTGATAATCATCGAATACATAGTAATAATCATCTCCATCCTCCATATCCTCCGCACCGTTCTCCGGGTGGCACCAAACACGATATTCCAGGACTTCGTCCCATACGAAGCCTCCTCCTGCTTTAACCAACGCAGGATAAGTACCTATTAAATCCGGATCCATCACTTCTGGAAAAGTCATTTCTTATCTTTTATTCAAGGCCATCCTGCAACTCTGCAACTCTGTAACTTGGAATTTGCAACCTGCAACTTATTTCAAGTACTTTAGGATATCATCATACAATCCGCTCTTATTAGCGAACATGGCGTAGTTCTTTGCCGTGGTAAACCATTCGGTGGTAGAAGGCCGGTGTCGATCAACGGCAGCCAGCAGGTCTTTGGTGGAGACGGGGCGCGGCGTACCGGTTCTGATCGCCTCTTCGAGGATGCCTTCGATGGCGATGTCGATGACGGCGTTGAGGTCAGCACCGGAGAAGTCTTTCGTCTTTTTGGCCACCTTGGCGAAGTCGACCTTCTCCTGGGGTTTGCCTTCCAGTTTCAGCTTCAGGATGGCCTCCCGGCCATCTGCATCGGGCGGTGGTACGAAGATGATGCGGTCGAATCGACCGGGCCGGCGGAAGGCCGTATCCAGGTGCCAGGGGACGTTGGTGGCGCCGATGATCAGCAGCCCGTCGTTATTGTCATTAATACCGTCCAGCTCCGCCAGAAATTGGTTGATGACGTTACGGCCGGCGCTTTGTCGCATATCGGAGCGCTTTGCCCCAAGTGCGTCTACTTCATCGAAGAACAGGACGCAGGGCTTCTTTTCCCGGGCCAGGTCGAAGTAAGACGCCAGCTGTTTTTCGCTGTTACCGACCCACATGTCGAGGATGTCACTAAGGCCAACATTGATGAAGTTAGCGTCGATCTGCCCGGCGGTAGCCCGGGCGATGAACGTTTTGCCGCAACCCGGAGGGCCATACAGCAGGATGCCACCACCAACTTTTTTGCCATAGCTCTTATACAGATCAGCATGCTTTAGCGGCTGGATGATCTTCAGGTCGATTTCTCGTTTGACACCGTCCATACCCCCAACATCAGCGAAAGACGTGTCAGGCTTTGACATGATCCGCAGATCGTCCTCATCCAGGTCATCGAAGTCCATGTCGTCTAAATCAAAATCGGAGGTTTGCCGAAACGCCTTGTCCAGTTCATCGTCTGCCACTTCCGGATTAGCGTTGATGGCGGAGCGGTAAAGTTCTCCCGCCTGTTGATGATCTCCGTCTTTAAGGTAGCATTTGGCAATCAGGATTCTCGTCTCCGGGCTGATCAGTTCAGGATGTCCCAGCTCCTCAAAGATGATCAGGCAGGCAGAGTTTTTACCCTGCGTGAAATAGACCTCAATGAGCGCCTCCTTAAGGTCGAGGTCCCGGGGTTCCTTCCTGATCAGGAGGTTCAGCTCGCGCTCCAACTCTGTTTCGTGACCGGGCACACCACGTAGTTTGTTGATCAGCAGGCGGCGGATAAAAGCGTTTTCCGGCGAAGCGGCCAGGGCTTCGCGCAAGTCTCTTATTTCTTTGTCTTCTGGCATTTGGGGCTGATTTTTCGGGCAGCGTTCGGGATAAAACGCCTAACTGGTGGCGAAGTTTGGAAGAGGCAACCATTAAGGCATGTAACGCATTAAGTACTACACTAAGAAAGCTTTGTAAAAGTGCCGTAACTACAGGTTACCAACTACTGAATTAATGAAAGAGATCAGGCGCGGACGCAGGTGCAAAAGCAAGTTTAAAAAAGCCGGCAAATAGCCCGCAGCATTGTACCTGATTTTAGTTTCCTCCTGAATGACTGAATGCCGTGAATGGATTCTCACTAAGCATTACCTTAGTGTACATCTTACTTCCTTAGTGTCTTAGTGGTTAACCCTATCTTAGGCCCCATGAAAATCATCGAAAACGAGCACATCCCCCGGCCTTTAGGCCACTACAGTCCGGTAATGGAACACCAGGGTACACTATATATTTCCGGGCAGTTACCAAAGAATTCAGACGGTTCCATGCCAGAGGGTATTGAGGACCAGATGAAGCTGGTGCTGGTAAAGCTTGACCACTTACTAACGCACGCTGGAAGTGATCGCAACCATGTACTTCAGGTGCGGATTTACATCCCGGACGTAGTCTACTGGGAAGCCGTCAACGCCATTTATTCCGATTTCTTTGGTCCACACCGGCCGGCACGTTGTGTTGTACCTAGCCGGGAGTTGCACTATGGATGTTTGGTGGAGTTGGAGGCGGTGGCTTGTACTATTTGATAAAAAACAGGAGAGGAAGATGCTGCTGCGCAGCCAATTGTTCTCACGAAGGGAGGCACAGAGGGCGCACAGAGTAGCCATCATATCCGCTCACAAACCTCCACCGTCAGCTCAGATTTCACGTCGCCGGTATGTTTCGTTTCGGCTGGCTCCATAAGCATCAGCCACACTTCTTCCCCGTCTTTGGTCCGCGGGCGGTGCTCCACGCCTTTTGGCACCACGTAGCATTCTCCAGGCTCCAAGCTTACGGTACTTCCGTCCCGAAAATCCAGGAAAAGGGTTCCGCGGTAGACAAGGAACAACTCATCTTCGTTGGCGTGGTCGTGCCAGACGAAATCCCCCTGTATTTTGGCCAGCTTCAGTTGCTGGCCGTTAAGTTCAGCGATGATCTTTGGTGACCACTGGTCGGTAAACAGGCTGAATTTTTCTTCTATGTTGACTTTCATACGGGGAAGGTAATACATGCAAAATAAGCGCAGAAAGCACTCACCAGTACAAATTATGCCCTCGACTACGGTCGGGCACCGGCCAATTGGATTAAAAGCCAGGTAGCGTGGGGTTCAGACAACCTCACTTCAAACTCCATCGCCACCCCAGGAACCATCTCCGCCCCTGATTGGACGCATATACGTAGGTTGGATCGAAGGTTAACGCTCGCGGATTATTCTCCGTAGCCAGGACGCTCCCATCCTGGCTGAACTCCACCCCTTCGTCAAACGGATCGAAAGACCGGGCGATGCTGTTGGCGGGTGGGGTATAATTCAACATATTTTTGACCCCGCCGTACAACTCCATACCGTTGCTTAAAGTCTTGGTCAACTGAATGTTCTGAGTGGAAAACCAAGGGGACTGGCGCGGACGATCATCAAGCGGACCGAGCAATGGCAGGTCCATCGGTCCGTACACATTTCCGGTGTAATCAAAGCGAAGTTGGTACTTCAGCACCGGGATGCCTAGTTGCCAGACGCCGGAAAAGGTTTCCGTGAGTAATTGCCGCTCCTTCACGTCATTCTCCCGGGTAAAAACATCCTGTAGCGTAAGGCCGGCGTTGAAAGAAGTTCCGTTGGCAAAACTGAGGTCAGTACTCAGGCTAATTCCCTGGGAGACGGCAGCTCCCTCCAGGTTAGCGTAGATGATGGCGTTAGGATTCGTCTCGTAATCCGGAAGGATACGGTTACTGAAATAAGTGTACCAGGTAGCGGCATCCAGGCCGACTACGGTATTCCCCAGGAATATTTTCCGCACATAATTCAGGTTACCGTTCCAGCTGGTCTCTGGCAGCAACTCGTCTTCGAAAATGACTTCCCGGGCACCGGAAAGGGCGGCGTGGTCTTCAGTGAACACATTAGCAACGCGGTAGCCGTTGCCCACACTTACGCGGACCACATTCAGGTTATTACGGGAGTTCCATTTGTAATTCAGGCGCGGCGTTACGATGCCGCCGTGCAGGCTGTTGTAATCGTAGCGAAGGCCCAACAGTAATACATTCTGAGGGCTCAGGCGAATCTCATCCTGTACGAAAGCCCCCGGCAGGTGGATTTTAGAAGGTTGATTAACGCTGGCATCGTCTCCAAAACCGGCCGTAACCGGCGTATTGTCATCATACCAGGTGTAGCGGTACGAAGTGCCGAAAAGGAGGTCGTGTTCACCGAGCGTTTTATTCCAGGTCAGCTGGCCGAAGCCAACGTACTGTTGTGCCTGATACACCGTCTCCCCGTAAACAGAATTCTGATCATGCCCGTTGGCGCTGAACTGAAAGGTTACCAGTTCCTGCACTGGTAATTGATAGGTACCGAAAGTTTCCCATCGATTGGTATAGATACTCTCCCCGTACACGTCATTTCCACCCCGGTCTCCCTTATCCCAACCCAGTTCTCCACCAAAACGGTCTTCGTAAACGTACCGACCGGCCAGAGTAAACGTCCGGCCTTCATCCCGATCAAAAGACCATTTATTGAAGATGGAGATCCGATCCTGCAGCGTCAGATCGGTAAACCCGTCGCCGTTTTTATCTTTTGGTTGCTGGTAGTTAAAGTAGTTGACCCCGACCAGGGCATGGGCCTTCTTCCCTACCCTTGCTTTGAAGCCAAGGTCCGTGTTGACTTCTCCCCAGCCCGAAGCAAAAACGTCGGCGGAAAACAGCGGAGCATCTTCCGGGCTCCGGGTGATCACGTTGATTAGTCCGCCTACGGCTTCGGAGCCGTACAGCGTGGAAGCCGGTCCTTTGACGATTTCCGTTCGTGCGATCAGGCTTTGTGGAATTCCCGTCAGGCCATAAACCGTTGAGAGGCCACTAACGATCGGCATTCCGTCGATCAACACCATCGTGTACGGCCCCTCAAGGCCGTTGATGTGAATATCGCCAGTGTTACAAACCGAGCAGTTCAGTTGTGGTCGCACGCCGTTTACGGTCTGCAGACTCTCAAATACGCTTGGCGTAGGGTTGGCCTTGAAGTACTCAGCGGTGTAGACCTCCACGGGGACCGGGCTATTGGCCCGGCTGACGGCCTTCATGGTACCGGTAACGACCACTTCATCGAGGGTAGAACTGGCGCTTTCCAGCGTGATCGTCAGTTCATTGGTTATCCCTTCTTTCAGCGTAACTGACAGCGTTTGGGGCTTAAACCCCAGGGCGGAGATCAATAGTTGACAACTCCCGGTGGGCAGGTCCTCCAACAGAAAACGGCCGTCGCCCTCAGCCATCGTCCCCTTTTCATTTCCCCGCAAGCCGACAGTCGCATAAGGGACCGGGAGACCAGACTCACCTTGTATGAACCCGGTAATAGTAGCCTGCTGGGCTAAAACTATATTGAAGAGAAAAAGCTGAAGGAGTAATATGGTGTAGCGCATGCGGTGCTTTGATCCGTGGTAGACTCCATATCTCATCACCATTTTCTGGCGCGGACGCAGGAGCAGTGACTTGTCTGGAGGAGCAAATATAGCACACTCGACAACAAAAGTTAGACTAGTCTAACTTTTAATTATTCTATTTTGCAAAAAAAACCGGACCAACCGTCTTTCATCGTCGGAGAGGATTTCGCGCAGCAGCTGACGTGTACCCAGCTTAGTCACCACAAACACTTTGGAGTCGACGGACGCCCCTCCCCTGCTTTCATATCCCAACACCTTGCTCCTGCGGCCCCGTCTTATTAGGAACAAGAAGCAGGAAACTCATATCAGCGTTCAGAAGCCCTTCCCCGTTTTAGCTCACGCTACCTAGTCTTCCAGTACCGCCACCCAGGCAGTGTAATCAAAAATGGCCTCCCGCCGCAATACTTCTTCCCACTCGACCCGCCACCCCCGGGCCTTGAGTGCGGCACGATAAGCCTCCGGCCCGTGCTGCTGAGGATGCAGGGCATCCCCTGGCAATGCCCGAAAAATGGGCAATAAAAACTGGTGGCGATGGACATCACTGGTGAGCACCATCCGGGTTCCCGGATGGGCATGGGCGGTGAGGGCATCCAACGCTTTGCCCCAATCATCGACATGATTGATCGCATTGAAGCAGTAGATGGCATCAAAAGTTTCTTCTTCTGGCAAACCCCTTTCTAGTGGTTGCTGCCAAAATTGTACGCCCGGATAATCGACCTGTTTGAAAACGCTCAGGTCCTTTTCGTAACTATGGAGCAGAGGGTCGAGCGCGGTCACCTTTTCAAGTTCATGCACCAAAATAAATACGCCCGCAGGGCCACATCCGGCATCGAGCACCCGGCGACCAGCGACTGGTTCCCAGTCGAGTTGATCAAGGGTTTTAGCCCAATAGGATCGCTTATCGGCCAGGTAGTCTTCCGGCGACTTACCCTTCAGGTAGCGGCGCCACCAACGGCGTTCCAGGTACTGAGCAACCCGCCAACGAATCGTGTATTTGGCCATAAGCGCGAAAGTAAGGCGGAAAGAATAAAGGGAGGAAAGGAGGGGGTGCAACGAAGTAGGGAAAAAGGGAGGCTAAAAAGGGGAAGGCTGATTGGTAAACACCTTACCTTGAGATAAAATCAACGCAGATGCCACGCCTTCCTAAACTCCTTTTCCCCCTTCTTATTTTTTTCCTTTTATCAGCCTGCGCCGGAAATAACTTTGATGAAGCCACCATTCCACCGGAACAAGTAGCTGCTGAGATGGCATTTAAGCGAATGGCTGACCATGGCGGTATTGAGCCCGTTATTGAAATCGGACAAGAGATAAAAGACTGGCAATTTCACATTGGTGCCTACAGTAAAATGGCCTACCTGGGTGGAGAACCCACGGTAGAATACACCTTTGGGGACCTTTCGGGGATCAAATATACCGTCAGCTCTGAGTCCACTTCTCCCAAGCTCATGAACCAGCTGGAAACGGGCATGTACGGCTATGCTACCGGTCGCTTTGTTTCGGTAGAGCGGGACCTGGCTGGTGGCAAGGTTTATGCTACGGTTGAACTCACGGATTGGCGGGAGCGGCGGTAGCGAGAAGAGGTTGCAGGGGGGCGCTTCGCTCACGTTGCAGGAGTTGCAGGTTGCAAGTCCCCTCCTCCGGAGCACCCCTGCAACTCCTGCAACGTGAGCGTAGCGACCCTGCAACCCCTGCAACCAGAGCGAAGCGACCCTGCAACCCCTGCAACCAGAGCGTAGCGCCCCTGCAACCCCTGCAACCAGAGCGTAGCGACCCTGCAACCCCTGCAACCAGAGCGTAGCGACCCTGCAACCCCTGCAACCAGAGCGTAGCGACCTTGCAACCCCTGCAACCAGAGCGTAGCGACCTTGCAACCCCTGCAACCAGAGCGTAGCGCTCCTGCAACCAGAGCGTAGCGACCCTACAATTCCCGCACCCAAATATTCCGGTAAGCTACCTTATTAGAGTGGTCCTGCAACATGATGCTGCCATTCTCGTGGGCGGTGTACTTATGCAGACCGATGTAGGCGGTCGTGCCTTTGATTTCCCAGTGGTTTTGCACCAGTACGCCGTTATGAAGTACCGTCACGTAGGCTGGGCGAACGACCATGCCGTTCTTATCAAAGACCGGGGCGGAGAAAATGATGTCGTAGCTGTTCCAGTCTCCCATCACGGAAGTAGCGTTGACCAGCGGTGGAGACTCCTTGTAGATGGAAGCAGCCTGACCGTTCGTGTAAGTATCGCTGCCGTTACTTTCCAGCACCTGGACTTCGTAGCGGCCGGAGAAAAACACGCCACTGTTGCCACGCCCCTGCCCTTCCTTGTCGGGCTCATTGGGGCTGCGCCATTCTACGTGCAGCTGAACGTCCCCGAAGTTACGGCGGGTCTGGATTCCTCCAGATCCGGGATTTACGACCAGAGCGTCGCCTTCCTTAGTCCAGGTAACTGCACCGCCCCCATTTACGCTGACCCACTCTTTGGTATCTGCGCCTTTGCCCAGCAGGACAATCGCATCGGAAGGAGGTGGTACGGCAACCGGATCCGCTTTGACCTTAGGTGGTACCGGTTCGTAAAATTCGGTGGCTTTAGGATCGGTGATTTGGGCAGAAACGACCACTGTGCACAGTAACAACAGGGCGGTAAAGATTTGCTTTAGCATGATGTGATTGGTTTGGGGCTAAATATAAGCAGCTTATTCTCCCAAACAATACCCCTTATGGTTATAACCGACAGTACCCGACGGTTAACCAAGCGGAAGCATTTATCTTGCTTTTTGAAAATCACCCATTCTACAAACCGTTATTATGCACCATATTCTCTCCATATTATTGGTTCTGTTTATTTCTTTTTCTGTTTCGGCTCAAGTGGCCGTTAGCGGAGAACAAAAGAAATGGCACAAAATCACCGTGACCGTCGATGGCCCTGAAACGGACGAACAACACGACCACAATCCGTTCCTTCATTACCGTATGGACGTAACCTTCCGTCACGACTCCGTCTCCTACTTAGTCCCCGGATACTACGCTGCGGATGGAAACGCAGGGAATACCAGTGCGACTGGCGGTAACAAATGGAAGGCCCACCTTTCTCCTGATTTCACTGGCGAATGGTCTTACAGCATCAGTTTTCGCGAGGGAGCTAACGTCGCGCTGGCCGACAACCCCCGGGAAGGAGAAGCTGTTTCGAAGGTGGATGGGCTTTCTGGCAAATTCCAGGTTTCTGCCAGTAACAAAACCGGCCGGGACCTCAGAAGCAAAGGCCGGCTATTGTTTCACAACCGGCAGTACCCGGTCTGGGCCGAAACCGGAGAATTCTTCTACAAAAACGGTACCGACGCACCAGAAAACCTACTTTCCTACGCCGACTTCGATGGCACGTTCCACCAGGACGGCCACAAAGACAACATGGTTAAAACCTGGGAGCCCCACCTAAAAGACTGGAAAGCCGGGGACCCAACCTGGAAAGATGGCAAAGGCAAAGCCCTGATTGGTGCCATCAACTATCTGGCCAGCGAGGGACTCAATGCTTTCAGCTTCCTTACCCTAAACATCATCGGCGACGACCAAAACGTATTCCCTTACGTAATCTACGACAACTTTGAACGCATCGACGTTTCAAAAATGGACCAATGGGAAGTTGTCTTTGAACACGGTGACCACATGGGCATGTTTCTGCACTTCAAGACCGGTGAGGTAGAGAATCAGGTGCTGCTGGACGGCGGAGATCTGGGCATACAGCGTAAGCTCTATTATCGGGAACTGATCGCCCGCTTCGGCCATCACCTTGCCCTGAACTGGAATATGGGAGAAGAGAACGGTAAATGGGGTAAAAACTGGAAGAAGCCCTACCAAACGACAAAGCAGCGACTCGACATGGCTCGTTATTTCTTCGAAAACGATCCTTACCGCCATCATGTAGTGATCCATAACGGACAGCAGTACTACGACTTACTAGGCCCCGACAGCAAATACACCGGCATCTCCCTGCAGACCAGTAAGCCGGATTTCCGGGAAGTGTACCCCGCGACCCGGCGTTGGGTGGACCTCTCAGGAAACCAGTTCAACCAGTGGGCGGTAGCAGTAGACGAACCAGGAGACGCACAACACAGCCTTTTACCCGACGAGGACGATGCCAAACATGACATGGCTCGTCAAAATGCGCTGTGGGGCAGTCTCATGGCCGGTGCCTGGGGCACCGAATGGTACTTCGGCTACAAGCACGCGCACTCCGACCTGACCTGTGAAGACTGGCGGAGCCGGGACCTCTTTTGGGACCAGTGCCGCTACCTCCTGGAATTTGTCGCTACAGAGAACGTTCCCCTCCCTGGCATGAAGCCAGCGAATGAACTCACCTCTGGAGACCAGGATTGGGTGCTGGCCAGGGAAAATGATACCTACCTGGTACTACTGAAACTGGGGGAAAAAACTGCTAACCAACTTAAAGTGGGTACAGGAGACTACTCCGTTCGCTGGTTCAACCCACGGACCGGACAGTTTGCCGGAAAAGCCGGGAAGTCTAAATCTGGTATGGTTGATTTGAGTAACCCGCCGTCGGAAGTAGAGATGGATTGGGTGGTGTTGGTAGAAAGGGAATAGGCTTTAGCTGAATCACGAGCTCATCCTGCCGCTGATTGCCCGTGGCAATCAACGCAAACACCCCCGTTCCCTTGCCCGGCGCTACGTACCGGGCAACTATTGTGTAATCGCTGCGCGATAAAGCGCCGTAAAATAGAAGCCGCGTCACTGCAATAGAGCAGTAACGCGGCTTTTCTTTATCCAAGCGTTCAAATGGGTCAGACCATCAGACGAATCGGATCTTCGAGGCAGGCCTTTACGTCGTTGAGGAAGGCAGCGGCGGAAGCGCCATCGACCACGCGGTGGTCGCAGCTAACGGTAACCTTCATCACTTTTCCGGGGACTACTTGTCCGTCGCGGACAACGGCTTTATCCTGGATACCGCCAACGGCCAGAATGGCAGCGTTTGGTGGGTTGAGAATAGCGGTAAATTCTTCAATGCCAAACATTCCCAGGTTAGAGATGGAGAAAGTACTTCCCGTCATCTCCTCATTACCAAGTTTGCGGGCCATTGCCTTACCGACCAAATCTTTCACGTCGAGGTTGATCTGACTGAGCGATTTCATATTGGCGTGACGCACCACCGGCATCATCAATCCGTCGGGAATGGCCACAGCGCAGGAGATATGAACTTCGCCGTTCTCCCGGATGAAATCACCTTGCCAGCTGGAATTCATTACCGGGTGCTTCAGCAGGTTCACAGCGCAGGCTTTAACGACCAGGTCGTTGAAACTGATCTTCACCGGAGCTACTTCATTGATCCGCTTACGGAATTCCCAGATTTTATCCATTGCAATCTCGACCGTAACGTAGAAATGAGGGGCCGTGAATTTAGAGTTGGATACCAGACGAGAAACCGCCTTACGCATTTGGCTGACGGGAGTATCGACATAATTCTCTCCGCTTGCTCCGAAAGCAAAAGCGGGTACATTAGGTGGAGCAGGCGCGGCAGCGGGAGCAGCAGCAGGCGCGGACGCAGGTGCAGGGGCAGCTGCCGGAGCAGGAGCAGGGGCAGACTTCGCTTTTTCAATGTCGGCCTTGACGATACGTCCGCCTTCGCCGGTACCGGTAAGGGTGGAAACATCGATGCCGGCCTCTTTGGCCATCGCTTTGGCTAGGGGGCTTGCCTTTACGCGTTCATCGGAATCCGTAGAAGCAGGAGCTGTTGCGGCAGGCGCGGGTGCAGCTGCAGCGGCCGGGGCAGCAGTTTCTTCTTTTTCGGGAGCGGCAGTTTCTTCTTCTTTTTCAGGTGCCGGAGCACTGGCACCGTCTCCGGCCGCGGCGATGGCGGCCTTCCAGTCTTCGCCTTCCTCACCGATTACGGCGATGATCCCGTCGATCGGTACTGCACCGTTTTTCACGGCAATGTGCAGCAGGACACCATCGAAGTAAGAATCGAGTTCCATCGTGGCTTTATCAGTTTCCACTTCGGCCAGGGTTTGGCCGGCTTCTACTTCGTCGCCTTCGGCGACCAACCAGTCAACAATGTTTCCTTCTTCCATTGTGTCGCTCATGCGCGGCATGCGAATAATCTCGGCCATGATATATCTTTTGGGTGGGCGGCGTTTACCGCAGTATCCTTAGTTTGTATTGAAGGGGCAAATTTGCCACTTTTATGTGGGTATAACAAACAGAAAGGGGGGTGGATTGTTGCTTATTTTGAGGTTTGGTTGAAAATTACGCTTTGTCTGTCCCTACGGACACTGCTCTTTTACCTTTCTTTGCACCTGCGGCCGCGCCCTTTTCTAAGTTCAATCGTTCTTAATCCTACCGGGCAACCAGACAACCCGAAACCTCGATAACGAGACTCTCCATGCAATTCTCCTCCAAACTAATCGAAGAAGCCGTTAACGCTTTCGCCTCCCTACCTGGAATTGGAAAGAAAACAGCTCTGCGTCTGGTCTTGCACCTGGTGCAGCGCCCGACGGAAGACAGTGTACATTTTGCCCGGGCCATTTCCTCGATGCGGGAGAACATTCAGCACTGTACGCAGTGTGGGAACCTGTCTGATCAGCACATTTGCTCCATTTGCCGAGATGCCCGGCGAGACCAATCCCTGATTTGTGTCGTTGAATCCATCCGAGACGTCATGGCCATCGAAGATACCCAGCAGTACCGTGGGCTTTACCACGTTCTTGGTGGCGTCATTGCGCCAATCGAAGGTGTAGGCCCGGCAGACCTCAACATCGACACCCTGGTGGAACGGGCAAAACATGGGGATACCCAGGAGATCATCATGGCCATCAGCCCAACCATTGAGGGCGACACGACCATATATTTCATCAATCGTCAGCTAGAAGGAATTGACGTAACGGTCAGCAACATTGCCCGCGGGGTATCCTTTGGCGGAGAACTCGAGTATGCTGACGAGGTTACTTTGGGGCGGAGTATTGTCTCCAGGACTAAGGTGTGAGGGAATGGGAGAATAATTGAATGGGGGGATAATTGAATGGCTGCCGCTGTTTCCACTCCCTGCGCTGCGCTTGCTCGCTCGGGTGAGCTCCCGCAGGGTAGCGAACGGTGCTTGCGGCAGTTATTCACTCATTCAATTATTCACTTCTTTCCGCCAAAATCCACCTTAGGCTGCACCACCGCCTCTGCGAAGGTCAGTTTCTTGATGCAGATGTCGTGGAAGTTCGTCTTCCGTCCGGTCGCGGCGGTCACCCCCCAAAAAACTGTTGGATTTCCGTTAAAGACCTGCTTTACAATGTCCTCCTCGAGGACGGCTCGGTTTTCGCCATCGAGTTGAACGGTGAGCCTTTTCTCTAACGGGTCCCAGTTGATCCAAAGCAGGTGCTTCTTTCCGTCCTCCAGGTTGGGAACAGCTTCCGGGCCAACGACACTGGCGAAATGATGTGGCTGACCGTTGATGTTGATGGCAACATGATCGGATGCAGGATCCGCCAGGTGATAATTCTGGTAGGTATCAAATTCGATCCCCAAAGAAGGATAAAGGCCGGCGAAGCCCATCCCCTCTCCCCGGTAGCCCGTCCGCATGGTTGGGTGAAAAATGAAGCCGATACCGTCGGCTCCCAGCTCATCGTTTTTACCAAAGACCAGGCAGACCGTTATCTCGAAAGGACGGCTGAGGTCAATCGCCTTTTCGTACCAGGCCGAGCCGCTGGCGAACTGTACGTCGGGGGTCAACCGAATACATTCGTCGTTCAGGACGCGGGCGGTGCCGCCTAGTTTGAACTCTTCTACGCTGCTTTGGGCGGAGAGGAAGGGAGGAAGAGCTAAAAGGAGGAGGGTAAAAAAGAGAACAGTACGGAAAGGAGGAGAAATGACACGCATCTGCATTCGGGATTGGATTAAAGGTAGAACGTGATATTTCCAATTGAGTTGTTGGGAAAGAGCTTCTTCTACAATATCCCGAAGGGATCGAACTTGTTTTACTCCGAGTGCAACGGTTCGGCCAAACTCGGGGCGGTAGGTTGGCGGGTGCATTTTGCGGCTCGGAGCGCCGCAATGGATGCCTCATCTATTGGTCCCCGGGAAAAGTCCGTTTTACGGCCTTACACCCGAGGCAAATTAAATTCGACTACTTCGTGGTCACTACGCTACTGAACTATTGCTTAGGCTTCAGCCCCAACCGCACAGAAACAATGTGGCTGTACGTACTCCGGCCATCATCCTCGCCAAGGTCCGTGTAAGCATAGTCGACATTGAGTTTGCCGACTTTTAGGCCGAGCCCCAGGCTCGGGCGGGAGTTCAGCCGCTCCACCTGATCGAAGTCCTGGATACGCTGCAACTGGGAAACTCCGGCGCGCAGAAAGATGAAATCTGAATAGCCAGCTTCCAGGCCGAAAGCGGGGTCGATGCTGACGGGGTCGGCAGAAATCAGGGTATTTCGCTTACCGTCGGTAGTGGCGATGAGGTCCAGTTCGGCGGTAAGACCGATGTCTTTGGTGATGTTGAACTTCCGGTTGACGGCCAGGATGAGCGTCGGGTTGGTAGTTTCTACGCTGTTGATCGGAATTTCGTTGCCGGTGAGGCTGAGCGTTTCCCTTTCGCTGTCGTTGAAACTGAAAGACCAGGCATTGAAAGTGGTGGTGATGTCTCTGGCCAGGAGCGCAAAGGTCCAATCACCCCGATCCATCTGGGCACCGAGGTCAATGCCGAAGCCCCAGCTGTTGGCAAACTGGCCGATGGTACGGCGGACGATTTTTACGTTACCACCCAAACGAAGCTCTCCCTTAGGCTTGGGAAAGGCGCGGGCATAAGTTCCAAGAAAGGCATAGTCGGCAGCCGAGAACTCGGAGATATTTTCGAAATTGATGGTGCCGTCAGCCTCGTAAAGCGTCAGCGTATTGGGAATATTATCGATGCCGAAGCGGATGATGCTGAAGCCAAGGCGCTGATTTTTGCCAGACAACGGCAGGGTGAAGCCCAGGTAATCATAGTTGCCCACACCGCCGAACCATTCGGCGTGCATGGCACCAATCTCCAAACCTTCCTCCGGTGCTAAGCCCGCCAGGCCGGCCGGGTTCCAGGCCGTAGCATAAACATCCTTTTGGCCAGCGACCACTGCAGTACCCATAGCATGCGCTCTGGCACCGACACCGATGGTCAGGAATTCATTGCTGTACTTTTGAGCATTCATTGCATCCTGCGTTCCCGCCCAGAATACGATTACAAGAAGAAGGGTTAATAGTTTTTTCAAGACTTTTATGTTTGGAGGGGTACAATGAGTGAATATGGGAGTAATTGAATAAGAGAATGATTGAATCGCTGCCGCCGGCACCGTTCGCCAAGCTTCGCTTGCTCACCTTGAAGGAACGCACCCGCAAAAGTAAAGACTGCACCAATCAGTAACTGAATAAGCCGTCAAGTTATTGAGTCATTAATTGTCGTGTACTTGCCCGGGCGAACAAGCGAAGCGCCGTGAGTGGTACTTGCGGCAGCAACTAGGTGACTCAATAACTCATCGACTCAGTTACGAAAGTGATACCTTGAAGCCGCAAAACGTTATCAACGGACACAAAAAACACCCAATGGCCGAAGCAATAGTAGAACTTCGTGGGGCAAATATCCAACAAGGAGGCCGGAACATTCTGGAAAATGTTGATCTTCGGATCGCACCGGGTGAATTCGTCTACCTGGTAGGCAAAACCGGTGCGGGCAAATCCAGCTTGCTCAAAACACTTTATGCTGCATTGCCGCTTGGCGGTGGCTCGGCCACCGTAGCTGGCTTCAACCTGGCTAAGACGGGCAGAAAGAAAATCCCTCAACTACGTCGCAAACTTGGCATCGTCTTTCAGGACTTTAACTTGCTGATGGACCGGTCGGTCGAAGAGAACCTGCGCTTTGCCCTACGCGCTACCGGCTGGAAAAAAGGAACCCTCGCCGAGCAACGCATCGATGAAGTACTAATGGCCGTTGGCCTGGCCGACCGGCGGCGATCAATGCCCCACACCCTCAGCGGAGGGGAACGCCAACGCATTGCCTTCGCCCGGGCCCTGCTTAACTCCCCTACTCTGTTTATTGCTGACGAAGTGACCGGCAATCTTGACCCCGACACCAGCAAAAACATTTTGGAACTGATGCGTAAACTGGGCAAAGAACACGGAACGGCAGTGCTGTTTGCAACGCATGATTACCGACTATTGGATACGTTTCAGGCGCGAGTCGTTCGGTGTGAAGGGGGGCGGGTGTTTAATGCTGAAGGGTGACTCGCTGCACTCAATAGACGCTTCGCTTGGTGGTGGATAGCAGGTAGGCTGCCGCAGGGAGATGCGCACTTCGTTCGTAGGATATCCATAGTTGATTAGCGATATTTGATCAGGGATTTAGCTACAGCCGGGCTAACCAACCTTAATTAAGCTTCTTTAACCCAGTCCCTTGCAAAAATCTCCCTACTTTTGTTCAACAAACTGGAACGCGGAACAAGTGGTCGACAAAACCGGCAATGAAGTTCCGTGGCTCGCCAACCACCCAACAGACTAACAGACCAATACACCAAACTACCAACTTTGCCCTCCCCCCGTCCTAATCAACTCTACGTCATCTTCAGTCTGTCGCTGGTGCTTTTCCTGCTTGGGCTGGTGGGCTTGTGGACGTTTCAGGCGAGCTACCTCACCCGGCAGTTGCAGGAGAACCTCGACATCATTGTTGAGTTAGAGGTTGATCATACTAAGGAGCAACGGGAGTTGCTGCTGCTAGAGCTGCTGGCGGCGGATTACCATCAGCCTGGAAGTACTCCCGAATACTTGCCTAAGGAGCAGGCATTGCAGGAAATGGGAGAAGACCTGGAGCGAGATCTTGACGACCTGGGGCTGAACAATCCATTACTTGACGTGATCACCTTCAATGTTCCGATCGTTTATTTGCAATCCGATAGTCTGGCTGCAATTGCAAGTGAGCTGCAAGTGAAACCGGGTGTTGCGGGCGTGTTTTACCAGGATAATTTTGTTGACCGGATTGCGGCGAATGCGCGGAGACTAGGCTGGGTACTGCTTGGCCTTGCAGCGTTGTTTGCCCTCGTTGCCGGTCTGCTGATCCATAATACTGTCCGGTTATCGTTGTACGCCAATCGCTTCACCATTAAAACCCAGGAACTGGTGGGTGCCAGTTGGGGATTCATCAGCCGTCCGTATCTATGGCGGGCCGTTGGCCAGGGCTTGCTGGCCGGGCTAATTGCACTAACCGGCGTACTGGGCCTGCAGGTCTGGCTACAATCCGTTTTACCTGAACTTGATTTATTTGCGGAGCCGGTTCGGCTGGGCTTCCTTTATGGCGGCATCCTGCTGCTTGGTTTACTGATCAACTTCGTCAGCCACTATGTCGTCGTTCGTCGCTACCTTCGCCTCCGCTTAGATGATTTATACTAAGTACAAGTTGCAGGTTTCAAGTTGCAAGATGCAGCCGTTGAAACCTGGAACTTGCAACCTGATAACCTGCAACTTGCAATCTGAAATCTGCAACCTGCAACCTGCAACTTGAAAACATGAGTAAGCAAAGAAAGAAAAAGGAAGATCGTAAGGCAGCGCAGCGCGCCGCAGCTTCCAACCAGGACAATACCCGCGTGGCGCCAGCTACGCCGGTAACCACCCGCAGCACCAGGACCTTCGCTTCAGAGAACAGCAACTCCGCTAAACGTGCCCTTACTTTCGGTAAAGACACCTACCTGTGGATGGGCATCGGCTTTGCCCTGGTTATCCTCGGCATGCTCCTGATGAGCGGAGGACGTGGCGACGACCCAGCCGTTTTTGATGAAAGCGTGATCTACTCTTTCCGTCGCATTACCCTCGCCCCAATCGTTATTCTGGGTGGTTTGGGTACGGTGATTTATGCTATCCTTAAGAAATAGTTTTCAGGATTCAGGGCTCAGGATTCAAGGCTCAGGGTTCAGGATTTAGGGGTCAGGGCTCAGGGTTCAGATTTCGTCCTTAATAATGGCCAACTAAATACTGCCCACTAACTCCTGAATACTGAGCGGTGATTACTCCTCTCTGAACACTGAATACTGCTCCCTGCCCCCTGAATACTGAACACTGAATACAGTCCCCTAAATGCTAGAACTTCTAAAAGCGCTAGTCCTTGGCATTATCCAGGGGCTGACCGAATTTTTGCCCGTATCCAGCAGCGGTCATCTTGAGCTTGCCAAATGGGTGATGCAGGACGACAGCCTTGCCGCTGAAAGTATGCTGATGACCGTGACGCTGCACGCCGCCACGGCGCTGGCGACCATCGTGGTTTTCCGCAAAGACATTATTGAAATTCTTGGAGACCTGGTTAAGTTTCAATGGAACGACGGCACTAAATTTGCTGCACTTATCGTGGTCAGTATGATCCCCGCGGCAATTGTCGGGGTGCTCTTTGATGATATGCTCGAAGCCCTTTTTGATCGCCAGATCATACTTGTTGCCATTATGCTAATCATTACCGGCCTGTTGCTTTTTCTGGCAGATCGGGCGAAGAACACTGAAAAAGCCGTGGACTGGAAAGACGCGATCATCATCGGTCTGGCGCAAGCGGTGGCCATTCTGCCCGGCATCAGTCGGTCGGGGGCAACGATCTCGACCAGCGTAATGCTGGGAATTGACCGGGAGAAATCAGCGCGTTTTAGTTTCCTGATGGTGGTGCCGCTCATCCTTGGCAAGATGGCTAAGGACATGATGGATGGCGATTTCACTGCCAGCTCCGTCTCTCTCCCCGAACTAGGCGTAGGCTTCCTGGCCGCATTTTTAACCGGTATTCTGGCTTGCGTCTGGATGATTAAGTTGGTAAAAAAGGCGGAGCTGAAGTGGTTTGCTTACTACTGCTTTGCGGTGGCGGCGGTGGTGTTGGTCTGGAAGGGAGTCATGAGTTAATGTTTAGCGCAACCAACATCTGCTAAACGTTCCGACCGGCTAATTCATCTGCGAAGCGCACTACAGGTGCAGGAGAAAATTTATGGCAGGCTACTCCGGACTATGGCCGCTGCGCTAGCTTGCCTCCGGGGTCACCCAGAGTGGATACCTGTGGTGTTTTTAGAACGATTGAAGCTAAATTCCAGTGCCGAGTCAATTATTGGAACACTTTCATCTTGTGGAATATAGATACAGGCTTCGCAATTTGCAAGAATGTCCTTTTCAATGTCAATGCCCGGGAAGCGGGCTATTAGCTGAAGCCCGTGTTTGGTTAATTTGAAGTACCCTACATTGGTCACGTACAATACGGTCTTTCCTTGCCGGAGTGCTTCCTGGCCATTGAAAGAAATTTCACTGACTTGCTCCACGAATTTGGGAATTCCCTTCCGCAGCAATTTAACCTTTCCTTCTTCGTGCCCAAATTCAGCCTTATGCATCCAATGGCCGATGAAAATGATATTTTTAGCGCCATAAACGATGTCTGGAAAACCGCCAGGACCAACGTAATCGGTAACCTCCGGCCCTTTTTTAGATACGTTGACATTACCTTTCGTATCCACTTCCAGAAAGCCAAGTACCGCCATGTCTAAATGGTCGTGATAGCGTGCAAACATTTTAGAAGAGGGCTCCAGATGATCGGGCCCGACAGTCGCACCAAAAAAGATACCAGGAGCGGGCAGCCCCCCAAAAGCGCCTGCTTCGGTCGTAAAGATAAATTCGTCTTCCAGGTCGTTTTCTACTAGCACCCGGCCGACTTCCTCCGGGAATCCAACGCCAATATTGACCAAGCCATCCCTGGGAACAATTTTTAGAAAAAGGCTGGCTGCCAATCGGGCCATATCGCTGTCGACCGTGTTCCGAACCGGCGTAATCTTCAGTAGATTATTAATAAATTTCAATTGCTTCACCGCCTTTTTCCGATCCACCTGCTCGTGTGGCGTGAACATGGGCCAGTATCGGTTCTGAAGAATGCTGGCAGTTTGTTCGTTATAGGGATTAACTACAATGTAATCTACCTGCTCTGCAGGAATGCTTATCTCCTTTTTGTTCTTCGGGATGATTTTAGCCACTGCTGCCATTACAATGCCTTTGTTCTTTCGTACGGAACTAATGGACTGGACACTTTCGGTGATCGTGGCTGCATGCTTAAAATAGATGTTCCCTTCTTCGTCGGCGTACGATGCACTGAACAGTGCTACTTCAGGCTGCGGCATGGTGTACTTCAGCGTATCTCCCTCCCGGGAGATGTATTTCGCCCCGGCTGTTGCATTGATCGCCGCACGCCCCCCAACTGCCGGGTCGAGAAATGTACCCAGTCCTACTTCTGAGGTCATTGAAGTTTTCCCTTTACCCTGTTCTTCCAACAGTAAAGAGATGACGCCTTGTGGCAAGGTGTATAGTTCCAGGTCACCTTTTTGTGCCAGTTGTAATTGTGCCTTGGCCGTTTCGATGTGGGCGGCCAGGTAGCTTTTCATCAAGCCCGGGAGCCCCAACTCTTCGATCGTGCCCGGAACTCTTCCCCGCCCCCCCTGCGCGCCTCCGTTTATCCAGGTCAGCGATTTAGGGTGGCCCGAACGTTTGAATCGTTCGCGAATAGCATAGAAGAAAACTGAACAGCGTGCGTTACCCGCAATGCCACTTGAAAAGACACAGGAATTATCCTCGATTAATTTAGCAGCGTTTCTGGCCGAGATGAATTTGTCGGAACTGGTCTTTGCCGGAAGGTAATCCAGCGAATGCCGGCGCCACGTCAAACGCCAGCGAATGACGTGGAGGACCAGCCGTAGTTTGTCGAAAAAATTCATGATACCGTGGTTTTGTTGAAGGACAAAAGCCCTTTCAGCTTCCTCATTTTCTTTATCGGATGGTTGCGAATGAACCGGCGCAGAAGCCACGGAGAAAGACGGTTTAATACAAGGGTGATTCCTTCCGTTCCTCCCACGAAGGTTTCTTCCTTTCGTTTCAGTACCGCCTGGACGATTTTCTCAGCGGCTTTTTCCGCCGGATACGCCTTCTGAAAAGTCTTATCCACCTTGCCAAATAAGCTACCATCACCCTTTAGCGCATGAGCGGTAATCTCGGTCTGAATGATGCCTGGTATAATAATGGAAATGTCCACTCCCGTATCCGCGATCTCACTTCGTAGTGTCTCAAAAAAGCCATGCAGGGCGTGTTTAGAAGCAGCGTAGGCGGAAATTTTGGGGACGCCATACTTGCCGGAAAGGCTGCTCATAACAACGATTTGCCCGGCATCTCGCTCCAACATGTGAGGAAGAAGGTGCTTCGTCAGGACAATTGGACCGAAATAATTGATGTTCATCACTTTTTGGTCAACTTCCAACTTAGTAGACAGGGCCCAATCTTTCAGTGCGATGCCTGCATTATTCACCAAAATATCAACCTTGCCGAAGTAGCTCAGGGCCTTCGCGACTTTGTCGGGGAGCAGTTCCAATTGTTCCAGATCAAAAGGTAAAATATGGACGGCTACCTGATCAGCGGCCAGGTTGGCTTTTACCCGCTCCAGCCTGGGCGCACCGGGTGCAGAAATAATTAAAGAAGCCCCTTGTTTCGCAAATTGGTAGCAGAGCTGTTCGCCGATACCTGAAGAAGCTCCGGTTATCCAGACCACCTTATCCAGTAGTTTCCTTGATTTTTTGCTGGTTTCCATCGTCGCTTTTCACGAAAAATAGTCCCGTCCGGAGAAATCATTAGTGATCAAGGTTTGCTGTAAAGCTGATATTTGTCAACGATCAAGTTATATGGGAGCTACTAATAATTTGGGCGGCGGCGCGCAGGATGCAGGGGAAGGTTTCATAAAAAGCAAAGTACAAACATTACCCAACCGTTAATGCTGAATATTGGCAGGTATGCTTTTAGAGGATGACGCAATCAGAAGGCATACCAGTTCTCTGTAGCTGGTGCCAAATGAATAAGTTATTCCAAACCTTTGGTCCTTCCTTGCCCAATTGCCGTTCTTTGCACCTGCGGCCGCGCCCAAAATCGCTAATCACAAATCCCTTATTGCTTATCAAAACGCTTCCCCCTACCACTACCCCACCCTTTACCTTCCAGGAAGGCTGCCTGCTACTCGTCGATAAACCGAAGGGCTGGACCAGTTTCGACGTCGTTAATAAGGTCCGCTGGGCCATTCGCAAGCACCTGGGGGTAAAGAAAATCAAGGTAGGCCACGCTGGCACACTGGACCCCATGGCCACCGGCATGCTCAACATCTGCACCGGCAAGTGGACCAAACGCCTGCAGGAGCTGCAGGGTATGGACAAAACCTACACCGGCACCATCACCCTAGGTGCCACCACCGCCAGCTATGACGCCGAAGAGCCGATCAACGCCACCTTCCCCACGGAGCACATTACCGATGAGATGGTCCGCGCCGCTGCCCGCTCTCTCACTGGTGATCTACAGCAGCTCCCTCCCATCTACTCTGCCATCAAAATCGACGGCCAGCCTTTGTACAAAAAAGCCCGAAAAGGCATCCAGGTGGAAGTAAAACCCCGCCCCGTCACAGTACACGAATTCAGGATCACCCGTATTGAACTGCCGGAAGTGGACTTTGAAATAACCTGTTCTAAAGGCACCTACATCCGGTCGCTGGCTTATGATATGGGCAAGGCGCTGGATTCGGGCGGCTACCTCACCGCGCTGCGACGGACGACCGTTGGGCCGTTCGAGGAGAAGGATATGTGGGACTTGGAGACTTTGCTGGAGGTTATCCCGCCGCTGGCGCCGGAGGAATAGTTTTATCAGTCAATGAGTAGTCTGTCTCCCACTACCTCTGGTTCAGACCAGTGAAAGCCCGCTTTCACTGGTCCTGCGGTATCCCTTACGCTTACAATTTCAGCAGCCCTGAGAATACCCGATGAATGCACGGTTTTCCAGCCTTTATACCTACCTTCGGCGGCTTGCAGCCAGTCTTTTCAGATCAAGAACTAACCGACCGTTCAAACATCTAGCAGTCAAGCGATTAGTTCATGCAAGCCAAATAACAAAAACCAATTGACCAAAAAACAAACGATAGGCAGGAAGGATAAAGCTGATTTTCCTGGCTTAGAATTAAACAGCGTCGATATAAAAATGGACACTGGTGCCTACACTTCAGCGATTCACTGTCACGAGATAGGAACAAAAGAGGTAGATGGCAAAGAGGTCTTATTCTTCACCCTCCTCGATCCTTCGTATAAGCAATACGAAAGCAGGGAATTATCAACAGAGAATTTCAGGCAAAAGTCCGTGAAAAATTCTTTTGGCGGTTCGGAGAAGCGTTTTGTGATCAAAACTAACATTGTGCTTTTCGGGGTAGAGTACCCCATTGATCTTTCACTCAGTGAGCGGGGAGAGATGAAGTTTCCTATTCTGATCGGACGCAAGTTCCTGATGAAGCGATTCATCGTAGACCCCGCCAAAACAGATCTCTCGCATAAATTGAAATCATCAGATTCAAATAAAAAATAATGAAAATAGTCATCCTGTCCCGTCAGCCCAATTTGTACTCTACTAAAAGGCTGCTGGAAGCAGGTGAAAAACTAGGGCACGAAATGCTGATAGTTGATCATTTGAAGTGCAACATAGAAATTGAAAAAAAGAAGCCTAAAGTATGGTATAAAGGAGGCTACCTGGAGAATGTGGACGCCGTCATCCCACGGATTGGCGCCTCGGTGACCTTCTATGGCACTGCGGTAGTGAGACAGTTCGAGATGATGAAAATATTTTCTGCGGTAGAATCTCAGGCCTTGATCCGGTCGAGGGATAAGCTCAGAAGTTTGCAACTATTGGCGCGTGCCGGCGTCGGTCTGCCCAAAACTATATTCACCAATTTCTCTAAAGACGTTGAGCACATCGTTGACTCCGTTGGTGGAGCTCCCGTAATTCTTAAGTTGCTGGAAGGTACGCAAGGGTTAGGCGTTATTTTGGCAGAGTCCCAGAATGCGGCGGGTTCGGTCATGGAAGCCTTTAATGGCCTGGAAGCAAGAATTATCGTGCAGCAATTCATCAAAGAAGCTGGAGGCGCTGACATCCGGGCCTTCATCGTAGACGGTGTAATTGTGGGCGCAATGAAGCGCCAGGGTAAGGAGGGAGAGTTCCGTTCCAACCTGCACCGGGGTGGTAGTGCGAACATCATCGAGCTAACCGAAGAGGAGCAAAATACTGCCCTGATTGCGGCCAAGGCGATGGGCCTGGGTGTAGCTGGCGTAGACATGCTTCAATCTAAGAGCGGACCTTTAGTTTTGGAGGTAAATTCTTCTCCCGGATTGGAAGGTATCGAAAAAGCTACCGGGAAAGATATTGCCAGGAAAATCATCCGCTATGTCGAGCGAAACGTATAAAGACAAGATTTCTATCCTCGGGGTCGAAATTCAACGGGGGGAAAGCAAAGTCCTCGATTTTGACGTGGCAAAGCTGCATACCAGGAACAGTATAAAGGTGCCAATATTTATTGAACGAGCTAAAAAAGACGGTCCGGTGGTTTTGCTGCTTGGCGGCGTACATGGCGATGAGATCAACGGCGTGGAAATCGTTCGGAGGATCATCAGGAATAAAATCAACAAACCTACCCGAGGTACCATCATCAGCATTCCTGTCTTTAATATTTTTGGCTTTTTAAATCTCTCCCGAAAGTTTCCTGATGGGAGAGATTTGAACCGCGTTTTCCCTGGTTCCGCAAAAGGTTCTTTGGCCAGCCAATTTGCCTTTCAATTCAAAAAAGACATTGCCCCGCACGTTGATTACGTGCTTGACTTTCATTCCGGAGGAGGCCACCGGGTGAACGTGGCACAAACCCGCTGCATGCTCGATGACGAAAAGACTTTGGAACTGGCCAAAGTCTTCAATGCTCCCTTCATTGTACAGTCGAAAACCATCTCAAAGTCTTTGCGCGAGACCTTCAAAGAACTGGGTAAAACAGCCTTACTCTTTGAAGGAGGAAAGTCTATGCTCTACGACGAAAAGGCCATCCAATACGGCGTGCAAGGGGCCAGGAATGTGCTTCGCTTCCTGAAGATGAAAAGCTTTAAGGCTTTGCCCCGGGACCCCTCCATAATTATCGCCAAATCGAAATGGCTCCGGGCCTCTCACTCCGGCATGTTCCACGTGCACATTGAGAATGGAACCTGGGTAACGAAAAAGACGGTCATGGGCGTCATTACTGATCCTTTCGGTTCCTTCGAACGCAAAGTTTACGCGCCCTTCGATTGCTACGTTTTTTGCGTGAACATCGCACCGATTGTTAATCGGGGAGACGCAGTATTTCACGTTAGTTTGGAGTTGAAGTAAGAAGCGCCTGGCCTCTAAAATGTGTTTTCACAACTACTTGCATCCTATACAAGTAGTGGCTCATACAGTTTGCATTTTTCAACGGCCGCCAGGGCCACCATTTCCGGCTGGGGCCAAGGCCGTAGCTGGTGGTTGCAAGGAACGATTTGTGTTTTAGGCAGAACTACCTGTCTGGTAGGCTAAATAAAATTCAGTGTAAAGATATAACACCTTGATTTTCAATTACACAACCCAATATTTTAGCTCATCCAATAGGCTTAGTCTTTGGTAGCGCTGGATGGAACTCCCGGTTTCGACTTCTGGAGGACGGCCTTGGCGGTTTGGGTATATACAAGCCGATCACGCCAATTCATTGACTACTTCCAACTCGTTTAAGTGCTTGGCCAGGGCAAACCCCATGCTAAAGCACCCCTGCAATAAGTAGCCGCCGGTAGGTGCATACCAGTCCAACATCTCCCCAATAGCGTAAGCATCAGGTATTTTCTTAATCTGGAAATTTTCATCCATCTCCTCCAAAGTAATACCGCCTAAGGTCGAAATAGCTTTATCCAATTCATCCGCAGATTGGATAATAACGGGGATCGATTTGATGGATTTCGCAAGTAGGTCGGGATCTAAAAATGTGCTTTTGTCCGTAAACTGTTTTATCAGTCCGATGGAGGTACGGTCAAGGTTCAAGTCCTTTTTTAAAACCTCCGTCACTTTGGTTAATTTAGACCGCTTGTATTTGGCCCTTATTTGAGCAACCGTCATGGTTGGCTTTAAGTCCAAATGAACGACTACCCGTTCTTCGTTAAGGAGTCCTTCCTGAAGCTTTTGGCTTAAGGCATAAATAGCATTACCCTCAAGACCAAATTCGGAAATAACCAGCTCTCCTTTTGAGAAATGTTCTTTATACCTCAACCCAATATTCTTTAGAGGCTTCCCTTGGTGCGTTTTTACAAAGTTCTTATCCCAATCTACACCAAAAGCACAGTTCGCTGCGCTAAATGGTCGAACAATCACCCCACGCTTTTCAAAGGCTGTACGCCATTCCCCGTCAGAACCAGTCACCTTCCAACTCGCTCCTCCCAGAGCAAATACTACCAGGTCAGACGCAGCATCATTGAAACCTTCGAAACTCAGGTTTCCTTCCGCGTTCCAACCCACCCATTTTGTGTCTGTCTGAAATTTCACCCCCCTGGTTACCAGGTATTCTACGATCTTATTGAGTACCTCAATCGGCTTGAGTTCCAAAGCAGGAAATACCCGGCTACTTGATCCAACGAAGGTAGATACCCCATGAAAATCAAGCCAGCTCATCAGATCTTCATTAGTGAACTGTCGAAGAACAGGAGCCATGAATTCACTTGGGGAATACTGAGAGATGAGTTCTTCTAAGTCTGATTGGTAAGTCAGGTTCAATCCACCCTCACCCGCTACTAAAAATTTCCGGCCCACTGTCTTTTTCTTTTCACACAGTGTCACTTGGTATTTCTTCGTGTCCAGCTGGGCAGCGAGCATTAGTGCAGCAGGGCCTCCGCCTACAATAGTGATTTTCTTCATCTAAGCCCTGTGATTAAGATTTAAAACCATATGATTGCTATGAAGTCGGAACCCATATGTATTCATTTTACTGCTGCGCCCCTACTCCGCATCTTCCCAGGCCATGCTCCGCTTAACCGCCTTCTGCCAGCCGCTGTAAAGCTTCTGCCGCTTCTCCTCCTCCATCTCCGCCGAAAAGCGGCGGTCCAGCTGCCACGTCTTCTTAAGGTCAGCCTTTGTCCAGAAACCAACGGCAAGGCCCGCCAACATAGCAGCGCCCAGCGCAGTAGTCTCCACCACTTCCGGCCGCTCCACATTGGTACCGAGAATATCGGCCTGGAACTGCATCAGGAAGTTGTTGTTGGAAGCACCACCGTCTACTCGGAGGGTGCTAAGGTCAGCGCCGGAGTCCTTCTGCATCGCATCGAGGACGTCGCGGACCTGGTAGGCCAGGCTCTGCAGCGTTGCTCTGACGATGTGGGCTTTCTCCGTGCCACGGGTGAGGCCGAAGATGGCCCCCCGGGCGTACATGTCCCAGTAAGGTGCGCCGAGGCCGGCGAAGGCTGGCACAACGTACACACCGCCTGAGTCTTTCACCTTGCGGGCGTAGAATTCGCTGTCGGGCGCTTCATCGATGATCTTTAGTCCGTCACGGAGCCATTGGATGGCCGCACCGGCAATGAAAACGGAACCTTCAAGGGCGTATTCCATTACGCCATCCACTTCCCAGGCTACGGTCGTCAACAATCCGTTGTCTGAAGCAACCGCTTCTGTACCGGTGTTCATCAGCATGAAGCAGCCCGTACCGTAGGTATTCTTAGCTTGCCCGGGTTCGAAGCAAGCCTGGCCGAAGAGGGCGCAGTGCTGATCGCCGGCCATGCCGGCGATAGGAATACTGGTGGAGAAGAGACCTTCCTCCGTGTGTCCGTACACTTCGCTGCTCCCCTTTACCTCAGGCAACATACTTGCCGGAACGTCGAGTTCCTTTATCAGTTTTTCGTCCCACTTTCGGTTACGGATGTCGAAGAGCATCGTACGACCGGCG
This sequence comes from Neolewinella persica DSM 23188, assembly GCF_000373105.1. Classification (GTDB taxonomy): domain Bacteria; phylum Bacteroidota; class Bacteroidia; order Chitinophagales; family Saprospiraceae; genus Neolewinella; species Neolewinella persica. Next base: position 57,646 of record NZ_KB890426.1, on the reverse strand, counting down.
TTGGTGACGTCGGTAACGTGTACTTTGCCACCGGTCAGTTTGTATACCAACCAGCTGTCCATGGTACCAAAGGCGAGTTCGCCAGCCTCGGCGCGGGCACGCGCGCCCGCCACGTTGTTCAGTATCCAGTTGATCTTGGTGCCGGAGAAGTAGGCATCAACAACCAGGCCAGTGGTATCCTTTACGTGTTTTTCAAGTCCGCGAGCCTTCAGCTCATCGCAAAAGGTAGCGGTACGCCGATCCTGCCATACGATGGCATTGTGGATCGGCTCACCGGTCTTGCGGTCCCACACCAGCGTGGTTTCCCGCTGGTTGGTGATGCCGATGCCGGCTACATCCGAAGATTTGATCTTCGCCTTTACCAACACCTCCTGCGTCACGGCAAACTGGGTACTCCATATCTCGTTTGCATCGTGTTCTACCCAGGCAGATTGGGGGAAGATCTGGGTAAATTCCTTCTGTGCGGTCGCCACGATGTCTCCGTTATGATTAAAAACGATGGCGCGGCAGGAGGTGGTTCCCTGGTCCAGGGAGAGGATGTATTTTGACATGGATCGATTTTTATTTGCAGGTTGCAATATACAGGTTGGAAGTTTAGCTAAGGGTGTACAGATTTTAGCCGTGGGAACAATCTATTGAACAATGGTTTTAGCGCCTGTGGCGTGATCCAGAACGACGAAGCCGTGCCACTGGCACTCAAGCCAATATAATGGCGCGATTGGATTACACCACATTTCTGCCTACCTCCTTAGATTTTCTTCTTCTCCGTTAGAAAAATGATGTAGACCTGACTGCCCTACAGCAGGCAGTTGAGTCCATAAGCTCTAAATATTAACACAGATTGGCCAAAAACAAAAACACTCCCCTGCAATAATAGCCATACCAGATGGTTCATTACCACGGAATCCCTGCCTTCTTAGGCCAATTTTAGATTTTGAATCGACCCCCAATATTTTTTCAAACCAACCAACCAATATGAAAAAATTCAAATTTGCTTTCCTTTTCTTCGCCATCCTATCCATCGCTGCCTGTGCAGATGATGATGACGGCATAACTGATGTTTGCGCTCAAACCGACTGGGTCGGCACCTATTCCGGAACCGTCGATTGTGATGGCGCCGTCGAAGATGTAACGGTAACCATTGCGGCCAGTGGCGCCGCCAATATCCTGGTATCTTATCAGACCGCAACCGTCCAGACGGAATTCGGGGCTCTGCCCTTCGATGGCTGTGACCTGACCGCCAACGCGACCGGAAGCGGTCTTTCAATCGTACTAAATGGTTCCCTGACTGGTCGTGAATTATCCGTCCGGGAAGTTACTACTGTCGACTCTACGAATACCAGTACTACCTGCGTAATTATAGCGACTAGGAACTAAGACAGACGCCATTTTTTGGTATTTATTGATTTGCCGCTCCAACCTGTATGGCTTTTTGTCATTTTGGTTGGAGCGGCATTTTTGCCTACTACCCCCACCTTTCGTTAAACTAACGCCCCCCTCCCGGGGTTATCCCGCCTGACCACCCAGCAAACCAGTTCATGCAAATCGATCGGATCCCTTTTCCCGAAGTTCCTCAGTTTTCGCAGCGCGACGTGGCCTACGCCACCGGTGCTGCCGACCTAAAGCCTTTTTTCAAGTATCCGGTTACGCTCCAGGCGTTTGCCGAGGTCATGAAGGACAAGGCCAACGATAAGACAAACCGGCAACTTCTGGTGGACGAATTACTGGCACAATACACAGGGCTGGATCAGGCAGATACGGCGCGGACGCAGGTGCAAAGTTTGTTGAACGGCAATACCTGGACGGTCATCACCGCCCACCAGCCCTCGCTTTTTACTGGTCCGTTATACTTCATTTACAAGATCTGTTCCACGATCAACCTGGCCAGGAAACTCAATGAGCAGTATCCCGATCAGCACGTTGTCCCGGTTTTCATCATCGGTGGAGAGGACCATGACTTTGAGGAGATCAACCACGCCCGGATAAAGGGAAAAAAGGTGGAGTGGAACAAGCAACATCCCGGGGGCTCCGTCGGAGCCATGTCCATCGACGACCTGAAACCTGCGCTTACCGCGCTGAAAGGACTGCTCGGAGGCGAATTCACCCCTTTCGGCATTTACGACCGGATTGAGAAAGCATACTCCGGCGATCGTACTTATGGTGAAGCCACGCTACACTTTGTCCACGACCTCTTCAAGGACACTGAGTTGGTGATTTCCAACCCCAGCCGACCGGCCTTCAAGGCCGCTTTCCGGCCAATGATGGAGCGGGAAATCTTTGAACAGGTCAGCCAGCCCCTGATCGAAAAAGCACAGGCGGAACTGACCGCAGCCGGGTACTCCGGCCAGGCACATGCCCGCGACATCAACCTGTTCTACCTAAGCCCCGGGCGCCGGGACCGGATCGTCTTTGAGGACGGCAACTACGGCGCCCTCGACACTACGAACCTCTGGACCGAAGCCGAATTCCGACTGGAACTTCAGGAACACCCCGAACGCTTCAGCCCCAATGTGGTGATGCGGCCGCTGTTCCAGGAATTGATCTTTCCCAACCTCGCCTACATCGGCGGTGGCGGAGAACTGGCTTACTGGCTGGAGCGGAAGGAACAGTTTGCGGCCTTTGGCTTGAACTTCCCCATGCTCATCCGGCGGAACTCCGTCGTTTGGGTAGATCAAAAAAGCCAACATCAGCTGGATAAAATACAGCTGGATTTTCGTCAGCTCTTCCGCCATGACGATCTGATCATCCGCGACTACGTAGCGCGAGAAAGCCCCAACGACCTCTCCCTGGAAGCCGAATGGGAACAACTCAACGGCCTCTTCGCCTCCCTGGCCGCCAAGGCCAAGGCCATCGACCCTACCCTGGAAAAAGCAGCCCTGGCTGAAGGCACCCGCCAAACGAAAATCATTGCCCAGTTCGAGTCCCGCCTCCGGCGGATCGAAAAGAAGAAGTATCAGGAAGCAATGGACACCATCCGGGCACTACGCGCCAAACTCTTTCCCGGTAATAGCCTTCAGGAGCGGAAGGACAACTTTCTGAACGTTTACCTGGAAGAAGGGGAAGCTATGTTCCCCGCGCTGATTGAGGCGCTGGATCCGCTGGAACAGGGGATGGTGGTGGTACGGTCGTGAGGGTCATCTGTAGTACTTCCTGAATTAGTGACCACGAAGTGGTCGAACTTTAATTGCCCGGGGTGAGGGCGTAATCTACCCGTTGCGGCGCTGCGCGCCGATACGTTACCTGACTTACCCATCACCCCAGGTTCCGGCATACTGCCTCACCCGGGGCAATTAAAATTCGAGCCCTTTGGGCTCACTATTTTTGGTAGCTTTAGGCAAATCCCCTTCCATGAAGCGTCGCCTGACCACTTTCTTCAGCCTACTGGTTTTCTTGCTCGCGATAATCTGGACCATGGGCCAATCCCGCTGGCATCTGAACAGAAACGATTACAACGAAAAACCAACGGGTACGCTTGTCGTAGTGAAAGACTCGCTTTACCAGGACACCAAAGGCAGGGAATGGATTCGCCTCCCGCATCACATGAACGCTTTTCATCAACCGGCCAATCCAATTCCTGCACCAGCCAAACCTTACGGCACGGCCCTCGACACCTTGAATTTCACCTACGAACCAGACAACCCTAACCTGAAGTTACTGAGCAAAACAGAGGACGGAGGCTCGATGGAAGCAATTCTCCAACCAGACGGCACCTACCTCGAGGAAGGTCCTCTACTGGGAACTTATAATTATGGCCATCCGGAGGGATTCCGGGGCATCGTGGAACATACCCTTTGGGACGTCATACCCCATTTCGCTAATGCCAACTACCGGGTTCCGGCAGCAAAGTCACAGTAGGAAGTTAGTTTGGCGGCCTGCGGCCATAGACTGCTGGTGGCTTTGGCCCCTTGCTCCTTCGTTCTTTTCTTTGCACCTGCGGCCGCGCCCTTATTAATCTAGTAGCAGATAGTCTAGTCGTCTGGTAGAGCTGCCGAACGTTATAGCGTGGATGCTCGCTCCGCTCGAAAAGAGAAGGGAAGAATTAGAGAATGGGTGAATGTTCCACAGCCTCCCGAGGTGAGCAAGCGCAGCGCTGCGAACGGAAATCGCGGTAGCTCTACCAGACTACCAGACAACTGGACTATCTTTGCCCTCCGATAAAAATATTACCCTATGGGACGTGCATTCGAATATCGCAAAGCCGCGAAAATGAAACGCTGGGCCGGCATGGCCAAAGCATTTACCAAAGTAGGTCGTGAAATCAACATCGCAATTCGTGAAGGTGGTGCTGACCCGGATTATAACCCCCGACTGCGCCTGGCGATCAACAACGCCAAGGCCGTCAACATGCCCAAGGCCAACGTAGATGCGGCCATTAAGCGGGCAACGGACAAAGACACCTCCAACTACGAGGAAGTAACCTTCGAAGGCTACGGCCCTCATGGCATCGCCGTATTCGTTGAGGCTACTACCGACAATAACAACCGTACGGTGGCCAGTATTCGCCACGCGTTCAGCAAGTACGGCGGCAGTCTCGGCGTAAATGGTGCCGTTGATTATATGTTTAACCGCAAGGGGCAGTTCATCGTTAAAACTGAAGACCTGAAAGGTAAGGACCTCGAAGAACTGGAACTGGAATTGATCGACGCCGGCCTTGACAGCATCGAGACAGAGGACGACGAAGTTTCTTTCTATACCAGCTTCGAAGATTTTGCGGGTTTCGGTCCGGAAATGGAAAAGCTGGGCATCAACGTTAGCAAAGCCGAACTTGTACGCCTTCCGACGCACACCAAAAAGCTATCGGATGAGGAGGTAGAAGAAGTACTTATCCTCATCGATAAGCTGGAAGAAGACGACGACGTCAGTAACGTATTCCACACCATGGACGAAAGTGAATAGAATCTAGGAATCAGCACCTAGAAACTAGGAACCGGGGAACTGAAAACTAGGAGCTAGACCTCTGGTTCCTAACTTCTAGTTTCTAGCTTCTAACTTATGCTTCCCAATATACAATCTTACTTAGCCGGACGTGGTCTCTCCCGTGAGTCATTCTCCTTAGGGCTCCATTCTCCCGGCCGAATCAACCTCATCGGCGAGCACACCGATTACACCGGAGGCTGGGTAATGCCGGCGGCCATTGATAAAGGCATTGAGTTTTATGCCCGCCGGATCGACGCTGCGGAACTCAGGTTGCACGCAGTTGACCTCGACCAGCGCTATACCCTCCCCCTGCCGGTAACCGGTAAAACGGGCGAACTTTGGGTAGACTACCTGGCCGGTATTTGTGCCGAGTTTCAACTACTGGGCCACGAAGTTCCCGGAATGGAAATCGTATTTGGTGGCAACGTTCCCCGGGGTTCGGGCATGAGCAGCTCAGCCGCCCTGGAGGGCGGCATGGCCTTTCTGTTGAACCAGGTACTGGGAGCCGGTATTTCTCGCCCGCAGCTGGCCCTGCTCTGCCAACGCAGCAGCAACAACTTCATCGGTGTTCCTACGGGGATCATGGACCAGTTCGCCAGCCTCAACGGCTCCGCCGAAGGACCAATTATGCTAAACTGTGAAAGCCTGGAATTCTCCCCCGTCAGTGCAAAGCTGCCTGGCTATGACTGGCTGTTGGTCAACTCCATGGTTACTCATGAACTGGGCAGCAGCGAATACCCGGTAAGAGTACGCGAATGTGCGGAAGCTTACGCTGCGGTTAAAACCGCCTTCCCGGACGTCCCCAACCTGAGTTCAACGTCTCCTGAGCAGTTTGCTGCCGTTGCGGAGCAATTACCCGAAGTCGTCCGCAACCGCGGCCGCTACGTAGTGGAAGAAAATGCCCGGGTACGGGAGATGGCTAAGGCCCTGAAAGCAGGAGACGTGAAGGCTGCCGGAGACCTCCTGAATGCGACGCACGCCGGCCTGCGGGACGACTACGCCGTCAGCTGCCCCGAAGTAGATTTCCTTCAGAAACAGGCTACTGGTGCCTTTGGTGGAGACGTTGCCGGGGCCCGCATTATGGGTGGTGGTTTCGGCGGTTGTACGATCAATTTAGTCCGGACAACGGACATCCCGGCCCTGCAGGAATTCCTGACCGGCGCCTACGCTGAAGCTTACGGTAAGGAGCCGGAGTTTTATGGGGTGGAGATTGGTGCTGGGACGTGTAGAATATAAGGAGCTACTCCAACTTGTACTTAACCCCAAAACTCAAAGAACTAGAGTGATTAAACCGCGTCCTGCCAGCCGCCGCGTCATCAATCAGATCCACCATGCCGAGGTGGAGTCCCACTTCGATCGCCAGGTGACGGCTAAGGAGATATTCTGCACCAAGCAGCGCACCGTAATCCTGGTATTTAACCAATGACCGGCCTTCGATGAATTCGAAAAAAGGATTCTCCTCGTCTGGGCCCACTACCGTTCGTTCAAAGGCAAGGTCCGGCAGTGAATACCGTACACCTCCACTCATACTCAGACGAGGAAACAACTGATAATGGGCCAGGAGGCTAAACTCCATGGCCTGATACCCCTGCACAACACCTTCATAGATGTATGCCCGGTCTTCTCCCATATGACCGGTATTATGAATTTCCTCCTTATGGTAAGACCAGGGCGCATCTACGTCACTGAATACCGGTAGCCGCATACCGTGAGACCGGTAGCCGATCCTTCCCTCCAGCCCCAGGCGTTGCCCCAGGCGGCGGTTAAGACCAACGTAGGCGTAAATCCCCCGGTCCACCTCCTGCATGAAATTTGCGCCACGCCAGTGGTTGGAAAGCCCCGTGCCCAGCGTAATCTGTAGGTTAGTGGGGTGCTTTGAAACTACGGGAGCGGGAACGGACGAAACGGCAACCGGGCCGGAAACCAGCAGTATCTCAAATGGTAGCGTCTCAACCACAAGATCAGTCCGGTTAAGTGGTTGGATGGGGAGTACGGCGACTAAAGGAGCGATTGCTTCGGGATTAGCCGGAAGGCTTAGCTTTTCATCAGCCGTGGCAACTGCCACCTCTTTTTCGGGAGTTAACTCCGTTTGATGAGATATTCCATCGGCTGCCTTAGCCGCCAATGGTGGTCTAGGTTTCAGTTCAGCGGGAGTAACAATGGTACCCACCTGGGTTCGAATTGCTTCGGTTTCATCATGGGCAGCTGTTTGCACCTCTCCATAAACCTTTGTAGGTAGCCGAATATCCGTGGCCTTACCTTCAACAACAATCATTTGTTGCGCGGCTGCTTTGCGCTGGTATCGATCCCATTCGCCTTTTCCGACGCTGAAGGCGATTAAGCCCAACAAAGGGAGGAGTACTAAAAGGGGAAGGTTTTCAGAAATCCAAAACACCGGTCCTCCTTTCTTTTGATCTGATCGCTGCTTTTGCAGTTCCTGAAATGCCTGAAAATCCTCCTCAGGACTCCCTTCCGGAGAATAGTCTTTTAATTGCCGGCCGAGATCGAGCCAGTCTTTTTCGTGCTGGTCCATGTTTATCGGTTTAGATGGTTAATGGCGGCTTGCAGCCGCAGCCGTGCCTGTCGCAGATGGTACCTACTGGTGGTTTCTTTAATCCCCAGCCTCAGCGAAACATCCCGGTGGCTCATCCCCTCCACTGCCGTGAGGTTAAAAACTGCCCGGGGAACCGGAGGCAGTTGTTGAATGAGCCCTACCAGATCTTCAAGCGCCAACTGCTGAAGGGCCTGAGGAGACTGGAATTCGGTTTCTGTTTCTGGCAACTCTGCATAAGACTGGTTTCGTTTGGTGCGAATCTGCGCCAGGCAGACGTTTACGGTAATCATCCGTAACCAGCCACCAATTTCCCCGTCACCCCGGAATTGGGTTAAGGAACTGAAAGCTTTCAGGAAGCTTCGGTTGAGGAAATCACGGGCTTGCTGCTGGTCCAGGGCGTAACGGCTTGCGATGCCTAAAACCATGCGGTAGTGGTGGTTGAAAAACTCGCGCTGCGCGCGAGGATCCTGTTCCACGCACCGCCTTAGCAGCTCCTCAGCCGGAGTCGCCTGCACCGTGGCAGGTTTGGATTCCAAACTTATGGGTAGGCTCATTGACATTCAGTGCAGCGAACTTCGGTTTACAAGCACCAGGAACGGCCTTGGGTACTTATGCGAAAGGAAAGGGTCTAAAGATTGTTTAAAAGTAAAGCGTAAAAGGGGGAAGACGCTGCGAAAAGCATAAATAATAAAACGTTATACAGTAGTAAGTATGAGCTGAATACAGCGACCTCCCTTCGATAGTTTACACCCCTATGATGCTGGCGTAACTGACCAATGTGAGTTAAGGGGAGTATTTTTTTTCGTCTAGTGATCGGTAGCATTTAAGGGTGCTCGGGGCCACGTAATTTACCGAACCACTTCGAGATGGGGATATATTATTTCAAAGCAACTCCCTGGGTAACAAAAGAAAGCCCCTGTTGTCCGCTCGTAGAGATCATCACAGCTTCAAAAAGCGGGGCATTGACCGTGGAGTCGCTCCTCCATTCAAAAATGAAATTCCCGCCAGTACCGCCAGCCAGATCGGTATCATCGATCACTATTTCTACGGTCTCCATTGGCCGGATAAAAATAGGGTGATCGAAGTAAGCCCTTACGGCTTCTCCGCCGGTGTCAAAGTACGATGCACTACGCACGTAGATCGTATCCGAGGTGTTCATATTACGCATACTGACGGTCGCCGTCAGGTTGAATTTCCGATGGGCGGTGTAGCTGTAAATTTCGGAGTATACGGAAAGGTAGGTCTCCCCTTCCCTGCCGCCTTCAGGGAGGGTTTTCGCACGTCGCTTGCTCCAATCCTCTGGAGAAGTGGAACTTAGCGGAACTTCTTCATTACATCCGGTTAGTAACAGAATGACAAGTGGAATCAGAATAAGGTGTTTCATTTTCAGGCTTTTTAAGATCAGGCGGGACCGCAGGTGCAAGGTAAGGTAGAAAGTAGCAGGGGACGGCGACCTTGATGATCACCCTAACGCCTAAGTTCAAATAGCTGTTCGTTAAAGGCCTCCGGCTCCTCTACCCTGCGCTTCAAACCTTCATTCATCAGTTGCATCCCACCTGAATACATCGGCCGAATAGCGGCCTCCCATCCCATATTTACGAGAAAACCACTCATTTCTACCACGTTGGTGAATAAGGTCCCACTCTCTCCCGCCGCTTCCAGCCGGAAGCTCTGCTGGTATAGTCCCGTCAGCCAGTGCCGTTGCTTCCACCGAAGCAGTGTTGCGGGCTCGTAGGCGGTAATCAGGGGCTTGAAGCTGCTGGATTTATTCAATACGACTCCATCTCCCATCATGTTGTCCGGGTCAATGTCTCGCATCCTTTCGAAGAGGGTTTCGTAGTCCGGATTGACGGTAACACGTACACGTTCTCCTTTCAGTGCCACTCCCTCCATATCTCGTAAGAAAGGATTCCAGGAAGCCCATCCGGGGAAGTCAACCAGGGCCAGCCAGACTTCGTCGGGGGTGGCGTTGATGATGATACTGGTGGTTAGTTGGTGCATAAGGAATTAATTGAAAGTCGTCAGACAAACTTTTGGCCTGACTGCGTCAGGCCAAAAGGATTTGTCGGCCGACCTGTGCCTCATTATTGGTACCAGCGACGTATTCTTACCCTGCTCTTTAATTTTTCTTCCGCAGCAGGGCAAAAATCACGCCGCAGACCGCAAGTAAGCTTACTACCCCCAGCCCCCACTTAACCAACCCTGCACCCTGCGTCCGCGCCGCCTCTTCCACCACCAGGAGTTGATTTGCCGCCACGCCCGTCAGCAACTGCTGTTCGCCACCCGTCCAGGAAACAAGCACCGAATCCGCAACGGTTTCCTCGCCGAGGCCAAAGTGCGCGATGACGGAGTTTTGCGATAGGTGGCTACTACCGCCGCCATCAATTTCCCGGATCATTTGCCGCCCCTTGCTGAACACCGTCACCCGGCTACCCAGCCCCTGACTTTCTGCCTCCTTACCCTTCAACGCCACCTTCAGCCAGTTGCCGGGGGCAGCATCGTTGCGCAATAACTTGGTCTTCGAAGAGACCGGAAAGTTGGGCAAAACCGGCCGCTGGCAGACTATAAATATATCCAGGTCACCGTCGTTTTCCAGGTCAAAAAGCACCGATCCCCGGCCAATACCGTAATCTCCCGTGCCATTTTGCTTTCCAATCTCGTTGAAGCCATCGCCAACGTTATCGTAGTAGTAATTGGCCATCGGTACGCAGTTCGGATTCAGGTCGCCGTTACTGACAAACAGGTCGAGGTCGCCGTCGTGATCGTAATCCGCCCAATTCGCCCCCCAACTGATGGCGACAAAATTCATCCCTACCTCTTTGGTCCTATTCTTAAACGGTTTGCCCACTCCCTGGCTGACCATGAACCGATTAAAACGAATGTTGGTCATGTAGTAATCCAGCATCCCATCCTGGTTGTAATCTCCTCCGGCAGACCCCATAGCATTGATCCGTAAATCAAGCTCCAGGTCTTCACTAACGTCAACAAATCTCTTCTTGGGGTACTGATTTTCATACACTAAACTGGGGACGGCCTTATAACCAAAGTCGTTGTTCACGATAAGGTCCTGGTCCCCGTCATTGTCAAAATCGGTAAACACGCCACCAAAGCCAAAGCCCCGGTGGTCCATGCCATATTCGTCGTAGACGTTGACGAAGCCTTTTCCACCGTCGTTCAACAACAGATAATCTCTGGCCGTCTGGTTGGCCCCAACGATGGTGGCATCGCTGATGACATTGAGCTTGCCCTCATATTCAATGAAGTAGTTGCCGACGAACAGGTCCGGCCAGCCATCGCCGTTGAAATCACCGAAGCTTCCGCCGGTGCTGAAAGAATACAGGGGGGTAAGGCCAAATGTATCCGTTACTTCCCGGAAAGTGCCACCAGCCTGCCCGAGAAACAGCAGATTACGGGCACGGGGGATCGTTCGGGCGCTGTCCCGGGAAGTGATGGTGGTAACGAAGAGGTCTACGTAACCGTCCCGATTCACGTCTGCACCCGCTACACCCTGGGTAACGAAGTGGCGGGTAAACTCCATTCCCGAACCTTCATAAACATTGGTCATCGTACCGTCCCCATTGTTGCGCAGCAACTGGTCATCGACCGTCCCGCCAGTAACATAGATATCCTCAAAGCCATCCTGATTGAAATCAATCACACAGGCACCGCCGCCAAACATACCTTCCAGCACGACGAACTCGTGGTTGATGCCAGCGGAGTCGGTGACGTCGGTGAATTGGGTTTGGGCTGGGGCAATACTGGAAAATCCCAACCAAGCCATCATTACTAAAAAACAATAAGGAGGAGCGTACGCAACCATTTAGCTTAATTACAATGTTTCAAAAAAAGTGACGCTGGACAACGACTTAACGGGGTTTATAGAACAAATTGCGCAGGCCTAAGTCGTCAGACCAACTTTTATCCGGCTGCACCAGGCTAAAAGAATTGGTCGGACGATCGCTCCAGGCTATTGTTCGCCGTCTGACGGATCGTTTTTGCCTGACGCAGTGGGCAAAAATTCCATCCGACGGCTGCTAAGCTAGCATCTAGATGCAATTTGTTATCCACACCTTAACGGGCAAGATAGCCTTCTCGACTGAAACTGTTTTAACTTCGCCGCCAGCCAAAAGGAAACATCATGAGTAAAAGAATATTAACCGGCATCCAAAGTTCTGGAATTCCTCACCTGGGGAACATTCTCGGCGCGATCGAACCAGCCATTGAAATGTCTGAACGAGCCACCGAAAAGAGCTTTTTCTTTATTGCGGACATGCACTCCCTGACCTCCATCAAGGAAGCACAAACCAGGATTGATAATACTCACTCCGTTGCGGCCACCTGGCTCGCCTTAGGCTTGAACGTCGAAAAGCATCTCCTTTATCGACAGTCCAAAGTTCCTCAGGTAACTGAACTGTCCTGGTACCTGGGCTGCTTCATGCCTTTTTCCCGCTTATCGCTTGCCCACTCCTTTAAGGATAAAGCCGACAACCTGGAGGATGTAAACGCTGGACTTTTTACCTATCCGGTATTGATGTGTGCCGACATTCTCCTCTACGATGCGGCATATGTGCCCGTCGGTAAAGACCAATTGCAACACGTTGAGTTTGCCAGAGACGTAGCCCGAAGGATAAACAGCCACTACGGTAAAGATATCTTTGTCGTTCCTGAAAGTCGGACAAGTGAAGAGGTGATGATCGTCCCCGGTATTGACGGCAGGAAAATGAGTAAATCTTACAATAACTTCATCGACATTTTCCTGCCGGAAAAGAAGCTAAAGAAGAAGATTAACAGCATCGTCACTTCTTCTACGCCAGTAGAAGAGCCTAAAGATCCGGACACCTGTAACGTATTCAACATCTATAAATTGATGGCGGCACCAGAGCAAACTTCAGCCTTAAGGGCCAACTACCTGGCCGGTGGATTCGGCTACGGGGCGGCAAAAAAAGAGCTGTTCGAACTGATTATGAGCCGATACGGTGAGACACGATCAGAATACAACCGGTACCTGAACGACCCGGCAGAGTTGGAGAAAGTCCTGCAACATTCTGAACGTCAGGCATCGCAACTAGCTAATCAGAAACTGTTGGAAGTGAGGGAGGTGTTTGGCTTTAAGTAGTTCTGCACTACCCCTTTTTGCCTTTACTTTTCCCTTTTTCTGAAACTCCTGCTAAATGATGTGGTCAAATATCTGCTTGACCAAACCCATGATCATTTAATCACCCGTAACCGTCAACCAAATGAATTCTGGCCAAAGCACACCTTTTGCTGCCGTTACAGCTTATCGATATTATCAAGGTTCCTCAACCTATCCAGCGAGGTAAGCTATAGATTGGGATAGGCAAAAGGTGCATCTGATTCGGCAAGCCCGCCCTTCCATCCGGGGGCGGGTACAGTATTCGGCACAAGTTCCCTGGCAATGATTGTTGATTTCTTAACTTAGCCTTGCACAGACATTGAACCAACGGTTCAAACATATAGAAATCCACCAACTGATGTAGTCGCATAACCACCTGTTTTAACGAGCAGATAATTACCCCTGGCACCTTGAGAAAAACCACCTGTCAAATACTGTTTCTTCTGCTTCCCGGCTTCCTCGTTGCCCAGGTCTTCTTCGACGTAGACCAATCCGTAAAACTAACCGCCGAAGTCAGCACTGCCCCTCCGACAATAACGGTTAACTGGATACAAGACCCACGCACCCTCAGCTATGACCTTTATCGGCGGGAATACCAGGACAGTACTTGGGGAGAGAAGATCTCCAGCTACCCGGCTGGTACTACGCAGTACGTAGATACTGACGTCCGGCCACACGCGCTGTACGAATACAAGGTGGTCAAATACGTGGAGGGTGTCGAAGGCTACGGCTACGTTCTTTCCAGTATCGAACGGCCAGCGGTTCATCACTCCGGGGAGCTCCTCCTCGTGCTGACCTCGGGGACGCAAAGCCAGATCGAACCTGATGTCAACGAATACCTTGCCTTAGTGGAGACCGACGGCTGGCAGGCACGTACGCTGATCATCGACGATAATGCCAACGTCAGCGACGTCAAAGCAGCCATCATTGCCGCTCATAGTTCCAGCCCCTTTTCGGCCGTATTATTACTTGGGGATGTTCCCGTTCCTCATTCCGGAGACATCAAGCCTGACGCCCACCCGACCCACCGGGGTGCCTGGTCGGCCGACATTTACTACGGTGATCTCGACGGTACCTGGACGGATACCGAGGTAACCATAACCCAGGCGGAAAACACCATCAACCACAACGTACCAGGCGATGGTAAATGGGACCAATCCTTCCTTCCCAGCGATGTGGAAGTTGCCGTCGGCCGGGTGGATTTCTCCAATATGCCGGTTTTCAACCAGGATGAATACCAACTGCTCCGGGAATACCTGCAAAAGGACATCGCTTACCGGACCAAACGGATCACCATCAACCAACGCGCGGCCATGCGAAATACGAACCCCTGGCGAGGTGCACTTGGTCAGAATGGCATCCGGAACTTCAGTCCGTTGGTAGGTCCCGAGAACATTACTTACGACGAATGGGAAGACGTTTTCAACGATACCTATCTCTGGTTTTATGGCGCCGGTGGCGGCTCCCAAACGGCGGCCGGCAACCTCGGCAGTAGCTTCGTTTATGCTCGCAGCGACTTCAAGGCGGTCTTCACCGGTTGGTTCGGCTCTTATTTTGGCGACTACGATTTTGAGGACAACTACATGCGGGCTGTAATCGGCTCCGGCACTACCCTATCGGCCGTTTGGGCCGGTGCGCCGCACTGGCATTTTCACAGTATGGGGATCGGATATCCTCTGGCGCACGCAACGACGACGACCCAAAACAACGATACGATTTATACGGCGGATTTTTTTCCCAGGGGGGTCCACGTCAATCTGCTTGGCGACCCTACGTTGAAGAGTTATATCGTGGCTCCGCCGACGGACTTAGCGCTGGCCGAACAAGGCGATGTCATCCATCTAACTTGGTCTCCATCTGGTGAAGAAATAGATCAATATTACATCTATTTACGGATGGCCTCAGAGGAAGTTTATGCACTGATTGATTCAACGACAAGTACTGACTTTCAGGCTTCCAGCCAGGGTGCTGAGGTAGCTCATCAATACCTTGTCCGGGCAGGAAAACTGACCACTACGCCTTCCGGCTCTTTTACTAACCTTAGTTCCGGCGCTGCCGCTACGATTACTACTTTGACAAGTTTGCCGGGCTTCGATTTGGGGGAGATAGGGGTGTTTCCTAACCCGGCTTCGGGGGAGGTAGCGATCAGGACCGCCAAAGATGTCTTAAGCGTAGCGTTACTAAGTACTGCCGGGCAAACGATCGCTCGGCTACATCCACCAGGTGACCGCCGGGAGGTACAGCTTTCATTGGTAGGGGTACCAGCGGGAGCTTATTTGCTACGGGTAGCGTTTCGGGATGGGGTTGTTTATCGGAAGTTGGTGGTGGTTGAGTAGGCCTTTAGGGCGCGGCCGCAGGTGCAAGGGAATCATGACCCCGTAGGGGGCGACCTTTAAGATGAAAGGTCGCGTAGCGGGCTTTTACCCGGGGCCTGAAGTGATATCCCTTATCGATGCGGCGCTCCGCGCCGCCAAGTTGCCACCTCATTTCCAACCCCGGGACTCGGTGTTCCACCTCACCGGGCAATTAAAGGTTGATCCCTCCGGGACCCTTCAGCCCAGCATCTGGAGGCACCCGCCCCTTACTTATCCCAACTCAACCCATTAACATTCTCCCCCACTTCCTTTCCTTTCTCCAGTCCCCGATCATTGTCCTGCGGCGTATGAATGCCGCCATAGAAGCGGGAATCGGCCGTCTCCAGCGCAACATCCCAGAACTTGGTGAATGGGCGTTCTTGCCAGCCCGTTTCCCGTTCTTCGTCGTAGGGGCGGCCGAGGTGGCTGCGGTCGGTAAACACGAAGTCGGGGCCGTGGAGGCCTTCCAGTACTGTGGCGGCGGCAGCCGCCTGGATGGCGTGCCCCGACGGAAAGGCCGGAAACGGCGGATCCGGCCAAAAAGATTCCCATTCCTCATCGATAACGGCGGGGATGTAGGTATTAGGCCGCTCACTAAAGAACTGGTACTTCCACTTCCAGCAATTGATGAAGGCGTCCGCCACGGCAATTCCAACGCGGGCGTAGGTCTCCGCGCGGGTGATCAGGTCGGCGTCCCTTGCGGTTAAAACCTGGGTGGCGATGTAGTAGGAATGTCCCGGCGGAGTGAAGGTGTCGTCCGGGTCATCTCCCCACCATAGGGCAATCTCTTTTTGCTCCTGCGTCAGCGCCAGATCTGCCTCGTACACTTTCAGAAATTGCTCGTAGTACGGCGACCCTGGCAGCGTATCGTAGGTAATGTATTCAGGTGCTTCCATCCTATAATTCGCCGGCAGAAACGGCCGGTTCTGCCCCCAGTACGGATGCAACGGATGGTGACTGAACGACTGCGCAAACAAGGGTGGCTTCCAGCTGCCCGGTACGTCGGGATGGACAATTCCTTTCTCGAAATTACGCAGGTAAGCCCGATGCCCGCCATCGCTTTTGGACCACTCAAAAATGGCCCTGGCCATCCGCTTGCCGAAGGAAACGGACCGATCAGCGACATCAGTAGCCATAGTCTCCCGCAGATAGTTATCCATCGCTTTTTCCAGGGAATCGATCCTGGTTTTGTTGGCGTCGGAAGTATGGTTGTACAAACTTCGGAGTATCTCCGCCTGGCCCGTACTCATGGCCAGCGGGTAGTTATATTCTTTCCCTTCATCAGGTTCCGGAAGCCGGGCCAACATGCTGAGTTGGCCCGCCAGGCTGCGCTTCTCCGGATACGCGGGGGCAACCGACTCGTACATTGTCAAACCAATGTAGCCCAGGCAGCGGGAGGCGTAGGTGGGGCTGTTGCCAGGGGTCCCTTTCGTGAGATCTAAGGTCAGATCAGCCCAGGCGGTAGCGATTTCGGCGTCAGTATAAGTGCTACTGGGGCCACAGCTAAACATACCCAATAAAAGGAATAGCATCGTAGTCCCACGAACCATCCTTACCCAATAGGCAGCTAATCCACCTCTATTTGCTTTCGAAGAATTCTCGCGCGAAGCGGCGGAGCAGCGGAGCAGCGCGGAGGTATTGCAACAACTATTCCGCGCTGTTCCGCCACTCCGCTGCTCCGCGCGAAAAGATGAAACACCTGCCTTAAAGTTCTGATCTGCTTTAATCACCATACTACTCATTTCAAATTTGTCCGTTGTTGTTTATACGTCACGGCCTTGCCACCCCGGATCCCAAATAAAAGAAGATCCTCCACCATCACCACATTTCTTACGTCTCCCCGCAAATTGAAACCAGATTTAGTCTGTGGCACGTAGACAAATCCGCCTTTTCCATCTCCTTGCAACAGAACGCCGGAATTCGCATCAGACTTTCCCCAGCGTTGTTTCTCCATATTGTCATTTCCACAGAGCAGCAGGTCGGCGTGGCCATCCGAGTTATAATCCAGTTCCGTGATGGTATGGACCGGCGCGTACTGTGCTTCCAGCGGCAAAGGTGAGGCGAGGTAGGTTCCGTCCGGCTGGCTGAGGTAGAGGGTTGTTTCCAGACGATCAGCAGTAAGGTGAATGGTTTCCTGTGGCCATTCGGGAAATACCTCCTCCAGGGTCTGGTCAGCATAGCTGGCATAAGAGACGTAGCGTCGTTTGAGTCCGGCCAGCTGCTTGAGGAGTTCGTCCTTAGTGGCGTCGGGGTATCGCTTCCCGTCGGGGGCGTAGTAGCTTAGGACGGGATCGATGCTGCCGTTGTCGTCCAGATCAGCGGCGTGGAGTTCTACCGGTCGTTCTTTGCTGGCGGTGAAAAGGTTATTGAGGCCCTGGTTGCCGGCGACGATATCTGGTTGGCCGTCTCCGTTGAGGTCGGAAAGGTGGAGAGCAGTCCACCAGCCGTGATGGTCCGTGGAGAAGTATGTTTTGGTCACATCTACCAGGGATTCACCATCCAAAGAATAAACCAGCAGCGGGGTCCATTCTCCGGCAATAATCAGTTCTTTGTTACCATCCCTATTCAAGTCAGACCATATAGCAGCGTTGATTTTACTGACGTTTTCCAAATTATTTGGAAGTTTTAAGGGTGTTCCTCCGTCTATCCTAATGGTCACATCGTCTGCTTGCGGATATTTACCTTCAACGTAACTATTGCCAAGAAACGAAACAATGGGCTCACCAGAAGTATAAGCGAGTACCTTGTTATTCCGCGCAACCAACTGGCCTTCATCGGTGATCGCCGGGCCGAAGTGGGAATATTCCCGCAGTAAAAGCGGTTCCGCATCAAAGTCCCGTTTTCCAGAAAGTTGATCGACGTAAGGCAACGGTGAGGTGACTTCAACAAAGGCTGTCCCTTCCTTTATTTCTTTATCCATTCCCCCTTTGCTTGCTGCATCCTGGCGGAAGACCAGCCTTTGATCCACCGCAATATCCTCCAGGGTTTGTACGCTGCCATCCGGCCAGGTGACCACCACCCTTTGCACCTGCGTCCGCGCGCCCAAACCGAAATGCAGCACGGGATCGACACTGGACAGATAGCCACGGTTTGAGTACATCTCCCGGGATTGGGTCACGTTCTCTGCCGTTACCTCGACCCTGGTTCCTACCCCAAAAGTATTCCCTTTCCCTCCTTCCAGTACTACCGATAAATAATGCTGATCCTGGCTATTATTTCGATACACAAAAGCCTGCTGATCCACATTATTCACCACCAAATCAAGGTCGCCATCATCATCCAGGTCAGCGTACACCGCCCCGTTGCTGTTCGACGGCCGGGCTAAGCCCCAGGCCTTAGTCTGGTCCGCAAAAGTCTTATCTCCCTGGTTTCCGAAAGCATAGTTATTGACGTCGGAAGCGGGCATTTCTTCCAAAATACCCCGTAAATCAGCCCGTTGCAACCGCCCTTTTTTCGCCACGTAATCCTCCATGAAACTGATAAAGTCCATATTGGTATAGTCCTTCAGGTAGCCGTTCGTCACGTGCAGGTCCTGCCAGCCATCGTTATCAAAATCGGCAAATAAAGCCGACCAACTCCAGTCCGTCATCGCAACGCCCGCCAGCCGGCCAATCTCCGCAAAGGAGCCGTTGCCCTGGTTAAGCTGAAGCATGTTCCGCATCGTCTGGTGATGGAAGCCACTCTCCAGATTAAGGTCCAGTTTGGAACGATTATCGTCGGGCATCAGTAGTTTCTGCCGACGGTTATCCGCCGGGAGCATATCGAGCGTAAAAATATCCGGATGGCCATCGTTATTGATGTCTCCAATGTCGTTGCCCATCGAGAAATGACTGG
Organism: Neolewinella persica DSM 23188; assembly: GCF_000373105.1. Taxonomy (GTDB): domain Bacteria; phylum Bacteroidota; class Bacteroidia; order Chitinophagales; family Saprospiraceae; genus Neolewinella; species Neolewinella persica. The sequence goes on along the minus strand of NZ_KB890426.1, from coordinate 38,853 downwards.
TATGCCCCATCTGGTTCCCTAGTCGGTCCGTGAAGGTTCCGTCACCGTTATTATAGTACAGAAAATCGGGTACTTCGTAGTCGTTGGAGACGTAAAAATCAGGATCTCCATCCCGGTCCAGATCGGAAATGGCCAAGCCCAGGCCATAGCTCAGTGCCGATCCGCTGATGCCTGCCGCCGTCGTCACATCCTTGAATTTTCCACCGTCGTTTCTATACAGCGTCAGCCCGCGTTGCGGGTCAGCTTGTTGCAACATCTCCTTCGTTTTGGCCACGTTCAGTACCGGCAACGATTTCGGATTGTGGTTAAGCAATAGCCCGTCCAGATCTCCGTCCTGGTCGTAGTCAAAGAAGTACATTTGGTTACTGAAAGCAGTACTGGCTAGTCCGTAAGCGGATGCTTCGTCTTTGAACAGAGGGACACCATTGGCATCATTTCCCTGATTGATCAGTAATTGGTTGGCCCTTTTCTCGGCGGGCAGTGCGCCAGAATAACACAGATAAATATCCAGTTTCCCGTCGGCGTTGACGTCGGCCACCGTTACGCCCGTTTTCCATGGCCCAGGCCTGCCACCAGCGTTACTAGCCGCTGTTGCATCGCTAAATTTCAGGGCTCCATCGTTGAGGTACAGCTTATTCTCGGCCATATTCGCGGTAAAATACAGGTCCGTTTTCCCATCCCCATTCAAATCGCCGGCAGCAACGCCTCCTCCATTATAGAAATATTCGTAGACCAGAATATTCGTATTCGGTCCCTCCGTGAGCCGATTCTCAAAATTGATGCCCGTTGCCGTGGCAGACAGTAAAGTAAACAGCGTTTCGTCCGCATTTTCGGGCGCGGCCGCAGGTGCAGTGTCGGAACATTGGAGCAGGCAAAGCAAGCCAAGGACCAGGATAAAATTTCGGATAATTGCTGGCATGTCGATGGATAGGCGCCGTTAAAATTCACGGCGCCGGTAAAATAAGAAAACCCGCTTACTCCATTAAGAAGTAAGCGGGTTTATTGGTTTTACAACTTGCAACTTACAACTTGTAACTTGTAACCTGCAACCTGCAACTTGTAACCTGCAACTATTGACGGCGCAACACGCCGCCTAGTAAAGCGGGTTCTGAACCAACAGGCTGTTCCGGTTAATCTCATCACGCGTGATGGGGCGGAAGTACATCTTGTTGTCCCAGGAACGGGTCTCATTCTCCGTATTTTCAACTACGGTGTAGGAGTAATCATAAACTGCGGGGTCATACCGGTACGGCACGTGTGCTGTCTGGCCCGGCCGCAGCGTAGCACGGATGTCCATCGTCTGGATGATCCGACCAAGAGTTTCCGGTGCAATCAACCAACGGCGGGCATCGTGGTAACGGTGCTCTTCGTAGGCCAGTTCTACCCGGCGCTCGTTGCGGTATCGCTCCCGGAGGGCATCGCCCGTATCGGAGATGGCGGGCATGCCTGCGCGGAAACGAATTTGATTTAACCATTGCCGGGCAGCGTCCTCCTCGCCAAGCTCAATGCTGGCCTCAACGAAGTTCAGCACCGCCTCCGTGTAACGGATAAATGGCCAGGGGACGACCTGGGCACTGGACTGATTGTCTGGCAAAGCAGGGTTCGGATCAATGAACTTACGGTGGTAGTACGCCGTACGGGTACCGTTCCAGTTTTCGATGGACGAAGAACGCGTATCGACTCCATTTACAGTGCCGCCGTTGCCATCATCGTAGAAACCAGTTTGGATCTGGTCCATCGGATCAAGGCCAGCTGCTGCGGAAGGCCGTGGCTTCCAGCCAGCGCCGTCGTACATGACGGAGGCATAGAAACGTGGGTCACGATCAACGTAAGGTGCAGAAGCATGATCGGGGTTGTCCCAATCAAAAGTAGAACCATCCATCATCTCGTAGTCGTCTACCATCTGCTGGATGGGGGTGTTACCCGCCCAGTTGTTGTAGCCGTTCGGACCGTTATTAATGCCGTGGTTAAGGCCGCCCAGTGGCCAGTTGTCTTCCACAGTATATAATGGTGTAGCCGTACGTTGGAAAATCAATTCTACGGCAGCCGAAGCATCAGCGACCGCACTACCACCGCCCATGGAAATGGCAATGAAGTTTTCCTTGCCTTCTTCAGGCCCTACCGGAGCACTAAGGCCATACTTGTAACCAACACCTGCATCAACGACTACTTTAGCAGCGTCGCGGGCAGCTCGCCATTTGGCCGTGCGATCTCCGGAAGAAGCCACCAGATCGAGGTTAGAGAAACCAGAGAAGATGCCGGAAACCATGTCCGATTGGTGGAGGTCTGAAGCATCATACAGAAGGATACGCGACTTGAGGGCCTGTGCAGACAGCATGCTTGCACGACCGGGCGTTTCCGGCTTACCATTCAGTAAAGTAGCGGCCATATCGAGGTCAGCTACGATGAAGGCAACCGTTTCTGCCCAGGAACTACGGGCGACGGAGTAGTCCTCGTCAAGGCCATAAGGGCGATCAATCAATGGGACGCCGCCATAAAACCGTGCCAGCTGGTGGTAGTAGTATGCCCGGAGGAAGTGGGCTTCGCCGAGCAGACGGTCGCGCAATTCGGTATCCTCGAAAGTAGCGGTGGGCAACCTATCGATAGCAACATTTGCCTGACGGATAGCGAGGTACATCTGCCCCCATTCATAGGTGGCACTCATCCAGGCCGTATTGGTCGGATCTTCCGTTCCTTCGTTGAAGGGACGAATATTCCGGCCCGCGTGGGTGAACATGGCTTCATCCGTGATGGAAGAAAGGCCCTGCTCTTCGAAACCACCGTACCCCAGGAAGGAGTACACATTGTAGATAAAGGCCTGTGACAGCGGTCCGTCGGCCCAGGTTGCTTCACTTGAAATACTATCAAGCGGCTCCGTATTCAGGAAGTCGTCGTTACAGGAGGTCAACAACAGGAGGAAAACTCCCGTAGCCCCCATAACCTTCCAGATGGATTTTTTTAGTACTTGCATAATCGTGTGTAATGATAGTTTATAATTCAGCGGTAGTCCGTTACACCAATAAAGGTATGAAAACCTGCTTGATTGATGTAACGGACAACCGCTTAATTAGTTTAGAATGTGAGATTTATGCCCATATTTATGATACGGGTTTGTGGGTAGTAAACACCACTGCCTGCGGTTGATTCCGGGTCAAAAAAGTCCAGGCTGTCAAAAGTGATCAGGTTAAGGCCATTTACGTACGCCCGGAGCCCACCGATGGAGAATCGGTCGGTCAGCGAACTTGGCAGTGTATAGCCGATCTCCAGGTTCTTCAGGCGGACGTAGTTCTTGCTGAAGAGATTGTAGGTGTTGTTACCAAAGCTTCCACCGGTGTAGTAAGTGTCTCCCCGGCTGGCAAGCCGTGGGTGTTCGGAACTTGGGTTATCGATACTCCAGCGGTTGTCGTGGCTCCACTTGAGGAAGTTACCGATATCACCAGATTCAGTTTGGACGCGGAGAGAAGAGCCCGTAGCACCCTGGATCAAAGCGGTCAGGTCAAAGCCTTTGTAGCTCGCCGAAAGGTTGGCACCGAAGTTGAAGGTCGGGATGCCGTTATCGTCAATTCGTACCCGGTCATCACCGTCGATGCGGCCGTCACCGTTTACGTCCTCAAACTTCATATCACCGGGGAGTAAGCGCGCCGTTACGGCACTGTAATCCAGGTTCTCCGCATCGATTTCCGCTTGGTCACGGAAAACACCATCAGACTGGTAAACCAGGTAAGCACCGATCGGCTTGCCTTCCATCAGCTGGTACTCTGGTGCCCCCGGGATTTCGTCCATGAAGATCACCTTGTTCTTCGCGTAACCACCGTTGATGCCGAAGCGCCACTGGAAAGCACTGCTTGCTTTACCGTTATAGCCAATGTTGAATTCAAAGCCTTTGTTCTCTACTTCACCAGCGTTGACCGGAGGCAGCAGGCTGTTGATACCGGACGAAGCAGGCGTAGAACCGGTCTTCTGGATCAGGATCTGGTCCCGTTTGTTGATGAAGTATTCCAGGTTAACGTCGATCCGGTTGTTGAACAGGATGGCATCAATACCGAAGTTCAGGTTATTAGCCCGTTCCCAGGTGAAACTGGGGTTAGCCAGCAACTCTTCGCGGAGGGTAGTTTCCACAATACTGTTGATGGGAAATTCTCCAAAGCCGTAGGTAGACAGGTAGGCGAATTCTTGCAGTTGACCATTGAAAAACACCTGGTCGTTACCCATCTGTCCGTAGCTGGCACGCAGCTTCAGGAAGTCAACTCCGGGCACGTTGAAGAAGTCTTCATTCGTAACGTTCCAGCCGGCTAGAACACCGGGGAAGAAGCCGAAGCGGTCCTGCTGCGGGAAGATGTAGGAACCATCGTTGCGGAAAATAAATTCAAGGAGGTACTTCTCTTTATAGTCGTACTGTGCACGACCGTAGTAACCAAGCCGGGCCCGGTTGTAACCGGAACCACCGGTTGATTGATCGAGGGAACCACCGGCAAACAACTGATCTACTGCGGAGGAGATGTAGTTACGACGGAAGGCGAAGAAGTTCTCCCCGGAGAAAGTCTCCCGGGTTACACCGGCCATCAACCCGATGGTATGGTCACCAATTCTGGTATCGTAGTTAATCCGGGTAGAGAGGTTCGTATTCAGGGTTGACGAGTTACCCTGGGTCAGGCGCGGGTCCGTAAAAGTCGAACGGACCGAGCCTTCCAGCATTGGCGTTACGCCATCTGCTTCGAAGCTTACCCGATCCCAGAAGTACAGTTGCCAGGGTGTTTCCCAACGCTTGGTACGGGTGTTACTGTTGTCAGCGGCACCGGAGAAGGTGATGCCCAATCCCTCAATCCAGGGGTTAGTGATGGTTACCGAGCCATTAGCCTGCAGGTAATCCGTCGGGCTGTCCTCGTAGCCGGTTGCATTTGTTGTAATTACAATTGGGTTCTGACCATTCTCGATGTCAGGTCCCGGCAAGCCATTGGGCCATACTGCCGGTTCCGTTGGCCGGCCGCGCATCAGCATCCGGAAGATGGCGTTGGCGTTCTGGGTTGGGTACCGACGCGCCTCGCGGCGGGCGGTGAAACCAATCTGGGTTTTGATGTACTGGCTGACGTCCGCATCCAGGTTAATCCGGAAGTTGTACTGCTTGTACTTAGTTGCCGTGTTTTTATAAAATGCTTCCTGATTGGTGTAGCCAACAGAAGAGAAGTAGCGAACTGCTTTGGTTCCACCGCGTATGGAAAGGTTATGCTGACTCTGTGGCGCCCAGGTGCGGAAAGCGTCGCCGAACCAATCTGTATCTGGAAATCCCCAGGGGTCGTTGCCCTCACCATGTTGCCGAACGGCATCCGGGCTGAAGTTGGCGTTTACCGTACCAACACCGGCAGTAGGCGAATCATATGTTCCCGACGTGCGGATAGCTTGTGAAGCTGCCGACCACTCATTTACCGGTACCGTTTGGTAAATCGGTAGCTCATTCATGATGTTGGCGTACTCTACAGCACTGGACATTTCAGGCAGCACTGTTGGCTGAGAAAAACCCTGGTTGAAGTCATAACTGATGGTCGGTTTTCCGGAAGTACCGCGCTTGGTGGTTACCAGAATGGCACCGTTGGCCGCTCGTGCACCATAGATGGCTGCAGAGGCGTCCTTCAGAACAGAAATGGATTCAATATCTTGCGGACTGAGCCGCGCCAGGCCACCGGCCCGGTCAGGTACCCCGTCAATGACAACCAGTGGGCTGCTGTTCCCCAGTGTGTTCGTACCCCGAATGTTGATGACCGCGTTATCGTTACCCGGCTCGCCGCTGGGCTGAATGACCACCACGCCGGGCAGGCGCCCGGCCAGGGAGGCCCCGAGGTTAACGGAAGGCGACTGTTGAAGCGCACCACCCTGGACGCCAACAACGGCTCCGGTTACGGTAGCTTTCTTTTGCTTACCGTAGGCTACAACAACCACTTCGTCAAGCAACTCGCCACTAGATAAGCCAGGGCTGTAGTTAACGCCAGGTCCAACGGTGATCTCCTGGGTTTTGTAACCCGTGTAGGAAATAATCAAGACGTCCCCATCATTGGCCTGAAGAGAGTAGTTTCCGTCAAAATCTGTTACCGTACCAGAGGTAGTTCCTTTAATAAGGACACTTGCCCCAATTAATGGGTCCCCCGATTGTTCATCCGTCAGGGTGCCGGATATGGTTTGTTGGGCCGCAGCCGTGGCGCAAAGCATCAGTAGCAAGAAAGCTGCCATTGCAATGCGTAATAAATTAAATTTTTGCTTCATGATCGTGAATGTTGACTAAGTTTAAAATATGGCAACTGTTCCGAAAAAATCGGAAGCAGTAGAGTAAGTTTCAGTGTCGCGTTAGCATCAAATGGGGCCGGTCAATGTATTCCGGTGTGAAATCAGGCAGTAGATAAGCAGCTCATAATCATAGTCTTCACTCAAAAAAGACAAAATCCTATGTGCTTATTACGAGACAAAATAGATATTGCTCCACAATCAGCCAAATGAAACCCGGCAATAATTGATTTTTCCACTAATTGTTTTGTCTACAAATTACGATCCCTACCCCTCCAGAACCATTTATGCATGGGCTCAAGTGCCATCTTTCACCTCAGGTCAGGCCATGGCATTTCACGTCAAATCATCGAAGTTTCTCCCGGTAAGCGCCTGTACATTAGACGTAATCCAGTCGATGTCACGGTCCCACCACTTCAGGGCCAGCAGTTTTTCGATGGTGTCGTCTGAAAAGCGTTTTCTGATCTCCCGGGCGGGATTTCCGCCAACGATGGTATAGGGAGCAACATCCTTCACAACCGTGGCATTTGTTGCAATGATGGCACCATCCCCTACCGTTATGCCGGCCATGATCGTGGCATTATATCCGATCCATACATCATTTCCGACGATCAGGTTCCCCTTACGCGGGTAGGCACGCCCTTCCATGGCCCCCGCCCAATCCTCACCAAATATGGCAAAAGGAAAAGTTGAGAAGGCATCCGTCAGATGATTGGCTCCGTTCATGATGAATTTCACGTCGGAGGCAATCATGCAGAACTTACCGATGATCAACTTATCACCAACGAAGTCGAAGTGGTACCTGACGTTTTTTTCGAAATTCTCTACGGTCTCGAAGTCATCGTAATAAGTGTAATCTCCTACCTCGATGTTTGGATTGGTAATGATGTTCTTGAGGAAACAGAGGCGATCATAATTGGCGAGGGGAAATTTCGTGGTGGGGTTTGGAGCAGACATTAGTGAGTGTGTGAATGAATGAAGGGGTGAAGGGGCTACCGCATTAGCCGATCGTGGTGCTGTGCTTGCTCACCAGAAGTGAGTTGTTGAGTTGGAGAATCGTTGAGTGACTCACTGAGTGGCATATTTGGCGCGGTCGCAGGTGCAAGGTACGGACTAGAAGCAATGCCGGGGCCGGACGAAAGGCGCTCCGCGCCCGAGCGGAAGCGGTTGCCTCCGGCAGCGCGGCGTTAAGGTACCGAACGGCTTGATGGCGAGTACCGCCCGCTCAACGGCCCACAGTATAACGCCACGCGGCAAGAGGCCGGCGTTACCGGAGGTAGCTTCGTCCAGGTCGTCCACTGCTCTTCCAACTTACCCTGTACCTGCGACCCCGCCACTATTGAATATTAAAATATCTCCGCAGCCATTCTATCATTCCCTCATGCTATTATTCACTAAAACCGCGACACAACTGTCTCCCGAAATATTGACCACCGTCCGGCACATATCCAACGGCCGGTCTACCGCCAGGATCATCGCCAGGCCAAGCGGCAGGTTTTCTGACGGGAAGCCAACGGACTCCAGCACAATGACCAGCATGACGATACCTGCACTTGGCGCACCCGCCGCACCAATGCTGGCAAGTGTGGCCGTCAGAACGATGATGAGCTGATCACTCCAGGACAAATCGTGCCCCAGCACCTGACAAACAAAGACGGTGGCAATGGCCTGCATGAGGCTGGTCGCATCCATATTAATGGTCGCGCCTACCGGGCAGACGAAGCTCACCACTTCGTTTTCAATACCCAGGTTTTCTTCCAGGCAATCCATCGTAACGGGCAAAGTTGCCATGCTCGAACTGGTCGATAGCGCCACCAGCTGCGCCGGCAGAATACCACGAATGAAAGTCATCATCGGCATCCCTGCATAAAACCGTACCAACAAAGGGTAAATCGCCAGCATGATCGCCATCCCAAGCAACAGAACCAGCGCATAACTGATCAGTGCCTTAATAATCCCTGCGTCCGAAGTCTCCGCGAAGAGCGCGGCCATAAGGGCCACCACGGCGTAGGGCGAGATCAGGATGATCACATCGACCATTTTCAGCAGTACCGTATTCAGGGCATCAATGAGCTTTTTGATCGGCTCCTGCTGTGCCGCCGGGACCAACAGCAGACAAATGCTGAAGAAAATAGTAAAGAAGATGACCTGTAAAAGGCTACCGTTCTCGCTTAGGGCAGCAAACAGGTTCTGCGGGACCATTCGAACAAAGAAGTCAAGTGGCCCTCCGGCAGCATTGCTCGTACCTACCGCAACTTTCCCCTCAATTCCCGCAGGCATATTGGCCTGCAACCCGGCAATCGTCTCCGCTGAGACGAAGGCCCCTGGTTCAAAAAAATTGACCAGCAACAAACCCAGCAGCACCGCAAACACCGTCGTTGCCAGGTACCAGGCGATGGTGCGCACGCCCATGCGAGACAACGTTGACAGGTCCTTAAGGTCACTGATTCCCTTAGTGAGTGAAACGAAGATGAGCGGTACGGCGATCAGCTTCAGCAGGCGGATAAAGATATCGCCAACGGGCTTTACCCAGTTGGTAATCAACTCCTGGCCGCCGGCAAAGGTGCCAGCCGCAAGCCCCAGCGCTACACCGACAATGATGCCGATCAGGATTTGGAAATGGAGGGGGATTCGGGAGGTAGTGGCGGACATGGTATGCGCTTAATTTGTATTTGATGCCTGATAATCTGTTGGTAGCTCCCCCTCCCCAACCCTCCCCACGGGGGAGGGAGTTTTTGAAAACGCTACGCGTTTATGTGGTAATTAATGCTCAAGCATTGGTTAGCTAATTAAAACAGGTTTGGCCTCGTGTAATAATGTAATTGTAAATCTGGCGCCACGATTAAAAACGCGCAGCGTTTTAGTGAGTCCTCCCCCGTGGGGAGGGTTGGGAGGGGGTTTCTACCCCATCACCAACCGCCCCAACTGGAACATATGCACCTCATCGGGCCCATCGGCCAAGCGAACGGTGCGGGCATAAATCCAGAAGTCCGCCAGCGGCGTGTCGGCCGAAGAGACGCCCATACCGCCATGCGCCTGGATGGCCCGATCAACTACCGTTGCTGCCATCGTCGGTGCTACGATCTTTATCATGGCCACCAATTCCTTGGCGTGTTTAATGCCGTCCTGGTCAATCCGATCAGCGGCGGAAAGCGTAAGCAAACGCGCCTGCTCAATCTCGCAGGCGGAGCGGGCAATGTCTTGCCGGATGCTGGAGAATTTGCTCAGTGGCCGGCCGAAAGCCGTCCGGCTCTTCACCCGTTCGCACATCAGTTCGAGGCTGCGCTGCGCTGCACCGATCAAGCGCATACAGTGGTGGATCCGGCCGGGACCGAGCCGGCCCTGGGCGATTTCGAAACCTCGTCCTTCCCCCAGCAACAGGTTCCCCACCGGTACCCGGACGTTGGTCAGCTTAATCTCGGCGTGCCCGAAGGGACTGTCCAGCGTATGAAAAGCATCCAGCGGCCGGACGATCTCCACCCCGGGCGTGTCGGACGGAACGAGGATCATGCTCTGTTGGTGGTGCCGGTCGGCCGAAGGGTTGGTTTTCCCCATCACGACGTAGACCTTGCATTCCGGATTCATCGCCCCGGTACTCCACCATTTACGGCCGTTGATGACGTACTCGTCGCCATCACGTACAATGCTGGTTTCAATGTTGGTGGCATCAGAACTGGCCACATCAGGTTCCGTCATCAGAAAAGCGGAGCGGATTTGCCCGGCAAGCAAGGGCCGCAACCATTTTTCCTGGTTTTCCGGAGAGCCATACTTAGCCAGCACCTCCATATTGCCGGTATCCGGAGCGTTGCAGTTGAATACTTCGCTGGCCCACAGCACCCGGCCCATGCGTTCGGCCAGCGGCGCGTATTCCAGATTGGTGAGACCGGGGCTAAAGTCACCGTAGTCTTCCGGCAGGAAAAGGTTCCAGAGGCCGGCGGCTTTTGCCTTGGTTTTGAGGTCCTCCATCCCTGGGTAAACCTGCCAAAGGTTGGTGTGCGTCCAGATCCGGTAATCGTCCTCGATGGGATGAATGTGCTCGTCCATGAAGGCCGTCAGGCGGGCCAGCAGGTCGTTGGTCTTATCGTTGTATTTAAAGTCCATGGCTTAGCGGAGTTTTTTAAGGCCCAGGCGGGCAAAGGCTTTAGCAACTTCACCGAATTTTGCCATCCGTTTATCTTTGGTGGCACCGGCTACGTAGCGGGCGTAGAGTTGTTGAACGATGACGGCGGATTTGTAGCAGGCAAAGGCTTCGTACCAATCCATTCTGCTTAAATCAAGGCCGGAGTAGGTAGCGTATTGCTCTTTCAGCCAGGCTTTGTCTGGCCAGTCCCCGATCAGGAAAGGGAAGGGGACATCTGCCGGATTTTTTTCCGGCCAGTAGGTCAGTAGCCCCGCCAGGTCGAAGAGTGGATCGCCCAGCGTAGCCATGTCCCAGTCGAAGACCGAGGTAACCAGGTCCGGGTTATCGGGCTGAAACTGGCAGTTGTCAAATTTGAGGTCGCCGTGGACGATACTGACGCGCTGCGGAACTGGCACATCTACATTCAAGGCATCCATCAGGGCGTCCATGTCGGCATTTTCTTCCAGTTTGGCCAGGTTCCAGCGCTTAGTCCAGCCGCGCAGCTGGCGTTCGGCGAAGCCGGCGGGTTTGCCGAGTTCCTGCAGGCCGGCGGCGTCGACATCGACCAGGTGAAGATCGGCGCAAACCTTCATCAGCGCAGCGGAGAGGCGGGTAGCCGCATCCGGTATGTCGGCAAAACAATCCGGCATTTTATTGCGGATCACGATGCCTTCCCGGCGTTGCATGACGATGAAATCACTTCCGATGATGGTGTCGTCCGTACAAAGCAAATGAGGCGCGGGCGCAGGAGCAAAGGAGGGTGAAAGGCCGTGCAGGACCCGGTATTCCCGCCGCATATCGTGGGCGCCGGGGGCAATTTTGCCGAAAGGCGGACGGCGCAAGACCAGTTCCTCTTCACCGAATTTAATCAGGTAAGTAAGGTTGGCGTGGCCACCGTGGAACTGTGAAACGGTCATCTCCCCCTCCAATTTCGGCAATTCTTCGCGCAGGTAGGTTTCCAGGCGGGGCCAATCCAGTTCTTCGCCGGGGCGTATGGGGTTGTGGTCGGGCATCAGTAATAATTCTTAATTGACGGATGGTAATTGGTGATTATAAAACCCTCATTTACCTCCAGGTGCAAGCTATGATAAATATTGGGATTAATTCCCGGGCGGACGGCGGTCTGCGACCGAGCGGCAGCGTCGGCCAGTGCTCAACCTTTATTTCGACTAATAAAGATGCCAAACTTAACTTACACCTTGAGACCAAACCAACATCCCATGAGATACCTCCTTTTGCTACCGCTACTCCTTTCTGCTTTTTTGACCTTCGCTCAATCCGACAATTCGGCCACCGTACTAAAGCAACTCGATGCCCAAACTGACCACTACGGAGACATCGCTCACCAAATCTGGGAGTTGGCGGAACTCGGGTATAAGGAAGAACAATCATCGCTCTTATTACAGGCAGAGCTAAAGCAGGCTGGATTCACCATTGAGGCAGGCGTAGCGGATATTCCCACGGCCTTCGTCGCCAGCTACGGAAGTGGCAAACCGGTCATTGGTCTGCTGGCGGAATACGACGCCCTGCCGGGTGTCTCCCAAGCAGCCGTACCAGAGAAAAAAAACCGGGAAGGCAGCCAGGCAGGACACGCCTGCGGGCACCACCTTTTTGGCACCGCATCTGCGGCTTCGGCCATCGCCCTGAAGGAATGGCTGATGTCATCTGGCCGCTCCGGCACCGTCCGGCTTTACGGCACGCCAGCTGAAGAGGGCGGCGCGGGCAAAGTGTACATGGTGCGCGCCGGTCTGTTCGACGACGTGGATGCCGTCCTCAATTGGCACCCATCGGATAAAAACGGAGCAGACGCCAGCTCTACCCTTGCCAACAAGTCGGCCAAGTTCCGCTTCTATGGCATAGCTTCTCACGCTGCGGCTGCGCCGCAGTTCGGTCGCTCCGCCCTCGACGGCGTCGAGGCGATGAACCACATGGTCAACATGATGCGGGAGCACGTACCTGAAACTACCCGCATCCACTACGTCATCACCAGTGGTGGCGAAGCCCCGAACGTAGTCCCGGCCTTTGCCGAAGTATTCTACTACGTCCGCCATCCGCAGATGCGGGAGGTTAAAAACATCTTCAACCGAGTGGTAAAGGCAGCCGAAGGCGCGGCCCTGGGCACCGGTACGACCATGGACTTCGAAGTCATTCATGGCTCTTTCAACCTGCTGCCTAACGAAACATTGACCAGGGTTGTCCACAAACACCTGGAGACTGTCGGCGGGGTAACGTATACAGCCGAAGAGGAAGCCTTTGCCAAAAAGATTTCCGCTACCCTTCCTGAAGCGAAGCAAACGGACCTTTCGGCTGCCCAAGAGGTCCAGCCATTCTCGGCACCGGAAAAACCTTACAGTGCCTCCACCGACGTGGGGGACGTTAGCTGGGCGGTACCAACCACGGCCCTACGGACCGCCACCTGGGTGCCGGGCACTTCCCCACACTCCTGGCAGGCCGTGGCGGCTGGCGGCACAAGCATTGGCACCAAAGGCATGATGGTGGCTGCGAAAACCATGACGCTGACGGGAATCGAGTTCTTCCAAAACCCTGAATTACTCGCTAAAGCTAAAGCTGAGTTGGACCGGCGTCGGGGTGCGGACTTTAAATATGAGGCGCTGCTGGGGGACCGGAAGCCTCCTTTGGATTATCGGGATTAAGGATGGTCGAGGGCTTCCGGCCCGAGAGCGGGCAAGGGAGCGCAGCGATTTTGCCCGCTTTCGCAAAAAAGCTGCCACTGTTAGCTGCTCCGGGAGCCTGACGGCCCCGTTCGCGATCGGTCTACAAACCCTCAACCTTAGCTGTTCCTCCATTCCATCTCCAACGCACACCAATCTTCATCTCCTTGCTTTACCTCGATGGTGTTCTGCCCCGTAAAGACAAAACCTACCTTTTCGTAGCAACGAACAGCTCCTTTGTTCCAACGAAAAACGTAGAGACGGACGGTGGGTCGATGTAAGATGTTCTGAATATGCGCAACCAGTTTGGTCATCAATTCTCCGCCGAGGCCCTTACCGCGCAGTGCATTTTCTCCAATGATGACCCGCCCGATGCGGGCGGCTTTGTCGCCTACAAAGATGACTTCAGCCATGCCAACGACCTCGCCTTCGCAGGTCGCTTTAAAAACTTCATGGCTGGGCCATTCCAGGAAATCTGCGATCTGCCGGGCATCCAGGGGGTATTGAAATTCGGTGCCGGCGAACTGGGTAAGTTCGTCCTGATTCGCGACCCAACTTGCGGGGTAAACCCAATCGGCGGGAAGGAAGGGGTGCAGTTCGAGCATTCGTGCAGACTTTTCGCTTAAGGTAACCATTAAGAACACTAAGGACATTAAGGGCTACACTAAGGTGGTTTATAGTTCAACAGCTCATAGTTGGCAGTCGCTGCCGCGTGGGGATGCTCGCTCCGCTCGTCCGTCTAGGTAGGTAACCATTAAGAACACTAAGGACATTAAGGGCTACACTAAGGTGGTTTATAGTTCAACAGCTCATGGTTGGCAGTCGCTGCCGCGTGGGGATGCTCGTTCCGCTCGTCCGGAAATAAGCAGGCAATTTCCAATTAAACAATTGCCGTTCAACTACCTTATAACCTTTTTACAATCCACCAGACCATGCGCGCCCTCATCGTTATAATGTTTACCCTTGCCCTTGCCGCCTGTATGCGGCCGGTCTCCCCCACTCCGCCTATGGTTACCGCGCAGCCCCGGGGAACAATCGTGACGGTCATTTTTGAAATCCGCCCACCCTCAGATAGTATTCATTTATTTCGCGTGATCCGGGGCGAAGGGCGGCTTAGGACCGATTTTCCGACCACGTTTACGGAGGAGTTGGCAGACGGGCAACTGCTGTTCACTTTCCGAAGTGCCGACGAGCGCATTCTGAAACAAACCAGCCTCGCCTTTCCTGGCCCAAATGAGTACGAAGTGCCGAGCGAAGAAGGGACTATTGATCGGGTTACCCTACCAGAAGAGCCCAGGTCCATGAGCCTACGAACCCAGGACGTCGGCGGACTTAAGTGGCTGGACATCAGTGGCACTACTGATAAGGGTCGGATAGTGACGCGACGAATTAACCTCGTAGTCTCTCGGGGAGATTAATTTCAGGTAAAGTTGTATCATTATCGGAAATCCGAAACCTGGTATTTTGTAAACTAAGTTTTCGTTGCTTTTAGTTGTCGCGTAGCGACTGCACTTGAGTTGTCTGGGACAAGGAGGAACGACGTAGTACCAGGTAACGAAAGGGGCCGTTAAGGTTTGACGACGCTGCGCGTCGCAAGGTTAGTCCTTCGTTCGTCACCCCGGACTTTGTCCGAGGTAACTAATGTGTATTCGCTAGGCGAAATCAGGGCAAACTATAGATTGAACCTTAGATTACAGTGTACTAGTAGCCTAATTGGGGTTGACCAACCTTTGACTCCTTATTTTGCGGAGTAGTTCCTCTCCGGCATTCTAAAAAGATCATTGCACATGAAAAGAGTAACCAATCCCGACTCAGGTCATCATCGTCGCAGCGGTGAGAACTACCTTATTACGCCCGAAGAAATTACTGCCTATAAGCGCGACGGCTATATCGTGATCCATGACGTGCTAACCGAAACGGAGATGAAGACCATTGACCCCTGGTTCGACCATTTCGTTGCTGGCAAGGAGGCAGATAACATGGGGCGCGACTTCTGTGACATGAGTCAGCCTTACGGCACTCCACTGGAAGATTTTCAACTCGTCAACGCTATGCTTCCCAGTAAGTACCGGAGCGAACTGGTCAACAATATTTATCATCGGGTCAGCCAGAACATTGCTAATCAACTTTATACAGCAGGAGAGCCTGCGATGGACTACGAGCAGTTCCTGGCCAAGCGGCCTAATAAGGCAAATGCTGAGTTTTCTATGCACCAGGACCTGGGCTATTGGCCCAAAACAGCAAATACCTGGACGGCTACTTTCAGTCTGGCGCTTAGTGATTCCGACATCGAAAACGGTTGTCTTCAGGTGGTTCCGGGAACTAACCTCGAAGCCGAATTGCGGAGCCACCGGCCCAAGGGCGCAAAGGAGGACGATGCCGCCGTCAGTCGCGACGATTCCCACACCCTGGTCATTGACCGTAAGCCTACCGACGAGGTGGTCTACCTCCCCGTTAAGCGCGGTAGCATGACGATCCACGATGAGCGGATAGTACATGGTTCCGGTGGCAACACCAGCCCCAAATGGCGTAAAACTTACGTCGCGGCTTACCGGGCCAGTGAGACCATCGCCCAGGAGCGGGCCATGGGCTTCACGCATAGCCACAATGATCAGGTGGACTGGGACGAGATTGTTAAGTAGGCAGGAATTTCAGGCGGAGCCGCAGGTGCAAAGAAGTTTGTCAAGCGCAAGGAACGGGGCTCCCCCCCCCTGCTTATCAAAATCTCCCCCTGCACCAGCGGCCCCGCCCTAATGCACCTAATCGTAATTGTACCGGTTATACGGCACTTCATTGACCCAATGGAAACCACGGTTCAGCAAGCCAAACCGACTCAGGTCATAGGGTTTAAGGTGTACTTCCAGCGTATCCGAATTCATCATCCCTTTGAGCAGCAATTCTCCGTCAGACCGTTCGTAAGTAAAGGCATCTGCTTCCTGATTTTCGCCCCTTTGCGTAAACATAATGGTCCGGGCAGTCGTATCGATCTCCGTGCCAAAGTATTTATCATGGTCGTTCATCATGGTGATCGGCGTAAATTTCGGATAATCGAAAATGATCCGCTTCCACCGGACCGTATCCGACAAGCGATCAGGAATTGTATCTCCGTTCATCACAAAATGATCGACGTTATACACGCCGTACAATGCTGACCTTGGACTGCCCACACCATACTGGTCTCGCCCCTCCTTAGCCCCCTTAAACTGGCTGATGATGACAAAACCGCCAAATAAAACCTGGACCGCCACCAGCACCCACCAAGCCCGGTTGGAGCTGACCAGCGACCGGGTAGACGGCGCAGGAACGGCCTGCTCCGTGAGAAAGAAAGTATAGAGCCGCCGCCAATGGCGTGCTGCAATATAGACGCTAATGACAACGAGTTGGAGGGAAAACAGCTTAACGGGGATGTCGTAGCTCATGTTAAGCATGAAGACGTTGAACATAACCCCAAAGGCCAACAGTGCGCCAACCGTCCGGGTACGCCGAAACAACAGAAGTATCCCGGCAAGGGTCTCGCTGGCCCCCGCAAAAATGGTGTAAGTGGCGGAGGACCCCATGAAGGTCCAGACCAGCCGCATCGGTGAAGACTGGCCGTAGGTATTGAATAAACGCGAGAGCCCGGGAGGTGAAAATTGCAGGTGAAACAGCTTAATGATGCCGTAGGAAAGTAGCGTGTAGGCTAGGTAATAACTCAGGATCAGCAGGAACCAGCCGTATAGCCGTTCATAGTTTTTTCTGTGGCGGTCAGCTACGGTGAAGATGGTTCCTATCAACACCGTCAGCAGAATCAACACCAGGTACCAAACCCAATCATAGAGCGTGTCTCCGCTCCCCGTTACCTCGTGCACAATGGGGTCCGCTATGCCCAGCAGGTAGGTTCCAACCCAATCGACCAGCGGTGGGTACAGATCCGAGTAAAACTCGGTCCATTCTCCAATCCACGGAATCACCGATAATGGAAATGGTAGGATGATGAGTGTGAAAAAGACAAAAATGTAGCGGAAGGAGAACCTCTTCAGAGGGCTCCACGGGGCTGGATGTATCGTTGATTCCATGTATGGGCGGGTGTAAGAATTAAGCTAAAATATGGGGTCACCAACTCTTGCTGGTATTTGTTTACGGGTACTCGAAGTAGTACAAGGAGGCGCGGACGCGGGTGCAGGGTTGGGCCAAGGTGAGCTTTTGCTTAAAAAGCCTACTCCTGGTCTGTTGCAACAACGCCCCGCTGAAGAAGAAAATTAGCAGCTGCAATTGTATTTAATAAACACCTTTAAAATTAGTGATCGGTCCAAATCGTTCTTATGGTTCTGAGCAAGCTCCCAACTATACTGACTTCGCCCTTTCTCCCATATTACACCCGATCAACCTCAAAATATGCCTTCCATCCTCGACCCATTGCCTCCAGAATTACTCCCTCGCTTTCAGGCACTGAAAGCGGACCTTGATCGCCGGATTCCCCCCAAGCAGATTGAGCGTAACCTACTGATTGCTTCGTGGAACATCCGGGCATTTGGGGACTTGTCGCGCGTATGGCAATCCGGACCAGACGACACGCCCCGCCGGGACTTGGCCTCCGTTCGGTACATCGCCGAGATCATGTCCCGCTTCGACGTAATTGCGATTCAGGAAGTGAGGGGTAATCTTCGTGCTTTTCGAGACACCCTGAAAGTATTGGGCAAGAACTGGTCGTTCCTCCTCACGGACGTGACCGCCGGCGCCGCCGGCAACGACGAGCGGATGGTTTACCTTTTTGATACCAGACGGGTAAACCTTTCCGGCCTTGCCGGGGAAATTGTCGTCCCCAAGGAATGGCTTTCAGAAACCGGCGAAGACGCGCTGACCGAGCAATTTGTACGTTCCCCATACGCCGTCAGTTTTAACTCCGAAGGAAATACCTTCATTCTTGTCACCCTGCACATCAAGTACGGCAAATCCTCAAAGGAGCGCGTTGCCGAACTTCGGGGCATCGCGCGGTGGCTCAGTAGTTGGGCAAAGAACATCAACGCTTACGATCATAACCTGATCGCGCTGGGCGACTTCAACATCGATGAAAGAGGGGATCTCCTGGACAAGACCTTTCTCTCCGAAGGCCTTTGCGTACCTGAAGCGCTGCAGGACCCGGAAGTTACCCGTTCGATCTTCGACAAAACCAAATATTACGATCAGATTGCCTGGTTCAACGGCAAAGACGACAAACCGAAGCTCTCCCTCAAATTCAGCACTGGCGGCAATTATGATTTCGTGCCCGTGCTATGGGATGAGGAGAAGTATTCAAAACTCCAGTTCTCCTGGATGCTTTCGGACCATTATCCTTTGTGGTGTGAGTTTGATATTCGGTCCTAGAGTAGGCTTGGAAGGAGAGGGGATTGACTTGGTGGGCCTCAGGCAGCCGCGCCCTACCCCGCTCCAGGGCTCATTTCCTGCCTCGCCTTAAGTACTAGTACAAACTGATTAAATTCACTCCAACAAATAGCCAATTCATTCGTGGAGCTTGGCCTGCATCGGTCAAAGGCCCAAAGTCCAAGGATAATTCTTTAAAATTCAGGCTAATGTTGATCTGCCTAAGAAAAAGGAAGGCTACGTATTTAACAAAAAACAACATCTCAGCATAGCGGTACATGAAATGGCCGACGTACTAAAAGAAATACTTCAAGAAAGCGCCTCCTTTGACGAACAGAATTTCCGAATCCAGGAGGTAAGACCCTCCACCCTCAAAGCCTAATTGCAGATTTGAACTGAAGAACCTCCCCAGGCCGAGGCGCGCACCGGCCCCCAGCTGCCCGTCCAGCATATCCGGTTCGTAATAGCTTACACCAAGCTGAATTCTTGGCTTGAAACCCGCGAATAAGGGTTGGTTAATGGTCAGGCCGGCGTACAGGCCTCCTTCCAGGATAATTAAGTCACCTCCGAAATCATTCCGGCCGACAATCGCCTCCAAATCAAAACTACTGGTGAGGCGAGCGGTAATGTCGGCCTCGTAGTAAGTGCCGTCACTCACGCCATCGAAAGGTACCGGTGCCTCCAACATACGCAATACACCGCCGTGGACACTTATCCCGAATGCAGGGCCTACCCGACTTTTCTTTACCCTTTGCTTGAAGTTGTTCACGTAAACTTCCACCTTCGGTCGATGACCGTAGGGTGCGCTGAAGCTGGCGGTGTAGGTGCCGTCAAAGAGATCCTCCAGCATAACCCGATCTCCGCCCTGAGTTAATAGTATGTTCTGGGCCTGGCCCGGTCCGATGGCGTTTTTGAATTTATTTGTTGGCTTAAATTTATAGGTAAAACGGGTGCCTTGTTCTCCTTTCTGGGTAGATACTGATTCGTTGAGGTCGATTTCCTGGGGCCGCCCAAATTGGACCAGGAAATGATCGATGGTCATGCCCTGGATGCTATCGAGGCCTGGTTGGTAGCCTTTATATTTCACCAGGATGCGGTAATGCGAGCTTACTTCACTTTCACTGATGGAGAAGGAACCGGTGAAACGCCCATCGGCAGTGCGGACAAGTGGTATCCGGTTACTCCGGTATCGCAACCGTTCCAGTACGTTCGACCGGGCCAAAAGGTCGGCGATTTTCGCTTCAGCGAGCAAACTACTCCGCGAAAACCCGGGTGCCGGGTTGGGCTCTAACGTTTCGGTCGCTTCGCTGTCCATTTCGGACAATAAGTTACCAATGTCTTCGCCGGGACTAAGCAAAAAGGCTTCAGCTTCCAATCCGTTGAAGGCAGCACCAACATAAGTAGCCTCCGTGCGGACGTTAATCTGATCCCCGGCGTAGACCGCTTGGTTGTTGTTCACGGTCGTTTCAACGGCAATGACCTTATCGTCCACCATAACCATGAGTTCGTATTCGCTGCCGCGATTGGCCGCGCAGTCCAGGGTCCAGCTGCCACCACCGTCGATGGAGCTAAAACTTTCTCTATCGATGAGCGGAAGGTCGATGGTAAAGCGTACTTCGTTTGAAGACCAGAAGTTAGCGTTGGCCATGAAGTTACCGTTCAAACTCAGGCTGGCTTCGTCGCTGAAACCGCAGTTTCCCGACCGGCATTTCAGGCGGGCGGTCAGCTTACGGACCAGGCTGTCTACCCGAAAAGTTTCGCTTAGTTGCGTAGGGGTGCCAGCCGGAACCCGGCCGCGTTTGAAAGTGACTATTCTTGGGGTGCAGCCTCGGAATAGTTCGGGAATAGTGGATTGAAACAATAAGTCCAGCTCAGTTGACTGAACGGTGTGAGCACTACTGCCACCGCCTTTACCACTGCTCGCCAGCCCGTCGAGCAGTGCCTGATTGTGGCCCGCAAAGCCAATGGCGTAAAACCTGGTACTCGGCATGGTAATTGTTGGGCAGTTAATAGAAGAATGAGGAAGGGCGAGAGGACAACCGTTCTCGTAGCCATCCGTAAAAACGATGGCTGCGTTTCGGTCCGTTGAAACCGTTGAGTATGGTTCTGAAACTTGTATGCCTCTGCCAAGTGGTGTACCTCCACCTGGGGTAGTAACGGGATCACCGAACAAGGTGCTACGGATCTCGAGACTATCGGTCCAATCAATATTATCAAATATGTCAGTGGTAACGCTTCTTGTCTGCGATCCTTGAAAATGTACGACCTTCAAAGAATCTGTGGGTTTCATCCATACCGCTAATGATGGGGCGTAGCTCATCGCAGTTTCTTGTAATTCTATCCATCGAGATTTTCCGGGGCTGGCGTTCGTATTCATACTACCAGAAGCGTCAAGAATCAGGGATACTTTATAATTGTCGGTATTACATGTCCCGGCACGGTCTCTAATATTTAGAAAATATTCTCGAGAGGCTACTATTGTGTTTGAACCGCTAAGGGTTGCTGAGACTGTTATTTGATAAACCCCAGAATTGTTACTTAACTGAGCGATGCTATTTACCGTACCCGATAATGTATCGCCGTCTACAGAAAGGCCAGTGTTGATCTCGAAATCCTCTGGTGTTACAGTATTCGTACCTTTCATGATAAGATAATCATAAGAGATCGCAAGCGTGCTGCTGTTTTCAAGTTCCAAGGAGAAGGTGACTGTCGGATAGTCGTTACTGCTAGCCGCATCGGGTAAGATGTGGGAAATTGGAGCTATGTAATCCTGGGCTCGTAAAGGAGCAGCTATTACGTTGTTAAATAGTACTGTAAGGCATACGATATAGTAAACAAAGTGACCTTGTTGTGAGTAGCTCATGTTGAATTATAATTTTCCGGTTGAATTGGTGCGTACCATTAGGGTACGGATATTACTTCCCCTGCCGATTGACCCCCCAAGGAGGAAGCCACCGTCGTCGGTTAAAGCCACGTTGAAGAATTCGCCCGCCTCCTCCGTGGTTAAAAATGTCTCCTCAATTGAGGGGATATTGGAAAAGTCTATCCCATTAAAGACAAGCAGTACAGGCTGTCGGGAGCTGAAGGTCCCCCTATATCCGACCAGAGCCAGTTGCCCATTCACAAATTTGGCACCCTTAATATTAGTAAGATTTATCGTTTGTTCGGGAAGTTGCTGGGTGAGGTTTTCAACCGCATGGATAATTGTGTTACTGCCCGCTCTCCCGATTAGCAGGAAGTTCTCGCTATCAGTTTTCACCAGAAATGGTGATTTGAAATCTTCGCCTAGGAAAGTTAAACTACCGGCAACTAAGTCTAAACTTGCGTTTAGCCTAAAATAGCAACTGCGCCCCTCTACGATACCTGTAACTAAGTATTCATCGCTGAGAGTAATGATGTCCAAGGCAACGTTATCAGGGTTCCCGGTGAAGTGATAGTCCTCACCTTGCAGAATGAAACTCTCGCTCAGTCTCACAAAGGCCATCCCCTGAACACCTGAATTACTCCCGCTTTCCCTACGGGTACTGCCGCATACAATAAAGCCTCCGTCTAAGCCGGCTGTAATGCCAGAACCAAATTCGGTACCGTTGGTTCCTACGCGAAAGGTTTTATCCAGGCCCAGGCTAAAGTCCTGTCCAAAGGAAGCCAGGTAAAAGTCGGAGTTAGTGCTACTAAAGGAAACATCCCCAATTACGATTGGACTGCCATTAATGATTTTACAGTTTCGCCCAATGGGTTGATCATAGCCCCTGGGCACATTGTGTGCATCAAAGGAGTTAACATCATAGATACCAGCCCGGCTCACCTTAAAAGAATGGGTACTCGCCTCATTATTACCGATTGCACTGAAGC
Organism: Neolewinella persica DSM 23188; assembly: GCF_000373105.1. Taxonomy (GTDB): domain Bacteria; phylum Bacteroidota; class Bacteroidia; order Chitinophagales; family Saprospiraceae; genus Neolewinella; species Neolewinella persica. The sequence goes on along the minus strand of NZ_KB890426.1, from coordinate 16,596 downwards.
TACCATCAGAGTTTTCTCTCAGGCATAAAATGTTGTCTAAATCCTCCATCCCCTCCTGGTCTCCAAGCAGAACAAACGTATGAGGCTTTACCGTGATCGTTTTTTCGGTGGTGACGGTCCCATTGATATTTGTGGCAGTCAGACCGATCAGGTATTCGTTGGGAGCATCATTTAAGGCAACCATCACCGTATCCTCGTCGGCGTATTCATTGGAGTCGTTTGGAATGGACCAAGTCCAACTTGTAGCAGTTCGACTTAGGTTTTCCTGCCACAATTTGATCGTGCAATCCCCCACGATGCATTCCATACGGCTGGCACCGATGCTTGCGTCAGGCAGCTCACCGTTTATGTTAAAGGATTCATCCAGGGTTTGATCACAACCGGAAAAATCAAAGCTGACGTTGACCACAACGTCATAATCGCCGCCTGAATCGAAGGCGTAAGTGAATTCTGAGGTATTAAAATTTTCAGTTACAATAGACTCACCAGACAACGTCCAGCTAAAGCGGGCATTATCCAGGTTTTCTACATTTGCCAACCTAAAGGTCCGTTCACAGGGTAAATTGCAGTCGTCAAAGATTATCGCAGTCACCTGGCTACAAGGTGCCAGCACCTCCAGGTCAGAACAGGCAAAAGCTCCACTGATCAATAGCGACAGCCCCACCAGAACGGTATATAAATGATGTTTCATGGTTGTTGGATTGTTATCTGAGCGATTGATTCTAATTACCGATGGTCAACCGGCCACCTATTCCGTTTTCTCCGAAATGGAGGTTGGCAATGCGACCACGTTTGTCTTTGAGGTATCGGTCAAATAGATAGGCGGCGCCTACTGCCGTGCCTAAGGCACCGAAGAACCGGGCGGTCTGCGCCTGACGATGTATGTCATTCGCAGCAGCGTATACTTCATCCCGGCTAGGGTTACTGCCCTGGTAAATGTCGGCAGTTTCGTTCCGAAATTCGGCATAGGTGTTATCGTACAGTTCTACAGATTCTCTTTTTAGTTTACCTGCGCGACTGAAGGATAAGCCTCCGAGGGCAAGGAGGGCAGCACCAGGCGTATACTCCCAAACCGCACGGGCCTTTGGCACCCGGTTTTCCTTGAAGGAAGCAAGCCCGAGCCTGGCGGATTGATTAGCTTGTGCTTTGGAATAACCGTCCCTCGCAAAGTGCCAAATAGCCCTTTTCTCTTTTCCCGGTTGGTTCGGATCTGATTGCCACTCGATGCTTCGGGGAGACAAGTCGTCCAAACGAGGGGTAGCCATCATGGTCTTGTACCTGTTTTCACCAGGTAAATTATCCATATCATAGGTAATTACCATAACGTCTCCCATGATACGTCCTCTGGCATTATTGATAAGATTACCACTGCTTTTCAGTTTGTCCCCAAACTTGAGAACAATGGTTTCACCGCAGGGATCTACCAATTTCCCCTTAAGAATGTCCTGATTCCGTTGACGCCAACTAGTAGCGATCATTTGCTCCCGGGCAGAAAGCGGGGGATAAAGCGGATCCTTAATTGTTGAATTCAGATTTCTGATGGCAAATAATGCCTGCTCTTGTGTAGAACATAAGCTACGGAGTATTGTGCCAGAAAACTCATCCGCTTCAAGTTCGTATCTCGCTCTTCTATCAGGATCTTTTTCTCCTAAGTCGTGTCCTTGAATAAGGTGGCCAAGTTCATGAGCGAGGATGCTATAAATGGCATATTCCTGATTAACATCCTGCCGGAATTTGTTGATAAAAAGTTCATTATAAATGATATAATTAACTTCTCCTTCCTTTGTCGCCATTGCACTATTTACATTACCGGCAATTACCTGAAATCTCTTATGAGAAATGTTAACTATATCCAGTATTTTTTTTACAATTTGCTGTGCATCTTCAGAGGGAGCATACCCATAAAAATCAGACATGTTATTAACGCCATGTGTGTAGTTACAACCTTCTTTTAGGTCTAACCGAATTTGGCCCGTCAGAGACGAAGAAAGAACTGCAATAATTATGGTTAGAATGCTTGATTTAAAAAACATTATTTCTGTATTTTATTTATAGATAATGGGTATCGTATTCAGTCAGGTCTGCCCTGAGTACTCCGTGTTCTTCCAGGAAGGAGATTATTAATCTTCTTCTTTTTCAATTCGGGCTTAAGCCCGTCTGATCAGTTCCATCAAAGCCAGGGTTATTTTATTTCTTTCGATACCTGCCTCCTCGTGGGAAATGATGTTCATACGTATGCTCTTTTGGTGCTCCTGGTAGCGGGATTGAAGGAGAATGGCTTCGTTCAGATCACCAACGTCACTTTCTTTGATGTGCTCGACGGTGAGGTCGATGGCCGTTCCAACATCCCCTTTTTCAATTCGCTCAAAAGCTTTTTCCCGGAAGGGATTATGCCGTTCCGCCCACCGTTCTGCTTCCTTTCCGGCAACTTCTCCGATCTCGTGCTGCCGGGAAAGAAAGTTGGCATTTTTGCTCCACAGGGATAGGGCATATCCGGCTAGCAGAAGCCCTTCCAGAGGCAGCAGCCACAAAAAGGATTGGTAGCGATACGCGACCATGCTGCGTGCCTCCCGGGTCGCCCAGCCCTCGGCAAGAAGAGTAAGCAACACCAGGAATAAATAGGCGGCGGTGGACCATACCAACGTTCGATGATTGAACCGTGGGATGATCCGGGCAGACTGCCGGTCCCGCATAGTAGCCACCACCAAAATAACCAGGCCGGGCAGCGTGGAGAGGAGCAACCATGACCAGGCAAGCGCCGTCATGCCCTCCACGGCTCCCGTTATGGTTTGGACCAGCGTTACGGCAAACAAAACGGCGAAGAAACCGAGCCATATCCGTAAACACCGGCGTTTGGTTATGCTGATTAAGGTCCACATCCCACTTAACGTTTTCGCCGACTCAGGGCCTGCTCCAAGCCTGATTTCGTAAGATGATCTATGACCGGAAGCCTGTTTTCACAGTATTCCCGGATGCGCTGAACCGCCTTCGAAGCCGTAAACTCATAGATGAAGACCGATGCCTTATGCTGAGAAGAAACGGTGTCTTTGCCAATTTGCACCGGTAGCCTGTCCCCTCCGGAGCGAAGCCAGTCCTTAGCCTTGCCCGAATCCATTTTCTCCGATTCCCTGGGGACGTTTTGGTCCGACACCACGAAAACAAACAGTCGGAAATACCCCTCGCGGGGCCGAAGCAATTTCGATAGGTAATCAAGGATTCCTTGATAGTCGGTGCCGGCGGGGTAATCCTCCCAGCGGTCCTCCCCTTTCAGGGCCTGCCCATCCGCATTGATTTGTTCAATCGGCGTCAGGATGGCGAAGCCGTTTGGCACGTGGAAATAGCCATGTCGGTCATAGCCCAGTTGTTGTAGGGCGACCTGCAACAACTCATCTACATCCGCCAGGGTCTCACAACTGGCAATTACTTCCTGCGGAAAATGAAACGGCCGGGGACAACCGTGTAATTTAAAGGCGGGGATGGGCAGGGCATCCTGGTTCTCCTTACTGTCCAGGTAACCAAGGTTGGCGTTGGACCTTACCAAACCTTCCTCCGCCAGCCAACCAGCCGAAACAAATTCTGCTCGCTTCCTCGGCGCATACAGGCTGTCATATGCAAAGCTTTCCAGTCCCATCAGCTCCAGGCTGAAGGGGAGGCTCGTAAAGGCAGGCAAGTGGAACAAGGCACGCCCCATGAACTCGTCGGCGGCGGTTTCTTCTTTCAACCGGAATTTCCCGTCCAGACGATGATTCCGGGCAAAATGCCCCACTTCATGGGCCAGGGCCACGTAAAGCAGACGCGGGTTCTCGTCCAGCAACCTTTGCGCATAAAGCGGACTATAGAGCAGATAATTTTTGGTGCTGTCTCGCACAGCACCAACCGTCGGCACGGTGGCACTCACCACCTCGAAATCTTGTTCCACGCCGGTGACGGCGCAGATTTCAGCCACCATCGCTTTCACCCTTGGTTCTTCGCCAAAGGAATACAAGCGGTCGTTGAAATTTTCCACGGAGTACAGGCAGTGATGGAACAGGTCAATATCCAGCGATTGGGCGACCACAGAGGCACCCGTACAAAAGAAATAAAACCCGAAGAGCAACATTTTGGGTATTCGCATAGCAGTGATTAATAAGGATACTGGACGGCTTTGTATCCTTGCGGAAAAGCACGTTCGATGTATCTCGAAGAAATAATAAATCAGGCCGTAGTTACCTTGTCGTGGCCCTTAGGAGAAGGCCAGTGTTGTGTGTTGTGAATTAGGCGGCACCAATGTTTAAGGCGCCGATCTTTTCATGCAATTTCGGGGAATATATTTGAACACAATAGTAACTTTAGTTATAGAGGGAAGTATACCTGGTTTAGTTTTAAGGACGGTGTGTAGGGAGAGATTACCAATCGCGCGGTGGTTGGAAGTAGCAAAAGCAGACGCTCATCATTAGGCGCGGACGCAGGTGCAGTGGGAAGGTAGGTTGGCAGTGTAAGGTCAGCCTTGCAAGTAGGCCCAATAGGCCCAACCGACGACCAGCTAACGCCCGATATAGATCCCGTACCTTCCCCCTCATGACCTACGAACTCACCGCCGGCTCCCTAGCCAACTTCAAACTTGTAGACCGACCATTACCGCCGCCCGCTCCGGGCGAAGTATCCATCGCAGTAAAAGCCATCGGCCTCAACTTTGCCGACGTCTTTGCCATCTGGGGCTTGTACAGCGCGACGCCGGAAGGAACCTTCACCCCGGGGCTGGAGTATGCCGGCTACGTGACGGCAATTGGGGAGGACGTGGAGGACATCGCGGTAGGCGATGCCGTGATGGGCGTCACCCGCTTCGGCGCCTACACCACCGCCCTGAACATCGACCGGCGCTACGTGCTGCCCCTACCGGAAGGTTGGTCCATGGCCGAAGGCGCAGCCTACCTCGTGCAGGTACTGACGGCTTACTACGGCCTGGTGAACCTGGGGCAGTTGCAGGCCGGGCAGACGGTGCTGATCCACTCCGCTGCGGGCGGAGTGGGCACTTTTGCGGGCCGGATCGCCCGCCAATTGGGCGCCTACACCATTGGCACCGTTGGCCATGCCGATAAGGTGCCCTACCTGCAACGAGAAGGCTACGACAACTGGATCGTTCGCAACAAGCGTACCTTCAAGACGGACTTACAGCGCGCGCTCGGGGAGCGGGAGCTCCACATGATCATGGAGTGCATCGGTGGGAAGATTTTCTCCGTCGGTTTCGAAGCCCTGGCGCCGATGGGGCGGAGCATCGTTTACGGCGCAGCGCGCTATGGCTCCGTGGGTAACCGCCCCAACTATCCACGGCTGCTGTGGCAGTACCTGACCAGACCTAAGATTGACCCACAGAACCTACCGGAGATCAATAAATCCTTAATGGGCTTCAACCTCATCTGGCTGTACGAACGTGCGGAGCTGATGCACAATATCCTGCAGGAACTTACGGCGCTTGACGTTGGGCGACCGCATATTGGCCATCGCTTTCCTTTTGCAGAATTGCCCGCAGCAGTGCGGACTTTTCAGGGAGGGAAGACGGTGGGGAAGGTGGTGGTGGAGGTAGAAGAATAGGACGTGGTAGTTCTACGGAAATATCCCGTGGAGGCGGAAACAGGTGCAAACTTAGGGTAGCGAAGCGAAGCTGCAGCAGACAGTACGCCCGGCTACCTTTCGTGTTTCGGGTAAATGCGTAAAATCATCCAATCCTTTGATCGGTATCATCCAACCCGCAGATAGCGAGGCATAATTTAGTGGTCTAACTAAATCCATTCTAATCATGAGGTTTCATCCCGATATACAGACTTACCGCGAAGATCGGCGCCGTGGTATGCTTTCTTCTCCCGCCCGCCGTAACTTTTTTATGGGTAGGTCCTTCTTCGATTTGGTCCACGAAGAGGAAACAGCTCCAATGAACGTAAAAAAGACGGAGAAGGGGTTTACCCTGGAGATTGGACTTCCCGGCTTTAGCCGCGACCAAATCGAAGTGAGCGTTGCGGACGATATCCTAACCATCCGCGCCAGCAAAAAGGAAGAAAGCAGTCAGGAAGGAGAGTACCTGGTGCGGGAATTACATACGGAGTCCCTGGAGCGCCAGTTGTCCCTCCCCCCCGGGCTGGGCAAGGAAGAAATTCGGGCGAAGTATGAAAACGGCTTACTCCGGTTGAAAATTACGGACATTCCCGAGGAGCAGGAAAAGGCCAGTAAGGCCATTCCTGTGGAGTGACAATCAGGCTAATTGATTATCAAATCAAAGCGTCCGTAGCATTTTTTCATCCAATGCATCTTTCTGCTGGCGCAGCCGCAGAAAGTTCATCGGATGTAAGGAAAACATTTGTTTCCGACCTTCGTGGAGGACCAGTACTGAAAACCTTCAACCATCAGTACTGCTTTTCCCGAACTACCTTTGCTCCCATTCATCGGAAACTGATAATTGCCCGGAGAGTAGCTCTGCGGGACTAATGTCAGTATCCATGGAACCCACTTTCGACCTTCACGGCTTCACAAAAACCATACAATGCTGCCAGGGTAGATTAGCGATGTTTTCCCGCAACCGCAACCCAACCGATTTCATCTCCAGCACGGCCTGTTTTTCCGACATTTTGTGCAACAGCTTTATCGGTACCTGGGGGTCTTCCATCCGGTACTCCAGCAAGACGAAGCGACCATCCGGTTTTAGTGCCCTGACAATCTCCTGCATTATCTCCCGAGGATGGGATAATTCGTGGTAAACATCTACCATGATGACCAGGTCGACCGAGTTCTCGGCCAACTGGGGACTGGTTTCGCTGCCCTGAACGAGTTCTACATTCTCGATGCCCTCTTCCGAAATCTTGCTGCGCATGATGGACAACATTTCCGGCTGCAGGTCCACGGCATAGACTTTGCCTTTGGGTGCTTGCTGCGCCATCCTGAACGTATAGTATCCGGAGCCGGCCCCGATATCTGCTATGTGCTCGTCGGGTTGAATCCCCATGTTTTCAATGGCCTGACTGACGTTTTCCTCGCGTTCGCGCTCCGGACGCTCCAACCAACTGGCCGCCAGGTGGCCCATTACGTAACTGATTTCCCGGCCCAGATAATACTTGCCAGTACCGTTACGGGAAGGTGATTGATAAGTATAAGGGTCACCTTCCGCCTGCACGGAGTTATTTTGTTGGGCGCCGCAGCCGGTGAAGACCGGTAAAAAAAATAGAAGAATCAAAAGGCGAGTGGGCATACTATTTTATATGGTTGTAAAAACGAGACGGGCCAGGGCCTGATTTGTTTTCAGAAAGCCAGGGTAATTGCCCACGCTCCCATTACGCACGGGGTTTATTCAGTGGGTAAGCGGAGCCGATTGCTTCGTGGCTTAGGCGGAAGGGCTACGTTACCAACCGCTACGGGCTGCGTGCCTTCGTCCACCTGATAAGATGCGCTCTACCTAAACCGGAACGGTAACATTATCGCTGTCCACCCGCAATCCTTTCGGAAATATGGGGTCAATAGTATCCACCGGGAAGCTTTCCTGGGCGCGGGCGCAGGAGCAAAGAAGGGGGACCAGTAGCGGTAGCTTTTGCCGCCTGCTGAAGACCCGGGCAGCGGCTGCAACCACCGCTACTCCCTGAGGGCGACAAGCCTCGTCCGGTTATCGTTTTGCCCTAAAATCTCATTGGCGCTACGAAGATAAATTCCTAAATTACTCCCTCCAAACCAACGCTTCATGATTACCCGCCTCCTTCCTACCCTGCTACTATTAACTTTTCTCTGCACCTGCGTGCGCGCCCAAAGCAAGCTCAAAGCTGAGGTACGCGCCGGCGTTGCCGCCCAGTACGAGCAGTTGACCGACCTGAGCGACCGCATCTGGTCTTACGAAGAAATCGCCTTTCAGGAGGCGCAATCTGCCGAGGCGCTAAAAGCTTATGCCCGCGCCAACGGCTTCCGGATTGAGGAAAACATCGGCGAGATCCCCACGGCGTTTACCGCCGAATTCGGCTCCGGAAAACCTGTGATCGGCATCCTCGGGGAGTTCGATGCGCTCCCCGGGCTTAGCCAGGAAACCGTTCCCCGTAAGCAGCCGCGCAACGAAGGCGGAGCCGGACATGGCTGCGGCCACAACCTGTTCGGCACCGCTAGTTTAGGAGCTGCCACTGCAATTAAAGAGATGATCGAAGCGGGGAAACTAAAAGGTACCATCCGTTTCTACGGCACGCCCGCCGAAGAGAAGTACTTCGGGAAGCTATGGATGGTCCGTGCTGGCGCTTTCGACGACGTAGACGTGGTGATGGACTGGCACCCCTCCGCCCAAACCAAAGTGGGCGTACAAACGGGCCTCGCGCTGGTCGACTTTGTTGTCGAGTTCCGTGGTCAGGCGGCCCACGCCGCCTCCGACCCCTGGAACGGCCGCGATGCCTCCGACGCGCTGGAGCTCTACGCCGCTGGCATCAACTACTACCGCGAGCACGTCAAGCCCAGCGTCCGCATCCATTACGACATCCAGCAGGCCGGTGAAGTCGTCAACGTTGTACCCGATTACTCACGCATCTGGACCCGCGTACGCGACGGCAACAACGAAGGCGTGCAGGTGGTGTATAAACAAATTCAACGCATTGCCGAGGGTGCGGCCATGATGGCCAATGTGGACTATGAACTGACGCTGATTTCCGGTATACACGAAGTGCTCGTCAACCGGACCGGTGCCGAGGTACTGCAACGCAACCTCGAAGCGATGGGCCCGATCAGCTACACGGAAGAAGAGCAGGCCTTCGCCCGCCAGATTCAAGCAGCGGTCAACAAGCCAGAGATCGGTATTGAAAGTAAGATTGAACCGCTGGAGGAAACCCTCTCCGTCGCCGCCGGTGGTTCCACGGACGTGGGTGACGTGAGCTACGTCGTGCCCGTCATCCGCCTGCGCGCCACCACCGCTCCGAGCGGTACGCCCTGGCATAGCTGGGCTGTCGTCGCCTGCGGCGGTATGAGCATCGGCCACAAGGGCATGCGCTACAGCGCCGAGGCAATGGCAATGACGATGATCGACTTGTTTACCGACGCCAAGCTGCGGGAAAGCATCAAGGCTGAATTCAAGGAAGACATTGGCGACTATGAATATAAGCCAATGGTGCCGGCGGGGCCGCCACCGGTGGATAGTAAGTTTTAGGAGAGGGGGTTTCAAAAGGCTAGCGTTGAGTTTAGGTTACGGCAATTTTTCCTCCAGAGTTTAACCGGAGAGCAAAGGAGGATAGGTTTTTACCAAAACCTTGAAAAATTCAAAATCACTTTTCGCTAATCAGAGTTGATGCAGGCACACTTTAAGGCTTAAATACCTTGATTTACGGGTAGTTAGGGCAGGTCTTTAGCTACCTGGTGCAGAGCCAGCTGTTTCCGGCGTGCAGCTGCGCTTGCGGGCTAATCTATTATCGACTTACGCCAATACCAGCAGTTCAGTTTCATCTGTACTTTCTGCTCAGGCAGAAGTGGTCCATCGACAGTCGCACATTATTGCCTCATACGTACGGATGCCCGCTGGTCAACCAAACCCTTTCGCTTTGCTTAAGGGCTTGGCTGACGCTACGGGGTCCTAGTGCTGCGTCAAGTTTAAAATTGGCACAATCTGCGGCATCTTCTCCCAACTGGCTGCGTTGCTCAAATCCTCACTTAGCTCCGGTTTGAGCGCCTTACCAACTGAAAAAATCTACCAGCACCTTGTGCACAAAATCAAACTTGACGCAACACTAGGCGAGTCGTGCCCCCCATGGCGTCCTCAGTCCGGAAACTGCGCAGCAGTTAAAAGGGCTAAGGGTCCCGCGGGCGTCCGGGTGGAAATGGTTCAAATCCTGCAATTTGTTATCCAAACGATGAGGAGCAATGGAGGTGAGGTTTGCCTATTTCCCTGTATATTTCGATCCAAACCAAAAAACCACTCAAGTGCTACGTACCACCACCATTTTTCTGCTACTCATACTCTCCGTTAGCCTGTCGGCCCAGGAGGACAAAAAGGACGAAGACAAGGATGCCCGCTACGAAGCGTCCTGGAACAGCCTTTCCTTCCGGTCCATCGGCCCGGCCTTTACGTCGGGGAGGATTGCCGACTTTGCCGTTAACCCGGATAACCCGAGCGAATTCTACGTCGCCACGGCAGCCGGCGGTGTCTGGAAAACCACGAATAAGGGGCTCGAATTCAAGCCCGTTTTCGACAGCCAGGGATCTTACTCCATCGGTGTGGTGGAGATGGACCCGAATAACCACAACGTCGTTTGGGTGGGTACGGGAGAGAACAACAATCAGCGCAGCGTGGCTTATGGCGACGGCGTCTACAAAAGTGTCGACGGCGGTAAAAGCTGGAAGCACATGGGCCTGAAAAATTCCGAACACATCGGGATGATCGCCGTGGACCCCCGCAACAGCGATGTGGTGTATGTTGCCGCCACCGGTCCCCTGTGGAGTGCCGGCGGAGATCGTGGCCTCTATAAAACTACCGATGGCGGTGAAAACTGGGAGAAGATCCTGGACATCAGCATCCATACCGGCATCCACGAGGTACATCTTGACCCGCGTGATCCGGACTTGGTCTACGCCGTGGCCCACCAACGCCGTCGGCACGTATTTACCTACATCAGCGGCGGTCCGGAATCGGCCGTCTATAAATCTACCGACGGAGGAGAAAACTTCCGCAAGGTCATGAAGGGCATGCCCGGGGGCGACATTGGGCGGATTGGTCTGGACGTTTCGCCGGTCAACCCGGACGTAGTGTACGCCGTCGTCGAAGCCCAGGAGGATAAGGGGGGATTTTACCGTTCTACTGACCGGGGTGAAAGCTGGGAGAAAAGGAGCAAATACAGCTCCAGCGGAAACTACTACCAGGAGGTGATCGCTGATCCGGTGGAAGTAGATCGCGTTTACATCATGAACACCTTCGCGGCCGTCAGTTCCGACGGCGGAAAGAACTTCGATAACGTTGGTGAGAAAAATAAGCACATCGATAACCACGCGCTGTGGATCAACCCAAAGAACCCTGATTACTTACTGAATGGTAACGATGGTGGCGTTTACGAGTCCTGGGACCGGGGTCAAACCTGGCGCTTCTTCCCGAACCTGCCGGTGGCACAGTTCTATAAGGTAGCCGTCGATAACGACTACCCATTCTACAACGTCTACGGTGGCACCCAAGACAACTTCAGCTTCGGCGGTCCGAGCAGAACCACCGAGCCGACTGGCATCACCAACCGCAATTGGTTCGTTACGACCCTGGGCGATGGGTTTGAGCCGCACGTAGACCCTACTAATCCGAACATCGTCTACAGCCAATCGCAGTACGGTAACCTGAGCCGATTCGACCGTGCTACGGGGGAAACGACCAACATTGTCCCCCAGCCCCCCAAGGGAGACTACTCCTACAACTGGAACTGGGACTCTCCCCTACTGGTGAGTCAACACGACCCCAAGCGCGTCTACTACGCCTCTGACCGCGTGCACCGCTCGGACGATCGTGGCCAAAGCTGGCGCGAGGCCAGTGGTGACCTGACCCGTGGCATTGACCGCAATAAACTCAAGGTAATGGGTAAGGTCTGGCCGATGGATGCGGTAGCCAAGAACGCGTCAACCACACCCTATGGCAACATCGTGGCCCTGGCAGAATCTCCGCTCAACGAAAACCTCCTGTATGCCGGCACGGACGACGGGCTCGTCCACGTCTCCACCGACGGTGGCCAGAACTGGACCCGGTACGACAAGTTTCCGGGTGTGCCGGATACGACCTACGTGAACGAAATTATCGCTTCCGCCCACGACGAGGACGTCGTTTACGTCGCCTTTAACAACCATAAAAACGGCGATTTTAAACCCTATCTGCTCAAGAGTACGAACCAGGGTAACAAGTGGAAGTCTATTGCCGCTAACTTACCCGAGCTTGGCTCCGTCTACGCCATTGCCGAGGACCCGAAAGTGGCCGATCTGCTGTTCGTGGGCACAGAATTCAGCTGCTTCGCCACCGTCGATGGCGGCAAATACTGGCGTAAACTCAGTAGTGGATTACCAACCGTAGCGGTTCGGGACATCAACATCCAGGAAAGGGAGAACGACCTGGTGCTGGCCACCTTTGGCCGTGGGTTTTACATCATGGACGATTATTCCGCCCTGCGCGAGCTGACGCCGGAAGTACTTGAAGAAGAAGCGCACCTGTTCAGCGTCCGGGATGCTTTCCAGTACCTGCCCTACAGCCCGATTGCGGCGAGTAATACGATCTCCTGGCTTGGGCCCAAGGGCTTCCAGGGGGAAACCTACTATCTGGGGGACAACCCCGAGTTCGGCGCGGCCTTCACCTATTTCCTTAAGGAGGGCTACAAATCTCAGGAGGAAACCCGGGAAGAAGCCGAAAAAGAGCGGCGTAAAGAGGGCGAAGACGTTTTTTATCCCACTTATGATCAGCTGTCTGCCGAAGCGGAGCAGGCGGCCGCCTTCATGGTTTTCACCGTTCGAGATGCGAACGGGGAGATCGTTGATGAAGTCCGGTCCAGTCCTAAAAAAGGCATCAACCGCGTTAACTGGGACCTGAAGTACCCGGACATCGACAACGTCAATAAAGGCAAAGACGATCCGACGAGTAACCTCTCTTCCGGCATCATGGTCCTCCCCGGCGACTACACCGTGGAACTGGCTAAAAGCATTGATGGCGCGATCACCAAATTAGCTGGCCCCGTCTCCTTTAAAGTCAAAGACCTGAAGCGACGGACCCTGCCGGCTACCGACCCGGCTGCCATGCTGGCCTACCACCGCGAGCTGACCGACCTGTCCAAAAAGTCCAATGCCATACGCAGCACCTACAACGAACTGGACGAGCGACTAACCTACTACCGCGCCGCCCTGCGTTTGGTAGATCGCCCCACCCTAAACAAACAAGTCGATGCGCTGGAGGATAAGCTCAAGGCCATCCGGATCCAACTCTACGGTGACCCCATCAAGCGCCAACTGGAGATGGACCAGGCGCCTTCCCTCTCCAACCGCATCAACACGGCCATTTATACGGGCATGTCTTCCCTCTCTGACCCGACGAAAACTTCGGTCATGGTTAAGGCTGTTGCGGAGGAGGAGCTTGGTCCGGTGATGGCTGCCCTGCGGGGGATCATTTCGGAGGATATTCCGGCCATTGATAAGGTATTGGATGGGGCTCGGGCGCCCTGGACGCCTGGTCGGGGGATTGGGACCGGGGAGTAGGGTTCCTTCTCTCATTTCCGATTTTTTGCACCTGCGGCCGCGCCCTAATGTTTTGGGCGCGGCCGCAGGTGCAAAGGAAGTTTTTGGGGCAAAGTATGGGCCAGCAATTTTGGGTTCCTGACGGACGTGCATCCGTATTTGTCCCCTACAGATCGGGGATGCATCCGCTACGCTTTGCCCAGCAGGATGGCTTCTTGCCAATTAGGGGTTAATCGGCAGCCAACGTGTCAATGTGCCATAGCTTAACGACTCAGGAGCGTTGGACGCGCCGGAAGCCTGACGCGTCAAAGCGTCCTATACCCACGCGAAGAAAGTCATCCTGCCCTGGTCACGCTTGCGCATCCCGTTACTTATATCATTAGAACCCGTTAAATGAATGACGGTGACAAACCCTATTGATATGCGCTTATTTACCCTACTATTTTTTCTTTTTTCGATCTCCCTCACCGCCCAAAGGGACGGCACTAGAGACCTCCCGACGCGTGCGAACTGCACCGAAGGCGGTTGCATCGTCAACGCTGGCCAGGACCAGGTCATCTGCTCCGATGGCGCACTGGTGCTGCGCGGCGAAAACAGCGAAGATTTCGCCCAATCCCTCAACGCCGTTTGGGAAGCCGCACCCGGTAATCCCGTTGGCCTCACCATCAACGACCCAAACTCCCTGGTCACCGCCGTCTCCGCCGCCAATGGCACCTACCCACCCGGCACGTACACTTTCTCCCTCACCGTTTCCTGTACTGATGGGTCGACTTCCTGCAGCGAAACCTCCGTCACTGTCGTCGAACTACCTGACATCAAACTGATCATACCGGAAACGCCGGAATGCAGCAACACCGTGTTTTTAGCGCGGAGTGGGGAGTTGCCGGAGGGGGTGACGGACCTACTGGTATTTTCTCCCCCATCTAGTGTTTCTTCTATAGAGGAGGTACCTGGCGGTTTTTTAATTACCCGAAACCCTGGTTCAGGGTGCGCACTAAACTTTGAATATACAATTTTCGGAGGAAGTTCTTGTCGGGCTTTTCAATCGGGAAGGCTTGAAGTAGTTGGCCCCGTCAGCCCTCCTAACGCACGAGCGCTAAATGTTAGTTGTGAAACGAATACGATATCCGGAAGACTTTGGTTGCTTGACGCTAATACGGGATGCTCTGAATATTCTATCACCGCGACTTCAACTCCGGTAGGTGTCACTGCTGGTGATGTAGTTTATTCTCAGATAAATCTAGATCAGTTTGTTTATAATTTTTCCGCCCCTGCCGGAGACTATACGTTTGAGCTTTCTTTTACAAATATTTGTGGCACCGTTTCGTCCTCAATTGATGTCACTTGCCCGGATATAGATTCTTGCTCAAGAATACCTTCCAGTAGTCAAACAATTGTGCGGAGATTTTGTGGTAGCCTTACCGATCTGTCCACCGTGCAGTTAACAGCAAGGGAATACACGGATGCAAGATATGAATGGAGCATTTTTAGGGTACCCGAGTGGCTGCATCAGGAATTAACTTTTGACGGCGCTCAGGCCACGGTAAACCTAACAACTATTGGTACTCCGGACCCTGAAAACACAGGCATTACCTACAGAGTACTGATCTACGATGAACTTAGGCCTGATTGTCCGCCCGCCGTGCAGTTTGTAGGAATACGAGTTCCCTTCCCTATTGGAACAATTGACGACAGGGTGAATATTAACTGTGGAGTGGGCAGTGTTTATCCCCTTTCAAGGAACTTACCGCCAAATAGACAAAGAGGGTTTCAAATTTTAAGTCACCCTGTAGGATACACTGGAGTTACAATCGGAGATACTGGCGATCAGGAGGGAATTTTGCAGCTAAGCCAGATTGGAACTTATGAGATAGTATTTGAGTATCGAACCAGAGGTTTTGATGACGTAATTAATGAGTTTGTTACCTGCAACCCCTCAGACACCTTCACCATAGTAGTAGACGACATCCCCAACATCGACGCCGGCTCCGACGCCATCATCTGCGACGACAACATCCAGCTGAATGGCTCCACGCCCCGCAATGCCGCCGGTTTTCCCGTCGACATCAACATCCTCTGGGAGCCCGTCGAGGAGTACCCCGGTGTCACGATTTCCGACGCTACCATCCGTAATCCCGTAGTCACCGGCCTGATAGCCGGCCAGTCGTACACCTTCCGCTACGCCTTCCCCGGCGACCCGAACTGCGAAAAAGAAGACCTCGTCACCATCACGGTAAACGAAAAATGCGACGAAACGCCCGACCTTACCTGCGACCTCACGCTAAGGAGTCGCTGTACCATATGTGGCTGTGGCGAGGACGTATTTGTCGCCACTGCATACGACAGCAATGGTGACCGGCTGGACGTCGACGTTTGGGAAATTGAATGGTTCATTGGCGGCGAGCCCGCCATCACCGGTGTGCAACGCAGCTACATTTCCCGCCACTACGAAGGACCGACTACCGTAACCGTCATCGCCACCACTGAGCTGGCCAACGGCGAGAAGTGTACCCTGGAACGAACCATTGCCGTGAACTGTGCCGGAGATTGCCCGATTCTCTCCTTCGAATACGACGACAAGTCCTGCGAAGAAGACTATTTCTACGGCGAGGTCACCATCGTGGACCAGGCCGGCAACCCCGTTGTATTCGCCGGATTTGACTGGTACTCGGATGGTGGTTCCTACGATGACAACCCCTACCTGCTCTTTAGTGAACCGGGCGAGGTCGTACCCGTTACCGTCAGCTTCTATTCCCCTTACCGCTGCGAAGTGGAAATGGAATTCGAGCCCAACTGCTTCAAAGGTGATGACATTAGTAAGCGCGCCGCCCCACAAGACCACTCCGGGTACACCACCTCGCCGCTAACCACCAGCGTGTACCCCAACCCCGCTGATCACAACGAGCCCGTCACCGTTCACTTCGGGGAGCACGTCCCCGCCAGCCTCGGTATCATGGACCTCAGCGGTCGTATAGTCTTCCAAACCCAGCTTCCGAAAGGCGCAAGGGAGTATCGCCTCTCCCCCACCTCCCTACCTACCGGCGTTATGATCGTCGTGCTACGCGACGAGGTTGGCAAGGCACTGGATTCTCAGCGTTTTGTGGTTCGCTAGTATAGTGTAATAACAGCCCGCCAGGGAGCTATCCAACCGTTTTCACAAACATGAGTCATCCCGAATTTTGGCGATGACAAAAAATTAGGCCTTTTGTGTATTTTCGAGGAGTTCTCACACTTCAAGAAAAACTCAAAAGGCCTATGTTTTTAAAGTTACTGCAAGATAAAGCAACTACTCCAATAAAGCGAAAAGCAGGTCCATTTCTCCTTCGTCAAGTAGATCGTTACACCCGTCAGATAAGGGTAGATTTGGATGCTGCTATTGATAAGCGACTGGTGGGGACTTTTTTCAACCTATTCGTCATCATTCTTATGTTT
>NZ_KB890425.1:305554-316301 GCF_000373105.1 Neolewinella persica DSM 23188 | reverse complement strand
CCGTTGCCTTTCGGCGGCACAACCGACCTATGCCCCTAATCCTTATTTTGGCCAAAATCAACGGATTTTAGCCCCAGTTTTTGACTTACTGAGGTCCATTCCGGGCCTAAATGGCGACACCTGCCTCAACCGCCCCTGCTCATCGGACTAGCCAAATCAATTGAATACCCATAGGCTCCGTGGGTGGCGGGTTAGTCCAACAAAAGCGCAACGTCAGGCCCGACTACGTCAGGGCTGCCTTTGAGCTTTAAGTGTTGTCGGTAGTTTTTAATTTTTAATTTTCCGTACTTAACACATAGCCCAAGTTGAAAAATTTATTCCACTTCCGCAATCATAAGATTCACAAATAAAACCAAATTTCACTTTATAATCTAATCGTGTTTTCCCATTTTGAATCAATTCATATTTTATTTCTGAATCAAACAATCCAAAACCTGACTTTGGGATTTTTCTTAAAAATGTTGGTTTTAAATCTTTTAGAGTTTGAGGATATTTTCCTTCTTTAGTTTTGTAGGCTTCTAGAGCTAAACAAATTTCTTCTAAATTTTCCTTTGTCTTTTCGTATTGATAATCTCCGATTTTATTTTCTATCACCATTGCTAAAACTGTCTGGATAATTATTATTGAACTCCTTTTTTGAATTTTACTTCTAGCTTCCTTTTTTGTAAAAAGTGAAAAGAGCAATGCTAAAATTGACATTTGAAATAAATGCGTTGCTAAACATTCAGGACCAGTTATTTCCATAAATCTTAGACTTGAACCATTTATAATATCTAAGACTAGGATTGTAAAAATTATCCCAATAACTAAAGTCGCCTTTTTCCAATCTTGTTCTAAATCCCATTTTTTCATTGGTTTCCTGCTTTATTTTTATTTGATTTCGTAATCGTTCAATTTTATCTTAATTAGCATTCCTCCATAAGATTGATTGAAAGCTACCCAATTTGTTTCTAAGTTCTTTTTTACTTTTTCGATATATCTGCCAAGTTCAATTTTACTTAATTCTTGATTGTCAATTGAGTCGTATAAATCAAATGGACTTGGAGGTATTTTCATATCTGAAAAATATATTTCAGTTGAATGCAAAAGTTTTTCTAAAGATGATTTAAAGTTTCTTACGGGCTTGACATTGATTTCAATTTTCTCTATTCCAATTTTCATCGTTTTCTTCTCTTCTTCATTCCTTTCTTTTGCCACGCGAAGAATTTCTCTTGACTTTTCTAAATCGACTATTTTTCCTTTGCCATTGTATGCTTTATTCAAAACATCAATTTGTCCAAAAGTCCAATCTAAACTGTCTTTCCAACATTTTTCAGCAATCTTGATCTTGAATAGAAGTTCCATTTTTTTCTTTTTGATTACCGACAACAACATACCACCCGCAAACTTGCGCAAACAGCAACTATCTCTCCCTTAAACATACATAAATCCACCCACTTTCCGACGTGTTTACGCCACACTAACTTATGGCTAGCAAGCATTGTCGTGTACCTCCGAGTTGTCATAAACGAAGCACCATAGTGTTGTATTCACGCAACTACAATCAAGTTAATGTAGCTACAACATCCCAAACCGAGCCCGAACCGCACTAGTAGCCAACAAGTAAACCTTCTTACCGTCGTTCACCCGAATCCGCTTTTCCGCCACCTGCTGCGCAGGTGAGTTCTTAATCTTCTGGAACAGTTTGGTGTAGTACACGTAGGCGAGGTAGACGCCCAGTCGGGCGCTGGTCGGCAGTTGCTTGATGCCTTCGTAGGCGTAGTCGAAATCAGCTTTGATGTCGGCTTCGATGGCTTCCTTGGTGGCCTGGTCGAATTTGTTGTAGTCAACGCCGGGAAAGTAGACGCGGCCGCGCTCTTCGTAGTCGGACTTGATGTCACGCAGGAAGTTAATTTTCTGGAAGGCGGAGCCCAGGGCGCAGGCCATGGGTTTGAGGCGTTCGTATTCGGCGGCGTCTCCTTTGACAAAGACTTTTAGGCACATCAGGCCGACGACTTCGGCGGAGCCGTAGATGTATTCCTTGTACAGGTCGTCGTGGTAGCGGCTGACGTCGAGGTCCATGGCCATAGAGTCGAGGAAGGGGTCGATGAGGTCTCGGCCGATGTTGTATTCGTTGGCGACTTCCTGAAAGGCCTGGAGTACGGGGTTGAGGCTGATGCCTTCCTCCAGGGCCAGATAGGTGTCTTGCCGAAAACGCTCCAGCAGGGTGGCTTTGTCCTTATCATGGAAGGTATCTACAATCTCGTCGGCGAAGCGGACAAAGCCGTAGATGCCGTAGATCGGTGCCCGCAGGTGTTGGTCAAACACCCGGATCCCCATGCTAAAGCTGGTGCTGTACCGACGGGTGATCAGGGAGGCGCACTCCCGGCAAACTTCTTTATAGAGACTAAGCATTGGTTGGTTGAGACTGAGGGAGGGAAGAAGTAAGGTTTTTGGCACCGGTCATGGCCCGGTGAATATCACGGGCGGCGACCTCGCCGGAAATAATACTGGGCGGCATGCCGGGGCCGGGGGTGGTGAGCTGGCCGGTGTACCACAAGTTACGAAGCTTTTTACTGCGCAGCTTAGGCTTTAAAAACGCAGTTTGCAACAGCGTGTTCGCCAGCCCGTAAGCATTCCCCCGGAAGGCGTTGTAATCCTGTTTAAACTCCCGGTGGGCATAGCTGCGCTTGTACACTACGTGCGGACGAATATCCACCCCGTAGCGTTCCGCAAAACGTTCGCACATCAGGTTCCAGTAGTGTTCGCGGCGCTCTTCGGTATGGTCTAGATCCGGAGCTAATGGTAGTAAGAAGAAGAGGTTTTCCTGGTCCGTTGGTGCAACGGAGGGGTCCGTTACGGAGGGGGCACAAGCATAGAAGAGTGGGTCTTCCGGCCAGGCGGGTTCCTCGTAGATTTCGTGGGCGTGGCGCTTGAAATCGGCATCGAAGAACAAGGTGTGGTGGTGCAGACCGGGAACCTTTCGGTCCAGGCCGACGTAAAAGAGCAGGCTTGAAGGCGCCATCGTCCGTTTCTGCCAGTAGCTTTCGTTGTAGACCCGGTCTTTGGGTTCGAGGACTTCTTGTTCGAAGTGGTGGTAGTCGGCACCGCAGACGAGAACGTCTGTCGGGTAGGCAGTGCCATCAGCCGTAACGACGCTGGTTACCGTCCCTTGCTCCGTCACCACTTTTTGCACCGGCGATCCCGCATGAATCTCCACCCCTAAACCACGTGCTACGGCCACCATTCCTTCGATGATCTTGTGCATCCCGCCCATCGGGTACCAGGTGCCGAGCTGCAGGTCGGCGTAGTTCATCAGGCTGTACAGCGCGGGAGTGTTATCGGGCGTAGCGCCCAAAAACAGGACGGGAAATTCCAGTAATTGCCGGAGTTGGGGGTGCTTAAAGAGCTTGCGAACGTAGGTGCCCATGTCCGTCAGCATTTGCAACTTCAGCGCGGCTTTGGCGACGCGGAGGTCAGCAAAATCAAGGATGCTGTGTCCTGGCTTCTGCACGAATTCACCCAGGCCAACCCGGTACTTGTATTCCGCCTCGTCGAGGAATTTCTGCAGGTTAGCCGAACTTCCTGGTTCCAGGCGTTCGAATAGGGCAAAGAGGTCCTTTGTATTGGCCGGAACGTGCATTTCATCGTCCTTGCCGAAAACGATCTCGTAGCTGGGATCCAGGCGTACGAGTTCGTAATGCTTCGCAGCCGAAGAGCCGAAATCGTTGAAAAACTGCTCAAACACCTCCGGCATCCAGTACCAGCTGGGCCCCATGTCGAATTGGAAACCCTCGTGATGAAACGTTCGCGCCCGCCCGCCGAGGCCTTCGTTTTTTTCGATGATCCGTACGCTGTAACCCTCCCGGGCCAGATAACAGGCGGAGGAGAGGCCGGCGAAGCCGGCACCGACAACGGTAATTTGTTTGCTGATGGACTTAGTCATTATGCTGCTTAACAGCGGAGTGGACAGAGTGTTGTAGATTTTTTTCGGGCTTCTTGTCTGGGAACTGGCAGCGGTTTCCGGACTTGTGGAAGACAGGCATTGATTTTACCTGACTTCAAGTGACTATGACCAGTGGGGCGACCGCAAGGGTTCGCCTTTACAGGGACCATTCATTCAGGCCGCGTTCGCTGTGCGAACACAAAACCACCTCTTATCAAACGACAGTAGTTTAACCAGAGGAAAAATCCAAAGACTTACCCCTTTTCCTTTCCTCCTTTCTGCCCTTCTTCCTTTACTGGCTTCTTCTCTTCGTCCTTTTTACCTTTCTTCTCTTTCTTCGCCTTTCCCTGGTTGAATTTGCTCATCGTGTTCTGCAGCCCGTGTCCGCAAAAGCTCAGGCTCATTTTGGCGGCGGTTTCGATCAATTCCGGCAGTCCTTTGCGCTCGGTCGCGTTCCATTCGCCAAGTACGTAATCTGCTTGTTGACCGGGGTGAAAGTCTTTGCCGATGCCACAGCGTAAGCGGGCGTAATTATTACCGCCAGTAAGTTGGTCTATGGATTTCAGGCCGTTGTGGCCCGCGTCGGAGCCTTTGCCGCGCAGGCGAAGCTGCGCAAAATCGAGGTGCAGGTCATCGACGACAACGAGGACATTTTCCTTAGGGATTTTCTCCGCCTGCATCCAGTATCGCACCGCTTTGCCGCTCAGGTTCATGAAGGTATCGGGCTTGAGCAACAGCACTTGCTTTCCCCGGTGTTTAATGCGGGCCATATGGCCGTGGCTACAGGGTCTGAAGTCCTCGCTGAGGTGCTCCAGTACGCGGAAGCCGACGTTATGTCGGGTGTTTTCGTATTTCGGCCCGGGGTTACCGAGGCCTACGATCAGAAATTTCATGGTGGGGTCGATTGGTTCCGGAGCCGGCCGGTCATTAGCACCAAACAGGCGGCGGAGCAGTTTCAGCATGGGGGCGAAGATACGGCGCGGCGAGGGCACTCCAGTGCCCGTCTTTATGCCAAGGGGCACTGGAGTGCCCTCGCCTGGCGTCGTTAACATGAAGTTAAAGCCTACCATGTCGCCTTCCCGATTAAACCACCTGCCCCTAACACACATTTACATGCAGACGCTGCCGTGAACCATTCTTTTGCGCTTGCGGGGCCGCCGGCAAAACCTTAAATTTGTCGACCGGCCCTGGCCACCAAATAATGTCAGGCTGGTTTTTGCGTTAACCTTCAGTCGGGGCCGGCTTCAGCCCCGACAAACCTCCCAGGCCAAGATCACGCTGGCCACTAAAAGAAAGCTTATGAAAACCCGAGGCACCTTCCTCTTGTCCGCCCTCATCGTACTCGCCGGCTTCGTGGCGACAGTACTTCCCGACACCGTTCCCGCAGGTGATAAAGAATCCGTAATCATCCAAACGATGATGCGCAATCTTGAGCGTTTCCACTATCAGCCGATGAAAATCGATGATAAGTTCAGCAACCGGATGTACGACTACTACCTCAATGATGTAGACGGTGCCCGCCTGTTTTTCACCCAGGAAGACGTTGGTGCATTCGCCACCAACAAATTCAACATCGACGATCAGGTTAAAGCCGGTTCCTACGAATATTTTGACCTCGTGCAGGAGCACTGGACGAAATCCCTCGATAAAACCGAAGGCTGGTACAAAGAAATCCTGGCCAAACCCTTTGCCCTTAATAGCGGGACGGACATTACCCTTCCCGATGATGATTCGGGCTGGGAGCCAAACGACAAAGCACTCCGTCAATACTGGTCCGATTACATGAAGCGGGATGTACTCAACCAGATCATCAACCAACAAGATGAGGAGGCTGACAATGCTGACCTGAAAGAAAAGACGCCGGTAGCTGAAATGGAGAAGGAAGCCCGCGAAAAACTGGTGGAACGCTACGACGGCTGGTTTGAGCGGATGCGCAAATCCCCCCTCTCTGTTCGCCGGAGCCAGTACCTGAATGCGCTGACCAGCATGTTCGACCCACACACAACTTACTACCGTCCGAAAGACAAGGAAACGTTCGACATCACCTTCAGTGGTCGCCTGGAAGGCATCGGTGCGACCCTGCAGAACAAGGACGAATACACCAAAGTCTCCACCATCGTGGTCGGTGGCCCGGCCTGGAAAGGCAAGGAACTGGAAGCAGACGACCTCATCATGTCGGTCCGTCAGCAAGACGAAGAAGAAGCCATTGATATTAAGGATATGCTGGTGGAAGACGTTGTCGGTTTCATCCGGGGCGACAAAGGCACCACTGTTTTTCTGAAAGTTAAGAAGCCCGATGGCTCCATTAAGGAGATCAGTATTGTGCGGGACATCATCGTGATCGACGATCGCTTTGCCAAGTCCCTCATCGTCGACGGTGTAGGTGAAGGTGAAAAAATAGGCTACATTAACCTGCCTAGTTTTTATGCCGACTTCGAGCACGAAGATGGTCGTTTTAGTGCCAAGGACATCAAAGCCGAGATTAACAAGCTTAAGGATCGTGATGTTGAAGGCATCATTCTGGACCTGCGCAACAATGGTGGCGGTTCCCTGCGTGATGTGATTGACATGACGGGATATTTCATCCCCGAAGGTCCCGTTGTTCAGGTGGCTGGCCGTGGCGGCCAGAAGGAGATCCTCAGTGATCGTGACCCCAGCGTGGAATACGACGGAGCACTCGTCGTTCTCGTTAATCAGTACTCCGCCAGCGCCAGTGAGATCCTGGCCGCAGCACTTCAGGATTACGGTCGTGCGGTCATCGTAGGTAGTACCTCTACTTTTGGTAAAGGCACCGTTCAGCGGTTCATCGACATGGATCGTACCATTCCCGGTCGTACTGACATCAAGCCGTTGGGCACGGTAAAACTGACCATGCAGAAGTTCTACCGCATCGACGGTGGTAGTACGCAACTGCGCGGCGTGGTCCCTGACATCATCCTGCCCGACAGCCGCTCCCTGCTGGAAACCGGTGAGCGCCAACAGAATGCTCCCCTCGCCTGGAGCCAGATCGAACCCGCCGAATACTATCAGGACGTTTACCGCATCGACTTCATGGAAACCCTCCGCGAACGCTCTAACGACCGCGTGGCCCGTAATGCCACCTTCCTGAAGATTCAGGAAAACGCCAAGCGCGTAAAGCGCCAGAGTGAAATGGATACTTACCCCCTGACTTTAGCTGCCTACCAGGCCATGGATAAGGCTAATAAGGAAGAGGCGGAACAATACAAGGACCTGTTTGGTAACGTCGTTATCGCTGGTGTCGCCAACATCGAAGTCGACATGGAGGAAATCGAAGTGGATGAAAGCAAGAAGGCCCGGAACGATGAGTTCAAAAAGAGCGTCGGTAAGGATGTTTACATCCAGGAGGCGTTGAATATTCTGCGGGACATGCGAGACCTCGAGTAGTCTTTCAGACCGTTAGTTCGTTGACCTTTCAGGCTAACGCACGGGCAGGCTGCCGCACTTCATCGGTGTGGCAGCCTGCTTTTTTATTAGTGCTGATGCTACCGGGCGTAGATATTGCAGATATTTCTTACCTCATTGGCAGAAAGGGCGCGGTTAAAGATGCGCATTTCATCAAGGAGACCTTTGAAGTTGTACGTTATTCCGTTGTTCCGGTAGTAGTGCGGGTTATTGCCGCTGAACGTACCGATGTACCAGTGGTGGTTCATATCGATGAGGTCAGTACCCACGTGGGAACGTCGGGCGACAAAGCGATTTTCCAGTTCCTCCCCATCGACGTAAGTAATGAGTTCGTCACCGGAGCGCACAAAAGTCACGCAGCGCCAGAAACCCTTCACCTTACAGGCTATCGACTGCTCGGCATTGCCGTATCCGTTGATAACGGAGGAGCACATAAAATTATGGAACTCTTCCCGGCCATCCGTCTGGCGGTCCAGGATCATGGAAAAGCCCGGACGGTAAAACGTCCTGCTCAGTCGATATCCGGAATGGCCGTTAAAAATATAACTCCTCACCTCTCCACTTTTACCGGCATTTTCCAAAGGATAGTCTTTCAGGAACACCCAGGTCGTGATGGTAAAGTCACCTATCTCAGGAAGGTAGCCATTAGGCAAAATCTCGAAGAAGGTAGTCTTACCGTCAAAGACAGCGGCTTGACCTACGATACCCGGCTCGTACTTCAGATTACCAAAGGGGACGGCGTCGTGGCCGTTACCGCTCAGGTCTTTGCCGTTGCCCTCGAAGGGGTAATGGGCAATCAAGCCAGACGGTTGGGCAGATAAGGACACGGCACAAAGGGCCAATACCAGGCTAAGGAGGATACGCATAACAAGGGGTTTAATGGTGATTATTTACCCCATAAAGTTAAGGCTCCGAAACCTTAAGCAGCAACGCCTGCGCCAACCGCCCGCTGGGCCTGCACCACGTGTCTCCAGTTATGGTAAATCACCACCCGCAGGGTATCCCCCAACCGAAGCTTGATCAGGTTACTGATGCTGATGCCGGTTTTGGTTCGGGTGAGGTTTACGCTACGTGCCTGCTGTAGCAATTTCAGTATTTCTTCTTGTTGCCGGATAAATTCCTGCACCGTATCATGGTTCAAGATTTTTTCCGAGTTCCTGGGGTCCGCACTCTTGAAGGTGGTGATCTCCCTGGTTTTCTCTCCGGGTTTCATGCCTGCCGCAAACTTGTTTCCCAACCAACTGGAGGTGAAGGTATCGGCGGGTTGGTCATGCTTTGTTTCCTTGATCCTGGTTTGGATTTCGGGTAGATAGAAGTCACCGTAGTGATTGAGGTGCGCAAGACATTCCAGCGCGTTCCAGGCATCCGGGCGGGGCCGCTGGTGCAGGGTGGAGGATTCGAGGGCGAGAAATTCCTGGCCTGCGGCCAGGTTGGCTTCCGTACGCTCGGTGAGTTTTTGCAGGAGGTCAGCAGTATTGCGAGGTTTCATTCTTGGGTCTTTTGGGATGGTTAACAATTTATACCACAAAGGTCGGTGACGATCGCTGCGTGAAAATTGATTTGGCTCAAGAAAACGGTTGGACGCGCAGGGACGCACCGGACGCTCAAAGGTTCCTGCGGAACGCTTCGAGGTCAGGTGCTGGGGTCCGGTGGGATGGCGCTGCGGATGCGGGAGAGGGTTTCCGGCGTCATCCGGAGGTAGTTGGCGATGTACTTGGCGGGGATTTCCTGAAACAACTGCGGGCTGCGTTCGAATACTCTGCGGTACCGCTCCGCCGGATCATTGGTCAGCAGATCTATCTCCCGCTCCAGCTGTCCGGTGATCATCCACGACGTGATTTTTTGCCACAGGCGGGCCAGCTCCGGGTCGGCGGCCAGCTGAGCCATATACTCCGTTTTCCGGATCATCCGAACGGTGCATTTTCGCAGCGCCTGAGAATACAGGATGGTTGGCTTGCCGTTAATGAAGCTGTCCATCGCCGCCACGTAATCTCCTTGGTAACCGAAGCGGATGACTTGCTCTTCGTCATTGACGAAGACGTAGGTCCGCAGCGTTCCCTTAGCTACGTAGTAAATGTTCGTATTCGTCTCACCGGCATGGTGGAGGTAGTCGCCGCGTTTCAGCTCGATGGTTTTGTGGAAGAGGTCGTGTGCTTCCAGATAGGCGTGTAGGTCGGTGATGGGAGAGGGCATGGAGGTAAAATTAAAAGCTTGTTCGGACTTTACCTCCTGGGACCACACTCTATGGCCCTGCAACGTCAACGCTTCCCCTCCAGTGAATCAATCAAAACAGTAGCAACCCAGTCTTCATAGTACGCTAAGTGATGAATCAATCTCCCATCCGAATCGTAGTATTTATCAGATAGCTGATTCCAGTCCTTACTGGTAGTCATACGTGCAAGTGTGCCGTCACTTCGATTCAAACGGACCGTTCATTTGGTCTACTCCAAACACTTTAACGTGTGCGATAAAGTCATATCGCTCAAAAGTAGCCTCATTCCATTCTTCCAATTCGCAGGTGCAGGCTGCTAAGGCAGCAGTACAGAAAATCAGTTTCAAGAGTAAGGACAATCGCAGTATAAAGGTAGATTTCATAAACAACAAGATGCTATTGCCCCACAAAACGGTGGGAGGTGAAGCGCGGAGTTCCTATTAGCAACACCACTCGCTTGACGGCGCATTCGCCGCGCGGCCGGAGGCCGACGCTTCCGCTCGTTGCCGGAGGCAACATCGTCCGGTAGCAAAATCAAAAAAAGGGGACTGCGCAGTCTTGCGAAAAAAAATGCCCCTGCTTATGGAATCCTCCTAAGCCCATCGTCCCTAGGGAAACCTACGAACTATGCGCTATTTCTTCCTTTTGCTCCTATTGTTCTTTCTCTGCACCAGCGGCCGCGCCCAAAACATCACCATCAGCGCGTCCATTGCTCTGGCAGATGATCAATGTAATCCCGTCATCAATGACCCGGATACGGACTGCGTAAACGTCCCCAACGGGACCGACATGCTCACCTATTTACCGGGCCAGGACGGTGACATCATCGTCACCTACCGCCTGACGAATAATTCCGCTGGCACCATCACCCAGGGACAAATCACGGACAGCGACCGTGGCATCATTATTCCCGTAACCGCCGTCAACATCCCGCCAGGCACCACGGTGATCACCAACCGCATTTACCCCGCAGAAACCACTCCCCGGCTGGTTACCGCTACGGTAAAAGCCAACCTCGAAAACGCCGCCGGTGCCAGTTTGACGGTTGAAGGAGAATACATCCTTGATGTTGTCGCGCCCAATGTGGACGTTGAATTCGGCGTCGCCCGCCAGGCCGACGTCTGCGACAACACCATCGCCCCCAATTGCCCCGTACCCTACGGCGCACTCAATGGCCAGACCGTCAC
>NZ_KB890425.1:249846-305004 GCF_000373105.1 Neolewinella persica DSM 23188 | reverse complement strand
CCCGCCACTGGGAAGCACCGGCCCTGCCGGGTACTTATAACTTCAGTCAGACGCTGACCGTCACCGATTTTGGCGGCAACATCGTCACGGCTACCGTCACCTACATCGTCATCGTTCAGGCACCGATGGTAGACATTGAATTCGGTGTAGCCAATCAAAACGATGTTTGCCCCAACCAGCCTATTGCCCCCAACTGTCCCGTGCCTTATGGTGCGGCAAATGGTCAAGTAGTAACCGTAGGTGCCGGAGATACCCTGACCACGCGTTTTGCCTGGACGAATACCGGGCTCGGCGAATACGACCTCATCAACGTAGTTGATCAGGATGGTTTCCAAATCGCCAACACCGGCTTCGATCAGGAGCCCGGCCAAACCCTGATTTCCTCCCGTCACTGGGTAGCGCCAGGTGCTAATGGTACATACGATTGGAGCCAGACCCTTACCATTACCGATATGGGTGGAAACGTGATCACCAGAACCGTCACCTATCAGGTCATCGTAGATTGCAATATTTCAGATCTCGCCGCACCTACCGCTCTTTGCCAGGATCGTACCGTCAGCCTGAGAGATGGCCAAACCGTCAACATCAACGCCGGCCAGATCGATGACGGTAGCTTTGATGGTTGCGGACAACTAGCGGGTGGAGGCATTGACATTAGCTCCTTCACCTGTGCAGACGAAGGGGTCAATATCGTGACGCTTACCGTCGGAGACCTTCGCGGCAATTCTGCCACCTGTACTTCCGAGGTAACCGTTGTGGTGGATGATGCCATTTACGAAGGCCCTAACGGAACTTGTGTTTCTACTAGTGCTGCCGTTGCCGGCGGCCAGGCCTGGTACGACATCACGGCACCAAACGGTAAGATGATCGCCCAGGTAATTATCGGGAACAACACGAATATTACTTCGGTGATAGCGAATATTTACAAGTCGGTGGAAATGACCGAAGAGGAGAACGGGTTGCATTACCTAAGCAAGCGGATCGACCTGAAAATGATTGGCCCCGGAGGAAACCAGGTACAGCCAAATAATGAGCCAATCTACGTTCGCCTTTACTACACCGAAGCAGAGCTGGGTGCGCTTATGGCTGCTTCCCCAGGCTCTAATTCCTCGACGTTCACCATCGTGAAGACCAGCGATACAGATTGTGGAACCGGCTATTCGGGCACGAATGCCAGGGAGATGAACGTGTCTTTTAATGGCACGGGATGCGCAGGAGAAGACGCCTACTTCGAGTTTTTCACCGGCTCGTTCTCTACCTTCTACCTTTTTGCTAACAACGCCATTCTACCCGTCGAGCTGACCGAATTTAACGCCCGGGAAGTGGATAAGCAACGGGTACAACTTGACTGGCAGACCACCATTGAAACCGACAACAGCCACTTTGAGGTTACGCACAGCACTGATGGTCGTACGTTCGAGGTTTTGGGCGAGGTCGCAGGTGCAGGGAACAGTACAGCGGAGCAGGCTTATGGGTTCCTCCACAAGACACCGGCCGTTGGGCTTAATTACTATCGCCTCCGGCAGGTGGACTACGACGGTACCGAATCGCTTAGTAAAATTCGCGAGGTCAACATCTCCGGAATCCCCACCCTCTCCCTCTACCCAAACCCAACGGTGGATGCGCTGCGCATCAAGGGTTTTGCTGGCGGCCCGGTTCGTGTCATTGACCAGCAAGGGCGTAGGGTACTTCAACGTAACCTCGCGGAGTTTGAACCCCTTAGCGTTCAAGCCTTACCGGCTGGCGTCTACGTTGTACAAATTAAAAATGAGGCATTGCGGTTTGTAAAACATTAATCGTTCGTCCAGCCTGAAGGTTGGAGAACAGAAAAGATGCACATAGTTCCCGACGAGCATCGGGTTCTCCCCATCGCGTTTCGGCGCGGTGGGGTTTTTAAATTGTGCGCCGTTTCTGGTAGTCTATTTATTGGTCTACCTAAAGCAATTATCTTTCGGAGGGTTTTTACCTGGTTTTGTCGATTGGATTAGCCTGAGCCCTCCTTTCCTACG
Source organism: Neolewinella persica DSM 23188 (assembly GCF_000373105.1). Lineage (GTDB taxonomy): Bacteria > Bacteroidota > Bacteroidia > Chitinophagales > Saprospiraceae > Neolewinella > Neolewinella persica. The sequence goes on along the minus strand of NZ_KB890425.1, from coordinate 302,995 downwards.
AAATTACCTGCATCACCAAACCAAATTAACCATGGGTGGCGGAGGATCAGCAGCAGCAATGAACCACAGCATACAGGCCAACAAGGCTTTGCGGCGTGGCAGGAATAGTCTTTTTGAGCGGCCGGTAACCCGGAGTTATGGGAATCGAAAAAACCTTCCCAAAAGAGAGCCGGTGCCTATCCAGGTCCGGGAGCGATTCCGGGAACAGCTAAAGTGGGAACGGCGTGCAGAACTCAGGAAATGGTCGCTGAGTTTTGTGCTCGCAGTCTTGTTCTGCTACCTGGCCTGGACATACGGAAATGACGTCATTGGTTTGATTGTCTACCAGCCGGGAACACCTTAGTAAAATAACTTCGAAAGAAAGGCAGATCAGGCCAATGAGTCGTTGACTAAGCCCTACTCCCTGGTCAACCAGCCATACAGTACCGGTACGACGAGCAAAGTCAGTAAGGTTGAACTGATCATTCCCCCGATGATCGTCCAGCCAAGGGGAGACCAAAGACTCGTTGCCTGTGCCGTCAGCGGAAGCAGGCCAAGGATGGTGGTTAGGGTTGTCAGTACGATGGGCACGAAACGGCGCTCGCTGCCCAATCGGATGGCATCGCCAAGGGCCATTCCTTCGGCTCGAAGTTGATTCATATAGTCCACCATGATGATGGAGTTATTGACCACGATACCGATCAGGGAGATGAAGCCAACGAAGGCGAAGAAGCTGAAAGACCAGCCCGTCAGCCAAAGCGCAACGAAGCTTCCCGTCACCGCCAGAGGGATGGCGGAGAAAACGATCAGCGGTTGTAATAAGGATTTAAACTGGAGGACCAAAACGGCGAAGATGGCCAACATGGCCAGGACCAGGATGATGCCAAGTGTTCCGAAGGTCGCCTGTTGGTCTTCGTACTCCCCGCCTACGGTAAATTTGTAGCCAGCGGGCCAGGTCATTTCCTCCAGAGAAGCGATGATTTCTTCGGTAATGGGAACCGTTTGGTCGGCATTGGCAACGTCTGCCGTCAGGCTGGCGATGCGTTCCAGGTTGTAGTGGCTGAGGGTAGCGGGGCTGTTGACGAACGAGACGTCGGCTACCTGCTGCAATGGTACCTGCGCTCCCGTTGCGGTGGTAAAGTAAACCCGGTTAAAGTCTTCTATGCCTGGTGCGTCATCGTCGAAGGCGATACGAACATTCAACGGGTATTCTTTACCGTCGGCAAAACTGACCTGGTCAAAGGTCAGGCCGGAGAGGCTGGCCAGTACGACCTGGTCGAAATCTAGTGTAGACAGTCCGATGAGCCCGGCTTTGTCGCGGTTCAGGTCTAGCTTCAGGTCTGTTTTCCGGTCCTGCAACTCATTTTTCAGGTTAATCACCCCTGGCGTTGCGGCCATAATACCGGCGGCCTCTTCCACCAATTCTGCCACTTTTGCTTCATCGGGACCACTGATGCGAAATTCCAGCGGGGCTTTGACGGGGGCACCGTTCTTCAGCTCCTGAAAAGTGATTTCTGCACCTGCGTACGCGCCCAAAATATTTCGCAAATGTCGTAAGGTCCCATAGAATCCTTCCGGGTCCCAGTGGGTAAAATTGACGAGAACCTGTCCTACATTCTTTTTGTAGTTGCGCGGAATCCGATTGTAGTAAATGAAGGGATTTCCGTGGCCGATGTTGGCCGTATAATCCTTTACGTATGCCATCGAATCCACAATGGACTCCACAAATCGGACGGCATCATCCGTAGCCTGTAAATCACTTCCCGGAGGTGTTTCGATATCGATCAGCAACAATGGTTTATCTGCCGTGGGAAAAAAGCTGACGCCAATACTTGGAAAGAGTGAAATAGCGCCCACCAACATGGCAATGGCTACCAGGATGATGATTGCCCCACGGCGAAGGCTCCAGTCCAGGGCAGGCCTGTAAACATTGGCCACGAAATATTCCAGCGCCCGTTGTGGCAAAGGTGACTTCCGGTTCTCCCGGTAGCGCAGCAATTTGGAAGCCACAAGCGGAGAGAAAGTAAGGGCCAGCAAAAGGGAAATACCCAGGGTGAGCATGACCGTTACCGGCAAAGATTTAAGAAATTCTCCCGGACCTCCCCCCAACTGCGTCAGGGGAAAGAAGGCCAGCAGGGTGGTTACCGTAGAGCTAACGATGGCCCAGCCGACTTCGCCGGTACCCTTCGCCGCAGCTTCCGCCGGCGAGAGCCCCTCCCGCAAATAGCGATTTATGTTCTCGATCACCACAATGCCATTATCCACCAGCAACCCAAGCGCAATAACGAGTGCGGCGATACTGATTTGTTGCAACGCAAAGCCGTTGGCGTTCAGCAAAGCCAGCGAAATGAGGATACAAAGCGGGATAACGATCATCACGATAACCGATGCCCGGAAGCCCAGGAAGAGTAGAATGATGATGCCAACCAGAACAACGCCCTGCAGAAGGTTCCCGAAGAAGTCAGAGATCCGGGCACTCACTGCCGGCGCCTGCTCAAAAGCCGTTTGCAGGCGGACAGTAGGAGGAAGTTCCCGCCGGGCCAGTTCCAGTGCTTCGTGGATTTCGGCATTCACCTCCACGATGTTACTTTCCCCTTCCAGCAGTACGGAGAGCAGCAGCGCTCTTTCGCCGTTGTAACGGGCGCGCCAGCGCTCATCTTCGTAAGCGTAGCGAACGTCGGCGATGTCTTGCAAATACACCAGCTTACCCGCGTTACTGCCAACTACTGTATTCCGTAATTCCGCCATCCCTTCATAGCTGCCGCTGGTTTTGATGCTGAAGTTTTGCGTAGCTGCGCCCAGGTCTCCACCCGGAATATTGGCGTTGTTCTGTTGCAATATCCCCAGCACACTTGCCGGTGGGATGTTTTGAGCAACACATCGCTGAAAATCCAGGCTCACCCTCACTTGTCGTTCCGGGTAGGCATCTAACTTAACGCCTTTGACGCCCGCAATCCCCTCCAGGCGTTCTTCCACAGACTCCGCAATGGTCTCCAACTCATGAAATGGAGCCGCCGGTGACGTTAGGGCTATTTGGTGGACCACCGCCCGATCCTCCTGCTTGAATTGCTCAAAATCGTAATAAACGATGCCAGCGGGTAGTTGATCCCGGATGGTATTCAGTTCCCGTTCAATCTCCACCCCTTTCTCGTCCCAATCATCCAGGGCGTAACTCGCTTCAATTCGAAGGGAGGCAATCCCTTCAGCTATTTCCGCTACGACAAAGTCAATGTCATCGATGTCTTCAATTACATCCTCCAGCGGGTCAACGACCAGCTCTTCCATATCCTCCGGGCTCGTGCCGGGATAGACAATGGTTACCAGATAAGTTGGGATATTGATGCTTGGATCCTCTGAGCGAGGCATTCCCTGATAGGAAAGTAATCCTATTGCCGTAGCGATCAGGGTAAGTACCAGGACGAAAGCGCCGTTTTTGACGGACCAATTGGGAAGTTGCATTTGTTCGGGTTGTCGAGTTATCGGTTGTCGGGTTGTCAGTAACAAGCCTGCGCAGGCCATCCTGGAACCTATTGCCGCTGAATGGCGGCGCCTTCGGTGAGATAGGCAGCGCCCATGGTGATGACTTCGGAGATTCCGGTGAGCTCTGCTTCCGGGACGACGAATTCGTCGTCCAGTAATCGGGTGAAGCGGACATTCTTTGCCCTAGCTTTTCCCTGGTCATCAGGATAGAAAATGCGAACGTAACGGCCTTCTCCTTCCACCAACGCGTCTAAAGGAAGGCGATAGTGTTTTGCCTGTTGAGACGGAAAAACCTTAGCTCTGCCAATAAATCCATTTCGGAGCGTTCTGCCCTCGGGGTTAAGCGTCAATTCTACTTCGAACGTACCGGTACGAGGATCCGCTGCGGCGGCTATTTCCGAAATAACTGCCGGTACTATGGCGCCCTGGTAAGCGTCCAGTTTCACTTCAGCACGATCCCCCATGGCCAGCGTCAGTACATCCCGGTCAGCAACACCAACCCGTAGAACGTAGCTACCACTTCCCTCTCCAATCATCAAAAAGACGGGATTACCAGGGCCGATTAACTCTCCTCGTTCCGCAAATCGTTTTACGATCCGGCCACTAACCGGTGCCGTGATCTTTGCGTAGGCTTGGTTGAAGCCGGCAATTTCCAAATCGGAGATAGCGACTTCCAGCGCTGTGGTAAGTCCTTCGACTTGCTCGAGGGTGGCCGCCTGTTCAGCGTAAAGTTTCTTTGCCCGTTCCAGGTCACGTTCCAGTTTCTCGGCAGCCTGCCGCGCCTTTCGTACCTGGGCGTCAATTTCGGTGGCGTTCAGTCGCGCCAAAACTGTTCCCCGGCGGACGTACTGCCCTTCTTTGGCGTTGACCTGGCTAATGATACCGCCTATTTTGAAGGACAACTTAGCCTCTTCTTTAGCGCCAATCGCACCACCGGCCTCAATGGGAATAACTTCGGTACTGAGCGCAAGCGGAACGACTTTTACCGGCACGGGCGCATCAGCAGGTGCCATAGTTGCTTCCTGACCTGGATAGTCTGTTTTACAGGCCGTAAGGGACAAAAGGAGGAAAGGGATAAGGGCGGAAAGTAAGCGTAGGTTCATCACTTAATTTTTTGGAGGTTTTTGGAGCTTGGGTTATTCGCCGAGGGCAGCTTGCAGGGCCGCATAGGCCTGATGAAGCCGGAAACGGGCGAGGTTGGCTTCCAGCCGGGCGGTAGTAACCTGGTTTTGGGCGTCGAGGTACTCGATGAGCAGGGCATTCTGATTGCGGTAGCGAGCCGCGACGATGCGGGCGGAGGAAGCGGCGGCCTGTTCGCGGGCTTGGGCAGCGGCCAGTTGCGCCTGCTCACTGGTGATCCTTTGGGTGGCTTGCCAGACTTGCAATTCTATGCCTCTGGCGGCATCGTCCCGGCGTTTCCCCAGCTGCGCTCGCTGCACCAGGGTTTGTTGCTGGCGAAGATCACGTTTCTTGCCGTCGTAGAGGTTCAGGCTGAAGGCGAGTCCGCCGCTGGCGTAGGGGTGGTCACTCAGGTCGCCGGAGAAGAAGCCCTGAGCACCGGCATTGAGGAAGGCTCCCAGGGTGGGCTTACGTCCGGCATCCTGAAGTGCTTCGAGACGAACGAGGCTTTCGGTGCCGGCGTCCAGTTGTTTCAGTTCGGGCCTTTGGGCGCGGGCGCGGGTGCTAAGGAGGGTAAAGGAGGCCATTGGCGTAAGTAAATCCGTCAGGGCCATTTGCTCCAACGGCTCCGTCAGGTCCCGGGCCAGCAGGCGATTGAGGGCGGCCTGGGCCAGCAGTTCCTGCTGGCGAAGGATCGCCGATTGCCCGTCAAGGGTGGCCAGCTCAGCCTGCGTGCGGTAAACCGCATCAGCCGTGCGTTTGTCGTTATCCACCAGCACCTGATTTACCCGAAGTAATTCCTGTAGGACCAGTCGGGAACTGTCTACAATCTGCTGCCCTTCCAGGCTTTGCAGCCAGGCGAAGTAAAGGTCGCGCACTTGCCGGCGCACTTCGTTTTCTAACACTTCGGTGGCCGCACGAGCTTCAAGGACCTGCGCTTCCCGCAGCGCCACTTCCCGGCCAATCACCGGCTGCAGCAAGGGGTAGCGCGCTTCAATTCTGGTATCGTGAAAATTACTTGGGAGGAAACGGGTATTAACGTTTTCCAGGTTGGTCGGAAACTGCTCAGTACCCGTCAGCTGATTCAAGGTGGCGTAAGTCGGATTCAGCAAATCACCGATCGGGAAGTCGATGCCACGGCCACCAACCGACAAGATGTAATCTGATTTCAAATCAACCTGGCCACGTTTATTGGCTGCAGCCAGCTCTACTGCCAACAGTTTTTCATTTTCCACCAACTTACTGGCCAGTAGCGTCGGGTTTTCCTGCAGTGCCTGAGCAATGTATTGCTCCAGCACCTGCGCTTGACCGGAAAGTAAAACCGGTAGCAGCAACAGACAGTATACAGCGATAATTTTATGAACAGTGTTCAGCATTGGGGTAAAAATTTTTAAGCCTGATGGCGTTCTAAAATCTGAATCATCATTTCGTGGGTATCAATTACCAGCTGATCCGTATCGATATTACAGAGCGGGCAATTGAGATGCTCCCCATTATAAATCTCCAGTCGTTGGGAGATCCGTAGTGACACCATACCATGGACGAGCGACCAGAGTGCGAAGCTGAGTCTATCGGGATCATCAGCTACAATCCGGCCCGCATCTACACATTCCTTTACGATGGAGGTCAGCAGGTTGTGAAGCGCGATGCCACTATGCCAGGCATCCCCCTCTTTCATGGCATCCATTGGGTGCTCCATCATGAACATAAGGCGGTACAAATCCGGATTCTCTATTCCGAAGCGTAAATAGCGTTCGCCAAGGTTGCGCAGTTTTTCAACGGGGTCCGCTGTTGTCTGCATTTTCTGGATAAAGGAGAAAGCACGTTCGAAAGCGGCGCTTTGGACGGCCAGGAACAACTCATCCTTGTCTTTGTAGTAGAGATAAAGCGTACCTACGCTGTACTCTACCCGCTTAGCAATCTTACGCATGCTGACGTTCGCGTAGGTCTCCTCCCGGAAGAGTTCGGTCGCCGCCGTAATGATCTTACGACGGAAGTCTTCCTTTTCCCGTTCTTTTCTTTCCTGGATACCCATACGGGGAGATAAACGCTTTAAAAATGAACAGTGTTCAGTAAAGGGTGATTTTTTTTAAAATAGCCGATGTGCCAGTACGATCCTGTATCGGTTGTAATAAAAATTATACCGTGCAAAAGGAAGTGGTGTATCAAAAGAAGCCATGAGCTGAATCCTTCTGTTGAGTTGCCAATAAATATTGGCCTGCAAGCCTCCATCAAAATGCATAATTATTTGGGCGCTGCCGCAGGTGCAAAGAAGGGTAATTGCGCAAACACGCTCAATTCACAATAATCCCATACTCCTCCAACAATCCCGGCAACCCCTGAATAGAAAATTGCGCTTTCCGCAGCCTGTTTTCCTCTGGGGAGAACTGATAATTGCGGGCTTCACGAAAATCGGATTTCCGCAAATCTGTGCGGACAAAGGTGGCCCGGGTCAGGTCACAACCAGCAAAAGAAGCCTCCCGCAGGTCCGCGCCGGTAAAGTCAACTTCCTGAAGATTACAGTTCTTGAAAACGGTATCTTTTAGCTTCCAATCCGTAAAAGTTGATAACTCCAGGTTACAATCTTTAAACGCTACCTGAAACAGGAAATCACGGCACGCTTCGAAGCGTACCCCCAGCAACTTACAACGTTTGAAGGCTACGGTTTTCAACGCAGTTTCATGCAACTTCAGATTCGTCAGGTCACAATCTTTAAACGTACAATCAGAAAAGATGTAACCGGAAAAATCGGCGTTGGCAAACACACAATGGGAGAACTTGCAGTTATCGTACTCTCCTGGCGATAACGCAGGTACGTTTTCGAAGACCTGATCTTCGTGAATTGGCTGACGCATGAGTTGCTTTGTTTGGCAATAATATTCAATCAGATTGGGAGGAAGGCCTCCGCTCCATACAAAAGGCTTAAAACCTAAGCCCGACTTTTTCTTTAAGTAGTGCCAACGATACAAATTCCCCGTCATCGTCGATGATCAGGTCATCCTGCCGGCGGCAACAGAGCGCACAGGCTTGTGGAGCCTGGTAGGTGCTGAGTTGGTACAGGTGTTTGTCCCGGTCGGTGGCAAACTGAGCCCTTTCCTGATAGATAACCGGCCCTTTGCCGTAGTCGCCTTTGGTTTGGGCAACGACGGTTCGGCCGTTCATCACCATTTCTATGTTTTCGCCCATCCGGCCAAAAATAGGCTTGCGGACGTAACCATCCAAAGGTCGGGGCAAGTCAGCGGGGTCAAAAGCTGTGGGCAAGAGCAGCGGATGGCCAGGGTTGTCTTGCCAGGCATAGGCCAGTAGTGCCTTGGATTGCAGGAGCATGGTCCATGCGGGATTAAAAACCCTTAGTTTCCTGGCCATGATCAACTCTGCCAGGTATTCCCAGAGGTCGGGTTCTTCGAGGGCTGCAAAATCCCAGGGAAAGAACTTGATCATCGTTCCGTAATGAATCCAGCGATCAGGTTTTGCTTCATGAAAGACTCCTTCGTCGGGATTGATCTCCAGGTCGGGCAGCATTATGGTGTCCACCCTTCCCCATTTCGCGGCGGTTGCGACGTGCGCCAGCACGTCGGTGTTGTGCCGGTCGTCAGCACTTCCCAGGTGGGCGGCGGCAATGGCGGTGTCTTTTCGGCCGCCGCCGAGGCGGCGGGCGTTGGCTTCCAGGGCCGCGAGTAAACCGTTCGGAGCTGGCTTCAGGCCGGCTTTACTGATGATCTCCGGCTGAAGGACGGTAGTTTCAGGCAGTAAGCTGGCGGTGTCGGCGTTGAACTCGATCAGCTTCAGGGGAAGATCGTCAAGCCCTCCGGCAAAGTCGAAACGTCCAACGAGGAAATTATCCCATTCATTTTCTACTGACCATTTGATGAGCGGGACGGCAAAATCGGGAATTCCCAGCCCAAGCAGGCGGTCTTCGATGTAGGCGCTTTTACGCGCACAGGCCCGCAAAACGTCCCAGGCTTCATCTCCTGCACGCATCGCGGCAGTTGCCTCAGTGGAATGGAGGCTCAGTATTTCGTCGGCCAGGTAATCTTCATTCTCGCCTTCAGCGTAAAAACTGAGGCCCTGCTTACTAAACCAACGGTCTTTCAACCGTGGCGCGTCGGTTATTCTGTTATCCACCAAAGGAGCGCGTGCTTTTGCCACCGCCAAATCCAGAGCGGGAGCGGGTGGTAGAACGGGCCGAATTGGTGAGTCGGGAACCGGCAGTGTTGCTGGCTTTATTGTAGGCCCCGTTATTAACGTATGCACCGGAGTTCACAGAATGTCCACCCATACGGCCCAACATCAGAAAGCCAAAATAGCCCATTCCTGCACGGTGGAAGGGACGGCTAACGGCGCTGGTGTCAGAAGAAACCTGCGTAATGAGTTTCGCTTGTTCAAGGGTAAAGGTGTCTCTAGCTCCAGACATTTTCTCCACAATGATGCGGCTATCTTCCACCAAGTCTACAGATTCTTCAGAAGCGATCTTGTAGTCATCAGGGCTCACTTCAGTAACGGTAGTGATCAGGCCTTCGGTGGGAACCTGGATGGTTTCATCGCCCAAACCACAGCCAAATAGGAAGAAGCCAAGCCCAACGGAAAAGAGGGCAGGAAAAATCAGGTGCTTACATAGCATTTCTAGATAGGATTTGTAAGGTGAAGATACGAAGGAATACGAGGATGAACAATTTGTCCTAACCACCTCACTACTTTACCCGCATGCTTGCATAACCAATGGTCTGTGCAGAAGACAACCGGTCAAAAAAAAGCGTACCCCGGATATCTTACCCGAAGTACGCCAGAATATTTCTCTTTGGTGAGACTCCAATTATTCAAAAAAACAATCAAAGTCGCAGTTCTTAAGAGACACAAATTGAACAACACAATATTTATGAGAGACAAAAAAAACACACCTGAACAGGTAGGAATCAACATGAACAGTACAAATCTTATCGAAGAACTAACTCGCTACACTATAACTGTGGAAGAATTAAGCCTTGTTTCAGATACAAAGGTAAAAGATGAAAATATGTATCTACAAGCAATCCTTGTCCCCTTTTGGACAACCCCTCTTTTCACCCCCTAAATCAAGCATCTTACAATGGAAAATAAAGGTTGAGCCATAGTGCCAACCCATGTGCAGAATCCAGCGATGGATGCTGAAAGTAGTCTATTACGTTCAACCGGATGCGTTGTTTTAGCTTATTTAGGTTTTCAAGTGTGTCAACTTCATCGATCAGGTGCAGCACCCCTCCTTTCACTTGTTTCTTCCCCTCATTCTCAAAAACAATTTTACGGTATTGCAGCATAAATTTCACCTGGGTTTCCGGAAGGAACTGGCTAAGGTATTCGGGCAAAAGCTCCAGCCCTAAACGGTTGAGTTCTTTCATACACACCTTACTAATATCTCCTGCACTGGTCATTTGGGGCATAGCGGGCAGCTGTGCTTCGTAAGGGCTACTTTGTTGGTAGTAGTTGAGATGAGCGGCTAAGGTCTCCCCATTATCGGCCACTTTGACGGATACCTGGTGGTACCAATAGTACTTTCCCGAGCGGTGCCGCATGGGAAGCTGCCTGGCAGCGGTTCCCTTCTGCATAAAAAGGTCCCTGTGTTTAAAGGCGACTTTGTACAAAGCCTCTCCGTAATTTAAATACATGAACCGCCAGGAAGGATGCATGAGGCCTATAAGGTCTTCAAACTGTAAGTCCACCAGACCAAAATGACTTTCGGTGTTGTGTCGCCAGGTCACCCTGGGTTCCTTGCTTAATAATATGGTGATGTAGCAAGCAAAAGGATTTACCTGTTCCGTACAGTTTCGCTGTACATGCTCCAGATACTCGAAGTCCTCGATATCATTCGGATCGATGTTCTTAAACAGAACAGCGGTGAGCTTTTTAATATCCGGGAAGTCAGGGCCTTGTTTAGACATAATGGCGTACATAAGGGACGGATAAATCCATCTACACACAAAGTGTAACTAATTTCCTTAGCTCGCAAGCATTTCAGGTTAAGTTTAGAGCGGTCTACGTCAATAATTAGGTGACCAAACAAGTAAAAAGTAAGATTAGTTAGATTTCTCCGGCCAAAAGCACCTTGTTTCATGCTCCCAACAAGAGAACAACAAGTAAACGCTCTGAATCAGTCGCTCTCTAATGGGAAACAGTAGTTGAGCCAAAGTCCAAGTCCATAGGCTGAATCCAGGGATGGATGCTGAAAGTAGTCCGTTACGTTTAGCCGTATACGTTGTTTCAGCTTCTTCAGGTTATCGAGCGTGTCAACTTCATCCAACCGTTTCAACAATCCTCCCTGCACTTGTTTTTTCCCGCCACTCTCGAAGAGCACTTTACGGTATTGCAACATAAATTTCACCTGGGCGTCCGAAAGGAACTGGCCAAGAAAATCGGGCAGGAATTCCAGTGTTAAGCGATTGAGCTCCTTCATACCTACTTTATTCACCTCTCCGGAAGTAGCCATTTGAGGCATAGTAGGCAGCTGTGCTTCGTAAGGAGTACTCTGTTGGTAGTAATTGATTTGAGCGGCCAGGCTGTCCCCATCGTCGGCAACCTTAACGGATACCTGATGGTACCAGTAGTACTGACCAGAGCGATGCCGCAGGGGAAGCTGCCTGACAGCGGTTGAGCCCTTCTGCATAAAAATATTTCTGTATTTATAGGCTACCTCGTAGATCACCTTCGCAGAGTTTACGTATAGGAACCGCCAGGAAGGATGAACGAGGCCGATGAGGTCTTCAAACTGCAAGTCCACCAAACCAAAATGATTTGCCGTATTGTGCCGCCAGGTAATCTTAGGATCCTTACCCAATAATATCGTAACGTAGCAAGTAAAAGGATTTACCTGCTCCATACAGTTCTGCTGTACCTGCTTCAGATATTCAAAGTCCTTGATATCATTCGAATCCAGATTCGAAAACAGTTCAGCATTAATCTTTCTTATATCCGGGAAGTCAGGATTTTGTTGCGACATGTGCAAATGCGTAAGGTTAAATGAATCAATCCAAAGTATGTGAAAGTGGACCTAAATTTCTTAGTCCACAAGCAATTCGAGTTAATTTTAGGGTACCTGCGACAAAAAATCGGTGTCTAGACACCAAAAAGGCAAGACGAATCTGTTCACTCAAGTCCGAAATGCCTTGTCTTAGCGCTATTTCGGACAAACAATTGTCGAAGGAAACACAGTATTATTTATCCCGTAATGCCTTAGGCAGCCACCATAGAAGGAGCTCCTTCCAACTACTCAATGTTATTCATAGCACCGGGGCGACTACCTGATTAGTGCATGGAGGTCATGCGCTCAAGTGGAGGAATATTTGATACCTAAAGTACGGTAAATTTTACGCCTATCGAAATTTGCGCCTAAAGACCGTTGGCCGGTCTCCTTGCTTCTGTATCCGTAACTTTGCACCTGCGCCCACGCCCTGAAGAAAAATCATCCCTTATCATCAAGCTTCCCGAAAAAACCTTCCTCATTGCCGCGGTCTTCCTGGCTGGCCTTTGCAGCATTGTCTATGAGTTGCTGATCAGTACCACGAGCAGCTATTTCCTGGGTGACAGCGTCAAGCAATTCAGCCTAACCATTGGCATTTATATGTTCGCGATGGGTGTAGGATCTTTTCTCACCAAGTACATTGAGAAGGGGGAGCTGGAAGCGTTCATTCGGACGGAAATGCTGTTGGGGTTACTGGGAGGCCTTTCTGTCCCCCTGCTGTACTTTCTTTTCCAACACCAAAATAATACGCAGTATCAGTTCACCATGCTGGGGCTTGTATTCGCCATCGGGCTGCTGACGGGGCTGGAGATCCCACTGCTGGCCCGGGTCATGAAGAAGTACGCGCCGCAAAATGATGCCCTGGCCGATGTTCTGGGCTTCGACTACATCGGCGCACTGGCCGCCACCCTGCTTTTCCCCTTTTTACTCCTTCCTTTCGTGGGTTTGTACAGCTCCAGCCTCCTCTTTGGAGCGGTAAATCTCTTGCTCGGATTCGGGGTTTGCTGGTTTTTCCGGGATCAATTAGAACGACGGCAACGACGACGGATATATGCCTATACCGCCCTCGGATTAATGGCTTTCGGGCTGCTGCTGGCCTGGGCCAAACCCTTTTTGGCACACTGGGAAGCCTCTGCCTATCCACACCGGGTAATTTACCAGGAGCGCTCTCCCTATCAACAGATCACCCTAACGCAAAATCAGGACGACCTGCGCCTCTACCTCAACCGGGTCATCCAATTTTCTTCGCGCGACGAGTACCGCTACCATGAGGCGCTCGCGCTTATTCCCGCCGCCTCGGTGCCGGCCGTAAAGCGGGCGCTTATTCTGGGAGGTGGTGAAGGACTACTGGCCCGCGAGCTGCTCAAACTTCCGGAGTTGGAGCAATTAACGGTTGTAGATCTAGACGAGCGGGTCTTTGCGCTCGCTTCCCGGCACGGGGGCATCAGGGCGCTGAACGCAGGGGCAATGGAAAGCAGCAAGGTGCAGGCATTGGCCGTTGACGCCGCCGTTTTCCTCCGTAACGACACCAACCAATACGACCTGATCATCGCCGACTTACCGGACCCCAGCAGTGAAAGCGTGGCCCGTCTTTACAGCACCTGGTTCTTCGGAATGGTAAAAGCCAGGCTGGCGGTAAACGGGGTATTTGCCACCCAGGCAACCAGTCCGTTTCATACCCGGAATACCTTCTGGTGCATTCGGGAAACGCTGGCGGCCACTGGTTTCAACCATATACGGCCTTATAAAGTATTGGTGCCCAGTTTTGGGGTCTGGGGCTTCATCATGGCCGGCGGCACCGGACACAAGCCTGGGCTAAGAACCGATGTACCCCGCAGGTTCCTTGAACCTGAAGCCCTGCCCGACATGTTTTACTTTCCCCCCGACTTGCGTCAACCTACCGACATCAACCTACTGCCAAACCGGCTTGACCGGCCGGTATTGCTGGATTATTTCCTCGACGAATGGTCCGACTGGCAACGTGAAAAAACCTCCTGATGGCCAAAGCCCCTTCCTTCAAACTCCCCGACAACCTGCGTATACTGGGCCGCCATGTCCACCTGGATCTTTACGGCTGCCCCGAAGCGTTGCTCGCTCAACCAGCAGATTCAGAACGGATATTACTGGCCGCTGCTGCGGCCATGGGCGCAACCGTGATCGGAGCACATTTCCACGCCTTCAACCCGCATGGCGTCAGCGGTGTGGTCATCATTGCGGAAAGTCACCTGACCGTCCACACCTGGCCGGAACATGGCTACGCCGCGGTGGATGTTTTCAGCTGCGGAGCGTTGGACCTCGACGCTGGGATGGCAGTGTTAGCAGCAGACTATCAAGCCGGGCGGAAGGAAATTCGGGCTTTTGACCGGGGGTTTATTAGTGGGTAGTAAGTAGTCCGTAGTCTGGCATTACTTACTACCCACTTCTAACTATTCTTACTTCCCAGGCCGGAAGCTTCGGTTTCCCTTCCTTGTGTATTTGAAGTCGGTATCCCGGCCGAAGTTTGTACCCGTCAGGTCCGTGTCTTCGTGGAATTCGGTGTACTTGAAATTCGCACTGTCATTAAAGGTAGCGTTGGCCAGGTTCGAGCCCCGGGGAAACTTGGTGTATTTGAAGTCAGCATCTTCATCGAAGTCGGCGCTGGAGAAATCAGGGCCTTCATCGAAATTCGTGTATTTGAAATTGGCAAATCCGCCAAATTTTGCTTTGGAGAAGTTAATGGCTTCTTCGAATTTCGTGTATTTGAAGTTTACCTTCTCCTCAAACGCTGAATTGTAAAAGCTCACCATTTCATCGAAATTGGAATACTTGAAGAGTACGGCTTCCTTGAACGTACAATTAACAAAGGTGACCTTCTCATCAAAGTCAGTATTCACCATTGGCTCTTTGTTTCTGTTCCAGTTGCCTTCCGGGCTGTAGTAGCCGATGACCTTACCGTTGAAGGTGCAGTTGTCGAAGGAAATCATGTTCCGCACGTAGGTCCGGATGGATTTTCGCTTGCCCCAGTTACTGCCGCTTTCTTCTTTGCGATCGGCCAGTTTTGTGAAGTCAAGATCACCCGTAATGGTAACGTCGGTAAGGGCGATGTTTTCTCCTTTATCCAACCTGGCAATCAGATCAGAACCGGAGATGCGGTCCTGAGCGGTAAGGGCGAAGGTGAAGAGGAGAAGGGAGAAAAGAGTAAGTAGTCTCATGATTTAGTGTTTTAAATTTTACAGAAAGCTCCTTAGAGCTGCGCTTACAGAAACCCGGTTTGATTTAGTCCGAATCCATTAGTAGAGACGCAGGCATTTTCGAAGGGTTGCACGGTTTTATTACCGAAGCCTGCAAATACTTTGCTTCTTTAAACTCAACCCGGCATCCCGCGTCCGCGCCCTATTAATCTGTCCTTCATCCTTACCAGATAACAAAATTTCCTGCTTCCCTACCCCAGAGAAAGCAGGGCTTTGCTTAGAACGTCGTCAGGCGGCAGAACTCTTATTCGAGCCCCCCGTTTACCCGCCATGCAAGACCTGATCAACCAAGCCCTCGCCGACGCCCGCAGCTACCCGGAATACCGAACCCACCTTTCCAATTTACTCGAGGATAACAGGACGACTGGCCCCAATCAGTCCGATTTTTACGTCCAATTCACCCGGCTGAACCAATCCCGAATGGACCGGCTGGATAAGCGTAACCGCTTTATTCCGGAAATGATCGAAATGCTCGGACAATTCGAAAAGCCGGTACTCATACTGGCCATTACGGAGGGCTGGTGCGGCGACGCCGCACAGATCATCCCCTTGCTTTACCACATGGCCCAGGCTACCGATCAGCTGGACCTCCAACTCGTCCTTCGGGATGAACACCCTGAGCTGATGGATCAATTTCTGACGGACGGTGCCCGCTCCATCCCCAAGATGATCCTCCTTGATGCCGCCACTAAAGCTGTACTCGGAGAATGGGGACCGCGACCGGCCGTTGCCCAGCAAATGACCATGGATTACAAACACCTGCCGGAGCCTAAACCCGACTATGACTCTTATCAAAAGGAGCTGCACAGCTGGTATGCGCGAGACAAGACGGCTAGTACGCAGCGGGAGTTGGCGGAGGTGTTGCGGGGGTTGGTAATTGGCTGATGAGAGATTTTGACCTTGGGTACATTCGGTAAATGATGTTACTGTAGGGGCTACCTCAAGGTTAGGGTCTTACACACAAGTTAACATTAGCGACCCCGCCCGCCGTTTTACACCTCCGAGGAGCTCGCGGTTGTGCCAGCTCGACGCCTCGGAGGAGAAAACGCCTCTGGCCGACACTTGCATAAAAGAGCCCCCCTTATTCAAGCTTAAATTTAACGGGCAGGTTAAACTGGGTTGCCACAGGCTTACCATCGACCATACCGGGGATCCATTTTGGCATTTGCTTCACCAGGCGTTGGACTTCAGCACCACAACCTCCACCGATTTCCCGGACGACACGGGGGTCCCGTGTCTCCCCTTCGGCAGTAACGACGAAGGAGACCACCACCATTCCTTCCACCTTTTGAGTTCTTGCCGTTTGCGGGTATCTGATGTTCTCGAAGATATACGTCAGCATTTTAGTATCGGCATCCTTCTTCCGTTCTTCATAAGTGTCCAGCTTCCTATTCGTTCCCTTGAAAAGCGGGAGCTCCTCCGGGCTTTTAAAGATCATTTCAGCGTCAGGATCAAACGCATTATTCTTTAGCACGCCCCACTTTCCGTCAAGCTTCACCAACGCAACGGAGTCCGGCAAAAAATAATCAATGCGTTCATACTTAAAGGCCAGCAACTCATTGCCCAGCGTATCAATCGCTCCGTAGTTGTCTGCCTGTTTTGCCAGCATCGCATCTTTACGGGCAAAGCGCAATGATTCGTATTTCGCTGGGACGATGACTTCTCCCACGCGATTCATCAGGCCGTAGCGGCCTTCGACCCCGACAATCGTGTGTCCACCCCATTTGGAAAGCACCTCGTCGAAAGTATATTCCGTCACCTGTTTTTTGTCAAGGAAGAAAGCGTATTTCCCTTTCTTCTCTTTCTTCGTTAGTTTTTGGGCGGAGAGGTGCAAAAACGGACATATGAGGATTAATAACAGGGGTAGATATTTCATGGTGCTTAAGGTTTTAAAGGTGCAGTAATGCCGGTTGGTAAGGTAATTCATTTGGTATCAAATTGCGAGATTTCGGAAACCTTACCCATCGTTAGATTACTCCTGCTATTTTTTGGGCGCGGCCGCAGGTGCAAAGGAAAGGTGAAATCGCAAAAAACTCTTCCAAAACGTTAAAACAAGGTAGTGATTATCCAATACCTCTATTTCCGATGTATAATTACGGTATGAAGTTTTTCCCTTGCCTTTTACTTGGTCTGTTTTCGCTTCCCCTCTTCGGTCAATTTCAAATCACTGGCCGGGTGCTGGATGCAGCAGGAGTTCCGCTACCTTTCGCCAACGTCCGGTTATTCCATCCCGCCGGAGACAACCTGATTTCCGGTAATACCACTAATACGTCTGGCGACTTTAGCCTGACAGTACCCGGCCCCGGAAAGTACCGTCTGGTTGCCGGTTATCTCGGCTATACCGACGCTGTACAAACACTCGCAATGGATGACGCCATGGTTATACCGGACATTAGCCTGTCTCCGGCTGCCAACGCCTTAGCAGAAGTTGTCGTAAAAGGGGACCGCCCCGTCATCGAACAGCGAGAAGACAAACTGCTCTTCAACGTAGCCGCCAGCCCGCTAAAAACCGGTTATAACGGGCTGGAGGTGCTGGAGCGATCCCCCAATGTTTGGTTGTCTGATGAGGGTGCGCTACTGGTACGCAACGCAGCGGCCCTCGTCCTGGTCAATGGCCGGCCATTGAGGTTAGAGCCTGCCGCCCTCAGTGCCTACTTGCAGGCCATTCCTTCCGAAAATATCCTCCGGATCGAGGTGCAGACCTCCGCCGGTGCAGCTACAACGGCCGACGTAGCGGGCGGTGTCGTCAACATCATCCTGAAAAAGCCGGTCCGGGGTGTCAATGGTCAGGGAAGAACAGCCTACTTGCTGCGGGGCGAGGCTTCCTGGTCCGTAACCAGTGGCCTCAGCCTCAATTACGGCGGCAAAAATTGGAACGTTTACGGCAATTACGATTACCTGGTCAATTACCGTAACCGGCAACTATTAAGCACGACGGATTACTTCACCACCGATAATTTCCTGGATGATCGCATGGTTGCGAGAGACTCCCTTACTCGCCACACCTACCGTGTTGGCGCCGTCGTCATACCTCATCCCGATCACGTCATCGGAGCAGAGCTATCAGGGAACACCTCCGTTTATAACTTCGACCAGCTCAACAGCCTGGTCCTAACCGAAGCTGGGGAATTGAAAGAAAGCGGGACCACGCGCTCCCTTGGCTTTCAAGACCGGCTTAATACCAATGCTACGCTCAACTATACCTGGACGTTGGATACTTCCGGTACCCGTTTACAGGTATTTGCCGACTACACGCGGGGCAACATCTCCTGGCTCAACAGTACCGACTCCCGGTACGACCAGGGGTTCATCGAAAACAACGAAGACCGGAATTTAACCGATAACCAAACAGAGATCCGTGACTTGCAGGCGGATTTCAACAAATCAACGGGCAAGGGGCTGAAATTCAACGGTGGCCTGAAGTGGACCTCGACCAATAGGTTCAATGTCTTGCAGGCAGCGTCCTTACTACCTGAAGGTTGGGTAACGAATGAACGCTCCAACTCCTTTGATTATGGCGAAAACGTTCTGGCAGCCTACGGCTCTTTCAGCAAACAATTAAACGAAAAAGACTTCTTCCGGATGGGTCTGCGGGCGGAACAGACGCACCTTACCAAAACGGATTTACTGGATGCCAGCGTCATCACCCAACGGTACCTCAACTGGTTTCCATCGGTCTTTCTCTCCCGGAAAATCACCGACAACACCACGCTCTCCGTGGCCTACACCAAACGGGTGAGGAGGCCATCATTCTCTGACCTCAACGACAATGTCTGGAAGCTGAACGACTTCAGGTATGAACTGGGCAATCCTGATCTTACTCCGGAGTTTTGGCACCGCTACGAAGTGGCGGCGCAGGTACAAAAACACCAGTTCGCCTTATTCTACAATAAGGTGGCCGATGCAATTAACGGCATCTACTTTCTGGAGGGGGAAGTAGCCTACTACAAGAAATTCAATGAGGGCAGCCAAACGGAGTATGGCCTGGAGTACAGCTCCACAATAGACATCCTTCCCTGGTGGAGTATGCGCACATCCGCCCGCCTGTTTAACCGTCAATTTAACGATGGTGAAGGCCAGGAAAGCTTTAAGCAAGCTACCTCAAAATTTCGCATTTGGCACAACCTGAAGTTGAGTGCCACAACTCGGGCAGAGATTCGCATGTCCTTGTATTCGCCGCAGGCCGATGCCTACTTTATTCGTGAACCACTGCGGGAGGTTGACGCCATGATCCAACAACAACTCTTAGCCAAGCGCTTCATTATCCGTTTGCATATTCGTGACATTTTCCACACCCTGATTTTTGCCAACCGTCGGCCGTTTGACACTTTTGTCACTACCTCAGACTACCGTCCCTTTACCCGCACGTTTAACCTGCGCCTGACGTACAACTTCTCGGGCAAACAGCAAGTGAGCAACCGCAATACCCAGTCTAAGAACGAGACGCGGCAACGGATGTAGAGGCATTTGCCGCTATGGTTTTTCACCACTAAGGCATTTAGGAAAAAGTAAGAACAATTCAGCGGCGCGGACGCAGGATGCAAGATGCAGGATGCAAGATGCAGGATGCAAGATGCAGGATGCAGGATGCAAGTAAGAAAACCAGAAAGCTAGGAGTAGTCAACTGTAAGTTCTTATCTACATTACTAAACCTTAGTTAACTGGAACATCTCCCCTCTCCGAGGAGAGGGGCTGGGGGCAGGGCTAACGCATAGGATCGATTTTCAAGAATTTATCGGTTAATCATAGTCTTCAGAACAAGTTGATTTTATAAAACGCGTAGCGTTTTCAAAAGCCCCTCCCCCGTGGGGAGGGGTTGGGGAGGGGGTTTCACAGGCTACAACAATTCTATGCGTTAGCCCTGGGAACCGGGGGGAGAGGGATTCAACACGCAGGTAGAACAGTAAAATTTCCCACCCTCCAGGCCCGTATCTTGGCTGCATGAAATCCCTAAGCTACCTACTTAGCCTGGCCCTGGTGCTGGGCCTTGCCAGCTGTGTCACTCCAGCTGTCCCCAAAGACTACGGTACCGCCGGCAATGCCGCCGTCAAAACCTTACTGACGCCCAACGACCCGAACCTCCCCTACCCCATTTATGCAGGTTACAGCGAGATCGAAAGCTTATTCCAGCAGAACGATGGCCGTACCTACGTCATCAACTTCTGGGCCACCTGGTGCCGTCCGTGCATCACAGAAATGCCTTACTTCGAGCAGCTTGCCCGGGAGAAGGCCGACAAAGATCTCCAGGTCATCATGGTCAGCCTCGACCGGCCGGGAGACGTACGCACCAAGCTGAAGGACTTCTTTAAACAACGGCCCATGACGCTACCCGTGGTTGCCCTGACCGACGACAATTTCCGGGGCTGGGTTCGCCGAGTCGATGCGGGCTGGACTACTGGGTCGATCCCCGTTACCCTGGTTTACCGGGGCGGATTGCGGAAGTTTAACCGGGGGCAGATTAGTAGTTACTCCGAGTTGGAGGGCTTGGTGCGGGCGGTGCAGTAGGCGCAAGTGATTCTCGATTCTCGATTAGCTACCGCAGTAACGTGCTCGCTTCGCTCGTAACGTTATTGAGGCGTGGCAAAGAAGGAAAAAAGGATTTGTGAAACAGATTACCAGGTTAACGTACTAACACCACCGTTCCATTCCGTTCCATCACCTCCCCTTCAGCGTTTTCCAGTTTCACCTGATATAAATAGGTCCCGTTGGCTGCAAACTCCCCCCGTATGCGCCCATCCCACCCCGTAGTTACCGAATCAGTTGCAATACTTTCGAATACAAGTCCACCCCAGCGATCATGGATGGCAAATGAAAGCAGCTTTCCCGTAAATCCAGTGGCCGTAAAGACCCTGAATACGTCGTTGACACCATCGCTATTCGGTGAAAAGGCACCAGGAAGATAGAAGGGACAATTACCCTGTGGCAAGAGAACATCAAATTCTTGGATACAGCCTTCACCAACAAAGGCAGGATGGTCATTTCGTATGGCGAGCGTATGGGATCCGGTGCTCAACCCCTGGAAAAGGGAATCTTCCAGAAATGGTCCACCATCAAAGGAATAAGTAAATTCGTTGGGACCAGCACTGGTTGAGTTGATGGAAATTATGCCGTTCGATTCCCCACAATCCGGCCTACGAATAATGGAAGGTAAGTGAGTAGCTTCCGACAGTATCACCAGCGTTGAATCCAGGGTTAGTTCCGGTATTGCAAAGAACGCGAAGTCGTCGAGGGCAAAGTCATTACCCTGCGGATTCGTGTTTTGGTTAACGATACAAATTTCAGCTTCTGTTGCAGTGGCGGCGTTCCAAACCGCGTAAAATTGCCGCCAGTCACAGACGTCCTCTCCGGCCATAAAAACGCCACCAAGCCGTGTTCCATTGATGCTGAATTGGAGTCGGGCAGGGTTATTGGGATTAACGGAAGTGAGCCAGGTAGAAAAGGCGTAATTCGCTCCGGCTTCAACCACGACGGTCTGGCACCACACTTTCTCGTCAGCAACGGGAGAACCATCAACCACCATCATCTGACCTGCACCTGAGGTATGATCGGGGCAATCGTTAAAGAAAGCACCGTTCAGATTGGCGGCACTCGTGTTTACCCCGTAAACACCCTGGGTCCTGATGGTGGAGACAAAGTCGTAATCGCTGGTTATCCCCGCATTACCATCGGTAAAATCGGGATTGGTAATGAGGTTGTCGCCGGTTGCTTCGCCAATGATCTGGACCACGTAAAGCGTGGTTCCTTCCGGCCGGGCAATCGGATTGCTTAAGGTTCTATTGTTTAAGCTTTGGGACGGCGACCATTCATAAGCAAATTGACCGGGTACGGTATTGAGTTGCACTTCCTGTCCCGGTGCACAGATAAAAATGGTATCGGTTTGTGCTGACAAGCAACCGCAAGTAAGGAATAAAAGAAGAATGAAGAGGCGGGCCAAATAGATATTTTTTGTGCAAAAGCTAAGGTACGGCGGTTGCTTGCCGGCACCAGTGATACATTCAGAAGTTTCGTAAACCAAGGGTTGGCCTGTAGTGGTGTGGACTAACCACGTCCATACGGAGGAAGTCAGAACATTTCCGCAACGACCCACCAATTGCTCAGACTTCCAGCACCCGCTCCAGGCTAAAATCGGCCTGCTCTCCATACTGAACGTAGCCGAGTTGATTGGTAAGTATCCTGGTACCCTTCAATTCAAATTTCGCCACGTTCCGGTGACTATGTCCGTAGATCCAGGCAGTCAGGTCAGCGGCCTCGATCAGTTCAGTGTAGTCGGTGCAGAATGCGGGGTTCAATAATGTCCCGCGAAACCGGGGGTGGTTGCAGCCATCGGCTGGAAGGTGATGAGTTACCACGACTTTGGGATTGGTGGATGGTCGGGCCAGCTCCCCTCGCAGAAAGTCCATAGACCGGGCGTGCAATTCGTTAAATCCGGCGACCGTCAGTAGTTTGCCCTGGTTCTGGATGAGCCGGAAGTCGTTTAATCCCCGCATGATGCCAATTTCGTCCCGGTCGATGAGGGACCACATGGTGGAAAAAATAAGCCGAACACCGTCCTTCTCCTCCACGACATTGTTCAGCATCGTAACGTTCTCCGCCAGGGACTGGCGGAAGCTGAAGGGCGTTTCCGTCACATCAAATCCGCCGTAATATTCGTGGTTGCCGGGAATGAGGTAAGTCTGCCGAAAGTGCCTGGCTACGTAGCGGATGAAATCATCGGCTTTATGGTGTTCGCCGAGGTAGAACGTATCGCCGGCTACTACCAGGATTTCGCCAGCGGGAACGATGGGGTTTTCCCGCAGCCAGGCGCGGTTGGCGGCAAATTCCAGGTGGAGGTCGGAGAGGTATTGGATTTTCATGGGGCGGGCATGGGTGGTGAGCAAGGTAGCAAAAGGGGAGTGCTTACCATTAAGAACATTTAGGCATTAAGAAAAGAAGGAAAGGAAGTGTGTATCAAAGAAAAGTTTCGCGCGCCCTCCTTTTTCCTTTCATTTTCCCCATTCTTCCTTTTCATCAGAGCGCGGCCACAGGTGCAAAACAGTGGATTGGGGCAATGACTAGACCGGCAGAGTTATTCTAAAGAGCATCATGATCAAACCCAACTTGCTTGATTTCTTCCTGAAAGACGGAGGATAATATTTCGATGACCAGCTCAGTTAGCAGTTTTCGATCTTCTCCAACATTAAATTGATAGGTTGGTATACCGTTCAGGTCATGTCGGGTAAACTTAGCAGATAGTGGCAAAGCAAGAAACCGTTGCTGACGCTCTACTAATTCCTGGTCCGACAAATCAAACGGTAAGTCTATACCAAACCCTGCGCTTTGATCAGAAGCCTCTTCCAAAACCCCGCTATTGACCAATTGAAAAGACACGGAATGTTTTCCCTGTAAATTGATGTAAAAGTCATCTCCTTTGTCAGCATAAGCTGTCGTCACCTCATCCAGTAGTTGGTTAAAGCGAATCGCAAAAGGTTCCTTGAATTCTTCCTGTTTTCCTGAAAAATCACCGGCATGATGCAGTCGGTTCATAATCTCCTTCATCCGATCAAGCGTGATTGGTTTGGCTTGGTCTTGTTGAAGTTGACTCGGCTGAGTCACCACTATATCAGGAGATGTGTCTGCGTCGGGGAATATTGTTACGGTACAATCGAGCGTTTCTGTTGAATCATAAAATACGGAGACACAAGGAATTGTAGCTGCAATGGTAATCGGTTCGCCCTCTATGAGGGTCTTCAATTTACTACGTAATTCTAGCTGATCTAAAGCAGCCCACGTATGCCAGGAAAAGAAAGGATTGTCTTTGCCCTCTAAAAATATGTAGATGTAGCCATTGATAAAAACATGAAGCTTGTCTACACCAACTAGTCCTCCAAGGTCGTGGATTCGTTCGGCCTTCTCGGCCTCGGGCATTTCGGTAATCAAAGCTGGTGGCGGAATTTCCAGCCCTCTGAATATTTTATGGTCTTTGTTGCAGGTTTCGCAGTGATAGGAGGTCATTAGGTGGAGTTAAAATCAGCAAGCAGGTATAATGGAGAGCATCTCGGCTGAAGAATAAATATACTAGCGAGAATTTAACTCAATAACTATCCCACCGTGCCCGCTTCCCCCGAAGATCGATGTGTACCACCTGCGTACCCGGGTATCGGCCGATGCCACCACGGTTACCGATGAGCTTGCGTTCGCAGAGGTTAAGCACAATGGCTTTGTCGGCAGCATTGGTCTGGCCGTCCTGGTTGACATCTCCGATCACCAGGTCAAGGGCGTCCCCAGCAATGTGGCGGCTGTAGGGCGCGCCGCCAACTGCCGCATTCAGGGCAGGGTGCCGGTAACCGTAGTTGCAACTAAAGGCTTCTCCATCATAGCCTTCGTTTTCCAGCGTTAGCCGTAATTCCAATAACTTGTGTAGGATGTCCGGATCGATTCCCCAATACAGCAGATCGTCGGAAAAGTAAAAACCCTTGCGTGCCGGTGCTCCTAACGCAAACAGATGGTGAATGCGGAGGTGCCCCGTAACTTTTCGGTACAGGTCCTTTTTTCGGATTACGAAGAACTTTCTGGGGGAGAGGTGCCGAAACGCCGGTGCGTCAATTCGGGTACGCAGAAGGAAATCTGTGGGTAAATCCGCTTGATTAACCACTGGAAATTCGCTTAAAATCTGGTTGATATCCTCTTCGGTGGCTATTGAACGGTCTTTGGTCATGAGCTGAAAAAAAGCTTGCTCAATATCAAATCGTAGCGCTGGGACCAAACAGCAGGAACTTGCCACAACCAGCAAAAGCAGTACAATTATCAGGAGCCATTTTCTGGACGACATAGGGTGATGGAAAAAGGGTAAAAAGGAGGAAAGGACTAAAAAGGCATCCATCACAAGCTAACGGAATCAGGCGGGGCATATGCTAAACATGAGGGTGTTTAGCAGCTCATTAACGCCGTGTTAAATGCGCCGCAGGCGCATCCTCGGGCTGCAAGCCCTCCACCCTTCTTTGCACCTGCGGCCGCGCCTTATTAGTCAGGCAGCAGGTAGTTTAGTAGTGCTTCCGCACGTGAATGCTAGCTCTGCTCGTAAGCCTTCACTAGAGAATACGATGAGCATAAATAGGCCAATGATTTCCTCCAACACACAACTTAGTGTAGTTCTTAATGCCTCAGTGCCTTAGTGGTAAAATCCAACACCAGCCGCCACCCCGAACCATATACCAACAAAAACGTTTACCTTCGGCAACTCATCCAACAAACCACCATATGGCTTTCGATCTTGTCTCCCCCTTCTCCCCTACCGGCGACCAGCCACAAGCCATCGAAGAACTGGTGGGCAACGTTGAAAGAGGGGAACGCGGACAAGTACTGCTGGGGGTAACCGGCTCGGGAAAAACGTTCACGATGGCCAACACCATCGCCCGGTTGAACCGCCCGACCCTGATCCTGACCCACAACAAAACCCTGACCGCTCAACTCTACGGCGAGTTCAAGGAATTCTTCCCCAATAATGCAGTAGAGTACTTCGTGAGCTACTACGATTACTACCAACCTGAAGCTTATCTCTCCTCCTCCGATACCTACATCGAGAAGGACCTGATGATCAACGAAGAGGTGGATAAACTCCGGTTGCGGGCAACCTCCAACCTGCTTACCGGCAGACGCGACATCATCATCGTCGCCTCCGTCAGTTGTATTTACGGTATGGGTAACCCCGACGACTACAAGTCTGGCATCATCCGCCTGGAGGCCGGACAAACCAAGAGCCGTAACGGCCTGCTTTATGATCTGGTCGACAGCCTGTACAGCCGTACGGAAATTGAATTCGGCCGGGCCACCTTCCGGGTGCGTGGCGACACCGTCGACATTAACCTGCCCTACGCCGAACACGGCTTCCGGATCGTCTTCTTCGGCGACGAGATCGAGACCATCGAACGGATCGACATCGACAGTGGCAAACGGATCGAAACCCTGAAAACAGCCGCCATCTTCCCCGCCAATCTCTACGTGGCACCGAAGGACCGGCTTAACGGCATCATCCACCAGATCGAGGACGAACTCTACAACCAGGAACGGTACTTCGAGCGCGAACAGCGCTTACTGGAAGCCAAGCGGATTCACGAACGGGTACAGTTTGACCTGGAGATGATGAAGGAACTCGGCTACTGTAATGGTATCGAAAATTACAGCCGGTTCTTTGACCGCCGCAAGCCGGGCACCCGGCCTTTCTGCCTGCTGGATTACTTCCCGGACGACTACCTGATGATCATCGACGAGAGCCACGTGACGATCCCCCAGGTAAGGGGAATGTCTGGCGGCGACCGCGCCCGTAAACTCAGTCTGGTCAATTTCGGTTTCCGCCTCCCATCGGCGATGGACAACCGACCGTTAAATTTCACGGAATTCGAAAGCCTGATCAACCAAGTGGTCTACGTTTCGGCCACGCCGGGAGATTTCGAACTGGAGCAAACTGGCGGGGAGATCGTTGAACAGTTGATTCGCCCTACCGGGTTGATCGATCCGCCAATTGAAGTGCGTAAAAGCAAAGACCAAATTGATGACTTGCTGGAAGAAATCGATGAGCGCGTCAAGAAAAACGAACGGATCCTGGTGACGACCCTCACCAAACGTATGAGTGAGGAACTGACCAAATACCTTGAAAGCCTGAGTGTAAAAGTTCGTTACATTCACAGCGAAGTAGATACGATGGAGCGGGTAGAAATCCTACGTGATCTGCGCCTCGGAGAGTTCGATGTACTGGTAGGGGTTAACCTGCTGCGGGAAGGACTCGATTTACCGGAGGTTTCCCTCGTAGCCATTCTCGACGCCGACAAAGAGGGCTTCCTCCGCAACGAACGGTCGCTGACGCAGACGGCCGGCCGGGCCGCCCGTAACGTCAACGGTAAAGTTATTTTCTACGCAGACAAGATTACCGACTCTATGCGCCGAACGATCGACGAGACAAACCGCCGCAGAGAAGTACAGATCGCTTATAACGAGGAGCACAACATCACACCAGTAGGCATGCGGAAGACCCGGGAACAGATCCTGGAGCGGGGTTCCATTCTCGACATCCGCGGCAAGAAGCAGACGCAAGCCTACGTAGAGCGCGTCGAAATCAGTAGCGCCGCCGACCCCGTGCTGAACAGCATGAGCCGCGAGCAGATCGAACTGGCGCTGCAGGAAACTGAGCGTAAGATGAAGGAAGCAGCCAAGGAACTGGACTTTATGGCCGCGGCCAGCTACCGGGACGAGGTGTTTGCTTTGAAGGCGCGGCTGAAGGGGGGGAGATAGTAGATAGTCAGTAGTCGCTACCGCAAGCCAATGCTAATTTTGTTCGGGTAAATACAAGAAAGACAACATAGCTCACCTGAATTTCCGGAGAAGCAAAAACCCTGAATGTTTTCATGAAACCTGAACACAAGATTGTTGGGATGATCATCCGGAACAGTTAACAACGTTGCGTACCAACATAAAACTCCCTATTTCCGTAACGGAAATAGGGAGCTTATTTTTAGAAAATCAAACTTGGTTAAAGGCTGTCAATCCAGTCCTTCACTTCCTGCTTGGTCTTACCCAATTTTTCCTGAAGGCGACCGAAGAGCTCGTCTTCCTTACCTTCTTCGTAGGCCAGGTCATCGTCGGTCAGTTGGCCGTACTCCTGTTTGGCTTTTCCCTTAATCTGGTTCCAGTTTCCTTTGATTTTATCGTTTGTTGCACTCATGATAAGTTGTTTTGGTTTATTAATTAAAGCAGATGCTACACTGGGTTTGTTCGAAGTCGTCAATAAAAGCCAGTAAAACTGGAATAACCCATAATTCCAGACAAAATGCCCTCGGCTAGCAACCGTACCCCCTGCTTTCACGTTTTATTTACCTAAACAAATTCAAAAAATTATGCCTATCCGCCTTGGCGAAACCGCCCCAAATTTCGATGCCCAAACGACTATGGGTGACATCAACTTCCACGAATGGGCCGGTGACAGTTGGGTCGTGCTTTACAGCCACCCCAGCGACTTCACGCCAGTTTGCACCACTGAGCTGGGTCGTACCGCCTCCCTCAAGGAAGATTTTGAACGCCGCAATGCAAAAGCCATTGCCCTCAGCGTCGACGACCTGGAAAGCCACATGAAATGGTTGGGGGACATCGAAGAAACGCAGAACGTAAAGATGAACTTCCCCATCATCGCCGATGAGAGCAAGCAAGTCGCAATTGCTTACGACATGCTCCACCCGGAAGCCGATGCTAAGTTTACGGTACGCTCAGTATTCATCATCGATCCTGATAAAAAGGTTCGACTGACCTTGACGTACCCGCCATCAACCGGTCGTAATTTCAATGAAATTCTCCGTGTGCTTGACAGCCTGCAGTTAACCGACAACTACTCTGTCGCTACGCCAGTGGATTGGCAGGACGGTGAAGACGTCGTTGTATCCCCCAGTATCGCTACCGCTGACATCCCCGACAGATTCCCTAAGGGACATAAGGTAATTAAGTCTTACTTGCGGACTACGCCACAACCCAATCGCTAAGCGATTTGACCCAGACACCATTCGCTTCGCTCATGGCTTTCAGACGGCCTTCGGCCTCGTAGACGAAACTCGCTGCGCTCGTTTCTTGTAGACGTCGCTCCGCTCCTTTTAGGCTACCGCGCACGTCTTAGTCAAATAGTTTAGTAGTCGGCAGTTCCTCGTAGCTACCGCACAGTAATGCTCACTTCGTCCTTTCGAACGAAGTGAGCATTTTTATTTCCTATAAAATTGGACTTCCTATACGAGCGCAGCGAGCGGCCACATGCGGTAGCCTACCATCTATCCACTGCCGAGGCCAAAGGCCGTCTGAAAGCCAGGAGCGAAGCGACTTTGCGTCTATTTAACTTCATAAGTCATCTTAACCAACCGTAACCGGTTCCGATGTTCACTGGGTAAAATCATCTCATTGGCCGCCACCTGAACGCCATCGCGAAAGCGTAGGCGCAGGTCCAGGTCCCGGGTATGAAATAGGCTGTTGCGGTCGAATTCTCCCCGCCCATTGACCACATACTCGCTGACGGTATTCTCAAAACGGATTTCGTCGTTAAAGAGAAAACGTAAGCTCCGCGGGTTCTCCATCAGGAAGTAACTGGAGTAGACCCCACCATCGTCCTGGCTGTATTGTTTCTTATGCAGGATATTGGTCCAGTGGGTATTCCCGTCCGGGTGCACGCTGAAAACAATCAATTCGTCGTAGTGATAATCTACCAGTGGGCGAATGCCGTAGTTGTTGATCACTTGCGTTCGGCTGGCATTACTCCGGCGTTCCAACTGGCGGTTGCGTTCGGTAATGATGAGGCCGCCGCCGTCTTGCCGCAGCACGAGGTCACGCACCGATAGTTCGTCGATCCCCGGTGATTTTTTGTTGTACTTCTTACCTTCAATGTTCCTCACCAGCGTCAGCGGAAAGGGGGTGAAATCCGGCCGGGCGCTGCTGGCGTTTTTCGGGTCAACGTTGATCCAGAAATACCCACTGGCCTGTGTAAAATCCTTAGTGGTGTAGAGCCCGCCGGCCGTCAGGGTTTTGTTTTTATTATCATATCGAAAATAGATGTCGTAGGTCAGGCTATCGCCCATCGGCAGCTCAAAGGTGGAGAAAGAGAGGTTCGGCGCCAGGGTCATTACCTCATATTTGTGCTCCTTTCGTTTGCTTTTGAAATTATCGCGTTCGATGACAAAAAACAGCTCTCCCGTATTGCTGATCTCGGCCTGCATAAAATCATCGCTGAAGAAGAATTTCTCAGGCTCCAGTTCGTGATCATAGAGCAAACTCATGGTACTTAGATCCAGGCCGATGCAGCGGGTTTTATTTTGCTGCTCGCTAATCATAAGCAGCAATTTCGTCTCGTCTTCGGAACGGTAAATCTCGTCTTCGGGCGCAGAGGTAAAGACGCCAAAATCCACCAGTGTTGTGCTGTCCTTCAGGTTACCTGCTGGGTTGTACTCGTCGAGCTGCAGGAAGTTACGGCCGCCGTTGCGGAAGATATAAACGAGGTGGAAACCCGTCCCGTCCTGCTTGGACACGGTCGTCAACAGCCGGATGTTACGACCACGCAGTTCCAGTTCTTTCTCCCAGCTCTGCCGCATGTTTCGGTCAAAGGCGGTAAGCAGGTGTTTCGTATCCCGATCCTGCATAAGCAATACCTGACCACCAAGTTTACCGATCAAATCGTACTCGGTATCACTTCGCATGATCAGTTCATCACTAACGGTAAGAACTTGGGCGCGGACGCTGGTGCAGAGAAAGGTTAAAAAGAGCAAGGAGAGGAGGAAACGATGCATAATTCCGGAGTACTTTTAATTAAGACGGAAAACACGAGTAGTTAGTTGTACCATCCGTCAGCAATTAGATGCTGGTGGATGACCAAAATGCATATTGGGGAGGGAATTGGGTTTTATCAGATTTGACACCGTAAAAAGCGAACCTTCTTTGCCCCGGATGAGGCGACAATTTAGCGGCGCGAAGCGCCGCAACGTTTGTGCACTGCTCCATGCCGCGGGTAAAAGCTTGCTTTGCGACCTTTCACCCGGGGTAATTAATGTTCGACCGCTACGTGATCACCATTTTACCCGATATAGATCTCCGTCGCCATTCCCAAAATGCAAACCCCGCGACCACCAGGTATTCCATGGCTACCAACCAGAGGTTCTCGTGGTAAGGCTCGGTGAGATAGTTGGTGTAGGTCAGCATGATCAGAAAAGACCATACCAAGGGGAAACGCCAACTGGTGAAACAGCTCAGCATTATCGGTACACTCAGGTACCAGGGGTGAACGGTAGTAGCGCAGAGAAGGTACAGCACGAAAGCCCACAGCCACCCGACGGGTAGGGAGGCCCAGTCTGATCGCCGGTCCAGCAAGGCCAACAACAGGATACCTACGGCCGATGTCCGCGCCAACAAAGGGCCGAATACAGCAATCTGGTTCCACCCCACATCCAGGTACCCATAGGCCCTCGCCAGGTAGTACAGGCTGGCGTTGAATTCAAATTTCTTCTGGTACAACTCCAGGCTGCTGCTGAAGCCCGACAGGAAGCCTTCGGACAATAAGAGCGGCGCAAAAAACAGGAGACAACTTACCCCGAAGGCGAAGGAGAAAATCCAGAATGGGCGGGCACTCTTAATTATTGACAACAGGTACTCTCTGTTTAGAAAACGCCCCTCCCTTGGCACCTCTCCCCCAGCCCCTCTCCCCCGGAGAGGGGGGGCCCAAGCATTAGTATTTTTAGGCAAGGGAGATTTTTTTACAGAATGTACCAATCGACGAATCAACAACGGTAACAACATCAACGGCAGCAACTTGCTCGCTACCGAGGCGGCCATGGCAGCACCTGCGGCCACCCACTTGCTTCGTTGCAGCAGGTAATAGGCCAGTAACAGAAAGAATACCATGGCGCCTTCGAAGTGGAGGTTGCCCATGATTTCGACCAGGATCAGGGGGTTGAGCCAGTAGAGTAGTAGTCGGGGTGTCGAGTTTTCGAGTTTTCGAGGTGTCGGGGTGTCGGGGTGTCGGGGTGTCGGGTTATCTGGTTGTCCGGACGGCCCTTGCTCCTTAACCGTTTCCTGCACCTGCGGCCCCGCCCCCTTGAAAGAAAAAAGGAAGGAAAGGGAAAAAGGAGTTGAAGACTGGCCTTTCTTCCCTTCCTCCTTTTCACCCCTTACTCCTTTAAAAAGTTGCCACATCACCCACAAACTCCCCAGCTCACAAGCCAGCAAAAACAGCTTCATCACCACCGCCGCACCGTACCAACTGCCCGGGCTCAGCCAGGCCGCCACCGTAAAAACCCCCTGTGCCACCGGCGGGTAAATCGTGTAATAATCGGGGGAGTTTAGCTTATCGAACAGCTCCTGCGATAGTCCAGGTACGGCGTTTCCTGTTTCCAGATAAAAGGCCGGCAATTCCGCGAAGGGATTGAGGCCCGCCGCTACTAAATGACCATCCCAGATGAAGCGGTAAACATCATCGCTGAGCAAGGGGAAGGCAAAAACCAGCGCCACCCGCAAGATAATGCCCAGTCCGACAAGTAATTTCATGTTGCCCCGATCGGGCTTTCGGACTAACAACAGGTACCCGCCGAAAGCGACCAGAAAGGAGCTAAACAACGAGGTAAAATCCATCCGATCTACACCGAAGCCCAGGTAGGTTACTCCGGCGGCCAGCAGCAGTGTGCCAAAGGCCAGATTAATTGGACGGGAGGTTGGCTTCATGCTAGTCCTTTAGTTGGAAGGAATTGAAGAATTTTTCAATTTCTTCGTTGATATCGTCAGATGTAGAAAGTACACCTGCCAAGTATAAACGCTTCCCAATTAATACGGCCCGGTAGTATCCCGACATTTTACCTTCAAATAGCGAAGCTTGAATTTGGTAGCCTTGCCTACCCAAAACCGTTACTGATTTACGGTCAATTAAGCTCGCGTTGGAAGATTTAAGTATCCCTTCAATAGATTCGTCATAGAATTTTTTGAGCGAAAAATCCTCTATAAACTTAGAGGCAGGATAAGCTGCCTCCTGGGAAATGAAGAAAACATTACCGATTTTCAACTCTCTTTCCAGTAGCTCTATCCTGGAAGATATTACGCCCACATCCGTCTCGATGAATGACTGACGAACTTCAGGAGTATCGGGGAATTTTACCGTAAAAGAGGCTTTATCTATGATTTCAAACCCGTAATCAATATCATTGGTTATGGTTTCATCAATGTGGAATGAATTTAAAAATGAAGTTCCGGTTACCTTGAACCAGTCGAGAGAAGTTACTTCGAGTTCTACCAGGTAATTATCAACGAGGTAAACCTGTCTGATTATTTGACCACCATCACCAGAAGCTTTAAGACGAAAGATTTTACCGGGAAATCTATTCTTAAAGACGTAGGTACTGTTCAGTAATTCTACCACTTCGTTTTCAATATCTGATGATACCGTCGAGTTAATAAACCCTTCTATTAACTGAAATGAAGAGTCGGAATGAATATATTCTGCAGGATATTCACTTACGCTAGCGTTGAGCATATAATCTGAATCCCCCTCAGATGCTGCGTTTAAGAAATGGTGGTGAACAATCACCAACTGATCACCCAAATAGAGGGAATCAAGTTGTTGTTCCGCGTCTTGAGGAAAATCGATAAAAAGGAACGATGGCTCATGGCTTATCAGCAAGTTGGCAGACTGAGCTGCCAGGGAGGCCGGGGGCACAAACAGGCAAAGTGCAAACAAGTAATGATAAAAATTGGGCATCATAAATGATTAGGTGTTTTTCATTTTGAAGGGGTAAATATAGGCTAGTGGAAGCCTCTAGACGATTTCGATTAGATTCTCGCCAGTGGGGCGGGGGCAAGCCCCGTCCCTACTGGCTGACGTGGGGTATTCCGCGTTCGCTGAGCGAACGCAGCCGCTAAACCTGACGCTGGTACGGGCGGGGCTGGCCCCCTCCCGACCAGCATAAAACCAAAAATTTCTGGAGGCGTCCACTACCCCATCACCCTTGCCGCAATCGCCCGCGCCACATTCTGCCCATCCATGGCAGCACTAAGGATGCCGCCGGCGAAGCCGGCACCTTCCCCGCAGGGGTAAAGGCTGGGTAAATCCGGGTGTTGGTAGCTCTCCTGGTCACGTGGAATCCGGACGGGGCTGGAGGTCCGGCTTTCCGTTCCGATCACGTTGGCTTCTTCCGTAAAGTAGCCCTTCATTTTGCGGCCAAAATCCTGAACGCCCTGTTGCAAACGCATGAAGATCGACTGCGGCAGCATCTGGTGCAATGGCGCGGCATGGAGTCCGGGAATGTAACTGGTGTCCGGCAGGTCTTTGGAGATGCGGCTTTTTACAAAGTCGGTCAGCCGCGCCGCAGGCGCGGACTGGCTACCATCTCCCGAAGCAAACATCTTTTGCTCCACAGACCGCTGAAATTCCAATCCGGCAAAAATGCCATGCTCGGCGAAAGGCTGCAGGTCTTCGATCTCGACGGCCACTACGGTACCGGAGTTGGCATAGGGGCTGTCCCGCCGGCTTAGGCTCATCCCGTTCACCACAATCTCGCCGGGGGCGGTCGCCGCTGGCACCACCAGTCCGCCGGGACACATACAAAAGCTGAATACGCCCCGGTCTTTGACCTGGGTAACGAGTTTATAGCTGCTGGCCGGAAGGTTCTCCTCCCGTTTCCGTTGGTTGTATTGGATCTGATCGATCAGGGGTTGCGGGTGCTCAATCCGGACACCCAGGGCGAAGGGTTTGGCCTCCATCCGGACTTTGTGTCGGTACAGCAAAGCGTAAACGTCGCGCGCAGAGTGTCCGGTAGCAAAGATGTAGGCCTTAGCCTCCAGGCGATAATCTTCTCCTTCGGGATTGGTGATGATGAGCGCTTGCAGGTCATTGTCCGTTCGCTCCAGATCGGTCATCTTGTGGCCGAAGCGAATTTCGCCGCCGTGCTTCAAGATGGTTTCCCGCATATTGGCCACCACCTTAGGAAGTTTGTTGGAGCCGATGTGCGGGTGTGCATCCATAAGGATGTCTGATTGCGCACCATGCTCGGCCAGCAGGTTAAGTGCCTTTTGGTAATTGCCTCGCTTGAGCGACCTGGTGTAGAGCTTTCCATCGGAGTAGGTCCCTGCTCCACCCTCGCCGAAGCAATAGTTAGAATCCGGGTCGACTATTCCAAATTGCTGGATCGCCTTCAGGCTCCGGCGACGGGCCTGAACGTCTTTACCACGTTCGATGATGATGGGTTTCAGGCCCAACTCAATCAGCTCGAGGGCGGCAAACATACCGGCAGGTCCGCAACCGATGATCGCCACGGCGGGCGCAGAGGCAACATCTTCG
This sequence comes from Neolewinella persica DSM 23188, assembly GCF_000373105.1. Classification (GTDB taxonomy): domain Bacteria; phylum Bacteroidota; class Bacteroidia; order Chitinophagales; family Saprospiraceae; genus Neolewinella; species Neolewinella persica. The sequence goes on along the minus strand of NZ_KB890425.1, from coordinate 268,383 downwards.
GGGTAGCCGGCGACGATGGGTGCTTCGGGCGTAAATTCTTCTCCGGGCGGTAATACGACGACCCGCATCCTGAATACCGGTTGGCGGCCCCGAGCGTCGATGCTGCGCCGCTCAATGCGAATTTCACCGACGTCAGCAGGGGCCAGCGGCCCCTGACGAAGAACGGCGTTGCGTAGCGCCTCCACATCGTGGAGGTCAGCGGGAGGAAGTTTTATTTCGAAGGAGGGGGACATGCCGCAAAGATATGTGATTGGTTTACTAGAACAATCATATATCTCAGATGATCACCTACTCACCCGGCGATAGGCCAGTTCTCCGGCAGCCTCAAATTCTTCAGGGAGGTAAACGACAATGACTACGGTCTCCGAAGTGGAGAATTCCGTGCCTTGCACCACACGGCGGACTTTATCGACGCTTTCCAGTTTCAGACTGGTGCCCGACAGGTTTTCCGCCAGGTCCCACCGCTTTTTGTCCAAAAAGAACTTAAGGATATGTGGATCACCATTGTTGAGTTTGACGCTGGTCTCGACCAGAATATCATCACCCGGCCAGGATTTGATCTCCAGCTTATCATCTTTGTAAACGTCGAAACTGACCTGGTCAATCGAGTCCAGATCAATGGTCTTGTGGTAGATGTCCGCAGGATCTTGTGCAAAAGAAAATGCGGTAACGGCCATAAAGGCTAATGTTAGTAGAAAGCGCATGTGTCTGAGAGGGAAAGTCTGTAAATCGGGTGGTATATAGTGTCTGTATGAATAACGATCAGTACAGGCCAGTTGTTGCCTTAGTGAATGGAAGCGTTAGAGCGTCGGAGAGTGGCTGCGGCAGGTACCGTTCGCAGTACTGCACTTGCTCATCCTGACAAATAAGCACAGCAAAGCAGTGGCAGTAGCAGTAATATTCAGTGACTCCCCTCTTTGAGGCTCATCTTAAACCGATTCTTCTGGTCCGACAATCGTGTCTACTTCCGGCAATACCGGGAGCTTAGAGCCCAGACAAACGAGGAAATAGTCGCCAGTCACCAGGGTCAGCGTATTTACGTCCTGCGGGATAGTATTTAACAGTCCATCAGGCGATTTAATGAAAATCGGTGCGACCGTTATCTCCTTTCTAGCGTATTCCAGCCAGCGTCCCAATTCTTCCAGTGACGAGAAGGGGACTTCATGAATGGAGGAAGATTCACGGTTCGATTCGCTGAGGTTGATGAAATCCTCGGTATGGCTAAAAATATTTTCATCGTCGACCTTAGCCGTATCTTTTAGCTCATCGACGGTGATCAGACGGTAAGCACCGCGTTCACCGAATATTTTCTCGTAGCGGTTAAGTGCGTATTCATTTACTTCGTCAGAGCTGGTAAAGGCAAGTAAATACCCTACATCGAGCAGTTCGTACAGCTCTGCCAATTCGGTATTATAAATATTGGCAACAATGCCCTCCAGACCAGCACGCTCTGCCTTAGCAATATGGCCGGGGTTGCTATCGATCAAATGAACCGTTCTTCCCTGCTCCTTGAGATAAGCACCGATGGTGATCGCAAAGTTGTTGGCTCCAAGGATCAGTACACCGCCAGAAGCATCCTGGACGACACCCAGCAAACGGGCGACCAATCGGGCGGTAGTGGCATTAAGCAGAACGGTTCCCAGCACGATCATAAACACCAGCGGGGTAATGTACTCCGCATTAGGCACTCCTTTTTCGGCCAGCGTAAGGCCAAACAGTGAGGCAATTCCTGCCGCAACGATTCCACGTGGGCCAACCCAGCTAATGAAAAGTTTTTCGGGTAAACTAAGGTTTCCATTGTACGTACTGGCAAAAACACTCAGTGGCCGGAGGACCAAAGCGACAAAGCCAAACAGGGCGATGGGACGCCAGTCCCGGACCAGCAATTCCAGCTCCGACATGTCCATATTAGCTGCCAGCAGAATGAACAGAATGGAGATCAACAATACGCTCAGACTTTCTTTAAAAGAAAGGATTTCTTCGATTCGGGGAACATCCTTATTGGCCAGTACCAGCCCCATAACCACTACGGCCAGCAGGCCTGATTCGTGGGCAAGTATATCAGAGGTAACAAATACCAACAGGACACTAGCCAGCACGAAAACGTTAAGCAGGTAGTGGGGAACAAGTTCCCTTTTAATGATTTGGTAGAGCGCCATCCCGGAAATAAACCCCAGTGCACCACCAAGTAGCACGACCTGTACAAACTGGATCATGGCGTGAGAGGTATACCCCATTCCGTGGTCCGTGGTACTCACGAATTCGAAAACGAGAACAGCTACCAGCGCACCAATGGGATCAATCAGAATTCCTTCCCATTTGAGCACCGTGGCCACATTCCGGTTCAACGGAATGTTCTGAAGGATAGGTGCAATTACCGTTGGCCCCGTCACGATGATGAGCCCGGCAAAAAGGAAGCTGATATTCCAGGTAAGGCCCATGATGAAATGCGCTGCGAAGCCTGCTCCGATAAAGGTGATCAGGCTTCCCAGTGATATGAGCCGGAGGATGGAGCGCTGGGTTTCCTGCACCTCTTTGACCCTAAGCGTCAGCCCACCCTCAAACAGGATGATACCAATGGCCAGGCTAACGAAATAGAATAGGGAACGCCCGGGAAACAAACCCGTTTCACCGTTATATATTGGATTGATCAACTTGGCACCGTCCGCCGTAATCAAGGTAGATAAGGGACCAACCAGCAGACCAATGACGATCAACGGCAAAATAGCCGGGACACGTATGCGCCAGGCGAACCACTGGGCAAAAATCCCAAGAACAATAATACCAGCTAATTCTTCCATTTAGAAGGGAAAAGGAGAGAAGGAAAAAAAGAGGTGTATGCGCCTCCGGGAAGGTTAGCCGAACAGGCTCCCCAAGCCTCCAGGCAACATATTATTCATCATAGAGCCAGCCTGGGACTTCTCGTATTCCGCCGCCTGTTCCAAAACCCGGTTGGTGGCTACAACTAGGAGATCTTCCAGACCTTCCACATCTTCGAGGTCGATCTGGGTGGTATCAATCTTAACATTGGTTATTTCACGGGCGCCATTACAAGTAACGGTTACAGCACCTCCGCCGGCATCAGCCGTAAAAGACTGCTCTGCCATTTGTTTTTGCATTTGCTCCTGCATTTCCTGCATCTGGTTCATCATGTCTCCTAACATATCAATGGCTTTTGGTTTGAACGAATAAAATGATTGGGGAGGGGGTTTAGTTCACCGGTAGTGAATTAGATAATGAGTGAGTTGGAGGGTCACTGCGTTGGTGAGTGGCTACCGCAGGTACCGTTCGTGGCGCTGGCCTTACTCACCTTAGCGAACGAGCGCAGCGAAGTGAGGGGTAGCGGTAGCAACTCAGCGATTCACCAACTCATAAGTTCACTTGGCGCGGCCGCAGGTGCAAGGTGGAGGGACAAGAGCAAGCTACTCAGCAGTAATCGTACCTTTGAGGCGAGCAAGGCGAGTGGAAACAGTGGCAGCCATTTGCTCCTTCTTTTATTCACCCATTCATTTTACCTTGCGCCCATGTCTAAACTCGTTTTCTGGATTTTCCATTTTTTGAGCCGTTGGATGCTCCGCATTTACTACCCCGGCATGGAGGTAGAAAATTTACAGAATGCCAACCACCCCGGGCCTACCCTGCTGTGTGGCAATCATCCGAACACATTGATCGACCCCCTCATTGTCGGTATTCACCTTGATTACCAAACTTACTTCCTCGCTAACGCCGCAATGTGGATCAACCCCGTTATGGCTTTCCTGATCGATCCTTTCTGTATTCCTGTGGCACGGCCACAGGATAAGCAGGCCGGAGCAACGAAAGGAATGGACACCGACGAAATATTCAACCGCACCTTTGCCGGCCTGGAGGCTGGAGAGGTGGTTTACATCGCACCCGAAGGCGCGAGTGAGCTCGAACGCAAACTCCGCCGACTCAAAGGCGGCGCAGCCAGCATGGCCCTCGAAGCCGAAAATCGTAACGACTGGAAACTCGGCCTCTCCGTACAACCCGTCGGCGTCAACTACGAAAGCCCCACCACCTGCTTCAGCAGGGCATTTATTCGCTACGGTGAACCGATCGACGTTACGCCTTACCGCGAACAATTTGAGGAAAGCCCCATGCGCGCCATCAGGGCACTGACCAACGTTTTGACCGACCAGATGCAGGGTTTACTGATCCAAACCCAAAACAAGGCCGAAGAGCACCTGCTCCGCCCCATCGAACGCGCCATCCAGAATGAGCGACCGATGAAGGTAAGCGACCATCACTACCGCACCCAACGCATTCTCGCCGCCCTCCGAAAAATGCCGGAAGACAACCTGGAAGCCCTGCGCGAAACCGCTACCTCCTATGATCAATTACTGCGCAAAAACGGTCAGCTGGACGTTGAATTCAGCAACCACCCCGACCGTAAAATGACCGCCGGCACCCTGCTGGCCCTCCCCTTCTACCTCTATGGCCTGCTCAACCACGCACCATGGTTATTGGCCATCAACGGCATCTGGAAGGCACTTGGCATCGACCGGGGCTATAAAGCCACCGTACAGACGCTGGGTAGCTGGATCGTACTCCCCATCCTGTATCTTTTACAGGTCCTGGCCTTCAACTGGATCTTCCCGGCTAGCTGGGGCTGGCTATACCTGCTCAGCCTACCCATCTCCGGTCTCTTCGCGTTGAAGTACTGGCTGACTTACCGGGCGTTCTGGAAGGGGCGGTTTTCGGGCTCATCCGCAGATAATAAGCAGCTGGAGGCGTTAAGGGCACAGATGCTTAGGGCGGTACCTGAGGTATAGGTTACTACTCCACTTCCTTAGTGCGGCTGCCCACCAAAGTATCGGCGGTGTAGCATCTTAGTTGCATGCCTTACCCATTTCCTATTCGCCACTATTATTTGCCCTGGCTTGCGGGATTACTCGTCATGGCTTTTGTTTTATTGATGCCACCAGACCAGCTGGCCACCGTTCCTTATGCTCCGCTGGTGTTGTCCCCTCAGGAGTTTACTTCGGTTATTCCCGAGGTTATTGAGCCTGTCGTCATCACCATGCCTTTCTTTCCGGGCTGCCAAAGTTTTAAAGGAAAAGACAAACGCGCCTGCAGCAGCAAAAGGATGTATGCCTATATCTACGACCAAGCCAGCTATCCCGTGGGTAATCCCACTCAACGCACGGCGGGTATTGTCGAAGTGGAATTTCTCGTAGGCTCCGACGGCTTAATCCGCAACCCAAAGCTAAAGCGTGGACCTGGACACGGACGTGGTGGGGACGCCCTGCGGATCATCAACAATATGATAGCAGAGGGAATTTGCTGGGAGCCAGCCACCGCAGGGGGCGAACCCATACGCACACAAATGGCCATCACCATTCAATACAACATGGTTTGGGCGGGAGCAAGACCCCAGCCATAGCGACCGTTCCGTACCTTCGCCTCATGACTGCAACCCAGCCCCTAACCTTCACCCAAATTCTGACCGAATTGGTCGCCTTCCCCGTCCTCGGCGGAGAAGGGAATCACAGCATTGCCAACTGGATCAAAGACTATCTTGATGGTTACGGCGTGGCGTACCAGACCGTCCCCGACGAAACCGGGACCAAGGAGGCCATCCATTGCCGGATCGGGCCGGCGGTAGACGGCGGTATCATCCTGAGTGGGCATATGGACGTCGTCCCAACGGTCGGCCAACCCTGGGATACCGATCCGTTCAAACTTACGCTGAAGGGGGATACGTTATACGGCAGGGGAAGCTGCGACATGAAGGGGTTCCTCGCCTGCTGTTTGGCAAGCGTTCCTTTGCTCCTGCGTTCGCGCCTGAAAAAACCCGTTTACTTTGCCTTCAGCTTCGACGAAGAAATCGGCTGTATGGCCGGAGACTTACTTGCCGGGGCCATACGCGACCACTACGACGAACAGCCTGCCGGCGCCATCATTGGCGAACCGAGCATGCTCCGCCCGATGGTTGGGCAAAAAGGCATCATGGTCTACACCACCACGGTACGCGGTAGCCAGGGCCACAGTAGCCGGATCAAACAAGAGGTTGACGCCATCCACGAAGCCGCCCGCCTTATCGTCTGGCTCGAAGACAAAATGGACGCCCTGATTGCCGCGGGGCATACGGATGATCGCTTCCACCCCAACCACACCAGTATCCACGTCGGCACCATCAAAGGCGGCTCCGCCTTCAACATCATTGCCAACGAGTGTAGCTTCGACTGGGACTTCCGCAACATCCCCATGGATGAAGCCCAGGACATCATCGATGCCTTCCAATCCCATTGTGAGGAACGGGTAGCCCTGCGACGCGAGGTCTTCCCCGGTTTCGCTATCGAGCACGTCGCGATGCATCCGCCCGTCCCTCCGTTGGACACCCCCGAGGACGCCCCAATCGTAGACCTGGTCAAACAGATCTCCGGCGTTCAGGATACGGGTACGGTGTCTTACGCTGCCGAGGCTGGCCAATTCTCTAATGCTGGCTTCCCATCCGTCATTTGTGGGCCCGGCGACATTGCGCAGGCGCACCGCGCGAATGAGTTTTGCACGGTGGAGCAGCTGGAGGGGTGTATGGCGATGATTGAGAAGTTGGTGGAGGAGTTGGTGGCCCGGCCTTGAGGCCGGGCAACCAATTCGACTTCCCAAATAACCAGACTTCCCCTATCTTCCCCAGGTAAAGTCGAAAAATGAAGTACCTAGCTGTTATCTCGCTCATCATTCTGCTGTTCCAGTGTAGCGAGCCGAAGCCTACCCCCGTTATTAACCTTGAGAAAAATGACCACATCGTCCTGGTCGGTAACAACCTGTGTTCGAGGATGATGGAATTCGGGCATTTCGAAACGGAGTTACAATTGCGTTTTCCCGAGCATCAACTGTTTATTCGGAACATGTGTGACGGTGGTAACACCCCGGGGTTTCAGCCGCATTCAGCCCGGATGGATGCATGGGCCTTCCCCGGTGCGGAGAAGTTTTACGAAAACAGCTTACTCTCCCGGGATTCTGATCCGCGCGGAGAATTCCCAACGCCCGATGAGTGGCTGACAACGCTGGAAGCAGATGTCGTGCTCGCCTTCTTCGGATATAGTGAATCCTTTAATGGACCGGAGGGAGTCGACAATTTTAAAGCTGAGTTAAAAGCCTGGATAGACTATACTAATTTCTCGGACTATAATGGAGAGACGGCGCCGGAAATCGCGCTGATGTCGCCCACAGCCTTCCAGGACAAATCCGCCGTGATGGATGTGCCCGATGGCTCCATAGAAAATGACAATTTGAAGTTGTATGCTGCTGCTATGCGTGAAGTCGCGGCGGCGGCCAATATCCCATTCATCGATCTTTATGCGCCCACAACCGAGTGGTTTAGGGGTGCTACCGAAGGGACGACCGACGGTGTTCAACTCACCAGCGAGTCTTACCTGAAGCTGGCTCCCTGGCTTGCTGATCGGTTGTTTGGCGGTAAAGCAAAGGAGGCGGCGCGGACGCAGGTGCAAGAACTGGTTATGGATAAAAATTGGTTATGGCACAACGACTTCAAGATCCCGAACGGTGTCCACGTTTATGGCCGCAGGCACAATCCATTCGGTCCGGACAACTACCCAATGGAGATTAAAAAAATTCGGGAGATGACCATGATCCGGGACACGGCCATCTGGATGGCGCTGCGTGGAGAAGAGATGGATATTCCAGCCGCTGACGCTAACACTTATCAGCTTCCTCCCGTCGAAACCAACTACTCATTGACTAAAGAAGACGGTACCGTCGACTACCTCTACGGTGACGAACTGGCCAATACCTTCACAGTTGCCGATGGCTACAAATTAGAACTCTTCGCCTCCGAGCGCGAATTTCCCGACCTGGCCAACCCTTGCCAAATGAGCTTTGACAACAAAGGCCGGCTGTGGGTCGCTGTCATGCCAACTTACCCGCACTACAAACCGGGCGACGCCCGCCCCAATGACAAACTACTTATCCTCGAAGACACCGACAACGACGGTAAAGCAGATAAATCTACTGTGTTTGCGGACGATCTCCACGTACCCGTTGGCTTTGAGTTTGCTCCCGAAGGGGTTTACGTATCTCAGGGTACCCACCTTAAATTGTTAAAAGACACCGATGGAGATGACAAATACGATGAAGCGGAAATCATCCTCTCCGGTTTCGACGATCATGACACTCATCATACGGCCAGCGCATTCACAACAGATCCCTCCGGTGCCATCTACATGGGAGAAGGGCTGTTCCTTCACACCAGCGTAGAAACCCCCTATGGTACAGTCCGCGGCACCAACGGCGGCTTTTACCGTTACAGCCCGCAACGCCGGCATCTGGAACGGACGGCACAGATCCCCATTCCGAACCCATGGGGTATTGCCTTCGACCGGTGGGGACAACCATTTTTTGCCCATACATCGGGGCCTTCTGTTCGCTGGATGTTACCTAGTACCATTCGTAACCGCTATGGTGTTCAGGCGCCGCTTGGCAGTCAGTTGATCGAGGAAGACCACATGGTCCGGCCCACTTCCGGTCTGGAATTTGTTTCCAGCCGCCACTTTCCTGACGACGTGCAGGGAGACATGCTGATCAATAACACCATCGGCTTCCTTGGTATGAAGCAGCATCAGATGATCGATACTGACAACGGAGAATTCACCACAAAATGGCGGCAAGACCTGGTTACGGGTACTGACCCTAATTTCCGTCCCGTCGATATGGAATTTGCTCCCGATGGCAGCCTCTACTTCATCGACTGGCACAACGTTCTGGTTGGCCATATGCAGCATAATGCACGGGACCCGTTACGGGATCATGTGCACGGGAAGGTCTACCGGATCACCTACCCATCTCGCCCGCTGGTAACACCGGCGGATATAGAAGGAGCCTCCATCGCCACCCTGCTGCAAAACCTGGAACTTCCGGAATACCGGAGCCGTTACAGGACGCATCGTGAATTGCGGGGGCGGCCTGCAGCGGAAGTTTTACCGGCAGTAAAAGCATGGGTTTCCGATCGTGACCCGAACGCCGAAGATTATGAGCAACGCCTCCTGGAAGGCCTCTGGGTCACCTGGGGGCAGAATGCCCTTGACCAGGAGTTGATGGAAAAATCTCTGCAGGCGAAGGACTTCCGGGTCCGGGCCGCAGCCGTACAGGCGTTACGCTATGGCGGTCACCAAATCAACAAACAAGCTGCTTTACTCAACATCGCTGCGGCTGACCCGCATCCCCGCGTGCGGATGATGGCACTGGTTGCCGGAACCTGGCTGCCTGAAGACGCTGGCCGCATGGTCCTGGGCACGATCGAACAGCAACCCGTAGAAGATTGGATGAAAAGTATTGTAGAAGCTGCCCCCAAGCACCTGACGGGTGAAGGACTGAAAATCAGTAAGGGTTCAGAAATCATCGTTAACCACCTGAAAGGAGATGACCTCGCTCAATTCTCTGCCGGTTGGGACATTTATCATGAAGACGGCTCTTGCCGAACTTGCCACCAGAAAACCGGTAAAGGTCTTACGGCGTCCGGCTTCCCGCCGTTGAAAGACTCGGAGTGGGTTACTGGAGACCCCAAAGTCCTTGCCAAGATCCTGCTGAAAGGCCTCATCGGGCCAATAAGCGTAAAGGGGAGGGAGTATCCCGGGCAGGTACCAATGACGCCATACGAAAACCTCCTCAACGACAAACAAATTGCCGACGTGATGACTTACGTGCGCAATGCCTTTGGCAACCGGTCTTCAGTTATCAGTGAAGATTTTATTACCAGTGTTCGGGCGGAGATAAAGGAAACCGGGAAGAAAGGCTATTACAAAGCCGAAGAACTTACCGGACCTGCTTACAGGAAGAAGTAATGAACCGCTAATCAGGCAGTCTACTGAGTTTAATTTCCTGTCCTGCTCTGGATAAGCTGGCTTCTATTTCCACCGCAGGAGGTATTACAAGCTCCGTATTCTGGTACCGATCAATGACGTTACTATTTCGATAGATTAACATGGTGAAGGCCAACTGCGAATCGAGGGCATAATGATGTATTTCTGAATTAGTATCCCTAAAACCTGGCACGCTGGTCAGCGCAACGGAGTGAAGGTTCAGCTGCTGGCCCAACTGGCGGAGGCGACCGGAGGGCTGGCCTGAAAAAATGAAGAATACGTTCATTTCTGGTCGAAAACGACCTATAGATTCGAAGTACCGCAACCAGTCCGTCAGTTCCTTCGGGTTATGGTTTGGACCAACGAAACACAGTACTCCGTAGCCTTTACCGTATTTGCAGATTGGGCAGGTTCTGGTGTTCTCATCTGGCCCCCAGGCATGATATGGGCGGAAAGAAAATAAGTCTTCTCCGATGGCGGGGCCAGAGATGGACGACCTTTCCTGCCCACTGGGGTAAGCCGGGATGTTCAGGCCGAGAATAACGTCGTGGCGAGCCACCTCGAGATCACCCTGCCGGACCGTTCGAAGTACGCCGCTCCCCCCACGATTAAGCATACGCCGGCGTTTTGCTGAAGTAAGTAATGGATCATCATCGAAAACGAACTCATCGAGGTAGTAAGGCTGCTCTAGTCCGGGCTCGTAGATGGATGGGTGAATGTGAGCAGGTTCATCGGTACCAGGATAGGCCCCGGGGCGTACAGTATAAATGGCATATTTTCCTTGCTCATCCGATTTGACCCAGCCTCTAATATAACCGTGTCGGCTGACCTGAGGGTTTAACGAAGGGGAGGCTTGGTAACGCCCTGCCACGTTGGTGTGATAGTAGTAGAGAACGACACCTGCCGCCGGTGTCTTGCCGTCATTCTGGTACATCGTTCCGGTGATGAGTAATTTTTGCCCGGGCTGGTTCCATCCCGGGCTGGTGTCTACCGACATAATTGTTGCTGGCTGGTCGATCATCCCGTACTCACTGTTCTCAAAAGGGCCGCCGATTACAACGCGGTCAGCAGAACTGTTGCTGGCTTTAACGGGTGATGTTTGCCCACTGCAAGAGGCTAAAACGAAGCATATTCCCAAAGGGAGCAGGTAAATAATGGAAGTACGGTTCATGGCTTTTCCTCCAAATTACGGGTCTGACAGACATAAACGAGCTCAGATATGGTAAGCTGAGTAATTTACCGGGTCAGCTGATGGGCAGCCATTCTCCGTTTGTATTCCGCCGTATAATTTCGACTTAAGCGGTGGATCGACTCATCCTGGAGCACGACATCATAATCACCGTTCCCCCGGGAAATATAGGAGCTCACCCAAGAAAGATTAATGATACAAGATCGATGTATCCGGACAAACCGACTCGGAGGCAATTGTAACACAAGGGCCTTTAGCGTGGTATCCTCCAGGTATTTCCGCCCCTCGGCATGGATGGCCACATACGGGCTTTCAGCCCGTAGACAAGTGATCTCTTCTACGTCAAGATAGACCGTTTTCAAGTTGACCTTAACGGCGAGGCGCTTGGTAAAGTCGGGCATGGACCTCGCCATCATTGCGGTCTCCCCCAACATTCCTTTTTCCCTGATCACACCCGCCAACGCGACTAAGATATAACCAATAATAACTGGATAGAGGTGTTCTGCCAAGGCGTATCTAAACGTCCACTCCAACGAATAAACGTGGTCAAAAAACAGCCGGGAACCGCCATGCACACAAAGCACAAAAAGGCTCAGGTGTATGGCTGCCGTAACGGCGTAGATCAGGACCGTACGAAGTTGGCCGGAGTTATTTCCTAACCTCAATCGCGACTGCCACCATTCACTAAATATGATGCCCGGTAAAAACAGCAGCCAAAAACTATTAAACAGGGCCGCTTCTGAAAGATAAAAGCTATAGTTTCGCAACGATGAGTGGAGCAAATCCTGAAATAAAAACAAGCTAAACAACAAAAGCGCTACCGTTATTGGCCTGAGGATAATCCAATCCTTTTTAATGGTAAGAAACGTCATCCGGAAATATTTTGGTCAACAGGCATTAAATTACCAACTTAAAACCCACTCATGCGTCAACTTAGTCTATTGTTTGCCTGCTGCTTTGCCTTACTCTGCTCTTGCACCTCTTCCACTGCACCTGCGACCGCGCCTGAAGATGCTACTAAACAGCCGCACATTGTTTTCGTAACCGGAGATGAGGAATACCGTTCTGAAGAATCTATGCCGATGCTCGCAAGGATGGTTGAACGTGAGCTTGGAGCAACGACCGAAGTACTCTTCGCACTAGATTCGAACGGCATCGTCAACCCGAACGTGATCGATAATATTGCCGGCCTTGAAGCGCTTGGAAAAGCTGATATGATGGTCCTGTTTACCCGCTGGCGGAAGCTGCCGGACGAACAGGCAAAATACATTTTGGACTTTGCCGAAAGTGGTAAACCCATGGTTGGCTTCCGGACCGCCACCCATGCTTTCATGTACAAAGACGACTCGCTCCGGCAGCACCTTAACAACGATTGGCCTACTGCTGTTTTTGGGCAACAATGGATCACCCACCACGGGCATTTTGATGACGGGCATGACCCGCTGACCAGCGTCGCTTTAGTCGAAAATACCCATAGCCCTATCCTCAATGGCGTTCAGCCCTTTGATGCTTACTCCTGGCTGTATCACGTCGACGGTGGCGATTGGAAAATCAATCCCAAAACAAGCCCCTTGCTACTCGGCACCTCGTTGCGCTCCAAGCACGAAGAGGGGGGGCGGCTTGATCAGTTCCCCAAAACAAACCCCGTTGCCTGGACTAATGACTACAAAGGCGCCCGGGTGTTCTTCACCACCCTTGGTCATCCCTTTGACTGGCAGAATGACAATATGCGCCGACTTACCCTAAATGGAATTGCCTGGGCCTTAGGCCGGGAAGCAGATATTCCCGCCGACGGATTCAACCCAGCCATTATTGGTTCCTACTCCCCAAACAATTCAGGCTTTGGAGAGAAGTTTAAACAAGGGATGCGACCAAAAGAGTTTTAATTGCAACCTTGCTTTAACCCGATAACCAATCAAGGACAGATACAAAAAAACATGCGCTAATTTCGTATTCTGACCAATAATTGTAAATTAACTTGGCTTTTAAGGCATTTAGCACCTAACTTTGTATTCTCTCTTGATAAACCTTTTTGATTAAAAGCTTATTTCAACCTTCCCGCATTGCCTTGGCAATGAGGCTACGACTTTTAGTCATCTGTCCTTTTAACTTTTCTCTCATGAAATCTTTAATTATAACCCTACTAACGCTGCTTTTTCTTGTCGTTTCCTTCGTTACCATGACTGCCAGTTCTGACAGTTTCGACAGTAATCATAGCCCCAACTGTTCCACCGATGGTGGGCAGTATAGTTGGAAACCCGACGAGGTGTGGTGCTACGACCCATTTGGTGGCCAATTTCGCTGGGTCACTCAATGTGACGAATCAGGTGGTGCCTGCAACGACCAGTATTGCCCTTGCACCGGACATATAATTGAAATGTAGTTGTCGGTTAACTTGTATTATACCTATTTTCGCTACTAACCGTGGCCTAGGAATATCGTGTCCATAAACAATACTTTAAGGAGACCCCTTCCGTACTCTATTTGACACCTCCTAACACTTTCTCCCATTTCCGATTTTCGCGAATCAGCTATCATCTTAATGCATGCCCACTTTACTTTTTCGAGGACTTCTCCTGCTCTTATTTCTCAGCGCTTTCTTAACCAGCTGCGCTTCCAAACAGGATGTATTTGCAGAGTTATCTGAAAAAAAAATTGGTGGCCCAATTTCTGCCCCACGACAAAGCTGGCATGCACTGATCGAAGGATACGAAGATGAGCACGGAGACAAAAATTTTATCGGTTACAACGTCGCCAACCACAGCCTCGACTTTTTCTCCATTTCGGAGGAGGATATTGAGTTCTCCCAAGAGATAAAATTTATTTTCGAAGGCCCTGGTTCCATTGACCGGGTTCGTGCCATAGACTACGTTAATTCCGATACGATTGTGGTCATGTCCCGCTATTGGATCATTATGGTCGATGAAACAGGAAGAGAATTTTATCGCAAAAACATTTCCACGAACCCCGAAAACATTGTTGACGGGTTAGACTTGTCCTCCTACCACCCTTCGGCAAAACAAAGCAAGGGCAATCGCATTGCCCTGATCGGCGAAGAACTTTATCTTCCTTTAAATTATTTCGCTCATGATGCCTACGTCGATAAAAATGCCTACGCTGAACACATCCACCTTATTGGAAAACTAAACATTCGTACGGATGAGTTTGAGCCCTTACCTATCCATTTTCCTGCCGCGTTCCGGAAGAACCTGTACGGTTTTGCCAACTCCTTTCAATTCAATTACACACAGGATCGGATCATTTATAGTTTTCATGGATTTCCGGAGATATACGTTTACTCCATGCAAAGTGGTAAGACCAAAACGCTGAAACCAACCTACGAATTCCCCGCTACGCCAATTGCTGGATCAATGGAGATTTCAGAGCATATGCTACTGATGACTTCTTACAACAATAGTGTGATTGATTGGCAGAAAGAGTGGTGTTACCAGGCTGTTGTCCCACCTACTTTTGGGGAGCCGGCAACAGATATTTACCTGCGGGCCATTAATCTGAATACCGGTGAAGAAAAGTTAAGTCTCCTACCACAACGACGGGTTTTCATGGGCATGGTCACGCTACCAGATGGGATTTACCTGCCTTACGTATTACCAACGGACGACAGCATGCGTTACTCCAGATTTACTTTCGAACAGCAGCAGTTAGCGGAGTAATCAGACGGTTTTCTTATTGATCGGGTGATGCTTAAATCTTAACTTGTGAAGAAGGTCGGGAGAACACCCGCGGGAGCCTAAACCACCCAGCCCGGCCACGTGTTCTTAATCCATGTCCGATTCTCATCCCATCCTCTTCTTCGACGGTGTCTGCAACCTTTGTAACGGTGCGGTACAATGGTTCATCACCCGGGACAAAAGCGAGCACCTCCGCTTTGCCAGCCTACAGTCCGACCTGGCACAGGAATTACTCCCGCCCGCAGGGATAGACCCTTCCTCGCTCTCGAGCCTTGTTTTATTGGAAGAAGGAAAAGCCTATTCAAAAAGCACCGGAGCTCTGCGCGCAACAGGCCATTTGGGCGGTATTTGGTCGCCATTGGCAACCGCACTACGCCTTTTTCCACGTTTTATTCGCGACGGCGTGTATGATTTTATTGCCAAATACCGCTACCAGTGGTTTGGCAAAGAAGAAGCATGCATGTTGCCCCGGCCCGAATGGAAACACCGCTTTGTGGGTTAAGGGAGGCCCTCCTTTGCAATGATTGATGGCAAGATCACGTTGATCTATTCGGCGCAGGGTTGCCCGTTGAAGGTTGGAAGCGGATTTTCTCGCAAACTCTTAGACTATCAATCTACCTTTGCCCTCCTCAAAATCGGTATATGAGAGCTTTTTTACTGGTACTATTTATTTTTTCAGGCGCCGCCGCAGGTGCAATTTTCGGACAAGGAGCAGGCCCAACCACCCTGAACCTGGTGGCCCACTACACCTTCGATGGTGATTTCGCCGACGCCACCGGAGACAGCGCCAACAACGCTATTGCAAGCGGTGTACCTGAATTCGGATGTGGCGTAGAAGGGGATGCATTGATCCTAAACGGAGGTAATGACTTTCTCCGTGTAGCTGGCGGGAACACCAACAACGTTAATCGGGTGTTCGGCTCGGAAGACTTTACCATTAGTTTCTCTTTCAAACCAGTGGGCGTTAACGGCACTCAGTTTCTGATGTCCAAACGGGATACCAGCTGCAACAACCTGCAGTTCTTCACCGTGCGTTACGCACCACTGACCCGTACCGTGTCAGTAATCCTGCAGCAGAATAACCAGCAAGCCCGCATCGATCATCGCATCAATAACGGAGGTTGCTGGCAACACCTGGTGATCGTTCGGGATGAGAACAGCGTTCTATTATTTCTGAATGCCCAGGAAGTCGGCGAAGCGCGTACCTCGAGCCGGGTAGATGTCGAAAATAACGGCGAATTCCTAATCGGCTCCACCGTATGCCGGAGCATCGGAGAAATCCCCTTCGACGGGCTTATCGACGAAGTCAGGGTCTACGACCGGGCGCTGCGGCTGTCCGAGGTGCGGGGTCTTTACTCCTCTCCAGATCAGATCTTAACAGAAAACCAGCGCGTATTCCTTGGGGAAAGCGTAGACGTTGAAGTCAACAGCAATTGCGGCATCTCCTTCAATTGGACGCCTCCAGCCGACGTCATTAACCCGACCGACGCAGAGCCAACAATCACCCCGGTTAACGCCGGCCGACAATCTTACCTCGTTCGCATCAGCGATATGGAAAGCAACTGTACAGCCATCGACAGCCTCGTACTTCAGGTCATCGACCCCTCTGCACTCGACTGCGGGCAGGTTTTCCTACCTAAAGCCTTCACCCCTAACGGTATTGGCCCAACGGCGAACGAGAATTTTGGTATTTCCAACCCCTTCGCCATCCCTGAATTACTCAGCTTCGAAATCTATGACCGGTACGGCGCCCAAATGTTTCAATCTGCCGATGCATTTGCCCGCTGGGATGGAACCTTCAAAGGCGACCCCGTTCAGCCCGGCCCCATCGTCTGGCGGGTCGTATTTAACTGTAATGGCAGGGAACTTGTCGAGAGTGGGAGTGCGATGATCTTACGATAGTCTCGAAAAATAGCTCCGCTCCTTTTATCCGTAATCGGCCTGGCGGCCTTGGTCGTCGGTAAGCCACAGCACCACGAAGCTCGCTCTATCCATACCCGTGAAACCATCGGCAGAAACGAGTGCAACACGCTGCAACGTGAGTGAAACGAACCTGCAACTCCTGCAACATGAGCGAAGCGAATCATCGCATCAACACCATATCCGATTTAATGGTAACCAGCCGACCATCCGCCAATTCCACCTCAATACTGTAGACGTAGACCGCCGGTTCGTGAATTTCTCCGTGTTCATCCCTGCCGTCCCAGCCCCAATTCGTGTCTTGGGGATCAATTGGTCCATCCAGGAAATAAACCAGGTGGCCCCACCGGTTGAAGATTTGGAAGTTTTGAAAACTAACCACCGTTGGGCGGGCAAAGAGCCGGAACATGTCGTTTCTGCCATCACCGTTGGGAGAAAAAGCCGATGGAGAATAAACGGGAACAAAGGCCTGCACAATTACCTCTACTTCCGTAGATGCGCTGCACCCTGCTGAATCAAGAACAAAAACATCGTAGCTGGTTGTTTCCAATGGCTTAACGAAGGTGCTGCTACCAAAAATCAATGAGTCAGGGCCCGGGCTTAAGCGGAAACCGTTGACATCCAGTCCCGTCATCACTCGAAGCTCCACACTGTCGCCCAGGCTGATGGTGGACCGGGCGGGAGAAACCGTCACCTCACTGGTAGGTGGACCATCCAGGTCGAAAGATTCTTCCAGTAAGCAGCCATTTACGTCCTCTATCTGAAGGTTCGTACGCCCAACTTCAACGGGGAAGGTTTCGGGAAAAGCCCGCACTTGTCGAAATGAACCGTTAGCTGACGTCCTGTACAAATAGGGGCCTACACCTCCCTGAACGTCCCGAATGGTAAGCGAAGGAGTATTATTGAGGCAGTTAGCTGGCACCTCTGCAATGGCCGCAACCATAGCGTCCGGAGAAGACAATACCACCAGTGCTTCTGCTTCACAACCCCGGGCGCTCGTAGCCACAACGGCGTACCTTCCGGCACTCAGCCTTTCCAGTCGGGGGCCGGTTACTCCCGTACTCCAACTATAAGCATAGGGTGCTGCTCCTCCTTCTCCAAAAGCAATTACTTCCCCGTCGCTGCCTTCGGCACAGCTAACGGCAAATACGCCGTCACCGCTCATAACATCAATCCTAACGCGCAAGTCTGTTTCCTGCACCGCTATGGTTCCACCGATTATTGGCGGACAGTTACCTCCATTGGTGGCGGAGTTTATCCGAACCAAGGTTCCGGGAGCAATCATCCGCTGAATGGTCAACGTCCCCGAAGGAACACTGATCACTTCACCCGGATCTGAGCTAAGGACTACCATCGCAGTTCCCGTGCCGTCGTAACTCAGGGTTATATCGAGTTCTCCACCAACACAAACGATCCCGTCTCCGGAAAGCGTCACCGTTGGAACCTGCTCAATCCTTACCGTAACCGAAACGATGCTGTCACAGCCGTTTGCCGTTGGTTCAGGGATGGTTACCAGTACATCATTTACTGCCGTGGAAAAGCTTCGTCCAGCATAATCAAATGTAGTTCCCGCACAAATAGTGGTGTCAATGACACCAGCTGCCTGTGGGAAAAAACTAAGGTTGACCGTTACCGTGGAATCACATCCATTCACCGAGGGGGTAGGAACAATAACGTCGCCCGTCGTCCGGCCTCCATCAAAAATTTCTCCAAAGAAATTCAGTTGGGTGCCCGCGCAAATAATCGTATCAAGGGCGCTGAACGCAGGTGCAAAGAAGGTTAAAGTTACCGCCACCATCGAGTCACAACCGTTCACCGAGGGCGTGGGGACAACAACGTCGCCCGTCGTCCGGCCGGCGTTGAAGATCTCGCCGAAGTAGTCCAGGTCCGTGCC
>NZ_KB890425.1:0-249091 GCF_000373105.1 Neolewinella persica DSM 23188 | reverse complement strand
AAGATCTCGCCGAAGTAGTCCAGGTCCGTACCTGCGCAGATGGTCGTATCCAGGGTACCCAACGCTGCGGGAAAAAAGCTCAGGTTGACCGTAACGGTAGAGTCACAGCCGTTCACCGAGGGCGTGGGAACAACAACGTCGTCTGTCATCCTACCGGCGTTGAAGATCTCGCCGAAGTAGTCCAGGTCCGTGCCTGCGCAGATGGTCGTATCCAGGGTNCCCAATGCTGCGGGGAAGAAGCTCAGGTTGACCGTAACCGTAGAGTCACAACCGTTCACCGAGGGCGTGGGAACAACAACGTTGCCCGTCGTCCGGCCGGCGTTGAAGATCTCGCCGAAGTAGTCCAGGTCCGTGCCTGCGCAGATGGTCGTATCCAGGGTGCCCAACGCTGCGGGGAAAAAGCTCAGGTTGACCGTAACCGTCGAGTCGCAACCGTTGACCGACGGCGTCGAGATCACCACATCGCCAGTCGTCCGGCCGGCGTTGAAGATCTCCCCTTCATAGACTACGTCTCCGCCAAAACAGGTCATTGTATCCAGTACTCCCGTTGCCGGAGGGAAAACAAAAACATCAAAGCGATCATCCAGTGACCGCGAGCAATCGTTATTATCGTCGATGCCCGTCAGCTGAAAAGTTGTGTTGCTAAAATCCGGAACCCCAATAAAGTCTGCCGGACAAAGCTGCTGACTTCCTATTCCTTCGGAGAAAATAATAAACGTATACTGGCGAATTAGTCCACCTCTTTCCAGGTCAAATTCTACTTCCATGGGGGTCGTTCCGCTTGCATCATACTGCAGTTCGATACATCCGTCGTCACAAACACCACTGGCTCCCAGAAAGGTAAAAACGGGAAAATTTGTAAATGCCGTAATCGTCACTTCATCCAGGGCTTCGCAGCCCAGGGCGTCGGTAACCGTAACGGAGTAGTCGCCGGGCATCAGGTTCGTAATGGTGGCGGTTGTGCTGTCGTTACTCCACAAATAAGTGACCATTCCATTGGGGTTGACCACCTGAGCCGTAGCGCTACCGAGGGCATTGTCACAGTCTGGTTGAGTTGGGACAGCCGTTACGGTAATGTCGCAACCGCCCTGGCTGACGATAGCTGTGCATTGATCCGTACAGCCAGCGGCGTTCGTCACCGTCAGGTTGTAAGTCCCAGGTCCAAGGTTCATGAAAACGGAGTCAGCGCCAGCCGTGATATCGTGGTCCCCGAGGTCCCCACTGAGCCGTACAACTTCCCCGGCACCTGCGCCCCCGCCCGAAAAACTAACCGTAACCATCCCATCCGTCGAGCCGGCAGAGGATTCTCCGACCGCACTACAATTCAGCATCAATATTTCCGGCTGAGTAATGGTTATGGTATCCCGGGCAGTACAACCATTTTCATCAGTAGCCAATACGTGATAGGTTCCCGCTACCAACCCAGTAACTATGGAATTATCCGGAAGCGAATCAACAGACCATTCGTAGGAGATAAGACCTGTGGCCCCTGATG
This sequence comes from Neolewinella persica DSM 23188, assembly GCF_000373105.1. Taxonomy (GTDB): domain Bacteria; phylum Bacteroidota; class Bacteroidia; order Chitinophagales; family Saprospiraceae; genus Neolewinella; species Neolewinella persica. The sequence goes on along the minus strand of NZ_KB890425.1, from coordinate 247,596 downwards.
TTCCGGCTAAAATGGTTCCCGTACTATCACCATTACAAGCAATGGCGGCTGGTAAGTTAAGCATGACCACCATTGGTGCCGGGTCCGCAATTACGATGGTTTGTGGTGCCACCGGGCAACCGGTCTGATCAGACAACGTGACGGTATAACTCCCCGCAGCCAGGTTGCGTACCGTATCCATCCCATCAAAGGCATCATCGTCCCAGTCGATGATCAAACCCGGAGCTGCTCCGGAAATGTCGAGGTTGATTACCCCATCGCTACCTCCGGCACAGGAAGGGTTCTCCGTAGTGTTCGAAAACGCGAGGTCGCAGGTGGGTCCGACAATTGAGTTAAAACAACTCCCAACGCAGCCTTCCGAGTTGAATACTTCCACCAGATAGGTCCCTTGTGGTAAATCGTTAATTGTTTCTGAGCTGTTAGCAGTAGTGAACGTGGAATCTTTAGGACCGGTGACCATCACCGTCCAGTCGGGGTTGCCATCAAAGGCAACGGTCAAACTACCCGTTCCTCCGGCCGTAATGGGATTGTCGACTCCGCAGTTAACCGTTAGGGTACAGTTTGGCTCGGTCACCTCTGCTGAGCAGGTAGTTGTGCAGCCGTTACCATCCGTAATGGTCAGATTATAGGTACCCGCCTGGAGGTTCCTTAGCGTATCCTGGTTTGCGGTTAGCTGGCCGGTCAACGGCGGGAGCGGTGCCCCGCCGGGGTCGGTTGCAGTATAACTCAGGGTGTAGGGCGGAGTGCCTCCCATAAGTTGGTAGCCGATCAGGCCATCATCCCTGGAGGCCAGCGTTTCGCCCACCGCGCCACAAGTCATGGTCAGAGCTGCAGGAGTGGTGAAGGTATAACTGTCCATAACGGAACAGTCTCTGCTGTCGAAGACTTCGAAGGAGTAGGTTCCCGGACCGAGGTTATTTTGAATCAGATCACCGCTACCGGTGATGCCGGGGCCGGTCCAGACGATGACCGGGCTGAAGTTTCCGGTGAAGGAGATCTCGATCAGGCCGTCATTTACGCCGCCACAATTAGGTGCTTGCAAATCCTCCAGGGTAAACGTGAGATCGGAGCAGTCAACCGGTGGGACAGTGAGGTCCCGGAAGGCCTCACACGGGACCGGGATTGACGGCGGCCGGACTGATTCGTACAGGAAGAAGTCGTAGTCTCCGGGAATGAAGTTTATAGCTGGCAGGGTAATACCGCCTGAGCCAATGGGCCCGATGGCCGTCATATTGGTAGGACCGACATAGTCCAGGAAGAAATCCGGGAACCCACCCTGAATGGTGATCACTACGTTGCCATCTCCATCCAGCATTACGGTGAAGGCGATGTCGCAAGGTGGCTCTTCGATGGTGACCGTACACATCTCGGTACAACCTGAGATATCGTCCGTGACAATAAAGGTGTAGGTGCCGGTACTGAGGTTGCTGACGAGGTTTGGCCCGTCAAAAGCATTCGAAAGGCTACCCGTACTCGGGCCAGACCAGGAGATCGAGTAATCGCCTGAGCCGGTTAAAATAGTTATGTCTGCAGACCCATCGGAACCACCAACGGTAGTTGGCGGGTTACCGGTTACCGGGCAATCAATGGTTACTGGGGCAATATTACTCACCGTTCTGGTCAAGGTAGAGGTACAGCCATAGAAATCCTCGACCACCACTGTATAGGACCCTGGCATTAAGCCGGAGATGTCGGTCGTGTTGGCGGTAAAGCCTCCGGGGCCAGTCCAGGAGTAGGATAAGTCAAAACCATCAATATCCGTACAATAGAACCGGTTTAAGTCGAAATTGGACAGACTAATAGCCCCGACTGTAGTACACCCGACATCCGTTACCGTTGCCGTAAAAGCAGGAGAATTGTCGGGGAGGCAGGAGGGTTGGAAAAGGAAAGTACATTCGGTGAAGCAGCCGATGATGGGATCGTTTGCGTTATTGGTGCCACCTACCCGATCAGGCCGCAAATCGCCATTTACATCCATCACGTCCCAGACCTGTACGGTCCATGTTCCTGCGGGGAGGCAAGTACTTGTGCCGATACCAATGGCAAGAGTTCCTGAGTAGTTGCCATCAGCTCCCGCTTGGTAAACGCTTTCATTGCTTTCTAAATCACGTACAATTTGGAAAGTATCAGGTCCGTTATAAATCCTGGTGTAGTAAAAATTGTTACTTCCCGTTGCCGTCCAGGACATGGGTGCTCCACCTACTGGGCCATTTGGGTTTGCTGGCTCTCCTGCACAACTTAAAATAGTGATGGAGCTACCTCCGGTGCCACTACAAGGCATCTTAGCTTCCGAGGATTGGAAGGCTTGTCCGGAAATCCGCTGTAACGCTAGTTCAGGCGCAGCAGATTGAGCAAAAAAGGAGGATAGGCAAGACAGGAGCAGGACGCAAGTTAGGAACGGTTTCATCGGGAGAAGTAGGGAAGACAAAAGAGTGGAGTGGTTGCCAAAGATAAAGGATTGAAATCGGTGTGTAAAAATTTAACAACCGTCCTTTCTCTTCCCCGCCAATTAAACACTCGTTTATCGCATTAATTTTCGCCGGTTTCCTAAGGCCTCCCGCAAAATGGAAAGCTGGGGTTTTGCGGACTTTTCAGGCGCGGCCGCAGGTGCAAAAAAATGGCTTTGAAGAGCTGTGTTTTCTGATGCCTCCGTAGCTTCGCCAAATGTTGAAATTGCCAATTTACCTGATTGTTATCGGATGCCTCACGGCTTGTTCCATCGCCGCTCCGCCCAAAACCATCCGCCTGCCTCCTATCCTTACGGAAGCCTCGGGCCTCAGCATTGAGGAAGGGGATTTCACCTGGCACAACGACAGTGGCGACGGGCCAAAGGTGTACACCACCGATCAGCGCGGTATCATCATCGGCCAGGAAACTCTCGCCGCCGGCGCGGTAGACAACGAAGACATCACCCGTGATGCCGCCGGTAACCTTTACCTGGGCGACTTCGGGAACAACACCGGTAAGCGTACCAGTATGCAGATCTATCGCTACCAGTCAGAAACCGGCACCACCGACACCATAAACTTCACTTACCCTGGCCAGGATGGCCGCGGCCGGGACTTCCCCGGAAACTACGACTGTGAAGCCTTGGTTCACCATGCCGGACAGCTCCACCTTTTCACCAAAGACCAGTTGTTCGGTAAAGGGAAGTACTATACTTACCATTATCGCTTACCGGCCACTCCCGGCACCTACGTGGCGGAACTTGTCGACAGTCTTTACTTGCCCCGCCGTGTAGTAACCGCCGCCGCCCTCGATGCCGGGCGCGGAGAACTGGTATTAACCGCCTATAACTTTAAGTTTCTGGCCGGATTCTGGCCCAGCGGCGCTGCTTCGCTGATCACCATAAAAGATTATCCCAAAGACCATTTTCTCCAGGGCAAGGTAAAACGCCGCAACCTCAGCTGGTTCATCCCCACCCAGTTCGAGGCAGTGGATTTTTACGATGAACGGTGGTTGTATGTTGGCAGTGAAGGGACGAAGATTCGTAAACATGCGGTGGGGAAGCGGAAGCGGCGGCGGTAATCCCGGCTTATTGAAACAAAGACATGTAGACATGATCTTCCACTTTATTATTCAAAGCTCTTTATCCATGCATCATGGAGCAGATTGGAAATTTAGATTTCGTTGGTCTGGAAATAACCTTCACCCTTCTAATTCCAGGGATTTTCGCAGCCGCCTTTCTGGCTGGAAAATTAGCTTTTCGAATAGAAGATGGTGAAGACGAATTAAGCGTAATTGGTATTATCTGGCTAGTGCTCACATTTATATTTAGCTACTTAGCTTTCGTAATAATATCCTTGTCTGTAACAGGAATACAATGGTTGCTTGCTTAATTCCACAACCGACTTCCAACCCGATACACCATCAACCGCTGCCCCGGAAACGCCGCCACGTAGCGCCGCAGCAAAGCTGCCTGTGCCTCCATCAGGTCTGGCGAAGCGACTTCCCGGCGAAGCAGGTCACCTTCGTACAGGTAGATGCCATCAAAATAGGTGGACTGGATGATTTCGTAGCGAAGATCGTCGTTTGACAGTGCGCGAAAGCGGGAAGTGTCTTTCAGTTCAGCAAGGTCCGGTTCGTTGATCAGGTAGCTCAGGTTATCCCGCCGGTAGACGGCGGCCCAGTCGTAGACCGCGACCGCCAGGTCGAGGTGGAGCGGATAAGGCTCCGCTCCAGACAGGTAGGTTTTCAGGATGTTGGTATCAATAATGGAGTTCTCTGTCTCCCACCGGTTGAGGTCCCCAACGTTGTAGGCCATCAGCGTGGCCCGGCCTACGGGTGGAATGCCCTGCGTCCTGGGTGCCCGGTATTGGTGTAGCCGGACAGTACAAGTCAGCTCCCGCCCCGTACCCAGGCGCTCCCGCAAGGCTGTTAAAAAGGCAAAATATTGCACCTGCGTCCGCGCCGTCCAATCACAGTCCAGCTGCAACTCTCCGAACCCCTGCGGCAGGAGCTCTTCCACCAGGCCAACCACATCGTCAGCGAGTTCTTTAAGCCGGTCCGCTGGCTGTTCCGACATCACTTCGTTAGTGATAAAAACGACTGGAACCAAGGCCGGCAAGCCAGCGGTGTCTTCCAGGCGAATCAGGGCAGTTGGTTCCGGCTGTCCTGCGTTCCAGGCTACGTCGAACGCCTTTACGTACAACCGGTCACAGTCGTATTTCGCCAGCAAGGCGCGGGCAGTAGTGTCTGGTGCCAGGGTCGTTTGCCAATGATAGAAGGTTGTTTTTAGGGGAGGATTGGGTTGGCGGTTACACGAGAAGAGGAAGGGAATTAGCAAAAAGAAGAAGAAAGAGCTCCAATGAACCATGTAGACCTGACCACGACAAGCGAAGGCTTCGCTCGTCGGCCGAGGCGGGAGGGACGACCTGACTCGTCCGCCGAGGGGAGGCTTCGCGATCCAATCTCTCGGCGGACGAGCCAGCTCCTGCGTCGCGCCTCGGCCGACGAGCGATCTTCCGATTGTCCTTCCCTTGCCCAGGAGAAAGGGGACCCAAGCGTTAGCATTTCCAAGTTGGACGAGAGCATGTAATAACCTATTCCAAGGACGCATAAACCATCAAAGCTCAATGGTCTGCTCCAACGTAGGTGCCACCCATTCCCTAAAGTCATTTTCTTTCAACACAGCGCCGAAGGCTTCCATACGTTCAATGTCGCCGTGTACCAGGAAAATCTTCTTACAGGTATCTTGCTGGCCGGCAAGAAAATCGATCATTTCGGAGCGGTCGCCGTGGGCACTAAAGCTGTCCATGATCACCACTTCGGCACGCAACTCGTGGTAATCGCCATAAAGTTTGAGCCCGGAAGCACCAGCGCGCAGCTTTCCACCGGGGGTTTCCGGGGAACAGTAACCGACGATAAAGATGGTGTTTTTAGGACTCCCCATGGTATTGCGCAGGTGGTGCTTACTACGCCCGGCGTTCATCATGCCCGAAGCAGAGATGATGATGGCCGGACCTTTGAGGTAGTTGAGGGCCTTTGACTCCTCCACACTCTGGGTGTACGTCAATTCATTAAAGCCGAAGGGATTATCGTCCGTCAGCATGTATTCCTGGAGCTCTGCATCGTAGCATTCGGGGTGGGCTCCAAACACAGTGGTGGCGTTTACGGCCAGTGGGCTGTCAACAAATACCTTGATCTTCGGCAACCGGCCGGCATTTTCTAACTGATCGAGCATATGCACGATTTCCTGGGTACGCCCCAGGCTGAAGGCCGGAATGAGCAGTTTGCCTCTTTTCTCTACGCAGGTATCCTTGATTATTTTCAGGAACCGTTCAATTTCGTTGGGCGGCAGATCGTGCTCGCGGTCCCCGTAGGTCGATTCACAAATGATGTAATCACAGGGTGGCATCGGCTGCGGATCACGCAGGATTGGGCGGTTCGGCCGACCAATATCGCCACTAAAACCAAATGTTGTAGTGGTGCCATCGGCCCGCTTGATCCGCAGGGTGACGTTGGCACTACCCAGTATATGGCCGGCGTCGCGGTACAATACCTCGACGTTGGGATGGATCCGTTCCCAATGTTCGTAAGGTAGGCCGACAAAGCGTTCCATGGCCGGTTTTACGTCGGCACGGGTGTATAAAGGCTGTTTACCTTCACCGAATTTTCCACGTTTTTTATTAAAGTATTCCGCGTCTTTTTCCTGAATAAAAGCAGAATCCAACAGCATTATCGCGCACAGGCTACGGGTGGCGTGGGTGGCATATATCTGTCCGCGGAAACCATCCTTTACCAATTTCGGTATGCGGCCAGAATGGTCGATGTGTGCATGAGAAAGGAGGAGGCAGTCTACACTTTCCGGTTTAAAAATGAAGTTCTCGTTGAAATCCTCCATCTCTTTATTCCGTCCCTGGTACAGGCCGCAGTCGAGTAATATTTTGTAGCCATCGTCGAGGGTAAGCAGGTGGGCGGAACCAGTTACTTCGCGGGCTGCGCCGCAGAATTGAATTTGCATGAAAATTTAGCTTTGGGGTAAGGTACGCATCTTGTGATTGTTGATTGGTGATTCTTAATTGTTGATTTAGCTCACCCGTTGAATCGATGAGTTCTGTTTCACCATCAACAATCAACAATCACCAATTACACCCCCTTGACCTTCCTCCTCGTCAGCAGCATTCTCCCCCGCCGGCGTTTTTCACCAAAGGTATCCTCTGTTTGCTCCTGCCAGAAACCCTTGAGTTTGGGGTCCCACAGATCTGCCTTAAAAATGATCTGATACTGGCGGTTAAATTCCGGCATGATGTCGTTGTCGGGATCACCGGCGAAGGAAGTCTCCACAAGTTGGATGGAATAGTCGTTGTAGAGATAGCCCCTCAGGTCCATCCGTAACGTTGAGCCATCCGGCAGTTGCACGTAGCTTCTGCCCTCCACTTTTTTGCCGGTGGTTTTCAGGTAAAGCTGGGTAGGCAGCTGCTTGTCGGAATGAATACCGCCCACCGTCATGAAGCCTTCCCAAGTACCATCAAGGGTGCTTTGCGCGGATAAGTGGCTGGTGGTAAAACAGAGTAATAAAGGTAGGAGCAAAAGCTTAACTGGGTGCATAGCGGGTAGGTAAGGTAAAGGAGCACTTTCAGTAAAACCTAAAACCGCTTCAGTCCGTAAAATACGTTTTTGGCCTGTTTTGGTGGCTGGCCGGGTGGGTTTTTAACGAAAAAGGAGTGAAATTGGTTGTTTGAGACGATTTAAGGGCATTTTTTGCGGTATTGGGCGCGGACGCAGGTGCAAAGGGTCCTAGTCGCGCCGCAGGCGCGGTCCCCAAAGGGGAAGGGGATAAAGGAGCAAAGGGGGGAGGGCCGTTGGACGGTTGGTGAGTTGGCGAGTTGGTGAGTTAGAGAATGGGTGAGTGGCTACCGCTGTTTCCGCTTGCGGCACTGCGCTTGCTCGCCGGGTGAGCACTCCTGATCTTAGTAATCGTTATGATATTCTAGACTGGGGCAACGCAACTAAAACGAGGGGCAGCGAACGGCAATTACGGCAGCTATTCTCTCATTCCATTAGCCCATTATTCTCTCATTCCCTCCCCGGCGAGCGTCCAAAGAGCAGCGAACGGCACTTGCGGTAGCCACTCACCAACTCAATAACTCACCAACTCACTACCTTAGCCGCATGTCCACCTGGCACGACACCCTCCTCAGTACCCTAACCCTCGGCACCGCCCGCCGAGACATCAACGCAGAGCTTACCCGCTGGCTGGAAGCTAACGATGCCCTGGACCCAACCGCTACGGCTGATGTCGCCGAACAACTGCTCACCGCCTGGACCATCACAGAACGTTTGCAGCGGCTACAACCGGGGCAAAAAGTTGACGCCAAAACAGCTGCCGCAGCAGCTGAAGAGCGGGAACTCCCGGGCCCACGACGTACACGGGCACTGGAGCTCATTCTACGGGGCACCTACCCTACGTTACTCCCCGAAGCACTGTCGGTGCTCGAACAACGCCAACTCCTGCTCCCGCCGCATCTGTTGCCAGAGCTGTTGGAGGAGGCGTTAAAACAACTGACCGATCAGCCGACCGTCGCCCGACAAATGCTAACAATTGGCGGCCACCGGGCCTTATGGCTGGCTCGGCAACATCCGGACTGGTCGGCGCTTGACCCGGACATTGATCTTTCCGTCGCATGGGCAGCGGAGGCCACACCTGGCCGGCGGACCCCTTTGCTCCGTCGCTGGCGCGCCGTTGCACCAGCAGCTGCCCGGAAAGGCCTGGCCGCCATCTGGAAGGGGCAATCCCCTAAGAACCAGGAAACGCTGTTAGCTGGCCTGCAGGTGGGCCTGAGTGCTGATGACATTCCTTGGCTTCGGGCAGGACTGGGGCCTAAGCGGCGCGGCGTCCGCCGCGCAATCCTGCGCTTGCTGTTACTGGCCGGCGACCCGCAGGCGCACGATGAACTCATCCAGGTCGCTACCGCCGCCTTCGATGATAGCGGTCGTTTCCTAAGCTTTCTTTCTGACAATGATGCCAAGGCACTCCTCGACACCTATGGCGGCCTGCACAAGCAAGAATCCATCAGCGAATTCCTGCTCGCCAACTTACCCCCGGCTACCCTGCCGGAATTGATCGACAAACCCTTGCCGGAGTTCTGGGTATCCCTAACCAAAGCGCAGCTGTATGCTGCCGCGACGGCCATCAAAGATTATGCGGACTTGCCGGTGGCCTCCGAGTTTATCGACTTTGCCCTACAGGCCAACATCGCTCAACTGCCCTCCGGTCTGGTTGCGGAGATCACGGCCATGCTTCCACAGGAAGATTTCCTTGCCACCTTTCACCAATTGCTTACTGCTGAACAGCATGCGCTTCATCATGGCGGAATAGCACGCCTGCTGGTACTATCCCGGCTACAGCCATGGTCAGAGCGGATCAGCAAAGCGTTTATCCTACAGCTGGTCGGGACATTACGTAACCTCACGCAGTTACCTTTTGCGCTGCAACGTGATCTTCAGTCGCACTGGAAACTGTGTATTCCATTACTCTCCCCAGACATCTTTGGCTGGAGTCGCACCCATTTACACAGCATGACAGAACGATCGGATGTATTCGGGAAATTAGCTACGGAGACGTTGCAGACCCTGGCTTTCAGGCGGGTGTTGTGGGAAGAATAGCGGCTTTAAGAAAAGAGCTATTTATTCGCCGCTGAAAGCTTTCGCCCCTTTACTCTTCCGGGCAAATGGTTCACCTCACAGTGCAGTCAGCCAATTCTAAGCGCGAGCTTTGTTTAAGGAATAAGGTGCTTTGCCGGATCAGGCGCGGCCGCAGGTGCAAGGGAGAGGTAACAAGAAGCCATGGAGACTTCAGGGCACAGCCCTTCGCCCTTAAACCTTTCTTTGCACCTGCGGCCGCGCCATATTGATCGTAGCATGGCAACTACCTACCAGCCGCCGCCGGCTCCACCGCCACCGAAACCGCCGCCGCCGAAGCCGCCAAAACCTCCGCCGCCGCCACCAAAGCCGCCGCCACCGCCGCCAAAACCACCACCGCCGCCACCGGGAAAGATGATAAAGCCACCGCCACGACGCCGACGCCGACGCACCTTCCGGTTCGGATCGTCCATGTCGTAGGGGCCATTACGCCAGTACCCACCATCCTCGTCATCGTCGTCATCACCATGTTGATTACCAAAATAAGAGATGAGGAAAAAAACGAGAAGAATCAATCCAAAGATGACAATTGGGGGTATCCCATCAGCGCTCTCTGCCGGCACATCATCAGCGGAGTATTCTCCGGTGCCAAGTTCCATGATCCGGGTAGTTGCCTGATCGATACCGACGTAGACCTTACCCTGCCGGAAGGCGGGTTTCATGATCTGATCGATCACACGTTTAGCCAGGATGTCGGGCAGAAAGCCTTCGGCACCGTAGCCCGTCAGGATTTGAATACGCCGCTCATCGCGGGCAATGTAAACCATCACCCCGTTATCATTTTGGGCAGAACCACCAACTCCCCAGCCGTGTGCAATGGCCAGCCCCCGGTCGAAGGCCGTTTCGCCTTCCAAAGAGGCTTCGGTAACTACCGCAATCTGGGTTGAAGTTTCCAGGGCGTATTGCGTCAATTTTTGTCGCAGCTGATCTTGTTCCTGCCGGCTCATCATCCCCGCGTAATCATTGACCAGGTCATTGGTCTTTACCGGGATGGGGCGCTGAGCAAAAAGCGGGAGTACGAACAGCAAAGCCAGGACCAACGTAGTGTAACGCAGGGAAAGCGACCGGATCGTTTTGTGGGAAATGGTATTGATGATAATTGATTTTAATACTACCTCGTTGGGAGAACTACCGTTTGCCAATGGCGGAACGATTGTCTCACCCGACGAGAAGCATGCTTTAAAACTAACCGCCGTAGCTGATCGTATCCGGCAATTCGTTCACGTCGTCTTCCTGATAAGGGAAAAACTTTTTCAGCTTTTCTCCAATCTGTTGGATGACCAGTTCGATGCCACGGGCGAATTCGCCTTTTCGGAAATGGCCCTGCATGAGATCGCGTTCGCTCTCCCAGAAATCAGCGGGTACGAATTTGTCGATGCCTTCATCACCGATGATGGCGAACTCCCGTCGGTCAACCTCCAGCAGGATCAGTACCCCGTTGCGGTCAGCCGTCTTGTGCATACCAAGTTGGTTAAAAATGCGCTTGGCCACGTCAAGGGCAGGCGCGTCAGCGCCCACCTCCACGTGTACCCGAATCTCACCAGAGGTGGCGAGTTCGGCCTGCTGGATAGCCGCCACAATGGTAGCTTCCTCCTCTTTGCTGAAAAATTTAACCATCTGCGATTAAAACTTTACTTCAGGGGCATTGGCTGAACCAGCCTGTGCCTCGAACTGCGGCTTTTCACTAAATCCAAATACGGACGCAAAAACCGTACCGGGGAAGCGACGAACAGATTTATTGAACTCTGTGGCCTGCTCATTGAAACGCTTACGGGAGGTGCTGATGCGGTTCTCAGTGCCTTCCAGTTGCACCTGCAGGTCACGGAAAGCCTGGGTAGCCTGGAGCTGTGGATAAGCTTCTGCTGTAGCCAGCAGACGACCAAGACCAGTAGTAAGCTGCCCCTGCGCTGCCTCGAACTGCTGCAGTTGCTCAGCGGTCATATTGCTTGGATCAATGTTGATGGAAGTGGCCTTGGCCCGGGCGTTGGTTACTGCTTCGAGGGTACTTTTCTCGAATTCAGCGGCGCCTTTTACTGTTTCCACTAGATTTTTGATCAAGTCAGAACGACGCTGGTATTCGGTTTGTACGTCAGCCCATTTGAGTTCAACGTCTTCTTCGCCGTCGACGAAGCCGTTGTAGCTGCCGCAACCGGCAATGAGGAGTACTGCGAGCACGGCGATAACGATGCCGAGGGTACCAAATGATTTCATGGTTGTGTAGTTTTCGTTTTATAGAAGTCCGCCAAAATAACGTTTGAGGCGGAAGAAAGGGAAGATTGTTTGTCGAGAATACGCTGTATTCCGTCGGTTGTTCGCGTCTGATCGTTCAGAAACCTACGAAAATCGAGTAGCAGATCAGCTTCGCAGCGTTCACGGAGCCATGCGGCACGCTGGCTTTTACGGCGGGATTGCAGGAGCCCGGCGGCAGTCATTTTTTTGGCGTATTCGGCCAATTGTTCCCGGATGGCGGGGAGGCCATCGCCGGTTAGGGCGGAGATGGTCAGTATTTTTACGGTCCAGTCGTCGGGCCGGGCGGGCGCGAGGTGGAGCCCCCTTCGGAGTTCGAGGGCCGTCTGTTTTGCGGCATCGGGTAACCGGTCGGCTTTATTGACGGCAATGAGGTCCGCCAGTTCAAGAATACCGCGTTTGATGCCCTGAAGATCGTCACCAGCCGCTGGCTGGGCCAGGAGCAAGAAGGCATCCGTCATGCCGTGCACCTGCCACTCGGCCTGACCTACACCAACGGTTTCAACAATGATGTAGTCGTAGCCTGCCGCTTCGCAGAGCAAGACGGCTGCGCGGCTGGCGGCTCCAACGCCCCCCAGGTGCCCGGCCGATGGGCTCGGGCGAATGAATACATTAGGATGGCGGGTAAGCTCCTCCATCCGGGTTTTGTCTCCAAGGATGCTCCCCCCGCTTAGGCTACTGCTGGGGTCAATGGCCAATACGGCAAGCTTATGGCCCTGACCAGCCACTTCCAGCCCGTAACTTTCAATAAAGGTGGACTTGCCGACGCCCGGTGTCCCGCTTATCCCCAGACGAAAAGTGGGGAGCTGAGGTGGATTTTTTTCGGCCAGGTCGATGAGCTCATCGGCCAGCTGGCGGTCAGCAGGCTGAGCACTTTCCAGCAAGGTAATGGTCTGGCCAAGGGCCCGGCGATGGTCCTTACTTTGTAACCGGGAGAAAATGTCAATGGCCGACAGAGGCCTTGGCTCCGGCCGGTAGCGGAGATTCGGATTAACAGCGGGGGCAGCGGATTTTTTCTTCTTTCCCAAGGTAAATTCGTGTTAACAGTGCTTTAAGATAGCCCCTAAAGTTATCTAAAACCGGTTTGAATACTCGGCGGAAGGAAAGCTGACAGCTTTCTTTGATAAAGTCCGGCTCCCGATCGTTCCTCCGATCGTTTCTTACTTAACCGTAAACGCGAGTCTGCCCGGAAGTCGTGGCGGGGCCGGATTTCATTTTTTGTCAAAGATTCGGTCTGATTGGCACTTAACCTTTGTCCTCTTCCTCCACCCGATTACTGACCCGGTAATAATGTAAGGCTCCGAGAAAGAGTACGTTAAGCACACCATAAATCAGGCTCGTAGTAAAAGCCTCCCCCGATGATACATCATCCCATAACAGCTTATAAACAAAGTAGTAGGCCGGGACGATGACCAGAAAGAGAACGGCACAATAACGTAAGGTGCGTTGAAGGCGTGGTGAAATCATTTGATGGAGTTTAGTGAGAGAATGGTAGGCTTGTCACAAGAACCCCCACGGGGTAGGGTATTCAATACGATAGGGATTCTCCCCGACGATTTTTAGCGCTCAAAAGGCCTCCTACGTTTAACATGACCTCCCGTCGCACCTGCCTGCCGGCGGCCTACATTTGAAGAGCAAAAGTAGCAAAACTCTTTGGCTGTGTGCCGGTGGCTAATCGGCTAACGAAGCCCCAAAAGCTTAAGTAATCTTCAGGTACTTCCTCAGGGCAAGGATTTGCGGCTGACTGCCTACAGCGATGAAACTACCGCCGGGCTCCATTATTGTTTCCGGTGAAGGGTTGACATCATACTTTCCCCCCGTCAGGCGGTGTCCAATTACGTTGACGCCAGAGTGGAGCCGTAAGCCCAGGTCAAGCAACTGTTTACCGCGTAGTTTATCGGGCAACTGGTCGTAACGAATTTCCTCGAAGCCGATGTCGCTATCCAGTTCATTCGTGACGTAGCTAAAGAATTCCACCGCTCCGGGTTTACTGATCAGTGTTGCCATGTAGAAACCACCAATTTGCTCGGGCATAATGACGTGGTTTGCACCGGCCTTCCGCAGTTTTTGTCGGCTACGGGCCTGGTGCGCCCGGCTCACAATGCGCAGTCCGGCATTTAGCTCCTTAGCCGATAGCACGATGAACAGGTTGTCTGAATCATCATTTAGTGCCGTAATCAGGCTGTTAGCCTGGGCGACACCCGCTTCGACTAATATTTCATCCCGGGTAGCGTCGCCAATAACGTATAACAAATCTTCATCCTCGAATTCGGGGAGACTGAACTTCTCTTCGTTCTCCTCGATGATGACAAAGGGTTGTTTTTGCTGGATCAAATGACGAACCACCTCCCGACCGTAGCGGCCGAAGCCACAGATGATCGTATGGTCTCTAAGGGCATTGACTCGGTTCTGCATACGACTGTTTTCCATTTGTTCGAATAGTTTCCCCTCGATAACGTAAAAGGAGAAGGCCGCAAGGGCGTAAGCCACCACCCCGATGTTGATGAGGATCATTATGGAAATAAACAACCTGCCCGTCGGCGTCAACGGTTCTACTTCTCCGAACCCTACGGTAGAAATAGTAATCACCGACATGTAAAACGCATCGATGAATGAATAATTCTCAATAAGGATCAGGCCGATGGTTTCCAGCAAGGTACTCCCCAACACCAGCACAACCGCTGTCTGCAGATTCAACCCAACGGATTTAAGGCCAAGTTTTTCCAATATATCGGAGAGGGAGCGCAGTTCGAGGTTGATTTTGGATTAATGGATATTTCCGGGGTAAGTTACTACCTCCGGAGCCGAATAGTTCAGGCTCACCAATCAATTCCTTCCAATCTTGTACCTTAACCAGCACAAAAACCACCCAACATGCGCCGAAGACAATTCCTTCAAACGTCCCTTGCCGCTCCTGCGGTCCTGTCCACAGCACCTGCGCTCCGCGCCCAAAAAAACACGCCGGTGAAAAGCAAGATAAATATTGCGGTACTTGGCTCCGGGCTGCGCGGCCAATCACACATTGACCTGATGGTACGGCGGGACGATTGTGTGGTTACCGCAATTGCCGACATTGATCCGGAGATGGTACGCCGGACCAAAGCAATTTTCGAGAAGCAGAATAAGCCCTTACCAACATTCTATGCTAACGGCCCGAAAGATTACCTAAACCTCCTCGAAAAGGAAGACCTCGATGCCGTGATCATTGCCAGTCCCTGGCGTTGGCACACCCCCATGGCCGTGGCTGCAATGCAAGCTGGTTTATATGTAGGAACAGAAGTATGTGGCGCCTTCTCCATCGACGAATGCTGGGAGCTCGTGCGTACCCATGAAGCTACGGGCAGCCACCTCTTCTTCCTGGAGAACGTCTGTTACAGGCGCGACGTAATGGCGGTGCTCAACATGGTCCGTCAGGGCATGTTCGGTGAACTCCTTCACCTGGAAGGTGGGTACCAGCACGACCTGCGCAACGTAAAGTTCAACGATGGAAAGCAGCCCTATGGCGGCGGGGTAGAGTTCGGCCCCAAGGCCTTTCATGAAGCCCGCTGGCGCACCGCCCATTCCGTTCACCGGAACGGAGACCTGTACCCTACACACGGCGTGGGGCCGGTAGCTAATTACATCAACATCAACCGGGGGAACCGATTCGTAGGACTAACTTCCATGGCCTCCAAAGCCCGGGGCCTGCACGAGTACGTCGTCAATCACCCGCAGGGTGGTCCCGGCCACCCGAACGCAAAAGTTGAATTTAAACTCGGTGACAAGGTTACGACCATGCTTTCCACCGCCAACGGTGAAACCGTGGTGCTACACCACGATACTAACCTCCCCCGGCCATACAGCCTGGGCTTTCGGGTACAGGGCACCAAGGGGCTGTGGATGGACGTCAATAGTTCCCTGCACATCGAAGGTGTCAGTGAAGCGCACCGCTGGGAAAAGACGGAGAACTACTTCGAGAAGTACGACCACCCGCTCTGGCAGAAGATGGCTGACCGTGCCGTGGGCGCGGGCCACGGCGGGATGGATTTTTTCCTCGTCAACGCCTTCGTCGAAGCAGCCAAAGCCAATGCCACTGCACCAATTGACGTATACGACGCTGCTACCTGGCTGGCCATTACGCCACTGTCGGAACAAAGCGTAGCCCAGGGCGGAACATTGCAGACCTTCCCTGACTTCACTAACGGTAGGTGGATGGACCGGAAAGTGGACTTTGCAATGGGGGAGTATTAAGGTCGAGGTCTCGGGTTGTCAAATTATTGAGGTGCCCACGATCCGTCGAAGGGGTGGTTCGGCCGTCCGACAAATCCTTTTGGCCTGCCGAAGGCGGACAAAATTTTGTCTGACGACTCCTCTCGGGTTGACATTGGCCAGAATCCAGGTTAGGTAATAAAACAACCCACCCAAAAAACAGCTTGCCGAACCAGTAACGTTACTGGTTCGGCAAGTCTGTTTAATATGGTTTTAGCGGTAGCAGCCAACTTTAGCTGGGACTGCCACAGTCAATAGTGGCCTATTATTTACTATTCGAATTCGGCACAAATTGGCAAATAGTTTCCGTCAACTACCTGATTGTTATCCCGCAATGGGATCGACCTTCTCAGAAACGCCCCGCGCCAATCCTCAAGATCCCCATTATTGTTGGCACCGACGAAACCAGCTACACTGCGGGTCACCATTGGTGCGGAGATTGAAGTCCCGGCGATGAAGACGACCTCGTCTTGTGAGGCTCCATTGCGGTCGGGAGAGGCAGAAGTCAGGTAAGCCGATACATCCACCAGGTTACTACTAAAGCTGGAGAAGAACGTTTTAACCGGATCTTCAGAGATGTCGAAATCCGGGTAAGTCATTGAACCAACCGTAAGCATATTATCCAGTTTATAGGAAGCTTCACTGAAGGCTGCAGGCCATTGCGGTATCATATCAAGCGGTGCGTTCTCGTTGCCTGCTGAAGTGATCACAATAATCCCCTTGCTATCGGCCCGACGCATCGCACATTCAAGGGCAATTGGAGGGTTGTCCTGGATGATACCCCAACTCATATTAATGATGTCACTTTCGGTATCGATGGCACTATTAATTGCCAGCAGGGCACCGTAATATGTTGCCAGGTTCTGACTACCAAATATCTTATTGTGCACGACCGTAAGTGGCGCCTCCCCATTGTAGCCACCGATAACCGTACCGCCGGTAGCCGTACCATGACCAATTTCATCATCGGGCGTGGAATCGCCCCGGATAAAGTCATAGCCAAGAGACCCATTGACCAGGAATTTGTTTTCCGGCCCGTTACGGTACAGGTACTGTGCCCAAAGACTGGACCAAACGCTTTCCGTTGCTACCCCGCTGTCGATCATGGTTACCATTACCACATCTCCTCCACTTTGGGTACTTCCTTTTCCTGGCTCAAAACGGAGGCATTCAAAGACTTCTGGTGAAGGTTTAAAACAGAGGTCTTCAATACCAAACTGGCCGTTAGACGAGCAGTCTTCATCAGACTGGTACAAGCCGTTACCAAACGAAGATACCGTAATGGCGTAGTCTGGCTCCACAATAAAGTCGGTAGAATCCTGCTTTGGTCGGCGGGGGTTCGTCAGTGGCTTGTCTGCACCTCCGAGGGCGCCTTCTCCGCCAATGGCATTGGGATTCATGCCTGCCGGCACATCAAGTGCAAGTACGGTGGCACCGTCTCCTACACATTCTTCACTGAGGGGCAGGCCAAGTTCTTCGCCCCAATTGCGTACATCTGCAGCAGAATTACAAGCGGTTATAATGAGGCGCTGGAAGAATCTGTCGTCGCAGCTAAAATCAATAAATTCGGGACCTTCTCCGCCACGGTTATAGCTAATACCCGGCCTATTTGGTGGAGGCTCGGGCAGATTATCGTAAGACGCAACGGCAATAAAGTTACTGGGAGCAAGCGTATAATTATCGTAACGAGGTGTGGTAAACAATTCGTAGCTAATGTAAACGTAGACGTCTTCAAAGTCACTCCCGTCGTTGATTGGCTCAGAAATTGCAATCGCTTTGCTGGTGAGACAACTGGTTAGTGCCGAGATGTTTTCCTCACAATCTGCACCAAAGACCTGGTAAGTAATTTCGGCAGGAATACCAACGTACAGGTGCAGGAATAATTCTCCGTCGGAAGAGGGATTCAGGCGAACGATGCGGCTCTTGGTTCCGGGGACACAGTCGATGGGTAACGTAGGAAAGGAACCTTCCTGATTATTGGCAAGGTCATTAAGGTATAAAGGAACAGGTTCGCAACTACCGTCACTGAAAGGAACTGTGGGTACGTTTAGACTGCACGACGGTGGCACGACTTCGTCGTCACAACCTGGCCAAAGCAGGACGGCGGCAAACAGGGCAAAGCCCAGAAGAATCTGATGTTTCATAATGTGTTATTGAGAGCGATGAAGGGATAAACAACCCGGAGAAAAACTCCGGCATCGCTGGTTTATGTGTAGGGATGAATGTCTGTTACAAAATTAGGGACTTTTTTTTATCGAAAGTTAGGGGATAAAGAGTAGAATCCAGGAACCAGAAGCCAGTTTCTGAAAAAGGCGCGATCGCGGGTGCAAAAATGGTTTTGAGAAAGCAAGGAAGGTAGGTACGTTGAATTAGCAAACCTTGTTAGTTTTGCTGCCAGTAATTCCCCACCTCTCCGTATGCCTAAGAAAACATTGAAATTAATCACGGATTCAGACGACGATCGCCCAATCTACGTGGCAGGCTCGTTCAACGAATGGTCGGCAGGAGACGAACGGTATCAGATGGCCTCATCCGATTTACCCAACCAATATGAGTACACTTTCGATTTCCCCGATGACATATCGCACATCGAATACAAGTATACCCGGGGTGGCTGGGAAGGGGTTGAACTCGGCCGGTTTAATGAAAGTGCGATGAACCATGGTCGTCACGTTGCCGATGATTGGTCAACGCCAGACCGTGTGAGCAACTGGGCGAATGCCGGGCTACATTACCGTCCGGAGTTATTGCCAAAAATCGTGGTAATCAACGAGGAGTTCGAGATTCCTCAGCTCATTCGTACGCGGCGGGTGGCAGCTTTGCTGCCCCATAATTACTACGAATCTGACCGGCACTACCCCGTACTGTATCTTCAGGACGGTCAGAACCTATTCGATGACAACGCTCCTTACGGCAGCTGGGGCGTAGACAAACAGCTGGCCAGCATGGCTGGCCGGGGTCAGGGTGACATCATCATTGTGGCCATTGACCACGCCGATGCGCAGCGGGTCAGTGAGTTCACCCCTACGTTTAAAACAAAACTTGGCCGGGGGGACGGTAGCGACTACTCCCGGTTCCTGGCCAAAACCCTGAAACCTTACATCGACGATCATTTCCGTACCCTCCCCGGCCCGGAGCATACTGGCATCGGTGGCAGTTCTTTGGGCGGACTGATCAGTATTTACGCCGGTATTCTTTATCCACAGGTTTACGACCGGCTGATGATTTTCAGCCCATCTCTCTGGGTCACGCCGGAAATACCTTTCCACCTCACCAAGGTAACGCACAAATTCAGGGGGAGAATTTACCTCTACGGCGGAGAAGCCGAAAGCAAGACGATGGTCCCGAATTTGCACCGCCTACAAAAAGGACTGACGAAGCAAAGTGAATCCGACAAAGTGGTGTTCCGGCTGGAGGTTGACCCACATGGACAACACAACGAAGCCCGTTGGGGACAGGAATTCCCCAAGGCTATTGAATGGTTGTTTTTTAGTGATGTGGCTGTGACAGCTCCCTGATGCAGGGGTTGAGCGAATGCGCGTCTCGATTGCTTTAGAATGATTCGCGACGCAGTTGCTTAATCCAGCATCGTCTGCAAAGCACAGCAATCTCTAGCTCCCTGCCCGGTAACCATTTCACTGCACCTGCGACCCCGCCCTGCCAATAAACATGCAGGGGAGGACATCTTCAACTCCGGAAAAAACGCACGTGGGCACTCCCTTACATGGCATGCTACCGCACAATCTCCACCGCTTTCTTACGGTCCCGGTCGCTCTTAGGCATGGTACGGAAAACGTAGTCCCACAGAGGCTGTGAAACGCCATAAAGCACCTCGTCCTTACTGTAGTGATGCAGGGCGTGGTTGACCCACAGCGCTTTGAGAAAATTCTTTGGCGGTGGGTACATGTGGACGGTGTAGTGTACCACCAGGTACATGGCGTAGCCTACTACAAATCCTGCCAGGTAAGCAAAGGCATACTCCTGAATGATCAGTTTGAAGAGGAAAAGCAGGGTGGTAGAAATGATCACTGCCAGTACGGGCGGCATGGCCAACCGACGCTTGTCCTTCGGATAATCGTGGTGAAACCCGTGCATATTGTAGGTCACCTCCTTGTACTTATCACTGGCGCCGTGAGGTGGGTGGTAGACCCAACGATGCACCACGTACTCCATGAAAGTGAAGGCAAGGGTGCCGGCAAAAAAGAGGCCAACGACGGTCCAAAAGCCAATATCCGTTTTAGCGGCCGTATACCAAAGCAGACCGGTTGCGTAAACGAAGAAGATAATGATGGGCGTGGCGATGTGTGTTTGACTAAGCCGGTTGAGCAGCTTATTCTCGAACATGGGCGGTGCCTCACCGTTAGATTTGAATTTCGTGGTACTATTTTTCATACGGCACGTTTTTGGACGAATAATTGGCCATGCCAATTATGTGAGGGTATGCTTATACATAAACGCTATCAGACTGAGGTCAGTTTGAGCGTCTCTTTAATTTTACGACCATACATGCGCTTGTACACGCGGTACATGCGCTGCAGGTGTTTGACACTGTAGGAAGCAGGCTCCCCGTTTGGCCGTAAGTAGCCTTGTTCCTTCATCCAATCATCGTTAAAGACTTTACCGAGGTAACGACTTCCGTGATCGGGGAACAGAACAACGACGACGTCATCTTTGGTAAGTTGCTTTCGTATGGCAAAAACGGCTTCCAGGGCTGCGCCACTGCTGTAGCCCAGCAGCATGCCTTCCCGAATCGCCAGTTCCCGAACGCGCAGCGCAGCTGCGCGGTCGCCCACTTTAATGAATTCGTCGATCAGATCAAACGCTACATTATCAGGAATAATCGTTTTGCCTAAGCCTTCTACTTTCCAGCTGAAGATCTCATTGGCATCGAAAACACCGGTTTGCCAGTATTTTTTCAGGACCGAACCATAGGCGTCAACGCCAATGATGGTAACGTTTGGGTTTTTCTCCTTGAGGTACCGGGCGGTACCCGAGAGGGTGCCTCCCGTTCCGGCACAACATACGTAGTGCGTTACCTTTCCTTCCGTTGAATCCCAGATTTCCGGCCCGGTGCTGTGGTAATGGGCTCCACTGTTGTCGAGGTTCCAGTTTTGCCGCAGGTAGAAACTGTTGGGAATGGTCGCCGCCAGGTGTTCCGCCTGGGAGTAATAAGATTCAGGATCTTCCGGAGCAGCATCTTTAGGACACAGCACGATTTTGGCCCCGAGGGCCGTCATCAAGGCGCGCTTTTCCGGCCCCGCCTTATCGGAAAGGGTAAGAATGCACTTGTAGCCTTTAACCGCCGCAATCATGGCGATGCTGAAGCCGGTGTTTCCGCTGGTCGCCTCAATCAGGGTAGCCCCTGGTTTTATTCGGCCTTTTTTCTCCGCCTGCTCAATCATGTAAAGTGCAGCGCGGTCTTTGGCCGACTGCCCAGGATTAAAGGATTCTACCTTTCCGTAGACCTTCGCCGGTATGCGGTCGCCGCAAATTCGGTCCAGGCTAATCAGAGGCGTATTCCCGATGGTTTGCAGGACGCTTTCGTGAAGCATAAGTGATGTTTCTGTTTGTATTTCCCGTCAATTCAGTTCGTCCGGGTTTCCCCTCAGATGAAGGTTAATTCACTGTAGTCGCCCCAATATAAGCGATTCGTCCTATTTTGCCCCCCCGTAACGTATTATCGTACCGGAGAGAACTTACCCGCTTAAGAAGGGTTGGTTCATTAACTACGCAAAAGTAACCATTTCGACTGGCACCCACGGTTTCACCCCAAGATTTACCTTTTTTTTAATGGCAAAATTCGCCGTATCCCTCAAAGCTCGTCTCATTTTGCAAAGCCATGGACGGCTCTTACTCCTTAAGCAAACTAAGCCTAACGGTGGCAATTACTCCCTTGTAGGTGGCACCATCGAGCGAAGAGAGTATGCTGCCCGGACCCTCATACGTGAAAGCTGGGAAGAGGCTGGTATCCGTTTGGACAAAAAAGACCTCGAGCTGGTCCACGTCCTCCACAAACGCTCCAAGAGCGAACATCGCATCGTGCTCTATTTCCGGGCCTACCACTATAAAGGCTCCCCCGAAAGCAGGGAATTAGAGAAATTTGAGAACGTGGAATGGTGGCCCCTGAAAGAACTTCCGCCCAACCTTACGGGAACGGTACGGCATGTGCTGAAGGCTTACAATGCGGGGCAGTTGTATTCGGAGATGGAGAAGTAGCGGCTCCGCCGCTACTAATGTGCCTCCAGCCAATTATCCCCCCGCCCAGTCTCCACCACAATCGGCACCGCCAAGTCAGGAATCGCCTCCCGCATCAGTTCTTCGATTAGGGGGATGATACGGTCCACCTCGTCTTTCGGGGTATCGAAGACCAGTTCATCGTGCACCTGCATGATCATCTTAGTTTTGAAGTTGCCATCGCGGAGCGCTTTGTCAATGCGGATCATGGCCACCTTGATCATATCAGCAGCCGTACCCTGGATCGGAGTATTCATCGCCATTCGCTCGGCGATCGAGCGGGTAAGGCCGCTCTTGGAGTTGATGTCGCGCAAGCCGCGCTTACGGCCCAGCAGGGTCATGGCATAGCCTTCTTCGCGGGCCGTCTCCACGCTGGTGGCCATGAATTCTTTCAGGCCGGGGAAGCGTTCGTAGTAGTTTTTGATCAGCTGGGAGGCTTCCTTTCGGGTGATCTCCAGTTGCTGCATCAGGCGGGTAGCGCCAGCGCCGTAGAGAATGGCGAAGTTGATGGTTTTTGCCTGGTTCCGCTGGTCGCGGGTGACGTCCTCGAAGGGAACGTCGAAGACCAGAGCAGCCGTGGCGGTGTGGATGTCCCGGCCCTGCTGGAAGGCCTCGACCATGCCTTTGTCACCGCTCAGGGCAGCAACTAAACGCAGCTCGATCTGACTGTAATCCGAGGCCAACAGGACATGGTTTTCATCCCGCGGGATGAAGGCTTTGCGGATTTCCGCTCCCTGTGGCGTCCGCACGGGAATGTTTTGGAGGTTCGGGTTGGCGCTGCTGAGGCGGCCGGTGGCCGCCACTGTTTGGTTGAAGCTTGAATGCACCCGGTTCGTCTCCTTATTTACCAGGCTTGGCAGCGCGTCGACGTAGGTACTAAGTAGCTTCGACAGGCTTCGGTAACGAAGAATTTTCTTCACGATGGATGCTTCGCCCGCCAGCTCCAGCAAGGTGGATTCGTCCGTTTTAAACTGCCCTGTGGCCGTCTTTTTGCCTTTATACGGCAGTTCCATCCGGCCAAACAAAATCTCTCCGATCTGCTTCGGGGAGGCGATGTTGAAGGGCGAACCGGCTTCGTCGTAAATCTCATGTTTGAGGCCTTCAATCTCGGCACTCAGCACCCGGCTGTAGTTTTCCAGGAAAGGTACGTCGAGGTTTACGCCAGCCAATTCGATGTTTTTCAGCACTGGAATCAGCGGCGCTTCGATGGTTTCGTAGAGCTCCACCAGTTCTTCCTCTTCCAATTCTGGCCATAGGGCGTGGTACAGCCGCAGGGTGATGTCGGCGTCTTCGCAGGCGTAGTCGACTACTTTATCGACGGCGATCTGCCGCATCGTCAACTGCTTTTTCCCTTTGCCGATCAGCGATTCGATGGGCACCGGCTTGTAGTTCAGGTACGTCTCACTCAGCAGGTCCATTTTGTGCCGCTTATCGGGGTGCAGCAGATAATGCATCACCATGGTGTCCAGCAAGCGACCCTTCACGGGAGCGCCGTAGCGCTCCAGCATGGTCAGGTCGTATTTAATATTCTGGCCTACTTTTTGCGTTTTTTCATCGGCCAGTACCGGGGCGAACTCTGCCACGATCGCTTCTGCTTCGGCGCGATCGGCGGGCACGGGGACGTAGTATGCTTCTCCGGCTTTCCAGCTAAAGGAGAGGCCGACGAGTTCTGCAGAAGTGGCGTCTACGCTGGTCGTTTCGGTATCGAAAGCATAGAGCGTTTGTTCTTTTAGCTGCGCGATGAGCGCTGCGCGTTCTTCCGGCGTTTCTGCCTTGTGGTAGGCCTGTTCGGTGTTGCCAATGTGGTGGTCGGCAATGGCGTGCGCGGCAGGTTTGGCGAATCGACTACCTTTTTTGGGCGCGGCCGCAGGTGCAGGGGAGGCAGCGGGAGCAAAGAGGCTACCCTGGGCACCAGCCTGAGGCTCGGCATCTTCCTTCACCCCCAGTACCTCGCTGGCAAGACTACGGAACTCCAGATCGCGGAAAACATCCGTCAGATGCTCCCGGTCAAAATTCTCGATTTTATAAGCTTCTGCGTGGAACTGGACACCAGGCACGTTGACTTCAATGGTCGCCAGCACCTTACTCTGCAGTGCCTGCTCCCGGAACTCCCGCAAACGTTCCTGGTTCTTTCCCTTGATCTTGTCGGTGTTTTCCAGTAGGTTTTCGATGCTGCCGAACTCTTTGATCATCTTTTCGGCCGTCTTCGGTCCGATGCCGGGTACACCGGGGATGTTGTCTACCTTATCGCCCATCAGGCCCAGCATGTCGATCACCTGATCGGGATGGCTGATGCCCCACTTCTCCAGAATCTCCGGCACGCCGAGGATGTCGATGCCGTTACCCATCCGGCTGGGTTTATACATGTAGATATTTTCTTCTACCAGCTGACCGTAATCCTTATCTGGCGTCACCATGTACACCTCATAGCCCTCGCGGGCGGCCTGCTTGGCCAGGGTGCCGATCACGTCGTCCGCCTCGTAGTTGTCCTTAATGATGATCGGGATGTTAAACCCCTGGAGGATTTGCCGTACATATGGGAAGGCTACGTTGATGTCTTCTGGTGTTTCTTCCCGGTTGGCTTTGTAATCTGCCGCAATTTCGTTGCGGAAGGTCGGTCCGCTGGGATCGAAGACCACCGCCAGGTGGGTGGGGTTCTGCTTTTTCATCAGGTCCCACAGCGTGCGCGTGAAGCCGAACATCGCCGAGGTGTTAATCCCCTTAGAGTTGACCATCGGCCGGTTAATGAAAGCAAAATGAGCACGGTACACCAGGGCGTGACCGTCTAGGAGGAAGAGTTTTTTTGTTGGCGTGTCTGGCATGGGGCTAAGGTAGGGAATAGTGAGGGTTCGGACTATCACGCCAACGATGTCTACACATCTTTCCTGTAAAAATACCGGAGGGATCGAATTTTGATTGGCCCGGGTTAGGCGGCACGCCAAAACACTGGATTTGGAGTGGGCTGACAAGCTGGCGGCGCCGTGCACCGCAACTATATAGGCACCTCCATCAACCTTGAGTAAAAGCCCATTGAGTGGCCTTTCACCCAGGGCAATTATGATCTTAACCCTTCCAGGGTCTATTTTATAGATAATGGCCGATAGTGCATTGATTTATCAATGGCTTTTCAAACCACTAACGGCTCCTTAAACTGTCCCCTTGCACCTGCGGGCCCGCCAAATGGTTTATGTCGTTACTTGGCAGTTACGATCCTTTACCGAAGCAGAACTCAGCATTTTACTGCAGTTGGCGGGGTTTCATGTCCTCGAGGCAATCGATAAAGCATCCTATTGCTTTCCCTGCTAAGGTATTGGTGGCGGGCAAAGAGGGTTAATTACACCTGACCGGTTCCGAGTATTAGTATTATACTCGATGGTTATCACGGCCAGATCAATGAAGGGGCCGTAATACCTGTCTGGCACGTAGGTAAACGTTAGATATTATCGGGCTGGTTGTTGTTATTGGGCGCGGCCGCAGGATGCGACGCCAGGCTTTCAAAAGCAGGGGAGATCATCGAAACGCCATAAATCAATCGGTTACGCAACTATAACCGAAATTTAAGAAGTTACCTTCCATGAATATTTTACTCAAAAAAGGAGATTACCAAACGAATGCCATGCTAACCAACATTACTTCCAAAGTAGCCGACCCGAAATCGTTATCCAAGTTCCGAGAACATTGGCAGGAAAGCTTAACCGGCCCCCAGGACGGTATGTGGGAAACATTCCGCGACACCGCCGAACACTGGACCTTCACGGCCAACGATCAGTTAATTGGTTACGCATGCGTCAGCGAAGAACATGGCCTTATCCAGTTCTATTTGTCTCCGAAATGGCGGCACGTAGCGGTGGAAACATTACGAGGATTCATTAAGCGTGAGGCCATAACCAAAGGAATCGTGGGCACCAATAACCCGATATTTTTATCTGCAGCGCTGGAGTTGATGCAATCGGTAGAAGTGGATACTTACCTGTTTACCGATCAGGTTCAGGTTGTGGTTGAAGAAAAAGCGGGCGACTTTATGCCGGCCAAAGAGGCAGACCTTGATCGGTTGGTCGGCTTTTATCACCAAAGCATTGGCGCGCCCGAATCCTGGTTACGCGGCTACCTTGGCAACCACGTTCAACGTGGTGAAGTCTTTTTCCTGCAACAGCAAGACACTATCATCGGCGCTTGCGAGGTACGGAAGAGTACCAGCAACGATACCATTGCGGACCTTGGCATGGTCGTTTCCCCCGACTTCCGAAGACAGGGTTACGGTGCATTCCTGCTCGGCAAAGCGAAGGCCGTTGCCCACGAGTGGGCGCGTGCACCAATTTGCTCCTGTGAAAAAGACAATATTGGCTCGACCCAGTCGATCCAGAAGAATGGTTTCCGCAGTACGCATCAGCTGCTTAGGGTTACGTTTTAGTTGCCCTGCGCTTTCCATCCTCCCTGCACCTGCTGCGGCCGCGCCCTAATCTCAGCGAAACACCTTTAATGTTTTACTAAAGCAAGGACTACACGGTGTTGAAACGCGGTAAGCCGGGTAGATTAGACGATGCAAACAACCTCTTTCAATTCGATATGAACTACCGACCGGCCTTACACGTATTGCTTTTCCTGATAAGCTGCCACACTGTAGTACATGCACAGAATAGCATAAAAACTAAAGACGCCGTCCCCATCAACGGCATCAAGCAATGGATCGTCGCTGACGGGAAGGACAATACGAAACCCGTATTGTTATTCCTGCACGGCGGTCCGGGTTTCCCCTCCCGTCCTTACGCGAAGAAGTTTGTAAAACTCCTTCGTAAAGACTTCATCGTGGTGCAATGGGATCAACGCGCGAGTGGGCTGACGCAGCATTTCAGCCCTAATTCAAATGCCCTGACACTTGACCTTTTTCACCAGGACACCTACGAAGTAGTTGACTATCTCCGTAAACGCTTTTCCCGGGATAAAATCTTCCTAGCTGGCTTTTCCTGGGGTGGTTTTCTCGGTTTACGATACGCGCACGACCATCCCGAAAACCTACATGCTTATATATCCGTAAGTAGTATGATCCATAACTATGAGAGTGAGCGACGCACATTGGAGCTCCTAAAAGACAAGGCAAAGAACAATCCGGTAGCCCTTGAGGAAGTTAAGCAGGTCAATATTCCTTTTACCTCTTGGGAGGAATTATACTACCAGCGAAAGTGGACAAGTGCTATTATTGACGGCAAGCCTTATAAAGGCGAAGCCGTCCGACTTCTATTCGAAAAATGGTCCAAAACCTGGTTTATGCTATTCCAACGGGCTTCTTTAGTCGATTACAAAATGACGGCACCTCAATTAGCGTGCCCCGTTTACTTCTTTCTAAGTAGGCGGGATTATGTTGCAAACCACGCCGTCAGTGAAGCATATTTCAAGATACTGGAGGCACAAGAAAAAGAGCTGATTTGGTTCTATGAATCCACCCATGAGATTCCTGGTGACGAGCCTAAGAAATTCAGTGCGGAGTTAATAAAAATTGGTCGGAAGCAAAAAGAGTAGAAGGTGCTTCAGGCGCGGCCGCAGGTGCAAGGAATAGCAAGGCACCATTGCCTCCGAAACAGCCGCAAACCCACTGGTAATCACCGGATTAACAGTTTACGTTCAAACCCTAAAAGGTTTTCTACGTTGAGTGGTTATCGGAAAATACTGGATGGCCAAAGTATTTCCCGATAAGCTCTATTTCGGAGCGGTCAAATCCATTACCATGAAACACCTGCTCCCCCTACTGCTAATGACCTTCCTTACGGGAACAATACAGGCCCAGCCAACCACCTCCCCCGCCGATCAAGACCACATCATTTCCATCTTTTTTGGCGGTGGTAGTTATTACATCGACGGGGAGCAGGCCGCTAAACTGAAAGACTTCCTGGATGGCCTGGGTGACCTGGAGGGCTACGAAGTAGAAGTGCAGGGCCACACCGACGACATCGGCAACCGTGCCTACAATCTCCGGCTGTCAGATTTTCGGGCCAGGGCCGTAAAAGCGCTGCTACTTAGCTACCCCATCCCCGAAGAACTCATCGACATGCTGCCCCTGGGTGAGGATGCGCCGAGTTTCAACAATGAAACCTGGGAGGGAAAACTTAGCAACCGGCGGGTAGATGTGATTTTTAAACGAATTCTTTTTTAGGTCCTTTCCTTCTACCCCGGTAGCTATCCGGCCACCAAAAAAGTACGCCTTCCGCAACTTCCTCCGCACCCTGTGACATGATACGGGTACGGGAATGTTGCACCAGCAACAAACCCGTCTCATAAGCCGGAAGTCGTGGATTTGCCACCACTCCTGCAACAACGGGCTTAATAATGAATACGAATACTTGTCATTTACTTAGTTCTTCGCTCTGCCCTTCCAGGCGGTGGATTCCTTAGTACGTGAAATCGTGACTTTAGAAAGCCCCGCCAGGATAATATTCTTAGCGGGGCTTTTTGTTTTGTGCCCAAACCGTAAAGGTTTGGAATACTGTTGACTTACGGTTGGTAGTGTTTGCTGGCGCTCAACGCCACGCAATTTATACCGTCACTCCGTAGGATATCAAGTGTGATGAAGGTGTTGGTTCCTTCGCCGGGTTGTGACTCTGGTGCGAAAGCTTGCGGGTTCGATTCCCGTCACACTGACAAAAGCGGGCGTATGCTAACTGGCAACGCACTTGGTTTTAGAAACCAAGGTATGGGGGTTCAAATCCCTCCGCCCGTACTACCGCCCCGGTAGGCTAAGAGGAAACGCCAATAGGCTTAAAATCTATTGTTTATGGGTTCGAGGCCCGTCTGGGGTACCTATTGGAAAGCCGAAAGGAAGAATTCCCCGGTGTGCTAACGCTAAAATTCATAGCACTTTACCCGCTGCCCGCCGTTCCGTCTACCGCGATTCCGGCCACCAGATTTACCTTTCTGCCCCGGTGCAAAATCGTGGATTCGCAGTCCGAGGTAGAAGCTGCCACCGTCCAGTTTCTGCGTTTTGAGCAGGGAGCCGAATAGACGGTCCGTTCCGAGATAAACGGGGCCCAGACGCGCCTGAAGGCCCACGTTAAATTCCCGCCAGTCGTAGATCCCTGCCGTCAGCCCGGCACCAAACCACCAGCGGCTGTAATGTACCGCAGTAGCCAGCTCCTCCCCCCTACTCAGCTTGCGAAGCCCCAATGGCACATCTCCCCGATAGCTGGCAGAAAACTGCACGGCCTCCAGGGGGCGGTAGCTAAATTGAACACTTATGGCCGTTGGCAGCCCAACGTTAAACTCGTCGCCTACCTGGGAGTCTGGCGTTCCGTTTACCTGCTGGCTTAATGTTGACAAGACGTAGTTCACACTATCTATGCCCGAAAACTGATAGTCGTCGCCTACCAGAAGTGTTTCCCCCGTATCAGCAAACCGGTGACGTTGCGCGTCGCGGTTAAAGTTGAGAACGCCCACATCCAGCAGAGACACCCCTACAGTATAGCGATAGCCCGGGCCGTCTGTTTCTCCCCAGGCGTATTGCATGCCCAGATCAATTGCATAGCCTGCCCCAGACACCCCTAACTCAGAATTTTCATTAGTAAAAGCATTGCTGAGTCCCAGCTCTGTGGCCGGATTAATCACCACAACGCTGTCTTCGCCAACCTGTCTTAAAGCCCCG
This sequence comes from Neolewinella persica DSM 23188, assembly GCF_000373105.1. Classification (GTDB taxonomy): domain Bacteria; phylum Bacteroidota; class Bacteroidia; order Chitinophagales; family Saprospiraceae; genus Neolewinella; species Neolewinella persica. Next base: position 218,093 of record NZ_KB890425.1, on the reverse strand, counting down.
CCTCCCGGGTTGTATCCTGAAGCACCCACCAGCGGCAGTAAATAGCGCGGGCTCACGCCAAAACGAATCTCCCCATCGTTTCCTGAAAGAAACGCTCTGGACAAGTGTAGCCCGACCTCCCCCCAAACGGCACCCGCAGCATAGGCTTCATCGACCGGGATATCCACTCCATTTGGCACCTCGTTGTATGGGTAGTAGTTAAGATCTGGGTCCAGCCCTCTGGTGCTTCCTTGGCCACGCAAACGAGTGAAGGCACCGATCCGGGTATATTGCCCTACTTGCACGGAGAAGGATGGGCCGGTAAGCTCGGTAGCTATACGCGCAAAAGCCCGCTTATTATCTCGGGGGAAGTCATAGTTGTATCGGGTACCATTTAGCAAGAAGGAAAGCTCGTTATCGTTAAGATCAATACCGTTGCTCGTCCTCGCTTCTCTGAGAAAAGCAAGACCGGCAGTATTGCGCAGAAAGATGTAGTTATTACTGATTTCACCACTGAAGCTCCCAAAATTCAAATCCCAGGAGTAAGGCGTAGCTGCCGTCGCGGCAGGTTGCAGGAAAGCAGCGGACAGCCCCGCATGAGGGTCAAGGGCCCAACCGGATTGCTGTTGGGCATAAAGATCAGAACTAAGTGAAAGGCTAATCAACAGGAATAGCCAAAGAAAATAACGGGAGAGACAGTTCATTAAACACGAGCCTGAAATATGAAGTAAAGCAGGGTTAGGCTAGGTTTCTTTCCTGTTAACGTTTTAACTATTCATCTATGTATATCGGATCAGTAGTTAATTCTTTTGTTTTGCGGCGCGCACGCAGGATGCAATATAATGGTTAAAGGGCAATGATTCAACGTGTTGCCTCCTTGCTCTTTTTACTTTCGCATGCACCTGCGGCCCCGCCCTCTGGAGAAGGAGTGAATAAGAGAATCGCGGAATGGGAGAATGGCAATCGCATGCACCGTTCGCTACGCTCACCCGGCGAACAAGCGCAGCGCAGTAAGTGGTGGCAGCGGTAGCCATTCTCCCATTCACTTACCCCATCAGGGAAACACCTCCCTCCTCAGAAATGTGGATCACCCGCTCGGTCTCCGCCCGGGTGGCAACGTCTTCACTGGAGTTTTCCAGGCGCAATACACCCCGTGGGCAAACCGCCGCACAAACCCCACAGCCGACACAGCTGGCCCGAACAATGTCTTGCCCGCGTTGCGCGTAGTGCCGCACGTCAATACCCATTTCGCAGTGGGTAGAACAGTTGCCGCAGCTGATGCACTGGCTGCCGTTAGTGGTGATCCGGAACCTGCTCTGGAAGCGCTGCACCAACCCGAGGTAGGCCGCAAGTGGGCACCCGAACCGGCACCAAACCCGGTTCCCCATCAATGGGTAGAACCCGGTACCGACTACCCCGGCGAAGCCAGCGCCGATCAGGAAACCGTACCATTTCTGGATACCGCCCGTTTGGATGCCAAACAACTCTCCCGTTCCGGTGAAGTAAGTGTAGAGCGTCATGCCCGTCATCACGATGGCGGCCACCAGGACGCCGTGGATGATGTAGCGCTCAAATTTCCACGCCCGCAGGCTCTTGTCGCTGAGTTGCCGCCAGGGATCTCCCATGGTTTCGGCCAGGCCGCCGCAGCCACACACCCAGCTACAGTACCAGCGCTTGCCCACCAGGTGGACCATCAGCGGGACGCCAACAATAATCAGGAAGATCCCCCAGCCAAGCATGAATAGCCCGAGAGAACCTGGGGTATTCAGGAACCCGTCGATAGACCAGCTGAAGAAAAAATCGTAGTCGAGCGGCCAGATGTTTTTGAAGTCGTACCAGGGCTTGTTGAGCGCCACCAGGATCTCGGGAATCATGAAAGCGAAAGCCAACTGGAAGAACATCACGGAGATCGTCCGGATGATCTGGTATTTATTGTGGCGGTATTTCGAGATCATTCTTATACCCATTACAATCATGATCGTAGTGTACATCAGGCCGTAGAGGAACCACTGGCTGGCTTCGCCGCCACTTTCTTTACCGCTGAAAAACTGATAAACTCCTTCGCTTAGCGGACTCACCATCGCCACCCAGGCGACAATGTGGTGGCTGGCCCAGTACAGCAGCACGTAAAACCCGATGAAGTAGGTCCCCGCCAGAATGCCAAGCCAACCGCTCAGGCCCTCGGGGCCTGCGTCCCGCGCATCGCGCCCGAAGCTGTTGTGGGCGAACAGTACCAAGGCGATGATTACTAAGGCGATTACGCCCGTTACTGCGGGCCAGAACAACTTATCGTCCATGTAATAAAACCCGTAGACCAGGATGCCGACGGTGGTAAACGTAAGGAACAGCGAGCGCCAGCTGAGGTCGAGCCCCCGGGTGAGTGGGTTATGAAAAATGTGATCGTTTTTGATGCCCGGCTTCGCCGTAAATTTCGGGATGATGTAAAGTAAACCACCCAGTGCACCCAACCCGAAAGTCAGCAAAAAAAACAGCCAGGGATTATCGCTTACGGGGCCGGTGGCAGCATTTTTTATCCAGCCCGTTCGTTCGCTCTCTAGCTTCCAGGAAGGCAGCTCCACCTGCCATATCTGTGCCGTGACGGGTGTTCCGTCTTCGTTAGTCTTAGGGTTACCCTCCTCATCAACGTCTTGTGGTAAACCTTCTGTTTCGTAAAATTCTTTTACTCGTGCCTGGGCAATACTGTAGGTTTCCTTTAGCTTTTTTTCTGCTGCGAAGGTAGATCTCATTGTCTCGGTAAGGAGACCTGTTTCTTCCGCCGCAATCTTGAGGTGCGCCTGGTGAAAGGTCGCCGCCTCCTGCTTCCAGTAAACTGTCTCCCCTTCGGCTGGTGCAAAAGGAGCGATCAGTTGGCTTTCGGTAAATTTATAATTGTCCAGCCCGAGCATTGCGGTAAATATCAGCAGCGCGATGGCGAAGAGCACCAGGCCGAGGTACTGAATAGCAGATTTGTTGGTTGACTTAGATGGCATTTGTTGGTTCTTTAGTCTGTTGGACTATTGGTTCGTTGTTGGGTTGAATGCGGGTTAAGCGGACTTTTGCCCGCCAGCTACCGGGAGGTTTCTCGCTCCGCTCGCCAGCCTGAAGGCCGGGTAGCCGCCAGTTAAGTGCTCACCGCTTTCCGTAGGAATCGGAGGGCAGCACTAAGTCCCCGTCTGGTTTTCAACTCCAGGGCTTTGCCCGTCTGCTGGTTGTATAAGTCGACCACATCGGCCTCGTACTGCTTGTAAAACTCCGGGTCAAAGTTTGCCAGGCCAAGGTTTTGCAGTACCTGCTCTACGTGGGTGCCTTCTTTGATCCATTTCTCACAGACTTCGTGGCGGTAACGGATGCCCATCAGGTTAAAGCCTTTGACGGTACCGTCGCTTTCTTCGTAGTTGATCCGGACGGCGTGTTCGCCGTCTTCGTGCTCCCAGTAAAGGGTGGCCAGGCCATCGCGTCCTTTGGCCGGCACTTCGCCGTAAACCTGGTATTCAATGTCCATGAATTTTGCTGAGTTGAACCAGATACCGGGATCGTATTCGATGCTTCGCCCCAGGATATTGTAGGCGACAGTTTCTCCCATCATGCGGCCAGTGTACCAAATGGCCTCGATGGGCCGGCGGCCGGGCCGGGGTGTCCGGGCTTCCGCACAATCACCAATGGCGTAGATGTTGGAAACGGAGGTCCGCAGATGATTATCAACCTTGACTCCACGGCCCAGCTCGATACCTTCCGATGATTTCAGGAAGCTGACGTTCGGACTTACACCGGCAGTTAGGCCTACGAACTGGCAGTCGATTTTCTCCCCATCCTTAGTGGTGATGCTCCCCGCTGCGCCGTTCCCGTCGTCGTGAATAGTATCCAGTTCAGTATTCTCCCGCAAGTCGATGTGGTGGCTTCTGATGTGCCGGCTTACCATCCTACTTTCTTCGGGCGGCAGGGCATTGTTCCAGTAAGAAGCTTCCCGGATCAGCAGTTTGACGGGGATTTGCCTACTGTGCAGCATTTCCGCCAGTTCGATTCCGATGAGGCCGCCGCCAACAACCACCGCCGTCTTGATCTCGTCCGTTATTTCTTCGAGGTATTGCAGGTCCTGAGCGCTGACCATTCCGCCTACACGGTCAAGGTCCTGACCCGGCCAGCCAAATTTATTCCACTGGCTACCGCAGGCGATGATCAGGTTGTCGTACAACATGGTCTTACCGTCGGCAAATTCCAGTTTATTATCCTTTTCGTGCACCTTTTCCACGTAGTTCTTCACCAGGTCGATCCGGTTCTTCTCCCAAAAGAAGGGTTCGTAAGGCATCAAATCCTCCCAGCGCATGTGCCCCATGTAGGAATACATGAGGGCGGTGCGGGAAAAATGGAATTCGGTTTCGGCTGAGATAAGGGTAATTCGAACGGCATCGTCGAGCTTACGCAGCCAGCGGGCTGCGGTTACTCCGGCAATGCCGTTGCCGATGATGGCGACGTGCATATGGGTGAGTTTCTGTTATTAGCGCTGCTGCAGTGGCGTCATTCGGGGGAAAAACACCATCGCGTTAATGCTATCTGCCGTAAACTACGCTTTTCACCGCTTTTCATTGCACGGTAGTAAGGGTGGTGTCGGGAATAGACGTTTAAAAAATAAGTGAAGGAGAGAATAACGGAAGGAGAGAATAGCTGCCGCAGGCACCTTTCACGGCGCTTCGCTTATTCACCACATGGGGTAAGGGAGTGAATGAGTGAATGGCTACCGCTATAACCACTCACTGTACTGCGCTTGTTCGCTGAGTGAGCTAGCGGTGCGAATGGCCTATGCGGTAGCCATTCCATTATTCACTCATTCCATTATTTAATTACCCACTCATCCGGGCCTTCATCGCTTCGAACAACAATATCCCCGCAGCAACACTGACATTAAAGCTGTTCAGCGTTCCGGCTTGCGGAATTTTGAAGGTAACGTCGGCGGCACGGGCAACACCCTGAGAAATACCATCCCCCTCCGCCCCCATGACGATGCATAGTGGTTCGGTCAGTTCCAGCTCGTGCAGGAATTTCTCGGCCTGCAGATCGCTGGCGATGACTTTCACTCCGCTCATTTGCAGGAGTTCGATGGTGTTGACCAGGCTTTTCTCGCGGCAAACGGGCAGGCGGAGCAAGGCCCCGGCACTGCTTTTTACGGCGTCCGGCGTCAGGCCGGCACTGTTCTTTTGTGGAATGATGATACCATGTGCACCACAAACTTCTGCGGAACGGGCGATGGCGCCCAAATTCCGTACATCGGTGACACCATCCAGCAAAAGCAGCAGGGGAATTTCCCCCTGTTCGTAGAGCAAGGGTAAGAGGTCTTCCGTTTTTTGATAGGCCGCTGCGGCAAGCTGGGCGATGACGCCCTGATGATTGCCACGCACCATCCGCTGTAACTTGGCTTGCGGAATGATGGTGAAGGGGACGTCCATGTCCTTACAAAGGTTCCGCAGTTCTTTTTCGAATTCCCCCCGGGTGCCCTGTTGCAGGAAAACCTTATCCACCGGCCGGCCGGAGGCCAGCGCTTCGAGGACGGGATGACGGCCGTAGACTAGGTCTTCTCTTTCTTTCTTCATAATCAGGCGCAAGGTAGTTCATAGCCGATAGTTTAGTAGTTCATAGTCGGTAGTTCGTAGTTCAATAGTAGCTACCGCACGAATGCAGTGAGCATTCTCTTACGGTGGCAATTATGAACTACCGACTATGAACTAACTACTGCCTCTCGTAGCAGCCACCCCCGTTCAACTACCAGGTCAGCGGTCCGAACAGATTCCGACAATGATTCCATTCTCTTTTCATAGGTAGCCTTGCCGAGGTAATCCTGCTGGTGTTTCAGATTAACGAGTTGTTTGGTAAAACGGGTATAGTTGATATAACTGCGCTTATCCTTGGTACTCATCTTGCGGCTCCGCCGCACATAAAGCCGGAAGGTCTCCAGCAGGTTCAGGGCATATTCCTGATCCTGCTGGTCGTAGGCGATCCGGATTTCCAAGACGACCCGGGCAAGGTGATAAACGATGTCGGAGTCCGTTACCGTGATGAGCAACCGGGCGGCTTCATCCAGGCGATCCAGGGCGTACAGGAAGTTTGCTTTGTTGAGGGCATAGGCGTTGTCCCGCTTAGCGGCAGGCAGGCGTTCCCGGTTTTCTTCGATGAAGCGTTCCGTCCATTCAAATTCTTTGTTGGCGGAGCCGAGGGTGACGATGTTCTTATAATCGTATTCACTGATCTCCCCCTTGTCGTAGATGATGCCGATGTCAATACCCCGTCGGTAGAGGTCCATAAGTTCACCACGGTAAGTGGCGTGCCCCGATCGGATTCGTTGGATACAGTAATTACCGGCGAAGCCGTAAACATCTTTCTGGTGATCGAGTGGCAACCGCTCGAAGCCTTCGTTGAGGTAGTACAACATCCGTTCGTAATGCTGCTCGTTGTCGGGTTCACGCAGGCTCATCAGGATATGGTAATAACAATCAATACTTGGTTCCTTCCCGCCGGAGAGGAGGGCCTCTCCTTTTTCTCCCTCCAGGTAATCCAGTACTGTTTCCAGCAGGAGGAACTCGTAGTGGGTATTCATCATCAGCATATTTGCCGTCAACTGGCAAGCATGACGAAGTTTCTCCACCATATAAAAACGATCCAGGTGGTTCAGCATGGCCTGCATCTCCCGCGTATCGGAGCGATTAGTTGCCCCCTGCAGGTAGCCGTTGATCGACTTCCACTCGTAGGCTGCCAAATGGGTGTCACCATCACGGTATTTGTGTTTGGCGACCTTGGACTCCAGCCTTTTCCCCCGGTTTTCCAACAGGCTGAACCGATGAAGTTCCTTCGTTCTTTTCAGCGTCAGGACCTCTTGGCGAAAGGACTCTTCGCCAAGTTGCTCAACGGCCAGGAACTGGTTAACGAGTTTCATCAGTGCCGACTGCAAATCGGCCAGTGACTGCCCTGTTCCACTACCTTTCACTGCATCCTGCGCCCGCGCCTCCTCTAACCTGGGCCTTGCCTTGCCCAACTCCTTAAGCACAAAATCCAGCAATAATGATGTGCCTTTGTGCCGGTTAAAATAGGGGCTGCGCACAAACTGCCGCAGGCGCTCCCGCTCCCGGCCATCCATGGCGGTAATCTGGCGAACTACTTTGGAATCCTGCATCGGTTAAAGATAGAAATTTCAGCTGGCCGGGGTTTCTCTCAGACCGTTTTCCGGACAAAAATCCCGAAGAACTCACTCCCCAACCTAGGCTTAATCGAATTATGTGCAGCAGTAAAGACCACCGGATCAAAATAAGGCGTCAGGTAGCTGAGGTATTCCTCCCGGGTTCCGCCAAACGGTCTTTTTTCCAAGTCCCCCGTCAGGGGAATGTCGAACCAAACGCCTACCAGCTTGCCCCCGGGAGCAAGCAGCTGGTGCATCTTTCTGGCGTACGCCGCACGGTTTTCCGGCAGGGGTGGGAAAGAACAAAAGAAGGTCTGTTCCAGGATGAGGTCATAGGTGCCCTCGTGCCCAAAAAAGTCGTCTTGCAGTAACTGTTCCTTGGGAAAACCGGGAAGCTTCTCTTGAAATGCAGTCAACGGCTCCTGTGCAATATCGAGTACGTAGACGTTTTTGAACCCCTGCTCCCAGGCATAGGCTGCCTCGTGGGCATTCCCGGCACCCGGAATGAGGACGCGAAGTGATTTATCGGTTAACTGGTCGAGGTATTCCGTTAGCGGCGGTGAGGGGTAGCCAATGTCCCAGCCAGTGCTGCCTTCCCGGTAGCGTGCAGACCAGAAATTTCTTAATTCTTCCTTATTCATGCTGTGGACTTAACGCTTTGGCAAATTTCCACCAGTACGCCATTCGTACTTCGGGGGTGCAGGAAGCAAACCAGCTTGTTGTCGGCTCCCATAGATGGTTTCTCCTGCAGGAGTTCGAATCCATCAGTGGCTAACCGTTCCATTTCACCCACAATGTCGTCTACCTCGAAAGCCAGGTGGTGGATGCCCGGTCCGCGCTTTTCCACAAATTTATGAATAGCCCCTTGTTCACCTTCCGCCGCTACCAATTCTAATTTTGCTGCAGTGTCCCCCGCCGTGAAGAAGCTGGTGGTCACGTGCTGGTCAGCTACGGTTTCGCGTTTGTAGGGCTTGCGGCCAAGCAGGCGGGAAATCAGGTCTTCGGCGGCGGTGAGGTCGGCTACGGCGATGCCGATGTGGTCTAGATGCATGATTTGATCGGGTTGTCGAGTTGTCAGGTTGTCGGATTTTCCGTCATTTCAAACGCGGAGGGGGGGTGGAAAGTTAGTAAAATTGCCCTTGGGCATGGAGGAGTAGCGAAGGATTGGCCCTACAAGAACCGGTTGACCACCTCCATCAGCGCTTCCGGCTGCTCCGCATGCACCCAATGGCCCGCATCGGCCACGGTTTTCAGGGTAGCTTTTGGGAACAGGATTTGAATCAGCTCCAGGTCTTCGTCCTGGACGTAACCGCTTTTTTCGCCCCGGATGAACAGGGCAGGGCCGTCGTACAGGTCACCCAGTTGACCAACGGGGCCAATCAGCTGGTCGTAGGCGGCACTGATCGCCGGTAGGTTCATCCGCCAGCGGTAGCCACCGGCGGGGTTTCGGGTCAGGTTTTTCAGCAGGAAGAGTTGCACCCCTGGGTCAGCCAGGTGTACGCTCATCTCCTCAGCGGCGTCCTTACGGTCCGTAAGAGTTGCCGGGTCAAGGGCGTTGAGGGCCGCAAATACGGTATTATGGCCGGGGTGGTACCGCCGGGGGACGATGTCTACGACGATCAGTTTCTGTACCAGATCCGGATAGGTGATCGCCGTTTGCATGGCAACCTTACCTCCCATGCTGTGGCCCAGCAGCACGCATTCATCGATGCCCATATCCTCCAGTGTAACGGCAACGTCTTCTGCCATCACTCCATAGTTCATTTCATCGGCATGGAAGCTGCGGCCATGATTCCGTAAGTCGAGTAGCACTACCTGATGAGTTTCGGCCCACAGGCGGGCCAACGTTTGCCAATTATCAAGCATGCCGAAGAGTCCGTGCAAGATGACCAGGGTGGGACCGTTACCAAAAGTTTTCGCGTTGAGCATAAAAGTATGGAGCGTATTGGTGGAAAGAACTGGCTTATCTACATTTGCGCTCCCGCTAAAGTTGTTGTTGTTGGTAAAAGGGAGCTTTCCTGTTTTTTCCTGGCATAATCAACCATAAATCCCGTTATTGGGAGCAAACGTATTCCTCCGCTAATGCAATCTCCCTTCGCCTCCTCACTTGACCTGCAAGACCTCGCCGACCAGGCCGAGCGGTTCATGTTGATGAGCTACGAGCGATTGCCCCACGCCAATGTATTGCACAACGACAGTTGGGCCCTGGCTTTGGGAGGGCACGCACGTGAGATCGCCCTGCGCCAACCCGGTGCTTCGCCCGACCTGCCACCACTCGCGCGGGCAGCAGCCCTGCTCGAGGCCTGCCGGTACTGGGGACGCCCCGGAGAAATTCTTTCCTGGGCAGAGATCATTCAGGAATTCCGGCAATGGACTGGCCCCGACTACCTCAACCTCCACCTGGCGCTGAAAGGCGCCCTGCCTGGCGGCAGCGGCCATCAGCGGGCGGAAGTAGCCGATGTCCTTCACGATGCCTTACTGGCCCAGCGGTTACTCTCCGGCGCCGAAGGCGCAGAGCTGGCCTGGCTGGAAAGCCGTTACGCAAACAACTCTCCGGAAGCTGGCAGCCCCGGGGCCCGGCTTGCCTCCCTCAACGGCTACCTCAACGAAATTCGCTACGCACGTTTTCGCAACGGGGAGCTTCGGCGGCAATATCAACACACACACTCCGCAGTATTGCTCGACATGCAGCGGCTTGTTGACAAGTTAACTAACCGTATTGCGCCTCCCACATCCCCTTCTCCTGCCCCAATAACGATCGGGACACCTGAAAAAGCAGCTGGGGAAATCGGTGAAAATACCGCTACGCACAACTTTCAGCAGTTTGAAAATTTGGAGAATGGCCCTACCCGCCAGGCGACCCAAACTTATTTTCGCACGGTGTTTCGGAACCACATTAACCTGGTAGCCATGGCCGACCAAAAGGCCGCCATCATGATCAGCGTCAACACCTTACTCATTGGTGCACTGGTCACCTTTACCAGCTACCGCAACTGGGCTGAAACCCGGCCGGAAGTGCTGCTACCCGTAGGTCTGTTTACCATCTGTGGGTTAGTCAGCCTGGTCTATGCTGCCCTGGCAGCACGCCCTTCGGGCAAACCCCAAAAGGATGAAAACCTTGCCTTTTTTGGCTTTTTCAGCACCTTGTCCCGCGCAGAATTCGCGGAACGTATGGAACAACAGCTACAGGACCCAAATGCCCTGTATGGCATGCTCGTCAATGACCTTCACGGTCTCGGGCAATCCCTCGCCCGAAAGTACGCATTACTTCGTATTGCCTTCACCATTTTCCTGGCGGGTCTGGTCGTCTCTTGTTTAGTACTGGCGGTGGTGATTTTAAGCTAGTTTGTTTCCCAATTATTGGGTATTAACGATGGTGACTTCCAGAGCAACCGATCAGAAAATATACTGAGGTTGATACGACTTATGTACCTTCGACGCTCTCTGACTGGTTGACGCTCTCGCTATGCCAACGCAGTGCGTTTCAGACGCGGTACTCCTTGATTATTTGACGCTTTATCTATGGATTCTCTTACCCAAATCATTCTAGGTGCCGCAGTAGGCGAGGCAGTCCTTGGCCGCAAAGTCGGCAACCGTGCCATGCTTTGGGGAGGTATTTGTGGTACGTTGCCCGACCTCGACGTCCTTGCCAATATGGTTGGTAACGACCCGATGGGCGCCCTCGCTTATCACCGGGCGTTTACGCATAGTTTACCCTTCGCAATTTTGGCCGCACCGCTGGTGGGGCTGGCTTTGCACCGCTTTTATGGGGGTAAGGAAGGGCCCGGACGTGGTGCGGTGATCTGGCCGGTGCTGCTGATTGCTTTTTATGCTATGCTGACGGGCGGCAGCTACCTGATGCCGATTGAGGTGTACAATATCCCTCAGATCACTGCGGCGATCACCCTTGCCTTTGCGCTGTTTTTCGTCATTATTGGTGGTTTGCGGTGGCTGCGGGGCTTCCCGAAGAAAATGGAGAATGCCGGTTGGTGGGGCTGGACCTTGCTGGCCTTTGGGGCCATCGTTACCCACCCCATCCTGGATTGTTTCACGGCCTACGGCACCCAGTTGCTTCAACCCTTTGCCAGTAGCCGGGTGGCCTGGAATACGATTTCGGTGGCTGATCCGATCTATACTTTACCGTTTCTGCTGCTACTTATCTGGGCGCGGACGCGGGTGCGGGGAAGTGCCTGGAGGAGCAGGCTCAATACCGCCGGCCTGGTGATTTCTTCGATCTACCTGGCCCTGACGGTGGTCAACTACTTCAACGTCGACAACGTCATGCAGGAGACCCTGGCTACCGATGGCATTGAGGCTGAAGCCACCATCATTGGCCCTTCCATCCTCAACAACGTACTTTGGTCCGGCACCGCCAAAGACGCCAACAAAGACCTCTATTACTTCAGCCAGTACAGCCTCTTCGATGAGCAGCGCCGGTTCGAACCGTGGACGGAAATCGAAGGCCACCACGACTGGATTACGCCCTACGCCAACGACCGCGACATCCGCATCATCCGTTGGTTTACCAAAGATTACTACAACGTGATCCCGACCGATACTGCCGCCTACCTCCAGCTGGCCGACCTCCGCTACGGCCTCATCGCCGAAGACCCCAACGATCCCGCCAGCTACATCTTCGCCTGGCAGGTGGATACTACGGTTCATCCCGTCCGCGCCTGGCAGCGGAATGCCGGGCCGGATGACGGGGTGGATATGGGTGGGCTGTTTAGCCGGCTTTGGGAGCGGTTGAAGGGGATTTGAGGGTTGATTATTGTATTAGTGACCACGGAGTGGTCGACCTTTAATTGCCCCTGGTAATTCCAAGATCTTCGCGGCGCTGAGCGCCGCCATGTTTTCGTCCCATGTTTTACCCCTGGTTTCCGCCTATTGCCCCCACCTCAAGGCAGTTAAAATTCTGTCCCTCCGGGATCATTAGTATTTTAGCCGCCATGAAACTCCTCCTTTCTTTAGTGCTTTGCCTGGCTGCAGGTCTGTCCATTGCCCAAAATCCGTTAGCGGTAATAATCGCCGCCAACCAGAACACCTTTGGGCCCTGGGCCACCAACCCCGATAAATACGAGGTCCAGGTCTTGTACTCCGAAATAGACCGGCAAAAAGATGGCACCGTCAAGCTGAAGACTCACCGCTGGGGAGCAACGGACACCAGCCAATATTTCTACCCCGCCAGCACCGTCAAAATGCCGGCGGCGGTCCTTGCCCTACAGCACCTCAACGAACTCGGCGTACGGGGGCTGAGCCCCCAAACCTTGCTCTTCCACGGAACGGGCACTGCACCTGCGGCCGCGCCCCAAACTGCCGTCACCTCAGATTCGACGGCTGCTTCGGGCTACCCTTCCCTGGAGCAATACATCCGTAAAATATTTCTGGTGTCCGACAACGACGCCTACTGCCGCCTGTTCGAACTCCTGGGGCCTACCTACATGAACCAGGCCCTGCACCGGGCTGGTATTTACGGTGGTCGCCTGCAACACCGCGTCGGCGTCGGCGGGTTCAACACAGAAACCCATGCGTGGCTCAACCCCGTCAAATTCGTCAATGGCCTCAACGTTCCTTATCAGATCGGAGAACGACACGATCAGTATTTCGATCCACTACCACACATAAAAGGACAACACCGGGGAAAGGGCTATACCACTAATGACGGGGCGCTCGTCAACGAACCTTTTGATTTCAGCCACAAGAACTACCTCTCCGTTCGGAACCTGCACGACATCGTGCTGCGGATCGTCTTACCAGAAGCGGTAGCCCCGGAACAACGTTTTTTGCTAGAAGAGGACGACTACGCGCTCCTCCGTCGCGCCATGAGCGAACGCCCCCGTGAAAGCGAATTCCCCAAGTACGATAAGCCAGACAACTACGTAAAATTTTGGTGCTACGGCGATCAGCCCGAAGAGACGGTCATTCCTGACGGACTGCGTATTCTGAACAAGGTAGGCTGGGCCTACGGCTACCTGACGGATGCTGCCTACATTACCGATGCCGTCAGCGGGCGGGAATTCTTACTTGTGGGTACCATTCACGTTAACGAGAATCGGATTTTTAACGACGGCGTCTATGAATACGACGAGATTGGTCTTCCTTTTTTTGGTGAACTGGGGCGGGCAGTTTTAGCTTACGAACGCGCTAAGGCTGATTAAAGAGAACGGCATGCCTCTAAATCATCGCCTAAATCACTTAATCTTATCGGCAGGTTAAAAAAAATGTGACGCTAAGCCTAATTTGCAAGTCCTAACGTTGAAGTAGATGTGGCAGAAACAAACATTCTGCCGACAACTTGCCTTTTAACGTTGTCTGCAAAACCAATTAGTATGAAAAGATTCTCGCAAAAACTCTCTATCGCGTGCCTTGCCTTCGCGTCCCTTTTTCTCTTCCAAAATTGTGCTATAAACCCGGTAACGGGTAAGCGACAGTTGGCCTTTATGTCGGAAGAAAAGGAGATTGCCATGGGTAAATCCTACGACCCCCAGGTGGTCGCTGAAATGGGTAAGTACGAAAACCCTCAAATGGCCCAATTCCTGAATGAAAAAGGTCAGGCTATGGCGGCTATTTCCGAACGGCCGAACCTGCCGTGGAAATTCACGCTGATTGATTCACCAGTAGTGAACGCCTTTGCTGTTCCGGGCGGTTTCGTTTACTTCACCCGGGGCATCATGGCCCACTTTAACAATGAAGCACAGTTTGCTGGCGTACTCGGACACGAGATCGGACACGTAACGGCGCGTCACACCGTAGCACAGCAAGCGAAGCAAACGGTCGGCCAGATCGGTCTTATCGGTGGCATGATCCTCAGCCCCGAACTTGCCAGCCAGGGTGAGAGCCTGATGCAGGGTATGGGGATGTTATTTCTGAAATTCGGTCGTGATGCCGAAAGCCAATCAGATGAACTCGGTGTAAAATACTCCACGGCTATCGGCTATGATGCCAAAGAAATGGCCGGCTTTTTCGGTACATTGGATCGCCTGACGGGAGGGTCAGAAAACCGGGTTCCGGAATTCCAGAGTACTCACCCCGATCCAGCCAACCGTAAAGTTCGGGTAGGCCAGTTGGCGCAGGCGGCCCAGGCAGCAGCGCCCAGCCAGAAATATGAAGTTGACCGTGACGGCTACCTCCGCATGATTGACGGTATGATCTACGGGGAAGACCCCGCTCAGGGCTACGTGGAAAGCGGTAGTTTCTACCACCCGGGGCTGAAATTCCAGTTCGGTATTCCCCGCAGCTGGAAGTTGCAGAACTCTCCCTCGGCAGTAATCATGGTAAGCAACGATCAAAAATCACAGATGCAAATGACGTTAGCACAAGGCACCGACCCAAAAGCCGCTGCCCAGTCTTTCGTTCAGGAGACTAAACTACAAGTTGCGAGCCAGAGCGACCAGGCAATCAATGGCCTGCCCGCCACTACGGTACTGGGAGACATTGTGCAGCAATCACAGGACGGCTCTCAGTCGCAGACCCTTCGTGTAATCGCCAGTTTCATCTCTTACGGTGGTAATACCTATATGATGCTGGGCTTGGCGCTGGCGCAGGATTTCAACCGCTACCAACGGGAGATTGAAGGTTCTATCGGCAGCTTCAAGCAACTGACCGACCCGAGCAAATTGAACCGCCAGCCAGAGAGGATCAAGATTGTGACCAACTCCCGCAGCCAGTCACTGGGTCAGGCGCTTCAATCTCAGGGCGTTCCCGCCGACCGGATCAATGAAATGGCCATCCTCAACGGGATGGAGGTGAATCAAACGATTCCAGCCGGCATGCTTTTCAAATCACTCTCTGGTGGAAACATCCGGTAACTGACGTCTGAACAGTACTAAAACAAGCGTCATTTCTAACCCGCTTAACTTCGAGGGTTTGGATATAAAAAATCGCCATAACCTGCATAAAGCAAGGTTATGGCGATTTTTTTTGCCCCTTTATCCTTTCTTCTGCACCCGCGCCCGCGCCCACTAAACCCCCCATCTTTTCATCAAAAATACACTAACTCACTTTTTCGTCGTTATTTTAAGCGTTGGTTAATCAATCAAGATTCGATCCATTTAGCTTGTTATTGACAATTTGGTCGAAACTTTATTCGTAGATTAGCCACTAAAGCAAATAGTTAAGTATATCCTCAGGGATCAAGATCGAAAAGTATGAAATTCAACTCTCAAGGTGACGAAGAAGTCACCTATGACGCCATTGTCGTCGGTACGGGCATAAGTGGTGGCTGGGCCGCCATGGAGCTCGCCACTAAAGGGCTCAAAACCCTGGTACTGGAAAAAGGACGGATGGTTAAACACGTAGTCGACTACGAAACCGCCAACCTGGATGACTGGGAACTCCCCAACCAAAACCAGACGCCACAAGACGAAATCGACAAGCATTACCCCAAGCAAAGCCGGACAGGCTACACCATTCGGGAGTCCCACAAAAAATGGTTCGTAAAGGACAGTGAGCACCCGTATGATGACGAAAAAGCCCGCTTCGACTGGATGCGTGGCTACCACGTCGGTGGCCGTTCCATCATGTGGGGCCGACACAGCTACCGCTGGAGCGACATGGACTTTAAGGCCAACGCCCGAGACGGCCACGGTACACCCTGGCCCGTCGGTTATGACGATATTGAAAAATGGTACGACTACGTAGAGACCTTCGCCGGAATCAGTGGAGAGCTGTTAGGACTTCCCCAGCTTCCTGACGGTAAGTTCCTGCCCATGATGCCGCTGAACTGCGCCGAAGATCACCTGCGTAAAGGTGTAATGGACAAGATGGGCCGGACCATTACGGCCGGCCGGGTCGCTCACCTGACGGCTTACGATCCTGCCATCCACAAAGGTACCCGTGGTGCTTGCCAATACCGCAACCGTTGCATCCGTGGTTGTCCTTTCGGCGGCTACTTCAGCAGCCTCAGTTCTACGATCCCCGTTGCCCAGGCAACCGGTAATATGACCTTACGGCCCAATAGTTCAGTATACAGTCTGATCATGGACAAAGACGCCGGCAAGGCCAAAGGCGTCCGGGTACGTGATACCGAGACCGGTGAAGAACTAGAGTTCTACGCCAAGGTTGTTTTCCTCTGCGCCTCCGCCATTCCTTCTGCCTACATCGTGATGAACACGGAGCATGAAGAAGAAATGACGCTTGACGTCAGCGGCGAACTAGGCGGAAACATCATGGACCACCATTTCCGTGTGGGCGCCAGTGGTAAACTGGATGAGTACGGAGACAAGTACTACAAAGGCCGGAAGCCAAACGGTGTTTACATTCCCCGCTACCAGAACCTGGGCGACAAAGCCAGTGCCAGCAAGGACTTCGTCCGGGGCTGGGGTTACCAGGGTGGCGGTAGCCGCACCAACTGGATGCGGGCCGTGCGGGAGATGAACGTGAAGGTCGGTCCGGGCCTAAAAGATGCACTTGTAGCACCAGGGCCATGGCAAATGGGTATGACCGCATTCGCTGAAGCGTTACCCGACACCAATAACCGGATGACCATCAACCGCGACGTTAAGGACAAGGACGGTTTGCCGACCCTTACCTTCGACGCGAAATGGGGCGCAAACGAATACGCGATGAAAGAGCGGATGATGACGGACGCCGCAGAAATGCTGGAAGCTGCCGGTTTCAAGGACGTAAGTACTTACGACAGCCACAGCTTCCCCGGTCTGGGCATCCACGAAATGGGCATGGCCCGGATGGGAACCAGCAAGCGTAACTCGGTGGTCGATAAGCACAATCGCCTTTGGGCCGCACCGAACGTGTACATGACAGACGGCGCGTTTATGACTTCCGCTGCCTGCGTTAATCCATCCCTCACCTACATGGCCTTCACCGCCCGTGCTGCTGACCATGCGGTAAGGGAGTTGAAAAAAATGAACCTTTAATTGGTCTGTTGGTGCTATTGGTCTAATGGTCCGGCAGGACACACCAACAGACTAATAGCACCAACAGACTAATAGTCCAATTGTACTAATAGTCCAAATATTATGAAAAGAAGAGAAATACTCCGCTATTCAGCCTACGCTGCGGGTTTCGCCGTAAGTGCGCCAATAGCCTCTGCGTTTTTTACCAGTTGTAAGTCCGATCCGGAAATCAAGGATACTGGCTATGCCCCTGCTTTTTTCACCGCTGCAGAATATGCCTACATCTCCAAGATGGCCGACGCGATGTTGCCTTCTGACGGCACTCCCGGCGCTCTGGACGTAGGGGTTCCTCAGATGATCGATAAGATGATCGGTAATGTCTACAGCAAAGAGAATCAGGCCCGATCCAGAAAGAGCCTTGGGATGCTGATGGAAAAAATGGATGCCGATAACCCTGGTGGGTTTTCGGCCCTGGAAGGAGACAAAGCACTGATGTACCTGCAGGATCAGGACCTCCATTACAAATCTACCAAATCAGCGGTTACCATGTCCGGCGAGGACGTTCCTCAGGAGGAAGCGGTAGCATCCGATGAAGCAACCGCAAAGAATGCCTACTTCACCCTGAAGTCGATGATCATCTCCTCCTATATGAATACGGAGGAAGTTGCGACCACCATGTTGGCCTATGATGCAGTTCCGGGCGAATACATCCCTTGTGGTGATTTGCAGGAGCTTACGGGGGGTAAGGTTTGGGCGCTTTAAGGAGTCAAGCAGTCACAGAGTCAGATAGTCAAACAGTGCGAGCAGGACTGCTTGACTATCTGACTGTTTGACTCCCTGACTAATAAGGGCGCGGTCGCAGGTGCAAAGCAAATTTTTACAAGTAGCCATGTGTGCCAACAACGGCCTTTCCGATATCGGGGTGGGCCGTTGTTAATATTAGCCTACGGGCCAAAGTCGGAAAATTATGAAATTCAATTCTCAGGGAAAAGAGGAAGTCACCTATGACGCCATTGTTGTGGGCTCCGGAATCAGTGGCGGCTACGCCGCCATGGAACTCTGCAAAAAGGGCTATAAAACCCTGATGCTGGAACGCGGCCGCATGGTCAGGCACGGAGAATATCCGACGGCCAACCTCGATACCTGGGACCTTGAATTTCAGGGCAAAGTCCCCCGTGAAGAAATTGCTGCGCACTACTACAAGCAAAACCGTCTCCACTGGTGGGTCAACCAGGACAATAAGCACTGGATTGTCAAAGACGACGAACGCGACTACGACGAAGACCAACGCTTCGACTGGATCCGGGGCGAACACGTAGGTGGTCGCTCCATCATGTGGGGCCGGCACTGTTATCGCTGGAGCGACCTGGACTTCGAGGCAAATATGAAAGATGGTGTCGCCGTCGACTGGCCCGTTCGCTACAAAGACATTGAGCCCTGGTATACCTATGTCGAAAAATTTGTTGGTGTTCAAGGCAAGAAAGAAGGACTGGCTCACCTGCCCGATGGAGAGTTTCTCCCTCCTTTCGACCTCAACTGCGTGGAAGATCACGTCAAGCAATCGGTAGAAGCCAAGTGGCCCGTCCGCCGCATCACCCCCGGCCGTACCGCCAACCTGACAAAATACATCCCTGAGCTTCACCACGGTACCCGTGGCCAATGCCAGGCCCGCGACCGCTGCTGGCGGGGTTGCCCTTTCGGCGGCTACTTCAGCAGTCTGTCCTCCACCATTCCGGTAGCCAATGATACTGGCAACCTGACGCTGATGGCCAACAGCATAGTCCACTCCGTCATCTACGACGATAAGACCCAACGGGCCATCGGCGTTAACGTGATCGACTCAGAAACTAAAGAGACCCGGGAGTACTACGCCAGGATCATCTTCCTCAACGCCAGCACTATCGGCTCCACGGCCATTCTGATGAACTCTAAGTCAGCACGCTTCCCCGACGGGCTGGGCAACGACAGCGGTGAACTGGGTCACAATATTATGGACCACCACTACGGCATGGGCGGCTCGGGAATCTACACCGGGCATAAAGACAAATACTCCAAGGGCCGCAAGCCCAACGGGGGTTTCTACATTCCCCGGTTCAGAAACATCAACGAGGAAACCAAACGGGACGATTACATCCGGGGCTTCGGCTACCAGGGCGGAGCCCGCAGAAACAGAAACCTTAATGCGCCTCTGGGGCCTGGCTTCAAGCAAGCGATCACCTCCCCAAGCGACGAGTGGTGGGTGGGCGCCACCTGTTTCGGTGAGCTGCTCCCTTACCACGATAATAAGTTCTACTTCCACGCGACGGATACCGACCAGTACGGCATCCCGAAGCTGGTCTTCGACGCCGGCCTGAAGGAGAACGAACGTAAGCTCCGCCTTGATGGCGTTGAATGCTTAGAAGAGATGCTGCTGGCCGCCGGCTGTGAAAACGTTAGTGTCCACAACGAGCCCACCGCCCCCGGTGCCGCCATTCACGAAATGGGTACCGCCCGCATGGGCCGCGACCCAAAGACCAGCGTGCTGAACAAATGGAATCAGGTCCATGCAGTACCCAATGTTTTTGTCACTGATGGTTCGTTCATGACGAGTGCCGGTACGCAGAACCCTTCCATTACCTACATGGCGTTCACGGCCCGGGCGGTGGATTATTTGGCTAAGGAGATGAAAAGAGATGGGGTGATATAGGGAAATACCCGTTGGCTATTCTTGTTTTCGAATCGCAGATGTAGGCAGGTTACGCTGATTAACACAGATTATTCGATTGGCCATCTGCGATGATCAGCGTAATCCGTTGTAATCTGCGATTCAGAATGTGTACTCTTTTGCAGCTTTCCAGCCATTACGCACGACTCAATGAAGTGAGGACGTCCTTTATCTCCTCAAAGCTTTTCACCTCAAGTTTACCCTTCATC
Organism: Neolewinella persica DSM 23188; assembly: GCF_000373105.1. Classification (GTDB taxonomy): domain Bacteria; phylum Bacteroidota; class Bacteroidia; order Chitinophagales; family Saprospiraceae; genus Neolewinella; species Neolewinella persica. Next base: position 198,185 of record NZ_KB890425.1, on the reverse strand, counting down.
GGAATCATATTCCGCCACACCCAATTATAGTGTTCAATGACTTGCTTGGCGGTCAGGTGCGGCCGCTCTCCTGTGGTATGCCCATCCTCAACAACCGTGATGTCGTAATCTTTGGTCAAGGCAGATTGAATGGTTGACTCAACGCAAAAGTCAGTGGCACAGCCCGTGATCAGCAGCTTGGTCACTTCTAGTTCAGTCAATGTTGCTTGAAGCTTTGAATGGTAAAATACATCATTAGCGTACTTATCAATCCGGATGTCCTCTGGCTCAACGATTAAACCGTCCAGGTTCTCCCATTCCCAGGTGTTCTTTTCAAAATGTCCAGAGCCTGCCCCATCGTGCTGAATGTAAATTACGGGGCAGTCTTGTTCTCTGAGGATGGAAGCAAGTTCATTTATCCGCTTCACCACTCGGGCTGTATCGAATCGGGGTGTTTCATGGGTAAAGGAACCCTTTTGCATGTCGATTACCAGGAGGGCTTTTCTTGTTTTCATTCTTCGCCATTTAGTCCTTATGCTTCAACACCCACAACTCCACTTCTTCCGTATCCCGCCAATGCTGGTTTCTTCTCGTCTTTGAAGATGCTTGCTTTACTGACTTTTTAAAGAACCTATCTAGTTCAAAACGTGCGCCGTCCGCAAGCTCTTTTTCAATAGGGTTCTCTTTTGCTACATTAGTTATTTGCCCCAGGTTGGAGAACAACAATACGACCCTTCCATCGGGTAGCAAACGCTTCTTGGCTTCCTGAAAAAACTCAGGAAAGAGTCCCTCATTATAGTAAATCGCCTCATCAAGCCTGCCCAGATCATGAGAAGCCGGCAACCAGGGCGGGTTAAAGACGATCAGCTCCGTTGGCTTAATCCACTTACCAAACAAGTGGCCATAATCAAGCTCTATTTTCATCGCCAGCTTCGTCCCTTTCATGGACTCTTGCAGGCCAACAATTGCATTGGGGTTCAGGTCCGTACCAAATGATTTTTGAAAGCCATGTTTCATCAGTTGTAAGGAGAGAATGCCGCTTCCTATGCCAACGTCGATGGCTGATTTCTTTGGTCCGTCGTAACGCTTCAACCAATTATCAAATAGCTGTAGATGCTCAAAACGGGTGGGAAAGTAAACGCCGTAATACGGGTGAATTTTATTCCTAAGTACGGGAACTACCACCCCATTTAGATACCACTGCCAGGCACTGTTAAGCCCCTGGACCTCAGGAAAGGTCAGTAGAAAATCATTCGACTCAGGATATAGCTTTTCCAGCCATCCAATTGACGGCGCTTTCTTGACGGCCAGTTGGTGGTCCTTAATTTCGATTAGTACCAAGCTCGACAACTTCCGGTATTCCGAACGATATGCCCGTTGCTCCTGAAAGCCCTGACCGGGGTGCTTCCGCCTGAGGTAGGTTTGTAGTTCGCTTAACAACTCCAAGCCGTTGCTGTAAAACTCCTCGATTAAGACGTTTCCCCCCTGCAGCAAACGATCAATCATTTCCTGTATATCCGTCCCTCGGACGAAGGAGGTAAACGCAGTACTGGATTTTATCGGAGTAGGCTTGTTTATTTGTATTTCGGCACCGGCTGGGTCATTTTGCATTTGGTGAAGGTAGGGGTATTGGGGGGAGCAGTAAGGGATGGGCAGCGCCTTCGCTTGGAGGGTACCAAGAGGCACCGAATTCCGGAATTATAGCTTTAGCGGAGGAATTACCATAAATCATCGGGTTTTCAATTTTGGCGCGCTGATTTCCACCCCTTTCTAGGACCGGACGGCAGAAGAGCTAGCCCCATCAATTGAATTACTTCAGAACTTGACTACGAAACAATGAAGCATCATTGCTTTTGTAAGAACCAAGATTTCTCATAAGCATTCAGTTCGGTTTATTTATTGGGAGGGAACTATTATGGAAAGAATTTCGTCCAGAGACATATTCTTATGCGTTAATCCCAAGCTTCTAAAACCTTTACTTGGTCCATCATCAGAATACAGGTCATTTACCCAATATACTTTACACCTTGAGCATTTATATAACTCATAGTTATAATACCCATCTGTATAAGTACCTACTTTGAGCACAGTGTCTGCTGGCGGAGTCCTGTAAGTTATAGACAATTCTTGTTTATACTTACAACCACAAGTGTCAACCTGATTTTTATCTAGTTTTAAAAGTTTGATCGCATTTGAGATTTGTTCTCTTGAATAGATCACTAACCTCTTTTTGTTTTTATAAAGAATAAGCTTTTTAGCTCGATCAGCCTTAGAGTCACTTTCCTTGTAATTGCGTGTATGTTCAGATGTTAACCTCAACTTGAAATCATTTTGTAACTGAAGGTCGTTTTCAAAGGTATGGATCACGTTACTCCTTTCAGGTTCGCTTAAGGTTTTCAGCTGCTGAGTCCACGTTAAGAGCTCGTCATTAAATACTTTCAACTGGATTAAGAAGTCTTGGTAATCATCCAACTTAAATAGTTGACGCCGAATTCTGAATAACATTCTAAGTGCTTCTATTCTTGGTATATTCATTTTTTGGTCTCTTAACTATTACTAAACGTCAATGTACCAACAGCATAAGATCAACTATAAATTGCAGAAGTGTGCAGATTACCTATCAGATTTGAATGTAGAACTTCTGTGGACAATCAGGCATTTAGTAGCAAGCAGGCAATACATGTACTTCAGTATGATATTCTTGCTTGGCGATTATTACGGGTAGGAACATCCCTATTCCCTTCGAGAAGGTGAAGACTGCTAAGAATCCTGCACAAATGATCCAGCGTAAATAAAAAATATTGGTACAACATTGGTCCCACCCAAAAGAAATGGACGCCACCTCAAAGGTAACGTCCATTCTCAAAAGTCTTAAACCAAGAAAACCCTAGTCAAGGATTCCCGCAACCGCCCCCTTAGCCAGTTCCTCCGCCATTGCAGCGTAGGTACCGTCTTCGAGTTTGACGCGAACGGCCTTAAAGGCATCGATCGTGGTCTGGATATCTTCTTCTGAGTGCTCAGCGGTAGGGATCATGCGGAGCAGGAGTTGGCCTTTCGGGATCATCGGCGGCAGCACGATGGAACAGAAGATGCCGAAGTTCTCACGCATATCGTAGATCAGGGCACCGGCTTCGTAAGCGGTGCCGAACATGTAAACCGGGGTAACACAGGCACCGGTGTTACCGATGTCGAAACCAGCCTCTTTGAGGCCGCTCTGTAAGTGGTTCACGTTGCGCCACAGTTTTTCGCGCAGCTCCGGCATGGTACGGAGCAGGCGCAGGCGGGTGAGGGCGCCTTTCACCATCGGCATACATAGACTCTTGGCGAAAAGCTGGCTCCGCAGGTTGTAGCGGAAATACTCCATGATGTCCTTATCACCGGAGACGAAAGCACCGAAGCCAGACATCGCTTTAGCGAAGGTGGAGAAGTAAACGTCGATCTGATCCTGGACGCCCTGAGCTTCACCTGCTCCCATCCCGGTTTTACCGAGGGTGCCGAAGCCGTGTGCATCGTCCACCAGCAAGCGGAAACCGTACTCTTCTTTAAAGGCACAGATTTCTTTGAGGATGCCCTGTTCGCCGCGCATTCCGAATACGCCTTCGGAGATCACGAGGATACCGGAGTTCCGCTTCTCAGCCTCGGCCTTGGCCTGCTTGATGCGGACTTCGAAATGCTCGATGTCGTTGTGCTTGAAGGCGTACTTGGGGCCGGTGTGCATCCGGATACCATCCATGATACAGGCGTGGTCGTCGCGGTCATACACCACCACGTCGTGGCGGCTCAGGCAGGCGTCTACTACGGACATAATGCCCTGGTAGCCGAAGTTGAGCAGAACACATTCTTCCTTCTCGGTGAACTCTGCGAGTTCTTTTTCCAGTTGGAGGTGCGCGTCGGTTTCGCCACTCATGATCCGGGCACCCATCGGGTAAGCCATTCCGTACTCGGCAGCTGCATCGGCATCTGCCTTACGGACTTCGGGGTGGTTCGTCAGGCCGAGGTAGGAGTTGATACTCCAGATGATGTACTCTTTACCCCGGAACTGCATGCGGGGACCAAGTTCTCCCTCCAGCTTAGGAAAGGAGAAGTAGCCGTGGGCTACGTCCTGGTACTGACCCAAGGGGCCTTTGTGGTTGAATTTTTCGAAAAGATCTTTCATATCGTTAGCGCTTTTGCGGGGGCAAAGATACGGCGTCTGTGATTATTGTCCGTCGACAGATAAGACGCCATGGTCTTGGGTCCGTCACATTTTTGAACTTCACGGCTTTCTAAGGAGGTGGCGCGGCCGCTGGTGCAAAGGAGGATGGGTAAGAAGCCAGGTTCCTGGTCGAGACTGCCCGGCCGATGAGCTGCCTTTCCAGAAGCGCCCCAAAAGGCTCCTCAAATGAATCAACAACTACCTATCTTAGCAGTGCCTATAACTGGTCTCACGAAATAATTCCCTTAACCATTTAAAAGACCTCGCTGTGAAAAACTACCGCCCACTACTCCCACTGCTCTTGCTGCTCCTTCTGTGCACCTGCGTCCGCGCCCAGGGCACCCGCGCCGCTGCGGAAACCCGTCTCGACGAAGTTTACCCCGCCTACAACCTGAGCGGGGAAGGCGTACTCGTTGTTATGATCGACCGGGGGATCGACTACCACCACCCCGCCTTCCTGAAGCCCGACGGAACTACCCGACTGGCCTACGTGTTTGACATGATCAACGGGGATGACGGAAACCCTTATGGCGTAGGCCAAGTGCTTGATGCCGCTGATATAAATGCCGATATAAGTACCGCCGGAGTACCGGTCAGTAACGACAATCATGGCCACGGAACCGCCTGCACTGGCATCATTGCCGGCAATGGTGCGGGGTCAAACGGCAACAGCGATTTTAGCGGTGTTGCCCCCGAGGCCACCATCATCAGTATCAAACTAGTCCAGGACGGCTTTCCCCCCGCCGGAGGCAGCCCCGGGGAAGCTGGCTTTTTTAACCCTGACTATATTTTGATTGCCCTGCAATTTGCCCGCGACAAAATCGCTGAACTAGGCTTGCCTTCCGTAACCCTCATGAACATCGGCAGCATCGGCGGGCCGACCGACGGAACGAGTACTGTCGGCCGTGCATTGACCGACTTTGCCGCTGACCATGCTTTTGTGTGTGGTGTTGGCGACGACGGTGGTGCCAATAACGTTGCTCGTGGAAGCATCAACAGCGTCGGAGCTTCCCCCGTAGTCGATATCCGGATCAGCAAAATGACGGAGGGCAATATGGACGTTGACCTGTGGTATGCCGCCAATGACCGCTTCGAAGCCCGCCTTATTTTACCAGGCGGCGAACAACTGGTCCCGGGGGTGCCAAACAATGCCGCCCGGACATCAGAAACCGACGGAATCGCGACCATCTGGCACAATGGAGCTGACGTGGATTTTTATGGGTCTACCGGAGATCGCCGGGAAGTATTTACCCGTATTTCCTCGGGAACAGGCATTTATACTCTGCGGCTTCGCGGTATCACCGTGAATAACGGCGACTTCATTGCTACCATGAACCCGGCACACGTTGGCCTTGACAACGAATTCCTTGATTTCGGCACTAATGACGGCAGCATTAATGACTACAGCGCCAGCCCGGGAGTGATTTCCCCCAGCGATTATGTCTTTGCGCCCACCTTCATGTCCGTCGATGGCAACACCTACGGCGGTGGCCAGGGTGCGCCTGGAGAAATCTGGACGGGGAGCAGCAAAGGGCCAACGCAGGATGGCCGGCTAGGCATTGATTTTGCCTCGCCGGGGGAGGTCTTATTCGGCCCTTACAGTCCCGGCTCGTTTTACGGCCGGTTCCAGACAAATCGTGTTGCTGGCGGCAACGACCTCTACGGCATTCAAAATGCTGTTAGTGCCGCAGCTCCCCTAACCACCGGCATCATTGCCCTGATGCTGGAGGTGGACCCGTCGCTAACGCCCGCCGAGATTCTGTCGATCCTGCAAACCACCGCCCGCTCCGATAATTTCACCGGCAATACGCCCAACAATACTTTTGGCCACGGTAAAATCGACGCCAAGGCAGCCCTTGATGAGGTGAACCGGATCGTTGGTATTGATGATCCGCGTGCGCAGGCCTTCCTATTAGATATTTACCCTAATCCTGTCCGAAATTTGTTGAAAATTTCCTTACCCGATGGCCAGCCGATCAGGGAGTTGGGCGTTTATGACGTTGTTGGCCGAAAGCATACCGTTAGTGCTGTTAGCGGAGCGGTAAATGTTCAATCATTGGCCTCAGGTAGTTACTTTCTGCGGGTTCGAACGGCTGGTGGAGTGGTGGTGAAGCGTTTTGTTAAGTTGTAAAGACCTTTTCGGCTGAAGCCGGAGGTACACGTGAGCCTCCGGCTTCAGCCGGAAAGGTCAAAATCTCCCAAATGTCCCCATCAAAAATCCTAAAAACCGGCTGCAAATTATTTCTCCTGACGCTGGCCGGGCTTCTACTATATTTCAACGCCTCCTTCTACTATTCGCCGAATTTTGAGGACGCAAGTAACGGGACCTACAACGAAGACGTCTACCACCAGCTTCAGCACCTGAAGGGAAAAATGCACGCCGGGGCCGCCTCCGACATGCAGCGACTGTTTCCCGAAGGGCACCTGTTCATGAACGCCCTGTACGGACTGGCCTGGGCCGATTTCGCCGCGCCGATCAGTGCCACTGTATCCGAACGGGAGCAACCACTACTTACGGAGGCGCACCACGAAATCGATTGGGCGCTTGCAGAGATGGACTCCCCAAATGGCAGACGCATCTTCCAGGAAAAACTGCCCTTACCTTACGGTGCATTTTACCGGGGATGGAGTAACTATCTGCGAGCAAAGCAGTTAGAAGTAACCGCTTCGGACGATCGCTCCCCCACAGCGAAGGCTCGTTTACAGGCCGACTGCGACGCCATTGCCAATGCATTTGGTACTACCGAAGGACCTTACCTTGAGTCGTACTACGGGGGTACGTGGCCGGCCGACAACGTCCTGGCTATAGCATCGTTGGTGGCCTACGACCGAACGTTCTCCACCTACCGGTATAAGAAAACGGTTGCCGAGTGGCTAGCGAAAGTGCAGGTGAACCTTGATAAAAAGACCGGATTGATTCCGCACATATGGTTTCCTGACCAACCGGCGCAAAGCGCCCGGGGCAGTTCGCAAAGTCTGATGCTTTGTCTTTTGCCGGAGATTGACCCGACGTTTGCCAAGGAACAGTTTGCGTTGTACGAGCAACACTTCGTTACTACCCGGCTCGGCTTACCCGGTATTCGGGAATACCCGGCGGGGGTAGACGAAAGTGGAGACATCGATTCCGGGCCCGTGATCTGGGGCATCGGCGGCGCAGCCTCCGTGGTGGGCCAACGGGCGGCGGCGGCAAATGGCCAGGAAGACCTTTACCTGGGACTGCGGAACAGCCTCGAAGCTTTCGGCGCTGCGCACACCCTCTTTGGGGAAAAGAAATACCTGTTTGGCCAGTTGCCAATGGCCGATGCCTTTATTGCCTGGGGCAATGCCGTGGAGCAGGGGCCGGCAAATGGACGGTATCCCAAGCCCTGGGGCATTCACCTGGTTTCGCTGCTGTTTTTGGTTTTGCTGGGGTGGTTGATTCGAAAACTATAATGGATGGTCTTGGATCGCGGATTTGAAACCGGTATTATTACCTTGCTTATCAACATCTTTTTGCACCTGCGTTCGCGCCAAAAAATGAACACCAAAGCCTCAAACTTGCTTTACTTTCATAACTGGCCTTTAACCCGCAAACGGTGGTCGTAACGAATCGCTTCCCCTACCATGAATGAACTCACCCCCGAACGCCTCCACGACCTTGAACTTCGCGAACGCAGCGAGCACGCCGCCGGCCTTAAAGCCGTAAAAATTTCCCTGCAACACGTGGAGGAATACATGCACTTCGGCGAGGGGATGAAGGCCTTGCTGAAACTGAATCAGAAAGGAGGCTTTGACTGTCCCGGCTGTGCCTGGCCGGACCCCGACGGTTTCCGCAGCCCGGTAGCGGAGTATTGTGAAAACGGAGCCAAAGCCATTGCGGAAGAAGCCACCAACAGGCGGGTAAGCCCTGAATGGTTTAGCAAACATTCCATTGGCGATATGGGAGCGATGACTGATTTCGAGCTCGGCAAGTCCGGTCGCATCACGCACCCGATGTACCTGGCTCCGGGTGCTGCCCACTATACAGCGGTGAGCTGGGACGAGGCATTCGGTATCGTGGCAGAAGAGCTCAATGGCCTTGATTCTCCCGATGAAGCCATCTTTTACACTTCAGGCCGGGCGAGCAACGAAGCGGCTTTTCTGTACCAGCTTTTCGTGCGGCAATACGGTACCAACAACCTGCCGGACTGCTCCAACATGTGCCATGAATCCACCGGTACTGCCTTGAGTGAAACGATCGGTATCGGCAAAGGCACGACCACCCTGCAGGACCTCCATGAAGCCGACCTGATCATCGTCATCGGCCAAAACCCCGGCACCAACCACCCCCGGCAACTTTCCGCCTTCAAGACCTGTAAAGAGAACGGTGGGCGCATCATCAGCATCAACCCCTTGCCGGAAACGGGGCTGATGAAATTCATCGATCCGCAAAGTCCGCTCAACATTCTGCAAAGGGGCACCTCCCTGACGGATTTGTTTTTGCAGGTAAAAATCAATGAGGACATGAGCCTGGTACGGGCCATTTGCAAGATCCTCTGGGAAGAAGAAAAAAAGGCACCAGGCACCGTATTTGACCAGGAATTCATCGAGCAACATACATCGGGCTATGCTACCTGGACGAAGATGCTGGAAGCCACCGATCTGGAAGAATGCCTTGCGGGTAGTGGTGTTGACCGTGAGCTGGTGGAGGAAGCTGCCGGGCTGATTCACGGTTCTCAAAAGATTGTCTTGTGTTATGCTATGGGCTTGACGCAACACGAAAACAGTGTGGACGTGATCAAGGAAATGGTTAACCTACTGCTGCTCAAAGGCAGCATCGGTAAACCCGGAGCGGGCATTTGCCCGGTGCGCGGCCACAGTAACGTACAGGGCGACCGGACCGTCGGTGTATGGGAAAAACTGAAGCCGGAGCTGCGGGATGCGCTCCGGGCAAACTTCAATTTCGAACCGCCAAAAGAGGACGGCTTTGACGTAGTAAACAGCATCAAAGCGATGAGTGAAGGCCGGGCCAAAGTATTCTTTGCCCTTGGTGGAAACTTCATATCCGCTACGCCGGACACCTCGTACACAGCAAAAGGGCTTCGGCAGTGTAACCTTACAGTCCACATATCCACTAAGCCGAACCGTAGCCACGTGGTGCACGGAAAAAAGGCGTTGATTCTACCCTGCCTTGGCCGGACCGAAAAAGACCTTCGTGCCACCGGGGAACAGTTTGTGAGCTGCGAAAACTCGATGGGCGTGGTGCAGATGAGTAAAGGAATTCTGGACCCCGCCAGCCCGGAATTGCGCAGCGAATGCGCCATCATTGCTGGTGTGGCCAAGGCGACGTTGGGTGAAAGGACTACGGTCGACTGGCCAGAAATGGTGCGTAATTACGACAATGTCCGCGACGCCATTGCGGCCTGTGTGCCTGGCTTTGAGCGGTACAATGAGCGGGTCCGGGAACCGGGTGGTTTTTACCTCCCTAATGGTCCGCGTAATCGCCGGTTTGGAACCGATGACGGTAAGGCGCACTTCTCCGTTACGCCCTTGAGCGTCCATGAGCTGGAGCCCGACGAGTACCTGATGATGACCGTCCGCAGTCACGATCAGTACAATACGACCATCTACGGCATGCACGACCGCTATCGGGGCATCCACAACGAGCGGCGGGTGGTGATGATGAACGAAAAGGACATGACTGCCGCCGGCCTTTCCTCCGGAGACAAGGTGGACCTGACCAGTGAGTACGACGGGGAAGTGCGCCACGCGCGGTTGTTCCAGGTGGTCCCTTACCCCATCCCTGCTGGCAATATCGCTACTTACTTTCCTGAGGCGAATCCGCTGGTGCCGATTACGCGGACGGCTCGGGGTAGTAATACGCCGATTAGTAAGTCGGTGCGGGTTAGGATGGATAAAAGAGAGTAAGATATAAGGAAGAAAGAGGCAGGTAGGCGCGGCCGCAGGTGCAAAAGAAGGGATAAAAGGAGCAAGTGAATAATAGGGTGGTGCATGAAAATATCGTTGCAAATACATTAACAGCAAATGAAAACAGAGCAAATTTCATTTAATATCAGGTTGCCCCAAAACCGTAAAAGGAGGGCCGCTTTGGTCATCCCATATCAAGAGCTAATAATTGACATTCGACAAACAGGAGGGAACTGGTGGGCTAAATACAGCGTCGATATAACACCAAATGAAGATTCCATCTGGATTGTATCATTAATTGACAATGGTGAGAATAAACAATCCTATCACGATGGCATCTTTTACCAAGGTATAAAAAGTGGTTTAACTGAATTTATTGAACAGCAAGAGAAAAGAGGGGTAGACTTGGGTGGAATAAATTTTCGGATAACAAATCATTCATACCACTCAGTAGACTCAAAGCCAGCAGCTTTCAAATACACACTGATTGGCCTATTAAATCGACTTGAAAAAACCAATCATTTTCAAAAAACGATTATAAAACCGGAACTTTCATCAACATTTTTCAATGTACAGGAAATTTCATTTGACCAAAATAAGGCCCCTTACATTCTTACGGAAACTCATTTTCAAATTCCAACACCTCGAAATTTTGAAGAAACAATTAACCTAACAAAGTGTATAAAAATAACTATTAACGATTTACGCGAAAAGCGGCTAACGTTTAAAATAATACTCTCTCCTAAGCCTTACCAAAAACAAAAAAACTACTTCATCAGTGTGGAACTAAGAGACGAGGTAGACAGTAATAAAATATCAATATTTTCAAACAAAATCGCCATACTTAATGATCAAATCAATCAGGTCCTGAAAACACTAAGACACAACAAGTACAATTTAAGCGGATTAGACATCTTAGTGATACCCTTGTATGACGAAGCTAAAGAACCATTCATTAAATCGAATATAGAATACATTAAGTGGCCAATTTTAAATGTGCTTCTAGACCCAAGGAATGCTGAAATAGAAAACGAGCCTTATTACTAATTAAATAGAACGCCAGGCAACTCAATTGGTATTCCAAGCGGTGAGTAATGGACCAAGCCAATAAGTTAACATCAACAAACAACCTCCCTCAGCATCTCCCTCGGAAGCACATAGATCCGCCTCCGACTATCCGACTCTTTGACTGACTGAATTCTTACACTTATGCGTCTAGCCTCTTCGCCTCCGGCTCCAACGTCCGCACCGTCATCGATCGCTTCCAGGTATATCCACAAGATGGTGTAGAGGTAGTCTTGCTGGTCAGCAACAAAGCAAATGCCGGCGCGCTGCTAATGGCTACCGAACTTAATGTACCCACCCTTGTCCTTAAACGTGGTGGCTTCAACCACTCCGGGGAGCTACTGGACGACCTGAAGCACTTCAACTTCGACTTCATCGCGCTGGCCGGTTTCCTGTGGCTTGTCACCGCTTATTTGGTCTGAGCGTTTTTCCAACCAGATAATCAACCTTCATTCGGCATTCTGGCCCGACTACGGCGGAAAAGGGATGTACGGTTCCAACTTACACCGGGCGGTAAAGGCCAATGAATCGGCTACAGGTTTAGTTTGCTGCAAGACCGTTGCTTAGCAGGCACCTTTACCAACTTGTTTTCAGGGGCTTATGGCCCATGGTGAGTTTTATCATAATCTTTTCCTATTATGGCTTCTTATGAAGAAACTCGAAAGAAGTTTAAGCCTATGGTCTGTCATAGCAATAGGGATTGGCGGTATGCTCGGTAGCGGCATATTTGTTTTACCCGGCCTGGCTGCTGCGAAAACCGGTTCTTCAGTCTGGCTTGCCTATCTTTTAGCAGGAGTGTGTGTCTTGCCAGCAGCTTTTTCTAAATCAGAGCTCGCGACCGCCATGCCTACTTCGGGGGGAACATACGTGTTTATCGAAAGAGCATTCGGGCCATTATTAGGGACTATTGCTGGTATTGGACTTTGGTTATCTCTATTATTAAAAAGTTCTTTTGCACTTGTTGGCTTTGGTGCTTACTTGGCCGTTTTGGCCGTAGTACCCCTTCGCCCGATAGCACTTACCTTCTTGGTTTTAATTCTTTTCCTGAATATTATGGGGGTAAAAAAAGTAGGGAATGTACAAATGATTGTAGTTGGATTGAGTCTGATTGGATTAGGCGTCTTATTGATTTTCGGGCTTCCAGCCATAGACCCAATGAATTTGAAACCCATGTTTACCAATGGTAAAATCGGACTGGCAACCGCTACTGCTTTTGTGTTTGTTTCTTATGCCGGGGTTACTAAAGTCGCCGCCATTGCGGGGGAAATCAAAAATCCTGATCGGAACTTACCCATCGCTATGATGACAGCTTTGGTTTTGGTTACTACCATCTATGTTTCCGTTACGTTTACCCTGGCGGGAAATATTCCATTGGACCAATTGGTAACAAACATTAAACCGATTTATACTTTGGCGGAAATGTTAGGCGGAAAATATGCAGGCACTTGTGCTGCGGTACTTGGCGTCGTCACTTTAATCTCCATGGCTAATTCTGGCGTACTTGCTGCCTCTCGTTTTCCATTTGCGATGAGTAGAGATAGCTTATTACCTCCCTTCTTAAAAAAGCTGCACCCAAAATATTTAACACCGATTGTCACCATCGTGATTACTTGTGCCTTAATGGCTTTTGTCATTCTCTTTTTTGACGTTGAAAAAATAGCAAAACTAGCCTCAGCCTTTAAAGTAATGATGTTCATTGCCGTAAATGGATGTGTCATTATTCTACGAGAAACGGCAGTCCAGTGGTACCAGCCTTCTTACAAGTCTCCGCTCTACCCCTGGATACAGATTTTTGGCATCCTCTCAGGAGTGATCTTATTGATTGTGCTGGGTGGTTTAGCCATTATAGCTGCGTTAGTTATTACTGTATTGGGCACCCTGGTCTATGCGCTCTATGGTCGTCATCATACACCACGTTCCGGGGTACTGAAAACTTATGGACATCGACCTGCCGCCTATTTGCTTGCTCGAAAGTTCAATAAGGGCTCAGTTGATGCTACTCCTGATATTGTCGAAGAGTTGGCGAGTAAAAAGCTTTCCTCTCATCTGGGAGCCACCCTGACGAACCAGGCCGGAACAGTAATACCGTTATTTGGTAATGAACGCTCTCCGGAAATGCTGGTAGAAATGGGCGCGGCATTGGCACACGGTCGAAAGGTACAGGTAGTCCACCTGAATGAAGTTCCAGACATCACTGATTTGGATGCTTTACTCGTGGACAGCCCAGGAATTACCTCCTTAAATCGTAGGATCAAAGCCATGTCTACGGATAAGGAAGTTGACGTTAATTTCGAATCGGCGGTAACCCATGATTTGGTGGAGACAATACAAACCATCTCTGAGCAAACCCATTGTAAATGGTTGGTGGCCGGCTGGGATGGTAAATCCGGAGAAGGGCTGTTCATCAGGAACCCTATCGGTTGGTTAGTCACGCATATTGATTGTGATTTTGCTTTATTTAAAGACAACGGCATCCGGTACATCCGCAAAATATTGGTAGCGCTCGCCCCGGGAAAAGACAACCCTTCTTTTATTCTTGCCTGCGACCGGATTGCTCGATTCTACAATGCAGAATTAGTTCTGGTCCGCGTGGCCAATAACAATGCCCCGGAGGCAGAAGTAGAGCAGTTGCGCCGAAATTCGGAAACCTTAGTTGCTGCGACTGAATCACCCTCTGATGTACTCATTCTGCGAGGTAATGACCCGGTAAAATTGATCGCTGAAGCTTCAGCTGCTTTTGACTTACTGGTAATTGGGACACCTGTGAAAAAGAATCTTTTTGATGTTATGCTGGGCACCGAAAAGGATAGGTTTGCGGAAAAAGCGGCTTGCTCTATTTTAAGGCTGTCGATTCGTTGAGTATCCAATTAAAAGCACTTGCCCATAATGGGCATAGAAGACAAAGCACTTCACGCCGAACCTAATGTTCATAAACTTATCCTTTTTGATAAGTATCATTTTCATCAGTGCTAAAAGTCATTGCTTAGAACAAAAAAGGGAATGACCTTAATGGTCTCCGGTACTACTTATTGACTAATTCATTTCATTATAAAACCCATGCCCTCAAGTGCGTGCCATCCCCTCCATCCGGTAGGTAGGCAGCCACCAAATAAAGAACCAACTCGATTAGCATACCAAAAATCAAACAAGATGAAAAACATACTATTTTTTACACTCTTCTTTTTTGGGCAATTACTTTCGGCCCAAATGTTTACTGAAGTGCCAAGGGCCTTTCCCTTCGATGGTGTTGCATTTAGTTCAGTGGCATTTTCGGACATAGACGGTGATGGTGATCAGGACGTACTGATCACAGGGGGAAAAAACGCTTCTGAGCCTATTTCAAAACTGTACATTAACACGAAGGGCCGTTTCACCGAAGTGGCCGGCACCCCTTTTGAAGGCGTGGCGGATGGTTCTATTGCTTTTGCTGATGTAGACGACGACGGGGATAGCGATGTGCTGATCACGGGTAGGAACGGTTTAGACGAACCTATTACTAAACTATATACTAATGATAGTGGAAGTTTTACGGAAGTTGCCGGCACCCCTTTTGAAGGCGTGGCAGGTGGTTCTATTGCTTTTGCTGACGTAGACGACGATGGGGATAGTGATGTGCTGATCACGGGAATGAATGGCTCAATAGAGCGAATTGCGAAACTATATACTAATGATGGAGGGACCTTTACGGAAGCAGTTAGCACCCCCTTCGAAGGGGTGAACATAAGTGCTGTTGCTTTTGCGGATGTAGACGACGATGGCGACCAGGACCTACTAATCACTGGTCTGAATAGTTCAATAGAGCGAATTGCGAAACTGTACACCAACGCTGGGGGGAGCTTCACGGAAGTTGAGGGTACTCCTTTTATGGGAGTGAGAGCAGGTGCTGTTGCTTTTGCGGACATAGACAACGATGGTGACCAAGACCTGCTAATCGCGGGTGCGAACGGCTCAGACGAGCGAATTACGAAGCTGTACACCAACTTAGGGGGCAGTTTCACAGAAGTTGCGGGCACCCCCTTTGACGGAGTGATATGGAGTTCTATTGCTTTTGCAGACGTAGACAACGATGGTGATCAGGATGTGCTGATCACAGGACTGAACAATGTCTCAGGTGAGCGAATTGCGAAGCTGTACACCAACGCTGAGGGCAGTTTTACGAAAGTTATGGATACCCCTTTCGAGGGAGTATGGCTTAGTTCAGTAGCCTTCTCAGATGTTGACAGCGACGGGGACGAAGACGTATTGATCACAGGTTGGAATGGTTTAGACGAGCGAATTGCGAAACTGTATACTAATACTGAGGGGAGCTTTATGGCAGCTGCGGGCACCCCTTTTGATGGTGTGACGTCAGGTTCGGTGACTTTTGCGGATGTAGACGACGATGGGGACAAGGATGTGCTAATCACAGGTGTGAATGGTTCAGACGAGCGAATTGCGAAGCTGTACACTAATGTAGACGGCAATTTTACAGAAGTTGTGGATACGCCCTTTGACGGTGTTATGTGGAGTTCGGTGGCTTTTTCCGATGTTGACGATGACGGTGACAACGACGTGCTGATTACGGGGTATAAAGAAGCATTCGATATTATTGCGAAATTATACATCAATACTGAGGGGCGCTTTACCGAAGCGGTAGGTACCCCCTTTGAGGGCGTTGGGTATAGCTCAGTGGCCTTTTCGGACGTTGACGGTGATGGAGACAGCGATGTGCTGATTACGGGACGGAACATTTCCTCCGAACCCATCACCAAACTCTACGCCAACGATAGAGGCAGCTTTACGGAAGTGGCAAGTACTCCCTTTGAGGGTGTGGAGTCAGGCTCAGTGGCTTTTGCGGACGTAGACGGCGATGGGGACCAGGATGTGTTGATCACGGGCAAGAATAGTTCAGACGAGCCAGTTGCGAAACTATACACTAATGCTGAGGGGCGCTTCACCGAAGTTACGGGTACTCCATTCGATGGCGTGGCGTATGGATCAGTGGCTTTTTCGGACGTGGACGGAGACGGTGATCAAGACCTGCTGGTCACGGGTAATAAAGGTTCATTCGCCCCTATTACTAAGCTGTACACCAACATCGAGGGTGGCTTCACGGAAGTAGCAGACACCCCTCTTGAAGGTGTATTCTTAAGTTCGGTGGCCTTTTCAGATGTGGACGGGGACGGCGATAACGACGTTTTGATAACCGGGCTGAGCGTCTCTTCTGAGCGAATTACAAAGTTATATACTAACGTAGGTGGTAATTTTACGGAATTGGCGGGCACCCCATTCGATGGCCTGGTCGCTAGTTCGGTGGCCTTTTCGGATATTGACGGGGACGGGGATAACGACGTTTTGATAACAGGAGAGAAAGGCTTCGGTGTGAAAATTGCGAAACTGTACACCAACGATGGCTTGACGTCTTCAAGGGACAATTTGGTTAGCGCAAATAGCTTTGAATTCACTCTTTATCCCAATCCTATAAAAGCGGACAACTTGAACATCAGGTACCATTCTGGTGGAAGTGGATCTGTAACCATAAAGGTATTTGATTTATATGGACGCCTGTTGAAGCAGCAGCTACGTTCCGCTGTTGGTCAACAGATCTTTTCAGTGAACATTGCTTCGTTGAAAAAAGGGAGCTATTTCATTCAATTAGATGATGGCACAGCACGTAGCGTTCGTAAGTTTTTAGTGCAATAAAAACAAGGTACCCTCTAGCACTTCCGGGCTCTCTGAAGGCCCCAGTTGGGTGGCTTTCGGCTGGACGAATCGTTGTGAATCATTCCAACATATTCATTTCAAAACCACCTAAATATAAAAGATATGAAAGACGTAGTGAAATCACCATTTTATATTTTCATAGTAATTATCTTTTTATTCGGCACTTTACATCAAGCCTCTGCACAGAAGGATTTTAATATCACGACTGGAGTTGGCATACCAGAGTTATTAAATGTTGGTGTACGGTATCAAATTAACCAGTTTCAAATAGGGTCTAGTATTGGTTCATTTCCTGCAATTGATGAAAGTTCTATATCTATTTCAAGTGACGTTTATTACCACTTTGGAAGACCTTCCAAATTGTCCACCAGACGCCCTTGGTATGGAAAGATTGGGTTGAATTATCTTCGAGACGAAGATGAATATAAAATAAACAAATACTTACACTTCAATACACGGATCGGTAGAGAAATAAATATTTCGGATAAAACCGGCTTTCAGATCGAATTTGGAATTCTTCATGAGATGAGCAGCAAGTCAATAATAAAAAAACCATTACCATCATGTACTTGGTGCTTTAATTTCGACCTAAGTTGGCCGATTATCCCGAGTATTGGAATAGGCTTTTTCTTTAAAACTTAGGTCCTGCGAAAAATTATAAAAGGTACAAACTAATGGCTGAACAAAACCACATCCTTGCACCCGCGCCCGCGCCAAAAACCGATAGCAAGGAACAACTTACCTTCGTACCACGCTTAGGTTCCGAAAAACAATCCCGGCCCCTGACGCGCTGCCTCCCTGACTATCTGACGCTCTGACTATGAAACTCGCCCTCTTCGTTTCCGGAACCGGTTCCAACGCACGCACCATCATCGATCGCTTCCAGGCACATCCGGAAGATGGCGTAGAGGTCGTCTTACTGGTCAGCAATAAAGCAAATGCCGGCGCGCTGCTGATGGCCGCCGAACGTAACGTTCCCACCCTTGTCCTCAAACGCGATGGCTTCAACAACTCCGAGGCGTTACTGGACGATCTGAAGCATTTCAACGTCGACCTCATCGCGCTGGCCGGTTTCCTGTGGCTTGTCCCCGCTTATTTGGTCCGGGCGTTTCCCAACCGGATACTCAACATTCACCCGGCCCTCTTGCCCGACTACGGCGGGAAAGGGATGTACGGTGCCAACGTTCACCGGGCCGTAAAGGCCAACGGAGAAACGGAGAGTGGAATTACCATTCATTACGTCAACGAAAAATACGATGAAGGGAACACCGTTTTCCAGGCTGCTGTCCGGTTGGACCCGGAGGATACGCCCGAAAAGATTGCAGAAAGGGTATTGCGGCTGGAGCACGCTAATTACTGGCGGGTGATTCGTCGTTTGCGTTGAGTGCTTTTGGAGAGCCTCGTTCCCCGGCACTTGTGCCGGTCCTCTCTTATAAACCGGCACAAGTGCCGGGGAACAAAGCTTGTAAAACATAGCAGGATGGAGCAACGATCACTAAAGTGCCTTCAACACCCCCCTCGTCACCCACCAACAGCCAATAACCAACCCAAAGCCAGCCAATAACCATAAGCGTAAATAACTCCCGGTAGCCCCCATTTCCAGCGGCATCTCCGGCCCATAGTATACCAGCCCTGCCCAGTAATACGGGTGGCCAAATCGAGGATTGGTAACGTTGGTCCGGTAACTATTCCCGGCGGTATAGAGCGCCGCCGCTGGTCCGGAGGCCGCAGCCAATCCATCGTAGGTAGCGTTAAGTAGTTCTGCCGTTGTAGCATCATCGATCGACCACAGGCTCATCACCAGCGCCGGCGCTCCGCGCCGGGCAAAGCCCCGCCCCAGACTGGCCACGCCCTCCCCGACCAGTTGTTTGCCCAGTCCGGTTTCGCAGGCCCCCATCACCACAAGATCGGCCTGGAGATTATGATCGGCCAGGTTATTCATCGCATAATGCTGCTCTCCGGGTTGACCGTGCAGAAGAAAACTCCCCCCTTGATCGAGGTAAGCATGGGTACCAAGGTGTATCAGGCTGTAGGCATCAGCCTTCCGTCGGAATGCCCCGGGACTGGCCTGATCGTTGATCAGGGTATCGGCAGGAAAAAGGCTGGCGATGTGCCGGACGGTGCGTAAGGTGGCCGGTAACTCCAGTTTCGGGTCCAGGGGGCCATCTTGCCGCAACCGTGCCACCGGCGCGAGGGCCAGGGCCCGGCCATTCCCCCGGCCGCGGCGGTTACGGGCAAAATCAAGCAACTGAACCGAGAAGGCGTAATGGACGTCATGAGTTGCCGCCAACCAGGGCCAGTGCTGGTAACCGGCCTCGTCCGTAGCGGGGGCGTCGGTCAGTAAGGCACCAAAAGGTAATAAGTAAAGGTCTCCATCTGGCACAATCGTAAGTGCATCACCGGGCTCCAGTTTTAGGGGAGCAACTAACTGGGAGTAGAGATAAAGAGCTTCGGTTGCCGACACTTCTTCGTTAGGATCCACAAGGGATTGGCGGTAAGCCTGCAAACGGTCCCGCCAACGATCCGGAGGTGGCAGCTCCAAAAATTCAAGTCCCTGTTTTTGGGACCAGCGGAGGGCCAGAGTAAGCTTTTCGGTAACGAAGTACTCCACCAGTGTACGGTCAGCCCCCAGGATCTCCGCCAATCGGGCCGGGTCGGGCGGTGCTGCCCCCAGTCGGGCTTCCGCATACCGGGGGAACGCCGTAAAGATGCTGTCTTGTAATCTGCGAAATTGCTGTAGCTCCACGGGGTCATTCGAAGACAGGCGGGTTTGCCGCGCAGCGGCATCAAGTCGATCCCTGACGAACTCCGGCAGATTTTCACCAGCGCGATCGGCGCTAAGTTCATCCAGCAATAGACGGGCACGGGCTTTCTCCAGAAAATAAAAAGCTGACACCGGATCTCCCGCCGCTACCGCCGCATCGATGGCGCGCTCATAAAGCGTACGGGCATCCGCCCGCCAAAAGGTCCGGGTGTCTTCCAGGAGTTGATCTTGCCGCATGAGGTCCAGCAGTTCATCGGCCAGCCGGTAGGTGGCCAGGGAGGACTCAAGGTTTTCGGTAGCACCATTACGGGCCATTGCGACTTGGGCAAGGGCTTTGTCCTGGAGGAAAGTTACCAGACTTTGTCTGGATCCCGTCATGTCATTAAGGAGCGGCAGTTCATCGCTATCAGCAGGCGTGAACCCTGACACGGTTCTGGCCAGTGCACGCTGGGTATACAGTAAGGCGGAATCTGGTTGACCGGCTTCGAGGTATACCGTTGCAATATTATCGAAATAGGTGGCTATCGAAATATTTGGGACTCCCGGGTCATCATAAGTTGCCTCTACCTCCAGGGCTTTTTCGTATTGCGCCAGCGCTTCCTTTGGCCGGCCCGAACGCCGATAGGCCAGGCCCAGGTTGCTGTAAATGGTAGACAGGTCGGTATCATCGATCTCCAATTCCAGGGCCAGTTCTCTGGCACTCGTCAGCTCTTTGATCGCGTTTTCGTATTGTCCTGCCTCCGTATAAGCCCAACCCAACAAGCTCCTGGTTTCCATCTCGGAATACCAGTATTCCTCCCGGACAAAATATTCTAACGCCCGCTGAAATTTAGGAATGGCCGCGAGTCCGCCCGCTACGCTCAACTTCGACAATTCAACCAGGGCCATTTGTTGCCAGAGGTAGGCCCGGTTGATCCCTTCCTCCTTGAAGGGAGGCAACTCAGCCGCCCTGGAAAATGCCTGCCCCGAAGCAACCAATTCTCCCATCTTACCGTAAACGATACCACACTGGTAGTGGGCTACCCCTTCCTTACGGTGAGGGGCCCGGTTGAGTACCATGCCAAAGTGATCCAGGGCTTCCTGATACTCTTCCCGCATATTATAATAGGTCCCCAGATTAAAGGCAGAAAGCACCACCTCGATTTCGAAGTTGTCTTCCTGACTCATCCGCAAGTCAAGTGCCCGTTGGGTAACCCCAATGGCATCTGTGAATTCTCTGGAACCGGAGGCCCGGAGGCCCGATTGGTGCAGCAACCATGATTTTCGGGCAATCGAATCATCGGGATAGGTTTCTGCCAGCTGAACCAGGGAATCATAAGCTGCCCGAAGCTCCGGATGCGCCAGCCATCCGGATTGTGCGGATAGCCCGGCAGTTGCCGGGCCAATCCATACAATCAGGCAGCAGAGGATGTGAAAGTAGGCCTTCATAAGCAGTAGTTTCCCGGTTCTCCGGTATGGGGAAGATAGGAAAGCTTACAGAAAGACGCCGCAGATAGTGTACCGATATTGGCCTGCCAGAGGCGATACGACTATCCCTTTAGGAACAAGTTGCTCCCCTAAGGCAGGATAACCCAGTTAAAGACTTTATAAGGTACCTGCTGCCCAAGATAATTTATCGTACCGCCCAGGCCCTGTGATTCGATGGTACCAACCAAGGTGTTTCGCAACGCAACCGGGCCTGCATTAGGGTGCAGGTGCTTATAATGAGCAGCTAAAGCGGAAGCAAAGGGTGTGGCGATCGAAGTGCCACTTTTTCTGGCCACATTACCGGGTACACCGAAGTAGTGAGGGATAAACCCGAGTAAGTTACCTCCTGGAGCAGCCATGAAATGACTGGCTGGCGCCAAGGGCTCGGCCCGGAAGTTTGTCAGCGGCCAAAGTTGGGTACCGGTTCTGGTAGCGGAGGTAAAGAAAATGCTGCGAATCGGATTAGCCTCCAGGGCAAATTCACTCGGGTAATGACGGGTGACACTCAAATTCCGACGGTAATTACCTGCAGAATTCATCGTAGCAACTCCCTGGTTCTGAGCATAGCGAAAAGCTTTACGTAAGATGGCGTCCGGTTCGCCATAGAAACCCCAACTGGCATTGATGACATCCGCCTTGTGGTAACCGGCATAAGCAACCGCACAGGAGGCGTGGAAGGTAGTCCCTACGCCGTTCTGGTCCAGCATCTTGAGGGCCATGAAACGGTAATTTACGTCGGGGGCATTATTCTGTAGTTGTTGTGCAATCCGGCTGGCTACGTGGGTGCCGTGAGAGTGATCGTCGAGCGGAGCGTTATCATCGTTGATAAAGTCCCAGCCAATCAGGTCGTCATCAAAGCAAAATTCGTCTTTCGGATTATTGGGAAAAGGGTTCTCCCACAGGTAAAGCGGGGCCATACCCTTGGTTACCTGTGGATGCTGGAAGTAGGGATCGATACCGGTATCAAGCAGGGCAATGGTAACGGGTTTAGCTGGTTTACCACTTGGGATAACCGCAAAGTTAGGTGGCAGGGTATTATAGGGAGCATTCTTCTTAAGTTGCTCCAACTCGGGTACTACGTAGAAATTCGGTTCGACTTCTTCCTGCCCGATAGACTGAGCCACTTGTTGCTTTCCTTTTTTCCCTCGCTCTTCACCGCCAATATTGGTGAATTCCAGGTTATATATCTTGAACTGGCCAGAGCAACCACACTCGCCAATTACTTTAACGTTCTTGCTGCCGAAATCTCGCTTAAGCTTAGCCAGATCTGAAGCAAAGTCGCTTGCTGCATTAGCCCCTTCGTACTGGATGGAATACTGACCGGGTACATAGGCCGCATTGCCTGCACGACCAACGGGGTAGCCGAGTTGGGTCAGCTTTTGCTTGTAGGCGTTATAGATTTCTACGTATTGATCCTCAATGGGATCAGGACCGTCAGACTGGGCCAGCAGGCTCAGGCAGGAGAAGCAGGCGAATAAGAAGATGAGGGAAAAGCGCATAGTCAGGGATGTTTTTAGCGTTCAGAGGGAAAGGAGGGGAGCAAGGCAGTAGCCTTGGCTCTAAAAGCTGAATTCGTGTCTTTAACAATATTCTGAAGGGAAGATCGGGCGGCGGCCGTTTGTCCGTCGCGGAGAAGGGCCAGCGCATGATACCACTCGGCGGGGTCGCCGTAAGTCGCATTTGTCCGCAGGGCATCTAATACGGGAAGGGCTGTTTTGGGTTGCCCGGCCCCCAGCAGGCTGATGCCGTAGTAGAGTTGGATTTGGGGCGCGGTCGCGGGTGCAATAGAAGTTGGAGGAGCAAGGAAGTGCGCCTCGAAGGCGGAGACCGCCGCCGGGTAGTCCCGGCGATCATAAGCGAGTAAGGCTTCGCCCAGCTGGCCACCGATGGTGGTGGTTTCGTCTCCCATTGTACGACCGCTCAGCTCATTAGCGTAGGGGGTAAAAGTCTCGGCAAAAACTTCGTTTGCGTCATAAGTTACCGTTTGCGTCAACCACCAACTACCGGCCGCAACCAGGAGGAGAATGGCAGCTGCCGCTGCGTACAATCTCCTGAGGCGACGAACGCTCGCCGGGGGCTTGCTCTTTGCCTCTTCCGCTGCACCTGCGCCCCCGCCTCCTTGTGATGATGTGGGCGAGGTGGCTTGTTTGCCCACTTCTGTCCCTCCAAACCGTTCGGCCAGTAAGCCATCCAGTTCATTCAGCAGGTCACTTGCTTCGGCTTCTGAGCCCAACTCTTTGCGCCCTTGCGCTGCGTGGCGGGCAAATTCGTCAGCTTGCGCATCGGGCTCGTCGCCCCGCAGCCATCCTTCACGGTCTTGCTTATTCGGATTGCTCATGCGCTAATTTTTGAAGTTGGATTCGGAGATTACGACGTCCATTCTGCAGGTAACTTTTCACTTGTTTAAGGTCGTAGCCGGTTTTCTCACAAACCGCAGCATAAGAATGTCCCCGCAGGTAAAACAACCTGACGCATCGCGCCTGCTGCTCCGGTAGGTTATTCAAGGCTGCGGGCAGATGATCCAACCGGGCTTCGCTAAGAGGACGCTCGTCGGATTCATATTCCACACCTTCCAGAGAAGAAATTTTTGTCCGGTGCTCCCGCTCGCGCATTTTTTTGCGCAACACGTCGATACAGTAGTTCCTGCTGGTGTAAAAGAGCCAAGCCCGGAAGGTGTCAATGGGCTGGTTGCAAACCTTAAGGGTCACCTTTTCAAAAATGTCCATAGTGGCATCGCGGGCCGCTTCGCGGTCCTTGAGGTAGTCCAGGCAAAGACCCACCACCAGGTGCCCGTACCGTTGATAAAGGATGCCGAGTGCCTGCTTTTCGTCCTGTTTGCAAAAAGCGGCGACCAGCTCCAGATCCGTGGCTGATTGCATAGTTTGAAATTCCGTACTACAGGGGTTCGCCTCAGAAATCAGCGACTACCAATACGAACCACCAGGGATGTCGGCACAATTCGCCGAGAAAAAAGCTTTCACAGTAAAAGTGTCCTGATTGAAAAAGAATGCTTTCCGGCTTTAACCAGCCGTAAATCCTCGCTTCCCCGATCGGTGACCTAATCCTTGAATAGCCTTTGAAGTCAGTGTCTATAAAGAAGATGTCAGCTACGAATTTAAAAAAAAATTCCGGCGTTGTGTGGAATTTCTACGGATAGCCCGTCCCTACCCCGAATTTCCATCATCTCCAACGCTTCGGTAACGGCATACCCGAAACCTCAGCCCACGATGATTACTCGTATCCTTTTTCCTTCCTGCTCGTCTGCAGCCTCGCCGTGTCAGGCACCGCCCAAAGCATTTCTAACTGATGAAGTGCCTTAAGCAAAAGGCCGGGAATCTCTGCAATAGAAACCACCAGACCCCACCTGCCAGAAAGCAAACCAAACAAAGCTGGTTCGAAGCCCTACTGGACGATGTGGCCACGCCGCGGATCAATAACCGGCAGCAACAAAAACGGGGCCTGATAAATAGCTACCCTCTCGAATTACATCTAAAATATTGAATATGAGACACCTTATTTCTTCCTTCCTTTTCTTCTTTTGTCTTGGCACCATGACTGCTCAAAGTTGTAAATCTGCTCCTTCGATAGTTTCTGACCTCAACGGTAAAATCGCCAGCGTGCTAACAGCTCAGGGCTGCACCATCAGTAGCCCGGGCAGTTTCAATAAGTGTATGAATAACGCCGCGATGTACGGCACC
Source organism: Neolewinella persica DSM 23188 (assembly GCF_000373105.1). Classification (GTDB taxonomy): domain Bacteria; phylum Bacteroidota; class Bacteroidia; order Chitinophagales; family Saprospiraceae; genus Neolewinella; species Neolewinella persica. The sequence continues at coordinate 173,428 of NZ_KB890425.1, read as the reverse complement.
CTCAAAACGGAGATGAACAGTTACTACAATTCCCGTTCCCGCAGCTGGGCGACGATCGGCCCTCGTCGGCTTGATTTCGGCTCCTACGACGAAGGGACGATCGTAAGCACCGGCGGCAGAATGTACATTTCTGCCGTTCCTTCCAACAAAAACACCCTGACCATCGACATCAAAGAGCTCGACGGAAAAGGTAAGGTGAGTTACGTCGTTTGTAAGGTCGACCGGAACGGTCGCTACACCAACCTGAAGACGGGTTGGATCAATGAGATCAACTCCCAGAAAAGTAATAAGCGGGAAACCCGTAGCCACACCCTGACCAACGTGCAGGGCTACCTGATCACCGTTCACTTCGATGGCAAGTCTGTCGGCAATACCTTCCAGTATAAGGTGCGGGTGCAGTAGAAGCGGCGCAGCCGCTTGCAGGTTGCAGGTTGCAGGTTGTAAGTTGCAGGTTGCAGGTTGCAGGTTGCAGAAAAAACAGAAAGCCCGATCGACACTGGATGTCGATCGGGCATTTTTATTGTACAACTTGCAACCTACAACTTGCAACTTGTAACCTGCAACCTGCAACCTGCAACCTGATTACTGCGCCATCTCCAGCATGGAGATGAACTTATCAGCGCTGGCAGCTTCGGGGCTTTGCCCGAAGTCGGTCTTCAGACGACGGAAGGCAGCAAGTGCTTCTTCATTCTTTCCCTGGCTGCGGAGCAGCTGACCGAGTTTGTTGAGATAGTAACCACCGGTCACGAAGTTTTCGCCAGCGGCGTCGATGGCACTACGGTAAGCGCTCATGGCGTCTTCCATATTCCCAAGTTCGCTTTGCGCGTCTCCGATGATGCCGTACTTCATTGCTGGAAGCAGCGTGCCGTCAGCATCAAAAGACTGCGCGTAATCGAGTGCCGCTTCGTACTGGCCGATATTGAGGTAGGATACCGCAGCGTAGTAGTTAGCCAGGTTACCGGCCTTGGTGCCGCCGTACTGGTCTACGATTTCAATGAAGCCAAGCCCACCGTTTCCGGGGCTGGCCAGGGCCAGGTTAAAGCTGTCGCGCTCGAATTGTACCTGTGCCTGCTGCATTTCAGCCATAGCTGCCTTTTCAGCGGGGAGGGCGACGAAAGTCTGGTATACGAAGTAGCCCGCAATAAGCAGCGCTACAAGAATTGCACCGTAGACGATAGTATTACGATTTTTTTCAAAAAAGTCGAGGCCCTGGTCACGGACTTCAACAATATCAACGAGGGTATCATCACCTTCAAGTACCGGAGCGGAGGTGCCTTGATTGCGACCTGTGCTTGGTGTGCCCTGTGGGCGACGACCGATGTTATTCTTCTTTGCCATTTTCCTTTGATTTAGCCGACTCCATTGCTGCGGAGCCGCAAAAGCGAGCGCAAAGATAAGGAAAGTCGGGATAATGTGTATCAGGTAGTCCAGTTATCCAATTATCGGGTTGTCGGTTGTCCAGTTATCGGTTGTCAGGTTGTCCCGTTATCGGTTGTCGGGTTGTCCCGTTGTCAGGGGCCACCTGTACTTTGAAGACAAGTCAACATAAAAACTTGATAACTCGACGACCGACAACTGGACAACTGGACAACCCGACAAAAAACCCCACCTCCGCATCAGCGAAAGTGGGGTTTCTATTTCCTGGCTCCTAAATCTTAGGTAAGGAAAGGATATGGCTCAGAGTAGTTGTCGGTGTAGAGGGTAGATCCATCGGGGAAGCTACTTGATTCCGCAAACTTAGCAGCCGCAGCCACCTCTGCCTTCACGCTGTCTTTGATCTCCTTGATGTCCGCTTCAGTAGCCAACCCATTATCTAGGATGAGCTTTTCAGTCGTTTTAATCGGATCACGTTCCTGGTATTCCTGCAACTCGGTTTTTTCACGGTATTTGGCCGGATCGGATACAGAGTGACCTTTATAGCGGTAAGTCTTTACCTCAAGGTAGAACGGTCCTTTGCCGGAGCGGATGTGTTCGGCGGCTTCACTGAACGCTTCGTGTACGGCAACCGGGTCCATCCCATCCACACTTTTGCTGGGCATGTTGAAGCTGGCGCCAAGTTGGCTCAGATCCGTTACGTTACTGGTCCGTTCCACGGAGGTTCCCATAGCGTAGCCGTTGTTTTCACAAACGTAGAGAACGGGAATCTTCCAGGTCATGGCCATGTTCCAGCTTTCCCAGAGTGCACCCTGGCGGCTGGCACCATCGCCAAACATCGTTACACAAAGATTTTTGGTGCCCCGGTACTGCTCGGCCATGGCGATACCCGTTCCGATCGGAATCTGGGCACCAACAATACCATTACCACCGAAGTACTTGTTCTCCTTACTGAAGAAGTGCATAGAGCCACCTTTGCCCTTTACGATACCGGTTTCTTTACCGTACAATTCCGCCATAGCCTGGTTCATGGTTACGCCCCGGCCGAGGGCCGTACCGTGCTGGCGGTAAGCCGTCACGATACCGTCATCTTTAGTGATTGCGCTCTCCATTCCGGCAGCAACTGCCTCCTGGCCGATGTACACGTGACAGAACCCACGAATCTTTTGCTGACCGTAGGCCATCAACGCACGCTCCTCGAATTTACGGATACGAAGCATCAGTGTGTACCACTCGAGATACTGTTCCGCGCTGTATTTCAATCCTTTAGCCGTACCGTTTTTCTTAGCGGTCGTAGTTTTCTTTGTCCGCGATGCGGTCTTTTTTGTTGCTGTTGCCATGCTCGGTTAGCGAATTTTCGCTGATTAAGGTTACGTTACCCACTAAATATAGGTTTTGGCGATAAATTCAGCGGAAAAAATATCACCTCCCCTTTATAACGGAGAACCGGGCTGTAGGTTTGCGGGTCGTAAAAATTAGAGCTAGGTTAATGGTTTTATGGTCTTTCTGGCGCGGCCGCAGGTGCAGGGGGAGGCTTAGAGGAGCAGGGTAACCTAAGCTTCTTTTTTTAATTGCTGCGAGACACAAAAAGCATCTCCTCCACTACCTGGTCGTAGCCATCAATTACCTCCTCTACAACACCCTGCTCATCGATCAGTACAAACGTAGGGAAGCCCGCCACTTTGAAATTATCATTCATCCGGCTGCTCTTATCGAAACTGGTAAAGGGAAATCCTTTTTTCTTCAGATAGCCCTCCAGCTTAAAAGACTCGTCAACCGGGCTGCTGTAAACAAGGTCTACGTTGCTTCTGACGGCAAACTTCTTTTTTTTCATTTCCCTAAAGGCGTACTCACAGTTGCCGCAGCCGATAAAGCCAAACATTACGACAGTCTTTTCACCCGCCTTACCATAAATCAATTGCTCCTTACCGTTGATGTCCGTATAGTCTGCCCGGTGAAGCCGGGCTCCGGGGCGGATGAGGCCTGACCGCCTTTCTTTCTGGTCAACGGCTTTACTTACCTCCCGGTAGGCCAGAGATTGTACCCGGTCTTCCGCTCCAAACACGTGGTAATCATCGGAGAAAGCATAATCAATGAAGACATAATCAATGATCTGGGTGGTATCTTCTCCAGTCTGGGAGACGTTACGAATCCGATCCACCACCTTATTTTCTGGGTCCAGGTAATACTCCCGGGTAGCGATAGTCTCCTTACTCGGAGTTCCAGCCGACGGCGTGCGTAAGGTTATTACGTACATAAACAGGGGCTTACCGGCAATAATGGTATCCGTGATACGATCTACGTCCGCAGACTCCGGCAGAGCTTTAGGGTCGCCATGAAAGCACATCGAATTCGCGAAATAAGCGGCATCCTTATTGATCTCGGAGGCCGTTGTCCGGATAACCTTGCGTTTAATGTGATCAATTTTCAGTTTATCTTTTCCATCGTACAGGATGTCGGAATCCTTTCCGGCCGCATAGAAACCAAAGCCTAAATCACTGTCTGGCAACCAGGAATACGTAATGTTCATCGTTTCGGTATAGGTCGATGAGGCAAAACGATTATCCCAGAAAGACGTGAATCGATATTGATGGGTGGGGGTGGTCAGCATCTTATTGCGGGTGGCTTCCAGTACCTCAATGGCATCGGTGGAGGCACCATCGGGAGTTGGTACTCCGCAACGGAAGAGCAAAAGACCGGTTACGGCAAGTATAAATACAAAAGTGAACTTCATGGCACCTGGATGGAATGAGGGGAAGGGATAAACACGTGAGGGCGAGCCTGAATCTTTCCGCGAAGATAAAGTCTACAACAAAGGTGAGCGTGTGATGTGGCGCACACGCCAAGGTAATGGCCAGCAATACTTCCCACCGGGAAAATCAATCTTAATACTATCCAGGTTACGGGGGAACAACAAAGTATAAATGGTCGAGAACGATAAATCCAGCAACGTCCATCGAAAAAAACCTGCTTTTCGTCCAAGCCATTGCACCTGCGGCCCCGCCCTAATTATCTTTAGTCCCATCAATCAAACACTGCGGTAAAGACAACCGCAACAAAACCATTAAAATGAGACAGTTGAGTGTACTTTTTGGATTAATCCTGTGCTTCACCTTCAACCTGAACGCGCAGAAAACCGCTCCGAGCCCCGACGAGATTGCGACAGCCTACCTCGAAGCCATCGGAGGCGCAGAAGCCTGGAAGGAGGTTAAATCCATGCGATTTTCCGGTAAGGCCAACATGCAAGGCCAGGATTTCCCGTTCGTAATGACCCGCGCCGAAGGCAATAAGTTTTACCAGGAAGTGTCTATTATGGGCAGCAAAATGGAGCAGGGCTTCAACGGTGAAACAGCATGGATGCTCTTCCCAATGCAGGGCATCAACGAGAAAACTGCTATGTCGGAGGAAGAAAGTAAGGAATTCCAGGAGGAGGAATTCCTTGACGTGTTTATCGGCTACGCCGATCGTGGCTTCAAGCTGGAAGCCGTGGATGGCAAGGAGATCGAAGGCACACCAACCTACGGTGTTCGTGTTACCAACGAAGGTTCTTACGACAAGACCTACTACTTTGAAACTGAGAATTTAGTCCCCATCATGATCTCTTCCGTCGGCAAGTCGGGACAGACGAAGGGAATGACCGTGGAGATGTACATGAGCGACTACCAGGAAGTCGACGGCCTGATGATGCCCATGTTCATGGACATGAAGATCAACGGCAACTCCTTCCAGAAACTCACCATGACCAAAGGAGAAATGAACGTTGAAATAGACGACGCTATTTTTGAGCTTAAGTAAATCATCTGCAAACCAGTGGACCATTTCATAAGTTTCCTGACTTGCTCTGTACGAACGGGGCTTGCCCCCGTCCGAATCAGCGCCCTGAAAACGCTTTATTTGTTCGCTCAGCGAACGCCGAGAATAGCACTTGACTGTAGCGGCGGGGGCAAGCCCCGCCACTACAGGTGATCCTTGATTCAAGAAACTTCTGAAACGATCCACTAGCATTCACGTCTGGGGCGGGCATTACACGTCCGCCCCTTTCCTGTTTAAAACCTTATCACCCATGCGTTTAACTCTACTTCTACTCCTCACCAGCTTCGGCCTCTTCGCTCAGGAAGATTTCACTACCACCACTTCCCTTTTCGGAGAGCTTCGTGCCCGCCAGATCGGCCCAGCCGTCATGAGTGGCCGCATCAGCTGCCTGGCCGTACACCCTACTGACGCAGCTACGGTATACATTGGCGCAGCTGGAGGAGGGGTTTGGAAGACCAGCTCTGCCGGTGCCAATTTGGCCCCCATCTTTGATGAGTACACCCAGAGCATTGGTGCCATCGCCCTGGCTCCCTCTGACCCCGACATCGTATACGTAGGCACCGGTGAGCCCTGGCCCCGAAACAGTGTAAGCGTCGGCACCGGAATGTACCGCAGTGTCGATGGCGGGAACCGCTGGGAATCGCTCGGACTGGAAGGTACAGAGCGGATTGCCGCCGTTGCCGTTCATCCCGGGAACCCGGACATCGTGTACGTAGCTGCGCTTGGTCCCTTATGGAGTAGCGGAGAAGAACGCGGCGTATTCAAAACCACCGACGGTGGGAAGAGCTGGGTAAAAGTGCTCTACCTCGACGAAAATACCGGCGCGGCCAACCTTAGCCTCGACCCCAACAATCCGGAAGTACTCTACGCTGCTATGTGGTCATTTCGTCGGACCCCCTACTCCTTTGATTCCGGTCTGAACGGAAAATCCGGCCTCTACAAAAGTGCGGACGGCGGGGAGAACTGGACCGAACTGCGCAACGGATTCCCGGAGGGGAAACTCGGTCGTATCGGCGTGGCCATCGCTCCAAGTAATAGCGACACGGTCTACGCCAGTGTAGAAACCGGCAATACCTCCACCAGTGGCATGTACCTAAGCGGGGACGCGGGTGCAACGTGGACCCACCGCAGCAGTGCCCTCAACACCCGTATTCGCCCCTTCTATTTCAGTGAACTCACTGTGGACCCCAGTGACGCCAGCATCGTTGCGAAGTGCGGCCGCGAAGGCATCATTTCCCGGGATGCAGGCAACCGTTGGTCAAACTTTGATGGCTTTGTTCACTCCGACTTCCACGCTATCTGGATCGACCCGGCAGACGGTAAGCACATCCTCGTCGGCACCGATGGCGGCGTGTACGAAAGCCGCGATCGGGGTAATACCTTTAAGATGTGGATGAACCTGCCCGTCAGTCAATTCTATCACGTCAGCGTCGATAACGCAAAGCCCTACCGGGTTTACGGCGGGCTCCAGGACAACGGCAGCTGGTTCGCCCCCAACCGCTCTTCCGGCGGCATCAGTAACGCCGACTGGGAGAAAACCTACGGCGGCGACGGCTTCTACAGTTTCCGCCATCCCACTAAGGACAACTACGTGTTCAGCGAATTTCAGGGCGGCAACCTGGTACGCTACGACACCGAAACCGGCGTAGCGAAGAATATTGCTCCCTACGCTACTGCTGATACCGATCCGTTACGCTTCAACTGGAATACACCGATTCACCTTAGTCAGGACGGCAAGCGGACTTACTTCGCCAGCCAGTACCTATTCCTGTCTAACGACGAGGGGGACAGCTGGGAGCGCATCAGCCCCGACCTCACAACCAACGATAAAAGCAAGCAGCAGCAGGCGACCAGTGGTGGCCTGACCATCGACAACTCAACGGCCGAGAACTATACGACCATTTACGCGGTGGCCGAAAGCCCCATTGATAACAATACCATCTGGGTAGGTACCGACGACGGTAACCTACAAGTAACGACCGATGCAGGAAAGAGCTGGACGAAGCTGAACGATAACTTCCCCGCCGACCTGCCTAAAGGCGCCTGGATCACCTTCGTGGAGCCCAGCCCCCACGACGCCGGTACTGCCTTCGTCACTTTTGACGATCACCGTACCGGTAATATGGATACCTACCTCTACAAAACTGCTGACGGAGGAAAAACCTGGACCAGGCTCGGCGGAGAAGACCTCGATGGTTACGCCCTGAGTGTACGACAGGACCTGGTTAACCCAAACCTGGTTTTCCTGGGCACCGAATTCGGCCTCTACCTCAGCCTTGACGGTGGTAGTAGCTGGGCGCCCTTCCGTAACAACCTGCCCATGGTCGGTATTCGTGACATGGTCATTCACCCCCGCGAGTCGGACCTGGTACTGGGTACCCACGGCCGGGGCGTCATCATTATCGATGACCTGGAAGCCCTGCGTCAGATCACTCCGGAGATTACCACTCAGAAGATCGCCTTCCTGAAATCGCGTCCTGCTTTTCTTCCCGACCCCAGTGGTTTCGGCAACGGTAACTTCGGCGGGAGTGGTAACTATGTCGGCAGCAACCCCACCACCAGCGCCGAGATTATGTACTATGCCGGTAGCCGCCACACTTTTGGTAAGATGTACATCGAGGTGTATAAAGACGGCGAAAAGATCCGGGAGTTACCCGCAGGAAAGAGTAAGGGCCTCAACATCATACGGATGCCAACCACCCTCGAACGGCCAAAAGCTGCGCCTAGCGACAACCGCAATGCACTGATCGGGGGCTCGCAGCCTCCGCAGCTCGCGCCGGGAACCTACCAGGTGAAGCTCGTGAAGGGTAAAGACACCTACGAAACGGAATTTACCATCACCACCGACCCAACAAGTCCCTATACCGCAGCCGACCGGGCCGTTCAGCGGAAAGCCGTGATGAAGCTTTTTGATGATACCGAAGAGCTCGCTTACATCTATGAAGTTTTGGACCAGGTACAGCAGCAGGCTTCTTCCATCAAACAGAAGTCGACCAAAAAACGCATCACCGAAATGGCTTCCTCCATCAAGGATATGGCCGGGAAGGAAAAATCACGACTTGCCTTTAAGGGAGGAGATTTTTACGTTAACGAAGGCTCCATGCTACGGGAAGAAATGGGAAATCTTTACTTCTCGGTCTCCTCCTTCCCCGGCCGTCCTTCGGACAGCCAGCTGCAGGAGGCGGAGCGGATTCACCGGGAATTAGTGGCTGCACGTAGTAAGTTGGATTTTTTCCTGGCGAACGACGTGGCCAAGCTAAATGACAAGCTGGGAGAAGAGGAGCAAATTACCTGGCCTGCGAAGGAGGCGTTTTTGGCAGCAGAGGAGGATGTTAGTGGGATGTGATGGTGGAATGCGTAGCCATGGACTTATTGATTTTAAGAAAATAAAATAGCCATATGTTCAGGGCTGCTACGCAGCTGATTGTTATCACAGAGCCGAATTAGTTCTGCGCGAACGCACAATCACCTCTGGTGTCCTAGTGGCTAAGGACACTAAGTAAAAAGTTGGAGCACGATTTACATCGTGCTCCAACCATTAGTATACAGCCTTCAGACTATTCAACCGCAGCCTGAAGGCTGCCGAACGCTACTCTCCGGCGCCAATGATGTAAGGCGCACCCGCTGCCTTAAGCTGCGTATGCAAGCCCGGTAATTTAGCCGCCAGCGCATCGATTTTCGGAAGGATTTCCTTGATCATATCCGAGGCAATGCCAAGACTACGTTTCATGTTTGGCGTTGGGCCATAGGTAGTAGAAAGGCCACGGGAACCGGCGGAGAAATAATCCTCGACCGTCGGTGGTGCCTTTTCGCCAACGGCAGCCCGGCTTGGGCTGCCTTCCAGCATCAGCTCCAGGTCATTGACCTGATTCTGGAGGGCATAAAGCTCTTCGTGCAGTTTGCCAGGAGCTACGGCCGCGCGGGAAAGCGCGGTTTCCATCGCTTTGATCTGCCCCGTCAACTTCTCCAGCTTCTCTTCACCGGCAGCCATCTGATTTTGTACGGCACTCAGTTCATCACGGTAGGCCACGATTTCTGCGGGGGTAGCCCCGGCGACCGTAGGCTTGTGCAGCGGCTTAACGTTGAAGCTGACCGGGCCGGCCAACTCCGTAATCTTACCATCTACTTCCTTACTCATCGCAACTGAATACTTTCCGGGAGGCGCCATAGCACCACCTCTGTCACGACCACCTTGCCCCGGGCTAGCGGGCCGGGTGGAGGCATAACGCAGGTCCCAGTTCGTACGCTGCAAGCCTTTTTTCAGCGGCTCGCTAAAAGTACGAATAACCTCACCGGAGGCATTTTTAACGGTGAACCAAACTTTAGGTTTCCGTTCGGCGGCTTCCTTGTCAAGCGCATCGTAGCCGGGGAAGGTCAGCGGCTTTTTGTCCTTCATCGCTTCCTTCTCTGCTTCCTTGCGCTGAGCGGCCATACTCTTAAATTCCGTATTGAGGTTGTAGGTGATCATCGCGCCAAATTCCGGGTTATCGGCGGCGTACTGATTCGCACCAACACCGGGGTCGTTGCCGCGGGGATTGAACCACCAGGCATCTCTGATAGAGAACAGGGCTGCCTCGTCTTCCATTTTAGTCACCGTCATTTCCCGCATTGGAGAATAATCGTCCAAGACCCAAAAGCTGCGGCCGAAACTGGCCCCCACCAGGTCGTTCTCCCTTTTTTGAATCGCCAGGTCACGGAAAGAAATGGTCGGGCTTCCCGCCAGTTTTTTCCAGTCGTTACCACCGTTCATACTGACGTAAATACCATTTTCAGTACCGATAAATAGTAGGTTCTTTTCAACGTGGTCCTGTACAAGGCGCCAGGTCAGGGTACCGTGCGGGAGCTTTTTGCCCATATTGGTCCAGGTCTTACCCATGTCGGTACTCTTGAAAAGGTAGGGCTTGTAATCCCCTTCCTTGTGATTATCTAGGCAAACGTAGACGGTTTTCTCGTCGTACATGTCCACCTTAATGTCATTTACGAAGGCACGTTCGGGTACTCCAGGCAGTGAGTTGACCATAATTTTCTTCCAGTTACCACCACCATCAGTAGTCACCTGTAGGATACCATCGTCGGTACCGGCCCAGATCAGATCTTCGTTTGTTTTCGACTCCGCCAGGGAGGTAATCGTGGAGTAGTTAGACATCGCGTATATGTCCCACGGGTTATCCCAACTCTGAACGCCCCCCATGATCGGCATGGCAATACGCTCATCGTTTCGGGTGAGGTTACCGCTGATCGGCTTCCAATCATCGCCCCGGCTTTCGGAACGCCAGACGCGGTAACTGGCGAAGTAAAGGCGCTTAGGGTCGTGCTGCGACACGACGATCGGCGCATCCCAGTTGAAACGTTCGTGCGGGTCACCGGCACGGGCCTGGGGTTGAACCATCACGGGGTCGCCCGTTTTCAGGTCAACGCGGTGCAGTCCGCCCTGCTGGGTTTCGGCGTAGATAATGTCGGGGTTGCCCGGTTCGGTGGCGGATTGGTGGCCGTCGGCCCCCAGCGTTTTATACCAGTCGCCGTTCCGGATACCACCCTCGGAGTCTGTCCGGCTGGGGCCGCCGTGGGAGCCATTATCCTGGGTACCGCCGAAGATGTGGTAGAAGGGTTCGCGGTCATCGACGGCAACTTTATAGTACTGCGTGATGGGCATATTGTCGATAAAGCGCCAGTTTTCGGCCAGGTCGAAGCTTTCGTACAGACCGGCGTCGGTGCCGATCAGCAGGTAGTCGGGGTCGTCGGCGCGGAAGACGATGGCGTGGTTATCGGAGTGCTTCTGCTCCTCCTTCAGCCGGCGAAAATTGGCACCGCCGTCTTCGCTGACCTGAACGCGAACGTCCATCAGGTACAAACGATCAAAAGCGTGGGGGCTGGCGTACAGCTCCTGATAGTAGTGTGGACCGGTACCGCCGGAGACGGTGTTGGACATTTTAGTCCAGCTGGAGCCCTGGTTATCGGAGCGGTAAATGCCGCCTTCCCGACGGTCGAGGGTAACGGCGGCGTAGACCACGTCAGGTTGCTGCGGGCTCATGGCCAGACCGATTTTACCTAGGTTGGATCCGGGGATGCCCGATTCGATTTTCTCCCAGGTTTCACCGCCGTCGCGACTACGATGGATGCCGGAGCCGGGGCCGCCGCCGAGGTAGGCGGCTACGGTGCGGTGGCGGTCCCAGGTGGCTGCGTAGAGCAGGTCAGGGTCACGGGGGTCCATCATCAGGTCGGTGGCGCCGGTCCATTCGCTGCCGCCGAGGACTTTGTTCCAGGTCTTGCCGCCGTCGGTGGTTTTGAAGACGCCGCGGTCACCGCCGCTGCTCCAGAGTGGGCCCTGGCTGGCTACCCAAACGACGTCGCTGTTGCTCGGGTGAACAATGATCTTGGAGACGTGCTCGGAATTGGGCAGGCCCATATTTTTCCAGCTTTTGCCGGCATCATCGGAGCGGTAAACGCCATCGCCCCACGCGATGTGGCGGCCGCCGACGTTCTCGCCGGTGCCTACCCAAACGGTGGCTGGGTTATTCGGATCGATGGTGATGCAGCCGGTCGCGAAGGTACTTTCTCCGTCGAAAATCGGGTCCCAGGTGATGCCGGCGTTTTTGGTTTTCCAGACGCCGCCGGAGGCGACGCCGACGTACCAGGTGTTCTCGTGCCTGGGGTGTACGGCAATGTCGGAAATACGGCCCGATACAAAGGCGGGACCGACGTTGCGGAGTTGGAAACCTTCAAGGGTCTCGGGTTTGTCCTGGGCGGCCACTGGTAAGGCGAGCAGCAGGATGAGGAAGGATAGTAGTAGTCTCATGCTTTTGTTTTGGTATGGGAGTGAATGGGGGGATAAGATACTACATGTGTTTTATTTGGGCGGGGGCGCGGGTGCTGGGGGAGGTTTTGAGAGCAGGTAGTTGGGAAGCGCTGTACGAAAAAATTACCGGCCAACCGCCCAATCGATGTGCCGACTACGGTGGCCCTCTCCTGGTTGTTGACTACTTCCTACCCGCCCGCGCTCCACCCTGGCATTCTCCCGGTCCGTCCGCGCCTTCAACCCTTGCCTTATACCCCTCGGCCGCGTAGTCACTTCATTACGGGAACGGTGCTTTGTGGCCTAAACCGTTCCCTGAGCGCTTTCACCCGAAGTACCTACCTAATTATCACCGAAACCCCTATCTTGAAGCATTGAAATCCCTAAATTCCTCCACCTTGAAAACCCTGTGCCAGCTATTGAATCCCCATAGCGAGTCGGCTTCGTTCAACGGCCAGGTGTATCTCGTCATCCCCGCTGCGCGTGGTGGCGGATACCTGGCTTAATGTTGTGCTTTATTAAAACCAAACGAAATGAAAAGAATAGTTTTTACAATAGCCTTAATTTTTGGAATATTTCAATTTGCGATAGGACAGGAAAATTATTCGGCCAAACCGTCTGATGCAAAATTTGTGACCCAAGATGTTGAACGATTTTGGAAGGCCTTTGACAATATTGATTCATTGGGCCAGGATGCTTTTGCTGATTACATAGAAAATGGAACAGAAGGCGTAAAAGGTTTTACTAAATACAGAATTGAAAATGCCAATGCTCTCTATAAAACAGTCAACGAGAGAAAAAAGGACTATCTAAAATCTCGTAATGTTTTGGACGACCTTGATACCAAAAAGCAAGAAATAATAAAAATATACGAAGCGTTGGAAGAGCTATATCCAGATGCTGTTTTTCCACCAATATATTATGTAGTTGGTCGGTTTAACTCTGGAGGAACTGTTTCTGATGCTGGTATCATATTGGGGACAGAGATGTTAGAAAACTTGGACGGTTTACCAGGATTGGTGGCTCACGAACTCATCCACTATCAACAAAACTTTAAGGGTAAGAAAACTTTATTGTTCCAATCATTAAAAGAAGGGAGTGCTGATTTCATCGGGGAACTAATCTCTGGAACTCACATAAATAAAGTTGCTTTTGATTATGGCGAAGCACACTCTGAAATGCTAACTAGGGAATTCGTAAAGAAAATGAAAAATAAAAAATTCAAAGACTGGCTTTATCAAACGAGTGAAAAAGATGACAGACCAAACGACTTAGGCTATTGGATGGGCTATAAAATAACTAAAGCATATTACGATAGACAAGCTGATAAGACTAAAGCAATATTTGAAATTTTAAACATCAAAGACCCATCGCAATTCACTAAGAAAAGTGGTTACCTTGATGAATATTGGAAATAATAACAAAAGCACAATCGAGTAAGGTAAGCAGCAGCCCAATGGCCATTCCTTATCCCTCTTATACCACTTAGCGTACGGGCCTTCCCCCAACACCTGCGGAGCAGGCAATACAAAGCAGTTTATCAAAAAATAAAAGCTATTAACAATGTTGTACAAATGGCCGTAAACACCGTTTTGGCCTCCCCGCTCGAAGCACAACTTACTAATGGGTAATTCCTTAAATTCCAGACATTTAACTGGACCAGATTTCGCGAGCAAATACACATTAGTTCCCCTGGACAAAGTCCGGGGTAACGGCCAAACCGCCCTAGGCTTTACGACGCGCAGCGTCGTCAAACGTCCAGGGGCGATCTCGTTACCTGGAACTGCGTCGTGCCGCCCAGTCCCAGGCAACGTAGCGGGTAGTCGCTCCGCAACATGTAAAAACATGCATAAATTCATGTTCCCCTGTACTGGTGTAAACCCCAACAACAAGCCCTAACCCCGCTCCAGAAACCTTCCCTTGCATCCTGCGGCCCCGCCCAATAAACATCAGGGCGAGATCGTCTCCCTAACCTCCCAATCAATCCAGGGCAATTGCAAGGTTACTAACGAAGACAAGGCAGTAAACGACCTGGCTACAAGAGACTGACCTCCGGTCCTGCTCGTTCAAGGCGGGCAATCAGGAGCCCTTACGCACCTCCCTCATCAACACCCCAACATCAGGATCAGCATAAAGCCTCTCCACCAACTCGGCGTACTTAGAACCGAACCTCTCGTCCTTTACCAAATCCCCAAACAGTTCCTCCTGCCGTAAAAAAGCCAGCGGATCTTCGGTGGTCTCCTTCGCCGCTTTTTGTAACTCTTCCTTCTGCTCGTCGATCACCTCCAGTGGCTTCCCGAAGCGGTCGGCGTGGGTGTCGCTGTAGTAACACCAGGTGGCGATGATGAGGGCGGAGTAATCGATACTGCCACCTGCGACCAGGTTTTCCCGGATGGTCTCGATGAGGAACTTCGGCAGCTTAGCGGAGCTCTCCGCGCAAATGCGGGCCAGCCCGTCCTTCACGTTGGGGTTGCCGAAGCGTTCGATCAGGCTGTCTTTATAGGCCTGCAGGTCAATACCTTCCACGGTGTCAAGCACCGGGGTCGCCTCCTTATCCAGGAAGTCGCGCAGGTAGCCGGCGAAGAGCGGGTCAGCGATGCAGCCGTCGATGGTTTCATGACCGTGGATGGCCCCCAACAAGCCCAGCACCGAATGGCCGGCGTTCAGCAGCCGAAGCTTCATCTTTTCGTAGGGCGTCACGTCCGGCACGAATTGCGCACCTACGGCTTCCCAGGCGGGTCGCCCGTCAGAGAAATCGTCTTCGATGACCCATTGCATGAACGGCTCACAGGTGACGGGCCATTCGTCCTTCAGGCCGAATTCCTGCTGCAGGTAGTTTGTATCCGCCGGGGTGGTTCTCGGGGTGATGCGGTCGACCATGGCGTTGGGGAAACGGACGTTGGCACCTATCCATTCCGCTAACCCGGGGTCCAGCCGTTCTGTAAAGGCCAGTAGTGCCCTGCGGGTCACGTCGCCGTTGTGCTGCACGTTATCGCAGGATTGTACGGTAAACGCTTCACGGCCTTCGTCCCGCCGCTTGCGCAGCGCGGCAGCCAGGTAGCCGAAAACGGTGACGGGCGCATCCGGATGTTCCAGATCGTGACTAATGTCGGTATTATCGAAGTCGAAGGCCCCGGTGGCGGGGTTCACGTTGTAGCCTCCTTCGGTGATCGTCAGGGAAACAATCCGGGTTTCCGGAGCAGCCATGCGGTTGATCACCGCCCCGGGATTATCCGGGCCAAGCAGGAACTCCACGATGGAACCGATGACGGTCGTTTCGATCTTCCCGTCGGGATGACGGACAATCATGGAGTAGAGGAAGTCTTGTTGCTTCAGGACTTCGCCCATTTGGCGGTCGCCCTCCCGCAAGCCCACGCCGCAGATGGCCCAGTCCTTTGCCTTCCCTGCTTCCAGTAAAAGGTGGGTGTAATAGGCTTCATGTGCCCGATGAAAACCACCTACACCGACGTGGACAATCCCGGTTTTGAGGGGGGTGCGGTCGTAAGTGGGCCGACCTACACCATCGGGTAATTTTGACAGGTTTTCCTGGAGAAGCGGGATGTTTGCGGGCATGAGTGATAATGGGCTGATTTATAATTTGGTTAATCAAGGGGCGTACCTGTAGTCGCGGGGCTTGCCCCGCCACTACAGGTGAAGTGATGTCAATTGCCGTTCGCTAAGCGAGCGATAAGAGCGTTTCCGGGGTGCCGATACGGACGGGGGCGAGCCCTGTCCGTACGGAACAAGTTACGAAACCGATGGATCAGCCCTCTAGGCTTGAACGGGGTTAAGCTTTTTCTGGCGCTGTAGCCGCCAGTAGGCAGCTACAAAGTAGACCAGGGTACCAATGAAAGCGTAGCGGTAAAACCGCGCTCGATTGGCTTCGTAGGTGACCAAGTCCGGGCTATTAAACATGGTTAGCAAGCCCAGCACCAGAATGAGCAGCAGGCTGGCGCCTGCGAGGACCAGCAGTAGCTTGGAAAGTACCGAAACATCGGCCACCAATTCGGTAGCCTCGTTGGCTTGCTGTTCCTGAAAGGCTTCGATGCGGTTATCTTGTTTGCGGGCAGCGGCTTCTGCTTCGGGGTATTTCTCGCCCGCACCGTAGCGTTTGGCCATCAGGATGTAGACCGCCATGGTCACCACCCAGGTGGGGAGGAAGAGGTAGTAGAAAGAGATGACGTCAAGGGCATTCAGCCCGAAGCCAAAAATGAGACCTACGGCCCAGGCCGTTACGGCGGGCGTGCTGTGGTTCAGTCCACGATAACCGAGCCAGTAGCGGGTCATCCCAAGTTTTGGGAACAGCACATGCTCGGCAAAAACGATGCCGCCTACCGGCACGACCAATAGCCCGGCGTAGGTAAGCAGCGGCAGGATTTTGGTGAATACGAAAGGAAAACAGGCCACGATAACCGTACATACCCCAACCACGAGAGTGGTCCGCTCCCGGGAATGATTGGTAAAAATGGCTTGCGCGGCCAGTCCGGCGCGATAAAGGTTCGCGTTGGCCGTCGTCCAGCCCGCCACGATCACGATCACGAAACCGGACATACCCAGGGCGTAATAGGCCACGTCGCCCGGGTCTAGTTCGACGATGGCTTTGCCGAGCAGCACGGCTGCGCCAGCACCCATGATGCCCGCCGAAATCCAGGCGATGTAGTGCCCGAAGAGCATGCCCGAGCTGGTCGTCAGACCGTAGGATTTCTTTTTCGCGTAACGGAAGAGGGCCATGTCGATCAGCCCGAAGTGGGTCAGGGTATTGGCCGCCCAGGCGAAGCCGATCACTTCCAGCAGGCCGATGCCGGGTTCCCCATCGCTGTTGACGCCCGTCCATATCGATTGGTCGCCGATCAGGAGAAATTCGCTCCAGTTAGCCAGGGAGGTGTGGCCCACTACGGCGTTCGTTAATTCAGGCAACAGCACCAGGGCGCCGCAAGTGAACATCACGAAAAGCCAGGGTGCGCAGATGCTGGAGAAGTCGGCCACAGCATTGAACCCGTACATGGCGACGAAGACCACAATGGCGCCGACGATCAGCACGATCAGCACGAACCAGACGTTGGTGGGGTACCAATTGAGCTGGGCGGGGATGTCGAAAAGGAAGCGAACGGCCGTTGAGGAGACGGTGATCATCGCTGCGGAGATGACGGTGAAGATGACTACGTTGGCCCAGTTGTAGAGCTTCGTCATGGAGTCGCCGGCGATTTTATTCAGGTAGGTGTAGAGGCTAAGGCGGGTATCTACGGCAATCGGGGAGGTGATCAGCGTCCAGCTGAGGATGGCCAGGATGTTACCGATGAGGAGGCCGAGGAGAATGTCCCGGGTGGTGGCACCAAGGGCTACGAAGGTGGCACCGATCACGAATTCGGTAGCCGCTACGTGCTCGCCAGCGTAGATACCTAAAAAATGCAGCCACCCGTGGAGTTTGTGACGAGGAATGGGCAGCTGTTCTTCGTCTATGGTGCTGATGTCCGTAAAGCCGTTATTCTCCGTCATAGTTTTTGTTTGAACGGGTAATATAGCTTTTAGTCTTTGGTGGGGTTGATCGTAGCGTCAATTTGCGGCATAAAATCAAAAATTGAGCATCGCTAATCAAGAATCGAGAATCGCCCTACCTTTGCTCCATGTCCCACAAGCCCCGCCTCACCCCGATGACCGACGAGGTCACCCTGCTCTCCATCACTGGCAGCCAGTACCTCTCTGATAAAATCTCCACCGCCTACGGCCAAAAACTGGGCGAGTTGATGGTCTCCAAGTTCAACGACGGAGAGATGCAACCCATCATCAAACAGAGTGTACGGGGGGAATACGTCTTCATCATCGGCAGTACCTTTCAGCCGCACGAAAACCTGATGGAAATGCTACTGACCATCGATGCGGCCCGCCGTGCTTCGGCCGGTTACATCTGTTGCGTAATGCCTTATTTCGGCTACGCCCGCCAGG
The DNA here is from genome assembly GCF_000373105.1 of Neolewinella persica DSM 23188. Classification (GTDB taxonomy): domain Bacteria; phylum Bacteroidota; class Bacteroidia; order Chitinophagales; family Saprospiraceae; genus Neolewinella; species Neolewinella persica. The sequence goes on along the minus strand of NZ_KB890425.1, from coordinate 155,505 downwards.
ACCGGAAGGACCAACCGCGCGTCCCCATCAGCGCCAAACTGATTGCCAACCTGCTCGTAGAAGCAGGTGCCGATCGCATCATGACGCTTGACCTGCACGCCGATCAGATTCAAGGCTTTTTCGACATCCCGGTAGATCACCTCAAAAGCCAGGCCATCTACATCCCGTATTTCGACAGCCAGGATATGACCAACGTCACTTTCGCCAGCCCGGACATGGGCGGCGTAAAGCGCGCGCGCGACTACGCCAAGCACTACGAACGCAACGTCGTGATCTGTGATAAGTACCGCAAACGTGCCGGCGAAATCGCCGGTATGACCCTGATCGGTGACGTGAAAGACGCCGACGTCATTCTGGTGGATGACCTCGTCGATACCGCCGGTACGCTGTGCCGCGCCGCTGACCTGATCATGGAAAAAGGCGCCAGGTCCGTCCGTGCCATCGCCACCCACCCAATTCTGAGCGGCGATGCTTACGAGAAGATCGAGAAGTCACGGCTGGAAAGCCTCATTGTTTGTGATGCCGTTCCGCTGAAGCAGATTTCTCCGAAGATCAAGGTACTTTCCTCTGCTGCGCTTTTTGCGCACGCCATTCGGAATACACACGAGAATAAGTCGATTTCGCAGTTGTTTGTGGGGGGGAAGTAATAGCTTAATTGAGATACACCTAGTAATAAAGCCTATTATGCTCTTCAGATTTTTATTAATACTCCTTGCGTTTCCAATAGTATTATCCGCTCAACGCCCTGGTCAGTTCAGTAGTAAGGAATACCTTTCTTTGACCGACGAGGTGAAAATCCTCAGCGTTTTCGTCGAGACACCAGAAGGTAATTGGGAGGATGATGAGATCGATTATACCCTTAAGGAATATGCAGCGGCGCGTGACTGGATCGTTACTGAGGCGGAGTATTATGGGCAGCAATTAGAATTTGACGAGGATTACTTCTCACGGGATAACGGCTCGGTAATTTTTCTTGACAAGACGCCAATCATTGGACAGTCCCCAACAAAAACGACCAATGCAGTATTGGATAAACTAAATTACCGTGATCTGGAGGCTTTTATGTCCTACAACCGGGTGACCATGAAGGAGGACAAGTTCAAAATCCTGCTGTTCGTAAAGAGTAATAACCGTAGCCACGCCTTTAATTACTGGTCCATGGCAGACGTCGACCTCGCCATTGTGTATTGTAGAAGCACCTATGGTATGATTACTGATCGATACGTCATTATCCACGAATTACTCCACCAATTTGGGGCCTGGGATTTATACATGGGCCGGAGCCAGACAGAAACCAGCGCACAGAATGCCATAGAACGATGGCCCTTTTCAATCATGATAAACACCCACCAAAACAAGGGCGAATTGATCGTCGACGAGTTGACCGCGTGGTGCATTGGCTGGGCGGAATATGATCCGAGTTATGCGGAGTTCAACCCGGTAAAAAACAGGGAGATCAAGAAGAAAGAAATTAAAATCGACCCAAGTAAAACAGTTCTCAAGATCAGGCCACGAAAGAAGGATCCAAGCAAGGAGAAGGAGACCGGAGGCGGATAAGCCCTCAGCTACTGTCGACCCAAAACATTACCTTACTGACTTACTGATCATCAGTTCATCAGCGTTGAAAAACAAGTTCTTCTATAATACCACCTTCCAAACCGAGCTCGACCGCCTCAACCCGGCGCAGCGCGCCGCCGTGGAAAAGATCGACGGTCCGGTTATGGTCCTGGCTGGCCCAGGAACGGGTAAAACCCATTTGCTCGCCGCTCGCATCGGTAACATTCTGACGGAGACCGATACTGGCGCTCACAACATCCTCTGCCTCACCTTCACCGAAGCGGGAGTGAAGGCCATGCGGGAGCGGTTGCTGAAATTTATCGGACCTGAGGCGCACCGGATTGGCATTTTCACCTTCCACGGTTTTTGCAGTAATCTGATCCAACAAAACCTCCAGTATTTCGGCAAGCCGGACCTGGAGCCCTTGGGAGAACTGGAGCAGATACGCATCATCCGCAGCTTACTCGACGGGCTGGAGCAGAACACGCCATTGCGCCAGGGGTACCACGAAAATTACTTCTACGAACCCCACTTGAAGCACCTCTTCGGCGCCATCAAAGCGGAGAACTGGGAGATCGATGACATCGACCAAAAGATAGATCGATATGTAGTGAGCCTGCCGACGCATCCGGACTTCACTTACAAGAAAAAGTATAAAGACAAGGTCAAAGGCGACCCAAAGCAAGGGACCATCGACGAAGAAACGCTACGCATGAAGCGGCTCCGAGCCGCGATCCATCTGTTCCCCGATTACCAGGAGGCCCTGCGCAAAGAACGGCGCTACGACTACGGCGACATGATCGGTTGGGTGCTACGGGCCTTCAACGATTTTCCCAGCCTGCTGCAGGCCTACCAGGAACGGTACCAATACGTGTTGGTGGATGAGTTTCAGGACACGAACGGCGCGCAGGATATGATTGTCCGCAGCTTAGTAGATTACTGGGAACGGCCCAACGTTTTCATAGTAGGTGACGACGACCAGGCCATCTACGAGTTTCAGGGCGCTCGCCTCCGATCGATGACCGATTTTTTCCAGCGGTACGGCGACGTCAAACTGGTTACCCTGACGGAAAACTACCGCAGCCGGCAGGAAATTCTGGATGTCGCGACTACGCTCATTAGTAAGAATGAGCTGCGGATTGGGAATACGCTGCCGGGGTTGGCGGAGGAGAAGACTTTGGTGGCGGCGGGGACGCGGGTGCAGGGAAAGGATGAGGAGCACAGTCGCCTCTCCCCCGGCCCCTCTCCCCCGGAGAGGGGAGACGGGGATGCTCGCTTCGCTCGTGCGGAACGGGAAGAAACTGCTCCTCCAACCTCCCCCGCACCTGCGACCCCGCCCGTAAAAATCCTCTCCTTCCCCGACCCCCACCAGGAAACCGGCTACCTGATCAACCAACTCCGCCAGTGGCACACTGCCGGTACGCCGTGGTCGGAGATGGCGATCATCTACGCCAAACACGGTCAGGCTAACGAGCTGCGCCATCTGCTGGAACGGGCCGACATCCCGTACCACAGCAAACGCCGTCCTAACGTACTCAACGGCCGGCCCGTCCGCCAACTGCTCGATCTACTGACCTACCTGCAAGCCGAGTACGGCCGACCGGGAACCGGAGAGTACCTCTTGTTCCGCGTCCTGCACTTTAGGTGTTTCGGCCTGTGGCCACACGACCTGGCGCGGCTCAACCGCGCCCGGCTGGCCAGCAAAAATGCCGAAGGCTTCTTCCCCACCTGGCGCGACTTCCTGCAAATGCCCGCCCGCTGGCCTACGGACCTGCGCGACGGCGACTCCATTCAAATTACCGCCGACTGGCTGGAAGACATGATCGGAGAAATCGGGCTTTACCCGCTCACAGAATACGTCGAACGGGCCATGAACGGATCAGGCCTCCTCCCCACAGTGCTGCGCCACCCCAACCGCGCAGAACTACTCCAACACCTGGCTACCTTTGCCGACTTCACCGTGGCGGAAGTCGCCCGCCGGCCGCGCATTATGCTCGGAGATTTGCTGGAGACCCTCCGGCAAATGGACGAAAACCGTATCCAACTGCCGCTCCGCAGCCACCTCGACCAGGCCGAAGCGGTGTTGCTCGTTACGGCGCACAGCGCCAAAGGGTTGGAATTCGATAAAGTCTGGCTGCTCGACTGCGCGGAAGCGCAGTGGGGCAAAAGCCGTGGCAGTAAAAGCCAATTCAAACTGCCGGACACCCTCACTTACACGGGAGCGGAGAGTGAAGACGAAGCCCGACGGCGTCTTTTCTTTGTCGCCATCACCAGGGCGAAAACCGAAGTCGTCATGTCGGTGGCCGATCAGGACACCAAAGGCAAGGCCCAGCAGCGTGTCTCCTTCATCGACGAACTGGTGGCCGAAGCCGGCCTCACCATTGAGCAAGCCGGATTGACTGCCGAAGAAACGGCGACCACCGTCGCGCTCCAACTTCAGCCCACCGACCAAAGCCGCCTCCCCGGCCTGGAAGCATCGGCCATCGCCGAACTGCTCAAGGATTTCCGATTGAGCGTCAGCGCGCTGTACAGCTACCTGAATTGCCCTACGGCCTTCTTCTACGAAAAGCTCCTCAAAGTACCTGACCTGGAGCGGGAACAGACGCTCTACGGATCAGCCCTGCACGATGCCCTGGAGACCTACTTCCTGCGGATGAAGCGGGACACCATGAATATGTTTCCCAGCAAGGAGGAGCTACTGTACAATTTCGAACAGGCCCTTGGCAAACGCCGGGGGCTGCTGCGCCCCGAAAGTTTCGACAACCGACTGCGCCAGGGCCAGCGGGAGCTGGCCCGCTACCACGATGTTTACCGGAAGACATGGCTGGCAGACGTAGAAGTGGAACTACTGATCCGGAACGTGGAAGTCGACGGCATCCCGCTCGTAGGCATGATCGACCGCGTCGACATACTTAGCGACGCCTGGGTTCGCGTGGTGGACTATAAAACCAGTGGTTCCGGTAAGCAAGCCCTAAGTAAGAAAACTAAAGCCCCTACGGCCTCTAATCCACATGGCGGAAGCTACTGGCGACAACTCAATTTTTACAAGCTGCTTTACAATAACCGGCCGGGTAACATCCGCCGGGTCAAGGAAGGCAAGATCAGCTTCTTGCTGGTCAACGCTGCCGGAAAGCAACCGGAGGTCGGTGTCAGTATGGGGCCGAAAGACCAGGATGCGCTGCGCGCCATCATGCGGGAAGCCTGGGAGGGGATCCAGGCGCAGAACTTTTCCGGCTGCGGAGAAGACGACTGTGAGTGGTGCCGCTTTGTAGAGGATTTACGGGAAGAAGCGCCGCTGAAACGGGTGGACGAGGTGGATGATTGGACGTAAATGATCACTATTTTTTGAACGGTCGAGTTTGAAGAAATTTCTCCGTTGTCATGACTTTTAGGTCCTTAAGTTTAAGCAGCTTCTTATTGTTTGTCAGAAATATATCGGCTTTCGCTGCTAAGGCCGCTTCAATTTGAACACCGTCTTCCAGGTCTACGGGTATCTCTCGTCCTAGCCCCAAGTCCAAAATTTTAGCATCCATATTAACACATCCTACCATCTTGCGAACTTCGGAAAGTATCCTTTTACATTTTTCAGGGTTCTTAACCATTTTGTTCATACGGAAGAAGGCAATGACAAAGGTGTTTGGATCCGTTACCACCACGAAATCCCCCTGTTTGGCAAAGGTGAGTACTTCAGCTACTTCTCTGCCAAAACGCTCTCCGCTTGTCACATAATCTACTATTACATTCACGTCGAGATATACTATCATTCTACTTCAGAACTAAGGTGGTTCGTGCTGACAGCGTCATAGTATTCACCAAGTTCATCAGCATTTCCAGCAAAGGACCCTCCCGTTTTTCTTGGAATCATAAGAGCAAGAATGTCAGGATCGGGCTCAATTGCTATATGTTCCTGCTTAATTGGGGGAGCTACTTCGCTCAAGAATTGCTCAATGAGTTTAGACAAACTGGTTCCTTGCTCTTTCGCAAAAGCCTTTCCCCTCTCGATTACGTTATCGTCTAGCCGTAGTGTAAGCTTAGTTGCTGCCATGATCTCGCTTTGTACGTATTAGAAACCAAATGCACGTGTAAAAGTTGCTACCAATTCATTTTCCTAAAAAAACCACTCGTATAGAAGTTGCTCATTGCAAATTTTAAACCCCAGCCTCTTCACCCTTTGCTCCCTTAAATCCTTTTACTCACACCTGCGGCCGCGCCCTTACCTTTAGGCAAGATTATCAAAGCCCCTTAACACATGACCTCTCGCCTTTTGAAGGCCAAGCACTGGCAACTATTCTCTTTAATCATTGGATTTCCGCTGATTTTTCAAATGATATTTCTAGGTATTACCACTGGCGGTCTTGTAGGGGGATTTGACCCATTGCCGGCTTTCTTTTTCCCCCTTCTCCTCATTGCTCCCATCTGGCTATTCAGCCTTTTACTTGCTTGGTTGTACTCCGTCGGATCTGGCCTCCAGTCCAGAGTTCCCATTGCTTTACGTCGCTCTACACGCTTTTTCAAAGTAGCGTTGGTGTTTCCGGTCGCTTATATTCTTCTGGTTATTGCCGTTGTGTTTCCGTTACTAAGTGTCATGGTATCCTCCACGATTGGTGGAAATTTTGTTTTGATAATCATTCTGGGACTTCATCTTTTCACGATGTTTTGCATTATATACTGCTTGTATTTTTCGGCTAAAACGATCAAACTAGCCGAGTTGCAACGCCCCGTGAGTTTAGGTGATTTCATCGGTGAGTTTTTCCTTCTCTGGTTTTTTCCAGTTGGTGTCTGGATCTTGCAACCCAGGATAAACGAACTAGTCAAAACAGAGGCGACCAGCCCCGCTAAAGAAGAATACGTATAATGACAGACGGGCGATGGCACGAAACTGTCTAAGATCAAACCAAAGCGGCCTCTTCAACCGTTCCCCTTACCGTGATCGGATCGAAGACGTGGATTTGGTGGTTACCAGCACTCCTGCTGGTTACTGGCGGGCTTATGGCCCAGACCAGTCCGTTGTCCAATTTGCGCGATACCGTGGTAGCCGTCAACCCGGCGGGCCAGCTGGTCGACAGCTTGATGATCGTCCCCGGCAGCCTCACGATCTTTCCCGCTACGCCCCACCAGATTTCCGGCAGGTACCTCGTTTGGCGTGCCGATGATTTGCCAGACTCGGTTCGCCTGCGCTACCGGGTGCTGCCCTTCGCGCTCGACGCCACGGTCAGGTTGCTGGATTCCAGCCAGCTGATCCAGGAAGAGGCCGGGCTCGTCATAGGTGGCTACAATGAGTACGTTCGCTCGGGCCTGCTCGACAATGACGGGAAGGTGCGCACGAGTGGCAGCTTCAGCCGCGCCATCAGCTTCGGCAACCGGCAGGACCTGGTGCTGAACTCCGCCTTCAATCTTCAGATGAACGGCGAATTGGGCAACGGCATTGAGGTGTCGGCCGCCATCACCGACGAGAGCCTGCCGGTACAACCCGAGGGGACCACGCAGCAGCTGCGGGAGTTCGACAAGATCTTCATTCAACTGCGTAAGGACCGTACCCAACTCACTGCGGGAGATTACGAGTTGCGGAATCCAGACGGGTATTTTCTTCGGTTCTTCAAAAAATTGGAGGGGGCTACTTTTACGACTGTTTCGGGCGCGGACGCGGGTGCAGGGGGAGTTGGACAGCAAGGAACCTCCAGCAAGATCCCGGAGGGATCGAACCGCTTCAACCCCGGAAGAAGTGAGACGCGCAGCGTCGGACAAAGTCCGGGGAGAGGAGCAACGCTCCTCAACACCGCCAGCATAGCCGTAGCCCGCGGCCAGTTCACCCGCCAGCAGATCCAACCCGTAGAAGGCAACCAAGGGCCCTACAAACTCACCGGCAACGGTGGTGGACAACGGTTCCTGATCATCCTGGCCGGCACCGAACGAATCTACCTCGACGGGCAACTGCTCACCCGGGGCCTCGACGGCGACTACGTCATCGACTACAACCTCGCCGAGCTCACCTTCACCACCCGTCGGCTCATCACCCGGGACGCCCGCATCACGGCGGAATACGAATACGCCGATCAGCGGTACCTCCGTACCCTGGCTACCGGCGGCAGCCGGTACGATACCGAGCGCTTCAGCGCCTACCTCAATGCCTACACCCAGCAAGACAGCCGGACCGCCACCGGCGACCTGGAGCTGAACGCGAACCAACGGGAACAACTCAGCCAATTCGGTGATCAGCAGGGCGGCATCCCCATCCTCAGCCTGGACACCCTCGAAGGCAGGGCGGAGCAGCGGGCGACCTACGATTTACTGGATACTACCTACACCTGCGCCGGCGGTACCATCGATACCGTTTATTTGCTGGCTTCTACTTCTGGCCGCTACGTGGCCACCTTCACTGACCGTGGTCCGGGTGGAGGGGACTACGAGCTAGACACTGACCGGCCAGCCAACGAGCGCGTCTTCCGCTACGTTGGCCAGGACCCAGCAACCTGTGCCGCACTCGGCAATTATGCTCCGTTGATCGACCTCGTTGCCCCCGAACAGCAACAGCTCATCGCGCTGGGCGGAGAATATCGCTTCAGGGGAGAAGGTAGTCTCCGGATGGAAGGTTCCCGGAGTAAGTTGGACCTCAACCGTTTCAGCCGGGAAGACGCTGGTGACGATAACGGTAGCGCTTTCCGGTTCGATGCCGACCGGGTGCTGAACATCGGACCGGACTCCTCGGGTTGGCAAGTGGCGGGGCGCAGTCACTACGAGTTCGTCCAGGCCACCTTCAATGCCATCAACCCCTACCGGTCTCCCGAATTTTTCCGCAACTGGAACCTCAGTAATCGCCTCGGTACGTCCCAACCCGAGCGGGAGAACGAACAGATTTTGGGAGGAGGTATTGGCATGGTGAAACCAGGCGTTGGCCGCCTCGACTATGATTACGAGCAGTTTACCCGGGGCACCAGCTATACCGGCAGGCGCCATGCCGGCAACCTCCGTCTCGCGGCAGCCAACTGGTTAGTGGATGGTAAATTCAGCCTGCTCGACAGCCGTGACCAAACGGCGGAAGGTACCTTCAGCCGGCCCTCCCTCAGCATCGACAAGACCTTCGACAAACTGGGAGGGTGGACGCTTCAGTCCGGCTACCTGGGAGAACGGTCTGAACGCCGGACCACCCAGCAAGACAGCCTGCTGCCGACCTCCTTCCAATTTGATCGGTACACCGTCGGCCGGGCCGCGCCCGGCAACAGCAACTACGCCTTCAGCCTCAGCGCTAATCAACGAACGGACTTACTTCCGAAAAACAACGAGCTCACCACCAGCACCGAGGCCCGGGAGGTGACCGCGGCGGGGAATTATACCGCCAGCGAATTCGTAAAACTAGGCGGCAACTTTACTTACCGCGACCTGCGTATTGCCGACCAGGAGTTGGTCGACGATACCCCCAGCCGTACCTTCCTCGGCCGGCTGGACCTCAGGATCAATGCCCTTAAGCGTAGTCTGCGAACCCAAACAACCTACCAGGTAGGTAGCGGACAGGAACCCCGGGTGGACTTTCAGTACCTCTACGTCGGCCCCGGGCAGGGGCAGTACATCTGGCAAGACAGCCTGTACAACAACGACGGCCGCATCCAACCAAACGAGATGGAGATTACGCCCTTCGCCGACATTGGCGATTACGTAAGGGTCTCCGTTTTCAGCAACGACTTTATCCGGACCGACAACGTATCCCTCAACCAGAAAGTCAACTGGGATCCCGCCCGGCTGTGGCGGGAGAGCAAAGGCATAAAAAAAGCCCTGCGCCGCTTTGCCCTCAACACCAGCGTGATCATTGACCGCAAAACCCGGGAAGACGAGCGGATTCAGTCCTGGAACCCTTTGCAGTTGGGCGTCGCCGATTCCAGTCTGGTGGCCCTCAACGTCCAGCGCCGCCATGGCCTGTTCTTCAATCGGGCGAACCCAAAATACGACGTTCAACTGAGTAACGCCGACCGGCGTAACCGGCGTGTCCTCACTACTGGATACGAGAGCAACCGGACACAGGACTGGACCCTCCTGTTCCGTTATCGCCCCAACGACCAGCTAAGCTTAGAGGCCAGTAGTGTTGTGGGTACACGCGCTGCCGATTCTGAGTTTTTCAACAATAAGGACTACCAGATCGACCTTCGCAAGTTCGAGCCCAGCATCAACTGGCAGCCGGGGGACGTCCGACTGGTCACCAAAGTGATCTTCGGCCAGGAGGAGAATGTCCTCGCCGGCGGAGCCGGCGAACGCACCGACCGGTTGGAGTTGGAACTGGAGGGCAACTATAAAAACTGGTTAACTGCCCGCTTCCGCTGGATAGACATTGCGCTGGAAGGGGACAGCCGTAGTCCCGTAGGCTATGCGTTGCTGCAGGGCTTGCAGCCCGGGCGAAATTTACTCTGGAACCTGGGCGCAACCCGCCAACTGGGGCAGTACTTACAACTCACCCTCAGCTATGAGGGGCGGCAGACGGGGGAGGCGAAGACGGCACACGTGGGTCGGGCGCAGGTACAGGCATTTTTTTAGGCGCTTAAAGTGACGGAATGAATTTTCAGCGTTCTTATCTGGTAATAAAACCACATTACCAACTATGAAATCAATTGCTTTTTTCCTGCTTACCGTTTGCCTCTTTTTTACCGGTTTCCAGCTTCAGGCGCAGGAAACAGGTAGCAACAAGCCCGTTCGCTTAGTTGTGGCCGGCGCTTTGGAATTAGGCGGTGACGAGATCGCCGAAGTCTTCTTCATTGACGGTGGTTCGCAAATGGTCAGGGCCGGCCAGGGTGGCTCTCTCTTCGTGGGCGCTCAGTTCCAACTGCCTTCGGTCGACAAATTTTTCGTGCGTACAGCCGTGGGGTACAAATATGTGACCACCGCTGCGGACAACATCAACATCCGATTGACGCGCATCCCATTCCATTTTACCGGCCACTTCCGGATTACCGATGACGTCCACGTAGGTGGCGGCATTGCGCTACACCGCAACATCAAATTCAAAGTGGACGATTCAGATGAAGGCTTGATCACCCCTACGGCATCAGGCCCCCGCTTCGAGGCCGGATGGAAAGGCTTGGCCCTTACCTATACCTTGATGAACTATCAAGGGAACAGTGGTGAGACTTATAACGCCGGCAGCCTAGGCTTATCTTTTACCGCTTTGCTGCCTAAATAAACAAGGTGAAAAGCCTTTAGTCATAGCAGCAGTATTCCACGGATTACTGATTCTAAAGTCATCTCGCGGCCCCTCGTCCATATTTGGATTAGGGGCCGTTTTGATTAGGAAGACCCACACCAGCCAGGCTTAAACATCCACCCTGTGCCGATCAAGTTTCAGGAGAACAGCAATCATGATGGTAAAACTCAGCAAAGACGATCCTCCTTTGGAGAGAAAGGGTAGCGGGATACCGATGACGGGCATGACGCCCATTGTCATACCAATATTGACCAACATGTGTATGAATATGATGCCAGCCACACCGTAAGCGTAAGCCCTGACAAAGGTGCGTTTTTGCCGTTCCGCAATAACGCTGATCCGCCAAAGCAGTGCAAGGAATGCCAGAATTATGGCCATCGACCCCATGAAGCCTTCAGCCTCCCCCACCGCACTAAAGATGAAGTCGGTTTCTTGTTCCGGAACGTAATCGTATTTAGTGATCGTTCCCTGGCCAAGCCCTTTACCCGATACACCACCAGCGGCAATGGCTAACTTGGATTGGGTGATGTTGTATAAAGCCCCTCTTTCACTTAGCCCTTCCGGTTTGAGCCAGGCCAGGATCCTATCTTTCTGGTGTGGTCTCAGTACGTTGTTGAACATAAAATTGGCCGCAAATGCAATCAGGATTCCCCAGGCTAACGCGGTAGCGGACAGCAACACCAACTGACCATTTCGCTTAATCAAATGATAAACCGCAGCCCCGGCAAAAAGTACACCTAAGCCAACCAATACGGGCCAACCGGTCCCGATATAAAAAAGATAGCCTGCTGCGGCAAGGACAACCAAGGTTCCAGCCATCCACCACTTCAATCCTTTTGGTACGTTCAACGCCATAATGATCAGCAGCAGGCCCAATAAGCCGCCGGCCAGAACGGAGGTTGGTTGCAGGATCCCCAACAAGAACATTGTGGCAGAGAAGCCACCAAAAATAACGATCAATGGAGAAAGTCCTTCCCGGTACATCACCATAATGAAGGAGGCAAAAACCAGCGCGGACCCCGGGTCTGGCTGCAGCACGATGAAGACAGCAGGCAATCCCATAATCAGTAATCCACTGCCAATAGCACCAAGGTTATTGAGCTTTTCGCTCCATTGGCTCAAGAAGGCAGCCATGGCTAATGCTGTGCCAAATTTAGCGAGCTCGCTCGGCTGAAAGGTGAAACCAAATAAGCTGAACCAAGAACGGGCGTTATTGATTTCCTTTCCAAATATCAGGACCAGGACCAGCAGCAGGACGGTCGCCCCGTAAATCGGGTAAGACCCGACAACCCAGAGGTCCCGGTCAATTAAGTGATGAATTACGAACCAGGCAGCTAACGATAACAGCAGCCAGATGAACTGCTTGCCCATTGGCGAAGCCAATATTGCCATTAAGTCCCCATCATAGCCTTCAGGCGGTCGGTCAACGGAATAAAGCATCAGCATCCCGGCAACCACCAGGAAAATGTAGAGGACGACCGTCGGGAGATCGTTCTTGAGTTTTTTTACCGAAAGGGCCATCCGAAATTACGGGTTGCTGAGTTACGGGTGATGCTTTTCGCCTGCCGATGGCGGACTACTGGTGCTAATACTTATGGTCACTGGATGGTTAGACCGAAAACGCACGTGTTTTCATAAGCTCCGATCCTACAAGGAGGGGTTGGAGCCAGAAGGGTTACGCTTTTTATTGTCAACGCTGAAGCCAGCAGGCGTTCCCGAACATTGCTTCTAATACATCCGGAGCAGTTCGTTCTCGCTAACTTTATCCTTAACGAGGTAAACGCCTTCGAATTGCCGTTCCAGGGTATGCTTCAGTCGTTCAGCTTCCTGCTTGGTCTGGAAGGCTCCGGCCCGAAGCTTATAGTAGGGCTTGGTGTGGACCCAGTCAACGGGAACACTTGGATAATTGACTTTAAACGCACTTTCCACAGTTTCCAATCGATTACGGTCCGTAGTTGCCAGGATCTGTACGCGCCAGCCATCTACTTTATTTTCTGCCTCATTCTCCGTTTGGAACAGTTCCATTAATGCATCAATTCCCGTTTCTGTATTGATGGCTACTGCTGACTGTGCCGTCAGGTGGCTACTTCCGATCAGTAGGATAAGAAACGTTAAGGAGGCGAAAAAACGCTGCATAACAAAATGGTTTTACTTGGTAATGGCTAAACCGGAAGAAGTTCCTATCCGATCAGCCCCTGCTTCTACCAACGCCTCGAAACTTTTCTTGTTGCGAATGCCGCCGCTGGCCTTGATCTTTATATCGGGGTGCAAGTTAGCGCGTAAATACCTAACATCGTCTACCGTGGCACCTCCCTTTGTCCCCGTAGAGGTTTTGACAAAGTTCGGCTTGATTTCATTGCAGATGTCAACCACCTGTTTTTTCTCCGCCTCGGTAAGTTCGGTAATCTCAATAATGATCTTACTGACCTTCCCCCGTAGGCGAACGGTGGTAGCTACTGTGGTTAAATCGGAAATAACGTAGGGCCAATCTCCTGATTTTAACGCCGAAAGATTAATGACGATGTCAAGTTCATCGGCGCCCTCGTCCATTGCCCGACGAATTTCCTGGACCTTTACGGCCGTTTCCGCATAGCCGTATGGAAAGGCAACTACCGTAGCCAACTTGACTGGTGTTCCGGCCAGGTTTTTGGCCGCGCGGCCTACAAAGAAGGGAGGTACGCATACTGCATAAAATGCATTAGCAACAGCCTCTTCGCATAAACGGTCAACTATCGTCCCCGTACAATCTGGGGACAAATAAGTGTGGTCAATAAGTTTGTTCAAATGGAAATACTTAACATCCAGCGGTGTTCCGAAAGAAAGACAATCAGTTAGGTCGTTATCAGGAGATTTATCTAAATAACTTAAAAAGCAAACCTATGTACAGCAAAAAAAAACGACATGGAGGAACAAAACTGGGGGATTAATCCCACGCCGCGCCGCAATATACAGCACCCCGCAGGCTTAACCCCCCTTTTAAGCATAAAGCGTATGGATTGAGACCAACCATAACATTACCCGGCTATTTTCCGTGACAATGCTTGAATTTTTTGCCACTACCACAAGGGCAGGGATCATTCCGCTTGGTCTTACTTCCTTCACGTTGGAAAGTCTCCACCTTTTGTTTCTTGCTTACGCCTTCGCCTGCCCGACGTGCCGCCTGTTCTTCCTGGCTGCGGTTGGTTATCGTTTTCTGCGTTTCCACCCGGCGAGGAGCGCGGGCCTCCTGAACATCTTCGGGGGCCTGAAGCACCAGGTCACCCTTGGCGAGGTAGGCAGTAGTCTTTTCGTTGATTAGCCGTACCAATCCTTCAAAAAGCTTGTAAGCCTCCATTTTATAGACCACCAGTGGATCCTTCTGTTCGAAGGAAGCCATTGCAGTAGACGTTTTCAGTTCATCCATTGAGCGGAGATGCTCCTTCCAGTGCTCATCAATGATGGCAAGGGTTACCGTCTGCTCGATATCGGAGATGATACTACGACCATTTGATTCCAGTGCTTTCTCAATATCAGCTGTGATGCTCAACGGGTGGGTACTGCCGTCAGTAAACGGCACGATGATTCGTTTGTAGCGCCCTGGTTGTTCTTCCTGCACCCGACGGATGGTCGGCATTACCCGATCAACAAGCAACAGCATTTTACGTTGATAAAAACCCTGGAATTCCTCCAGTAGCCGGTCAGCCAGTGCGTTTATATCTTTGTTTTCATTGAAATCCGGTGCCTGGATAGCGGTATCGAAACCGAGGTAGCGCTGAACGTCAAATCGGAAGCTGTCGTAATCGTTCTTCTGCTTATTCACAAAGACGATGTCGTCCAATAAGCCTTCAAACATCGTATTCAAGTCTAGGTTCAGGCGCTGTCCGCTAAGGGCATTGTTCCGCTTACGGTAGATCGCTTCCCGCTGGATGTTCATTACGTCATCATATTCGAGCAGGCGCTTACGCGTTCCGAAGCTGTTTTCTTCGACCTTCTTCTGGGCGTTTTCTATCGACTTGGTCACGATGCCTGCCTGAATAACGTCTCCCTCCTGGTGGCCGGCACGGTCCATCCATTTGGCAATCCGTTCACTCTGGAAGTACCGCATCAGTTTGTCTTCGAGGCTAACGTAGAACTGGCTGGAGCCCGGATCTCCCTGGCGACCAGCACGACCACGTAGCTGTCGGTCTACCCGCCGGCTATCGTGTCGTTCGGTACCAACAATGGCGAGACCGCCGGCAGCTTTCACCGCATCGTTGATCTTAATGTCCGTACCACGACCGGCCATGTTGGTGGCAATGGTCACTTTTCCTGGCCGACCGGCTTCGGCAACAATGTCCGCTTCCCGCTGGTGTTGTTTGGCGTTAAGTACGTTGTGATCGACGCCACGGGCCTGCAGCAGGCGGCTCAGTTTTTCGCTGATCTCTACCGTAGTGGTACCCACCAGGACGGGACGTCCAGCTTCGGTCATTTCCTGTACGTCGTTAATCACGGCGTTGTACTTTTCCCGTTCGGTTTTGTAGATCAGGTCATTGCGGTCATCGCGCTGAATCGGACGGTTGGTCGGGATGACCACCACGTCCAGTTTGTAGATGTCCCAGAATTCCCCAGCCTCCGTTTCGGCCGTACCGGTCATACCCGCAAGCTTGTGGTACATCCGGAAGTAGTTCTGGAGTGTAACGGTAGCGTAGGTCTGGGTAATCTCACCCACCTTCACATTTTCCTTGGCTTCCAGTGCCTGGTGAAGACCGTCGGAATAGCGACGACCTTCCATCATACGGCCGGTCTGCTCGTCTACAATTTTCACTTGGCCTTCCATAACTACGTACTCACTCTCCCGCTCAAAGAGGGTGTAAGCTTTCAGCAGCTGGTGGATGGCGTGAAGACGCTTTGATTTCACGCTAAAGTCCTGAGATATCTTATTCTTCGCCAGTACTTTGTCTTCCTCGGAGATGTCGGTTCGTTTATCTACCTCGGCCATATCATCGGCCAGGTCATTCATGATGAAGAACTGCGGATCTTCGTTGTACTTGGAGAGGAAGGCAACGCCTTTTTCAGTGAGGTCTACCTGCCGGTTTTTCTCATCAATAGAGAACAGAATTTCGGCGTCGACTTCGCCCATCCGTTTATTGTTCTCGGCCATGTAAGTGTTGTCCGACTTTTGCAGCAATACCTTCACACCTTCCTCGGAGAGAAATTTGATCAACGGGCGGCTTTTGGGCAGGGCACGGTGCGCGCGCAGCAGCGCCAGACCGGCTTCGCCATCTTCTACGCCAATGTACCCTTCCTTGAAAAGCTTCTTGGCTTCCGTGAGGTACTTGTGCGCAATCTTCTTCTGAGCGTCGACCAGAGCTTCGATGTTAGGTTTTAGCTCTTCATAGTCTTTATCATCGGCGTTGCCGGTAACGGGACCAGAGATGATGAGGGGGGTCCGGGCATCGTCAATCAGCACGGAGTCGACCTCATCGATCATAGCGTAGTGGTGCTTTCCCTGCACCTTATCGTCCTGCGAGCGGACCATATTGTCACGCAGGTAGTCGAAGCCAAATTCGTTATTAGTGCCGTAGGTAATGTCGCACTGATAAGCCTTGCGACGATCCGGGCTGTGAGGTTTATAGTAATCGATACAGCTGATGCTGAGTTGGAGGAACTCCATCAGCGGGCCGATCCACTCGGCATCCCGTCGGGCGAGGTAATCGTTTACGGTGATGACGTTTACGCCCTGACCACTGAGTCCGTTAAGGTAAGCTGGCAGGGTTGCCACGAGGGTTTTACCTTCTCCCGTCTGCATCTCTGCGATCTTGCCTTCGTGCAGAGCGATTCCACCGATGAGCTGCACATCGTAGTGCACCATTTTCCATTCAATTTCCCCACCAGCGGCGGTGTAGACGTTGCTGTAAATGGCTTCATCTCCCTCAATCGTGATGTGGTCTTTCTTGGGGTTGGCGGCCAGGTCCCGATCAGCATCAGTAGCCGTAACACGGAGTTCTCCCTGACTAAAACGGCGGGCGGCTTCTTTAACGGTAGCAAAGGCTTCCGGTAGAATTTCTTTGAGTACTACCTCCAGTTCTTTATCGCGCTGTTCTTTCAGCTGATCGACTTCCTTATATATAGCATCCTTTTCCCGAAAATTATCCTCCGCCTCGGCTGCGGCGTTTAATTGGGTAATTTGCTCATCGATGGCCGAGAGATGTTCATTGATGCGTGCACGAAGATCGTGGGTCCGATTACGGAGTTCATCATTGGTAAGCGAAGAGAGCCCTTCGAAAACAACATTAATTTCATCTACAACAGGCTGGTAGGTGGCGACGTCGCGGTCCTGCTTGGAACCGAATAATTTACCGAGGACTTTCTTAAACATAAATGGCTTCTTTAAAACGATTACTTTGCACCTGCGTCCTCGCCAAAAAACCCTAAAGGGGTGCAAGAACTATTCTCGCTGGCAAGGTCTCAGGCCAAAAACTCCGTATCTATACAGCTTATGGGCTGCAAAGATACGTAGCATAAGAATGCGTGGCGCGAATAACGGGCCAAAGCATTTGGACCGACATATTGTCACGTAATCATGAAAACGCCTGACACATCGTACGGTTGAGAGAAGGCTGGATTGGCGAAAAGGGCGGAGAAGCGGGTCTGGCTCCTCCGCCCGGACTAAAACTCACTCAAAACACTTAATTCTTTCAGATTTAGTTTGCCACTTACTGACAAAGCACAGGCCTGTTGCAAGGGCTACGACACCCGGCATCCAGCACAAATCAAACACTTATTTTCAGGCAGTAAATGAGACCATTTCTTCCCACAACTTGCTACACAAAGATAGGCAAAAGCAATATTTAATACAAATTATTTGATAATTATTTGTCTTAATCTGCTTTTTGTAATTATTTTGCGTTTAAATTAAACTATGTCTGCTACTGTCTTTACCCCACTCACCATTTC
Source organism: Neolewinella persica DSM 23188 (assembly GCF_000373105.1). Classification (GTDB taxonomy): domain Bacteria; phylum Bacteroidota; class Bacteroidia; order Chitinophagales; family Saprospiraceae; genus Neolewinella; species Neolewinella persica. The sequence goes on along the minus strand of NZ_KB890425.1, from coordinate 137,849 downwards.
TATACTTGGCTGCGGCTGGTTGGGGATGCCTTTACTTCAGTCGTTAATTGACGCCGGTCATCGGGTCCGGGGAAGTTCGCGGAAGCCGGAGGTTCTTTCGAAAATCAAGGCGGTGGGAGGACAGGCCTTTGCCATAGATTTGCCACAGACGCTGCCTCCGAAATTCATGGACGCATGTGATGTACTCATCATCACCTTACCGCCACGGGGCCGGGCCTTTGGCGAGGCGACCACCGAAAACTACCTGAAGTGCTTTGCTCCTTTGGCCAACTGGTTGAATACTTCTGATGCCCCCTCCGTGATTTTCACCAGTAGCACCAGCGTTTATGGAAACGCTGAAGGGCTATTGACCGAATCGACCCTTCCCCGACCAGCGACGCACTCCGCTCACGCTGTGCTGGCAGCTGAGGAATGGTTAGCTACAACGGGCTGTCCGGTGACGGTCCTCCGCCTGGCTGGCCTGGTCGCCGCAGATCGCCACCCCGGGCGTTTCTACGGTGGGAAAGACCGCCCCATCCCAGATGCCGGCGCACCGGTAAATCTGGTCCACCGAAACGACGTGATTGCCGCCATTCATTTATGCCTGGACACCAATTCCGGTTCAACAACCTATAATGTTTGTGCTGCAGCCCACCCGTCTAAGGGAGCTTTTTATACCGATGCGGCCAATGCGATCGGACTGACCGTAGCCGGCGCACTTCCCGGCGGAGAAGGTGGTAAGCTGATCGACAGCACAGCACTTCGAAACCGGGGATGGCAACCCACCTGGGACGACCTTGAAACGAGTTTAATAGTTTCTTAACAGTAACAATAGAGTGACCTTTAATAATACTTCCGTCCAAAGACCGAATTCAGCGTAAAACAGATAACCGAAAACATTCTGAAATACGCTATGAACAACGATCTTAATCCCACGATTTTTTAGTTTAGAAATAATAGTTCCCATTTAATCCCAAGAACAGTATGTAAATTCAGCGCCGCTTTCCCTTTCCGGGGAAGCGGCGCTTTTACTTTGCGTTAACAACCTGACCTGATAGCGACTTCACAACAAATTCTAACTTTGGCGCTTGTTAGAACAGATAGCAAGCACCTTTGCCTTTCTTCCTTCGCTCCGACCAAGAATACCCAACGTGAGACTAGTACTGATTTTTACCCTGCTGCCATTGCTGCTTACTGCCCAGTTTAACCCTTTGACTGCAGATGACCAGCCTTCAGCAACGGCCGTGCTACTGCCCAACGGTATCACGTTGGACGGAAAACTTGATGAGCCCGAATGGCGACAAAGCGTTCCTGCCACCAATTTTTGGGAGACTTTCCCTTCAGACACCACCCGGGTTAAGGACCAGACGGAGATATTTTTTGGCTTCGACGATAAAAACCTTTACGTTGCTGCAATATGCTATGGTAGTGGCTCTGACTTCGTCATTCCAAGTTTACGTCGGGATTATCGCGCCGGAGGTAACGACAATATTACCTTTCTCTTCAACCCCTTTAAGGATAAGACCAACGCCATAGTCTTTGGCATGAACCCCTATGGTGTAACCCGGGAAGCCCTGATCTATAACGGCGGAGAAAACGGCGATGATTTTCGGGAAGAATGGGACAACAAGTGGCGAGGGGAGAGTTATATCGGGGACGGATACTGGTCGCTGGAAATGGTCATTCCCTTCGCCAGCCTCCGTTTCCCCGATGGCGACCCGCAGTGGTACTTCAATTCTTACCGTTTCGATACGCAGGCCAATACCCGTTCTACCTGGCACCGCATCCCGCAAAACCAGACCATCATGAGTTTGGCGTACATGGGTAAAATCGACTTCATTGGTGGTGCGCCGCAGGCGCAGGGCGGCAACGTAACCCTCATCCCCTACATCGGCGGCGGCGCAATTAAAGATTACGAAGCGGAGACGACCACTGACTGGAACAGCAATATCGGTGGAGACGCCAAGATCGGGATCGGTTCCGGCCTCAATCTGGACCTCACAATTAACCCTGATTTCAGCCAGGTGGAGGTAGACCAACAGGTCATCAACACCACCCGCTTCGAGGTTTTTTTTCCGGAACGACGGCAGTTCTTCTTGGAAAATGCCGACTTGTTCAGTTCCTTCGGCTTCGAGCGGTCCAACCCCTTCTTCAGCCGGCGGATCGGCGTTGCCCAGGATACGACGACCGGGGTGGCCATCCAAAACCCCATTTTCTACGGTGCTCGCCTCAGCGGAAAGCTCAACGATGATTACCGTATCGGATTACTCAACATGCAGACGGCTGCGAATTTCGAACAGGGGCTGCCGAGTTATAACTATACAGTCGCCGCAGGCCAGCGGAAAATTGGTGACCGTTCGGCCCTGGGGGGCATCTTCGTCAACAAACAGAATTTCGGAGATTTTACGGACAGCACAGAAACCAACCTGAACTTTAATCGCGTTGCCGGGATCGATTTTAACCTGGCCACCAAAAACAACAAATGGAACGGGAAGACTTTCCTCCACCGCAGCTTCTCCGATCGGGAAGATGGTGACGACTACGTCCATGGTCTTAACCTGGAATACCGGGAACGGAACTGGAACATTGGCTACTTCCACTCCTACGTCGGGGAAGAATACAACGCTGAGGTCGGTTTTGTGCCCCGTAAGGGTTTCTTCACTTCCAACATACAGGCACAGCGCATCGACTATCCGGACAATCCTAACGTCGTGCAGAAAGGTCCATCCGTCGAAGTCCAGGCGTTTACCCAACCGGGAGAAGGTGTTACGGACTACAACTACGACTTCCAGTATGAATGGCAATACACCAACACCCAACAGCTAACCGTTGGCACCGGCTTTCAGAACATCTATCTCTTCGAAGGTTTTGATCCGACGCGAACCGATGCTACCCCGCTCCCCGGTAACCAGGACTACGGTTTCTGGCGGGCAGGCATAGAGTACCGGAGCGACCGGCGCAAGAAGTTCAGTTCCAGTTTCGAGCTGGAAGCAGGAGAGTTCTTTAACGGCAACAGCTACGGCCTTGGCGGCGGGCTGGTTTACCGGTATCAGCCACTGGGCAGTATTGACCTGCGCTTCAATTTCCAGTACATCGACCTACCGGAGCCCTACGCCAGCACGGCACTTTTCCTGATTGGCCCGCGCATCGACCTGACCTTCAGCAAAACCGTTTTCCTGACCACTTTCCTGCAGTACAACGAGCAGTTCAACAACTTCAACCTGAACGCCCGCCTGCAATGGCGCTTTGCGCCGGTGTCGGATTTCTTTCTGGTGTATACCGACAATTACGACACCCTGGGGTGGACACCCCGGAACCGGTCGTTGGTGGCGAAGGCTACTTATTGGCTGAATATATAGTCAGGGAGTCAACGAGTCAGAAAGTCAAGCAGTCAGAGAGTCAGGTAAACTTAAGTCTGTTTGACTACTTGACTGTTTGACTCCCTGACTGTTAAGGCGCGGCCGCAGGTGCAGGGAAAGGTTAAAGGGCAGGGTGTTTCACCAACCATAAACCCAGTATGCAGCATCTTACCAGAAAGTAGCCTGATGAAATATGGTCTGATCATGATGGGGACCCTGCTCTGTAGCCTAGCTCTTTGCGGTCAGCGCAGTGCTTTGCCCAACCCTGATCGCTATCCGGCGGATAGCATCATCGTTATGCTCAGAGAAGACACCGCTGCAAATCAGTTCAAAGCATGGGTCATTAATCGGACGGATAGTACCGTTATGCTTAAGGCCGTTAACGGAACAGCAGAAGATTGGCTGGAGGTAAAGGACGACGAGGGTAACTGGCGGGTGTATAATTCTGATAGCCGTCAAATTGACTGCCCTATGGGATTCACCTTTTCATTCCCGCTCAGGAAAAATCACTTCGCCAAAGTCAGCTCCATCCGAACACTGGGAACGTTTCAAACTTTGGCAAGGGCACGTTTCACGCTTGACAGCACCCCGTACTACAGTTCAGAAATGGCCGTTTCTATAGACACTACTGAATTTCTGCACCCTGATCTTAAGCAACTAGTTCGTTTTTTGCGCCGGATACCTAAGGATAGTACCAACCACCGAAGTAGGCTGGTATATTTTTTAGGCTTAAAGTTTGCAGCCAAGAACAGATTCGCTGACGCAAGTGAAAAGTATGCAGAAGCCCTGGTACTAAACCCTACTAATTACCAGGTTATCATTTCTCAGGGTGATTTAAAAATCAGGCAGGCTGGTCAGGCAAAACTCAAGGATCCAGAAATTTCCAGGATCATCAAAGGTGTTTTCGCCTCTTTCGAGATAATTCCCAGTACTGAAGAGGAACTTCAGGAAAAGATTGAGCTTAGGCGAAAAGCTTACGCCCGCTGGCTTGAAGACTAAGCTAGCCCCCTTGCTCCTTTATCCATCACTTTGCACCCGCGGCCGCGCCTAATGAAGCACTGCTTCGAAAATGCTCGCGCGCGGAGCGCACTCGTTCCGGTAAAACCCTTGCACCAGCGTTGGCGCCCGAAAAGAAGAAGCATTAGCATCGTCTTCACCCACGATTACCGGGCGAGGAGACGAACGAAGCTAACTTTATACTTTCACAATGATACAAGTGAGTATCCCAGTGCGGCAGCGATTCACCCATTCACTAATTCTCCCATTCACTCGCCCTATCTTCGTCCCACTAACGTCCCAACAGACCAAAGAACCAATAGCCCAACTTGTCTCCCGCACTCATCACTCTTCTCGTCGCCCTTGCCGCCGTCATCCTCTTCGTGACGGAGTGGCTGACGGTGGATCTGATCGCAATGCTGATCATCGTCGCCCTGGTCACCACCGGCGTCATCAGCGCCGGCGAAGGGCTCGACGGGTTCAGTAACGGCGCGACGCTGACGGTAGCTTTCATGTTCGTCCTATCTGCCGCGCTGCTCAAAACCGGTGCCCTGCAAATGCTGGCCGGGCGCATGGCCGATCGTTTCCGCCGGCAACCCAAAAAAGCGACGCTGCGGCTGATGCTGCTCGTTGCTGCGGTTTCCGCCTTCATCAACAATACCCCGGTCGTTGCGGTATTCATTCCCATTGTGGGCCGTATTGCAGCCACGGCTAAAATAAACCCGGCCAAACTGCTGATCCCTCTTTCTTATGCGAGTATCCTGGGCGGGATGTGTACCCTCATCGGCACTTCCACTAATATTCTGGTGAGTGGCATTGCCGAAGAGAACGGCCTGCCGGGTTTTTCTGTTTTCACGCTGGCGCCAGTCGGCCTCGTCCTTTTGGTGATCGGCGTGGTGTACCTGACCTACCTGGGCGGCCGTCTCCTGCCCGATCGGGAAGCCGAGGTAAGCCTCGCCGATCAGTTCGCGCTGCACGACTACCTGGCCGAGATCGTCATTCCGGACAATTCCCAACTGGCGGACAGCCGCATCATGGACTCGGCCATCGTCCGGGAGCTGGACATGGACATCATCGAAGTCCGCAGGGGCAAAGACCTTTTCACCCTCCCCCCCGGGGATTTCCGTTTGGTGGAAGGAGATACCCTGAAAGTCCGTTGCGACCGCGAGAAGATCAAAGGCTTAAAAGACTGGGTCCGCGTCGTTGATCAGTCTTCTGGTGTACGAATGATGGGTACCGGCCTGGAACGGAACAACTCCAGCCTGGTCGAAATGGTGATCACCCCCAATTCTGAATTCCTTGGTAAAACACTCCGTCAGGTGGATTTCCGTCGGGCCTACCGCGCGGTCCCCCTGGCTATCCGCCATCGGGAAGCAACCTTAAACGAACATCTTTACGAGCTTCCGCTGATGGCTGGCGACGTCATTCTCGCCGAAGTAAAGACACACTACCTGGCCGAGTTGCAGCGGATCGAACAGCAACAGGACAGTCCCTTCATCCTGCTGTCGAGCGACGCCATCAGTGACTTTAAACGCACCCGTTTCTACTTCGTGTTGGCCACCATTACCGGCGTCGTTGCCCTGGCCACAGCAGGCATTACGCCCATCAGCATTGCAGCTTTGGTCGGCGTTTGTGTCCTTGTACTCGGCCGGACCATCAACATGAGTGAAGCCTACGAGGCCATTGACTGGAAAATCGTTTTTCTACTGGCCGGCTCCCTCAGCCTGGGCAAGGCCATGAGCAACAGTGGCCTCGATGAAAGCATTGCCGGGCTGCTTACGGGCTCCATCAGTAACCTGGGGGTTTACGCCCTGATCGCCTGCATCTATTTGGTCACTAATGTGCTGACCGAGATCATGAGCAACAACGCAACGGCAGCCCTGCTGGCACCAGTTGCCATTGCTGCTGCGCAGCAGCTGGGCGTAGACCCAATGCCGCTATTAGTGACCGTCACCATCGCTGCTTCCGCCAGTTTCATGACACCGGTCGGGTACCAAACTAACGCGATGGTCTACAGTGCCGGCCGCTACCGCTTCCGGGATTTCACTCGCATCGGTACGCCATTGAACCTGATCTGTTGGGTGGTGACTACGCTCTTGGTTCCGATTGTTTTTGGTTTGTAGGCTGATGTTTTTTAACTAATCAGCCCTTCGAATTGACATTGGAAGCCCTGTTTATAAACTTTCCGCGGGCACCAGAGGCGGAAATATCTTTTGCCCGTCGGGCGACCGCGAGGGTCGCCCCTACTAGCCAGGCTTCGTAAATGCCACGTTCGCTACACGAACGTAAAATCACCTCTGATGACCGAGGCAACTATAACAGCGGCACCTCTGTGCTGCCTCCGTACCTTCTTCTGAGCGCTCTCCGTGAGAACAATTCGCTGCGTAGCAGCTCTGCCGCACCTATCACAAGGCTATTCCTCTTTCAAAAATAAATTAACCACTAAATACCTCATTCCCGCCACTTAATCATTCCACCTTCTTTTTCGGAGGAAGAAGCCCGTCATTAGTGGATGAAACGGATGCCCAGTGGCTACCTACTACCTATTTCACCATATTTCATTCATCCCATAGCGGCTTTTCCGCTTTTTGAACTTCCGCTTTTCGTCCACCAAGACCCGGTGTCCCAAGATCAACGCACCGCGTTGCCAGGGCTACGCTATTTCCAAAACGATCAAAGTGGAAGCTTCAGCTAACTGTTTTTTTATTATGATCCTCAAGACTACACCCCCCTTTCTCATTATGTGCCTGCTGCTGTTCGGGCCTTTTTTTGGCTACGCTCAGGAGCTGCAGTCACCGGTCCTGGAATTGGTAGCAGATGCTCACGCGCTAGAGCCGGCCTTTCAACCGGTATCCTTACTTTCCCTGGTCCCTCAGAATAAAAGGAAGACCGATAAAAACACCGACGAAGTCCTTCTTACTTATGAAGAACTTGCCCTCACACCCGATGGTTTTGACCTAAAGAAGGCACCTCAAACCATGCAACTGTTTGTCCCGGGAGGCCAGTTCGGAGATTTCCAACTGGACCTGGTAAAAGCTCAGGTATTAACGGAAGATTTCACGTTGATCACCGATGCGTCAGACGGAAAAGGACTGGTTTATTCTGGTATCGCTCATTATCGCGGCACCGTAGCGGGAGATGCCCATTCACTGGTGGCCTTGTCCGTGATGGATGGTGAAGTGATGGGGGCCATCTCTTCCGCTAAAGGCACCTTTACCCTGGGTAAACTGCAGGACGGAGATAGATCTTCCGGCCGGCATATGCTGTATCGGGACAGTGATTTGCTTGTGGAATCCGGAAGTACGTGTGGCGTAAAAACGCAACCCCTCAGTGCAAAAGATCAGGTCCTGATGGCCTTGATTGCCAACGGAGACGCCGGGCAGCGCTCCAAGTCCACGAATTGTGTCCGGGTATTTCTGGAGCTTGATCATAGTCTGGTGATAGAGAAGGGCGGGGTCGCAGGTGCCATGAATTGGATGGAGGCAGTGTGGAACCAGGTGGCCACGCTCTACCAGAACGAGAACATCACGACCCAGCTGTCTCAGGTTATGGCCTGGACGTCACCTGACCCCTATAACGCTGTCAACACCTCGACGGCGTTAAGCATTTTCCAGAGTACCCGTACCAGCTTCAATGGCGACCTTGCCCACCTCATCAGCCGGGGTGCCCCCTCTGGCGGGGGCGTTGCTTATCTCAATGCGCTGTGTACTAATCGCAACTATGCGTATTCCTACGTTTACAATTCCTACGCTAACGTGCCGACCTACTCCTGGACGGTTAACGTCATCACCCATGAAATGGGCCACAACCTCGGTTCTTACCACACCCATGATTGCGTGTGGAATGGTAACAATACCGCCATCGATGGTTGCGGGCCTGCCGCGGGATACCCCGGTCTCGGTTCCTGTACAGCAGCACCGCTGCCACCTTCAGGCGGCGGCACCATCATGAGTTATTGCCATCTGGTGGGCAATGTCGGCATCGGACTGGCCAACGGCTTCGGCCCACAACCAGGGGCGCTCCTTCGGGCCAAAGTAGACGCGGCGGGTTGCCTCACCGGCTGCACCGCGCCCGACTGTTTTTTGGTCGGTATGACCAGTACGCCTTCCGCCTGTAATTCCTCTTCTGGAACGGCCATGGCAACCGTGACTGGCGGGACAGCTCCCCTAATCTACAACTGGAGCAACGGAGCAACGACTGCGACTGCGACCGGACTGGCTCCGGGGAACCATGCCGTTACCATTACCGACGGCACCAGCTGTAGTGAAGTGCATTTCGTAAACATCGGCGGTTCCCCAACACCAACATTGGACATGGATGGCTGGGCTGCTGCGGGCTCCGCTAATGGCCGCGCCCGTGCCCGCGCCTCCGGTGGAACCCCGCCTTACACCTATGCCTGGAACACCGGCGCTACCAACAACGACCTGATGAACCTGGTGGCGGGCACTTATACTGTCACGGTCACCGATAACATCGGCTGTACGGCCGTCGACAATTTCGTAGTGACGGATGGTGCGACAGGCTGTACCAGTGGCACCGTAATGCGCCTTACCATCCAGGCGGACCAGTCTCCCAGCGATACCTACTGGGAGCTTTACGACGAATTCGGGACCCCGATAGTCTCCGAATTCTTCAGCCAGTTAGGTGTTACAGCCGGAGGTTTATACAGCTATGTCTTCTGCCTGCCTGAAGGTTGTTATGCGCTGGCGGTTTGGGACGGTCAAAGCAACGGCCTGTGCAATCCTAATAGTAACCCTCCCGGGTATTTCGAGTTGGAAGACATCACCAACGGAGGAATTATCCATGCTGGTTGCGATTACGGAGCGGTGTATACCCAGGCTTTCTGTACCGGTAACCGTTCGCTGCTGGCGATGAGTTCCACCGATATTAGTTGTGCTGGCGGTGCCGACGGCACCGCTACCGTCAGCGATGTATATAGCCAGGCCGCCTTGTCTTACGCCTGGAGTAACGGTGGCACCACGCCAACAATATCCGGACTCACCGCCGGTACCTATTCCGTTACCGTTACGAATAGCATCTATCTGGAAACTGCTTCTATAACCATCACTGCACCTGCGGTCCTCGCCCTGAACACCTCCTCCAATAACCCGACGCTGGGAAATAACGGAGATGCTTCTATAGCACCATCCGGAGGCACCGCTCCATACGCCTATCTTTGGAATAATAGCGCCACCACCTCCACCATCACTGGGTTACTACCCGGCACCTATTCTGTGACGGTTACCGACGCAAACGGCTGTACAGAATCAGCGGTAATAACCCTTACTGACGATACACCGCCCGTTACGGCTACCGCACTGATAACACAGGTCAGTTGCAACGGAGGAAGCGATGGCGCCATCACCGTTACCCCTTCCGGTGGAGCGGGCGTTTACACCTACCAGTGGAGTAACAATGCTACTACGCAGACGGTTACCGGACTGCCGGCCGGCACCTATCAGGTTGCGGTCATCAGCACCAGTAACTTCGTGGTTGAGACCATTGTAGTAACCGAACCTCCGGTGCTTATGCTCTCCGTTAGTAGTGCGGATGCTACCTCGGGACAGAACAACGGCACGGCTAATGTGGCGGCTTCCGGTGGCACCCCCGGCTATACCTATGCCTGGAGCAACGGTGGAACAACGCCAGGAATCTCGGGTCTCGCTCCTGGGACTTATTCCGTGACCGTCACCGATGCCAATAGTTGTCCGGCTACCGCCGGTGTGGTAATCGTTAATGCCGGTTCGCCGCTAACCCTGAACATGACCAGCACCAACATTAGCTGTAAAAATGCCGATGACGGCACGGCCTTTGTGGCTGCTGCCGGCGGTACGGGCGCCTATCAGTACGCCTGGAGCACCGGCGCTACGACTCCCGGGATCACCAGCCTTGCTCCCGGAAACTATGCTGTTACCGTAACCTCTGGTACGGTAGCGGTAAGCAGCTCCGTCACCATCACCGAACCAACCCGGGTAAACCCTGCAGCGAGCTCCCTTTCTGCCTCCAACGGCATGAACGGCTCGGCCTACGCAACCTGTTCCGGGGGAGTCCCTCCTTACACTTTTGCCTGGAGTAACGGAGCCACTACGGCCAACATCTTTGGCCTGGCCCCCGGTAGCTATACCGTCACCGCCACCGACGCTACCGGGTGTACGGGAGATATTACCGTTGTGGTAAATGACATCACCCCTGCCGTTACCCTAACGACCTCTTCAACTGACGTAACCTGCAATGGAGATACCGACGGCAGTGCGACGGTTACTGCTTCGGGTGGTACCGGCATCTATGCTTACTTATGGAACAATGGGGCTACGACGGCAACCGTCGGCAGCCTGGCTCCGGGCACCTATATCGTAACTGTGACCAGCTTTAGCCGAACGGCAACCGCTTCGATTATCATCGGTGAGCCAGCTGCTGTACAGGTAACCGTCTTCTCCAACGACAGTGCCCAGGGGCAGGCGACTGGTAACGCTACGGCAACACCATCTGCCGGTGTAGGTCCCTACACTTATCTGTGGAGCAGCGGGTCGACCTTCCTGTCGGCCACCGGTTTGGCCCCCGGCACGTACACCGTAACCGTGACCGATGCGAACGGATGTACAGCCATTGGTAGCGCCACCATAGGGGAATACACTCCTGGGCTGGAATTATTGGAGAGCAGCACAGACGCAACTTGTAACGGCGGCAGTGACGGCACCGCCAACGTCCAGGCATTTGGCGGGGTAGGCAACTATACCTACCAGTGGAGTAATGGTGCCACAACGGCCACCATCAGCGGTTTAGCGGCAGGCTCTTATTTCGTCACCGTGACCTCCGGCAGTCAGACGACCGTTGGTGGTACTATTGTCAATGAGCCTACGGCTATTGTCCTCAACGGCACCGTTACGGATGCGAGCAACGGAGCCAACGGCAGCGTAACGGTTAACCCTTCCGGTGGTACTGTCCCTTATACTTACCTGTGGAACATCGGTAACCAGACAACGGCAACCATCAATGATTTGCCACAAGGGTTTTACACTTGTACCGTGACTGATGCAAACGGGTGTACGGCCAACCAGCAGTTTACCGTCAACTCCACCACTCCGGCCTGTAACGACGAAGAATTTTTTTTTCGCATACAGCTTGACGATCATCCCGGCGAGACGACTTGGGAACTCAAGGACGGGAACGGTCAGACGGTGGCTAGTGGGGGGCCATACGTAGTTGATTTTATGTACCTTGAATACAGTCTTTGCCTGCCGGCCGGATGCTATGACCTGACGGTCTTCGATGCGGGTGGCAACGGCCTCGGTTCCGGCTACTACGAGATTACGAAAAACAGCAGTTTGGTATTGAACGGTGGTCAGTTCGGCGCTTCTGAAACACAAAATTTCTGTATTGGGGCAACGCCGCAGATCGTCTTCGAGCGTGGCCGGATTTCCACCACCGGCGATGGCTGGCAAACGGTTCAACTGTCGAATCAGTACACCAACCCCGTAGTGATCGCCACACCGGTAATCACCAGCACCAGTCTTGACCCGGTTGTGGCTCGCGTCAGGAATGCCGGCGCCAACTCCTTCCAGATCCGGGCGCAGCGCCCCGGAGCAAATACCAATGATACTTACGACATTGAGTATTTCGTAGTGGAAGAAGGCGTCTACGATTTCCCGACTTACGGTGTCAAAATGGAAGCAGTCCTCACGACCTCCACCCGCACGGCGGCCAGAAGTCGCTGGGGTAGTAACTACCGGGAAAACCGTAGCTATCAAAATGCTTACCTAAACCCCGTAGTGTTGGGGCAGGTGATGAGCCAAAACGATGCTGACTTTAGTGTATTCTGGGCGTCCCGATCCAACTCGCAGTCTAATGCGCCAACGCCATCCAGCTTCGCTGCGGGTAAGCACGTTGCTGAAGATAACGACCGGACCCGGTCAAATGAGTCGCTGGGCTACGTGGTCATCGAGGCAGGAAGCGGCACCATTAACGGGGAGGAGTATGTTACCGGTGTCGGATCCGACATTGTTAAAGGCCAACAGAACAGTAGCCTCGGTTACCTCTACAACGTGCCAAATAACCTCTACCTTCTGGGTGGCGTGCTCAGCTCAGCGGCCATGGACGGAAATGATGGCGGCTGGCCGGTATTCAAAGCTGACCCAATTGGTGCAGGCGGTTTCCGCCTGGCCATTGAGGAAGACCAAATCCGCGACAACGAACGGAGTCATACTTCTGAGCAGGCGGCCTATTTATTATTTGGTCTCGCCCTCAGCTCTACGGACGAGAGCCCGCAGGGTCCTAAGGAAGAAGTTTCTGTAACCGCGCCGACTCTGGCACTTCCGGAAATAAGCGCAACCGCAGAGATTAAAATCTTCCCGAATCCAACGAGTGACCGCCTCAACGTCGTCTATCAGGCAGCGGAGGGGACTTCGGTACAGCTTACCGTCTGGGATCTCAGGGGCCGCAAAATCATGGAGCAGTCCGCGCAGGGAACCGTTCAGACAACTTTTGACGTAAGTAGCCTCAAAGCAGGCCTCTACCTGCTCGATCTGCGGTCAGGCTCTGACCGGCAGACAAAACGTTTTATTGTGAATTAATTTTGTATTCCCGTCTTAATGAAGTCAGCCCCCATCCGAAGGTTTCGGATGGGGGCTTTTACTTTCTCAAACCCGAACCGTAAAGGTTTAGGATTCAGTTGACTTGCGGCTGGTTATGTTTACAGGCGCTCAGCACCATGGTATTTTCCAACCCACTTCGTGATGGGTACCTACTCGGTTCTTGACCACTAAGAAGCAGCAGCAGCTTTTTCCACCGCCCGCCAGACGCGCAGGACGTTGCCGGAGCAAATTTTCTCGATGTCTTCGTCGGAGTAACCTCGCTTAAGCAGGGTGAAAATCAGGTTAGGGAAATCGGCAACGTCTTTCAGGCCGGTTGGTAAAGAGTCACCTACACCGTCGAAGTCGGAGCCAAAGCCTACGTGATCCACACCTGCTAGTTCGACGACACGGTCGATGTGGTTGGCTACCATTTCGACGTCGGAGTACAGCGTGGGGAATTCTTTCTTGAAGGCCTCCTCCAGTTCTTCAGAACCCTCGTCACCGCGTTCAATGCCAGCGGCTTCCATTCGCTCCCTGAAAACGTCCCGCAGGCTGTCTTGCCGGGTGCGCAACGTACCATCAAGGAAGGTAGAACCGAAGTTTATCTGGATCACGCCGCCTTCTTCGCCGAGTCGCTTGATCATATCATCGTCCATATTCCGCTCGAACCCTGGCGTAAAGTGGCGAACACTGGAGTGACTGGCAATCATCGGTACGTCGGTCATTTCTACCACTTGCCAGAAGGTCTTATCACTTACGTGGCTGATGTCGACCATGATTCCGACATTATTCATTTCCATAACGACTTCGCGACCAAAATCGCTCAACCCGCCGTGGGTTGCCGTAGTGTCGTAGCTGCTGTCGCAGATCAGGTTATCCTTGGCGTGCGTAAGGGTGATGTAGCGAATACCTTTGTCGTAGTATTCCTTTACCCGTTCGATTTTGTCTTCGATTGGAGACCCGTTTTCCATGCCCATCGGGAGGCTCATTACGCCATCTTTGAAGTTTTGCTCCAGTTGATCAGGGCTGGTGGTGACCCGGAATTTATCGGGGTGGGCATCGGCAATGCCCTTGACCATGTTGATGAGGCTATCGGCCAACTTCGGGCTTTCGCCGGGTTCCTTTTGCAGGCCACTGGGGATATAAATCGACATGAAAGGCGCATCGAGGCCTCCCTTCACGGCGCGTACGTGGTCGAAGTCGCCGGCATCCGTTTGGATAGGAATACCGAGGTATTCTTTGTCGAGTTTAAAGTTCTTCACCTTCAGGCGGTAGGGTAAATCAACGTGACCGTCGGTGATGATGTATTTGTGAGCCAGCTCATTTGCGTGGGTACGGAGCTGCTCGTCGGTCATTTCCTCCGGAGCATTTTCTGTGGCGGGGCCGCAGGTGCAAAGCAGGAGGCTGATGAGCGCAAAGATGGGTAAGTGGATAATTTTCATTCTGTAGTGCGTGGTTATTTAAAATCAAGGTACGTATTTAGTGGGAAGGTGTTCACAATGAAAGGGTTTTAGCAGATGCCTGGTCAATATTCAGCGTTATTCGCAAAACATGTTGGGGCCAAAACTGCCAGACAAACTTTTGCCCGGCTTCGCCAGGTCAAAAGAATTTGTCGGACGGCCGGGCCATCCATCTAACGGACAATTCCCCTGCCAGCAAGAGACCAAAAAGGGGAAAGTCCGACCAACAGGTTCCGGAGTAACCAACCATTTCCCCAACACGGACTATCTTTCCACCATGCGACCGACCACCCTGCTCTCCAACACCATTTCTTGCACCTGCGACCGCGCCCCGAAAAAGGGAAAGAAAATAATAAAGCCTCGAAGAATGAATTTTTTGCTCGTCCTGCCCTTCTTTCTTTTTGCCTTTGTTCCATTACTTCCCGCCCAAAAAGTGATGCTGTTTGAGAAATTGACGGCTTCTAAATCCGATCGTGTGTATGAAGGCGAACGATTAAAATTTCGGCTGAAGGGTGATAAATTTTATCAGGAGGGCCCCATCCGTGAAATGCGGCCCGACATCCAGGCATTGGTCATCAATGATCGATACATTATGCTTGATGAGATCGACATTGTCCACCGCGGAAAAACCTTCGGTGCCGCTGCTGGCTATGGCCTGGTTACCTTCGGTGTAGGCTGGTCTTTCTGGGGCCTTGTCGGTAATGCTACCGACGGCGACCCATTGACTAAATATGAGAACCGTGACCTGATGGTCTCCCTTACTTCCATCGGCACCGGTCTGCTGATTAACCAGCTTTTTGGTCAAAAAAAGTTTAAGACGGGGAAGTATAAGCGACTACGGGTGGTGGATACTAGTTTTTAGGGTTCAGAATTCAGTACTCAAGGTACAAGGTTTATGGGGCCACGCTTTCATGACTACTGGCGCCTGAACGCTGAGTACTAAAGCCTGCTTCCTGCAACATGAATACTGAACACAACTGTTACCCATAAAGCGCCCCGGCCAAAATTTCCGCAAATGCCCCAGGCGTACTGGCAAAAGGCTTTAACCCCATCTCCGCCAGTTGCTGCGCGACCTCCTTATCATAGGCAGGAGCGCCTTCGTCGCTCAGGGCCAGTAGCGGGATAAAATTCAGCCCGCTTTGTTGCAACCGGCGAACACTGGCCAGCATTCCGGCTACTGATCCGCCTTCGAAGAGATCACTCAACAGAATCATCACCGTGTCTTTCGGGGCCGTATTCAGCTGCTCGCCGTAGCGCAGGGCTTTGCCGATATCGGTACCGCCACCCAGTTGGATGGCGAAGAGGAGTTCCAGTGGGTCAGGCAGTTGCTCCGTCAGGTCAACGACCTGGGTATCGAAGGCTACGATGTGCGTTTTCAGCGCCGGGATGCTGGCCAGAATACAGGAAAGGACGCCGGCATAAACGACGGAAGCCGCCATGGAACCTGATTGATCGACGAGCAGAATGACGTGCTTCAGCCCGGTCTTCGACCGGGAGAGCCCCCGCAGATTGACCGGCAACACCGTTTTGTACTCCGGCTGGTAATGCTTCATGTTTACCCGGATCGTCTGGTCCCAGTCGATGTCCTGAGGGCGGGGCCGGCGGTTCCGGTTGTGTTGCCTGCGGCGACCGCTGATGGCCTGTTCGATGGGGCGTTTGAGCTGCTTTTCGATCTGCTTCACCACCTTCATCACCACCGCACGGGCGGATTCCCGGCTTCGATCGGGCAGCAGGTTTTTTAGGCTCAGCAGGGTACCGATGAGGTGGACATCCGGTTCGATGGTATCGAGTAACTCCGGTTCCAGCAGCATTTGTTTAAGGTCAAGGCGGTCAAGGGCATCGCGTTGCAGGAGCTGGACGGTATCCGTGGGGAAGTACTTCCTGATGTCGCCCAGCCAGCGGTTCACGCTGGGGCTGGAGGCACCGAGGCCACCTTTACGATCGTGTTCGGCGTAGAGGGCTTCGAGGGTGGCGTCCATACCGGCCAGGGGGCCGGGGAGGTCGATGGGGGCATCGGCTTTGTCTTCGGCTTGCTGGCCCAGGATCAGGCGCCATTTACGGAGGTGTTCTTCGGGGGTTGGGGACATGGGGTGAGTACTACTGCCGCGCTCCAGGTTACGTCCGTGGGCTGCGCTGGTGGTGGGCGGCCCCGGATTCCGCTGCTGGCTACGCCATCTGCTTCATCCGGGGTTAATAAAGGTTGATCCCTACGGGATCGCTGGTGCAAAGTACGGCAAAGGCAAGCAGAAGCTACATTGGACTTTAGGCAGATTACATCGTTCCGTGTAACCAACTTAACTTACCCCATCATTCTACACCCCAACCCATGCCACAAATCGTCGATAAAGCCACCATCATTCAGGCCCTTGCCGATACTTCGCCGGAAGCGTTGCTCGCCTGTATGGAGCGATCCTTCACCAGCTATTCTTCCGGGGAGGCGACGGTGCCGCCCGTTGGTACACTGACCTTCGAGCAGCCACCTGGTGATGTCCACATCAAGTACGGCTACCTGTCTGGCTCCCCGTATTACGTAATCAAGATTGCCTCGGGCTTTTATGACAATCCATTACTTGGCCTGCCGGGCAGCAATGGGCTCAACCTTGTCTTCCTGCAAAAAACCGGCGAACTTGCATGTATTCTTCTCGACGAAGGTTACCTCACCGATCTGCGTACCGCCCTCGCCGGCGCAGTCGTGGCTAAGCACTTCGGGCCAGAAAAAGTTGACCGGATCGGGATTGTCGGGACCGGGCTGCAGGCCCGGCTGCAGCTGGAGCAATTAGCGTCGGTAACGAAATGCCGGGAGGTGATCGTTTGGGGCCGCTCGGCAGAAAAGATGGAAGCTTACCGGGTAGACATGGAGATTAAAGGTTTTAAGGTCAGCACTACAGCGAAAGCGACTGACCTCACCGCTACCTGCAACCTCATCGTTACCACTACACCAAGCAAAACACCACTATTGCCCGTTACCGGCCTCCTGCCCGGCACGCTGATCACTGCCATGGGGGCCGACACCATTGGAAAACAAGAACTGGACCCCGCCATTCTCGAACGGGCTGACCTTATTGCTCTCGACAGCCGAAGCCAGTGCATTCACCACGGAGAGATTCACAAAGCCTGGGCGGATGGCTTACTGCAGGAAAGTCAGCTGGCTGAAGTTGGCGACCTGATCAGCAGCGGGCGCACCCGCGCCCGACCAGAAGACATCATCGTCGCCGACCTAACCGGCATCGCCACCCAGGATATGCTGATCTCAGAACTTGTCCTCGACAGCTTAAAATAAGCGCATGCTACTTTACCAAAGCACCCTGGGCCAAGCACCGGCCGTTGATTTCGAGACCGCTGTTTTGGCTGGCCTGGCGCCCAACGGTGGCCTATACGTCCCGACGCAACTCCCCCAGGTTACCCTCCAGCAGCTGGAAGCCTGGAAAGGACTAAGCTATCCTGATCTTGCTCACGAAATCCTTTCCCTGTTTATTGATGAGGCCACCGTGCCTGCGGCGGATTTAAAAAAGCTGATCGAAGCCAGCTTTTCCACCTTCAGCCACCCGGAAGTTATTCCGCATCATGAACTAACGGGGGATTGTTACGTGCAGGAATTATTCCACGGGCCTACCCTTTCGTTTAAAGATGTAGCGATGGGCTTCGTCGTAAACCTGTTCGACTATTTTCTGCGTCGCCGCGGAGAACATCGAACCCTTATGGTGGCTACCTCTGGCGATACTGGGCCCGCTGCGGCCCATGCTTCGATCGGCAAGGCCTCAATTTCCACCTGGTTGTTCTTCCCAACCGGACTGATTACCGAAGAGCAGGTTCGCCAAATGACCACCATCATGTCGCCCAACGTCCACCCCGTTGCCGTCAACAATTGCAAGAATGGATCCGATGATCTTGACGGACTGATCTCGGCTAGTTTTGCCGACGCTGGCTTTCGGAAAGAGATGCAACTCTCCAGCGTCAACTCCATCAACTGGGCGCGGGTGATGACCCAAATGGTGCATTATTTCTACGGCTATCTGCGCTACGCTGAACGGGTGGGTGCCCCGGTCAACTTTGCCGTTCCCTGCGGGGCTTTCGGCAATATGTGTGCCGGGTCGATGGCCCGCCGGATGGGGCTTCCGGTCGGGGCGATGATCGTAGCCAATAATGCCAATACATCCCTCAGCGTGGTGCTGGGCACTGGCACCTTCAGCAAACCCGACATCAAAAACACCCTTGCTTCAGCCATTGATATTTCCGTACCGATGAATTTCTGGAGACATCTTTACTTCAGCCTCGAGGGAGATACTGACCGATTACGTTACGCTTGGGAAACATATGAAAGCCAAGGCTCCGTTCAGTTTTCTGACAAAGAGCTTGCTGCCTTCCGGAAAGGATTCCTGACCTACACTGTAACCGACGAAAATATTCTGAAAACTACGCGCAGCCACTGGCGGGAGGAGAACTACTTACTTGATCCTCACGGCGCGGTAGCGGTGGCGGCAGCCCGGCATTACCGACCACAACTTTCTGGACCCATTGTTTGCCTGGCAACGGCACATCCCGCTAAATTTCCGGAGACAATCAGACAAGCCATCGGCGATTTACCCGCAGCAGGCAAACACGATTCTCTGGAAGCAGCAAGGACCGCCGGAGAACGAAAATATGAATTCGATTATGCAACGATGCATCGGGCCGTACCGGCGGTAATGCGGGCAGTAATGTCTGATCGGCGCTAACTTTAGAAAGAAAAACATCATGGCCGTTTACACCGAATTGACGCCAACAGACCTAAAGGAAATTGCTGACATCTTTAACCTTCCCGAAATCACCTCCGTCCAGAATTTCGCCGGCGGGCAGGAGAATTCCAACTACCATCTCCAGGCCGGCGGGCAGGACTTTGTGCTCACCCTTTGTGAAAACAAGACGGCGAAGGAAGCACAAATCCTTATCGACACCTTGCGTCATTTGGAAATTCATGATTTCAACACCACCCGAATTATTCCTGCCAGTGACGGCGTAATGCAGGCCAGACTCCACGGCAAGCCCTTATTACTCAAGTCCTACCTCTCCGGCCAGGTCATCGATCCACTACCGTTCGAAACCATGTTTCCGTTGGGGCGGGCGATAGCGCGGCTACACCAGGTCCCGGCGCCTGACTTTTTGCCCAATCAGTTGGCCTATGGACGGGAGACCTTTGGTCCGATGCAGCAAAATTTCGGCGGGCCACACCCCTTTCTCGACTGGCTCAAACGCCTGGAGGAATATCTTAAAAAGCACCTGTCGGGAGATTTGCCCAGGGCCCTGATCCACGCCGACATTTTTGCCGACAATGTCATCCTCACCCCCGGGTATGGCCCGGTGATCATGGATTTTGAAGAGGCAACAAACTACTACCGGGTCTTTGATTTGGGGATGGCGATTGTTGGCACTTGCTACCCGGAAGGCCGGGCCGATTTACGTGCAAAATCGGAGTTGTTGCGGGGTTACAGGTCAGTAGTAATGTTGACCGAAGCAGAAGAAACCTCCCTTCACGCAGCCACGATTTATGCGGCGGCTGCCATGGCCTCGTGGCGGTTCTGGCAGTTCAACGTTGTGCAGCCGGGAGCAGGGAAGCAAGCGCATTACGAGGCGTTACAAAAGATTGCCCAAGGTTTGCTGGCGGAGGAACAGGCAGGATAAAAGGATACTTTTGGGGCGGGGCCGCAGGTCCAGGGGAAAGGATAAATGAGCAAGGCAAAACGAGGTTGCAATTTTTGGGAGGGTTGGTACTGTTAAGCCATCGGCCCGACGCCCCCCTATTGAAAATTCCGTTTTATTCGGTAGCCGTCCGACCGAAGTCCTACTAATAACGCCCGAACCGACATGTCATTCCAAGACCCTAAACCCGGCCGTAACCGCAGGAAGTACAAACACGGCCACCGCCATTACGTCAAAAGCCTGCTGAAAAGCAGGGGTGGTGAAAAATACAGTGAGCAACGGGCGACCCGGCAGGCAGGCAGGCTCCAGTTGCACCAAAGGGTGGCCAGGGTTGATGTGCTCCCGGGCCATGAACCCATGCGCCCCCGCTGGGGCGACCTCGAACGGCAGAGCTTCCGGATGGCGCCGCTGCGCGCCTGGTTACGTAAGCGGGTCGGGCAGCCCTGGGCCGTCGTGCAGGCAGATTTGACTCAACTCCTCAATCCCGGATCACGAACCGGATACGCTGCCTATCGGGAATTAAGGTACTGGATCATCTGGGATGAGAACGAGGACGGGCCGGTGGTGAACAACAGCTTTTTCCATTCTCCCTTTTATGTTGATCGGGAGGAGGGGTGCTTGCAGATGAAGAAGTGACCGCTACTTCGGGCCTTGTTCCCCGGCACTTGTGCCGGTCCCTTCTAATCAACCGGCACAAGTGCCGGGGAACAAAGCCTCCATTCACTCCTTCAATACTGCGTAGCTTTAGGCCCATGCTCTCCTCCCCCCTGTTCGTACTTACTGTTCTTTGCCTCAGCGTAGTCGCTTCTGAATGGCTGGTGAAGCGTACTTTTTTGAAACACTTCGGCACGGCCCTCGTCGTCATTCTCTTTGTGGCCGTATTGGCGAACGTAGGGATATTACCTTCCGCCTCGGAAGGCTCGGTGGTGTACACCGGCATTTTTCGCTACCTGGCCCCTTTGTCGATTTTCTATCTGCTGCTGGACGTTAACCTGGCCAGCATCCGCCGGGCGGGCGCATCAATGTTGCTGCTTTTTGGATTGGGAAGCATTGGCACCGTTTTGGGCGTGTTCGCCGGGATGTGGCTCATCGACGGAGCGACTCACTTCGGGGGCCTCTACCCGGCCATCAGTGGCATGTTCACCGGAACTTACTCCGGTGGCAGCGTCAATTTCAACGCGGTGGCCATCCATTACGACGTCATGCAGGAAGGCGTACTCTACGCTGGCATGACCGCAGTCGACAACATCATCACTGCTGTTTGGATGGTGGTCACCCTGGGGGTTCCAATGCTGTTGCGGCGTGCCGTTGTACGCAAAGAAAAGAAGGCCACCCCCATAGCAGAAGACGTGGAACGGGAATACGAAAGCATCAGTATTATTTCGCTGGGTGTGTTGCTTGGCGTCGGGCTGGGATCACTCTTTGCGGCACAATTCCTGGCCGGGTGGCTGGCGGGAATGGGGCTGGTGGTGCCTTCCATTTTGATCCTGACGACGATTGCCCTTGTCCTGGCGCAGTTCCCGGTATTTCATCGCCTGGCCGGCGGCCAGGTCATCGGCTTGTTCTGCGTGTACCTTTTCCTGGCCGTGATCGGGGCGTTTTGTGAGCTCGCTGCTTTGGGACAAATTGGTGCGCTGGCCTGGCGGTTACTGGCCCTGGTGGTCACCATTGTAGTGGTGCACGGCGCAGTGGTTTTCGGCGTGGCGGCCTTGGGGAAGCTGGACTGGGATACCGCAGCGGTAGCCTCGCAGGCTAACATCGGTGGTTCGTCGTCGGCCCTGGCGTTGGCTAAGAGTCTGGACCGGATGGATCTTTATCTCCCGGGTATCCTTGTCGGGTCACTCGGAAATGGGGTGGGGACTTATCTCGGTTTTATGGTAGCGGGGTGGCTGGGGTGATCAGGCACCCCGATAGCTATCGAGGCAGGTGCAGGGCAAGGAAAAGATGCGTTATTCTCAAAGGGCGAGCGGGATGTGCCCCGGGGCACATCCCGCTCGCCTTTACCTGCTTCTTACCCCTCCCTTTGCACCTGCGTCCGCGCCCAAAAAAGCAACGGTTTCTACCGACTTTTGCGTCCTCCGAAAAGCTAGGTTTTCCCATCCTTTTTTCGTACTTTTGCAGTTATGGCAGATACCAATAATCAGTCGCCGAACAAAGAGTACGGCGCGGACAATATTACCGCCCTCGAAGGCCTCGAAGCGGTAAGGAAAAGGCCAGGCATGTACATTGGTGGAACGGACACAAAGGGCCTCCACCACCTGGTTTGGGAAGTAGTGGACAACTCCATCGATGAGCACGTTGCGGGCTATTGCAGCAGCATCGATGTGATCATTAAGCCCGACAATTCCATCGCGGTAACGGACGACGGACGGGGCATTCCCGTAGGCATGCACAAGAAGCTGCAAAAGTCAGCTCTGGAGGTCGTTATGACCGTGCTTCACGCCGGCGGCAAGTTCGACAAGGACACCTACAAAGTATCCGGTGGTCTCCACGGGGTAGGTGTCTCCTGTGTGAATGCCCTGAGTAGCCTCATGATCGCCACCGTACAGCGCGACGGAAAAATCTATGAGCAACGCTACAGTGAAGGCAAACCGATAACGGAAGTTGAGATAATCGGAGAATCCACCAGTAATGGCACTACGATCACCTACACGCCCGACGCAACGATCTTCGACAGCATCGTTTACAAGTTCGATACGTTGGCGACCCGGATGCAGGAACTTGCCTTCCTCAACTCTGGTCTGAAGCTCAGCTTGATTGACGAGCGGGTGAAGGAGGACGATGGAACGTTCTTACGCAAAGACTACTTCAGCGAAGGCGGCCTGGCCGAATTCGTACAGTACCTCGACGAGGGTAAGCCCGACCTGATCGAGCACCCGATCTACGTAAAATCCAAGGAAGACAACGTGGAGGTCGAAGTGGCCATGCAGTACAATACGACCTACCAGGAGAATCTGTACAGCTTCGTCAACAACATTAAAACCCGTGAGGGCGGTACCCACGTCAACGGTTTTCGCCGGGCGGTGAACCGTCTGTTTACGAAGTACGGCGAGGAGAACGGTATGTTCAAGAAGCTGAAATTCAAGATTGCCGGCGAGGATTTCCGCGAGGGCCTCACTGCCGTAATCTCCGTTAAGGTCCCCGAGCCTCAGTTCAAGGGCCAGACGAAAGGCGAGCTGGGCAACAGTGAAGTAACCGGTATCGTGAGTCGCTGTGTCGGCGAATCTGTTGGCCACTGGCTGGAAGAAAACCCGACCGAAGCGCGGCGGATCATCGACAAAGTGATCATTGCCGCTACGGCACGCCACGCGGCGCGCAAGGCCCGCGAGATGGTACAGCGCAAGAACGTACTGGCCGGCGGCGGCCTGCCCGGTAAGTTATCAGACTGTTCCAGTAAGGACCCCGCAGCCTGTGAGATCTACCTCGTCGAGGGCGACTCAGCCGGCGGAACCGCCAAGCAGGGCCGCGACCGTAGTTTCCAGGCCATTCTGCCGCTGCGCGGTAAGATTCTGAACGTAGAGAAAGCCATGGAGCATAAGATCTACGAGAATGAGGAGATCAAGAATATGTTCACCGCCCTGGGTGTCCGGATTGAGGAAAATCAATACGGCGAGCGTGTGCTGAACCTGGATAAACTGCGCTACCACAAGATCATCATCATGTGTGATGCCGACGTTGACGGTAGCCACATTGTGACCCTTATCCTGACCTTCTTCTTCCGCTACATGCACAAGCTGGTGGACGACGGATACGTCTACATCGCCCAGCCGCCGTTGTACCAGGTACGCCGGGGCAAGCAGTTTCAGTACTGCTGGAACGAAGAAGAACGCAAAGTTGCTATGGCGCGGCTGAGTAAGTCTGAGAACGACGGTTCCGTCAAAGTACAGCGCTATAAGGGCCTCGGGGAGATGAACGCTGAGCAGCTGTGGGAAACTACTATGGATCCGGATACCCGGATGCTACAGCGGGTGGTGATCGATGAATCGAGCGAAGCCGACCGCGTCTTCTCTATGCTGATGGGAGACGAGGTGCCGCCTCGCCGGGCGTTCATTGAAGCTAATGCTAAGTACGCTAAGGTTGACGTATAACCTTTAGTCAATATTCACAGTCGGTAGTGCACAGGGCTACCGCACAAGACAGGTCGCTCGGGATTTTTTCCGGGCGGCCTTTTTTTGGTTGATCGTAAAGGTATTTATGGTTACATCAGGTTGTTTTAATACAATTATGCTGCCCTTCAACGATCCTGGGCGTAGCGTTATTAACCATATTTCGGGCGCGGCCGCAGGTGCAGGGAAAGCAGGGCCGGCACTGATCTTGCGCATCAACCAAGGTTGTCACGGTGATTTATGTCACCCGATGGCGAATTCTTAGGCACGAACGTTACCTTAGGCAAACAGCAAAAAGGGCAGTTGGTACCGTTCGATTTTCGGCCTTTCACTTTTACCCTTTAGCGAAAAACGTTACCATGAGTTTTACCCGAGAACAACTACTCCAAGCCAAGACCAGAAAGGACCTGATAACTACTGCCCAGAAAACTAACGTTACCCTTAAAAAGACAATGGACAAACTCCGTTACGAGGCGGAGTTGATCAGGCTACAATCCGAATTCGTCAATCTCCAGCAATGGGTTGCGCTGAACGGCAAGCGGGTGGCCATCGTATTTGAAGGGAGAGATGCAGCAGGTAAAGGTGGCTCCATCAAACGTTTTAAGGAGCATTTGAACCCGCGGACTTCCCGGGTGGTGGCCCTGACCAAGCCAACCAAAGTAGAACAAGGGCAGTGGTATTTCCGGCGCTACATCAAAGTTTTGCCAAATCCCGGCGAGGTCGTTTTTTTTGATCGTAGCTGGTACAACCGCGCTGTCGTAGAACCAGTTATGGGCTTCTGTTCCAAAAAACAATATGAGCAGTTTATCGTACAGGTGCCAGAATACGAACACCTGCTTTATGAGGACAACCTTAAGCTGTTCAAATTCTGGTTTTCCATTTCCAAGGAGGAGCAGAACCAGCGTTTCAATGACCGACTGAACAACCCACTTAAGCGCTGGAAATTCAGCCCTGTAGATAGAAAAGGGCAAGAATTGTGGGATGATTACACGTACTACAAAGAACAAATGTTCAGTAAGACTCACACCAACTTTAGTCCCTGGATCATCGTAAAAACTAATGATAAGAAACAAGCCCGGCTAGAAAGCATGCGTTACGTCCTCTCCCAATTTGATTATGAAGGAAAAGGGGATTCCGGCGCCAATCTTTTACCTGACCCTAACATCATTATGCGCTACCACCGGAGTGCAGGACAAATTGATATTTGATTATGGCAAACATAAATTTAACCGACGAGGACGTCAGCCTGTTGAATTCCAAAATAGGCCTGCATACCCTGCTCAAGAACCCTAAGGTTAACTTGAAAAAAATACTGGAGGAAGTCAAAAACATTCAGGAGCTAAGACAATTACAGGAAGAGCTGATCAAACTTCAGAAATGGGTGATCAAGAAAGATAAGAAAGTAGTGATCATTTTTGAAGGCCGGGACGCAGCGGGCAAGGGTGGTGCTATCCGGCGGGTTACAGAGTACATCAATCCCCGCCATTTCCGGATTGTAGCCCTGAACATCCCAACGGAGGACGAACGAAAACAGTGGTTCTTTCAACGCTACATTAACCAGCTACCCAAGCCAGGGGAGATAGTCCTTTTTGACCGTAGCTGGTACAACCGCGCAGTCGTGGAGCCCGTCAACGGTTTTTGTACGGATGAAGAATATGATATCTTCATGTCCCAGGTCAATGAATTTGAGAAAATGCTTATTCAGTCAGATACCTACCTCGTGAAATTTTATTTCTCGATCACGAAAAAAGAACAGGCCCGGCGGTTCAAGGACATCAAAAGCAGTCCGGTCAAACGCTGGAAAATGACTGCCGTAGACGAAGAAGCACAGGCGCTTTGGGACGAGTACAGCGAGTACAAAAATAAAATGTTCGATGCAACCAATACGAAGCATGCCCCATGGGTGATCATCAAGGCCAACCAGAAGTTTAAGGCACGGTTAACGGCCATAAAGTACCTATTGAAAACAATACGGTACAAGTAGGGGCCGTACAACTTCGACATGTTGCCATGCGGGCTATTGGGAGACCGTTTTCCGAAATTCTGTTTTGACATCTGCCTGTTTTCCAGGCGAGGCCGCAGGTGCAGGGGAAGTCGCTTTGCGACAAGGGTAGCTAAAGTTGTCCATCAACTACATTTAAAACAATTTGTTCTTTCAAAAACATTTCCTATCTTCGCCTCCGCGCTAAACCGAAGGTTGGCGGGAAGCCTGCTGTTTGAAAAGCTTTTCCCCTGCACCTGCGGCCGCGCCCTAGAAACAGCGACTAGAAAAGATACCAACCAATGAGTGATAAGGCCCTCGAACCCCAAGGGGAACACGCCTCCGACAACGAAGACAAGATCACGACCCTGAAGGGCATGTACGAGGATTATTTCCTCGATTACGCCAGTTACGTCATTTTGGAGCGAGCGGTACCGACGATTGAAGACGGGCTCAAGCCCGTCCAACGACGCATCCTGCACGCCCTGAACGAGATGCACGACGGGCGTTACCATAAGGTCGCCAACGTGATCGGCCAAACGATGCAGTACCACCCGCACGGGGACGCTGCCATCGGTGACGCCTTAGTAGGCCTGGGTCAAAAGGACCTCCTGATCGACCCGCAGGGCAACTGGGGTAACACCCTCACCGGCGACTCTGCCGCTGCCAGCCGTTACATCGAAGCACGACTCACGAAGTTCGCTACCGAAGTCGTCTTTAACCCTCAGACTACCGACTGGCAAGTTAGCTACGACGGCCGGAAGAAGGAGCCGATCAACTTACCAGCCAAATTCCCACTGCTGCTCGCTCAGGGTACCGAAGGCATCGCTGTCGGCCTGAGCACGAAGATCATGCCGCACAACTTCATTGAGATCTGCAAGGAGAGCATCAAAATTCTGCAGGGCAAAAAAGCGAAATTGTACCCGGATTTTCCAACCGGTGGCACCGTTGATGTTAGTGACTACCAGTGGGGTAAGCGTGGTGGCAAGCTCAAGGTCCGGGCGACCATCGAGAAGATCGACAATAATTTTGTCGCCATCAAAGAACTGCCCTACGGCATGACAACGCAGTCGTTGATCGACAGCATCCTTAAAGCTAACGACAAAGGAAAGATCCGCGTCAAAAAAGTGCAGGACAATACGGCCGCGGAAGTTGAGATCCTAGTCGAACTGGCTCCGGGTATTAGCCCCGACGTGACCATCGATGCACTTTACGCCTTCACGAACTGTGAACTGTCGGTCAGCCCCAACGCCTGTATCATCATTGGCGGCGACAAGCCGCATTTTGTGTCCGTGCTAGACATTCTGGAGCACACCACGCACCAAACAAAGGCGTTGTTGAAGATGGAGCTGATGATCAAGCAGAAAGAGC
The DNA here is from genome assembly GCF_000373105.1 of Neolewinella persica DSM 23188. GTDB lineage: Bacteria > Bacteroidota > Bacteroidia > Chitinophagales > Saprospiraceae > Neolewinella > Neolewinella persica. Next base: position 110,351 of record NZ_KB890425.1, on the reverse strand, counting down.
TTGAAGAGAAGCTCCATTTTGCCAGTCTTGAAAAGATCTTCATCCAGAAACGTATCTACCGGGACATTGAAGAAGCCGAGGACTTTAAAGAAGTACTTGATATCATCCGTGAAGGGCTGGAAAAATACTTCCGTGAGCCCAACGAACCGAAAAAGGCCGGAGACACCCGTTTTAATTTGCTGCGGGCCATTTCAGAAGATGACATTGTCCGCCTGACCGAGATTCGGATTAAGCGGATATCCAAGTACAACAGCTTTGCCGCCGACGAAAAGATCGCTAAGCTGAACGAGGAACTTAAGGAAGTAAAACACCACCTGGAACACCTGACGGAATACACCATTGCCTGGTATCAGATGCTGCTCGATAAGTACGGTAAGGGCCGGGAGCGGAAGACGCAGTTCGACAGTTTCGAGAAGGTGAAAGTCGCCATTGTGGCTGCCAACAACGCCAAACTCTACGTAGACCGTAACGAGGGCTTTGTGGGCATGGGCCTGAAGAAAGAAGAATTTGTATCGGAATGCTCCGATATCGACGACGTCATCGTTATCCTGAAAGACGGTACACTTATGGTAACGAGGATTGCCGACAAGACTTTTGTCGGTAAGAACATCATCCACGTCGGCGTCTGGCGAAAAGGCGACGAGCGGACTACTTACAACCTGATCTACTTAGACGGGAAGACCGGCCGATCAATGGGTAAACGCTTTAATGTTAAGGCCATTACCCGGGACCGTCCGTACCAACTGCATAAAGGAGCCAAGGGCTCAAAGCTCTTATATTTCAGCGCCAACCCGAATGGGGAAGCAGAGATTGTTAACGTTCTGCTCAGTCCGGCCAGCAAGGCCCGCGTAAAGGATTTTGATTTTGATTTTGCTGAACTGGCCATCAAAGGCCGTTCCTCCGGCGGTAACATTGTGACGCGCTACCCCGTGCGAAACGTAAAGCTGAAGGAAGCGGGTAAGAGTACGCTGGGTGCTTTGAAAGTATGGATGGACGAAGTAAGCGGCCGGCTCAACCTGGAAGAGCGGGGACAGTTGCTTGGCGGCTTCGACACCGGTGACTTGCTGCTGGTGCTGTATAAAAACGGCACCTACGAACGGGAGGAACTCGACATGACCCGTCGATACGATCCGAAGAACCTGTTCTTCATCGGTAAATACCACGACGACATGATCGTCAGCGCCATCTACCATGAAGGAGAGCGAAGTATCACCCTGGTTAAACGCTTCCAGATTGAGACCAGCTCCCCTGGCCAGCAATTCAACTTCATTACCGACCATCGGACGTCGAAGCTCTACCTGGCAACGGTACATCCAATGCCGGAAGTTGAAGTGTCTTACCGCGTTGGGCGGGAGACGCAGAGCAAGATCGTTCAGCTGGCTGATTTTATTGATGTAAAGGGGTGGAAGTCCCTCGGAAATAAGCTACACGATGGTAAGCTGACTGCTGCGAAGGAATTGAACGAGCCCTACGTACCTAAAGTCCAGGAGGAGGCGGGGAAGCCCGCCCCTAAGCCTAAGACGATGGAAAGCGGAGGGCTTAGACCTGGGGATACTATTGAGTTGGACTTTTAGCCTCTTCTTTACACTCATTCCAGTACCTTACTAAAAATAACATTCATGGCTTCTGTAGTTTGGGCGTGCTCGTTAAGGGAACCGTAGTTACCGTTTACTGCCCAAGAGACGGTCACCTGTCTTTCGGGAAAATAGACCATACTGGCGAAGTAACCGATCGCGTCACCGCTGTGAATAAAAGCGGGACCGAAGTCGGTATCAATTCGGAAAATACCGAGGCCATAACCGGTCCTGAACTCTTCGCCATCTGATTGTTGGGGGTAGCGAAAATCCGTCATTTCCCGCAAGGCCGCTTCGGAGAGAAAGCCTCCGGTGTACACTGCCGTCAGGAAAATATTCAGATCGTAGGTGTTGGAGATCAGCCCTCCGTCGGCCGTAAAGTAATCCCATCCGCTGAAGTTAGTCGCATCAATTACGTTACCGTTGGAGTATAGGTCTACGTAGCCACGCACGATACCCCGAGGCACAGGGTCTTCAGCGGCGCAGCTGGTGAAGTTGAGCCCAAGGGGCTCGAATATTTCCGATTCGAAGAATTTATAATATGGCCTGCCCGTCACCTGTTCGATGAGTTGCCCCAGAAGAACGTAGTTGGTATTTGAGTAAGCAACATCTGTATCTAATGGGAAAGTCGCCTCGGCACCCCGTGAGTAAGCGAGCAGTTCCTCCGGTTGCCAGACCTTCTCCAGGTCGTTTAGGGAGGCGGTCTGAAAATTAGCGTTGAGGATGTAATTGTCGATACCGCTGCTGTGTTGCAGTAGTTGCCGGACCGTAGCATTCTCCGCATTGGCCAGTCCGTGTATGGATTCAGCATGAAGATAACTGGAAACAGGCGCGTCGAGATCTACTTCCCCCCGTTCCCACAATCGGAGAATCGCTACCGCCGTGAAGGTTTTTACGGTACTTCCTACCCGGGTAATTTGGCAGGACTCCATACTCGACTGACCAGCAAGATCGGCCATTCCAGCCGCACCTGACCAACGGCCACGGATCGGGTCAGACACTGTCAGCATCATACCCGGTATTCCCTTATTGGTGGTGTTGTCGAGTAATTCCTGAAAAACCGCCGCGCGGGGATGCTCCGCTGCTTGATCGGTTATTTCGGCCTGGCAATCGTAATAGCCCGGAGTTTGCACTACTTCTTTTTCACAGGCAATAAAAGAAAGTAGCAGGTAGGGTAGTAATAAAATAAATGATTTCATTTGATGGGATTAAGTGTTAGTTATTGATTTTTAAAAGGGAAGAGTTTCGCCCCCAAGTGGAGATTGGTATGACTCATCAGTGGGATAAAACCTGGAGAATAGGGGTACTCCAGCCATGTTTTATGCAGGACAAAGAATTCGGGAGATCCAGTTTTTTGGGGTCGCAGACGGTAACCAAGCCCTAGTGTGAGAGATGGCATTAGGCGAGAGTTACCCTGGTCGGCTCGCTTGAGCAAGGCTCCTTCTACCAGGGTGTATTCCGGACCAGTGGTGTAGGTCCGCATATAACCGCCACCAAGGGCTGCCTTGAGGTTGACGTTTTTGGTAATGTTGTACGTTACACCGAGGTCGACGTTAATGTAGACTCCCTGAAACAATTTTCGGTGAAATACATAGCCGAGATTAATGCCCGGGTAAAATCGTAGTCGACGATCAGAATTCGAATTAAATTCTGTACCAACCTGTACGCCTGGATGAACCGGTTGTGACCAGATTTTAGTAAAAGGCATACTTGTAGACTCATTGAAAAGGGAGATGGTTACCGGCCGCCCGCTCTGTCCTTGCACCTCAAACATCGGTAGTAAAAGGAAGCCCGCCAGGACTATTTTTCTGAATAGATTCATTGGAATGACTTGATTGATTTAAGTCAAACCTATGGGCATTAGCTTTGCTGTCGCATCAAAAACACCACCGCAAATTCTGAAACGGGCACATTTGATGCTCAAACGGACATGGTCGTTGCTAAGCTATTCTACGACTGGCAAACTTCTTCTTTAAATTTTCCTTCGAGCCACCGCAAAAATTGGCCGGACTTTGCTTTGGAGACAAATACTGGCTCAGAAGTAGCAGGACACAGATGGACCTCCAGTCTTCGAGTATTAGTTCTTTCACATCCTATGATACCATTCCGGTGGGCAATGACTTGCCGATTGATGAAGAAAAACTGTTTTGGGTCCAGATCGTCTTCGAGATCCTTTAGCGTGGAGAGATACATGTATCGACGACCGTCATGTGCCATCAGGAACGTTAATTTGCTCTCTACCTGAAAATAGGCCACCTCTTTTACCGAAATATTTTTCGATCTGTTTCCTCTGTGTACAATGAAGTTTGTCCGAAATTTAGTGCTGATATCCGAAAGAGTATTACCCGACAGGTTAAAGCGCGCCAGTTGATACTTCTCCCGATAGTTAAGCATGCCATATACCAGATTAACCAGCACGCAGAATAGTAAGACCAATGGGAGCTCCAGGTAAATGATCGAAGTTTCGGAAAACGGGATATCAAGCAGTAGAATAACATACAGCGATTCGAAGATAATAATTGTACCAACGGGTATCAGCAGAACTTTGCTTATATAACCCAACAGAAAGGAAATACTGCCCTTTTCCCGATTGGCTGAAAGTGAATGTGTCTTATACCACCAATGATAATATGCTCCTACGCCAAAACTCAGGGCCAAGGCCAAAAGTAAATCACTGTAGTAACTTGGGATGGTAAGCAAATGAGTCAAACTGTTCTCATTCCCTATGTGAACCACGGCAATTGCCGTAAGGGGATAAAAATAGCGGAACAACCAACGTTCATTGTGGAAAGAATCGATTAAAACAAACATTTCCTGGTACTATTCTATTTTAGTTTAGCCTTTTTCAGACAAAGATGATTAATACTAAGGTCTGTGAAAAAGGGTTCCTGGTTGCATTTTCACTTCGGTGACCTGTGCGAGAATTAAAGCAAGTACCTATCTTTCCGACAATTACCGTAGGTACCCATGAATTAAACTGTTATGCAAAGACTTCTCCTTTTGGCTCTGGCGCTTTGCGCCATTGGCTGTTCTCCGTCCCCTGCTTCAGAAACGGCCACGGCACCTGCGGCCGCGCCTGCGGAAACGGAACCTGCCTGGATTACGCTATTTGACGGAACGTCCACTGAAGGGTGGCGGGGCTATAATGGCAAGACCTTGCCTCCGGGCTGGGTGATAAAAGATAAAGTCCTCACCTTCGACGATGGCGTGAAGACCTCCGATGTCGAATACGAAGGTGGCAAGGACATCATTTACGCCGCCGAGGAGTTCGACAACTTTGAGCTTGAACTGGAATGGAAAATTCCGCCCGGTGGCAACAGTGGGATCTTCTACCACTTGAAAGAAGGCTACGGCAGCCCGCCGGAAGTATCCCCCGAATACCAACTGATCGACGACGAAGGCTACACGAAGTACCACGACATCACGGATTATAATAAGAGCCTCGGCTACACCGAGAACCCTAACGAAATAAAGCCGCTGCAATCCACCGCCGCCGACTACGCTATGTACGCGCCGGACACTGATAAAAAGGTGCTGCACCCCGCTGGCAAGTGGAATAAGACGAAGATCGTTTTTACCCCCGAGCGGGTGGAGCACTGGCTGAATGGACAGATGGTTGTTTCTTTTGTGCCGTGGTCGGAAGACTGGACGGCCAAGAAGAACAGCGGTAAATGGGGTCTGGCTCCCGACTATGGCAAATTTAAATCTGGCTATATTGGATTACAGGACCATGATAGTTCTTTGTGGTTCCGGAATATTCGGGTTAGGAAGCTTTAGGGTGGGCCTGATGGCTATTACCTTCGAATAATAGCGTGTGGGTTATTGAGTTGGGACTTTAAGGAGCGTTTGTTTGCTAGTAGATGGAACCTGACGATCGTACTTTGCAGGGCGTCAGGGAGCATCTGTAGTCGTAAGGTTCCTTCCGAGGTGCCGTCCGTTCGCCAGAGTTCTGCTCCAAGGGCGGTTTCATCACTGAAGGGCGGCTTTAATCCAGACCCTCCGTATTCCGGCGCATAGTCTGCTACGAAATAGGTGTACTGATGGTTTATTTGAGAAATATTCCATTAAGTAGAGTGCTACAATTTGTACCCAAGTGCCTATTGAGTCCACTGATCTAAATACAAGGAGACCCATCGATTGTTCCTTTTTCTGATTGGCCAACCACACTCACCCACCGGTCCTTTTTTAATACTACATAAGGTTTACACTGCTTTAACCGCGCTGCGGCCATTTAAAGCGGCGGCTTTTTTACGGCACCCAAGCCCCTTCCCCTGCACCTGCGACCGCGCCAAAAAAACACTCAGATTTGCACAAACCAACTTTTTGCACCTAACTTTGCCCCAATGAAAAGCGTATCGTACATCATTCGCCGAGATAGGCGAAGGGTCTTGAGGACCAAGTAAGCTTCCCGCCCGTGTGCCCGGAAGCGCTCGCAACTCTTTTTGTTGATCGGGCAGTAGCGATACCCTTCCTTTTCTCCTTTCCCCTTTTCCTCCTTTATTATGCAGATTAAGATTCACGTTGCCCAGCCCGGGCACGACGTATTTGCTCAAGCTATTTGTGATCTCATGGCCGAGTCGGCCAAAGCACGCGGTACCGGTATTGCCACCCGCAAGCCCGAATACGTAGCGGAGAAGATTCGCAGTGGCAAAGCCGTCCTTGCCCTGGTGAATGACGAACTCGCCGGCTTCAGCTACATCGAAACCTGGAGCCACGGCAGGTATGTAGCTAACTCCGGCCTCATCGTCAACCCAAAATTCAGGCGCCATGGGCTGGCCCGAAGGATCAAAAGCGCCATTTTCAACCTCTCTCAGGAGCTTTACCCAGATGCACTCATCTTTGGTATCACTACTAGCCTGCCAGTGATGAAGATCAACAGTGATCTGGGCTATAAACCAGTGACGTTCTCCGAACTGACCCAGGACGATGCCTTCTGGGCCGGCTGTAACTCCTGCCCCAACGTCGACATCCTCACCCGAAACAATCGCATGATGTGCCTCTGTACGGCCATGATGGCACCTAGCGCCAACAAGACCAAAAAAATGGCGGTAGACCTTAGCGATATGATCGTGGAGGGCTAAAGATCCCGGAGGGATCGAATCGCTTTAACCCCGGACGAAGTGAGATGCGTAGCATCGAGCGGAGTCCGGGGACATACACACTCCCCCCAGACAACGTGAGATGCCCAGCGTCCAGCATAGTCCGGAGACATACACACTCCCCCCAGACAACGTGAGATGCCCAGCATCCAGCATAGTCCGGAGACATACACACTCACCCAGACAACGTGAGATGCCCAGCATCCAGCATAGTCCGGAGACATACACACTCCCCCAGACAACGTGAGATGCCCAGCATCCAGCATAGTCCGGAGACATACACACTCCCCCAGACAACGTGAGATGCCCAGCATCCAGCTTAGTCCGGGGACATACACACTCCCCCCAGACAATGTGAGATGCCCAGCATCCAGCATAGTCCGGAGACATACACACTCCCCCCAGACAACGTGAGATGCCCAGCATCCAGCATAGTCCGGAGACATACACACTCCCCCAGACAACGTGAGATGCCCAGCATCCAGCATAGTCCGGAGACATACACACTCCCCCAGACAACGTGAGATGCCCAGCATCCAGCATAGTCCGGGGACATACCCCCCCAGAAAATGAAAAAAATAGTTCTAGCCTACTCCGGCGGCCTCGATACCAGCTACTGCATCAAGTACCTGACGGAAGAAAAAGGGTACGAAATCCATGCGCTGACGGTAGATACCGGCGGCTTCTCTGACGAGGAAATCGTGGAAATGGAAGCCCGCGCCCTGAAACTCGGTGCCACCAGCTACAAGCGCGTCGACGTTACGGAAGCTTACTACCAGGAATGCATTCGCTACCTCGTTTACGGCAACTGCCTGCGCTACCAGACTTACCCCATGAGTGTGAGTGCAGAACGGATGTTTCAGGCCATGAGCACGGCCCGCTATGCCGTGGAGATCGATGCTGACGGCGTTGCGCACGGCTCCACCGGAGCCGGAAACGACCAGGTTCGTTTTGACCTCGCCTTCGAGCTGAGTGGCAAAGAACTGGAGATCATTACCCCCATCCGGGATATGCAACTGAGTCGGCAGGAAGAGGTCGATTACCTCGCCAAGCACGGTCTGTACTGGCCGGAGAAAAAAGGTACTTACAGTATCAATGCCGGCCTGTGGGGCACCTCCGTAGGCGGCGCGGAAACGCTGACGAGCAATAAGTCTTTGCCCGAAGACGCCTGGCCCGTGCCCATGACCGAAACGACGGCCCGCAACATCGACCTTAACTTCAAAGAAGGCCAATTCGTTGGTTTTGATGACCAGATTTTCGACTCTCCCGTCGCCGCCATCAAAGCCCTGGAAGTCCTTGCAGCCCCCTTCGGCGTTGGTCGGGACATCCACGTGGGTGACACCATTATCGGCATTAAAGGCCGGGTCGGCTTTGCCGCTGCGGCAGCTGTTTTAATTTTGAAAAGCCATCACTTACTGGAAAAGCACACCCTCGCCAAATGGCAGCTCTTCTGGAAGGAACAACTGAGCAACTGGTACGGTATGATGCTCCATGAGGGGCAGTTCCTCGACCCGGTAATGCGGGATGTGGAGGCGTTCATGGAAAGCTCTCAGTGCACCGTCAACGGCACCGTTCACGTCACACTGCACCCACATCGGTTCGAGTTGAATGGCATCACCTCTCCCAACGACTTACTCGGCGCCGGATTCGGAGCTTACGGCGAAATGAATAAAGGCTGGAGCGGAGAAGACGTGAAGGGCTTTACAAAGATATTGAGTGTGCCGGGCCGCATCCGCAATAAAGTGAATGAGGGAATGAAGGAGTGAGAGAATGGCTGCCGCACGGCTTTGCTCGCTTCGCTCGTATGGCTATTCACTCATTCTCTCCCCACGAGCGGAGCGAGCAGTTCCATGCGGTAGCTATTCGCTCATTCCCCCTCCGTTCTCTCACACGAGCGTAGCGAGCTGCCCCTTGCGGTAGCCATTCTATTATTCACTTATCCTCTCATTCACTTATTCTGCAATGAAACATAAAATAGGCATCATCGGCGGCGGCGGCTACACCGCCGGAGAGTTACTCCGCATCCTCGTTCATCATCCGAACGTGGAGGTGGCTTACGTCCAGAGCGAGAGCCAGCAAGGAAAGGCCATCCATGAGGTACATACCGACTTAGTAGGGGAGACTGATTTACGCTTTTCGGGCGCGGACGCTGGTGCATTGGAAGGTTTAAAAGCAGTGTTCCTATGCATGGGCCACGGGCGATCCCGTGGCTGGGTGGAGGCCAATCCACTACCGGAAAGTACCGTGATCATCGACCTGAGCACCGATTACCGGATGGACAAAAACTGGGTCTACGGCCTGCCGGAGATCAACCGGGAAGCCACCCGGGGAGCCTCCCGCATTGCTAACCCAGGATGCTTCGCTACTGCCATCCAATTGGGGTTACTACCGCTCGTTAAGGCAGGTTTAGCGGAGGGCGAAGTCCACATAAACGGCATGACCGGCTCCACCGGAGCTGGCCAAAGCCCGATGCCGACAACGCATTTCAGCTGGCGAAATGCCAATGTTTCGGTCTACAAGGCCTTCAGCCACCAGCACCTGAACGAAATCGGCCGCAACGCCAAATTATTAGGAAGACAGGCCACCGATGGACTAAACTTCCTTCCCCTACGTGGCCCTTTCGCCCGTGGCATCTTCGTTACCACCTACGTTACGACCGACAAAACGGAGGCAGAGCTAAAGCAGCTCTTCTCCGATTTTTACGCCGACGCTGCCTTCACCCACACCACAAACCAAAACCCGGACCTCAAGCAAGTCGTCAACACCAATAAGGGTCTCGTCTTCGTGGAGAAACACGGCAACAAAGCCCTGGTCATCTCCATGATCGACAACTTGCTGAAAGGGGCAAGCGGACAGGCAGTACAGAATATGAACTTAGCTTTAGGCCTGCAGGAAACTGCAGGGCTGAACCTTAAAGCGGGGGTGTTTTAGTTCACCGGCCATACAGCCATCGACAACTGGACAACCCGAAAACTCGACAACCTGACAACTCGACAAAATGAACCTATTCAACGTCTACTCCCTCTACGACATCGAACCCGTCCGTGGTAATGGCGCCTACGTTTACGATGAGAACAATCGGGCAATTCTCGACTTCTACGGCGGCCACGCTGTCATTTCCATCGGGCATTCGCATCCCCATTACGTAAAAACGATTCAGGACCAGATTGCGAAGTTGGGCTTTTACAGTAACAGCGTAAAAAACCCTTTGCAACTGGAGCTTGCCGCGAAACTCGGGGAGTTGTCCGGACTCGACAACTACGAACTGTTTCTAGTCAGCAGTGGTGCGGAGGCCAATGAAAACGCCCTGAAGCTGGCCAGTTTCCATACCGGCCGGAACCGGATACTTGCCTTCGACGGTGCCTTTCACGGCCGTACCTCCGCCGCCGTAAACGTTACTGACAACGAAAGCATCAAGGCCCCCATCAATAGAAATTTTCCCGTAACCTTTCTCCCGCTAAACGATTTGGCTGCGGCAGAGGCAGAGCTGGCTAAGGGCGACGTTGCGGCCATCATCATCGAAGGCGTCCAGGGTGTTCATGGCATCTACGTCCCGGAACCTGACTTCCTGGAGGCTTTGCCCGATCTCTGCCACGCCCACGGCGCGGTCCTGATCCTGGATGAGGTACAATCCGGCTACGGCCGGACGGGCAAATTCTTTGCCTTTCAACATTCCAACGTTCAGCCCGACATCATCTCGATGGCCAAGGGCATGGGCAATGGTTTCCCCATCGGCGGTGTGCTGATTCACCCTTCCTTCGAGGCTAAATCCGGGATGCTGGGTACGACTTTTGGCGGCAGCCACCTGGCCTGCGCCGCAGGAATTGCCGTCCTCGACGTCATTAAGGAGGAAGACCTGCTCAACAACGCGACGAAGATGGGGACATACCTGATGGAGCAAATGGCGGCTACCGGCCTGTTCACCGAAATTCGGGGCTACGGCCTGATGATCGGACTGCAAATGACGGAACCGATCGGTCCATTGCGTAAAAAACTACTGTTTGAGCAAGGGGTATTCACTGGTTCAAGCAAGGATCCGAATACGATCAGGTTATTGCCGCCGCTTAACGTTACTCGGGCGCAATGTGATGTTTTGATTGGGGCGTTTCGGGAGGCTTTGGGGTAGGTTTTGTCACTCAGGTATGAAGGGAGGAGCTAACCATTAAGGACATTTAGGCATTAAGGGCTGCTTCGCAGCTTTGTTCCCACAGAGGTAAGTGCAGAGGAAGACACGGAGGTAGCACAGAGGTGCCGGGCGTTGGAGCTTGTCAGAGCTTTCTACCACAGCACCGACTTTATTCGGAACAATATGTTTTCCCTACTAAAAGGCAACCCACCATGATCCTAGAGCACGTCCACATCACTATTGCTCCCAATCGGATAGCTGAATACCTGAAAGCTTTCGGGCAGGCGCGGCCGCTGGTGCAGGTTCAGCCAGGTTGCCATTCGTGCCGGTTACTGCCAGCGCTTGGTGAGCCCGGTAGCTTTCTCCTACTCATTGAGTGGGAAAGCAAGGAAGACCATACCGAGGGGTTCCGAAAAAGCAGGGAGTATCAGGAATGGAGCAGGTTACTTCATCCTTTCTACGAGGTGTTTCCGGAGGTGAATTATTTTACGATTCCAGCTTAAACTTCACCGGTACCCGTACTTCCACTTCGCCGGCGGAGCCATCATGCCAGCGGTGACCGTCGAGGTCCATACTGCGCAGTACATCAAGGACAGCAATGCCTGCGGCATTGGAGCTGCCCTTCACGTGGTGAACCAACATGTTTTTGCCAATGCGTCCTTCCTTATCTACGTCGAAACTGACTACGAAAGAGCCGTTGAAGCACTTGTTATCGCGGGCCCAGACCTCTTCGGTAAAGGATTCTGCCATAGCGACTTCGAGGCCGCTGCGAAACATCTCGGAAGTAGACAAGTAGCTTTCACCGGAGAACATATCGGCCTGAAAGTCCGTACCGGAAACGCTTTCATCGATTTCTACCTTGAAACAAGGGGTCTCGCTGCCGTAGTAAAAGTCGTCACGACCAGCATCCCGAAAATTGGTGGCATCGGCGCGCAGACGGGCTCGTTCTTTGAAGGCAGGGTGCTGCAGTTCGGGGTGAACTCCCGACATGTCAAAGTCTGCTCGAGGTCGTTCTCCCGGCACCTGACTTACGTCCCAGGTATAAGTCACCTTCGTTTTTGCCGAGGGGATACTAGCGTCGTAGAATAAAGTCACTGCTACAGCGGCGATGGCAAAGAAGATACCTACGCGGGCATAGTCGGAAGAAAGTCCAAAGTATTTCATGGGGAAAAGAGGTTAAAGATGGGTAATTGGTTGGGACAACTCAGTAGGCATTTAAGTAACGTGCTTGAATCCACTTTTGGTTTCAGCATACCCTGAGGACCAGTATTTTAACATTAGAGCAGCCTATCCGATCCGAAAGCGGACGGGAATGCGCACTTCACCCGCACCGCGGGTGCCGTCGTGCCATCGGTGTCCCTGGTTGTCCAGGTCGTACATCATATTGTAAACTCCATGCATTACCGACTTGCCACCTTGCCGGAGATGATGTACGATGATGGTATGCCCGAGGCTTCCATCGGCATCGACGTTGAAGCTAACGACAAAAGAGCCTTCGAAGCATTGACCGTTCCAGGCAGTACGCGTAAATTCATCAATCAGGAGGGTTTCCAGTTCGGCGAGGAAGCCGTCGGTACCGTCCATTATGGCGTCCCCGAACACGGCTTCCCGCTTATCTTCGAAGCCATCTACCGTTGGGTCAATCGTTACGGTATAGCAGGGTATTTTAGCTTCAGCACGCTCGGTTTTGTCATCCGCCCCGGCATCCGGGCTAAAATCAACCATAAGGTAATTCGTGAAAAGCTGAAAGCTGAGCAATAGCACAGCGCAGGTAATACCTAGCTTGGCGTAAATGGAGTTGGTTCCGGTATTTTTCATCGGGTAAAGTCTTTGGGTCAGGTAAAACAAGCGTGCCGGCTCAAAACAATGGGACTTGCAAGCAGCCACCTATACAATGCGATAATGAAACAGTTTGGTTTGCCAAAGAGGCTGTTCTTTAGGACTTTAACGTTTTTTGCAGCCCTGCCTCCTGAAACTGTTCATGCACCTGCGGCCGCGCCTTATTAGTCAGAGAGTCAAACAGTCATAGAGTCAAGCATTACGGAGTACTCCAACGAGCGGCAGCACTATTTGACTCCCAGGCTCCCTGACTATTTGACTACATGACTATCTTAGCCCCATGGAAACCACCGAACTCCTCAAACGCGTCCGCCGCATCGAAATTAAGACCAAAGGGTTGAGCCGTCAGATTTTCAGCGGCGAATACCAAAGTGCCTTCAAAGGCCGGGGGATGTCGTTCAGCGAAGTTCGGAGTTACCAGTATGGTGACGACGTAAGGAACATCGACTGGAACGTGACCGCCCGCTCTAACGAGCCCTACGTCAAGGTTTTCGAAGAAGAACGCGAATTGACCGTGATGCTGCTGGTTGACATCAGTAAATCCAGCTTTTTCGGCACCACTAAGCAGCTAAAGAACGAGCTGATTACCGAGATTTGCGCCGTACTCGCCTTCTCGGCGACCAATAATAATGACAAAGTGGGCCTGCTGCTCTTCAGCGACAAGGTGGAGAAATTCCTCCCGCCAAAGAAAGGCCGGGGCCACATCCTGCGCATCATCCGTGAATTGCTCGACACCCGCCCTACTGGCTCGGGAACCGACATCGGAATGGCCCTCACTTATTTTTCTAACATGGTGAAGAAGCGCAGCATTTGCTTCTTACTCTCCGACTTCCTGGCCGACGGTTACGAAAAGCCCCTCCGCCTCGCCGCTCGCCGGCATGACCTCATCGGGATGCACCTCTACGACCCCCGTGAACGTGAACTTCCAGCCGTAGGCCTCATCCATGCCCGCGATGCCGAAACCGGTAAAATGGAATGGGTAGACACCGACAGCCGCAGGGTGCGCAAGCACTACACCGACTGGTACGAGAAAAACCTGGAGTATTATAAATCTTCTTTCCAGAAATCCGGCGCCGATAGTATGAGTGTAGAGACTACGGAGGATTATGCTAAGGCGTTGTTGAAATTCTTTAAAGCCAGGTAGTTAGTCTAGTAGTTCATAGCTCAATAGTCCCACCAGCTATGAACTACTGGACTATTAACTACCGACTAAAGACTGGGATTCCCCACCTGCATCAGCCGTTCCCGCAGCTTCTTCCATACTCTTGGAAAGAAGAAGGCCCGCAGTAATCGGATTTCCTTACCTTCTGTGGTGCGGATATTGATACCGCCTTCTGTTTCTTCTACGTTGGCCACATTAAATAACGGTACGTAAGTCGGCGACCTAAAGCCGGTCTTTGCCTCTAAGGCTACGCTGTCAATCTTGATACGAAAGAGGTTCCTCACCAACATAAATAAGAAAACCGGCAGCAGCAGCAAAGTAGACGGCTCCAACGCCTGCCCCGTTACGGCTGCGTAGATGCCCAATACCGGAAGGGATATGACGGTAAGCCCCGTCAGGAAAAACGTGGCGTTTCGCATTGGAAATAAGTGACCTTTCTGGTAGTCCGTCACCAGTATCCAAATTTCCATGGCGGCCATAAGCAGTACGGCAAAGGAAATTGCAGACATCAGCCCCATCCAGAAGCTACTTACCCTGCCGTCTTGAAATTGGTAAAAAAAGCCAACCAGGATGACCATCAGAATGGAACCACCCCAGCCGATGAGTTGGTAGGGAGGGGTTTTTTTGAACATTAGAGGAGAGTTTAATAAGTAGTGCTACCGCTGTTAATTGCTCGCTGTGCTCGTTGACACAGCCTTAAGTAGTCCTTGAATATTTAAAGACGAGCGCGGCAAGCATCCTCGTACGGTAGCGCTACCTACTACCCACTAAACATTACATATGTTGATCCCTTCGGCCAAGGCCTTGATCTTATCGTCGTAAGTAGGGATGAATTCCTGAGCCACGAATCCGGTAAAGCCCGTTTCGTGGATGGCTCTGATGATGGCCGGGTAATTCAGTTCCTGGCTGTCGTTGATCTCGTTGCGGCCGGGAACACCCCCGGTGTGGTAATGCCCAATGTACTCGTGGTATTTCTTAATGGTATCAATAACGTCACCTTCCATGATCTGCATGTGGTAGATGTCGTACAGTAATTGGAAGTTCGATGAACCGATCATTTCGGCCAGTGCGACACCCCACTCGGTGCGGTCACACATGTAGTCCGGATGATTAACCTTACTGTTGAGGAGTTCCATTTGCAGCGTGACGCCAGCTTCTTCAGCCAGCTTCACCATGGGCCTAAGGCCTTTGGCGCAGTTCATCATACCGTCTAAATCGGAAATCCGCCGGCGGTTGCCGCTCATCACGATCATGTTCTTTATTCCATGGTCGGCCGCGTCTTTGATGGCCGTGGTGTAAATCTCCCGCAGGTTGTCCCAGTTCTTTGGTTCGTTCCAGCCATTTTCGATGCTGAAGCCGTCCAGGGTGCCCATGGCACAGGTCATGTTGTATTTTTTCAGCGTCGGCCAGTCTTTTACCGTAAGCAGTTCGATGCTCTTCAGGCCAATGTCTTGTCCGCGTTCACACAGCTCCTCCAGTGGTACATCATTGTAGCACCATTTGCAGGTACTATGGTTGGTTTTGTAGGCACCTCCAGCGAGTTTGTCGGCGGCTTCGGTAGCGCCAATGGCTCCGGCGATGGAGGCGGCTCCCAATGTTAGAGCAGCAGATTTAATGGCTTTGCGACGCGTCATGATCAGAATAGGTTGGTTGACTGGCCAATATAAGGCAAGATGATGAGGGCGGGGCCGCAGGTGCGAAAAAAGTTAAAAGAGCAGGGTGGCCAAAGATGGAGCCTTAAAGCCTGACGAATTGTCCTAGCTCTAAAACTCAGTTAACCACCCGCAGCGGATATTTCTACTAGCCCGACTTCAGCCCATTACCCGTCATCCTTCCCAAACAAGGTTTTAGCCCAAAACTCCTTCCGCTTATCCCTACGTTCATCTTTCCGCAGTTCCCTTTCCAGCAAATCTGCGATGCGCTCGGCGTATTGCGTCGGACTCTCCCTGCTTCGCCGCCGTTTTTGGGCCATCATTTGCTCCACTTCGGCGGCGGGAAAGCGTTGCAGGCGGGTAGCGATATCGTCTATCGGCATAAACTCGTCGGGATCCTGATAAATGGGTAATTCGTCAAGGTAATCGGGGCACTCCAGCAAGGCGACGGTCATTTCGTCCAACGTAGGGAATCGTCCGCCCTTATACCTGCTGCTCACGCCGGCTTCCCGTTGTACTTTCCGCATAAAGGTTCCCCAAATCGGGAGCGCCGTGGTAGTAGCGGATCCCCTGCGCAGGGTTCGGAAGTGTACGGCCGGGTATTCTGCCCCCACCCAGGTACTGACCACCAGTTTTGGAGTGTAGCCGACGAACCAGCCGTCCGACTGGTCCTGCGTAGTCCCCGTTTTTCCAGCCAGGGCACCACTGATGCCGTAGGTACTGCGCAGCCTCGAGCCCGTTCCGCCATTGACAACGCCCGCCATGAGGAAAGTAGCAATGTTGGCTACCGTATCACTCATCACCCGGATCGTTTTTTGGGGGCGCGCGAATTCTACGATTACCGTACCGTCGGCGGTGGTTATTTTATCCAGGAAGTGAATCCCTTCCGGCCGCCGGCCGCCATTGGCGAAGGCACTGTACACCGTATTCATCTCCGGCAGGTTCGCCTCCACCGTGCCTAAGGCTACGCTGGGGATCGCCTCCACCTTACCCGTAATGCCCATTTCATGGATCTCCTGAACCACCCGGGACAGCCCGGTGCGCACCGCCAGGTTTACTGCAACGGTGTTGACAGATTTAGACAAACCTCCACGCATGGAGTAAGCACCTTCGTAGTTGCCGTTTGGGTTTCTTGGGTTGTAATCCTTAAAATCCTCAATAGTGAACTGCTGAGCGGGCGTGTATTCGCAAGGGAACATCCCCTCTTGCAGTGCCGCAGCATAAATGACTGGCTTAATTGTAGAGCCCACCTGCCTGCGGGCCGTAACGTGATCGTACTGTACGAAGCGATAGTCCACACCACCAACCCAGGCCCGCACCACACCGTTGGCGGGTTCTGTCGCCAGCAACCCGGCGTTGAGTAGCGTGAAGTAATGACGGAGGCTGTCGATCGGCCGCATCAGGGTGTCTTTCGCCTCGGTTGTTTTCCAATCGTAAATGGTCATAAGGCGCGGTTTACGCATTACCTCCATGATCTCATCTTCGGATTTTCCGGCAGCTTCCATGCTTTGGTAGCGGGGACTGCGCTGCACCGTTTTCAGGAAGGCATCTTCCCAGGGCGCACGCTTGGCACTTTTCCAGTCTATTGCCAGGTTTTCCTGAATCCGGGGCAGTTGCTCCAGCACGGCCTCTTCGGCCAACCGCTGCAGAACGGAGTTAATGCTAACGTGGATTTTGAGCCCGTCCCTATCAATATCATACGGCCGGGTATCTGCCCACATTTTTCCCGCCAGCGCCTTTTCTGCTTCCGCCCGCAGTAACCGGCGGAAATGCTCGGCACCACCCACCTGGTCGTTGGTGCGTTGATAGTCGATCACGAGTGGCAATGCACTTAAGCTGTCCACGGCTAACTGCTCCAGGCTTTCGTTGCGAGCCATCAATGCCAGCACCAGGTCTCTTCGTTCGCGGCTTCGCTCAGGGTGCGTACGGGGATTATAGCTGGTATTGGCCTTTAGAAGTCCGACCAGTACAGCGGCCTCCTCTGCCTTCAGATCTGCGGCAGCTTTACTAAAAAACCGGCCGGCCGCAACTTCAATACCGTAGGCGTTTTCCCCAAATGGCACGGTATTTAGGTACAATGCCAGCAATTCCTGCTTATCGTATACCTCCTCCAGTCGACTGGCGATAATCATCTCCCGAAGCTTAAGTTTGATCATTCCGAAACTTCCGAATCGCTTACGTGGGTACAACTGTTTGGCCAGCTGCTGGCTGATGGTACTACCACCACCGCCACTACGATCCCCAAGCAAAACTGACCGCCAGGCAACCCGGGCCAGAGCACGCAAATCAATACCCTGGTGCTCGAAAAAACGGCTGTCTTCCGTAGCAATCAGCGCGTTGATGACGTAAGGAGATATACGCTCCAATGGTACGCTGATGCGATTCTCCCGGTAGTATTTCCCCAGTATTTCCCCGTCTTCACTAACGACCGAAGACGCTTCTGAATTCTCGATCAGGGCAAGTTCATCTTTCTCGGGCAGGTGGCCGTAGTTGCCACCAAGCGTACGGACAAAGAGAAACAGGAACAGGCAAACCAGCAGCAGCGCAGGCACGGCAACGGCCACAAATAACAGTTTCAGCGGGGGCTGACTGCGCAAATAAGCCCAGCCGGTCTGGCCGAGGTGTATCGACTGAGATTTGAGCCGGTAAAAAAGGTTGTAAAAGAAGTGCTTGTCCATGGGAAAAGTGAGGCTTGCTAAGTCTAAACGCTTTTACCTTGGTTTTGTGTTGCACTATATTATCTTGTCGGCATGTTCTCAGCCTCTACCTATATCAACCGCCGCCAGCAACTGGCCTCTTCTGTCGCTTCAGGTCTCATTTTTCTCCCCGGTAACCGGGAGGCTCCAATGAATTACACCGACAATACTTACCCTTTTCGGCAAGACAGTAATTTCCGCTATTTCGCCGGACACAACCTACCCGATTTAGCCCTGACCATCGATGCGGCCAGTGGAGCCAGCCGGTTATGGGGCAACGATATCAGCCTCGACCACGTCGTGTGGATGGGGGAACAGCCGAGCGTGGCCGAGTTGGCCAAAGCCATTGGAGCTGAACGAGGTGGTAACCTCGCTGAGCTTTCTGATTTATTGAAAAAACAGGCGAAGGAGGTACTCTTCTTGCCGCCATACCGGGCAGAACGGAAGACTTTTCTGAAAGAGCATTTAGCTTCGCAGCTTCCTTCGGAGTTGGGCGTGGGCGCAGGTGCAAGCGAAGAATTAGTAAGAGCCGTGATTGCCCTTCGGTCCATAAAATCCTCCGAAGAACTGGAACAAATGGACATTGCCGTCCGTACCAGCATGAAAATGCACGCCGCCGCAAAGGCGCATGCAGCGCCTGGCCAACTAGAAGCTGAGGTAGCAGGCCTGATTGAAGGTATCGCCATTTCCGGAAACGGCCGCCTCTCCTACCCAGCCATCGTTACCCGCAACGGTCATGTGCTACATAACCATTACCATGGTAATACCTTGCAAAAAGGGGACCTGCTGCTGATTGATGCCGGCGCGGAAGCGCCGAGTGGTTATGCCGGAGACATCACCCGCACCTTCTCCGTCGGTGCCCCCATGACCACAAAACAGCAGGACATTTACGACATCGTCCAAAAAGCACTGACCGATTGTACCGCTGCCCTCCGTCCGGGTGTCTCTTACCTGTCCATCCATCTAGACGCCGGCCGCATCATCACAGCTGGCCTCAAAAACCTAGGCCTGATGAAAGGGGACATAGACGAAGCGGTAGCTGCCGGAGCCCACGCATTATTCATGCCTCACGGCCTTGGCCACATGATCGGCCTTGATGTACACGACATGGAGGACCTCGGAGAGGACCTCGTCGGCTACGACGACAAGGTCAGGCGAAGCACCCAATTTGGCACCCGCTCCCTGCGGCTGGGCCGCGAGCTCCAAGCCGGTTTCGTGCTCACCGTCGAGCCGGGCATCTATTTCATCCCCGCCCTGATCGATCAGTGGAAGGCTGACGGAACCTGCGCTGATTTCATCAACTTCGATGCCCTCGATGCCTACCGCGACTTCGGTGGAATACGACTGGAGGATAATGTGGCGGTGACGGAGACGGGGTATCGGGTATTGGGTTAGGTTTCAGTGATCAGTTTTTAGCATTCAGGGGTCAGGCCTTGAAGCCTGAATAATAAACCCTGAAACCTATACACTGAACCCTGATTACTGACGACTAACAAATGCCACACTACCTCCTCAACAAACCCCATTCTCACCTCTCTCAGTTCGTCAATCAGCATACGACCCGGCGGAACAAGAAAATGCTGGGCTACCTGCACGATTTTGCACCGGGGACGATGTCGATAGGCCGGCTGGATGAAAATTCCGAAGGTTTGCTTTTACTGACGACGGACGGAAAAGTCAGTGCCGCCATCCTTGGAAGGAAAGTAGAGAAAGAGTACTACGTCCAGCTTGACGGTGTCATCACCGATGAAGCCATCGCTCAATTGAACGAAGGGGTAGAAATCGGCTTTGACGGTAAACGGTACACCACCTTACCGGGTAAAGTGATACGTTTAGACCCTGAACCGGAATTCTCCTGGCCGCCCAAACGGGTCCGGCATGCCGCACACGGCCCGACCAGCTGGGTCTCCGTTACCATCAGAGAGGGAAAATACCGACAGGTACGTAAAATGACCGCAGCCGTTGGATTCCCTGTCGTGCGGTTGATCCGGGTACGAATCGGACACGTTCATTTAGGGACATTGCTACCGGGGGAGGTGCTGGAAGTGGAAGATTTTGGTTTTTAGCAGCGTTTGCTGAATCAACGTTTCCTGCTCCTTCATCCTTTTTTTGCACCTGCGGCCCCGCCCAAAGAGAATGGAAAAGGAGTGAATGTTGCCGCGATTACCCTTCGCGGCGTTGCGTTTGTTCGCCGGGTGAACACGCGACCGCCAAAGGCAGCCACTAAAGGCACCGCAAAGAACGGCACATGCACAGCCATTCACTCACTCTACTATTCTCCAATTCGCTCACTCTCCCATTCATCATTATCACAGAAAAGTAGCGCCTGGAGGCGCTCTGCCCGGCCGATAAACCAACAAACTTTTCCTCCCTTAACCAACATTAACGCAACCTAACCTTCATGCGCGGGGAAAATGCTAGCTTTGCAGTGCTTTAAAAACCCCTCGTCCGAATTCAGGGCGAGGTCAATAATAATACAGCTATCTGCCCCATGGGAAAATTGAATCGCTTGCACCAAATAACCGGATGGACCGTCTTCGCCATCGCCGCCTTAGTGTATCTGCTGAGTGCAGAGCGTACCGGTAGTCTTTGGGACTGTGGTGAGTTTGTGCTCGGAGCCTACAAAATGCAGGTGGTCCACCCACCGGGAGCCCCTTTATTCCTCCTTATCGGCCGGATGTTTGCCTGGGTCGGTGAACTCTTTTCTTCCGACCCGGCAATGATCGCCTACGCGGTCAACATTTCTTCCGGGATTTGCACCGCCTTCTCCGCCGCTTTTGTGGCCTGGATGACGATCCGCCTCAGTAAGATGGCCCTCGTTGGCCGTGATGAAGCAGCTGAGCTTGAAGCTGGTCAGAACGTAGCAGTTGCGGCAAGTGGGCTGGTAGCAGGGCTGGGTACCGCCTTTTGTACCTCCGTTTGGTTCAGTGCTGTGGAGGGAGAGGTTTACGCCATGTCCTTGTTTTTTACCTGTCTTACGGCCTGGGCAATGATCCGTTGGTACGCCAAACCGGATGTCCCCGAAGCTGATCGCTGGTTGCTCTTCGCGCTGTTCTCCGCCGGTTTATCGATCGGGGTTCACCTGCTTTCAATCCTGACCATCCCGGCCATGGCCATACTGTACTACTACAAGAAGAACCCTGGGAAGACGAGCTTTATGGGTCTGGCCCTGTCGGTTTTGGCAGGAGTTGCCATCATCGTATTCATTCAGGCCTTTATCATTGTAGGCATCCCGACCATCTGGCAATTTTTCGAAATTCCAATGGTGAATAGCTTTGGTTTACCTGTCCACTCGGGCACCATCCCGACCGTCCTGCTACTTGGAGGAGCGATGTACCTGGGTCTGCGTTATGCCCACAAGAATCAAAGTGCGGCGTTGCAACAGTTGTTTGTAGGTTTCGGACTGTTAGTTATTGCTTTCAGTACCGTCGGCGTTGTGGTCATCCGTGCTGGTGCCAAAACTCCGGTGAACATGAACAACCCGGACAATGTGACCAGCCTGCTACCGTACCTGAACCGTGAGCAGTACGGCGAGCGTAGCCTTATCTATGGACAGACGTTCAACGCTCAGGTTATTGCTACCGAAACTGAGGACCGCTACGGCTTGGTCGATGGCAAATACGAAGAGGGCGTAACTACCAAGGTTACCCCCGAATACACGAAGAAAGACATGATGCTCTTCAGCCGCATGTATGACAACACCCAGGGCCGCGTAAACCTGTACAAACAGTGGCTCGGACTTGATCCAAGTAAAGCGCTTCCCCGGGGACGCCCGAATCAGGCTGACAATATGAGTTTCCTGTTCCGGTACCAAATAGGCTGGATGTACTGGCGTTATTTCATGTGGAATTTTAGTGGCCGACAGAACGGCGAACAAGGTTTTTACAGTTGGGACAGCAGCTCAGGCAACTGGATTTCTGGCATTAAATTCATTGATGAACTCCATCTCGGCATCGACCTTGATGAACTGCCCGAAGCCGCCAGAAATACGCCCTCCAGAAACACCTACTTCCTGCTTCCTTTCCTGTTTGGTCTGATCGGACTCTTCTGGCACGCCGGTCGTAGAAATAAAGAGTTTCTGGCCCTGCTCGGACTATTCGTGATCACCGGCATCGGGATCATCATCTACACTAACCAGCCGCCAAACGAGCCGCGTGAACGAGATTATGTACTGGTGGGCTCCTTTTTCACCTTCTGTATATGGATGGGTATGGCGGTCCCGGCAATCTATGAGCTGGCCAAGGATCTATTGAAACAGAAGGGGGTAGCTATTGCCGGTGGTATCGGTGCCGTGGTGTTCATTGCGCCATTGCTGATGGGCTTTCAGAATTGGGACGATCACTCCCGTGCAGAGCACACTGGTGCGCGAGACTATGCGTCTAACTTCCTGGAGTCAGTAGATCAAAACGCCATCATCTTCACCTATGGTGATAACGATACTTATCCACTCTGGTACGCCCAGGAAGTGGAGGGCATCCGACCCGATGTTCGGGTAGTTAACCTCAGTCTGATTGCCGTTGATTGGTACATCGACTTGCTGCGATACAAGATGAACGACTCCCCGCCGATCAACCTGACATTGAGCCAGGACCTCATTCGGGGAAGTAAGCGAAACCAAGTGCCCTATCTCAACCGCAATAATCCGGAAGGAGACCGTTCCAGGGACCAACCGATCAGTCTGAGCGACTTTATGGACATGGTTGCTACTCGTAACCCCGTTCCGCTACGTGGTGGAGCGAGCCTCGAGGCTCAGTACAGCAGCTCCAATGTAGGCATTCAGGTTGATCCACGCCGTTTGGCACAGGCACCATGGTTACAGCCTGAAGGAGAGATGCCGGTACAACGCATCCCCGTTCGCGTCAGCAACAGCCGTTTGCTGAAGGACGAGATTGCGATCCTCGACATCATCAATTCAAACCTCTACGATCGTCCGATCTACTGGGCAGTAACCTGCCAGCGAGATAAGCTGATGGGCCTCGACCAATACCTGGACCTGGAAGGCCTGGCGCTAAAGCTGACCGTAACCGCCAACCCTGGTGGAGATGGCAACCTTGGTCTGATCGGCCTCGGGGGTATTGATGAGCAGAAGACGGCAGACCTGATCCTGAACGAATGGGCGTACGGCAACTTCGATAAAGTCCAGACCCACATCAGTAGCAGCTACCAGCCGGCTATCCAGTCCATGCAGCTTGTTGCCATGCGGACCATGGAAGAACTGGTGCAGAAAGGAGACGTCGAGAAAGCATTGACCGTGGGCGACAAGTACTTCGAGTCGTTCCCCAACATGAACTTCCCGTTCTTCTACCAAACCTTGCTGATGCTCCAGCCGTACTTCCAGACCGGAAATGCAGAGCGAGCGCGTCCCATCATCATGCAGCTGGCACGTAACACCGCAGACCGTCTTGACTTCTATGATACTTTATCTGAAGAGGAAAAACAACGGAGTTACGCCGGCGAAGTAGCAAGGGCTAATGCTATCGTTCAATCGCTATTGCAGCAGGCTCGCCGACCGGGGAGTGAAGCAATGAAGGCTGAGATCGAGCAGATTCTGGGCAACCACCTTTATTTGCTACCGGAGCAAGGGCCGCAGAACCCTGGGTAGGTTTAGCAGTAATTCACATTCTGTTGTAAACAGTGGGTAGTTCCTTTGGGGCTACCCACTGTTTTTTTTGGCGATGGATGGACGATTGCGTTTCTCAATAAGTGTAGGTCTTGCCTCTAGAGATAAAGAGCTTCCTGTCAGCAAAGGCAGCATATCTATTGTCAATCAGAGTTTGCACTGCAGCAGAATATCGTGGTTTGTGAAATTACATGGCGCCGGGGGCCTGCAAACACTACCAACAGCAAGTCAACGGTACAATCCACCCGAATTACTTCAGCACCCCAAGTACTTCATCGATTATAAATTGCATTTCTCGTTCGTCGATGGCGCGGAGTACTTGCTGGCGTTCTCTGTCGGTCAGGTGCAAAGACACGGACGTTTGCAGGTCATCCGCTGGCGGCTCGTAGTTGAAGCGATAGAGATTGAACATGTCGGCACCAAGGATGTCGGAAAGCTGTCCGAGTAAAACCTCCTGATCCAGGATTTGAACGCCAAGGATATTACCCGCAACGCCGACGGGTCTGATCAGGTTATCAATCACCCCGGGCCGGGCATCGGGGTTCGTCTCCCGCTCATCCCGGAAAGCGCTGATCTGAACCAGGTGTACTCCGGAGGTATTTTCACCGATCCAATCTTTGAAGATGGTCAGGAACCTGGCTGCGGAAGCGATACCGTAATTGTCCCGGTATCCCGCGTCCATCAGCCTGATGGTTGGCCGGGTTGGCAGTTTAACCAACGGCAGTACGTAGGGGTAGGTCGCGTTCATCCGCAAGGCCGTGGTGAAGCGCAGGCTATCGGCCGACTGATCAGGTAGCAAGCGACGAAAATCGACCATATCCGGCCGTAAGGGCAGGTCTCCGCGCAGGGCTGCAGCAGGCGCCGTCATGTAACTCACTCCCTGAGGGGAAATGACCAGCCGCCGGCCATCCTCAACGATGCTGGGTGTAATAAGCAGTAATGGGATCTCCGCCCGATATTCCGGCTCACGGTATGCGGCCAGGGGCTTGTCGAGGCTGCCACCGGTGTTGTGGTTGAGCTCCTGTTCGAACCCATAGGCGCGGTCGCGGCGGTAGCTGCGGCTACCAATCTTCACCTTCGTGAAGGGCAGAAACAAGTCATTACTCACCAGGGAAAAACCGACCGGGTTCAGAAGATCCCGACTGATTCGGTCCAGCCGACTGATGCCGTTCTGCGCAAAATCTTTGTCGTTCAGGTAGGCTTCCCTCAGGTAAGCCAGGCCCAGTTCTCCGCCGCTGGCACCAGTCATCAGTGCCGTGTGGCCAAGCAATTTACCGTCGCTGCACGCTTCGATGGTTTGGGCAACGTGGGTTGCCCACAGGGCGGCCGTGAGGCCGCCTCCACTGGCACAGATGACAAAAAGCGGCGGTTTCTCTTCCGGTTGCCGGGCTTTCCAGTTTTCCAGTATCTCGGTTGTCATTTCGATGTCCCGGGCCAGGGTATCACTGTCGTATAAAGCTAATAAATCGCTTTCCCGATAGGGGGCTTCCTTCGAGTAATCCAAGCCGTAGGCCTGGTTACCATGCTGAAAAAAGGGCGTACTTGTAAACAGGTTAAACCCAACGGCCAACAGCACCAACAGGGTGAAGCGCCATTCCGAAAACCAGTAGCTAATGGCCCCGATGATGGCTACCACCAGACTAAGCATAACCAAAAAACTTGCTCCGGCCGGAATCTGAAAAAAGGGTTGATCAATCAACAGCCCTAAACCAGCCAATAAGAACATGGTAAAGAATTGCAGGAGGATCGCGTTTGTATGGTTTTGTCGAAAAATGCGTTGCAACATCGACGAATCGTAATGCGCTACAGACCGTACCAACCGGATTTTCAACCGTTCGTTGAAGTAATTAGTGACGTGGTAAGGGTTATCGTACAGACTCATCAACACCGGCGCTAATGGTTGCGCCCGGTAGGGGCGGTAGCCTGAGCTGGGCCGGCTTTGCCCCGGCCCCATATTTGGGGGTGATTCGCGAAACTTGGGCTGATAGTAACTGATGTCCCGGTTGGTAATATTGAAATACAGGGCGTAGAGAAAAAGGCTGACGACCAACCCAACGATCAGACCGCTCAGGCTTTCAATTGTTTCCCGCATCATCCAGCTCTCCTCTCCGGTTATTGGTCGGAGAAAACGAATCACCAGCCCACAGTAAAACAAGAAGACCCCTAGTGGCAGGAGTGCATTGTTGATGCAAAACTTAAAAAAGGGTCGGGAGAGACTAGCCAAAAAATTGAAATAGCCGCCAATGAGCAGGTAGGTACTCAGGTTCCAGCTCATGGTGAAATAGCCAAAGGCCAGGCCAAGGAAGAGGAATGGCCAGAAACCGTCAGTCTCCAGATAGCCCGGATCCAGAAACAGGTACTGTAAGCCCAACCTTGGCCCCAGCAAACCACTCATCATCAGTACCAGTAACAACCATACCAGGAGCAACAACGTATTACTCCGCAAGTGCAACAGGAGGAGTTGTACGGGGAACGAGTTTAGGATGCCTTTTAGAATAGCACGCATGATGGGTAAAGTTAGCGTATGGCGAGTAATTGATGCCGGGGCTGAAAAGCGGTAGTAGAAGATGATGGGATGTTGAATGATTTCAAGATCACCCGCAGCACCCCTCCTTTTGACGCGGAAGCGTTGCGGGTAGTAAAGATCATTGCCACCCAGACAGCACCATGGCATCCCGCAACTGTCGGGCGGGAACAGAAGCCGGTGCGTACCATCTATCATTTGCCCGTGAAATTTAAGTTGGAATAAGTGTCTACTCTTTTAACAGTAGGTCCGACACCAAAAAATCACCTAAATGTAGGCTTGTAAAAGTCTCACTCATTTTAAATATTTCCCGCTGTTCGTAATCTCCTTCGTCTGGACGTGGCTTAATAAAGCGCTCGACCTGCTTTTCAAAAACGTTGATGATCCAGTACTCTTCAATGCCAGCACCAGCGTAGGTAAATCTTTTGGGCCCACGATCATAGCTAATGGTGCTATCACTAACTTCTATCACGAGTAGCAAATCACTTGGATAGGGGTGGTGGTCGTAACTTTCCAGAGGGCCTTTGGCAACAAACAAATCTGGCTCCGGCTCGGTGTCGTCAATCAACGTTATTGGATCCTGCACACCAACAGTATAATCCTCTTCGGGAAATCTCGTGATGAATAAGCGATTAATTTTTCCACAACTTTCCCGTGAGCGATTCCAACCGGAGACGTAGGCACTAATTTTCCGAACAACAATTCGACCTTGTCATACTCGGTAAGTATGCCTGCTTCGATGGCTGCATGGTAACGCTCCAAAGTCCACCGAAAATCGGGGAGCTTAAGAATGATTTCCGCCTCGGTTAAAATCCTGGGCATGATAGTAAAGATAAGGACTCTCATGAATACACTCTTATCCGGAGCATCCGCAATTCTTACCCTCTGCTCTTTCAACCTTCCTTTGCACCTGCGGCCGCGCCTCATTAGTCAAGCAGTCAGAAAGTTACGTAGTCAATTAGTGGCTGCCTCAGTTGCCACTTACTTTGCTACGCTCGTTAGCCAGGGGAGTAATGGAGCGTCACGAATCATCACTATCTGACTGCTTGACTTTGTGACTATTTGACTCCGTGATTATTTGACTAAAAGACTATTTGACTATTTGGCTAACAACACGTACCTTTGCCGCGCTTTAGCGGATTCGCCTCCGTCAAAAGTCACTGCGGGTGTGGTGAAATTGGTATACACGCCAGATTTAGGATCTGGTGCAGCAATGCGTGAAGGTTCGAGTCCTTTCACCCGCACACCAAAAACTTCCGGGCTTACCCGGAGGTGGTTGGCCTGCCTTAGGGCAGGCTTTTTTTTATCCGGCCCGGCGAAGGGCCACCTTTAGCAAGTAAGCAATGCCTAACGTAACATTTGATAAGACGGGCAACGTCACCGGCCGCCTCGAAGTAGCCATCACTAAAGTTGATCTTAACGACAAGCTTGTCGCTGAGCTCAAGAAGCAGAAAAACAAAGTAAGCATGAAGGGTTTCCGGAAAGGGAAAACCCCGCTTTCTACCCTGCGTAAGATGATGGGCAACCAACTACTGGGGCAGATCCTCGATGACCAGATCAAAGAATCTCTCTTTGGCTACATCGAGGAAAACGACATCAAGCTGATCTTCAGCCCACAGCCGGTGGATGATGACAATATGCCAATGCTTACGGCTAATACCCTGCAGGACGTTACTTTTAAGTATGATCTCGCGCTGGAGCCTGAGTTTGAACTGGAGTTACCAACTAAGACCTTCGACAAGTACGTCCTGAAAACGGATAAGAAGTTCATCGATGAACAGATGGAGCGCATGCTGAAGCAAGGCGGCGAAACAGAAGAGATCGAAGAAGGAAAAGTTGGGGAAGAAGACATCCTGGACGTTACTTTCACCGAAGTCGGGCCAGTAGAAGAGAAGATCACCAACGACACCAAACTCTACGTCGACTCCCTGAGCGATGCCGGAAAGAAAATGGTCATTGGCAAGAAGATTGGTAGTACCATCAAGGTAAAGGACCTCTCTGCCATTGAAAAGGAAAGCACACCTGCCTACGTCAATAAGTACCTGCTGGAACTGGAGGATGCCAACGCCGACATTAGCGGCAAGACTTTCGAAATGACCATCAATAAGGCCAGCCGAGTTACTGCGGCCGAGCTGAACGAAGCGTTCTTTACTAAATTCGACACCTCCGGCGAAATCACTACCGAAGAGCAGATGCGGGAAAAGATCGCAGAAGACAATGCTGCCGGCTTTAACAAGCAGGGAGAGATGATCGCCAACTTCGAAATCCAGAAAGCACTGGTGGAAGGCACCGACATTGAGCTGCCGCTCGACATCATGAAGGCCATTCACGAGGAGGACGCCAATGGTTCTTTCGACATGTTCCAGCGTGGGGTAAAATGGATGCTGATCCGCAACAAGTACGCCGAGAAAAACGAAGTGAAGCTCGAGTACGAAGACGTGAAGGCGGAAGCGACCGAAAGCCTGATGGGCATGCTCGGTGGCCAGCGCCCTGACTTCCTGACCGACGAGTTCATCGACAACTACGTGAAGCAGATGTTGCAGGACGAAAAGCAGCGCGAGCAGCTCTCCAGCAACGCCATCGAAAAGAAAATCATGGCTTCCATTCGTAGTTCTGTGAAGACAAAGGACAAGAAGCTTGACGCTGACGGGTTCAATGAACTGATCAAGAAGTTCAACGAAGAGAACACGCCAGCTTCCGAAGAGGAATAGACGCACTTCGCGTTCGGTAACAAAATAGGTTACTGCAAAAGATGCTCCCTTCGCCCTGTAGAAAAAGCCACTGGCTTTTCGGGCGGAGGGAGCTTTTCTTATGTAAGGACGCCGTGCAAATAACTTACAGTGTTCTTTACTTGGTTATAAAACTAAACCGACGTGCCGTTCATGCGTTTACGATCACGACGCTCCCATTAAGGAAGCCGTCAACCATAAAATAACCCTACCATGATCCCCCAGGACGAATTCATGAAATACGCTACCCGTCATATGGGTATGAGCACAATGCACCTTGAGAAATATGCTGCTACGATTGGCGGTATGGCTCCACCACAGGTAACGGGATTTTCTCCCAACGTCATTGAGGAACGGCAGATGAACATTGCCGCACTTGACGTTTTCAGTCGCTTGATGATGGACCGCATCATCTTTATGGGCGTTGCGGTATCAGACTACGTTGCTAACGTCGTTCAGGCCCAGCTCCTTTTCCTAGAATCCGTTGACCCTAAGCGCGACGTTCAGATGTTCATCAACAGCCCCGGCGGCAGCGTAATTGCCGGTATGGGTATGTATGACACCATGCAGTACGTAACGCCCGATGTGGCAACGATTTGCACCGGCCTGGCCGCCTCAATGGGCTCCGTACTCCTTGCCGCTGGTGAGAAAGGTAAGCGCTCCATCCTGCCCCACGCCCGGGTCATGATTCACCAGCCTAGCGGCGGAATGCAGGGCCAGTTCTCCGACATGGAGATCAACTACCGCCTCATCTCCAAGCTCCGGGAAGAATTGTACACGATCCTGGCCAATCACACCGGTCAGAAATTTGAAGCCATCGAAAAAGACAGTGATCGTGACAACTGGATGACGGCCACCGAAGCAGTAGCCTACGGCTTGGTTGACGAAGTATTGACGCGCGAGAAGTAAGCACGATAAATGATGATGACCGACGGACAGTCAATACGGACTAAGCCGGTCAACTAAAAACCGTACTTTCGCAATCCGAAGCCGCTCCGACAAACCATCAGGTAAAATTCGGAGCGGCTTCTTACGCTAAAAAATACTGCGACGAGCAGTTTTATGGTTCAGCCTAATCGCCTCTACCAAGGTAGCTGACCATGTATCAAACATAACTTACGCAACATGATGCGAGGAAAAAGACAGGAGGTCCATTGCTCCTTTTGTGGCCGTGATAAAAGTGAAGCACTTGTGCTGGTTGCCGGACTGAGTTCACACATCTGCGAAATTTGTGTTGAGCAGGCGCAGGAAATTGTCGCCGAAGAACTTTACGGTGGCGTTATGCCAGCGGCACCAGAACCAGCGGAGCAGGATGCACCAAAAAAAGAGTTTCGACTGCCTAAAAACGTTACGCCCCGTGACATCAAGCAGCATCTCGACAAGTACGTGATTGGTCAGGACCAGGCGAAAAAAATTATCGCCGTGGCCGTTTACAATCACTACAAGCGCCTTGGTCATCCGCCGACTACGGAAGACGAAGTGCAAATCGAAAAGAGCAATATTCTTCTCGTTGGTCGCACTGGTACGGGTAAGACCTTGCTGGCTAAAACCATTGCTAAATTCCTAGATGTGCCCTTCGCCATCGTTGACGCGACGGTATTCACCCAGGCCGGTTACGTTGGAGAGGATGTGGAAAGCATCCTGGCACGCCTGCTGCAGGTATGCAACTACGACGTAGATAGCGCCCAGCGAGGTATTGTGTACATCGATGAGATGGACAAGGTCGCCCGCAAATCCGACAACCCGAGTATCACCCGCGACGTAAGCGGAGAGGGCGTTCAGCAAGCTATGTTGAAAATGTTGGAAGGTACCGACGTGATGGTACCACCCCAGGGTGGTCGTAAGCACCCCGAGCAAAAACTCGTGAAGGTGAACACGGAGAACATTCTGTTCATTTGCGGTGGCGCCTTTGACGGTATTGAGAAGGTCATTGCCCGCCGGATGAACAGCAAAGTCATCGGTTTCGGTAGCAAGAACGACAAACGCATCGAAGAGGAAGATATGCTGAAGTACGTGACGCACAAAGACGTGCGCCGCTTCGGTATGATCCCCGAATTAATCGGCCGCCTTCCCGTGGTCACCTACCTCAAACCCCTCGACCTGGAGGCGATGAAACGCATCCTTACCGAACCGCATAACAGCTTGTTGAAGCAATACCAGCACCTGTTCCGGCTGGAGGGTATCAGCCTCACCTTCGATGATGACCTGATAGAATACCTGGCCTCAACTGCGCTGGAATATGAACTCGGCGCCCGGGGCCTTCGCTCCATCTGCGAAGCCGTAATGACCGACGCGATGTTTGAGATGCCAAGCGAAAAGGACATCAAATACTTTACGGTTGACCTGGCTTACGCCAAGTCTAAACTGGAGGGTGGAATGTTGGAGATTTTACGCGCTGCGTAAATAGGCGTGCGCTTTGCGAACTTCATAGTAGGTAGTAAGTAGTTAGTTAAGTAACGCTACCCGCTTACTAAGGCAGAAGGCCATCTATCGATCCATTTGGCGCGGCCGCCGGTGCGAAGAACGGTTTTATAGCAAGGTTTAATCCACAGCAATGATTATTACCCTTCAACAAGGTGACATCACAAAGCTTGAAGTTGACGCCATCGTCAATGCCGCAAACACCTCCTTGCTTGGCGGTGGTGGGGTTGACGGAGCCATCCACCGGGCTGGAGGACCAACGATCCTTGATGATTGTATGAAAATCCGGGCAAGGCAAGGTGGTTGCAAGGTTGGCGAAGCAGTAGTAACATCTGCTGGAAACCTTCCTTGTAAGCACATAATCCACACTGTTGGCCCCCGTTGGAATGAAGGCAACTCCGATGAAACCACCTTGCTGGCCAATTGTTACCACAATGTTCTTCGCCTCGCGCAGGAATCCGGAAGTCGTAAAATTGCCATCCCAAACATCAGTACTGGAATTTATCGGTTTCCAAAAGAGGCTGCTGCTGCGATCGCACTTAAAGCCGTAAACAGTTACGAAGGTGACCTTCCGGAAGAAGTTGTTTTCGTATGTTTCGACGACGAGAATTACAATATTTATCAACGTCACTTAAAATAAAAACGACCCCACGAGCGAAGCAAGCATTGGCTAGCGGTAGCTCTACTAGGCTATCTACTACAAGACTAATGAGGCCGTAGGCCATTAACTAACCAATCAATCTACTAACCTTGGCCATCGACGCAGGCGACCTCCGGGTCGATTATCAAATTGACGAATTACTGGAGTCCAACGCTCCGGAGAACCCGTTCCCGCTTTTCGACCGTTGGTTCACCGACGCAAAGAACGGCGGCTGCCTGGAACCCAATGCCATGGTTTTGGCGACGGTGACGGAGCAGGGGACACCCGCAGCGCGGGTGGTTTTACTGAAGCAGGTCATCGCCGACGGCTTTGTATTTTTTACCAATTACGAAAGTCGTAAGGGTCGTGAACTGGAGGCTATGCCCCAGGCAGCCTCCGTGTTTAACTGGCTGGCGCTCCAGCGCCAGGTTAGAATAGAAGGACGGGTGGTGCGGGCAACGCCGGAAAGGTCTACCGCCTACTTCCAAACCAGGCCGAAAAAGAGCCAAATTGGCGCCTGGGTCAGTCCGCAAAGCCAGGAAATACCTGACCGTACATTTCTGGAAAACCGCCAGGAAGAAATTGAAGCACAATACGCCGATGCAGAAGCGCTTCCCCGCCCTGAAAACTGGGGAGGCTACGTCATCATCCCCACCCTGATCGAATTCTGGCAGGGGCGTAGCAGCCGATTGCACGACCGGCTGGTTTACCAACGGGAAGCCGAAGGCGCAGATTGGAAGCGAGTGCGGCTGGCACCGTAAACTGAAGAATATGTCTAACGAAAAAAACTGGGTACAACTCCAAACCGACATCCAAACCTACCGCGACGCCCTGGCCGAAGCGGCCGACACCGTGGTGGATGAAGGCGTGAGTAATTACCCCATCTTCTTCGCGTTTTCAGGCGAAGCCAACGAACAGGCTCCGGGCATCTCCGTAACGAATATTCTGACAAAGCGGGGAATTGTCTGGCAGGTTAACCTCACCACACTGGAAGAGTTAGTGGCTAAAACGGTCATTCCAACAGAAAAAATCGATCCTTTTAGGGAAGTCTACAAGAAAAATCACGCGGAGCTTTGCTTCCTGATCGTTGATGAGGAAGGTGCGCGGTTTGGGTTTGTGCCTAAATAGTTTGTTGGTACTATTGGTTCTTTGGGGTGACAAAACGGAGCATTACAAACTTTGCCCGCTTATAACCGTTCTTTGCACCTGCGGCCCCGCCTGATTATTAGTCAGGCAGTCTGAGAGCCAGGTAGTCAAACAGTCCGCTCGCCGCCCAACAGTCCAATAGTACCAATAGACCAACACCCATGATCAAGGAATCCACCATTGAACGCGTCATTGAACGCCTGGAAGCAGGAGAGGATGACTTTGCCCTGGAGATCCAGGACTTTGCCCACGCACAACCTCACCTAACGGCTTACCTCACCAACGAAGAAAACGAAAGTTTTAACGATAGTGAGCGCACACTGCTGCTGTTCGGTGCTATTACCATTTACCAATCCGTCTGTGATGAAATGACGGAGCCTTCCCTTGCCTCGGAAGCGATGATCGGACAGGCCGAAGAGGAAAACTACGCGCTGATGCCCGCTAAAGGAAGTTTCCGTGACCGGCTCACTCCCTTTTTTGAAGACAGTGACGAGGAAGAACTATTGGCCTTTATTGAAGACCTGTTGGTCGCCGAAGAAGGAGAAGATCCCATCAGCAAA
Organism: Neolewinella persica DSM 23188; assembly: GCF_000373105.1. Classification (GTDB taxonomy): domain Bacteria; phylum Bacteroidota; class Bacteroidia; order Chitinophagales; family Saprospiraceae; genus Neolewinella; species Neolewinella persica. Next base: position 76,563 of record NZ_KB890425.1, on the reverse strand, counting down.
GAAGCCCGGGAACCGATGTTCATCGCGCTTAAGACGGTGGTTGACGTCCTAACGGACTGAGTGGTTAGTGTTCAGTAATCTGGATTAAGGATTCAGTATTCAAGTACATCCTGAAATCTGGCGACTAAATTCTGTACCCTGTTCACTGAGGACTAAACCCTGATCACTGAACACTGACGACTGCGCCCATCTTCCGTTCCCGGAGAATATTCACCCGGGAAAGAATGGCCCAGCCAATCAGAGCCAGGCCGCAGCAGGCGTAGGTCGCCACGCCATAACCGTAATGCTCCGCGACCCCAAAACCGATCAACGGAGTGATGACAAAGGCGAATGAATAGCTGGAAGATAAGAGCCCTAGGTATTCCCCTCGCCGGGCAGCGGGTGCGTGCCTGGCAACATAGGTATTGGTGAAGGGCATGTACAGAATTTCCCCCATGGTAAGGATCAGTACCATTACAAGGATCGCAAAAAAACTGATGCTGACCATCAGCGGAAGGGTGAGGTAGGCAAAAACAATCAGGCCCGATCCGACCAGCATAGTAGGAATGGGCCGGTATCGCCGTTCGACCACGTACAGTACCGGCATCTCGGTAGCAACGATCAGTACGCCGCTTAGCGTAAATAACCAGCCCAGCGCACGCTCATCGAAACCGGAGCTTTTCAGGTAAACACCAAAGGTGCTGAACAGCTGGAAGAAACACACGATGATTGCCGTATTCGCGATCACGAAGGCCACCAACCAGAATTGTTTGTGGGCGGGCGGGGACGCAGGTGCAGGCAAGGGCGCATCTATTACCTCTTCACCGAGTTGCCGCTTATTGGGCCGGGCCACCAGAGGCTTCGCTGTTTCATCGGGAGGCAAAGCAAAGTAAAAGACGGCAGCGGCCAATAAAAAAGTGAGCCCGTCGCCCCAGAACATGAGCTCGAAGCCATAATTATAGATCAGGTATCCGCCCAATGCCGGGCCAATGCTGAAACCGAGGTTCACCGCCATCCGTTGCAGGCCATATGACTGGGTGAGCCGATCAGGAGGGGAATAGATGGAAAGGGCCGCACGGTTGGCGGGCCGGAAGGCGTCGGCAACCAATGAAATCATAAACGCGAAGAAGCACAAAGCCCAGAATTCCGTTACCTGCCCAAGCATAATATTGAGGATTCCAGCGCCGATCAGGCTAAAAAATTGAATATGCCAGGACCCGAACCGGTCGTTCAATAACCCACCAAAGTAATTCCCCAATACACCGCCGGCACCAAAAGCAGCCATTACGTAACCTGCCTTAGTGGGTTCAAATCCTTGTTTGTCGATCAAATAAACGGAGAGGAAAGCGACCACCATTGCCCCGCTTCGGTTCACTAACATGACGAGAGAAAGCAACCAGACGCGGCGTGGTAAACCCGTAAAAGCTTTGACGTAAAGCGCTCCCAGGCGTTCGAAAAAAGTGATCATCTTAGCTATTTCTCAGGTGGTGTGGATGCAGATAACCCACAGTTCGCGGCGGAAGTTCCCATAAACGGACGTAAGTTTGTACTTAGCAAGCTGATTTATTCATGGCGGTTAATAAGGAAAAATTGATGATGGGCGGTTTGCGCCGCCTCCTCAACGGCACGGCCCGCGTCTATCGCCGTGGTGCTGGTAAGATGGCCTACTACCTGCTTACCACTCCCCGGCGCCTCGCGGATGACCCCGGCACTGACGAATTCCTCAAAGAAGCAACACAAGGCACCTTTGATCACAACGGTCAGGTCCTCCACTGTTTCCACTGGCCGGGAGACGGCCCCTCGGTCCTATTGCTACACGGATGGGAAAGCTCTACAGCCCGTTGGTTTGCCATGTACGAACCGCTTAAGAAAGCGGGCTTCGACATCTACGCGATTGACGCGCCCGCCCACGGCCGGAGCGAGGGCAAGAAGTTTAATGTTTTCATGTATTGTGAAGTATTGAATACCTATTTCAATCACCTGGGCTTTGCGCCTGATTATTGGGTGGGCCATTCCGGTGGTGGCATGGCAGCCATTTACTACGCCTGTAAAGAAGAGTACACCTTCGCTCCCAAACAGATTGTCAGCATGGCTGTCCCCGGCGAATTAGAAAATTTCATTGATAAGTTCTGTGAAATCGTTGGGGCCAATGACCGGGTCAAGTATGGCATCGAGCATCAATTCCACCGCCAATTAGACCACCGGTTTTCTGATATCGACTTTACGGAATTCGTAAAAAAAGTAGAAGTCCCGGGCCTGATCGTACACGATGAAGAAGACGATGTGGCCCCCATCGCCGGTGCCCGGCGGATGCACGCCAACTGGCGGGGCTCAACACTGGCCACTACAGTCGGGAGTGGCCACAGCCTGACCGGAGACCTGGTACCTGCCATTGTGGTTGAGTATTTACTGAAGTCTAAGCACTAGCAGGCTGTCGGAGAGAACGCTCATCGTAATCTAAGCTTGAAATTACCCTCTTCGCGTCGTAAATCCCTATGAGCTTGTCTGGGCAGTTTTGGTCCGTATTGTGGCCAAAAGCTAAACCCTATCCCCATACTGCTGTTCCTACTTTGAATTTCAAACCTCAAGCAGCCTGTATGCCTACTTCTACCGTTGGGATCGACGATTTCTCCCTCTACGTTCCCCAACTTTATCTCCCTATTGAAGACCTGGCCAAGGCAAGGGACCTGAATTATGCCAAGCTCAATAAGGGACTTGGCCTGGAGCAAATGGCCGTTGCCGATGCCCTGGAAGATGCCGCCACCATGGCCGCTAATGCGGTCCTTGACCTGATGCATAAGAACGATCTCGACCCTAACGAGGTCGGCCGGATCTACCTGGGCACAGAAAGTGCCCTGGACGGTGCTAAGCCTACAGCCACTTACGTGCTGGACATGCTGCAAGATCATTTTTCCGGCTCCCACGGAGGGAATTGCTTCCTGCACTGCGACGTAGTTGACCTGACCTTCGCCTGCATCGGTGGAGTAGACGCCCTTCAGAACTCTCTGGAATGGGCCGCAGCGAAGGAAGGCCGGATCGGCATCGTCGTCGCAAGTGACGAGGCCAAGTATGAAATGAACAGCCCCGGAGAATATACCCAGGGAGCCGGTGCCGTTGCGATGTTGGTAAAACAGGCCCCTCGCCTGCTCGCCATCGACCCTGATTTCGGCGTCGCCACCCGGCCGGCGCATGATTTCTTTAAGCCCAACCGAAAAGTAACCAAGCGGGAAATCATCCAGGAGGTCCTCAACCTTTTGCCCGACACGTCGGCGGAAGATTTTAACCTGGACGAACTGGAAACTAAGCTGGCCCAGGGTATCGACTGTAATGGGGTACTGGATTGCAATGAATCTTTCCTGATGCTGCATAAGACTACGCCGGTCTTTGACGGGCCGTACAGCAACCAGGCCTACCAGGCCCGGATTCGGGAAGCCCTGTACGATTATCGTAAACGCAGCGGCGGCAAAGTAGGCGAATTGCTCCAGGATTTCTCCCACCTCGTATTCCACCTGCCTTACGCCTTTCAGGCCCGACGGATGTTTTCCGAAATATTCATGGAGGAACTAAAGGCCGGAGGAGACTGGGTTGAATTCATCCTACGTAATGAACTGGAAGTACCCTGTGCGGACGACTACGAAAACCGGGAGCAATACATCACCAGCTGTGCGGACTTTCTGAAGATGGTCACCAAAACACCGGACTACAAAACCTTCGTTCAGGAGAGAATTGCTCCGGGAGAATGGGCCAGCTCGAGGGTGGGCAACCTTTATGCCGGTAGCGTATTTCTTAGTCTGATGAGTACATTGGAGACACTGCTGAAGGAAGAAGGGGAAGTAGCTGGCCGTTCCATTTGCGTTTTTGCTTACGGCAGCGGTTCTAAGTCAAAAGTCTTCGGTGCTACCATTCAGCCGGGCTGGCGGGAAGTAACGACTGGCTTTGACATTGAGCTGAGACTCAACTTCCGCCAAGCCATCGATTACGATACCTATGAGCAATTGCACCGGAAGAACCTGACGAAGAACGTCGCCTTCCAAGACGGCGGAGGTTTCTTTCTGGCCGATGTCCACGAGGAACGGAATGAATCTGAAGGAGCCCGCCATTACGGATATGCTTCTGGAATGGAGATGCTAACGACTTAAAAGAAAGTTCCTGAAATAGCTCTAACCGCCTGCTCTTAATAAGAGCACCTCCCCTCAAACTGGTGAACGCGCTGCTATTTATGCACGTATCAAGATTGGAAAAAAGAAAAGCCAGGACCTGTCGGCCCTGGCTTTTTGATAATAAGGTTGCAAAAAACGGAAAAACTATAGGGTTTAGGTGTCTATTTATCGGGAACTACACTCTCTACTTCCGATGATACAAATATACGAATAGCAATCATTTTTCACAACTATACGCGTATTTTAAATAAAAAACATTACTTTATAATCTTTATGGTTACACTTTAATTTTACCTGCTTACAAGTCTGCCCTTACACCTTTCCTTGCACCTGCGGCCCCGCCTAAAGAGCTTGGAGCAATTGCACCTTTACGGAAAAGCCTTGCGATGGGTATTTCCCCATGCTTTAATTCACTTCAGTGAATAGTGTTTGCGGCTACTATACCCAAACCGTAAAGGTTTAGGATTCAGTTGACTTGCTGTTGGTAGCCTTTACAGGCGCTCTGCGCCACGGAATTTCCGGACCCTCTTCGTGATGGGTATATTCAAGTTATTCCCAGGCCCGCTGAGTCACTTTAGCAAAAAATTGCTGTTCTTAGCGGCAACTAAATCATTGCTCCCGCATGGCCGATACCGATAATAAGAAAAAGACCTCTACTTTTAAAATCATCCTGTACTTCATCATTGGTCTGGTGCTGCTTACTCTTTTCCTCGAGATAACGGGCATTGCCGACGTAGCCGGGAAACGGGAAACCAAAACCATCATTGATCGCCCGCACGCCCAGTAGGGGGGCATTTTTCTGCCGAATATCTTCGCTTCCCGTTATGTTTTACGTCAATCATCAGCATTCCAGTACTATCTGACTACCTGATGAATAAGGGCGCGGCCGCAGGTGCCAGGGCGAGTTTTTCAAAAAGCAACGTACGTCAGCCGCGTTTTGGTCTCCAGTGCAATCGTTGGTAGTAGCAGGTAGGGAATCCCGTGCCGGAACTATCGTCAGGGGCATGGTAAAATTCCTCACCGTCCCGTAGCCCGAACGATAAGGTAGTAGTGCGATGCAACGGAGGCGGGAAAGCTGCGTAGTTCCGGAGCGTGCTCAGATCATAGCCCCCTTACCATAATTTGGGAGGGTTAGAACCAGCCGGCGCCAAGGTTACGGAAAGGCCAGGGAATAGACAACAGGATAACGATGAGACCAAACAGATAGAATACCCCAATTGTCTTCCAGCCTTTGTTCAACTCTGCCTGGCGCTTGGCCTTGGAATAGCCCATTGTGACCAGGGTGATACCGACGGCCATACCGAGCAAGTGCTCAACGGTATAAAACCGGGTAACGGAATTTCCCATGATGTTTCCTTCAAAGCTTACCAATGGGCTGAGCCAAAGGTAAAGTACCAGGCCGATCAGCAACTGCAGGTGTACGCTGATCAAGGCGAATAAGGCCAGCTTGTCCTTGCCGGGATAAACAGAACCCCCGCGCCGCTTACCAAAAGCGTTAAGGATGGCAAGAACCATCAGTACGAGCACCACCCAGCGCAGGCCAGAGTGGGAGTGTTTGAGTGCAGTGTAGAGTACTTCCATAATGAGCAGAATCTTTAGGTAGGTCCGCAAGGTAAGCAACGGGGGCGGATTCTGTTAAGCTTGAGCCTTTGTCTGAATAGCTCCGGGGGATTTCACCGCGCACTAATCATCCTGTCCCATCAGATAAGCATAGTCCTTAAGCCCCTCCACGTGGCTGAAAATAATTCGTAGGATGGCAAACATGGGTATTGCAATGATGGCCCCGACCGGACCCCAGACAATACTCATGCCAACCACACAGAATATGGTAGTGAGCGGGTTGATATCAACTTCATCCCCTACAATCAGTGGAGTGAGGATATAACTTTCCAGCATTTGAGCCAGGGAAATAGTGATCAAAACGCCGATGATAGCCGTACTACCCCCGCCCCCGGCGAAAGCCAGGGCAACCGCGAAAACCCCACCGATGATGTTTCCCAAGTAGGGAATAATACTTAGTACGGCGACAAGGATCGCGATTAGGATCGCATAGTCCATTCCGATGACCAAAAAACCAATACTGTAGAGTACCGATAAGATGCCGATCAGGATCAGCCTACCCCGCAAGTATTTTTGTACCACATCGCGGCTTTCGTTGAGAGCACGATGGGTCAGCCCCCGCTTTTCGTCGGGCATTCTTCGCAGTAAAAACTTTTGTAATCGTTCTTTCTGACTCAGCAGGAGCACGATGTAGACAAACATCAGCAAAAAATCACCCATCGCGCCAAAAGTGCCACTAAAAAATTTCATAATACCCGAACGGCTTACGGGAAGACTTGAAGCAGTATCTTTTTCAGAGGGGCCTTCACTATTCATGCCTGAAGGGACTTTGGGGATCAGACCTCCCAAATTCCCCTGATCACGAAGCTTGTCAAGTTGTTTTGATATATTTTTCTGCGTTTCCGGCCAATTTTCCGCAAAGCTGATGGCCTGTTGCCCGACCGCGACAAAAAGACCGGCAAAGACAAGCAGTAGCACGAACATTGCTCCGCTGATGGACAATCCCGCAGACCAGCCCCAAGACCGCAGCTTTTCATCAATCGGGTTCAACAGAATCGCGAGCAATCCGGCTAAAGCGATGGGCAGCAACAAAGTCTGCCCATAAAAGAGGATAACTACTACGGTAATCAGTAGAACTAATCGTAGTACAGTCTTGATCAGGTTAGAATTCTCGGGTGCTGCCATATTAGTTGGGAACCCTTTTTTATCAGAGTAAGTTCGGTTGGCCAGCCTCCTGGCGCCACCGTTGATAACCGTATATGGCCATCCCTACGTTGATGATCATCATCATTGCAAACAGGATAGCGCCGGTGCCTGCGTATATCCACACATAAACAACGTCGATCACAATCCAGTACAACCAGTTCTCCAGGCGGCGGCCAATGAGCAGAAAAGTGGTAATGACGCTGAACACCGTGGTGATCGCATCGGGGTAAGTAGCGGCCGCGACCAGTGTTTGACTAAAAAAGTAACCCAAGCCCAGCCCGCCGATCAGTCCACCAAGTATCGTTAATAAGTGTTCCCTGACCGACATACTCACGATATTCCCCAATCCTCTTTCAGGAATGATCAACTCGTCTAAGGTTCCAGCGTCGATCTTTTTCTGACGACTCTTTTTCATCCCCCGCCAGCGCCAAATGCCAACGCCCGCCATAACGAAGTAAAAAACCTGCAATAAGCCATCGGATACCAGGTGGTATTCAAAAAACGACTGCCAGGCCCACACCGCCGTACTTATGGCAGCAAACAGCCAGCACCAGTTATTGTCTCGCGCAGCCAGCCAGACGTAGGCCAGCGAAGTAAGCAATGCCAACCAATCAAGAAATCCAGCTGCGGCAATTTGGTCCAGTAATTCTTTCATTTTGTATGCGAAAAGTTCAGGCTGGCGAAGGTACGCCGATCGGCGCTGCAACTTTTTTACACTTTTTTTTGCTAGCCTGTTGTGAGTTTTATCAACCCATCGTACATTTGCAGCCGCTTCGCAAGAATGCCTCAGTAGCTCAGTTGGTTAGAGCGGCGGACTGTTAATCCGTAGGTCAAAGGTTCGAGCCCTTTCTGAGGCGCACAAAAAGTCGAGTACGAGCAATCGTACTCGGCTTTTTTATTTATTGGATCATAGGTTTAAGATTGCAGCAACCTGCAACCTGCAACCTGCAACTTTTTATACTCATGAGCTTACTTGCCATCGGAACCATTGCCTACGACGACGTCTTCACGCCCTACGGCGAAGTTAAAATGATCGAGGCGGGCAGCTGTACCTACATTGCTATGGCGGCAACCCAGCTCGTGAAACCCGTTCAGCTCGTCTCCATCATCGGTGGCGACTACAACCAGGATTTTCTGGCCGACCTTAAGCGTCGTGGGGCAGATCTCGAAGGTGTAGAAGTTGTTCCAGACGGTAAATCATTCTTCTGGGCGGGTCGTTACCATGACGATATGATGGGCCGTGACACACTTGACACGCAGCTCAACGTCCTGGCGGACTTCAACCCAAAGCTGCCTGCAGGTTACCGGAACACCGATTACGTCATGCTCGGCAACCTCTCCCCACAGGTTCAGATGCAGGTGATCGAGCAAATGGAATCCAAGCCGAAACTCATCGCACTCGATACGATGAATTTCTGGATGGACATTGCCATGGATCCACTCAAGGAAGTGCTTAAGCGGATTGACGTATTGGTCATCAACGACGAAGAGGCCCGTCAGCTCAGCGGCGAACTGAGTCTCCTGAAGGCTGCGGCGAAGATCGTCGATATGGGCCCTCGCATCCTCATCATCAAGAAAGGAGAACACGGTGCCCTGTTGTTCGACGGTGACAAGCTCTTCTCCGCTCCGGCGCTGCTGTTGCCAACGGTCGTAGACCCAACGGGAGCAGGAGACACCTTTGCCGGCGGCTTTATGGGCTACCTGGCAGCTACTGACGACACAAGCTTCGCCAACCTTAAGCGTGCCATTATTTATGGTTCGGCTATGGCCAGCTTCGTAGTGGAAGACTTTGGTACCCGCCGTATGCAAGGCCTGACCCAGCAAATGGTCGAGGGCAGGATTCAGGAGTTTGTGGAGTTGATTAATGTGGAGTTCTGATTTTACCCCCTCACTGCCTCCCAATCACCCCTCACTGCACCCGCGCGCCGTCGCCCAACTGCCCCGTAACGCTGGCAAACGTCTGCTCATAATCCGGGTTGTTTGTCCCGAACCAACGGTCCCAGTAATTGAAGTACAAGCCAAAATTGTACCGCCCATCCAAGTGGTGCTGGTTATGATGCGTACTCGTGTTAAAATACCGGCCAACCGGATGGCTGACAAAACCCGTCGGAAACAATTCGTAGCCTAAATGGCCGATGATGTTCCACCCCAGCGACCATAAGCCGAAGAGCAAAAGAACCAGCGGATGGACCGGAATCACAAACAACAATACCGGAATAATGGCGATCTCCGCCAGCGCCTCCAATGGGTGAAAGGCCAGTGCGGTCAATGGATTAGGGTTGTAGCTGCCGTGATGCGCCGCGTGGACTTTCCGGAGCCATCTACTATGATGCATCAGGCGATGCAGCCAATAAAAATAGGCGTCGTGCAACACGACTAACAGCACGAAAGATACCGGTAAACACCACCAGGCATAAAGGTTGAGGTCCGTATACACCAGCGTAAGCCCCTTCGCCCTCAGGGCTACGATGAACAAGCCTACGGCCCCGAACACCAGCGCGGTAGTGGCCGATTCCCGCAACTCTCCGCGCAGTCGCGCGGCCGCCGGGAAAGCCGCTTGGATCTTCCGTCGGGCGGGACCAAGGCCAAATCGGTAAAAAAGAAAATAAGCCAGTCCGGCCAACAACAAATAGCGACCGTAAATAACCACGGCACTCAGGAGCCAGGTCGTCAGGTATCCAAATTCTTCGAGAAAGGTAAGCATGATGATTTTTTTGGGAGATGAATAAATTCCTCCCGACCAGGATTAGCCGGGAGGAATGCCTTGAGAATTGGAGGAAAAAACCTTACCGGTTTACCTCATACTGGTTGCCGTTAATAATGACCGTAGCGGAGCCGGCTCCATGGAAAATGATGCTCCCTTCGACGCTGAAGGACCGCCCGCCGGAGGAACTCCCCGTCAGTAAAAAAATCGCCTGCCCGCTTTCGATGCGTTTGGTTCCTTTATTGACCTTGAGGTTTTCCAGGGTGATCCCACAGTTAGAATTGACGGTGCGCTGTTGGCGCGCCATTAACTTTTGGGTCCCGGTCCGGGAAAAGCTGCCCGAGACGTTGAGATTGACGCCTCCGGTAATATTATCCACCGTCAGGTTGCCGGCACTTTCGTCATCACTGCTGATGCGGTCGGTGCTGTAGGTCCCATCGGTGGTACGGGAGAAGACGATGTCACGCACCAGCCCGCCCGGTCCGCAGCTGGGGAGCCACTGGAGGTCGACCGCGTAATTGGCGGTCAGCCGATCGGTATTGCGGGCAAAAACGTAGGTGCTGTCGATGGCCGTTCCGCAACTGGTGGTTGCCACCGCCACTTCGGTAATATCGGCAATGGCGGCGTCGAGGCCCTGCTGCTCACCGACGAGGGAGGCTTCAACAATTTGCGCGGCCTGCTCATCAGAGAGCGGAAGGTCTTCGACGGGGATGATGTTGTTCTCCTGATCGCAGGCCACCACGAAGGCGGTGGACAGCAGCAGGACGAGAAAAAGGAGGCTGGAATTGAATCCGGAAAAAGAAGTCTTCATGATGGGTATGTTTTTGGTTAACAATGAATGACGGTAGCAAAAGTGGGGGGCCGCTGTTGGGCCGCCAACTATGTTCAACCCATGGCCACCGAGCATCAACGAACGGTAAAAGGGCGGCCTGAAGGCGCCATCATACCGTTCGTTGATCAGAAGTGGCCATTCGTTGATGGAGCGAGACGACTGGGAGGGGTAAAGGCTATCTTTAGCAGGCTTATGATGAAGAAAGTCTATAAAATCAGGGCCGAAAGTTCCAGGCCACCGTACTTGGACATTGCCGTCTGGGGGGCGATCTTTTTGATCTTCTGCGGTGTGTTTGGTGGCGCCTTACCCCTGAGGACAACCGTACTTCGTGGCGTGATCAACACACTATTGCTCGCAGCGCTGTTCTACCTCAACGGGAAGTTACTGAGCAGCTGGGCGCGGCCGCTGGTGCAGTGGAAGTACTGGATAGCCGTGGGGATTGCACTGGTGGTTTTCACTTTTATCCGGGGCTTGTTCAATGATTACATCGCTTCAGGAAGTCAACTCTCCTTCCCCCGGGTAGTGGGGACCAACGACTGGTTCTGGGGCAGCGCCCTGAGTAATTTCGGCATCCTCGCGCTGAGTTACCTACTCTTCCTCAACAACCGCTGGCGGGAGGCAGAGCGACTACGACTTATACAAGTGAGTGAACGGCACAAAGCGGAGTTGCTGCAGTTGCGCAGCCACATCAACCCTCACTTCCTCTTCAATGTCCTCAACAATGTTTACGCCCTGGCCAGTACCGGCTCGGACCGGACGGCCCCCACGGTGCTCCAACTCAGCCAACTGCTCCGGTACGTCACTTACCAGAGCCGGCGGGATATGGTGCCGTTGGAGGAGGAGTTCGCCCAATTGCGGCGGTATGTGGCGCTTTTCCAGCTGCGCGGAGCGCAGCCCTTTAACGTTGTCCTGGAAGCAAAAGACAACAACCTCCACGGAGACATCGAGCCACTTCTGCTGCTTCCTCTCCTGGAAAATGCCTTCAAACACGGAGACTTTGTTGAAAACCCCAGGGCCTACGCCAATTTCTGGTTGGATGCCGGAGAAAAGAAGCTTTTCTTTCGGGGGGAGAACTCTTACCGTACTGCTGACCGGCAAAAGGACGGCACCTCCGGCGTAGGGTTGGAGAACATACGTAAGCGGCTGGCCCTGACTTACGGAGACGCCGCAAGCCTGGCGATAAAGACAGACGACAGTGCCGGTATTTTTTCATTTGTTCTGACCATTCACCGTTAAGCCTGGATTATGAATTCCGACACCCTGAAAGTTATCGCCGTAGACGACGAACACCTTGCCCTTAATTTGCTCGAAGACTTCGTTGCCAGAGCCCCGGGCTTGGAATTGATCGGTCGCTATCAATCGCCCGTAGAAGCCCTGGCAGAAATCAGGACCAGGCAGCCTGACCTCCTGCTGCTCGACATCCAGATGCCCGGCCTGAGTGGGATGAACCTGCTGCGTAGTTTGCCCCGCCCGCCGGTCACCATTTTCACCACGGCATATCCAGATTATGCCGTGGAAGCTTATGACCTGGACGTGGTAGACTACCTGCTCAAGCCCTTCTCCTTCGAGCGTTTTGTACGGGCGTCCGGCAAGGCGCGAGAACAATTGTGCCCGATCCAGAGTACGGTAGCATCAACTGCCCCCGGTCAATCATCCAATGAAACGATCACGATCAAAGTAGATGGAAAATTACTTCGTATTCCGGTTGCTGAAATTCAGTACGTAGAGGGGATGCGGGAGTACCTCCGCCTGCACTGTGATGGCGGGCGTTACCTGACCCTCGAACGTTTTCATCAACTGGAAGGCCGGTTACCCGCAGGGCAATTTGTTCGCATTCATAAGTCTTACCTCGCCGCCAGGAACCGCATCCGGGCCCTGGAAGGGAACCAGGTGGAAGTAGGCGGAGAGTGGTTGCCCGTGAGCCGCAGCAAAAGGGAGGCGGTGAAACGGGAGGTTTTTGGGAGCGACGGTTAAATACAGGCTCCCCCCCATACACTACCATTAAATATACCCGTTCCACATAAGAGAACCCACTAAACCTGTGGGTTACTCTCCGGCTTATATCCATATATTTACCACAATCAAAATTCTAACAAATGCAGAAGTTCTCATTACTTTTCGTTCTTGCCCTCGTCGTGCTTGCTTGTGGCGGAGGTGAAGACACCCCAAGCGAAGCACCGAAGGTTACTAAGGCGGAGCCTGCGAAGAAAGAAATCGACGTCAAGAAAATCTGGAAGGTCCGTTGTATCGCCTGTCATGGTCTATACGGCGACATGGGCACCAACGGTGCTGCAAACCTTCAGGAAAGCACCAAGGACCTCGAATACCGGATCAATGCGATCAAGAACGGTAGTGAAAATGGCGTAATGACGGCATTTGGCGACATCCTTGACGATGATGAAATCAAAGCCATGGCGGAATACACCATGACCCTTAAGAAAGAGTAAAACCGGGTGTCGGTACAAGACCACATTGTACTCGGGATGATGTCAGGAAGCTCGCTGGACGGGCTCGACCTGGCCCTCTGCCGTATCCGTCTGGATATTTCGGAGGATCCCTTAGTGCCTGAATGGGAAATCCTTGCCGCCGAAACGGACCCTTTCCCCCCAACTTGGCAGGCAAGGCTACGGTCCGCCCCTCACCTGCCGGGGCGCGAACTGTGGCGCCTGCACGCCGATCTGGGCCACTGGATCGGACAGCGGGCGAAGAGATTTATGGACAAGCATCCGGCGCATGTGCCGACGCTTGCCGGGAGCCACGGACACACTATTTTCCACGATCCTTCCCAGAAGTTTACGACTCAGATCGGCGACGGTGCTGCCATCGCTAGGCATCTCGGGATACCGACGGTGACGGAATTGCGGAGCAGCGACGTAGCTGCCGGTGGCCAGGGAGCCCCGCTGGCACCGCTGGCGGACAAGTACCTCTTCCCGGAATACGGAGGTTTTCTGAACCTCGGCGGCATCGCAAACCTCAGCCTTCGACAAGAAAACGGCGATTATATAGCCGGAGACATTACCGGTTGCTGCCAAATCCTCGACCGGCTTGCCGCCCGCGAGGGGAGGAAGTACGATGCGGGCGGACAGCTTGCTGCTCAAGGATCCCCTGCACCTGCGATCGCGCAAAAAATTGCTGCACTGCCTTACCACCAATTGCCGTATCCAAAATCGCTCGGCAACGCCTGGGTGCGGGAGTCGCTCTGGCCCTTACTTGATGACAAATCGGTGGCCCCGGCGGATCTGCTTCACACTTTTACCCGGTGGCTGGCGAAAAAAATTGCTTATGATCTGGCGCACCTGGTTACGCAATTCTCTTCCGGGACGGGCGCGGCCGCAGGTGCAGAAAACGGTAAAAAGAGCCAGGCGGATCCTATCCGCATTCTCCTCACCGGAGGCGGCATCCACAACCAATTCCTGACAGGCCAACTCCGTGCCACACAAAACCCTGAAGCTCCAGTTTTTGATTTTGTCGTTCCAGACACGGTCACTGCCGACTTCAAAGAAGCCGCCCTCATCGCACTGGCAGCGCTCCTGCGCATACAGGGAATCCCCAATGCTCTCCCTTCCGCCACCGGGGCACTACAACCAACGGTGAATGGGGCCGTTTACCATGGGAAGTGAGTTCGCGAGTTGGTGAGTCACTGAGTTGCTACCGCAGGTGCCGTTCGTGGCGCTACGCTTACTCACCTTGGGCGAACAAGCGCAGCGAAGTGAGTGGTACTCGTGGTAGCAACCCAGTAACTCACCAACTCAGTGACTCACCAACGCTCTAACTCACCAATTCACTATGTTGCTAATCACCGGAGCCACCGGCTATTTCGGTCGCCACCTCACTACTGCACTTGCGGCCACCGGGCGGCCCTTTCGGGCATTGATCCGGGAGGAGAGCGACACCAGGGCCCTGGCCGCGCTGGGTGAGGTTTGTACGCTGGTAAAAGGAGACGTAAATGACCCGGAGAGCCTGCTCGAGGCTTTCCATGGGGTAGACACCATCATCCACGCTGCGGCCTTCGTTTCGTTTCAGACTGCGGATCGGGACAAGATGCAAATGGTCAACGGCGAAGGCACGGCTAACGTTGTGAATATGGCCCTGGAAGCCGGTGTAAGGAAAGTCATTCATTTGAGTTCCGTTGCGGTGTTGAACCGGCGGGACGGCGGGCCGTTGGTCACCCTCAGGGATCGATGGCCGGAGGAGCGCCCCAACACCAGTTATGCGGAAAGCAAGTTCGCCGCAGAACGGGAAATCTGGCGAGGCCAGGCCGAAGGCCTCGAAGTAGCCGTACTTTATCCTACCCATATGCTCGGCACCGGAAATTGGGGGCATGACCATGCGCCGAAATTATGGCAAATGGCGGCCCGTGAACGCGGGTTTTACCCTACCGGAACTACGGGTTTCGTTGATGTGCGTGATGTGGCCGAAGCTGCGATGACCGCCCTTGACCGGGACCAGGACGGAGATCGCTTCCTTCTGAATGCCGTTAACCTGAGTTGGCAGGAGGCCATGAGTAAGATTGCCGAAAGTATTGGTGCGAAGCCACCATCGATGAAAGTATCCGCCTGGCAATCAGGCCTGCTTTGGCCCATCGAAATGCTGCGGGCAGGGCTGGCCGGCACCAAGCCGATCATTACCAGAGAAAGTCACCAAAACGTCCAGGCGGACTTTCGATATGACGGAACAGCTTACGTAGAAGCTACCGGTAATGCCTATCGAGATGTTGAGCAGACTATCCGGTATGTTGGAAAACGGTACCTGGAGAGTGTACGAACTTCATAAACTGTTCTGCTACCGTTTTAGCAAATCGCAGATATTTTTTTGTCCGGCTTCGCCGGGTCAAAACAATTTGCCGTCAGGGCGGGCTCTCCTTAAGACAAGGCTCAGTTAAAACCTGAGGTACTCCGTAGGGTCTACCACACTACCCTCGTGCCAGAGCTCAAAATGCAGGTGGGGGCCCGTTGACAGCTTACCGGTATTGCCGATGATGGCAATAGCTTCTCCTGCTTTGACGCGGTCGCCAACCTTCTTCAGGAGCTGCGAATTGTGCTTATAAAAAGTAACGAGGTTATTGTCGTGCTGGAGGCCGATAACATTGCCGTTCGAGCTGGTAAATTCACTGATAAAGACTACCCCGTCGCGGACCGCCTTGATGGGTGTGTTTTGAGGAGCCAGAATATCGACACCAAGGTGGCTTTCGGCCGGGTTATATCCGGCGCTTATTTCACCGTTGACCGGAACAACAAAAAACAGCTGCGCCAACGGAACGTCGGCACTCCCGGGAGAAGGGGCCAAATTTCCACCCTGTCGGCTACTTTGGCCAACGCGCTCCAGGGCCATTTCCCGCCGCAAACGAACTTCTTCTTCAGACAGGGGTGCCGGAGCAGCATCGAGGGGGTCAATTGAAGTTGTATCAGCTTCAGCTTCGGCACTGGTGATGACCTCGCCGTGAATGTTTCTATTCAGGTTTTCGATGTACAGGCTCTGGGCGTCCAGGCGCTTAGTCATCTCATCCAGTATGTTCTCCATTTCGTTCATCTCCTGGCGCTGTACAATGTCTCCGTATCCGGGGATGTATTGACGTAATGGCGTATAAGCGATGATCAGGAACACCAAAACCGCCACCAGAAAAATGGCTGCGGAGAGTGCGACGTAGATGTTAAGCGGCGTCAGATTGTATGAGCTGACCTCACGATAGCTCTTCACATCCCGAATCACCAGCTGATATTCGTCCTTACTATTTGTCTTAAATCGTTTCCACCAACTCTGGCGGACCTTTGATTCTTCCATAGGGAAGGGATTATTTTTCTCTGTTAACCTTACACTTTGTGCCTGACCCTCAACGTTTCAAATCAGATGCGGCAAAGTGAGGATGCTTACCTTTGCGTCCTCTTAGGGGGCAGCAAAGATAACGGCTCCTTCCGCTACGCATCCCAATGATTTTGTTTTATGGCTTTCCCCAGCCAGAAAACTCCGCATAAAAGTAGTCTCGTTTTGATCAAGCTTACCCGATTTCTCCTATTGTTGCTGGCCTTTCAAATGGCTGTTTCCAGCTGCGCTTCCACCAAACGCCGCGATGAGCAAAGTGCGCTTGGTAAGCTCTGGCACAACATGAACTCCCATTATAACGGCTACTTCAACGCCAAGGAGCTCATGGCGGAGACATTGATGGGTATCGACGATCAACACGTCGACAATTATACCCAGCGGCTTAAAATGTTCCCCTTCCTGGAACTCCAAAACACGAGTGCGGTAGCAACGGACCTGGACGTAGCCATCGAGAAAGTGGCCATCGTTGTAAAGAAACATCCTTACAGCAATTGGGTAGACGACAGCTATTTGCTGGTGGGGCAGGCACAATTGGTCAAACAGGATTACGAGAGCGCGGAGAAAACTTTGCGGTTCATGGTGAACGAGTTTCGCCCACGGCCAAAACGGAAGAAGTCTAAAGCCAGGAAAGGTGCTAAAGACGAGCCGGAAGAAGAAGCTTACGTAAGTCGGCGCAAGGTCGAATCTAACCCCGCCCAGGACCGCAAAGACCGTTTGCGTGCCCGTAAGGACGCCGCAAAAGAAAGAGACAAGTTGCAGAAGGAACGGGCCAAGGCTGCTAAACTGCGCAAAAAGGCGCGAGATAAAGAACGTAAGGAGCGGATTCGTGCCCGGAAGCGCGGTATTAAGCTTCCTCCCCGGGTCCGGACAGACACCTCTGCCGTCGCCGGCCTCGAGAATGAACCGGACATAGAAGAAGAGGAAGAAGATCTCGGACCTGTGGGGATGATCTCCATTTTCAACATGACCTCTGACCTCGGCGCTGATGGGGAGACTTACGGTAAAAAGCCCGACAGTTACCTCGCCAAGCACCGTCCTGCTTTTCAGGAAGGGCGCTTATGGTTGGCATGGACTTTGATCAAACGGGACGCCTTTGATCAGGCCCAGATTATTCTGGAGGATATGCGTAATAATCGGGGAACATTCCCCGATGTGCGCCGTAGGGCGATGGCCGTACAAGCCTACCTTTACCTCGAACAGGACGAATTAGAGAAGGCGATCCCTTATCTTGAAGAAGCCGCCGCGGTAGCTAAAGAACGCAATGAACGCGCCCGCTTCTATTACATCGCCGGGCAACTCTACCAGGAGCTCGGTCAGCCCTCCGGCGCTGCTTCCGCGTTTGAGCAAACCATTGCCGCCCGACCTGATTACGAGCTGGAATTAGGTGCGCGACTCAACCTCGCACAGAATGCTTTCCTCAGCGGTTCCGGCTCCGCCGAAGACGCCCTGAAGAAATTGGGACGGATGGCAAAAGAAGATAAAAACCTGCCCTACGAAAGCCAGATCCTCTTTTCCATGGCAGCGGTATCCTTGCGTAATGGGGACAACGCCGGAGGCGCGGCGTACCTGCAGCAGGCACTTGCCAGTCCCTCTGCTGGTCCCGTTCAACGTACCGAAGCTTATAAACTTCTTGGGGACCTTGCCTACGATCAAGACAATTACCTGCCGGCGAAGCTTTATTACGATACCACCCTCAACGTAATGGATAAGGGCGACCTGCGCTATGACGTGGTAACCGAACGTCGGGATCAACTGACCGGAATAGCTGATGCCCTGACCGACATTCAATTAAAGGACAGCCTCCTGCGTATCGGTATGCTGCCCGAGCCTTCACGGCAGAAGTGGGCAACGGATCTTTTTGAGCGTCGCCGGGCAGAGGCCGCCCGCCCAAGCCCGCAGCCAGATCCCGGAGGCTCCCGACCGCGTGGCCCAGCCGTTTCCAATAAAAGCGATTTCTTTGCCTATAATCCACAAACGGTAAAACGAGGGAAGCGCGATTTCGAGCGGCAGTGGGGTGATCGCTCCCTGACGGATAATTGGCGACGCAGTCGTAGCACTGAAACCACTACTATTTTCACTGATCCCGGGGATACGGGTACCGCCGCTCCGGAAGAGATTAAAATGGTAACCGAAGACGAGATCAAAAAACTCCTCGAAGGTATTCCCACCACCGAGGGGGAAATCTCAACGATGACGATCCAGCAGTCCAACAACTGGTTCAATCTGGGTCGCGAATACCGCGACCAACTGGAAAATAATGCCAAATCTATCGAGGCATTCGAAACGCTGAATACCCGCTACCCCGGATCCAATGGTGAAGCGGAGAGCTGGTATTACCAATATGTCATCCACAAGGAAGAAGGGCGGATGGACAAAGCACTGGTAATTGCCCGCCAACTGCAAAACCGGTACCCCGGATCCAAATTCGAGAAGCTGGCCAATGAGCCAGGTTATGCCGCCGAATTGATGGCTAAGGAAAATTCTGAAACACTGGAATACGAAAAAGCTTATAGGGCTTTTGAGGATGGTGATTACAAAACCGCCCACGAAATGGCGGTCAAAGGCCGAGCGACCTTACTAGGTAAACACCCACTCAAAGCACGCTATGCTCTGCTACTCGCCATGACTACGGGCAACACTCAGGGGCGGCAGGCCTACATAAATGAGCTACGCCAAGTGGTTTCCCAGTTTGAGAATACCCCCGAGCAATCCCGCGCCCGGGAGATCCTGCGCCTGCTGGGGGAGAGCGGCGCCCGCATCCCCGGCCAGGCTGGTGGTGCAATAGGTGGTGGTTTCAAAGAAACAATGAAGGAGTTACACTATATTCTCATTGTATTTGATGACTTCGATACGGACCTGAACGAAGCGAAGATCAAAGTCAGCGAATTCAACGTGAAGTACAACAAGACCGATCGTCTGAGAACTACCAATGTGTACCTCGGGGCCGATAACAAGACGCCGGTTTTGGTCGTCCGCAGACTTAAGTCAGGTGAAACCGCCAAGGCATATGTCGACAACGCGATAAGCAGAGAGAAGGAATTCCTTAATGCTGGCAAGTTTAATTACAAAGTCTACGCTGTCTCCCAAAGCAACTACCGGGAAGTGCTCAAGGCTCGTACGGTGGAAGGGTATGATGAGTGGTACCGGGAGAATTATTAGGGTTCAGTTTTCAGGATTTAGTTTTTTTTGGGCGCGGCCGCAGGATACAGGGGGAGGTTTTTGAAGAGCAAATTACTTCTCTCCCAGGGCTATCATGCACCTCTCCCTCGGTCTCTCTCCCCCGGAGAGGGATGACCCAAGCATCAGTGTTTTCAGGTAAAAGAAAGATGCTCCGTAGCCCAAAACGCAAGTAAAATCTACAGGACTAAGCTAATTAGGCAGATACAGCAAAGCAGTAGCCGTAGGTTAGCCTTTTTTCCTATCCAACATACACCTACTTAAACCGCCCCTTAATCCAGTCCATCAGACCAGCTTTTTTCTCCAGAGTCGCAGGTAATGGTGGGCTTACCGGCGGCAGCCATTCCCCTGGATGTCGGTTAGGGATCCTCACCGGAGTTGCGGGCAGGTTGGCGATGGTTGGCGGAGCTGGGGGGGTGTTGCGGTCCCGCGGGTCGTAGGGTAAATAGGTCCCAACCCGGTAGAAATAAAGGCTGGTGAACTGCTCCAGGCTGTCGAATTCCCCCTGATTACTCCATACTGCGAGTTGGTCTACCGGTAACTGGTAGTTATTGGCCACCTGGCGAAGGGCCGTGTCCTGGCTACCGGGGACGGTATGAAACTGTTCGTAAAAACGTTCCGAGTGTAATTCTCCCCGGTTCAGACGGGGGCTGCTCCAGGGCAGGTTGGCGGCCGTTTCAGGTTGGTCTGCCGAATGCAGAGATAGATAGGTCCGCATGGCGGGCATTACCCGGCTGGGCAGGCGCAGGCGGTGCCCTCCGGGCAGCCCGGGCAGGTAGCCGGCCAGGTATTGCGCGTTGAGCTCAACGACTACATCGGGGCGCAGCCCCGTCACCTGCGCCACCCGGTACAGGCTTAGTTTTCGGTACACGGTGATGGCTTCGGTTAGCTGCATATCCAGGTCCATCGGCGCGGGGACCACGTCGTGGTGGTGGTGAAAAGCCATCACGTAGGTAGCGGCAATGATGTTGGGGAGGTAGTTCCTGGTTTCGCGGGGGAGGTGCTTGCGGATCGACCAGTAGTCTCGTCCGCGGCTGCGCCGCAGCGCTTTGTTGACGTTGCCGGGGCCGCAGTTGTAGGCGGCCAGGGCGAGGGCCCAGTCTTCGTATCGTTCGTACTGAATTTTAAGGTATTCGAGGCCGGCAACGCAGCCCAGTTCGGGGTCGAGGCGCTCGTCCAGGATGTCATTCACCGTAAGGCCCAGCTCGCGGGCGGTACCCGGCATAAGCTGCCACAGGCCGCCGGCGCCGGCATGGCTGGTGGCGTAGGGGCGCAGGGCGCTCTCCTGCACCGTAACGTACTTGAGGCCGAGGGGCATACCGGCGGTGGCCAGTTGCTGCTCGAAGATGGGGAAGAAGCGGGCGGAGCGCGCCAGCAGGCGCGCGGAGGTAATCGGCCAGTTCTCCACGTAATTTATGATGCGTCGCTTCACCGCATCGTCGTAGCGGTGCTCCATGATGGAACTGTCCAGCAACGCCAGCCGGGCTTTGACCATGGAGTCGGCCACCTCCATGATGTGCTCCGCCCGCGCTTCGGCGGGGGAGGCGGCAAAAGCCGTCGTGCTGCAGGTTAGTAGCAGGAGTAGGTAGACAATCCGAAGGGGTAAGCTCAAAATAAGACTGGGGTAAGATTTTGGCTAAGATAGGGTTTGGGGAGGAGAGTGACTCTGAGGGAACCATCAATGTAATGGGCCGTTAAGTAGATATGGGTACAAGCATGGAAATAATCAAGACTGTAGTCCTCGTTGTCATTAGTTGGTTCGCTTCGTTGTTCGTTACCATCTTTGGGGGGTATTTTATCTTCGGCTATCAAGGTTCTGCCACCATGGATAAGTATGAATGGGTTGCCCACCTATTTCATTATGGCTTTTCTATAATATTAATTGGGGGAGGATGCCGTATTTTTCAGCTTCGTATTATTTGGGCTTTAATGCTGTTATTAGTATTATTAATCATTGAATGGTTGTTTTTTTATTGATTTTCAGGTAGTAATGATTGCCTGTTTTTAATCGCATGGAAAAAGTCCACAATAGTTTTAACCATCCCCGCATGATGTTCGCAAACAAAGACAACGATGGCATTATCGAAGAAACAACTGGGGAAATTTTACAGGAACACCACTATTATCCCTTTGGCCTGGAACTCAACGGCCCATGGAACAACTATGGAGGTGACGACTCTCGGTATCGGTATAATGGGAAGGAGTTTTCTGAGGAGTTGGGGTTGTATGATTATGGGGCGCGGTGGTATGATCCGGCGGTGGCGCGGTGGAGTAGCATTGATCCTTTAGCTGAGGAATACGTCGCATACTCTCCATATAATTATGTTTTGGGCAACCCGATTAGGTATTTAGATCCCGATGGAATGAGAGTCGAAGGGGTTTCTAAAGACGATGCTGAACAAGTTGTGAATGACCTGCACGATATTTTTGCGGGTGATAAATTCTCTAATCTTCGAGCTCTCATAAAACGAACTGGCAAAAAAGGTAAAGGAAGAGCGATCGCAAGTATTGGTAGCGATGACTTAACTGCTGCGTTAAATGGAGTAGAGCTGACCAAAGATGAAGCGGCTCTGGTATCTGAAGTGACAGGCGCAATTAATTCAGAGGATGTTCATAAAGTAGAGTACGTGGATTCTGATGAGAGCCTATCTACTGAGGGAGGCAACGCTTTTGTGGATTACATCAACAGTGTGCAAGAAGGGTTTGGAGATGGAATGAGAGGACCAGATGGGAAAGTTAGTGCTCAGGTAATTCTCAACGGCTTGGGAGGAGAAGGCTTTAATGTCCCAACCGGTAAGGGATCGCATTCATATATTATAGAAGGACCTGGCGCTACTCACTCAGCTGGTAGAAGTACTACTATGGGGCATGAGGTTGTTGGCCATGGTGTAGCCAGTGGCAGGGGAGCTAGCAACCAAGCGAATAATACCCGAGCTATTAGGACAGATAATCTAATAAGAAGAGTCAAAGGTCTTCCAACTCGTGATGGTTCCAATCATGCAGGAGGTAAAGTAGTCGACCCGAACGCGTTACCTAAAAGACAGTAGAATATGTATATCCGTCAACTATTATTATTTTTTACGTTGCTGACAGGCATGACGCTTCTTGGTTGTAGAACAACTACTGAGTTTGATTCTGCTAGTCGTGATTCTATCATTAAGTCTGCTGCGGAGGCTGTAGGTATTGAAAACAGCTATCCGTATTTAGGAATGACCCTATCAAGCGATTGGATTATTCTATTGCATAAGGACACTTCCAACACTTTTGTACAATACTTGTTGAGAAGGTCATCCGATGGGACCATGATAAATTTAGATAGAAAGGTTGTTGTCAAAAAGCAAGAACTTATGACTATTGCATTTGACAGAGAATCGTACCACGATGATTTTATAAGTTTTGAGTCCCCCTTTTTTCAAAAAGGTTATGAATTATCGGTTGGTGGAGAAACATACTTTGTATTCTATGACCATACTGGACGCATGTTGGGAGAAAGCGAACTAACCTTGTTTGTAAAACCAAATCCAATAGACGATAAGGTTTACTACTATCTAGCTAATCAGTTAGTTGAGTCGATTAAGAAGTACTCGGGAGAATAGTCTATACACATGCCTCCCCCCCAATGAATAGCTACTCGCAGGTGCCCTAGCACTTGTCGGGTAGCGGCAATTGGGTGACCTGGCTTTAGTCTCACCCTTCTATGTTCGTCACTAATCCTGGCCGAAAGCGAAAAGCGGCTAAGCCCGCGTAGCGGAATAGACAAGGAGAGTGGGCTTGGCTTAGTCGCGCTAGTAGCAGTCCAGCACATTTAGGGAAGCAATGCCCAACAACCTCATCACTAACTATTTAAGCACCTACCCTTTATTCACATCCAACAGTATCACGACAGCACCTGAATATTAAATTCGTCCCTAATTTCAGCAATCGGAGTATCTAAAAACGGCTGGTACGCTAAAAACGGCCAAGGCTTACGCATCCGTTTTGCCCTGACTATTACTTTTGGAATTACCCATAAGTAGCTAAGTAGATTTCTCAATACATGCTGTACACTGTACATCTTAAACAATGTAAAAGCGCTTACTTCTTTATATCCACGCGTTACTTCCCAGAAGCTCAAGGTTGTCCCAAAAGTTGTCCATATTTTCACTACCCCCTCTCCGTATATGGTGGTATCGCATCCGAAAACAACATGAGCTACATCATGACACCTTATGAACTCCTCCCCTTCTTCAGAATATTTTTTATCGGAGAAATACTTCCCATTCCTTTTACGGAACTGATCGATTCCTTGCTGAAGTGTCGTGTTGTCGTTCATAATTGAGGTGGTTTTATCACTTACCCCCTCAATTTACATTGAAAAAAGCACCCTGCCCATTACAACAGGTCTGCGTGTGCATAACGAAATGCACAACCGGTTAGTAATAGTCACTTAGTGGATGAGTTCGGACGCCCGCAGGTCGACCACCCCCCTCCGCTCCGCTTCACGGTTTGGCCGACGCTACGGGGTCCTGAGCGAGTCTAGGACCCCGTGGTGTCCCGTGCCTGAAGCTGCGTAGCAGTGAGAAGGCTAAGGGCCCCGCGGGCGTCCGGGCCGAAAAGCTTCAATTTGTGCAATTTGTTATGCACAACAGGTCTGCGACAATCATATTGAACGACCTTCGGCGGTCAACCAAGTTGTTCTTCATCGCACCTACGCTCATCAGCGAGTTACAGAATGGTCTTTTTTTTGAAAAATCAATTAGCTACTCCAAGCTTTAAACCCTCATTCACACCCATTAACGTTCATTGACACAATAACCCGGCTGCTCCCGATACCTTCACCGCATCACCAATCAATAGTCCGGAAATGATGCGCTTTAACACCCTACTCGTCTTGTTTTTACTGTCTCTCAACTCCTTCGCCCAGCAAACCTACCTTACTGAAGATAAAGTAACCCACTACTGCGGCCCGGTTACCGAAGCGGAGCTGCGGAACGGCGCGTTCGCCGAGTGGTTTACCGACGAAGACCCTGACTTCACCCTCCCCGATACCGCGCCCGCATGGGCCAGTAACCTCAACGACACCAGGGTTGAAGTCTTCCTCGGCACCTGGTGCCGCGACAGTAAAACCTGGGTTACCCGCTTCCTCAACTACTGGGAAGCGGCCGGCCTCGACACCGACCAACTCAGCTTCGTGGCCCTCTACAACGGCGACGAAAAATACAAGCAAGGCCCCGCCGCCGAGGAAAAAGGCCGGAACATCCACCGGGTGCCCACCTTCATTTTTTCCCGGGAAGGGGAGGAATTTGCCCGCATCGTGGAGCATCCGGTTACGGATCTGGAAACGGACCTGGCGCAAATCGCCCTGGGCCACCCCGTAAGGCCAGCCTACGCCGGGGCCAACGCGATGTGGGAACTGCTGGATAGCCAGCCCATCGACAGCATCTACGCCCACGGTAATAAGCACGTAAATGATATCTACCGGCTGGTCAGCCACAGCACCGAACTCAATACGCTGGGCTACGTCCTCCTCCGGGCCGGGGAGCTGAATAAAGCATCGGTCGTCTTCCACTTCAATACTTTCCTCTTCCGCTACGACCCCAATACGCACGATAGCTACGGGGAAGTGCTGGCGCTTGCGGGGAAGACCGAAGCCGCCATCAAAAGTTATGAAAAGGTACTCGCCTTTAAGCCGGAGGATGAAAATGCGCTGGCGCAGTTGGCGGTGCTTCGGGGGAAGCTGGAGAAAATTGAAGAATAACAGAGGGAGAGAATAATTGAAGGATTAAGGAACAGGTTTCTTGTTCCCCGGCATTTATGCCGGAGCAACACTTTCCGGCATAAATGCCGGGGAACAAACCCACTCTTTTTAAACCAGCTCTGGGAAGCCTGCGCCAAAATCGTTAAGTTTGCCATCCTTTAGGAAACAACAGACTTCCCCAACCGAATGACCTCACGCCTACTCCTCTTCGTCTGCTTACTGGTAAGTCAGTTGCTGCCCGCGCAGCAATCGACCAACGATGGGGTACTGGCGCGCGCCAAGCTCGCCACCAACAGCATCGAAATCGGTGACCAGATCTGGCTGCAGGTCAACATCTCTGCACCTCCGGGCACCACGGTTACGGGCCTGCAGGAGGGTTTCCTCAATACCATCGACGGGATCGAGGCGCTGGAAGAAAAAGCGCTGAATACCGTTGCTGAGACACCCGAGTTGCTCCTGGAGCAACGCTTCCTCATCACTAGTTTCGACACGGGGTACATCGCCATCAATCCATTACCCTACGTTTTTCGTGCTGCCGACGGACAACTGGACACCTCCTACACCAATGACCTGCTGCTGCACGTCAACGCCATCCCCGTTGGCGACGACAACGACCTGCGCCCCATCAAACCCATCATCGAGGAGCCACTGAACTGGCTGGATTTCTGGCCGCTTTACCTCCTTGTTGCTCTCGGCTCCGTCGGTTACGCCCTGTACCTGAACCGCCAGCGGCGGCAACGGCAGGCGCCACCTCCCCCACCTCCTCCGCCAGCGGACGTGATCGCCCTGCGCGAACTAGACGCCCTGGAAGAAAAGAACCTCTGGCAGCAGGACAAAACCAAAGAATACTACAGTGAGCTGACCCGCATTCTGCGCGAGTACCTTGAAGGTCGCTTCAACGTTCAGGCCATGGAAATGACCACCCGCCAGATCACCTCTGCTTTAGGGCAGAGGACGGACTTCGGCCAAAGCCAGGGCAAAGAATTGAGCCAGTTGCTGCAGCTGTCTGACCTGGTAAAATTTGCCCAGGCCCGGCCAGCCGTTGAGCTGCACGCCGAAGGGCTGAACCGGGTGAGAACGTTCGTGGAAGAAACGGGCAAAATACCGGAGCCCGATGAAGAAGTCCTTGCTCCCGCACCAACGGGCCTGGCGCTCGACGTCAACGAAGAAGGCATTGCACTAATTAAAGTAGATGCAGCAGGAAAACCGTTGGACGAAGCAACCTCGCCACCTCGCCCTGCTCCTTTAGTCCCCCCTGCACCTGCGACCGCGCCTGAAGAGTCCGGTAGTAAGAGAGTCAGAGAGTCAAGTAGTCAAACAGGCGACGAGTTAACCCGTAACGAAGAAGAGGAATGATAAGCTGGTGGAATCAATTCGAGTTCGTTTTTCCCTGGCTGCTCCCGCTGCTGGTACTGCCACCGTTGATCTGGTACTGGCGGTTCCGGAAGCAAGATAACCAGGAGGTGAGCTTGCGCCTGCCGAGCACCAAGTCGATCTCCGGCCTGGGCAGCTGGCGTAGTACCCTTCGCCCCTTTTTGCCCCTGCTGCGCGTAGCGGCCCTGTCTGCCCTCATCATCGCCCTGGCCCGCCCCCGGCTGGACCTGAGCGAAGAATCCGTCACGGCCGAAGGCATCGACATCGTGCTAACGCTCGATCTTTCTACCAGTATGGGCGCGACCGATTTTGCGCCCAACCGCCTCGAAGTAGCCAAACAGGTGGCCCGCAACTTCGTGAGTCAACGGGAGTTTGACCGCATCGGCCTGGTCGTTTACGCCGGAGAGGCCTACACGAAATCACCGCTGACGGTAGACAAAGAGATCATCGACCGCTTCATCGCCGAACTGCAGATGGGGGAGATTACCGATGGTACGGCCATTGGCACCGGCCTGGCTACGGCGGTCAACCGCCTCAAGGACAGCGAGACGGCCAGTAAGATCATCATCCTGCTGACCGACGGTGAGAACAACGCCGGCTACCACAGCCCCGAACTCGCCGCCGAACTCGCCAAGGAATTTGGCATCCGCGTATACACCATCGGCGTCGGTAGCGGGCAGGAAACCCTGATGCCCAGCAGCCCGCTGGGTGGCGGTCGGTACACCTTCAAACCAACTCGCGGTACCGTCGACGACAAACTCCTCGCCTACATCGCCGAGACCACCAACGGCCGCTACTTCCGCGCCCGCGACACCGAAGAGTTGGAGTCCATCTACGACTACATCGACGAGCTGGAAAAAACGGAAATCGAAACTACCGTTTTCAAACGCTACGAGGAACAGTTCGGGCGATTCCTGCTGATCGGACTGGGGCTGTTGTTGTTTGAGACAGTACTGCGGTATACGGTGTTGAAGACGGTGCCCTAAGTAGAGTAAATAGTGGATAATGAGTAGTGCTACCGCACGGCTTTGCTCGCTGCGCTCGTATGGCAGGCTTCGTTGTAAATCATTTTCTTCTTTTCTTTGTTGCTCTTCAAGGTGCTCAATTTTGAGGCCACAGGCCAGCTAAATTCTACAGCCATTAATCTCCAGTCAGCTCGAGAGCAACTCCATAACGTTTACGCACTTATGCTCATCGATGGCCGGCCTGGCTACGAGCAGGTGGCCTTTCGGGAGCACACCTTTGAGGAATTGCTCACCTTTCTGGCCATGGTGCCGGTGGAGGGCATTACGGAACTCATTTACCGATTATCTGACGGGGTGCCGGCCATCAAGATTGCCGAGCTGTACAATGTTTTGTGCTGGAGCGCGGAGAACCGTGGGGGTATCGCGCTTGAAGAGATACAGGAATGGTTTTACGGTAAGCAGGCCCGGCGGATCGAAATTGCGCTGCAGGTCGATATTTTTCCGAGCAACAGCATGCAGGAGTGCCAGCGAATTCTGGCGGAGATTGAGCAGAAACACCGCCACCTGAAATACCTGTGCCGGGCCGTCGGCAAAGAAGTGAATCACCGGCTTAAGGAGGAAGAAAGCTGGGCGAAGTACCGCCGGGATACCTTTGAGATGCCTAAGGAGATGACGCCTTCGATTATGGGAATAATTAAGGGGATAAAGAAGGGGAAGGAGTAAAAGAATGGGAAAAGGGAGAATGGGGGATTAGCTGCCGCAAGCGCCCTTCGGCCATCAAACGACCTTGTGGTTGCGTCAGGAGTTCCTCAATAATTGAATCAAACCTTCGTACCTTAGCCTTCCCGAAATTCAAGCCGACCGTTGCAACAATTGCAACCCCTGCAACAACTGCCCATGTTCCGACTCCAAAATCCTGAATACCTCTGGCTTTTACTTGCCGTCCCCGTTGTGGTGGGCATCTTCCTGTGGTACTGGAGACGCCGCCGTGTCGCCCTGGAGCAATTTGCTGACCGGGAGCTGATCGAACAACTCGCCCCGGGCATGAACCGGCGTCTACCCTGGACTAAGTTCCTGCTGGTCCTGCTAAGTATCCCGTTACTGTCTTTTGCCATGACAAACCCGCAGTGGGCCGCCGAGACCCAGGAGGTAAAACGACGGGGCATTGACGTGGTGATCGGCCTCGACGTCTCCAACTCCATGCTGGCCGAAGACGTGCAACCCAGCCGGATGGAACGTTCCCGCTATTTTGCTTCCGCATTAGTAGACGAGCTGGTGGGTAACAACATCGGCGTAGAGCTTTTCACCTGTACTTCCCTGATGCAGGCACCGTTGACGACCGACTACGCCTTCGTCAAGTCCGTCATCTCCTCCGCCGGGCCATACCAGATCAGTGCCCAGGGCACTAACCTGGCCGAAGCCATTGAACGGGCAGAGGAAGCCTACGAAGACGAAAGTGCCAACCACCGCGCCCTGATCCTGATCTCTGACGGGGAAGACCACGACGGCTCTGCCGCCGCAGCCGCCAGTAAGGCGAACGACGCGGGCTTGCTTATTTATACCGTTGGCGTGGGCAAACAGGAGGGCAGCTTTATGCCGTTGGATTTGCCCAACGGCCGCAAAGACTACGTACGTACCGGCAACGGTGGCCCCGCCACCACCAACGCCAACCCGGCCACGCTGGAGGCTATTGCCAGCCAGGGTGGTGGCAAGTACTATCCCCTGTCTGGCGACAGCAAAGCGCTGGCCGAGGCCATCCGCGCCCACGTTGACCGGATCGAAAAACAAGAGTTCGAAAGCCAATCTTTTTCCACTTACGACAGTTATTTCTATTACTTCCTTGCCCCGGCGCTATTGCTGCTGCTCGTTGAGTTCAGCATTGGGCGTAAAGACCGGAAGCGGGCGGCGGAGTTGGAGATTTGAGCGCTGGTGGACGCAGGTCCGGTTGCTCTGGTGAACGCTCAAAGATCCCTGCGGGACACTTTGAGGCCCGTCTAAAATGAAACGATTATGATTATGCAATTTAAAAGGTGGCTTTTCCTACCCATATTCCTTTTAGCCTTTACGCCCTTACTCGACGCTCAAACCAGCCACCGGGCTTTGCGCAATGGTAATAAAGCCTATAAGGATCAGAATTTCAACGAGGCCAAATCCGAATACAACCGGGCCCTGGAAGCGGACAATTCGGCCAAAGGAAACTACAATCTCGGCAATGCCCTGTTCGAAGGCGGTGACTATGAAGAAGCCGCTAAAAAATACGAGGAAGCGGCCAGTCTGAGTACCGACCCCACCATCACCTCCAGTGCTTACCGGAACCTGGGCGACGCCCAATACCAACAAGAGAACTATAAGGAAAGCGTAGAGGCCTACAAGCAAAGTCTTCGCATTAACCCCGACGACAAAGAGACCAAATACAACCTGAGCAAAGCCATTCGCCGCCTCCAGCAGCAGCAACAGCAGGAACAACAGCAACAGCAGAATCAGGATCAGCAGGACCAACAGGACCAGCAACAACAAGATCAGCAGGGCCAGGGGGAACAACAAGACCAACAGCAGCAGGACCAGCAAAGTGAAGGGGAGCAACAGCAGGACCAACAGAGCCAGCAGCAGCAAAACCAGCAGCAGCAGGATCAACAGCAACAGGAGAGTAACCAAAACCAACAAGGCGAACCGCAGCCGAATAAGGACCAACCAAAGATGAGCCGCGAGGAAGCAGAGCGACAGCTGGCCATTGCTGCAGAGGCAGAAAAGGAAACGATGAAGAATTTGCAGAAGGGGGCCCGGTCCGGGTGTAAGGACGGGAAGGATTGGTAGTCGAGGTATCGGGTTGTCAAAGTGTCGAAATATAAAGTTTTCCCGTTCTCTCGTTATCCTGTTCTCAGGACGTTCATAAGATTTCCAGGGTGCGAGACACCTTGACAACCCGACAACTTGACAACTAGATAACCCGACAACCCGACAACTTGATACTCCGACAACTTGACTATAGCTTTGATTTGACTAATTTTGCCCAATGCGTCCAGCTTTATTTATCCTCTTTCTCTTTACCTGTTTTTTCGCTACCAAGGCGAAAGCCCAGCAACACCAGGACATCACCTTCAGCGCGGAGATGGACAAGGAGAAGATGTTACTGAACAGCACCGTTGAGTTCCGGCTGGTCCTGCGCAACGCGCAGGGCTCCGACCTTCAGCCACCGCCTTTTAGGGACTTTAACGTCCTCCGTGGCCCGCTGCGGAGTATGGGGACAACCATCATCAACGGAGTAGGCTCCAGCCACATTACCCATACCTGGCAATTGCAGCCCAAACGGCTTGGCGAACTCACCATCGGCCCAGCCACCATCCGCACCTCAGGGCGAACCTACCGCACCAATTCCCGGAAAATACAGGTGCTGGAAGTTGACGCCGCTGCCGCCTCCTCCTCTCCCGATGATTTTCTTCGGGCGGAGCTCTCCACCGATACGGCCTTTGTGGGCGAACAGATCATTCTTAACCTTAATCTTTACTCCAGCACCAACGTTATTTCCCGCAACCTCGTCCAGGAGCCAGATTTCGATGGCTTTTTCGCCCAACCACGGCGGCAGTATGATGGCCGCCCACGCGCGGTCATCGAAAACGGGCGGGAATATCAGCGTCGTACCCTGGGTAGCCTTGCCCTTTTCCCCACCAAGAGTGGCCGGATCACCATCACGCCGTACCGCATGGTATTGGGTGCGTTGCGGTACCGGAGCAACAGTACCTTTTCCCGTCGTTTCACGGAGCAGATACCACTCAACACCGATAGTCTGTACGTAGTCGTGAGTGAGCTGCCTCAGCCCCGGCCAGCCACCTTCAGTGGTGGCGTAGGTACCTACCGCCTGCAGGTACAGGCCGACCGCGACCAGATGACCACCGACGATGCCCTAACCCTACGCATTACCGTTACTGGCGAAGGCGACATCGAACGACTGGACGCCTTTCCGCCGGTAAGCGATAAAGATTGGGACATTTACGATCCGGAGATCATCCAGGAAGAATTTCTGGACAGTCCTACGGGGATGCTGGGCCGTAAGATCTTCGAGTATAAAGTCGTTCCGAAGCGCGCGGGCAAGTATGCCCTTAAGCCAGGACTCACCTATTTCAACGTCGACAGCGCCCGTTACATCACCGACGCCCCTTCCTCCTTCAACATTACCGTAACGGGAGGAACCGGAGCCGCCACTTATGACGTAGATACCACCGCAATTCTGGAGACCAAGCTGACCCTACTTCCCGTTACCGAGTTACCCAACGGACGGTCTTACGGCAGTGCTCTACCCAGCAGACCATGGTTTTGGGGACTGTTCTTCTTGCCGTTGCTGCTGGCTGGTGGTTTGATTGGCCTTCAGCGCTACCGCAGCCACCTTGACGCCCGCGACCCCATCGAACTGGCGCGGGAACGTGCCGCGAAGGCAGCGACCCAACGCCTCAAATCTGCTAAAATCCACCTGGACCAGGTGCAGGCCCGCCCGTTTTACGATGCCGTTGAAGGTGCCCTGTTCGGTTACCTCCGGGATAAGTTTCAACTACCGATGGCCGAATTAAACCGGCGCAACATCAAGGATCGGCTGACGGCTGCCGGAGCCGACGCTCAACTGACCGATCGCTATGACAAATTGCTCCAACGTTGTGAAATGGCCCTCTACGCCGGGCAAGACAAAGCTGACGATCTCGCCGCTGCCTACGAAACGGCCCGGGAGCTGATTACGGATACGGAACGGCAGACTGGGGCTTAGTCAACAGCCAGCCTGTGCTAGTATTAATCAAGCGCTGTGAGGGTGGGTATTCGCGTTGAAAACACCTCAACAAGCTTAACGACGAGGCCAGGCAGAGTTTCTCCGGGGTTAACGCACCTTCAAATTCTTCTATACCTGAACAACTAGTAAGTTAGGTTCAAGACGGCTTCGACAGGCTCCGCCAGCGGTTGAACTGAGTGTAGCCCGTCCCTGAAATAAAAATCTCGCCAACGCAAACTGCGACTGGCGAGATTAAATAGTAGGGAAACTTCATAGAATCTCAAAACGAGTACATGGGATTAAGCGAACAAGTACATGGAATTAAACTAACAAGTCAGCTGTGTAAGCTTATTATTGGGCAAAGGACGATTTACTTCAGGACCTGACTTTCCTCTATGACGGAGAAATTCTTACTTTAGGACCTCGCCTGGAAAATATTTCTTATTTTTTTTGCTCCAGGCCGTTCTCTCCGTGATGGAGTCCCCTTCAAGCTATACCTTTAGATCTTCAGACCCCCTAACTTACGTGCTTTCCCTTTTTCGAACCAATCAGGCATCTGCCGGGCTATTTCTGTTTTTATACGCCCTCATTTTACAGCTCCCCGTAATCTTTGGCTGGGTGGAGGCTGCTCCCGCTTTAGCCCAAAGCGGCGTTGGGGGCACCTGGTTGATGCAATGGACAAAAGGTCAATTTTATCTTTCTGCTCTTCTCCCCGTGCTGTTCGTCACCATCCAGGGCATCATTGCCAATGTGCTGGTCACCCGCCACCGGATGTCACGCAAGATCACCCAGTTTCCAGGTTTATTCATTATCCTGTGTTGGGCCATCGTGCCTTCTTTTCGGGCCCTGCATCCGGTTCAACTCGCCAATATATTATTACTTCTTGCCCTTCTTTCCATGGGGCGACTGTATAAGAATGAAGAACCAGCAGTGCCGTTGTTCAACGCCGGCGCCTGGCTCGGTGTGGCCGCGCTTTTTTCACCAACCTATTTGGTGCTCCTTCCTGCCTTCATTATTGGAATAGGCATTCTTCGAAGAATAACGTTCAAGTCAATTTTTCAACTCCTCACTGGCACCGCCGTCATTCTCTCGCTGGTATTTTCTTATGCCTACATTACCGGGGCGCTACCTGCCGCACTAAGTATTCAATTTTCGGCGCTGGGGTGGTGGCAATCAACCTCATTCCCCTCCCTTCAGCTCCCTGGCCTGATCACGCTGGCGGTCTTGCTCTTACTGTCCATAGTTGCTTATGGGATTATTGTACGACTGCTTAACATCGAGGGGAAGAAAAACGTCGGTATTCAATATTGGATGCTCTTATTTTTGCTCTTGAGCATCTTGGTTAGTGGGGCATCCGAAATCCCCTACTTTCAGGCCATCACCGCTCCATTAGGTGTCGTCCTTGGGTTGCGGTTCATCCTGCTTTCCGATGGTAAAGCTGAATTTTATCACCTCGTCTTATTTACCGTTGCAATGAGTGCCACTATTTGGACGGTATTTAGCTAGCGTTTTTTCAGGTGGCGCGCACGCAGGTGCAGAGAAGCGTTGAAGGGAACAAAGAAAGACCGCCGCAAGCAGGTATGGTGGGTATCCAGTTATTGAAGACACCGTGATCTTTGTGGCAAAGCTGGCCTGACAGGGCTGCAATGGCCAATTAAATGGACAAATATTTATGCCTTCAGCCACCAGCCTAAGAAAAAAAGGCAACGATTGCACATCATGACAAACTCTTGGTTATAGCTTAGGAAAAACTAAATGACCCTATGAAGAATTTCATCCAAGAGTTCAAGAAATTCGCTGTTAAAGGCAACATGATAGACCTTGCTATAGGTGTAGTCATCGGAGCGGCCTTTAACAGGATTGTTGATGTGCTGGTAAAAAAGATTATTACTCCTCCCCTGGGGTACCTGACGGCCGGGGTAGATATTGCCGATATGAAATGGGTGTTAAAAGAGCCCGTAAAGGCCGCCGACGGCACCATCACAGATCCTGGCGTTGTGCTCGGGTATGGTGCCTTTATCGAAGCGATGATGGACTTTTTCATCGTGGCACTTACCTTGTTCATCGTCATCAAGGCGGTCAATTCTCTTAAAGAGAAGGCTGAAGATGAAGGCAATAAGACCGTACCGACGCCAAAAGATATACAGCTCCTCTCCGAAATCAGAGATGAAATGCGCCGCATGAACGGGGGAGCCGCAAAAGAGAGTCCGGCAACCAGCGAGTAGGTAAGAATTAGAGCCAGTCGTATCCCCCTGAAGCAGATTTGCCAGCATCCTGATGTTCGCCCTGACCGTGCTGACCGCTGAAGTCCCAGTCGTACGTATCTAATCGGCCGATGCCAGCTGCCAGTAGGTTAATGGTATGCTCAATATCTTCCTGATGCGCCATTTCTATGCTCTGGTGCATGTTGCGAAGTGGGGTGGAGATAGCTCCGGCAATCGCTCCTTTATTGCCATAACGCTGGATGGCTGCCGTGTCGGTCCCACCGGCAGGGAGTAGTTCCATCTGGGTCTTGATACCATCAGCTTTAGCCACCTCTTTGAGGTAGTTCACCATCCGGTAATCAGAAATTACGGAACCGTCGAGAATTTTTATCGCCGCTCCTTCTCCCAGGCTGGTCACCGATTCATGCGCGCTGGACCCAGGCACATCGTAAGCAATGGTAACGTCGAGCCCGAAACCGAAATCCGGATCGATGTGACCAACGCTTCCGATGGCCCCTCTCAGGCCAACTTCTTCCTGAACGGTAAACGTGGCGTAAAGATCGTAGGGCAAATCCTGATCTTTCAGCCGGCGCAGCGTCTCGATCAGGATAAAAACCGACACCCGGTTGTCCAGCGATTTACTGGTGACACAGTCACCAATTTCAATAAGCTCGCGTTCGCGGGAAATAGGATCCCCGATCCGGATCCATTTTTCAACGTCCTCTTTGGTCATGCCCGTGTCGACAAAGTACTCAGAGATAGGAATTACTTGTTTACGCTCCTCTGGCTTCATGATGTGGATGGGCTTGCAGCCCAGTACGCCAATAACATCTTTGCGGCCATGGATAATCACGCGCTGTGCCGTCAGTGTTTTAGGGTCAAAACCACCAAGTGGCAAAAACCTAAGGAAGCCTTTTTCGTCAATGTGGTTAACGATAAAGCCGATTTCGTCCATGTGGGCAGCTACCATTACCCTCTTGGGGACTCTCCCTTTCATGATGGCAATTACGTTGCCCATATTATCCACTTTCACTTCGTCTGCCAACGATTTGACTTCCCGCAATACCAGCTCCCGAATACGGCGCTCAAACCCGGAGACCCCGGGAGCTTCACAAATAGCTTTGAGTAAGGATAAATTTAACATGATGTCTCTGTGATATTTAATTCCGGCGAAGGTAAGGTTTGGCCGGGAATGCGGCATCAAGTAGGTGCGTCTGTTAGTTTTTTAAGGAGGTTCGTTTAAAGTTTACACCAAGGCATTAAACTTATTTCATATATTTGCGTCAGGGCTTGCTGTTCGCCTTTTCAACACTCTCATCAATATTTTCTTATTCCACCTACCTTTCTTCTACTGGAAATAGGATGCTTTTTAGATTTATTTTACAACACAACACAAGGCTGTACGCTGTCCACGTAAGTTTCTCGAATAAAAATTTGCCTTCGTCCCTCCCGGGCGGAAATCACCATTTTTTTATCCCAGATACTATAACAACATGAAGTTCATTTTCTCATCCTTACTACTAGTCATTGGCTTATCTGCCAATGGCCAAACGACCATTAACCTTAGCGAAGACCTCGTGTTGACCGAGACGCTGGAAATCAGTGAAGACGTCACCTACAATGGCAATGGTTTCAAACTTATTTGCGAAGGTTGCAATCCTGCAATCCGCGTAACCAATGGTGCCCGTGTACATTTCGAAGACGTAAAATTCGTCAAGTCCTATGCTAAATGGATGCTGGTCGAAGGCGGTCCTTTAGGCAGCGTTACCTGGAGCAGCAACAGAATGAAAGGCTACATCCGTCGCGGCGGTGAGTAAAACGAGCCTGCTCAGTTCAAAAACAATTACAACACTTTCATTGGGATTTTAATAAACAGTTTTTAGATAGCCAGTTACAGCCAATCGGCTGTAACTGGTTTTTTTATCAGCACACTATCTCCAAACCGTAAGGTTTGGGATACCGATGACTTGAAATCAGTAGCGTTTGCAGGCGCTCAGCACCAGGCAATTCCCTAAACCACTTCATGATCCGTATATCCAGGTCTTAAAACCAGTAACCCAGGTTAAAGTATAGTTCCTGCCCAGCATTTCCGTGCGCGTAAGTCAGTTCAATTGGCCCCAGTGGAGAACTCAGGCCGTAGGTTAGCCGGCCAGCAACCAACCAGTCTTGCCTTATGGAGGTAGGAAGGCCTTCAGCATTTCCCAGTCGGGCAGCCCGGCACCCCAAAGTAAAATAATGACCACCTCCGGGGTGGAAGCGGGAGAAAAGCTCCCCCATCAGGAGGTTATCGCCCGAAGCCTCCCCCAATTCCAGACTTGGGAATAACTTAAAATTATTCATCAGGTTGCGATTATTACTACCGAGATAGTACCGGTAGGGCAAAGAGGAACTATCCAGGAATCCACCTGCGTTCAACTCCGTCCCTAAACTAACTTTCTTACTTAATGGAAATAGCAGCAAGGTGTGAAAATCACCATTAATGGCCCAATCACTACCTTCTGCCTCTGGCTCACCTATATTGATAATGGCCCGGGTTTTGGCATCAATACTAAAACCTGACATGGGGAAATGGCGATCATCGAGCTTGTCGTAGAGAAAATAAGCGTTCGGTACGAAGTAGTTATCATCTCCCAGCCGGAAAAGAGAAGAGGAATCGGCCGCAGCTAATTGCTCGGAGCTATTCTGGTAATACTTGATCTCTGCGGCAATCCCGGTAAAAGAGTTGTCCGTTTGCCGGAAGTCCCAGTACAGCTCTGCATTCAGGTCGTTGAAGTGAAAGTCCAGCCGCTCAATAAGTAGTCCTCCAGGAGTTCCCATTATCTCTGGCAAGTCGAATCCGATATCGGCATAATGTAACCTGCTTCGTAAACCGAAAGCAGAGCCATTGACCCGGTTCACACGAAAATCCGCCCGGTATCGAAAGCGGCTTCCACCAATCAGATCAATTGTCGTCTGGGTATTATCGACGACCAGATCGCTCAGTGTGAGGCCGACCAGGATATTTGACCGGTATTCCTGATCATAATGCAGTCCCAGCCTTAACTGCTGGCCAAAATCAGGGGATTGTTTGAGGTCCAGTACTAATTTGACTTCGTCTCCCTTTCCTGGTATATCCTCCCAGGTATAATCAACATTATCATACCGGCCGGTGGCGAAAAGCGCGACCAGACCGTCCCGAAAATCAAGCCAGTCTATTCTTCCGGGCAGGTCCCCATCAAAAAAGCTGAGTACCTGCCGACGGCTCAGGTCTTCGTTTCCCAGAATTTCAACGATTGTTGCATTCAGGCTTTCCGGCATCGAGACTGTGTCTGCCGGCGGGCGGCTTTGCTGCTGGCGGACGATGGAATCCAGCGTAGCCAGTTGTGCCTCAGCGGCCAACCGACCAGCCTTTATGAGGTCGTCAATGGCTTCAAAACTCAGCTGACTATAGTCTCCCAAGTCTGGTTTGATGTCGATGTCCGTAATCTCATACTGTTCGATGTTACGTCGGGTAGCCTGAAAGAAGGCAATCTGCAGTAGTAATTTATCGAGGGAGTTGATTTGATCCGCCGAATAGGGGTCCTGTTCTACCGTTATACCGATCAC
The DNA here is from genome assembly GCF_000373105.1 of Neolewinella persica DSM 23188. Taxonomy (GTDB): domain Bacteria; phylum Bacteroidota; class Bacteroidia; order Chitinophagales; family Saprospiraceae; genus Neolewinella; species Neolewinella persica. Next base: position 38,507 of record NZ_KB890425.1, on the reverse strand, counting down.
GTAATCCATCCCTTTATTCTTTACCTCTTCTGCGGGGTAGTTGTTAGAGACTCCGCCATCCGTCATGATGTGGCCATTCATCTCATACGGCGTTATCACGCCCGGCAATGCGGCACTTGCCCGCATCGCATCGGCCAGCGTACCGGTTTCAAGTACTATGGCCTCACCCGTTTCAATATCAGTACCTACACAGAGGAAGGGCGTTGGCAGCTTACTGAAATCAGTGATGGTGTGTACATTGGCCGTCCAGTGGCTAAACAGATCATGAATGCGCTGACCGTCGGATAGGGCAGTAGGTAACTGAATGGCAAAGTCCTTGAGCGACAGCCCAATCAGGTAATGCTCATTATAGAGCTTCTCGTAAATGGTTCGGTTTTCTCTACCAATAGCATCCTGCAACTCAGCCATGATGTCGGTAGCATGCAACATTTTCTCCAACTGAAAAGCAGTATAGCCGGAGGCGTACAATCCACCAACGATTGAGCCCATACTCGTTCCTCCGATGTAATCTACCCGGACACCCGCCTCTTCCAATACCTGAAGGGCACCAATGTGTGCATACCCGCGGGCTCCGCCACCACTGAGCACCAGCCCTACTTTGAGGTCTTTGGCCTGAGCGGATAACAAAGCAGCACCAAGTAGCAAGAGAACCAGCATTATATTTTTCAAGGGACGGAGAGTTTAGCCAAGACAAAAGTAGTTGTTATCTCATCGTCTTTAGAGAATGGAAGAAGGGACGAATGGGAGAATAACTACCGAAACCAGCGTTTCCAGTGTGGTGAGTCGGTGAGTCGGTAAGTTAGTGAGGCGCTGAGTAGCTACCACAAGGGCCGTTCGCAGCGCTTCGCTTGCTCCCTTAAGTGAGTTGCTGTGATGTGTCGCCGAGTTGCTCATCCGGCGAACAAGTGAAGCGAGTGGTAACCGCGGCAGCGACTCAGTGACTCGCCAACTCAGAAACTCACTCACTATCTTCGCCCCCGCATGAAGTACACCACCACCGACCTACCAAAAGTTGCTGCCGACCTCCTCGGGAAGTACGGCCACCAACGGGTCTACGCCCTGTTGGGCGAATTGGGCGCAGGCAAAACCACATTAGTTGCTGAGATGTGTCAGCAACTAGGTGTTGCGGAGTCTACCAGTAGTCCGACCTTCAGTATCGTCAATCAATACGATGGAGACAAGGGGATAATTTACCACCTTGATTGCTACCGGTTAAATTCTTTAGAGGAAGCCATTCATGCTGGTCTCGAAGAGTTATTGGCCGAAGCAACAAGTACAGTATTCATAGAATGGCCCGGCGTCATCGAGGCCCTGCTACCTGAAGATACCGTAGTCTTGCGCTTAAGTCATAGTGAAGATGGCGCTTCCAGAACGCTGATCGCTGAGCCCTTATAATAATTACCGTAGGTGCCATTCTTTTTTCCCTTTGCTCTTTTCGGACCTTACATTGCACCTGCGGCCGCGCCCTGAAACAAAGCGCTAAGTACGCGTTTAAACACAATACGCCTCAAATATTCACCAATCCCAACTCCTGCATACAACCTGAACCCTAAAAAGGCGTTGTTCTAAGACGCCCGGTAATTACCCACCCAAACGATGAGCAGTAAGGACAAGAAAAAAGTATCTCTACCCGAGGAACTAACGTCTGGCTACGGCCAAACACAGACCGAAACACTCGCCGTGGATCACAAGCAGGAATCCCTGTTTATCGGTATTCCCAAAGAGACCACTCTCCAGGAAAAACGCGTGGCGCTGGTCCCCAGCGGCGTGGCCAACCTGACGAGCCGTGGACACCGCGTCCTGATCGAAACGAGTGCTGGCGTACAGAGTAATTTCAGTGACCACGCCTACAGCGAAAGCGGCGGCGAGATCGCCTATTCCGCGCAGGAAGTATACCGCAAGGCGAAGGTCATTCTGAAAGTCGCTCCTCCTACGTTAGAGGAGATCGACATGATGCAGCCCGGCACCGTGCTCATCAGTCCGCTGCAGCTTCCCACTATTTCAGCAGAGTACCTCTACCGGCTCAAGAACAGGCGCATCATCGCTCTGGCCATGGAGTACCTGCAGGACGAGGAGGGCTCTTTCCCCATCGTTCGGATCATGAGCGAAATGGCGGGAATTTCCGCCATTCAGACGGCAGCAGAACTCCTGTCTTCCAGCCAGGGAGGACCCGGTGTTTTACTCGGCGGTGTTTCTGGCGTTCCCAGTGCTAAAGTGGTCATCCTCGGCGGTGGCATCGTCGCCGAATACGCCACCCGGGCCGCCCTCGGTATGGGGGCTGAAGTTCGAATTTTCGACGACAACATCAGCAAACTGATGCGCCTGCAAAACAGCGTCGGCCGCCAGCTCTACACCAGTGCCATCAACCCCTTGTACCTGCGCAGGGAACTGGTCACCGCCGAAGTAGCCATCGGCGCCATTCATGCCGAACACGGGCGTGCACCCGTGGTCGTAAGTGAAGAAATGGTGAGTCAGATGCGTCCCGGTTCGGTCATCATCGACGTAAGTATCGACCAGGGCGGCTGCTTCGCTACCAGCGAGTTGACCACCCTCGACAAACCGACGTTCCGCAAGCACGACGTGATCCACTACTGCGTGCCGAACCTCGCCAGCAGGGTTGGCCGTACGGCCAGTATTGCCGTTAGCAACGTCTTGGTGCCCATGCTCCTCAAGGCTGATGGCGCGCGCTCCTTCGAACACTTTATCCTGCGCCGACCAGGGCTGCGGCACGGCGTTTATACTTTCCGTGGTTGCCTGACCAATCCTTACCTCGGCAAACGCTTCGAGATGCGGTGTACAGATATTGATTTGCTGATGACCAGCGGGTTGTAGTAGATAGTCTTGTGGTCTGGTAGGTTGGTAGGCTTGCAGATATGCGTGACGGTACTACCAGACTATCGAATTACAAGACTACAAGACTACCTACTAATTCCCTATCTTGGGCGGCAGAGAACCCATACTTATGAACGAATTCTTTGATCAACTCGACGGTCTGTTTTCCCTCCTTTCCGGAGAGCAAGCCATCTGGGCCGGATTTCTGGCCGTACTGATTTTTGCCCTTGGCATCATTATCGGCTGGATCGTGCAGGGCAGTAAGACCCGCCGGTATAAAAAAGAATTGCTGTTGTTGCGCAAGGATCGCGATGAGTATGAAGTACGCTACCGTACCGGAGAAACTAAGCAAAAGGCCCTGGCGAAGGAGTTGGAGGCCGTTAGCCGGGAAAAGGTAGACGCCCTGGATCGGGCACAGGGGCTGAAAAGTGATCTGGCGCAGCGCGATATTACCGTGCAACAACTACAGCAAGAAAAGGAAGAATTGAGTGCTTCCAACCAGAGTTATTCGAGCACCATCGAATCGTTGAACGACCAGGTGATCGGCCTTAAAACGCAGAACGAGCAATTATTAGCAACGGCCGCAGCAGCGCCTGTGCCACGAGGTATAGATACGCAGGGCGGGGCCGCAGGTGCAGGGCAAGGACCAGGGAGCAACGAAAGCCTGAACGCCTACATTCTCGCTTCGGAGTCGAGGTTTCAGCAACTCGAGGCGCGCCTAACGGCGCTCCACCAGGAAAACGCTACGCTTAAACAAACCGCCCCGACTGCTCCTGGCTCCCCCTTCTCCGGCCATCAACCAATCATGGATCCGACGCTCGGTGCTACCGGCAAAGCCGCAAGCTCTGAGCCACTGGTGATCCGGGCAGACACGACCGACGCTGGTGCAAGAACCGGTAATCATGGAGATACGAAAGTCATTGTACAAACAACCCCTTCGGTCCACATTCCAATCATTGCTGAAAACAATGAAGGTGACTACGACGACCTGACCAAAATCAATAATATCGGTCCCTTCTTACAGGGTAAGCTCTACGAATCTGATATATACAGTTATGAACAGATCGCTAACTGGTCAGAGGCCGACATCGTTACCTATACCGAATTGATCGGCTATATCCCTGGCATCATACAACGCGACGATTGGGTGGGACAAGCCAGGGACCTGGCAGACGGGACCGTGCCCGCCGCTACAGAAGCGGAGGAGGGCGATGACTATAACCCAGATCCGATTCCGGCTGCCGTAGTCAACATCAACGATGCGGACCATACTAACCTTAAATTAATTGAAGGCATCGGCCCCAAGATCGAATCCGTGCTCAAAGATGCAGGTATCAGCACCATGTCGGTGTTAGCAGATACACCCATCGAACGGCTAAGTGAGATCCTGGAAGAAGCTGGCACCCGGTTCAAAAGTCACGACCCGAAAACCTGGCCCGTACAGGCAGGGCTGGCAGCAGATGGTAAATTCAAGGCGCTTAAGGCCTGGCAAAAAGAAATGAAAGGAGGAAAGTAGTTTGGACGGCTGGTTTGTTAGTTCCTGCTGCGGTTAGCACCCTCCCCCCCCTGCGCAGTAATCTGTTCTGCATTAACTGGCATAGCAACCTACTATCCTTCAACTCATCACCATTCCGTGATACAAACGTTATAACTTCTCCACAACCCAAAGGGAAGGGTAATTGTCTTCATGTGACAACAACGTTTAATTATGGCCGATCAGCAATTATGGTACGTCGAGAATATTGATCTGAAGCATGTTTTTTGTCCCCAGAAAATGGGCATGGGCATGTTGGATAAAAAGGATCACCTCAGTTTCGATACCAATCAATACATTTATCTGCCGGAAGAACCAGCCCGCAAAATATTTCTGATCAACGAAGGCCGCGTAAAAATCGGCACTTATGGTGCTGACGGTAAAGAGGTAACCAAAGCTATTCTTACGCCCGGAGAAGTGTTCGGTGAACTGGCACTGATCAGCGACGCAAGCCGGCGGGATTTTGCCTTTAGTCTCGAAAATACGAGCCTCTGCGTTCTGGAAAAGGAAGACCTGAGTATCATGCTCCGTGAGCGCTCTGAATTACAACTGTTCTTCATGCGCCTGATCGGTAACCGCACCCTTAAGTTGGAGCAGCGACTGGAGAACCTGATGTTCAAAACCAGCCGCAGCCGCATCACGGAGTTCCTGCATACCCTGGCAGAAACCCGGGGCAGGGCCGTTGGCTACGAACGGGAAGTCCGTAATATGCTCACCCATAAGGAAATTGCTGACCTCACTGGTACCAGTCGGCAAACCGTAAATGCCGTGCTTAACGATCTCCGCCGTCAGAATATCCTGACCTTTGACCGGAAGCGGATGCTGGTTCGGGATATGGAGCAGTTGGCTACGGCTTAAGGACAAATATCCTAATCACCAGGTGTACGAATCGTACACCTGGTGATTAGGATGCTGGCTACGGCTTAAGAGGTAATGGGTTGGCTCTGAGACTCAACAAGTCAAGTGTTTTGCGCAAAATACTTAACATCAAAAAGAAGAGAGACTCATTATAAGTTCTACCACCTCCTAAAGCCTCTTTCCTACAAAATACTATACTGCACAAAATCAGCCTTCTCCGGATAATCCGTAGTGTAATGTAGCCCCCGGCTTTCGTGCCGCAGGTTAGCGGCCTTTGTTACCAGGTATCCTATAGTGATCAGGTTACGCAGCTCACAGAGCTGCGTGCTGACGAGGCTTGTCTTATAGAGGTCCTCCGTTTCTTCGGTAAGCAACTCCAGGCGCTTCCGCGCTCTTTCCAGGCGCTTGTTGCTACGCACAATACCTACATAGCTCGACATCACTTCTTTCAGCTCCTTCGTACTTTGGGTAATGAGGACTTGCTCGTCAGGCTTAGCGGTAGCCGTGCGGTTCCAGTTCGGGATGTCGCCCCGCACCTCGGCGTTATCTATGTTGGCGGCAATGGAGTGCGCAATGCGGTGGCCAAAGACCAGGGCTTCGAGCAAACTATTACTGGCCAGGCGATTGGCCCCGTGCAGGCCGGTGCTGGTGCATTCGCCGCAGGCGAAGAGGCGGCTGACCGACGATTTTCCGTATTCGTCTACCTTCACTCCGCCGCACATGTAGTGACAAGCCGGGCAAACGGGAATCAGGTCTTTTTTCGGGTTGATGCCGATACTCATACACTTCTCGTGGATGGTTGGAAAGTGTTTGAGGAAGTGCTCTTCGTCAATGTGTGTACAGTCGAGGCACATATATTCCAGGCCGGCCATTTTCATCTCATTGTCGATGGCGCGGGCCACAATATCCCGGGGTGCCAGGGAGCCACGTGGATCATAATCGTGCATGAATTCCGTACCATCAGGCCGCTTCAGAATCGCCCCTTCGCCCCGCACGGCTTCGCTGACGAGGAAGGCCTGGGGGTCGAGGCCAGGGTTGTACAGCGCCGTGGGGTGGAACTGAACAAACTCCATGTTCTCGAGGTGGACCTTGGCACGGTAGGCCATGGCGATGCCGTCTCCGGTAGCGATGACGGGGTTGGTCGTACTCCGGTAAATCTGGCCATTACCGCCGGCCGCGAGGACGGTGTTTTTGGCCAGAATTTTGTCGATCTCTCCCGTTTTCCGGTTCAGGACGTAGCAACCGTAGCAAGTGACGTCGGGCGTCAGCTTCGTGACGATGTAACCGAGATGGTGCTGGGTCAGGAGGTCGAGGGCGAAGAAATGCTCGTGCACCACAAGGTTGTCCAGCGTAGCTGCTTTGGCACTAAGAGCACGTTGGATTTCCCAGCCGGTGAGGTCTTTGTAATGGAGGATTCGGTTTTCGGAGTGGCCGCCTTCGCGGCCGAGGTCGTATTTTTTGAATTGGTCGGTATCGAACCGGGTACCCCATTCGATGATTTCCTCTACCCGAACCGGGCCTTCTTCCACTACGATGCGGACGATGTGTTCATCACACAACCCGGCACCTGCATCGAGGGTATCAGCGATGTGCTTTTCGTAGTTGTCAGCGCCGTGGTCCCAAACCGCCGCAACGCCACCCTGGGCGTAGCTGGTATTGGATTCCCGTTCGTTCACCTTGGTGAGGACGTCAATCTTTAGGTCAGGGCGCAAAAGTGCGAGTTTGATGCCGGTGCTCAGTCCCGCGATACCGGAGCCAATGATGAGAACGTCGGTTTGCATAATCCTTAGGGTACTTGGTTTACGGGCTAAGATATGTCGACTTTAGTGAAAGGAAGAAGGGGCTACCGCAAGTGCCGTTCGCAACGCTGCGCTTGCTCACCCGGCGAATAAGTGCAGCGCAATGAGTAGAAGCCGCGGTAGTCGTTCACTCATTCAATTACTGTCCCATGCTCTATTTGGCGCGGCCGCAGGTGCAGGGGAATGATTGAAGGAGATGAGCTACCAGAGATACCGTTCGTGGTGCCACGCCTGTTCACCCTGGCGAATAAACGCACCGCAATGAGTGGAAAAGCGGTAGCCATTCTATTATTCACTCATTCTACTATTCTCCTCATTGCACCTGCGGCCCCGCCCCCTAAAAACCTCCCTTGAACCAACTATCTTTGCGGACCCAACGAACCAATAGACCACCCAATGGCTACCCGCAATAAACTTCAGAAATTCGCAGAAATTCTCCAGCTACCCAACGTCTATGAGAATTTTGACCCCCGGAACCCGGAACTGATTGGTAAAGGAGGCCTGCCCGTAGAACGTAAAGGGCAGTGGGCCCAAGCACACTTCGGGAACAACAACCCGATAACCCTGGAACTTGCTTGTGGCCGTGGCGAATACACCGTGGACCTGGCCCGGCAATACGCTAATCGTAATTTCATTGGGGTCGACATCAAAGGCGCGCGCATCTGGAAAGGAGCTAATATTGCCATGGAAGAAGGCTTAAGTAACGCTGCATTTCTCCGTACCCGCATCGAGATCATCGCGACCTTCTTTGCTCCCGGAGAGATTGACGAAATTTGGATCACCTTCCCCGATCCCTTCCTTAAAAAAGGTAAGGAAAACCGCCGGCTGACCGCCGCTCGCTACCTGAAGCAGTACCGCCGCATACTGAAGCCGGGGGGCTTGGTTCACCTAAAAACTGACAGTCGCGAGCTTTACAACTGGACCCAGGAATCGTTTGCCAAGCAGCCTGCCGTGGAAGTTCTTTATCACGACCACGATATCTACTCCAAACCACTGGCTGTTCCCGAGTTAAGCACCGAAACTTATTACGAGAAACTGCACAAAGGCCTGGGAAAAACCATTACCTACACCCAGTTTCAGTTCGGCCCACCGGAGGTAAAGATCATTGGTGGCAAAGGTGTCCCTGGTTTTGATTTGTAGGTTATCTTTCCAACCATAATTGTAAGTCCAGCGTTAACCTCTTATCTTCGCCAGCGAATTTTCGCTAAATTTATTATTCAACCCAGATCATGCAACATCGCATAAAGAAAGTAGCCGTCTTAGGCTCCGGCGTAATGGGCTCGGGCATTGCTTGTCATTTTGCCAACATCGGCCTTGACGTATTAATGCTCGACATCGTCCCCTTCAACCTATCCGAAGAAGAAAAGAAGGACCCCGTGAAGCGCAACAGCCAGGTGAACGGAGCACTCGCTGCGGCCCTGAAATCTAAGCCTGCACCACTCTTCAAGAAAGACTTCGCCAGCCATATTACCACCGGGAATTTCGATGATGATTTTGAAAAGATCGGCGACGCTGACTGGATCATCGAGGTCGTCGTTGAGCGCCTCGACATTAAGCAGCAAATCTTCGCACGGGTGGATAAGCACCGGAAAGCGGGTTCTTTGGTTACCTCCAACACTTCAGGTATCCCGATCACGATGCTGGCAGAAGGACGGTCTGACGATTTCCGCAAGCACTTTTGCGGCACGCACTTCTTCAACCCGCCGCGTTACCTACGCCTTTTCGAGGTCATCCCGCATGAGGATACTGACCCCGGAGTGGTAGACTTCTTTATGCACTACGGCGACGTTTATCTCGGTAAGCAGACGGTGCTCTGTAAAGACACTCCCGGTTTCATCGGCAACCGCATCGGCGTCATGTCTGGCGTACAGATGATGGACCTAACGGTGAAGTACGACATGACCATCGAAGAAGTAGACGCCATTACCGGCAGCCTCATTGGGCGACCGAATACCGCGACCTATCGCCTGCAAGATCTTGTAGGTATAGATACAAGTGCCAAAGTTTCTGGCTTTGTGATGAGCAATGTCTCTGACGATGAGTACATCGAGCTGGTAAAGGGTAAGAAGCAGCCGGAATTTATGGCGCACCTGCTCGACAATAAATGGTTCGGCAATAAATCCGGTCAGGGTTTTTACAAGAAGACCGGTGAACGTGACGAAGCCGGCAAGAGCATTATCCATGCCCTGAACCTGAAAACGCTGGAATATGCGCCAGCTACCCGTCCCCGACCGGAGATCGGAAAAGCTAAGATGATCGACGACATGGGACGTCGGATGAAAGCCATCGTAGGCGGTGACGACAAGGAAAGCAAGTTCCTCCGGGAATACTACGCTGGCCTGATCGCCTACTCGGCCAATCGGGTTCCCGAAATAGCTGACGACCTGTACAGTATCGACGATGCTATGCGCACCGGCTATTTCTGGGAATACGGACCGTTCGAAACCTGGGATCAGATCGGTTTTGCCAACGGCATTAAAATGATCACCGAAAACGGTGGCAAGGTTGCTGACTGGGTGAAGGAAATGTCTGAGAATGGCCACGACACTTTCTACAAGGTCGAAGGTGGAAAACGGATGTTTTACGATCAGGCGACGAAAGCTTACAAGCCCGTCCCCAGCCTGGAGAACTACATCATTCTGGACACGCTACGTGACAGTGCGCCAGTCATCAAAAACGATTCCGCCACGGTCCATGACCTGGGAGACGGGGTAATGTGCGTTGAGTTCACCTCCAAGTCGAACAGCATCGACTACGACATTGGTCAGGCGGTGTCTGACGCAATTGATAAGGCAGAGGCAGAAGGTTGGGCCGGTATCGTGATCGGCAACAACGCCAAGAACTTCACCGTAGGTGCCAACCTGATGAACGTCGGTATGATGGCCATGGGCCAGCAGTTTGACGAACTGGAGAAGTTGATCGACGGCTTCCAGCAGATCAACATGAAGATCAAAACCTGTAAAGTACCCGTAGTGGTCGCAACGCAGGGCTACGTATTTGGTGGTGGTTGCGAGATCAGCATGCACGCCGATGCTGGCATTTACGCTGCGGAAAGCTACATCGGCCTCGTTGAGGTAGGTGTTGGCCTGATCCCCGGTGGCGGTGGAACAAAAGAGATGGCGCTGCGCGCTTCCGATAAGTTCTTCGAAGGCGACGTGATGATGCCAACGCTGATCGATGCTTTCCAGACCATCGCTACGGCCAAAGTCTCTACTTCAGCCAGCGAAGCCTTTGACTTCGGGTACCTGATCGAAGGCAAAGACTTTGTGGAAACGAACCTGCAGCGCAATATTGGCGAAGCCAAGCGGAAGGTTCTTGAGCTTGCCCGTGAGTACGTGGCCCCGAGCATTCGTGAAGACATTACCGTACTGGGCCGTGCCGGCCTGGCCGCCCTTTACACGGCCATCAACGAATTCAAGCTCGGCAAGTATATTTCTGAGTACGACGGCATCGTCGCCGGACACGTAGCCAATATTCTTTGTGGAGGTGAACTGACGCAGACGCAACAAGTCGGCGAACAGTACCTGCTGGACCTCGAACGCGAGGCCTTCCTCAGTCTGCTGGGCAACCAGAAGACGCTGGAACGGATTCAGTATACCCTTCAGAACAATAAGCCACTGCGCAACTAGTGAATGAGTGAAGGGAGGAAAGAGTGAATGCCGCACAGGCACCGCTCTTTAATCCTTCCCTTGCACCGGCGTCCGCGCCTCATTATTCACTCATTCTTTCATTCAACAATTCAAGCATTCAACCATGGAAGCTTATATCGTAAAAGGATTCCGTTCCGCCGTTGGCCGTGCCAAAAAAGGAGGATTCAAAAACTATCGTTCCGACGATCTCGCCGTTGATGTCATCAAGCACTTGATGAGCACGGTGCCGGATCTGGACCCGAAATTGGTCGACGACGTCATCGTCGGCTGTGCGAACCCGGAAGGGGAGCAGGGCCTGCAGGTCGGCCGCCTCATTGCTGCGCGAGCGCTTGGCAAAGAAGTTCCCGGCATTACCATCAACCGTTACTGTGCCTCTGGTCTGGAATCCATCGCTATGGCGGTGGGTAAGATCAAGGCCGGTTTTGGCGACATTTACCTAGCCGGTGGCGCAGAGAGCATGAGCCAGATCCCGATGACGGGCTATAAACTCGCCCCCAGCTACAAGGCAACGATGGAAAACGTTAATTACCACGTCAGCATGGGTAAAACGGCAGAGGCCGTAGCCAAAAAGTACGAGGTAACACGGGAACAGGCAGATGCCTTCTCCGTGCGCAGCCACGAGAAAGCTGCCGCCGGTATCGACGCTGGTCATTTCGACGGACAGATTGTACCCGTTGAGGTAGAAGATATTTTCGTTAAAGACGGTAAGATGGTAAAGACCAGCCACACCGTAAAAATGGATGAAGGTGTCCGCCGCGGCACCAGCATGGAAGGCCTCGGCCGTCTGCGCGCCGTATTTGAACAGGGTGGGGTAGTTACCGCCGGTAATTCCAGCCAAACGTCTGACGGTGCCGCCTTCTGCCTCGTGATGAGCGAGCGGATGGTCAAGAAACTGGGCCTGGAGCCGATTGCCCGCCTGGCCTCTTGCTCCGTTGGTGGCGTGGATCCGCTGTACATGGGTATTGGTCCGTGTGTGGCCATCCCCAAGGCCCTCGAACGGGCTGGCCTCAAGCTTGGCGACATCCAGCAGACGGAACTGAACGAAGCCTTCGCCACCCAGGCGCTGGCCGTCATCAAAACAATGGGCATTGATCCTGAGACAGTGAACCCCAACGGCGGAGCCATTGCCCTGGGTCATCCGCTAGGTTGTACCGGTGCTAAGCTCACCATCCAGCTCCTCGACGAAATGCGCCGCCGCGATCAGCGCTACGGTATGGTAACTGCCTGTGTGGGTGGTGGTCAGGGTATCGCCGGGATATTTGAGCGGTTGAGTTAACTGTTCCGCAGCATTTATGCTGCGATGGATAAAATTGGAAAGCCCCGGAACTTGATTGTTTTGGGGCTTTTTTATTTTCCTCTCGGTATACAATACTTAGAACTATAGGCGATCATCTCCGAAGAATAATTCCCAGTATTTTTTATTTAGCTTAAAAGGTGTGAAATGATGTATTATTTCCTGTTTAGTCCACCCCAGATAAATCATCCGCCATACGTAAAGTAACGGTATGAATAAGAAGATCGTTGATCCGGTTACTGGTATCTGAATGGAATCCGGCCAATTGAAAATGCGGGGCAAAATGAGGGCGGTAATTATTGCCAGACCGAATAAAAAAAGGAATAGGCTTCTGTTCATGGTTCGAGTAGTATTATACTTTCAACTGCTTATTAGCAATTATCCTCCCTCAGTTCTTTTGAAATGGGTTGCTTCCTCAATTTACGGTACTATTCATTCTGGCAAACGCATTAGACTTAGCAATCCCGATGACGTACTCCGCTAAGAGTGCATTGTAGAGTTCTTCCTTTTCTTCTTTTATAATTGCCCCCTCATTCTTCAAGTTGGCAAGGTAATCAACACGTTCTTCTTCAGCTTCAGTTGCTTTGAGCGCAATAATCGCTTCATCAGTAGGCTGGCTACTAAGTAAACTGATGACCCGACCGAGAATTGATATTTCAGCGGCCATAAATTATTTTTGGTGTCACTAAGATTACGCTTTTCACCCAATAAAAAGTTGTCCGACTTCAGCTTCTGGCCTCAGCCTGAAGCACCATCTCCGCCCCCCGCTCAGCAATCATATAAACCGGTGCATTGGTGTTCCCGCTCACGATCGTCGGCATAATACTGGCGTCGATCACCCGAAGGCCTTCTATGCCGTGTACGCGTAACTGATCGTCGACCACCGCCATATCGTCGTGGCCCATTTTGCAGGTCCCGACGGGATGATATATTGTCTCTACTTGCTTTTGAATATGAAGCCAGATGGCATCATCCGAGCTGATGTCCGGTGGGGAAAAGCGACGTTTCAGGAAAGGCTCGAAGGCGGAAGCTTCCATTACTTCGATTGATTTTTTGGTAGCTTCGATCAGTACCTGGCGATCATCTTCGTGCGCGCAGAAGTTTGGTTGAATCACCGGGTGGTCGTTCAGGTGGCGCGAACGCAGGTGCAAGGTTCCTCTGCTCTTCGGCCGGAGCAGGGAGGGAAGGATGGAAAAGCCATCTCCGTCGGTCGGAAAAGTTTTATAATTATGGAAATCTGAGTCGTAGCCCTCGCCAACGTGGAAGGAGGAGAAGTGCAATTGGTAATCTACCCGATCCGGGCTGACGGAGGTGGAGCCGAAGGCCACGGCCTCCAAAGGGCTGCTGTTGAACACTCCCTTTCCCCTTAGAAAATAATCGATCGCTGCCAGGGTCATCGATAACGGGCGGACGTAGTGGTTCTGCCCTTCCTGCTGTTTTGATAGAGCGCCGATGGGTACGAACAGGTGGTCCTGTAAGTTCTTTCCTACCCCCGGCAAATTCCGCGTAGAATCAATTCCATGCTGTTTCAAATCTTCCGGATCTCCGATACCGGAAAGCATCAGTAATTGCGGGGAGGCAAAGGAACCGGCAGAAAGAAGTACTTCCCGGCTTGCACGAAAAGCCTGCGGCGTTCTCCCCGGCTTTCCGGCAAATACACCGACGGCCCGATCTCCCTCGATCAGGATTTTGCGGACCTGGGTATTTGTCAGCACCGTCAGGTTTTTTCGTGACAGGACCGGCTTCAGAAACGCGGTGTAGGCGGAGTGGCGTTTACCGTCCTTAATGGTGAATTGAAATAAGCCGGCACCAGCTTGCTGGCTCCCATTATAGTCGTCGTTACGGTTAAATCCGGTTTCCACGCAGGCTTCCACAAAAGCGGCGGCGAAAGGGGAGCGGTAGCGGCTCGGAAATTCGACGTTGAGTTCACCGTTATGGCCATGGTAATCGTTGTCGATATCGACGTTATGTTCGTGCCGGCGAAAGTAAGCCAGGATATCCTCGTAGCCCCAACCGGCATTGCCAAGTGCAGCCCAGTCGTCGTAGTCCGCCCGGTTACCGCGTACGTAGGCCATGGCATTGGTGGAACTGCTGCCGCCCAACACCTTACCCCGGGGCAAGTATATCTTTCGGTTCAGGAGTTGCTCCTGGGGTTCAGACCAGTAGCCCCAGTCTACCGACGTTCGGTGCAGCTTAGGATAACCCGCCGGGATGATAATGTTGGGGTTTCGGACCGGTCCGCCGGCTTCGAGCAGTAAGACCTTATTGCCAGGATCCGCCGAGAGGCGGTTGGCTAACAGACAGCCGGCGGAGCCGGCACCGACGATGATGTAGTCGTACATAATAGTAGGTAGTAAGTAGTAGGTAGTGGGTAGTACTTTGTCCGATGCGCTCGTAGAAGTCCGCAGTTAATAGTGAGTAGTACCGTGTTGCAGGCTTGACGGGCCCTACAGACTATCGACTACAGACTACCTACTAATTTCAGGCAATCATATACCCACCGTCGGCCGTAAACACGCCGCCGGTAGAGAAACTTCCGGCACTGGAACCGAGGTAAAGGGCCAGCCCAACCATTTCTTCTGGCTGCGCCATTCGTCCTGCAGGAGTTTGGCTGACAAAGTGGTCCAGTATCTGTTCGTTTTGCCAGAGTGCGGCGCTGAATTTCGTCTGGATCAATCCGGGGCAGATCGCATTGCTGCGGATTCCGTCGCTCCCCCATTCCCGGGCCTGGCTCTGAGTTAACATGATCAAGGCTGCTTTGCTGACGGAGTAGATACTCATCATTGGAGAAGGCTTCATGCCCTCTACCGAGGCAATATTGATGATGGAACCGTGGCCGCGTTTGGCCATGCTGGGCTTACACAGGTTGGCCAGTAGCATGCAGGCCCGAACGTTGACGTTCATGACTTTGTCGAACACCTCGCCGGTCATCTGCTCAATTGGGCCGAAGACGGGATTGGTCGCTGCGTTATTGATCAGGATGTCTACCCCACCATATTTTTCGGTGGTTTTATCTACCAGGTTTTTAAGCTGGTCTTCATCCCCTACATGACAAGCGATACCCGTGGCTTCGAAGCCATCGGCCCGAAATTCTGCGGCGACTTCGTCGACGGCTTCTTGTTTCCGGCTACTGACGACGACGCTTGCGCCCTGTTCTGCCAATCCTCGGGCAATGGCTTTGCCGATGCCTTTGGAGGCGCCGGTAATGACGGCCACACGGCCGGTAAGATCGAATTGTTGAGATATGGACATGAGCTTTTTCTTGAAAAGTGTAAAGTCGGGAATTTTTAGCGAATTTTCGCTAAAAAGGAAATGAGAGAATTAGAGAATGGTAGAATAGCTGCCGCAGGTACCGTTCGCAAAACTGTGTTTGCTCACCTCGGCGAATAAGCACAGCGCAATGAGTGGCAGCAGCGACAGTCATTCTCTCCTTCAATTAATCTCCCATTCTCTTATTTCCCCATTCTCTCCTGCTACCTTTACGCCATGAAAGGCCACCTCTACCTCATTCCTTCTCCTCTCGGCGAAAACGCCCTGCACACCATACCGCAGGCTACGATCGACATTATTTTGCCCATCCGCCACTTCGTGGTAGAGACCGGAAAAGTGGCCCGAAAGTTCCTGAAAGAAGTGGGTGTTCCGCTTCAGGAATGCGAATATTACGACCTTAATAAACGGACAGAAGCGCGGGACCTTCCCGAGATGTTGGAGGCGACGGCGCGCGGGTACAATGTGGGGTTATTGAGCGATGCGGGAGCGCCGGGGGTCGCTGATCCGGGAGCGAAGTTGGTACTGCATGCCCATCGACTCGGCATTCGGGTCATCCCCCTGGTTGGTCCTTCGGCCATTCTGATGAGTGTGATGGCCGCCGGGCTCAACGGTCAGTCTTTTCTCTTCCACGGTTACCTCAGCCCCAAACGCCCACAACTGGCCAAGGACCTTCGGAGGATCGAAGCCGACAGCCGCAAAACAAAAACTACCCAACTTTGGATCGAAGCCCCCTACCGCAACCAGGCCACCGTGGAAGTTGCTCTCGAAAACCTGCACCCCGAAACCTTCTTCTCCGTTGCCTGCGATTTGACCCTGGAAAGCGAATTTATCTTCACCGGTAGGGTGAAAGACTGGAAGAAAGGGGTGGGCGCGGAACTCCAGAAGCGGCCAGCGATGTTTTTGTTATTGGCTTGAGCGACTAGGTTTCTTTTCTGAGTCTAACCCCGCATTTAAGCTTGATGATCTTGCCTTTCAGTCAGACGAATTGAATGGTCTTGTTTCCGTTGTAAGTTGGCGCGGACGCAGGTGCAGGAAAAGTGGACAAAAGAGCGAACAAGGTCTCCGGCAAAACAGGCCGTTCTAACTGTTCTTAATCTCTCACCTTGAATATTCCTCAAAAAAACTTTCAGTGAAAAATGAAAGTTCACACAACCAGTACCTCCCCTTGTTGTTTCAATAGCCTAAATCGATGTCCATGACTGCTCCTGATCTGCTAGAACGCGCCCTCAATAAAGAATGGCTCACCGCTGAAGAAGGCGTTTTTCTGCTTGAGAACGCCGACACGGCCGACCTGATGTACGTAGCCAATCAGCTGCGCTTTCAGTCTGTTCCGAAAAAGGATGTTACCTGGATTATTGACCGAAATTCGAATACGACCAACGTCTGTATTGCCAACTGTAAGTTCTGCAATTTTTACCGTCGGCCGGGCCATGACGAGGCCTACATCACCACCATCGAAGAATACAAGCAGAAGATTGAAGAAACCTTCGCTTTTGGCGGTGAACAGCTGCTGCTGCAGGGTGGGCACCACCCCGACCTGGGCCTGGAGTACTACTGCAAACTCTTCAGTGAACTGAAGGCACTTTACCCCAACCTGAAGTTACACGCCCTCGGCCCACCCGAGATCGCCCACGTAGCTAAGCTGGAAAATAAGAGCCATTACGATGTGCTCAAAGCCTTGAAAGAAGCCGGGTTGGACAGCTTGCCGGGTGCCGGAGCGGAGATACTGAGCGACCGGGTGCGTCGCCTAATTTCCAAAGGAAAATGTGGTGGCGAAGAATGGCTGGACGTGATGCGCGCAGCGCATCAGTTGGACATCACCACCAGCGCGACCATGATGTTCGGCCACATCGAAACCAACTGGGAACGGATGGACCATCTGGTGCGCATGCGCCAGGTGCAGAGCGAAAAACCCGCCCACGCCAAGGGCTTCCTGGCCTTCATCCCCTGGCCGTTCATGGACGAAGACACCATTCTCAAAAAGATAAAACGCGCCCGTAACACCGTTACCGGTGACGAGTACATCCGCATGATCGCCCTCAGCCGCATCATGCTGCCGAACGTGACCAACATCCAGGCGAGCTGGCTCACGGTTGGTAAAGAAGTTGCCCAACTCTGCCTCCACTCCGGTGCCAACGACTTCGGCTCCATTATGATCGAAGAAAATGTTGTTTCTGCCGCTGGTGCGCGTTGGCGCTTTACGGCCGACGGTATTCAGGAAGCGATCCAGGAAGCTGGTTTCCGGCCTCAATTGCGGACGCAGCAGTATGAATACCGGGAGTTGCCGGAGCATATGGTGCAGCAGGAACTTGTGGGAGAGGGGATGATTGTGGATTAGAGCGACACTGTACAATAAGACTATAGAGGTTGTGTGGTTGCTGGATATTTCCTGCAACTATCTAACTTTATTATTTATTCTATTTTTTTTGGGGCTGGAGTGTTGTGTTTTTTTGGTAATTTTGAGTGTGTGGCAGCGTATGTCGGTTGACTGCTATTCACCTTCTTTATTGTGGCCATAAGATCACATAACAAATTTGATCACGATTGTTACCATACAACAACCCTATTTTACAATGAAATCCTTCCTTCTGCACATTTTCATGCTAGCTTGTATCAGTCATGGTATAATTGCTCAAGACATTAACAATTCTTTACATTTTGAGTCTGACGACTATGTTGATTTAAGTTTAATTGCTCAAGATATAAATGGTCTAAATGAATTTACGATTGAGTTTTGGGTCCAGTTTGATGCTCAACAAAATATCGATTATAATGTCTTCTACTCTGTAAATTCCAGTGATTATCGAAATAGGTTTTTAATTCGATGCGCAGGACCTATTGACGGTGTAGCTGATGCAGCCGTTGTATACATAAATGATGGATCGAATCAGTACATAGTTGGAACCACTCCTATTGGTGATAACAAATGCCATCACATTGCCTTTACCTACGACAATGGAGTATGTTTACTTTACGTTGATGGTCAGCTAGATGGTTCAGGAAATTACATTTTTGAAACTCAAACATCTGACTTATTCTCATTGGGACAGGAATACGATAGATTTCCAATTTCAGCAACTGCATTTTACAATGGAAAATTAGACGATTTCAGAATCTGGGAAGTTGTAAAATCGCAAAGTGAGATTGAATCTTCAAAGGACGTCGAACTTAATGGAAATGAAGCTAACCTAGTTACTTATTTCAACTTCAACCAAGGTCTTGCAGGTGCCAACAATTCCGGCATAACTAACCTGAATAATCTTGCCCAACCAAATAAGGATGGAACGCTGATTAATTTTAATCTAAATGGATCGACATCAAATTTCATATCAGGCTCTTGTTCGAATACTTTACCCGTTGATTTGTATTCTTTCGAGATAGATGTCACAGAAAAAACTGTTTCCCTAAATTGGCAAACAGCTTCTGAATTAAACAATGATAAATTTGAAGTTGAAGAGAGTAGAGACGGGAGTGAGTTCCAAAAAATTGGAGAGGTAAAGGGAAGTGAAACAACCCTTACGCTAAAAAACTACACCTACAAAATTCAATACCCTCAGGTTGGATTAACCTATTATCGCTTAAAACAATTAGACTTCGACGGTGAATTTGAGTACAGCAAAGTGGTAAGCTTAATCTTAGAAGGAGAAAACGAACAAGTTGGTAACTTCTACCCTAACCCGAGTGAATCTGGTGAATTCAACTTAAACTACACTTCTACAAGTATAGAAGATATTAATATCACAATTTTTGATCTAACGGGGAGAATAATTCTAAGTCAGAACTATTCGGTTTCCACTGGAAGAAACATTCTTAGTTTGAATTTTTTAACATCAAATGAAGGGGTTTTAATCGCTAGAGTGGACAACGGAATAAAACAGATTTATCGTAAATTACTCATTAAGTAAGACCAGCGTTTAAAGTATGGTCAATGATAATAGAGTAAAAAGGAGTAATTAAGGTTAATTGTCTCGGCCGCTACGCATGGGACATAAATGCCTTGCCCCCCCCTCAATAAGCATACCAATCAGCCCCCCAGCAATCAACTTCTCCTTCAGCCGGTCCACCCGCCGCTCAAGCGCGGACCCACGCGCCAGTTCCAACTGGCGATTCAGCGCCTCCTCCGACACGTTTGTGCTAGCTTCGTTCGAATGGATTGCCCTCGAAGGCAGTGTGCTACCTCACGCGGTAGCTTACCTACTACCGAGTTCGCGAAGCGAACGTCCAATCGTGGCGCGGGCGCAGGATGCAATAACCGTTTTCGATGAGCAAAGGAAGTCTTTATTTACTCCTCTAGCGAATTTTCGCTAACATTCGTCGAAAGCTCACCCCTATTTATCTATCGCCTCCCACTCTTAACAGAATTCGGTCGGAGTTTTGCCCCGAACCAGTGGAGCGGCCGTTGTGCTAAACCACGCAAAACACTGAATAATGAGTCACACCATCATCGACCATTCCAACAGTAAGTCTTTCTTTAACATGGCTTGGATCGCTTTTGTCCTCGCTACCTGCGGTACCCTCGCCGGCATCGTCCTCCTAGAAAGCACACTGGCTACAAAGGGCTTCCTCGCCATGGGCTTCGTCTTTACCGTCAGCGCTTGTTTCACGCTGGCCAAGGTGACCAGGGACCGTCACGAATCTGAACGCCTCTACAATAAAGTAGAACGGGCCAAGACGGAGCAGTTTCTTAGTGAGAAGGAGAATCCGGGAAGTAGTTTCTAACCGATTGTTCAAGTAGAACGGGCTATTTGCAAATACCCGATAGCGAACAAAGACTTGCGGGGTTCGGGTTATAAACCTGAACCCCGTAAATTTTACCAAATGAAAAGCTTTAAATTCCTTCTCTTATTCGTGCTTGTTTTTTCCTTTGCTGCCTGCCAGGATGATGATGACGGAAACCTGTTTGACAACGAAGAACCCGACGACGTCGTAGGCCTGAATTACACAGAAGCCGATAATGCTGAATTTGCCACGACCTATCAAAACATTATTACCGCGCTGAATGGTGTCCCTGCCATTGGCATCGTAGCTGAAGTCAATCATTCTAACAACGCCTCCACCGCAGGGCTGAGCCTGGACCCCACCCGTGTGGTACTCTTCGGCAACCCGAATCTCGGGACTCCGCTGATGCAAGCGAACCAGCGTGCTGGTCTTGACCTTCCTCAGAAAATGCTGGTATACCAGGCAAGCGATGACGACATTATCGTTGCCTATAACAATACCGACTACCTCGGTAAACGGCACGGTGTAGAAAGCGTTAGCACCCTCCCCATGATCGCCGGTGCACTGAAAAATTTCGCGGAGAATGCCAGCGGAGAAACCATTAAGACGGCCGACGACAATAACGTGGTGTTGGATGAAGGGATCATCGAAGTGACCAGCAATCGACCGGTTGATACCGTATATAACCAGTTGTTAGCCGCCCTCAACGCCAACCCTAACCTAATTGTCGTTGCCGAACTGGACCACCAGGCTAATGCCGCATCAGTTGGGATGGAACTGCGCCCAACCAAACTAGTCGTATTCGGCAACCCTAACCTCGGTACTCCTCTGATGCAAAATCAGCGCAGCGTAGGCATAGACCTCCCGCAAAAGATGCTGATCTATGAAGCAGCCGACGGTACCACCAAATTAATCTATAATGATCCAGCTTATTTGGCGCGCCGTCATGGCCTGGACACGAACCTGGAGCAATTAACGACCATCACCGGTGCTTTGAGTAATCTGGCAGCTGCTGCTACCACGGAATAAAGCTTCCGCTGATAAGTTCCGACATTCTCTCTCGTCAAAGAAGCAAGCACATTTGTAAATGTGCTTGCTTCTTTATTATATGTATATGATGGACCAAATCTCCAGTTAGTAACTAACTTTGACCAATGCACACCACCATTATTTCCGTTGCAGAGCTGGCCAACCTCCCCGCTGCTGACCGACTGATTTTCGATTGCCGCCACGATCTCTTCGCGCCACAATTCGGCTTTGAAGCCTACCTGGCCGGCCACCTTCCCGGTGCCTATTACCTGCACCTCGACCGGGACCTTTCCGGTGAGATCATCCCCGGTAAAACCGGTCGGCACCCATTGCCGGATATGGCGGACTTTGCCCGACGAATCAGCACCTATGGCCTGAAGCCCACCACCCAGGTGATCTGCTATGACGATAAGGGTGGCGGCATCGCCGCCCGCCTCTGGTGGATGCTGCGCGCCCTCGATCACGAAGCCGTTGCCGTACTCGACGGCGGGTTCCAGGCCTGGGAAGCTGCCGGAAAACCACTTGAAACGGGAGAGCGCGCACCGGCTTTTCCGGAAGTATCCGCCGCATCACACCTTGCTTCTAAGCCTATATTTCGCACCTGCGACCGCGCCCAAGTCGACAATATGCGGAAAAACCCGGCCCAACGCCTGATCGACTCCCGTACAGCTCCCCGCTACCGCGGCGAAGAGGAACCCATTGACCCCGTTGCCGGCCATATTTCCGGTGCCATCAACCTACCCTGGCCCGAGAATCTCCACGACGGCAAGTTCAAGTCCCGGGAAAAACTAAAAATCCGCTTCGCCGAACTTGTCGACGAAGCGGATCAGAATGTTTTCTACTGCGGTTCGGGCGTTACCGCCTGCCACAATATTCTCGCCTATACCTACGCTTTTGGCGAAATGCCGGGGCTTTACCCGGGGAGTTGGAGTGAATGGCTTACCAGCCTTAGGCCGGAAGCATAGTCTTGTAGCCCCGTGTAAGATGCCCGCTTTCCGCTTGTGAGGCTACTACCTCTCTTACGAGCGATAGCGAACTCCTTTTGCGGTAGCGACTATTTGACTTTCAACTATTAAACGCGAGTCAAGAGCTAAAGTGAGTCTTTTTACTTTACAACTAGCTTGGGATTCAGCTAATAATTGAGTGAGAGAATAATTGAAGGAAAAAATACGCTACCGCAAGTACCGTTCAATTATTTTCTCCTTCAATTATTCGTCATTTGATTGCTGACGCGACTGTTTCAACAGTTAAGTACTTATTTTAGCTCTTGATTCGCGTTATTAGACTAAAATAGCGGACTGGGGTAAGTATTCTCCGCAACCAAAAACGCAAAAGCTTCCTGCACCTTCGGCTTATCTTCCTGGTAAGTTACCCCGTACCATTTGTCGTCAGTTACCAAAACTTTCACTTTAGCGGAACCGTCTTTAATCATTCCATCAACGAGTTCTGGAATGAGGTATTCCGCACGTGGATTGTCTTTGTTGGCCCGCGCAAATTCGGCAAATCCTTTTTCAATGGTCTCGAAAATCGAGGGATGGAAGCCCCAGAAATTCATGGAAACGACGTCGTTATCGCTCAATTCATACCGGTGTCCATCCTCACCAAGGTAGGATACTTTTTTGTCTTCACCCCGCTGAATTTTCAACCGTTCGTTCACGTCTTTAAGGAGGTAATCTTCGGCAACTACGGCAACACCCCGGTTGACTGTACCGTGATCGGAAAGCGTACGGTGTAGGACGTAGCCGCACATGCTGAACAGTTCCGGGCTGGCTTCAGCCACCAGAAAAGAGGCCATTTTCTGAAAGCCCTTGACGCCGTAGTAGTCGTCCGCGTTGATGACGGCAAAAGGTTCGTTACAAACGTCTTTGGCTACGAGCATCGCATGGGTAGTACCCCATGGCTTTTCGCGTTTGGTATAGTCTACGTCAGACGGAACAAAGCTGTCCATACCCTGAAAGGCGTAGGCCACTTCGATCTGATCGCCAAACTTACCGTCGAATTTTTCCCGGAATGGGGCTTCAATATCTTTACGAATGACAAAAACTACTTTTCCGAAGCCGGCGCGAATAGCGTCGTAAATGGAGTATTCGATGATGCCTTCTTCGCTGGGGCCAACACCGTCAATTTGCTTGAGGCCGCCGTACCGGCTGCCCATACCTGCGGCAAGGATTACTAAGGTGGGTTTGCTCATTTTTTGCTAAGTTTAATTTACAAGGTAAGTTCAGACCACAAGTTAGCGTATTCCTGTGTGCTCTATATTAATTCTAGCGTCAATTTAAGCTATTTGTTCGGTTGTTGCCGTTGAAAACCGAAAGCTTCCCAATGCGCACGCCAATACGCGAAGCCGTAAGTCGCCATAAGCGCAATGCAACCACCCCCAAAAACGGCAAGGGTAGCCATACGTACCGGCTGCTCATATATCGGTTGAAAATTGGCAATAACGATCAGGTTGACGGTGATCATAAATGCAGCCAACAAAATGCACAGGATGAAACTGGCGCGGCCAAACTGGAGCAGGCGTGGCCGGCTTTTGAACAACGCAATCCGGAGAAAACGAGCGTAGTGATCCCTTTTAGGGTTTATCCGAATAAGCTCTCTGGCAATGTGGGTGGTTAACGCAAAATCCCGCAGGCGGTAGGCACTGGCCCCTTTTTGGAAAAGAAGGTATTCGAAAACGTCGCCTTCAATGTCGTCCACCTCCTGGATGCTGTGGCGTATGCTTCCTTCAATCACCAGGTCCACCATCATCAGGTGCTGGCGGTAAGCACCGGTGGCAAAAAGTGCATTGACGTAGTAGACGGTGAGTTCGAAATTTTCCAGTACGTCGAGCCGTCCGATCTCGTCCTCCCGTTCCTCGTACATTCGGATGATGCGCTGGTAATCCTCGGGATCGAGGTCTCGGAGGCGGCGGTAGGTTTGGGAGTAGTGGCGAGGTTGCATTACTTTATAAAGATAAATCAACTTGCCTTTGTTGTTGAAAAACACCGGGTTTTTGTCGCGATTCGGTAAGTTTTTTTGGCGGAGGACGCGGGTGCAGGAAAAGGGTTTAAGGAGCAAGGGGGGTTGTGGATATCACGTTGTCACCTGAAACTATGTCGCAGAGCGATTACTTCTGGAATTGCCTGGGACAAATATTTACACGCCGTTCTAACATATAGTTAACTCCAGAAAACTCTGACGACGCTGCGCGCTATGGTCTATACTCTTCTTTAAATAGTCCCTCACAGTCCATGATTTTACGCCTCCGAGGTGTCGAGCTGGCGCAGCCGCGAGCCCCCGGAGGTGTGAAACGGCGGTCTGGATCGCTAATGTAAACTTGTGGGTATACCGTAGCGCTACGCGACATATCCAGATACCGGTTGTTCGTTACCCAGGACTTCGTCCAAGGTAACAATTGAGTATTCGCTCCGCGCGCGCCCTAAATATCCCGCCGATTCAAACTCTCCACTGCATGGTCCGCCGCCCTGGCAGTTAATGCCAAATAAGTAAGGCTGGGATTAACGCAACTGGCACTGGTCATTGCCGCACCGTCGGTCACGTAGAGGTTTTGACAGTTCCATACCTGGTTGTGGGCATTGAGTACGCTGGTCTTGGGGTCACGGCCCATGCGCGCTGACCCCATTTCATGGATGGAATAGCCGGGATAGACTTCCTGCTCGAAGGGACTAATGTTTTTAGCCCCGGCGGCTTCCAGCATTTCCATGGCGTAGGTTTTCATGTCCTTACGCATCGCAGTCTCGTTTTCGCCGAAGGCGACGTCCATGATCAGGGTGGGTAGTCCGTCGGCGTCGAGTTTGTCGTAGTTGAGGGTGACGCGGTTATTGGGATTAGGCAGGGATTCTCCGAAACCGGACATGCCAATGCTCCAACCGCCGGGTTCGGCGAGGGCTTCTTTTAGTGCTGGTCCTGGAGCAACGGAGAGTTCCCGGACCAGCCGTTGCCAATTGCGGCGGCTACCGCCGCCCTGGTAGCCGAAGCCCCGAAGGTAATCCCGCTTGCTATCTCGGTCACCAAGGTTAACAAAACGAGGAATGTAGAAGCCGTTGGGCTTCTTACCTTTATAGTATTTGTCTTCAAAACCCTCCAACTGTCCGTTGGCACCAACGCTGTGGTGATGGTCCATAACGTTGCGCCCCACCTGGTCATTGTCGTTTCCCAGCCCGTTGGGCTGGGTGTCCGACTTGCTGGCCAACAGGATGGCGGCGGAGTTGAGCGCAGAGGCGCAGAGGAAAATCACGCCCTTAGTGAAGTATTCCGTTTCAGTCCCCGTCTCCGTCAGTTTTACCCGGACACCGGTGGCCCGCTTTTTATCCGCATCGTAGATAATTTCCCGTACGGCAGCGCCATTGACCAGGGTCATGTTACCAGTAGCCTCAGCCACCGGGATCGGGCCGGAGTTACTGCTGTAATAGCCGCCATAGGGACAGCCGCGGCGGCAAAGATTACGGTACTGGCAGTTGCCGCGGGTACCGAGGTTGACGTCGGGGTCGTAGGCCGTCAGGTGAGCGACCCGCCCTTCGGTCACCACCCGACCACCCAAAGTCGCTTTGACGCGGTCACGTAGGTGGGCCTCGACACAATTAAGCTCCATCGGCGGTTGGAAGGGGCCGTCGGGTAAGTGCGCCAGGCCTTCGGCCCGGCCAGACACGCCGACGAATCTGGTCGCGTAGTCGTACCAGGGTTTCAGGTCTTTGTATCGGATGGGCCAGTCGACGCCGACACCCTCCCGGGCGTTGGCGGTAAAATCCAGGTCACTCAGCTGGTAACACTGCCGGCCCCACACCAGGCTACGTCCCCCGGTCTGGTACGCCCGGATCCAGTCAAAACGCTTCTTCTCGGTGTAAGGATGCTCGCTGTCTTTGACAAAGTGATTGATGCCTCCCTGCTCCATGATGTAGCTCTTCCGGCTGAGGTATTTATAGTCGCGGGCTTGCTCCTCTTCAGGAATTCGCCCTTGGTGGGGCAATTCCCATTTATCCAGATTTGCCGTAGGGTAATCGCCGTGCTTGATGTCCCGGCCGCGCTCCAGCACCAGGGTTTTCAGGCCCTTTCGACAGAGTTCCATGGCCGCCATTCCGCCGGATATTCCGGTACCAATGACGATGGCGTCGTAGGTGTTTTGATCTTTATAACTCATGAAGGGTAAGTTATATCATTCTATCATAAGGGCTGTCCTGTACAGGTAAGGCGTTAGTGAGGTAAAACCTTCGACGTCTCCTTTAAAGCAGTTCGACATCGCACTCGTTTTTTTGAGAACCGGCTTAAACTGTAGCCCCCTCAATTACCTCAATCATCCCGGCAAAGATGGCCCGGCCGTCGGTATTACCCACAAGTGCTTCGCTGGCGCGCTCCGGATGAGGCATCATACCGAATACATTACGGCCGGCATTACAGATACCCGCGATGTTTTGGATACTGCCGTTGATGTTGGCCTCCGGCGTCGCTTCTCCGGTGGCGTCGGTGTAACGGAAGAGAATCTGGTCGTTGGCGATTAGGCCAGCGATGGTTTCTTCATCAGCGTAGTAACGACCTTCGGCGTGGGCGATGGGGATGTTGATCACGTCACCAACTTCCAAAGCAGAAGTAACGGCACTGTTGCTTGTCTCAGTGCGGAGGTAGCAGTTTTTGGCGATGAATTTCTGGTCGCGGTTACGTAGCAACGCGCCAGGTAGCAGGTGAGCTTCGCAGAGGATCTGGAAACCGTTGCAGATGCCAAAGACGTAACCTCCCCGGTTAGCGAAATCAATGACCGATTCCATGATGGGGCTGAAGCGGGCTACGGCTCCGGCACGGACGTAGTCGCCGTAGCTGAACCCACCAGGAACGATGACGCAGTCGTCGGTCGTAAAGTCATCCAGGGCGTGCTTGTCTTTGTGCCACAGTTTAACTGTTTCGCGGCCCATAACGGTACCGAGTACGTGTACCATGTCGTCGTCGCAGTTACTGCCGGGAAAGAGGATTACGCCAAATTTCATCGTTGGGGGGAGTTTGTAAGCGGCAAAGATAGTTTACACTGGGGTGTAATGAGAAAGCACTTCAATATCTCTTATACAAAATTCGCTCCACCACCCCATTCTTCTCCGATGCCCGCATCATCAGGTAAAGGCAAAGTCCGGTAAGTGGCAAAAAGATAAGCGCATTGAACACTACGCCTAATTCCGCCAGACCGATAAACAGGCCCATTATCCCAGGGTTACTACCTTCAACGGTGTAGTAATTACCCTGCATGGCTTCCCGGATAAAAAAAGCAACACCCCCTCCAAAAATTAAGAGGACCAGCAGGGCAATACCCGGTTTACGAATTCTCGCAAAGAGGGTTTTCCTTTTAGCCTCATAGGTGTGCTCGCCTGTATGTGCCCGGAAGTATTCGAATATTTCCCGGCGGAGTGGTAGATCTGAAACCAGGATCTTATCTTCTGTCTCCTTTCCGTAGTGTAAACTTAGGACCGGTTCCGTCTCCTGGAATTCGACGTAGCGCAGGTAGCTTTCCGGCACGCCCATAAATTTATCGTTGACACGACCTTTGTCCAATTGTTGGCGGATATCGATTATTTCCTCGGGCTTTGCCCGAAGGCGATAAATCTTCTTATCAGCGTGGACAATGAAGGTATGCTCTTTGGGAGTCCTGTTGATCCAGTATTTCATAGTAGGTTTAGTAAGATAGAAGTTTATTCCCTGGTGCTTGTGCCTTATTTTAATCAACCGGCACAAGTACCGGGGAACAACAGCGCCTCCCTTTGCTTCTTTACACCCTTACCCTGCATCCTGCGTCCGCGCCCTTCTGATGAACCACCACCCGGAAACCAAGCCCGCCAGCATGAAGCAGATGGCGATAATCTGGGCCTGACTTAATGGAATGCCCAGCACATCGTACCGGTCGTTGATACGTGCGAACTCAATAAAGAAGCGCTCAACACCATTGAGGAAAAGGTAGATCGAAAACAAAAGGCCCGGTAGGCTGGTCAGCCGCTTGCGCAGCGACCAAAGAATGGCTCCGATGGTGAAGGCCATCACCGTTTCGTAAACAGAGGTGGGGTGCACGCCTTCGGCCAACTGCGTGCAATACTCCAAATCACAGCCGGGGATGACCTCGCCGCGGCCCAGAACATTGTGCGGAAAGCGGAAACTCCACACCCAGTCGGGTAAGAACCACCAATCGGGTTGAGCACCTGCGGCCTTTCCCCAATCCCCGTCGCCACTAAGCTGACAGCCAATACGGCCAACACCGTAGGCCACAATGAGGGCAGGAGCCACGGCATCGAGCACGGGGATCGGCTTAATCTTGTACTTACGCAGATACAGGTAAACAGCAATTGCTCCGCCAATTAGCCCACCGTAGATCGCCAGCCCATCACCACTCAGCAATACGCCTAAGGGATCAGCCAAAAACCGGTCCATGTACTCAAGAATGGCAAAGGCTTTCGCACCCAGAATTCCGCCAAGGGCAGCCATCATTGTGATTGGGCCGATCCTACTACTGGGAAAAACGTCTGCTTCGTAAGCCTCGGTTTGGGCCAAAGGCTTTTTATCCTGCGCGTAGTAGTAACCTACGAAAGCCGCCGCCCCGAGCAGGCCGCTCCACCACCAACCTTCGGTAGAAAGCAGTACGCCAGCCGCGTCTTGCTGCCATTCAGAAAAATGGGCAATAGCGTAGGGAATTTTATAGCCCAGAATAAACCCGAACACCCCGTTGAAGAGGTAGTCCCAGATGGTAATGCCGCTACCGGGCATGACCATTACTGTAGTCGCCTCCAGCTGGCCGATGGCTTCCCGCCTTTTCAGCTCCAGTTTTAGCAACTGAGCGGCTACAAGGAAGGCCAACAACAGAAAAAAACCAAAGGTTTTAAAAATGCTGAGCCAGTTGTCCTGCTCGGTGCCGAGCAGGTCGTGGAAGAGGTAGGAGAGGTCTGGGTACAAGGTATATCAGGTAGTTAGTCGTAAATAGTGGGGTAGTGAAGTAGTTTCTAGTAGGTAGTTCAATAGTCTATAGTGAAGTAGCCTGAAGTTCATAGTCCCTACACACGTAACTAGACTACGCACTATTGAACTGCAGACTATGAACTAACTATCTCGCTTCTTCGATGCGTTTGATCAAGCCCTGAATCGCCCGTTCGTAGTTGGCCTTGTTGGCGGGCAGGGTCTCCAACGCACGATTGGCGTAGGTAAGGGCCATATCGGCTTTACGCTGCTTTAGTAAGAAATCGGCAATGCGATAATACTGCTGGTAGCCGGTGGCTTCATCGGCAGCAGCTGCCGTTGCTCCGGCATCAATGGCCATCTCCAGGACCTTTGGATCTTCGATAAATTTGGATGCTGCGGCGACCGTATAGACTGATTGCATCCGGACCATATCTCCATCCACCCCTTTTTTGAGGTAGTTTTTCATGGCCTTGGTGAAGGCTTTCAGGTCAGTACCAATGGCGGCCATTTCGTAGCCGCCTTCCAGAGCCAGCAATTTACCGGCGGCGGGGTCTACGGCAGAGAGTTTCTTAACGGCGGTTTCGAGCAAAGAAGCGTCTTTGAACTCCATGGCCTTTTTCTTGGTGGCTTTTACGGCCTGTTGGACGGAAGCATCGAAGGCTTCTTGCCCATTGAGCGCTACGATTCCTGCCTTGTTTTGCATCAGCAGGTCAAAAATCCGACTATCGGCTTCGGTGGCGGCCACCTGAATGATGTTGAGGTTTTCTTTCGTCGTCAGGTCCTGCTGGTCGCGGAGGTAGTCGTTAGCTACCCGGAGGTGATTCTCTCCCCGGCGGACGAGCGCGCGGATGTAAGTGAAGGCTAAGCTTGGGCTATGGTCGCCCGCCTCCCATTCAGCCGTCAGGGCCGGCAGATCGTCTTGCTTAGCAATGGCTTCATTGGCTACGGCGATGAGCTGAGCCACCTGTTTTCCACCAACACTCATGTGGACTGCGTCGTTTTTGCCGTTTATCCAGAATAAGGTTGGGTAGGCCCGAACGCGGTGGACTTGCCGGAAGGCCACAGACTCTTCCTTTTCCATGTCCAGTTTCACGTTGATAAAATTGGCGTTGAACACATCGCCTACCTCAGCTTGCGGAAATACGTTGGCGCTCATCGCCTTACAGGGACCACACCAAGTGGTGTAGGCATCAACAAAAATTAGTTTGCCTTCCGTTTCGGCTTTGACCAGGGCTTCTTCCCAGGTACCGTGGAAAAATTCTATGCCCTGGGCAAAAGTGCTGAGACTCAGGGTGAGGAAAAAGGCGAAGAGAGATAGTTTACGCAACAACATGGGGAAGTTTTTTGGGAATGCTAAGGTAAGCGCTTGTTAGGAAATCATTGTTACTCCAAATTCTTTGCCGGATCAGGTTTCGTTTTTTTGGGCACCGGATCGGGGCCGAAGCCCCCCCAGGGGTGGCAACTGCCGATGCGTTTGGCGGCCAACCAGCTCCCTTTCAGGATACCCCACTCCTCAATGGCTTCGATGGCGTAGGAGGAGCAGGTCGGTTGGTACCGGCATTTGTTAGGACCGAGTAAGGGCGACAGGGTCACCTGGTAAATCCGGATGGGGAGAATGAGGAGCCACTTTAGCATGATGAGCACGAAGGAACTAAAGGTGAAAAATTGGAGAAAAGAGTTGACCTTCGGAACAAAGACATCAAAAAGGTGTGAAGTTAGTCGGCTTCGATACCTTTAGTTCCTGCGTGAGGCGCGCCGAAAGATGATCTTTGAACGTCCTCTCCCAGCTTGTTGGGACTAATTACACAAACGACCGGGGGACTACTTGGGTTGTATGGGGGGGCGTTTTTAGGGGCGCGGCCGCAGTTGCAGGTATTAGAAGCAAAGTCGCGGTGCTCCTTTGCTTGGTAGATGGCCTTCAGTCTCGGTAGTGGCAACAAGGTAGGCTACCGCATGGGGGTACTCACTTCATTCGTTTGTGGTAAACGAAAACGATGGGCTCTCTTGATCCTTCGGATCGGCGGTCACCCCTCGCTACGAGAGACGGACCTCCGGCCCTGAGAGTTAATCCAGGTGCTTGTCATTAAATAGCCCGCATCAACTCAAACACCGTCACCTCCGGCCGAACATTAAACCGGACCTGGAAACTGTGCCCCAAAGCCCGGTTTATGTACAGTTGCCGGCCATCGCCCAAGTCGAAGGCTCCAGCGGTGTAGCTTCGGTTTTTTACTGGAAGTAAGAGTGGCTTCAGAAAGGGCGGTTTGCACTGCCCGCCGTGGGTGTGGCCGGCCAGTATCCATCCCTGGTAGCCATGCCAGACATCCATATCACAAACGTCGGGATTATGGCAAAGCAACAGATTAGCCTGATCTGCATCATGTGTAGCTAATACTGCAGCGGGGTCGAAATTAGTTCCCCACAGATCGTCCAGACCGATTAGATTTAAACCGCCAATGAGCTTTTTTTCATTACGTAAGACCTGAACACCGGCGCCGGCAAGCACGCTACAGATCGCACTGTCCACACCCTTTTCCTGCCAGCCTTTTCCGTAATCGTGATTCCCCAGAATACCGACCGTACCAAGCTTTCCCTTAACTGCATATTTCATCACCTTCCGCAGCTGGTCAATCTGTTCTTCGGTTTCGTAGCTCACGTAATCACCGGTATAAACAACAATATCCGGATCATAAGCAGCGGCTTCCTGAAATGAATCAATGATGAACTGATGATCAAATCGGTTCCCGATGTGGATATCACTGATTTGCATGAGGGTTTTGCCCACCAATTGGTCTGGTAAATGCTGAATCGGAAGTTTGCGCTTCACGAATTCCAGCCAGAAAGGCTCCACCTGCCAGGTGTATACGCCGGCCAGTAAGCCGAGTCCGGTAAGTTGCCGGGCACGTTTGAGGAAGGTGCGTCTCTTCATTTGTCTAAATACTTTTATTTTCAAAGTACTTTACAAACGATGTTTGTCGCAAATTAGTTTGCCCTAAACAGAAAATGCTCCAGGCGTAGAAGGAAGCTTAAAGCCACCCTCCCTGCCTGGAGCATTTTTTTGGTTCATAGTTTAGAAGTCCGTAGTTCATAGTCTAAATTGTTCGGACTACTGAACTAGTCTACTAATTCCCTCCACCAAGAATCAATGGCAATCCGCCGTTATCACTACCACCAACAACAATCACTTTACTGTTGGGTGATTTGGCCAATTCAAGGGTTGCCTCGATGCCCTTATCCTGTAGAATCTTTTCGGAAAGGCTCGCGGAAAGAATACGGTTGGCATCGGCCTTGGCCTGCGCTTCAATGAGGCGCCGTTCCGCTTCCTGCTTTTCGCGGGTCAGGATGTACTCGTATTTAAGTGATCCCTGCTCAGCCTCTAGCTTTTCCTCAATGGCGGTCCTTACTTTTTCAGGGAGTTCGATGTCCCGGATCAGGATGGCCCGCAGGTCGATGTAGTTTTTGGCCAGCACGTTGGTAAGTTCTTCGGTGATCAGGGTCTGTACTTCGTCCCGTTTGGTGGAGTATAGCTCTTCGGGGGTAAACTTACCGATGACCTGGCGGACGGCGGAACGTACTTCCGGGCGAACGAGCCGTTGCATATATTCTCTGCCAAAAGTTTCGTGGATGTTTCCGATCTGATCGTAGTTGGGTCGGATACGGGCAGTAACGTCCACTTTGATGTTCAGACCGTTGCTGGAGAGCACCTCCATTTCTTCCTCGAGCTGTTGCTCCCGGACTTCGTAGACAAACATAGTATTCCAGGGTGCCACCATATGGAACCCGGGTTGATATATATTTTCTTTATCGAGGCCTGAGCCAAACGTCCGGAACAGCACGCCGCGTTCGCCGGAGTCGATGGTCAGAAAAGTCGCGTTGCTGAACATGATGAGCACGATCAGCAGGAAAAAGCCGACGATGCCTAAGGTCATGAATTTCTTCTGGTTCATTATTTTGGTATTTATGAATTCGTAAGGTACCTATTAAAGGGGTGAAGCCTTAATTTGGTTGTCTTTCAGGATCGGGTACCTACTTGTTTTCGACGAACGTCCGGGTATCGCTAGTCGTCTCTCGAGGTAATTTGCCATATCATCTACGAGGCTTTCCTACTACGTTTCTTTTTTCTCCGCGCAACTACTCCACTCCTTTTCTCCGCTTGAGAATGGTACGAGTACTCGCGCGGAAAGGAGAAATTCGGAGTACAATGCAAGGCTGGGCTAACTAACCATTCGTTATCAAGCAGACTATTAGCTAATCCTCCCCCAACCAGTTATCCCCTTCATATACCGATCGAGATGTATTTTCAGCGTCTGATGTTCCGGCTTTTCCAGACGGGGGTCAGTTTCCAGAATATCTTTGGCCCGGTCTCGGGCGACGGAAAGTATCCTGCCGTCATTTGCCAGATCGGCAATCCTCATTTGTAAAAGCCCGGACTGTTGGGTCCCATCGATCATCCCAGGTCCGCGCAGGCGAAGGTCTGCCTCGGCGATCTTAAATCCGTCGGTCGTATCCACCATGGTTTTGATCCGCTCCTTGCTTTCTTTGCTCAGCTTCACACTTGACAATAAAATACAATAAGACTCTTCCGCTCCCCGGCCAACCCGGCCACGAAGCTGGTGCAGCTGGCTAAGCCCGAAACGTTCGGTATGGACAATAACCATGA
This sequence comes from Neolewinella persica DSM 23188, assembly GCF_000373105.1. Classification (GTDB taxonomy): domain Bacteria; phylum Bacteroidota; class Bacteroidia; order Chitinophagales; family Saprospiraceae; genus Neolewinella; species Neolewinella persica. The sequence continues at coordinate 4,945 of NZ_KB890425.1, read as the reverse complement.
TCGTGGCATTCGGAACATTCACCCCGACTTCAATCACCGTGGTGGCCATCATGATGTGCGTTTCTTTGTTTTTGAACCGCTGCATTTCCGCATCTTTGACGGAAGGTTTCATTTTGCCATGAACGATGCTGATCTGGTATTCTGGTGGTGGAAACTTATCCCGCATCTCGTCATAAGCTTCTTCCAGCGCCAGTAAGTCCAGTTTTTCGTTTTCCTCAATCAGGGGGTAAACGATATAAGCCTGTCGTCCCTTGGCTATTTCTTCACGGATGCGGCCAAAAACCCGCTGGCGCCGATGCTCCGTAAAGTGAACGGTTTGTATCGGAGTCCGCCCGGGTGGTAGCTCATCGATCACACTAACGTCAAGGTCACCATAAGCCGTCATTGCCAGCGTACGCGGAATAGGGGTGGCCGTCATTAGCAAGACGTGGGGAGGGTATGGTTTGTTTTTTACCCAAAGTTTCGCCCGTTGCTTTACTCCGAAGCGGTGTTGCTCATCAATGATGGCCAGCCCAAGATTTTTAAATTCCACCCATGGTTCGATCAAAGCGTGGGTGCCAAGCAAAATATCAATTTCTCCAGCCAGCAGCCTTTCTAGAATGGCCTTCCGGGCTTTTCCTTTGATACTTCCGGAGAGGAAGGCTACAGTAATATCCATACCCTCCACATATTCGGTGATGGATTCATAATGCTGGTAGGCCAGAATTTCAGTTGGCGCCATCATGCAGGCCTGGAAACCGTTGTCAAGCGCCATCAACATGGACATCAGCCCGACCATCGTTTTACCAGAGCCTACATCGCCCTGAAGCAGCCGGTTCATCTGAATACCGCGGCCGAGGTCCGCACGAATTTCTTTCAATACCCGCTTTTGAGCACCGGTTAATTCGAAGGGGAGTTTGGTCTGAAAGAATTCATTGAAAATACTACCAATGCTCCCGAAGCTGTAACCGGCCACTTGTTCCTCCCGCACGACCTTCAGCTGAAGCAGTCGCATTTGCAGCAGGAAGAGTTCTTCGAATTTAAGACGGCGCCGGGCGCCGTCAAGCTCCGCCTGATTCCCGGGTAGGTGAATAGCGCGCAGTGCTGGTCCACGGGCCATCAATCTAAGTTCCTGCATCAGATAAGCAGGAATGATCTCTGGCAAATCCGCCTGCTTAAGTTCCAGAAAGAGTGCCCGGATCAGTTTTCGCCGTCCCCGCGGATCAAGGCCACGGCGGTTCAATTTTTCAGTACTGGAATACACCGGTTCAAAGGTGGCGACTTCCGTCGGGGCTTGTCTTGCCAATTCCATTTCCGGGTGCGTAATGCTAAGCCGGCTATTAAATTCCTGCACCGGGCCGTATACAATGTATTCCTCACCAACGACGAACATGTTCTGCAATACGTTAATTCCCCGAAACCAGACCAATTCCAGGCTGGCGCCGCTGTCGTCCCGTATCCTACCCACCAGCCGCATCGCCCGACCAGCTCCCTTCACGTTGAGTGCTTTAAGTTTACCTTTTATCTGTACAGCGCCTTCGTTGGGAATAATGTCAATGATGCGGTGGAACTTAGTCCGGTCAACGTACCTAAATGGGTAGGCATGTAATAGGTCACCTAAGGAATGAATATTCAATTCCTCTGCCAGCAGGTTCGCTTTTGCCGGTCCGATACCCTTTAGGTAAGCTACGGAGCGGTCGAGAATATCCACCTTATTTCGGTCAGGGGAAGACATAATTGCAGAAGAAACAGTTTTCAAACAAATAAGTGTGAATGTAATAAGAATAAAGCTATCAAAGACAACCTATGGTTTCGTGCCATTAAAAGGACTAACTTTGCGGCCAAAATCAGCGATTATGCCAGATACACCAATAACCGAAACGCTACGTCAGCGCATTCTGCAGTTTATCAACGAGGCGTTGGCGGAAGACGTTGGGCCCGGCGATTACACAAGCGAAGCGACAATACCTGCCAGCAACCGGGATACGGCGCGCCTGTTGGTAAAAGACGTCGGTGTACTAGCTGGGGTAGCCGTGGCTAAGATGATCTTCCTCGCCGTTGACCCTACCGCCGAATTCGATCAACGCATGAACGATGGAGATTTGATGCACGTAGGAGACGAAGCCTTTTTCGTTACCTGCAACTCCCGTGCCTTACTCCAGGCCGAGCGCCTTGTCCTGAATACTATGCAGCGGATGAGTGGCATTGCCACGCTGTCTAACCGCTACGCTTTTGAAGTCGAAGACCTTCCGGTTACCGTACTGGATACCCGTAAGACCACGCCAAACCTTCGCTTTCTGGAGAAGTGGGCCGTCCGCTTGGGTGGTTGCGACAATTACCGCGACGGTCTTTACGATCGCATCATGATCAAGGATAATCACATTGATGCCGCCGGAACAATTACCGCTGCGATCGAGGGTGTACAGACCTTTTTCAAGGAGAACAATATGGAGCTTCCCATTACCGTGGAAGTCCGTAATCTCGTTGAACTGATGGAGGTACTCAAGGTAGGTAAGGTAGACCGGATTATGCTTGACAATTTCGAAGTACCGATTCTGACGGAGGCCGTAGCCCACATCAATGGTCGGTTTGAAGTAGAAGCAAGTGGTGGCATCAACCTAGAAACGATTCGGGAAATTGCGAAAACCGGAGTAGACTTTATTTCCGTCGGTGCACTTACTCACTCTGCTACCAGCCTTGACCTTAGTCTTAAGGTAGTTAAGTAGTTTATACCCGGTAGGACATAGTCCATAGTACCTCGCAGTATCCATTCTCGCTTCCCAACCAAACAACCGGCCCTTCTCCCAACGGGTAAAAGGCCGGCTTGAATTTTCCCCGCTTTTTCGAAAGGCGTGCTACGGATTCACGATGAGTGCATCGGTGGAAAAATCCTCATGGGGTGCAAAAAACATTCGCCTCCATCAACACCTTGTTAAGTGATTGAGGATTAGAAATAATCGTTTAGAACGGTAGGTCCTGGTCGGCGCTTTCGAGAATAGGCTCTTCTGCAGCGGCCGTCATCGCCCGACGATTTCGGGATTTAGCCTCAATGGCTACTGCGGCATCGGGGAGCGGTTCGGCAACCAGGCTCGCTGAATTTCCACGATCAGCCTCCGCGTTTCGGTTCTGGGAGCCGATGAAGGAAAAAGAGTCTGCGACTACTTCCGCAGCCGTTCGGGTCTGGTCATGCTTATCGATCCATTTACGGTAGCGCATAGAACCCACAATGCTCACTTCTTTACCCCGTTCGAGGTACTGATCAAATATCTCGGCGAGTTTTCCGTAGGCTTTCACACGGTGCCATTCGGTTTTGGTCTGTCGGTTACCGTCCCGGTCCCGGTAATACTCGTTGGTAGCCAGGGAAAACTCTGTTGCGGTAGTGCCACTTGCCAGGGTGGCTGTTTTGGGGTCGTCGCCAAGCCGGCCGATGAGGTTGATGAAATTGCTGGTATTCATTATGGAAGAAAATGAGCTGCTCCGGCTAAACTCCGGAGCAGCAGGTGTTGGTAATCAGGTGTCGGTTAAGCGTCGATGGTTTGGGCCGTGGCTTTTTTGGTGCGCCGACTGGTCGTTTTCTTTGCGGAGCGGGAAGGCTCGGGCTCGGCCACCATGGCGGGAGCCATGGCTGCCTCTTCACTGCGCTTGCCACCGCCGAGGAAGGTGAACTCTTCGACAATCACTTCGGCAGCGGTGCGGCTTTGCTCGAACTTGTCGGTCCACTTGCGGTACTTCATGGAGCCAACAATCGAAATCTGGCTGCCACGCTGCAGGTACTGATCGAACAGTTCGGCTAGTTTACCGTAGGCCTTTAAGCGGTGCCATTCGGTTTTGGTCTGGCGGTTGCCATCCCGGTCCCGATAGTACTCATTGGTGGCCAGGGAAAATTCGGTGGCGGTCGTACCGCTGCTGAGGGTAACGGTTTTAGGGTCAGCGCCGAGGTTACCGGTGAGGTGGATGTGGTTACGTACGTTCATAACTAAGCATTTTAGCGGTCGGCGCGGGAAGGTTGGATTGCGCCGACCGGATGAGTAATACGCCACTTCAGCAGAACACGTCGGATAAGACAGCCCTTGCTTTCGGTGACGATGCAAAGGTGGGGGCACCGCCAAACGCTAGTCGTTATTTATGCGCATACTTACGTTTATATGCGTTTATAAACGTTTAATTACGGGTAACAAACCCTTAACTAACTGATTTACAGCAACTTGACGAAATATCTCTTTTGATGCTTTTTTGGCGCGAACGCAGGTGCAGGGTTGGATTTTAGGTTACCGGGCCTGTGGCTTGGGTTGAATATTGGGTTAATGACGATTACTTACCTAAGGATAAAAGCAAATTGCGTTGATATAATTTTTTCCAAAATCAGCAGCCCAGTACCTTCCCGCACTCAGTTTCTTAAGGTCAGGCACAGCTTCTTCTAAAAAAATAAGCTTATGTTTGTTAGCATTAGCTCCCTGTTTACAAATAGTTTAAACCTCTCATTAAGATGACACCTGAAACATTTTCCTTTTTTCCTGCAAAGTATTTTTTTATAGTTCTGGTGATTTTCCTGAGTCAATCGCTAGTAGGCTTAAATGTTACCCAACCAAATGGAGGTCAGATCTTTGAACAGGGAGATTTAATGCAGATCCGATGGAATGGTAGCGCAAGCCAGGTTTCCATTGAGCTGACTAGGGGTACATCAACTACGGTACAAGAGGTAATTGTCGACGGTACGGGTAATGATGGAGCCTATAATTGGAGTATTCCTTCCAACTTCAGGACTGGAGCTTATCGTATCAAGATTTATGAGACCGGTACTGGTACAGGAGTAGATTACAGTAACTCAACCTTCCAGATCGTTGAACCGGCTCCCCTCGCTAACCTCACCGTGACACAACCCAACGGTGGAGAAACTTTCGAACAGGGGGACGTAATGCCAATCCGGTGGAACGGTAATGCCAGCCAGGTTTCCATTGAGTTAACC